>CAVSVL010000013.1:0-157791 GCA_963731025.1 uncultured delta proteobacterium | reverse complement strand
CATCTAATGGTGATCACACGAAACTCGAAGTTTTTGATTCCTGAAATAGCCATCCAAAAAATAAAAATATCATCGCCTAGCCCACCGTTCAGGATTTTAGTCCGGCATCTTTGAGTTTGCAGTAATCCATATGGGCACACACGTGGTCGGCAAATCCAACACCAGCTTCTTCGTAAAGGCTGTATGCGGCATTGATTCCCACCTCTTTCAGGATTGGTATTTCATCCTCGTAACGCACTGACGCTGTGATCTGGCCTTGATAACCTCTCTGAGCCATCTGTCGGATTGCAAATATACTGGCTTTGTGATCCGGTAAGGCCAGCATGACCAGATTAACCCGACTTTTCGCCGGTTGGACTCGCTCCCAGAAATCGCTATCCTCGGCATCGCCGTAAACCACATTTCTCCCAAGTTTTTGATGTTGCTCCACCGTTTCAGCGCAAAAATCCAGTCCGATCACCACGTCGCCGTATCGACGCCTCATTTCGTCAAATGCACTCGTTCCAACGCCACCCATGCCGATAATCACAACCTCAGCATCGCCGGTCTCTATCGGTTTATCTTCAGACAGACGCTTTGCGGTTTCGAAACTTTTCAGTCGGCCTGAAATACGCGCATAGATAATGTGGGAGGAAGCGTTCAAAGGGGCTGCCAAAATGAACGTTATCGAAAGTGCAACAGCGATGATAACCAGCCAGTCACCGCTAATCCAGCCCATGGCTACGCCGATAGACCCGACAACGAGACCAAACTCACTGTAATTGGCCAAGCTAAGCGAAGCAAGCATCGATGTTCGAGCACGCAGCTTGAAGCGTGTGAGGATGCCGAAAAACAGCGCTGCTTTGAACGGTACGGCCAGCGCCAGCAAAAGCGCTATCACGAGTCCTGTGGGCGTCAGAGAACCAGAGATGCCAATATTTAAAAAGAAACCGACAAGAAAGAGATCTTTGAAGCTAAGCAACCTATCGGCCAGTTCACCCGCCTTGGGATGAGTAGCCAAGAGCATACCGAACACAAGCGCCCCCAGATCTCCTTTTAAATTGACCATTTCGAAGCTGCTGTACCCGGCAGCGGTCATCAATATTCCAAACAACATCAGAAGTTCGCCATGACCACATCGGACCAAAAACCTGGCCAGCAGAGGCCTGATGATAAAAAGCGACGCTACGAGGACCGCTGCCCACGGTGAAGGGAGGTCTCCGGCAGAGACTGCTAAAAAGACAACCGCAATAATGTCCTGCATGATCAGTATACCGATTGCGGCAGTGCCATGGCGGGAGGGCGTCTCTTTCTTTTCTTCAAGCACTTTAACCGCAAAAACCGTGCTTGAAAAACTCAGGGCGAACGCGATCAATATTGTAGTTTGCCAGCTTAGAAGATGAAAGTAGGGCATCCTTAACACACTAAGAATCCAGCTCCCGGTTCCGAAGACTGCAACGGTAATAAACATGTGAATCGTTGCACCGGCCCATACTTCGGGCTTGGCAAGACTCTTCAACTTTAGTTTTAGGCCGATGGAAAATAGAAGCAGTGTTACACCTGCATCGGCAATCTTTTCAAGAGTTTCGCTTCCCTCGACGCCGAAACTATTAAGGACAAATCCAGCGATCAAGTATCCCACGAGAGGCGGCAGGCCGATCCTGCTGGAAGCAGCTCCGAAGACAAATGCGGCAACAATCCACAATGGATCCATATTTGGAAAGCCTCCTTAAACAAACTATTCTGAAAATGCAAAATGATTTTATATTATTATCCGGAAACGCCATTATTCCAAGCTTTCAAATTATGGCACAAAGAAACAGCTGAATCAATTATTACGCTTTAGCACCAGATTACAATATGGTGTAGTTATAACTTTGAATTCAAAGCAATTAGATATGAATTTCGCCTTTAGATCTCCAACATATTTCAGAGTCTTTTAACTGCAATCCAAACTTACGCAAAAAATTCAGCAATACCGAAACTGTCCATAACTCTATCCCATGATAGTATAGACGTCAGGAATAACACAGGTTTTTTAGATGGATGATATTTTCATGTTTTGGATTGCTATCTGATACACATCAAAGTGAAAAGAGTATTGGATCATCATACCGACTGAATCAAATAGAAACTGATAAAAGCAAGGAGCTCCGAATTTAAAACCGGATTAGATCGAATCAGAACTATACAATATATAGTATTAAAGAGATTAGCGGGTTTTTTATTAAAATATTGAAACTGGTTGATAGATAGCTGAAATTATGTCACACTATCAAGCGCCTGATTTTTCTGTGATACCTCAATACCATATCACCAAGCCATAGTTGTGACGACTACTGCAATATCGGACGGGTTTTTGATGCCTTAAAACATTGTGATATGGTTTTCGCTATAGGGCAAATTCTTTTCTCGGGGTTCGTCCTTTTGATTTTTTGTGGACTTTACGATATATGCAGACCTTAACATCGGCTACGATCTCTTTTCGGTGATCGATTCCAGGGTTTGTCCGCCGAGGCGGCAGGCCACCACGGCGGCCGAGCCATTCATTAGATAATCTATGATCTGTTGGCTTAACATGTTTCCCATTGTGACCTCTTCATCGACGACGATGTCGGCGCCTGCTCCCTGGAGATCGGCGACGTGCCGGTTATATCGACACCGAGCCGCAATGGGCACATGGGGTCTAAGCCGGCGAATGATTTCCACGATCCTGACAGCAGCATGGGGATCGGGAACCGTCACCACCACCATGCACACGTCAAGCAGACCCGCATGTATCAAAATCTCTTCTTGACCCGCATCCCCCAGATGAAGATGAAGGCCCTGTTGTCGGGCATATTCGCGGCTTTTGGGATTAACGTCGATTATCACGGGTTCCAAGCGCTGCGTCACAAGTGTCTGTACAACCTGGCGCCCGGCCGGCCCCAATCCCACCACCACCACTCGGTTGGCCGGTTCGGCCTTCCCGGATGGAGAAGTGCTTGCCGCCAAAGGCCTCTTTCTAAAAATCAGTGTCAGTAACCGCTCGGTCATTGCATCGGCATTGGCAATCAGATATGGGGTGACCAGCATCAGTACAATGATCACCGACACAATGAGGTCAACGATATCAGCTGGAAGCACACCGCCCCTGCGGGCAGTGGCTGCCAGCACAAATGAAAACTCTCCGATCTGACTCATAGTAATGCCCGTGGCAAGGGCTTGTCGGTTTTCGAGGCTGAATAAACGGCCCACAATATAAATAATCCCGGTTTTCAGGATCAGAACGATTACCGAAACGAGTGCTACCCAGTGCAAGTGTTTGATAAACCATATGGGCTTGGCCTGCATGCCCACCGAGGCAAAAAAGAGGGTGACCATAATAATGCGCATCGAGCCGATATCGGATCGGATCTGGGTGGCAAAAGGTGATTCTCCCAGCAGCATGCCTGCAACAAAAGCGCCTAGTGCCGGGGAGATGTGTAGTTTATGGGCGACCCAAGCTGCGCCGAAACCCACAGTGATACTCAGCAGTACGGTCAGCTCCCGATTGGCAAAGAGTGTCGCCTCGCTCAGCAGTGCCGGGGCCAGATGATAGAGCAGTAGGTAGAAAACAACTGCCAACCCGATAACTGACAGGATAATCTTGAGGATATGCAGACCGATATTTATCTCTGACGCAGCCGGTGTAAAGAAGCTGACCATTAGCACGAGAGGTACGATGGCTATGTCCTGGAGCAGAAGAATGGCCAGGCATGTCCTGCCTTTGACCGAATCGATTTCCACACGGTCCACCAGCAGCCGCAGCACCATGGTGGTAGAACTCATCGCTACGATGGCTCCCAGCGTGAACGCTCGGGGCAGGTCGAACATGTTAACCGTTATCAGGGAAACCGTTAGAATGGTCAACACCACCTGCAGCGTTCCCCCGCCGAATGCCATCCGCCCCATTTTCATTAGCTGTTTGAAACTGAATTCCAGACCGATGGAAAACAACAGCAGCGCGACCCCCAGTTCCGAGGCCTGGTTGACAAGAGCCGTGTTAAACAGCAGCGGGCCGACGATGATCCCCGTCAGAAGATATCCTATTATGGGACTTTGCCCCAGGCGCTGGGCCACGGCGCCCATCATGAAAGCACCGCCCAGCAGCATTACCAGTTCCATAACGACAAACCAGATGTCCATAAGCCGGAAACCTTTTACGATAAATTAATACAAATGATATTTCAGCGGAAAAAAACAATGACCGACCATCCTTAAGCAGGCCAAATTGAGCTTTTAAAAGGACGGAAAATCATCAACATCTATATCGGCATTGTTCAGTTCGACATGGTGTTGCTTTCAGAGTATAAGTCGTCTCTATTATGCCTGTTTTCGGATATGGCTGTCCACTTGAAAACACCCTTTCTTTATGTATTACAAATAGTTATTATGGTGCATGTAAACTATAGCGAATAAAAAATAATACTTCAACATATTGTTAACGGTCTTTTACAAAAAAGTTGTATCAATAATAACAATATTGACCTTCTTTTTAATCCCATCTATCTATTATGCAAGTTATCACTTTGAAAGAGCTAAAGAAAAAGTGCGGATTGAAAGAGCCAAAGAAAACGCACGGACAGAACAAAAACGTATGAAAGAAATCGAAGCCAAATTGAATGAAGTAAATAAAAAAAATTATAACTCTGAAAAATTCATTGCAGGACTTCAAGCAACGTTGAAATCTGTGCGTGAAGAAAATGCTAAATTGAAAAAACAATTAAACGAAATAACCATAAAAACGAGATCGTTAGAAGAACGAAAAACAAAAGGAGATATTGTTGCACAAGCAAAATCAAATAAGAATATTTCTAAAATAAATTCAAAGATGGTTAACACCGAATCAGATACAAAAAATCAGGAGATAATTTTTAAGGTCCAAATTATTTCTTCAAGCACTCGTCTCGCAAAAAATTCTTCACAATTTAAGAGGCTCGAAAGTGTATGGGAATATAAAGATAGTGGCCTATACAAATATACTGTAGGAAACCAAAAAGATTTAAAATCAGCATCTGTTTTGCAGTCGGAACTTCAAAGGAAGGGGTTTAGTGGCGCTTTTGTGGTTGTTTTCAAAAATGGAAAAAGAATACCATTGAGAGAAGCGCTGAAGCTTTTGAATTAATTATTACACGATTGAATTATAATATGACGGCCTTGATAATGGGTATTTTATGATGTATGAAACTATTATATTGACTCAAATCCATGATTTATTGAGATGTTAATTATGGTGAATTTAACTTCTTGAATTTTATGGAATACTGAGTAATATCGTTCTTGCTTAAAACAAGTTTTTAGTGTAAAAATAAAATGTGAAGCCAAAAATTATCAAAACAATTTCTTTTTTCGTTATAATCATTAATTTGATCTTGTTCAGCGTGTCCTGCGGAGATAAACAAGAAACCGCCGCCCCACAGCCTGCTCCGGAACATTCCGACAGCTTCACTTTTTTCGATATCGGAAAAAATACAATTATAACAAGCAAGGTAAGAGACCGTCTAAATAAGATTTTAGGCGATGATGCCATTGAACCCAGAAATATTATCAATTTGGAAATAAACTATAAGGGTTTCTTGAAAGAATATTTTGCGGATCTTGATGAATTAAACAAAAAATTGAATTCCCCTCTCGGAGAAAGGGTTGAGCATAATACGGTTAAGCTGGTATATCGCTATATGCGAAATAAAAACGTTTCATTTGAATACGTCGAACTGGTCTATTCAGAATATACTCAAAGACCTGTTTTGATAAAAATCCATTTAAAAAAAGATGCGGTGAACACCATAGAGACACTTAAAGAAAAATACGGTGCTCCGGAGAGTATAAAATGGGGCGGGAAAACCTCAAAATCGCTTTACTGGAAAAAGAGCAATGACGTGCTGATTCTATCTTTTGTTCCGGATCGGTTTGGAAAGCCGAAATGTCAAATTATCATCTACTTCAAGGACGCATTGGAGAACCTACTCAAAGACGAACAAAATGAAAAAGAAAAAACAAGGCGGGAACGAACTAAATCAGGCAAAACCGCTTTTTAATTAATCGGCTTAAACCACACCTCTGATTTGGATTTGTGGAGGTATTAGGAAAGCCGATTAATGGGTCGTCCTCAACGTCATCAAATAGTGGATCACTTTCAAGTCCTGCAAATAACAATATGGGTAATTGGGCTGATGGGTTTATCAGTGGGAAGGTTCATAGTGGAAAGGCTTTTCAAGGCAGAAAATTTTGGCCTTTTACGATACGGATTACAGATTATAACAAAACTACAGGCTCCTTGGTCGGGGAAATCACTTGGAAAACCTTAAATAGCATCCATTTAATCCGTGGCACGCTAAATGGCAGCAAACTGACTTTTACAGAAGAGGAAGCAATTAAACCCGGAGGAGCTCATCTAAACGTAGTCTACACAACGAGGATATCAAGCAATGCTGCCAAGGGTACCTGGGTAGATCGGGTAGATAAATCCACCGGGGAGGTATTGATATCAGGACCGTAAGATTTATCTATAGGTGTTTAGCATCCATTGATCTTTCTTTAAACCAGCAGACACTTTACTTTTTAAGTATGGCCGTTCAGCGGGATGAAAAATTGGCCCATCTCATGATAAAGATGGATAATGCGCTCAAAACAATAAAACCGGCGATCAAAGGCAGTGTCGTGCCGTTGTAGCATCTGCCTATCAAAACAGCCAGCGGTACGGCAATAAGAGAGGAAAGCGAGCCGATTACAGATGATGCTGTTCCCGCAATATGCCCCATGGGCATCATGGCGATGGAATTAAGATTGCCGAATAAAATGCCGATGCAAAAAAAAACGGCTATCAGGCAGGACATGAACATCCATAATGGAGAAACGCCGCCCATGAAGTAAACCACAATCAGATAAACCATGGATAATGTGGCAATGGTCATCATTGCCCGAGCCGCCAATTTGCGCATCCCGTATCGAACAACGATGCGGGAATTGAAAAATGATGCGCAGCCGATGGACAGCGCCAATATTCCAAAGAATATGGGAAACAATCTGCCGAGTCCGTATATCTCCTGAAAAATCTGCTGGGCGGAGTTGAGGTATCCGAGAAACGCCCCGAAAATAAAACCTGTTACGACCGTGTAGCCCAGAGCAATACGATGGGTGCATACTTCGATAAACGCCCTTGTAATTTTAGTAAAAGAAAAGGGAATACGATACGGTGACAACAGTGTTTCGGGCTGCCGCCAGACAAACCATGCCAGTGCAAACAGGGACAGACAAAGAAGCGATCCGAAAATCGCACGCCAACTGGCGACCATGAGAATCCCCTGGCCGATGGAGGGCGCAATGGCGGGAATCATGATGAAAACCGACATGATGCTCGACATCATCCGGGCCATGGATCGGCCTTCGTACTGGTCGCGAATCAAGGCGAGCACTATGGTACGAGGTCCGGCCGCACCGATGCCCTGCACAATCCGTCCGATAAGCATTACCGCAAAACTGGCGCTGAAAAGGCAAAGCATACAACCGGTGATAAAAATCATGATTCCGGCAAAAAGCACAGGTTTGCGCCCCATGCTGTCCGATAATGGTCCGAAGATCAATTGCCCGATGGACAAACCGAGAATCAACATCGATATGATCAGTTGAACGTCATTGGCAAATTGAACCTGCAGATCCCTGCCGATTTCCGGCAAAGCCGGGAGCATGGTATCTATGGACAAAGCCGTCAGGGAGATCAGCAAAGACATCAGCAGAATGGATTCGACAAATCCCGGTGACGGGTTTTCTAGTTTAATGTTCATGCTACTCTGTTCCGTTGTTTACCCCAACGTTGCATAAACAACATGGCAAAAGGAGGATTATCTATTCGAGTTTCAAACAAAAATCATCGAAATACCCTAATTTTTGATTTCCAACCAATGGTGAATTCAAAGGATGGGATCAATTTGATACCATGTTGTTTATCCTGCGGAAAGCCGGAGGACTCCAGATCCTGTGTTGCCAAGGGTTCGCAGTAGGTTTACTACGGCTTCACCCTTGGAATCTTGTCTCTGAAGCCCTCCGATTTTTGCAGCGATAGGGTTAAGAGAACCGATACATCACGCCGCAACAATGCTTATCATGACAACTACTTCTTGTCACGCCGGATTTCTGTTCGCATCAGCTGTTGATAGAGATATCAAAAATTGTTTGAATAACCAGATTAATATTAATGTATCATAATCCCCATCGATTTTGTTTACACTCATTTAGATGTTCTAATGTTAAAGAGCGGAATCCAGCGTATGGTATCCGCTTTATTTTTGAATGAAAAATATTGATCGAATCCAACCTTTCTAATTTTTATCGAGGAAATTTGCAGGACAAATACCGACAAAATATAGCTGAATAGTCCTACAGAAAAATCGGATGAACTCTTCTTTCAATCGGTTACTGTTATGTCTATGATTAAGGTAAAATATAACAGTTCCGGAGCTTCCCGGATAGAGGGAGTATGATGTTTTCCAGAATTATTTTTAAAGACTAACCTATGCGCCAAAAGCCTTGGGGTTAGAAATTCGAAATAAAATCAGACAATGGGAAATCGAGGCTGTTTCATTAATGAATTTAAAATATATCCTACCGGAGGTAAAAAATGCCAAAATCTCTCACAGATAAGGAGCTTGAAAATTTTAAGGATAATTTGCTCAGACAAAAAAAGGAGGCTTGGGATGAAATCATGGATGACCTGAAACACCAGGCCAGCGAAGAATACCATGATTTTGTTCAAATGGCTTATGATCAGGCAGACTATGCACTGGCTGAGCTAAAAGAAAACACGGTTTTCTCGTTTATAGAGCACAAATACCAGGAACTGGAAAAAATAGAGCAAGCGCTAACGCGGATTGAGTCAGGGGCCTACGGGCACTGCATAGATTGTGGTGGATGCATTGGAGATGCTCGACTAGAGGCGATGCCGGCTGCCGTTCGGTGCCGAAAATGCCAGGAAAAACTGGAAAAGTTTGACAGAATGTAAAGTATTTGAAACGGTTATTAAGGGAAAAAGAATATGACTGCCGAGAACAGATTCGAAATCAAAAACTCCAAAACTTGCGGAGTGGCGACACTGTTTAACAAAGCAGAACTTAAAAGTTTTTTAAAGGACATCACGCCGATCGAGACCAATCCGTCCAAGGCCCTGATGCTTTCAAAGCGTAAATCGGAAATTATAAATTTATTATCGGACGGGGCACCCACAAGATCCATATGGTCGCTGTTTTCTATCAGCTACAAGAAGTGATTAAGGAGGTAAAGATGACAACACGTGTTTTAGGAAATTCAGGTCTTTCCATAGTGCCGTTGGTGTTCGGCGGCAATGTATTTGGCTGGACCATCGATGAAAAACAAAGTTTTGCAGTACTGGATGCCTTTATCGACCATGGCTTCAATGCCATTGATACGGCAGATGTTTATTCTTCCTGGGCGCCCGGAAACAAAGGCGGTGAGTCGGAGACCATTCTGGGGCGCTGGTTCAAGGCCCGTCCCGGCATACGTGACAAAGTCACGCTCTTTACCAAGGTCGGCTCTGATCTCGGACAACCGGGCAAAAAAGGCCTCGGTGCCAAGTGGATAAGTCGGGCCGCTGATGAGTCTTTGACACGGCTGAACACTGATGTGGTGGATCTGTATTTCTCGCACTGGCCGGACCCGGATACGTCCTTTGAGGAAACCCTTGGTGCTTTTCAAAAGCTGCTGGAGGCAGGAAAGATCCGGGCTGTTGGGGCATCAAACCTAAACGCCAAGCAACTGGCTGAGGCCTTGCAGGTATCAAAGGACAAACAGCTGCCCCGCTATGAGGTGCTTCAGCCGGAATACAACCTCTACGACCGGGCCAGTTTTGATGGCCCCTTGCGTGACCTTTGCATCAAGCAAGGGCTGGGCGTGGTGACCTATTACTCGCTGGCGTCCGGTTTTTTGTCCGGTAAATACCGTTCAAAACCGGATCTGGGTAAATCCAAACGGGGTGAGGGCGTTGCCAAGTACCTTGATGACCGAGGGCTGACTATCCTGAAGGCGCTCGATGAGACGGCTACCGGTCACAGTGCTAAACCGGCGGAAGTGGCGCTGGCCTGGTTGATCCACAGTGACGGCGTTACCGCACCCATTGTCAGTGCCACCAGCGTAGAACAGGTCGAGAGTTTTGCCAAGGCGCTGGAGCTGAAACTGAGCGAAGAGGACATGGCCTTTCTGAACCAGGCCAGTGAATGATTGACCAAGATATCGGGCGCAGTCAAGGCTGCGCCTTTGTGAAATACGCTTTGCTGTCATTGGCATGAATTTAACTTGGCAGGCTTGTCTTTTCCGAAGAATTCAACGGGGCCCCGATGACGGGATCTACGCTTCGCTTCGACAAGCAGAGAGCAGAGGTTGGAGTTGGAAGTAAAAGTTTTATAGAAAACATAAAAGCGAAACTCGGTATTCGGGCAAAGGACTGCACGGTTGCCGGGTCGAGGGATTCGTACCAACTTCGGGAGGAGCAGGTTGCTTACAATAGCAATTTTACCCCTGAAAATGGCGTTTTTAGCTGATAACGCCTATCTTTGGAATGTTAATCCATAAATATCAATAAGTTCGCGTGGAACGACTCCAATTCCAATGACTCTGACCGATATGGACAAACCGTAAGGTACGATTCCTAACATTGCCGGGTTTTCACAATCCTGTTTGATACTTTGACTTGTTTTTGATACATTAAAGGTGAATTCAATCGGCATTCCGATGCAATTCGACCGGATGCCCAACAGCCGCTGAATCGGAGACAGAACGCGTGCAGGTGCGTACCGAAAATTTCATGCCTTTTATTTCCTGGCTGCGCGGATACAAACTGCGTTTCCTGAGGCCCGATTTGCTGGCCGGCTTGACGGTAGCGGTGATGACCATCCCCCAATCCATGGCTTATGCCCTGATTGCCGGCCTGCCGGTACAATATGGCTTATATGCTTCTATCGTACCGACGATCGTCGGCTGTTTGTGGGGCAGCTCTGCGCATCTGATCTCCGGCCCTACCACCACTGTCTCGCTCGTGGTATTCAGCGTGTTAAGCGCCCTGGCCGTACCGAACAGTATCAGTTATATTCAACTGGCTTTGTTCCTGTCGTTGTTGGTCGGCCTGGTCAAGATGCTAATGGGGTTCGCACGTCTGGGTACTTTGTTGAACTTTGTTTCCCATGCCGTATTGATCGGCTACATGGCCGGCGCTGCCGTATTGATCGCCTGCAACCAGCTTTCCGGTCTACTTGGGCTTCATCAGGGTCATCACAGCGCTATGTTCTATCAGCAGGTATGGGATATCATCAGCCGCATGCATCAGACCAACTGGATCACACTGATGCTCGGCCTACTGACCATGGGCATAATCGTCAGCCTCCATAAGCTGAAGCCAGCTTTGCCAGGTCCCCTGATTGCCCTGGTGCTCGCGGGGGCGATTGTCTCCCTGTTCCATCTGGAACAGCATGGCGTGGCGGTGGTCGGAGACTTTCCGAGCGGTTTGCCGCCGTTGCACCTGCCGGGTATGGAAGAGATCAAACAGACCTTCCGCCTGGCACCCGGAGCCTTTGCCATCGCGATTCTCGGTCTGGTGGAGGCCGTCTCAATCGCCAAATCCATCGCCGCACAGAGCCGACAGCGCTTGAATATCAACCGGGAATTCGTCGGTCAGGGACTGGCCAACGTTTCCGCCTGCCTGTTCAGCGGCTATCCTGGCAGCGGTTCGTTCGTTCGCTCGGCGCTCAATTTCAGCGCGGGCGGCAAAACGCCGCTAAGCGGAATCATTTCCGGTGTGGCGGTTGCGGCGATGGTTCTTCTGGCGGCCCCCCTGGCGAGCAAGCTCCCCATGTCGGCCCTGGCCGGAGTATTGATGGTCGTTTCATATGGGATGATTCGCAAGCGTGATATTGTCCGCACCATTAAAGCCACTCGGGGCGATGCCGCCGTTCTGACGGTTACTTTTCTGTCGACCTTGCTGCTGAACATCGAATTCGCCATATATGTCGGCGTGCTGCTGTCGATCGGTCTGCACCTGGCCGCCGTTTCCCACCCACGCATCTATTCCATGGTGCCCGATCTAACTACTGGGAAAATGGTCGGATTGGGGCGTGGCGAAACGTGCTGCCAAATGGAAATCATCTTCATCGAGGGATCCCTTTTCTTCGGCTCGGCTGATTTCGTGCTGGACGACCTGCAACGACGTTTACGCAACCATCCGGAAATGGCGAATCTTCTGATCCGCATGCACAAGGTCAATACGATGGATTCCAGCGGCGTGAATATCCTGGAGATTTTGCTGGAAGAAATTCAACAGCGTGGCGGAGGGATTTTTCTGGCCGGTATCAATCACCGCGTTTTCAAGGTACTGAAAAATTCCGGACTCCTGAATGAGGTCGGTATGACGCACATTCACACCACCACGGGAGCGGCCATACGCAAAGCCATGCGCGATTATTTCTACCCCGACATATGCGCCGCTTGCCCCGTATCTGTGTTTCGGGAATGCCCGCAACTTAAACGCGGCAACTGGGAAATCTTCGGCCAAGGTGTTCAGCCGCCCAGCCGCTCTGTGGAAGAATACCCCGACCCGAAGACAATCGATGCTTCGGAAAATACCGCGCCCACAGCGGGCACCCGAAATGAAAAAGGAGTACATGGTACATGACCAGGCTGCTTGTCTATACTGATGGAAAGCCGGACGCCCTCCGCGCCCTACACTTCGCTGCGAAACTCAAAAGGCGGTTGAATGCTGAATTGAGCGTCATTACCGTACGCTCCGGTACCCATGCCGCGGAAGAACCGCCGCCCGTCGGCGTCAAGCTGAACGCCGGTCAACGTACCGAACTGCCGCGTGGGTTGCAGGTTTTGCTCCATGCGGCGTCAGTGTTGGTCGATGAGGCCGTGCTGGCGCCGATCGATACGATCAAGATCCGCGATATCCCCCAAGGGCACATGTTTTTTTGCGACGGTGCGGCTGATGAACGCATTGCCTTTTATGAATGCTTCGGCCATTTCGTCGAAGCGATCAACAAGGAAGTGGATGAACACGCCTACAGCCTGCTGATCGTCGCTCCACCTCGCCGTAGCAGATTAGGGCACCTGGTGACCGGCAACACCACACGCAAGCTTGCGCTGGATTTAAACACATCACTTCTGGTGGTGCACGGTGGCGGACCGGACAGCCGTTTCCTCATCTGCGCGGACGGTTCGTCGTCCTCTCGCCGAATTTTTCCGATGCTGAAGCAATTGCTCCCAGCCATCCGACAACCTGTCGACTTTCTATACGTACGCCTGCCAGATGCCAAACCTCAAATTGTCGCAGCGGCTGAAGCACGCCTGCAGGAGGCCGGGCAGTGGTTGTCAGCATGCCAAAAAATCGGCGCGGTCAATGTGCTCGAGCGCCGCAGCCGCGAGGATACGATTCTCGAGGCCGCCGGTGAAGCCTCCATCATCATGATGGGCGGCAGCCTGCGCCACGATGTCTACCGCCGCATGCTGGGCAGCCTGCCGATGCGGATTCTCGAGCGCACCCCATCCAGTGTCCTGATCGTCAAACGGTTTTCCGAAGACGATCTCGACTTCATGAAAGATCCGTTCAGCTGCGCGTGATTTTACATGTCGCCGCCTGCGAACAGAATAGGGTCAAAGCTTAACGGGCTGTTGCCCAAAGCATAGATTTAAGTTTAAAACGTCTCAAAATTATCAATTAGATATTAAAGCAAGCGATATTTTTATGTAAGCTGGTATCAATCATTATCGTTAACGCCATTTTTATCACTTGAGATGGGCATTTTGATACTATGACATGTAATATTATGACAGAATATTACACGATCTTTGTTTGAGGCATCCTTTCTGATTACACGAATCCAGCC
Organism: uncultured delta proteobacterium; assembly: GCA_963731025.1. Taxonomy (GTDB): domain Bacteria; phylum Desulfobacterota; class Desulfobacteria; order Desulfobacterales; family UBA11574; genus UBA11574. Next base: position 143,908 of record CAVSVL010000013.1, on the reverse strand, counting down.
ATACCTGAGAAACCACTCAAGCCGCTTTATCAAAAGGAAGGCTATAGGCATTACCGATTAATCTAATTCTCTAATAATATGAATGGAAAATCACAGCACATAAAGCTTTTCATCCAAGGATAACGGTCTCTATTTGTTCCACAACCGCGAAATGCTTATCCCTTGTCAAAAGTGTTCCTCCAACTTCCATGCAGGATGCCGCAATCCATACATCATTTATTGGTATCTTGTTGCCTTGTTTTTGTAACGATAAATATATAATGGCATATTTTCTGGCAACATCAGGATTTATATCGATAATCTCTACTTTTAAACGACCGATAAACTGCTGCAATTTTTTCTCGTTGATTTGTTGCCTGCTACCTTTCATAAAACCAAAATAGAGTTCCCCGAGAACTACTGAGGGCAAATAAATAAATTCACCATAAGTAGCCATAAAATCAACTGTTTGAGGAACTCCTTCAGCATAATCACTAAAAATATTGGTATCCAGTACAAGTTTCAAATCCAATCTCCATCGTTTATATCGCTGAAAACCTCAGTTGCTTTTCTTAAATTCTCTGCTTCGTCTTTGGAAAGCCAACCTGCAAGCTCCCGAATGACATTTCCGCGATTCTTTACCAATCCCAATTTTTCATCCACAGCGTCCATAATATATGCCGATTTTGTTTTCCCTTCTTTTAAAGCAGCTTTTATAATCATTTCTTCTTTTTTTGGTGGTATCCTTAAGCTTAAAGGCATAGACTCATCCCTCCCCGATGTTGTATCGCAATTTTTGTATATGTATCTCGATGCGTCGATTTTGTCAACAATAAATGTTGTCACCGATGCCTCAGGTCTAAAAACGGAAAGACACGTGCACACCAAAATTGTAAACACGCATGATAAAAGTGATGACCCAAATCCTTTGCGTGGTTTTGTGTCGAGATAACATCGGGATGGCCCCCGCAGAGCGGGATCTTCGACTGGCCCAAAAAAACGAAAAAAGCCCAGCTATGTTTCGCTGAGCTTTGTTGGTCTTGGTGGCGTCCCCAAGGGGATTTGAACCCCTGCTGCCGGCGTGAAAGGCCGGTGTCCTGGACCTGGCTAGACGATGGGGACGCAAGATTTAACTCACAAACAATATAAATTAAAAGAACAAAAAATTCCAACAAGATAAAAAAATCATCATTGGCTTAAATCCCCTGCTGCCCCGACATGATGTCGGGATGTCTTTGACCCCCGCGAGACGGAATCTTCGACTGGCCAATATAGACGATGGGGATATCTATGGTGGGCCGTGCGCGGCTCGAACGCGCGACTCTCTGCTTAAAAGGCAGATACTCTACCAACTGAGTTAACGGCCCTTAAAAAATTATATTAAATAACGATAGAATCAACCATTGTCAATAAAATTAATGCCAATTCTTAGGTTATCCTGTCAATCTTTTTATATTATAACTATCAAACACAGACACACAACCCCTATAAGTGCAATCCAGTCCTTAACACCCGAAGAAAGTAACGAATCGGTTCTGTTTTCAGAATAACATCGGGCTTCCATGGCAAGGACCAGTTTGTCCGCCCGTTCAAAGATTCGACGCATGAAAGGAATTGAGAACATTTTTAATCGATATACGGGATTCTTCCGGTTCTCCACGCCCCTTGCCCTCTGGGCCTCCATGGTCTTTTTGGCCTGTTCGAAAATAATGGGAATAAACCGCACAACCAGACTCATCATGATGGCAATTCTTCTGGCTGGTATAAATGGAAAAGGTTTCAGCATCCACTCCACAGCGGCTTTGATTTCCGATGACCGTGTGGTTAAAATAAACGATAAACCGGTCATAATCACTATCACTAGACGCCAGCAAACAATTGCCCCTTCGTAGAGCCCTTCTCGGGTCACAGTAACACCCTTAAATTCAACAACCGGCGATCCGGGGACGGAAAGCGATCGAGCCATGAACACGAACAGCAAAAGCAACAAAACATACCAAAGATCTTTTAGGGCCATCTTCAATGGTAGTCCGGTATGCTTGAGCGCAACCATCAGCACCAGCGTTAAGAGAACAAGTGAGGGAATAAAAGCATTTAAACTTGATAGGCTGATGACAACAAGAAACAATAGTTTAAATCGAACATCCAATTGGTGCAGCACAGAATTTCCGGCAAGAAAACCCAATACGTTCAATTCAGCCATGAATGCACCTCCATCCCCAATCGAGAGGCACATGGTTCTCGAATACCAAAAACCTCGAGATCCCCGAGCAGATGAGAGGGCAATCCGTCCCTGACAATACCACCTTTTTCCATGATAACCAGACGATCTGTATGAGCGATCAGTTTTTCCAGATCGTGCGCGGCAACGATAATCGTATGTCCGGCCTGATGCAGAGAAATCATCTGTGCTAAAATCTGTTTGACCCCCGGATAATCTAGGCTGGAAAAAGGTTCGTCAAAAATCAGCACCTTAGGTTCCATAACCAGAATACCGGCTATGGCGAGCCGACGTTTTTCTCCACCGGACAATAAATGCGGTTTTTGATCTTTATGGTGATGCAATCCCACCGTTTCCAATGCCAGGGAGACCCGGCGGTTGACCTCGGTCCTGTCCAGGCAAAGATTCTCCGGCCCAAAGGCCACATCGTCTAAAACGGTTTCACCGACAATCTGGCTGTCGGCATCCTGAAATACCATGCCCACCATCTGCCTCGACCATGTCAGGTTTTTGGCCACCGACCGGCCAAAGAGTGTGACGACACCTTTTGTAGGCAAAAGAAGGCCGTTCAGATGTTTTAAAAGCGTGGTTTTCCCTGACCCGTTACGCCCTGCAATGACAACAAACGTCCCTTCGGAAATGGAAAGATTGATATTCTCAAGACCAACGGTGCCGTCTGTAAACCTATGACTTAAGTTTTCGATTTCAATGATACTCACAACACGATTCCCATGAGTTCAGAATTGATGACGGAAGGCGTCGCTTTGCTCCGGTAATTCGCTTCCACCGGCATTAGGTTAAAGGAGCGCTTCGCTTGAGGTTTGAAGCAAAATCAACAAAGACTCCAACCTCTACCTGCAATCTCGATTTACCCACTCTTTTCTTTTTTCTATTCCTCTTTCCTGTTTTCCAACTTTCCTTTGCTCTTCCTGCGACCACGAAGGTAAGAAGGTAAGAGAATCAGAAGGTTAGTTTTTCTCTTACCTTCTGATCTTCTGACCTCTGTCCCCTGACCTCTGATCTCTGATCCTTTATTCTCTGTTTATTACCGGCCGTAATGCTTTTGCGATGGGAACCGCTACAGCCATTTTAAGCCCATCCCCCGGAAGAAACGGATACATTCCCACGGCCAGGGTTTTTCCCAAAGTCATGCCGGTCAGTATGTTTAGCCACGACACACCGCATGCATAAATGATGAGACTGCCACAGATCATGGCAAGCAGATCTCTAACCACATTTGTTTGGGATACATGCGATATGAAGCCGATTACGCAAACCGCCGGGAGATACCCTAAAAGATACCCACCGGTAGGCCCGGCAAACCGTCCGATACCGCCGACACCGCCGGCAAACACCGGAAGTCCCAGAATACCGGCCAGAAGATATACCCCGACACTTGCCGCTCCCCAGCCGGGTCCCAACAAGAGTCCGGCCAGAAATATAAAAAGATTCTGAAGAACAATCGGCACCGGTCCAATGGGAATAGCCAGGTATGCGCCTGCCGCGACCAAAGCGGCCATCAACGAAGCATATACCGTCATTCGAAGGGATGTGGCAGAACCTATGACCGATATTTCTTTTTTATTCATAACCTATTACCCATCACCCATCACCTATAACCTATCACCATATTTATTCATGAAAGCAATCGCCGTATATAATTTTTTTCAACGACCCGTCCGCAAGTCTCAATATTAGCGCACCATTGTCATCCACATCCACGGCAAGACCTTCGGAGACTTCATGGGTCGTAACAATCCTGACATGCCGGTTCAGTGTTCCCGTATATCTTTTCCACTCGGAAACCACATTGTCAAAATCCGCATCATTTAACGCATCTTCGAAATGATCGAGAAACACCTTCAGCACCTCTATCCGCGGCACCTTTTTCCCGAGGATCTTCTTTAAAGACGTTGCCATGGGTTCATGGGGTGTGGGATCATTGTTCACATTGATGCCAATTCCGATACTGATAAAGCTCACCCTGTCGATTTCAGCTTCCATTTCGGAAAGGATTCCTGAAATCTTCTTGCCATCCACCAGGACATCATTGGGCCATTTGACCATGGCATTAATGTTAAACATGTTTCGCAGGGTTTGGGCCAGAATCATGGATGCCGCAAAGTTGACCCTTGAACTTAAAACAGGCGGTATTTTGGGTCTGACAACAATTGTAAAATAGAGCCCTCCTTGTGAAGACAGCCAGGTCCTTTTCAACCGCCCCCTTCCTTGTTTCTGGCGACCGGCAACAACCACGGTGAAATGGGGACAGTGTTTTCTGGCAAGTTCTCTTGCGATATCCATGGTGGAATCCACTTCATCAAAATAATGAATACGGTATTCTTTTTCCCCAAATTCCCATGGATAAAGAACGTCAGGGGCACTGATAAAAAGATAGCCCTTGGGAGTTGCTTCAATATTGTATCCTACCTCTTGAAGCTTTTTGATATGCTTCCAGACAGCCACCCTTGAAATACCGAGACGGGTGCTGAGTATCTCCCCGGAAACAACCTGAGTTGCCGTTTTCAGTATGTTCAGAATCTGACTTTTCACTGTTGATCCATTCCAATTGGTTATCCCTGATAATTGTCCTGGTTAACGAATTGAAAATGGACTGTCAATCTTTTTTATTAACCGATAATAAAATCTTTTATTTACAAATTGGAAAGAAGCCGCTCGTGAATGTTATCAAAGCCTCCGTTTGCTTTTTAATGCTATGATAACAAGTTGTTATGCTTAAATTAAGGGTTTGCGTTTAATGAATCGTAATGGATTATATGAAATCGTATAGGTCAAATGCACCCTATACGCACCCAAAACCCGGTCGATTAGACTGGGTTTTTATTTGTGTTCAGACGAATGCTTGATGGAGGGAACTTTGAATTAGATATCACAACCAATTGAACCGACCTTAGATTTGAAGATATTGCAGAAATCAAAAGTGCGGATAATAAAAAAGGGAGAGCTATTTACCGATCTCAAGGATTTATTTTGTGATTGTGTGATCACCTTAAATTAGATAAAGGTGAAGATTTATAGCCGAAATCAATAGGTTTTGGAGCTTGGATCTTTCAAACTTCAGCTGGACTTGATCTACGACTATAAATCATCTAACTCCGCCCTGATGATCTGATTCTTATTTAATGCGAAAACTAGGTTTTCATGGCCATTTGCAGTCGCCTTATAAACAATAATGAAGGGCGAATCATCTTTTGTAAACATATCAGAAGTCCTCTCAAGGCCTATTTTATTGACAAATCCATTAATTTGAGTCCCATCAATGGTTACAATTTTGACCGTCCTTTCATCGACCACATATTGTTGATTGTCTGCAAGTTTTAGCATTCTTTACTTTCTCCTTTTTTAGCCTGATTTCCTTTATTTCATCCAAATTAATTGTTGGACGAAAAACATCTTCATTCAACAAGGTATCCCTTAAATTAGGATTTTGATAACTTAAGATGACAGCAATTGCATGATATGTACCAAATACTCCATTATTTAAATTTTAATATGAGAATACAGGAGGTTAATACCTAAATGTATGATTGGACTTCAGTGAAATCTATTGTCAAAAATTTGACGAGTGGTGAGATATTTATCAATAAATGACGCTGAAATGGGACATGCTTATAAGAAAAGAAGCATGGAAAAATACAGATACAATAGCCAAACCGCAGGTCCGAGCATTTCGATTTTCAGTACATATATCCTATTTCTTACAATAATGCAAAAAGGGCAAATCAGGAAAAGCTTATCCTTATAAACAAGAATAAATATACCTTTTGTGGAAAAATTGAGTTATAATCAGATGACATTCTCAATTGTAATAAAAGGAGGGTATCATGCCAATTTCGGTTATGATCCAACGCACATTTAGCGACAAGGAAAAAGCAGCCAAGCTGGCGCCACTGATCGTAGAACTCCGATCTCTGGCCACAATTCAGCCTGGTTACATTACCGGCAGGACATTTCGGTGCCTGGATTGTCCCGGTGAGTATCTGGTTATCAGCACCTGGCACACCCTTGACGACTGGAACCGCTGGCTACAAAGCGAACAACGCATGGCGCTTCAAAAACAGGTCGATGATTTATTGGGCGAAATAACTCAGTATCGGATCTATGAATCCCTAGTTGGTGGAATTATCCCCCAATTTCAGGCTGTGGCGGAATGAGTCGAACGGTCGACATTAATTATCTATATCTTATTTTATTGTTCTTCTAACTTTTAAACTATCCAAGGGCTTTAGTTGACATGTAAGGAGGATTTATTATGGCAAGATATGAGTTCTGGACTCATGGTGTCAACGTTCAGATCGAATATCCCGACAATATTGTGGGGATGACAGGAGATGAGCGTGCAGAACCCCGCCGCTCGGGCTGGGGGACGCTGGTCCATCAAAAGAAAGACACCACTAACTGGTTCCACTTTGCGATTCCAACCCCTGCCATAATTAATAACCAAGAAGCCACCTTAAGGTTCATACGGCTTCGGGCAGAAATCAATGAAACCGCTCGAATTGACACAATCCACTTCCGCCATGACAATCGCGTAATTTTTTCCAAGGAAGTCAAAATCACGAACTGCAGTGTAGATGAAACGTTTCAAAGCTCGGGAACAATCATCCGAAGAGGTTTGGCCCTGTGTGTCCATATCAGTTTTTTGCCCGGTGATGCCAGAGGAATGGTTATATTTAAAGGCGCCGGGGCAAGCTTTGTTTTTGGTTAATGTTTAATTTTCATTTATTGAAAATGGGCAAGGTGTCAAGTCAAGTTCGTTCTATAGCATCTCATCTATGTATCTGTTGGCATTCATATTATTTTATGGTTATAAAATGTTCATATATTTTGCCATAAACACAAGCTGAAGCTAATTCCTACTAATACCAGATATCATACAATACCCATTATCAAGTCAAGTAAATCTCGATATTAATACTGGCTACATTCTGCCCTTTTTTCGTCTCTCTTTGTAAACAAGGTTTAACTTTTCAATGATAGCATCGGTTACAAATTCCTGAATCATCATGTCTTTATCAGCACAGACAGCATTTACTCTATTAATTAGCTCTTCCGGTAACATAATGCTCAGCAACTTATTTTCAGTTTTCTCCACGTTGCCCCCATTTTGATTTAAGCCTTAAGTATCTCTTTGTAAGCTCAGGATGTTCTCAAATATTGAATTGTTCTTATATCTGCAGATAAAATTTCAAATCATTGTTGTACGATTTTGTTTCCATAAATTGTGCACCTATAATGCGTTCCCTGACCCGTATTACCCTGACAAGTTTTTGGATTTCTGATCTTTTTGGGCGATCTAACTTGAATTTCACTTTCAATACATCATCTTCCGAAATATGGTGTGGATTCAGGCATTCAAACCGGATTCCACTCATCGAAAGATCCCTGATAATTATCTCTCCTTTTTCTTCCTTGTCCAGAATAGAGTATTCACCGGTAAGTCTAACACCCTCCCGGTATCTCTTTCTATGTTCTATTGTGAACTCATAAGGCTCGCCACACCCACATTTACCCGTCAGCTTTTTTTGGGTATCCTTGAATTTACTTACGTCAATATTTTGTTCAAATCCGCATTTGGGGCAAATTATTGACACTCGATTGGTATCGTCCGTATAAATAGTATCCATGAACTTATTCTCCTTAGTTCAATTCAAACACAACCCACCGCTATTAGAATCTGCATCGTCGCTGTAATCAAAAAACAACACAAAAAACAACAAAAAGAATCCATACAGCTCTAAAATACCGACTATTGTTGCAATAACCAAAAATGTGCTAAATGCTGTATTCATGACCAGTTATCCTTAAACGTCAGCCCGATCTATCAGGCTTCAGGTAAATGATTATTACTGTGGCAACATAAACAAGTGCGAAGCCGAAAATTAAATACTTTATTATCATGTCATTTCTCCGATATGTAAATATCGGCAAATGTAGTCAAAATCTTAACCCCACGGGGTAGGAAACCGGAGCCGAAGATGTGAAAAACATCGACCAAATTAAGAGGGAGGGACTTGGATAAAAATATGAAGAAACTATTAATCGTATTGATAGTAATGGTTTTGATAAGCTGTCAAAGTACGGCGACTAAAGATGCGATGCGAGCCAAAAGGATGGAAAATTGTACCAATCTAACACTTGATGAAATCGAATGGATCAAAAATGATAAAATCCAGCGGGGAATGTCCGAATGCGCTCTTATTGCGTCTTGGGGGGAACCATATTACATTAATAGATCAACAGGATCTTGGGGCGTCCACAAACGGTACGTTTATCAGCGTGGTGGTCCGTTGAATAAATCAATTTATGTTTATGTTGAAAATGGAGTCGTGGACCGGTGGCATGACTAAATAATAAGTTTATGACAATGAATTTATAGATATCGAAAATCATTTAACAACGGGATAGGCAACCGGAGTCGAAAAGGAATGACCATGATTCTCTACCCGTGGATTAACTTCAGGGAGAAAGTGAGGGGAATGATTTACGAATATGTGATTACGCTTTAAATTCCCAAAAATTGAAGATTTCGAACCGAAATCAAACTTGTGATTTCTTGCCAAAAACAAAGATCCAAGGATCTTGATTTTCTTTACATATATCCTATTTCTTACAAAATTGCAAAAAAAGGCAAACCCTCGAAAAAGGTTTACCAGGTGCATCGTTGATATATATTTCACTTTGAAATGATATACTCATACAACTCATTCCATTCTTGATCTAAATCATATTTAGGCATTGTCTTTTTTGATCTGTTATACCAGTAGTTGGAATTACCTAAAGCCCCTTCTTTTCTATGCAGGTATGCATGAATCCAATAAGAATCCATCGATTCAATACGCTGTACAATTTTATGTGCACTATCCCAATCACCATCTCTATCAAGTTCTAATGCCCTTTTTAGTTCATTTATATTATTAGTCATCATGTTTCCTCTCAAGATAAGAATTGTTTTCAGGTATCATTTTTTTCAAGTGTCAGGTCAATCCCATTATTGACGATTGTCGAATTATCTCAGTCATCAGCAATCAATAATCATAAGCTTCTTTCTCAATATCATCCTTCAGAGAATCAAAAACCATAGAATGAAACTCAACATCAAACCATTCCAGAAACATTTTGTATGTTCTGTTCTCAGGCCACATTTCATCAACAACAATCCAGCTTGAAAGCTCCAACTCAAAAAGATCTTGGTACATATCTTTTATGAAAGCTTCAGCATGTTCATCTGAGTTTACTACAGGTAACAGGATGACGCTGCAATCTGTACTAAAATCAGAGATGGAATATGATTCCTCTTCATCCCCTACAGAATTAGCCCAGTCTACAAATGGTTTCTTGGGTTTTATGATGGCAACTGATCTATCTATTTGAAACATCTGATTCTCCTTTTTATATGAGATGTTTTAAAGCTACCCCCCGGGGGGGCTGAATTAGGGTGTACGGTGGGCCAGCCAGATCCCGATCACGCTTTATATATATGCTCAAACACAACTTTTTATGGAATTTATTAATTTTTTTGGAACTTATACATCAGTTGTTGTAATTGATGATTCCCAATAAAATGGGTTGCATTCAAACATGTAATATTTTACCTATATTTTTTGGATAAGGCAAATTTTTTTAACTCTAACAAGGAGGGAAAGTTATGAAAAAACTTGCACTTTTTCTGAGCATATTTTGCTTACTGGTTTTTGTTGGGTGTGGGCAAAACGAAAAGGCTGAAAAAGCTTCGGTCAGCGAACCCCAAAAAGCAACCGAGATGATGAAAGAAGGTGCTGAAAAAGCCACTGAAATGGCAAAAGAAGGATATGATAAGACAGCTGAGGTGGTGAAAGAAGGGTATGATAAAACAGCCGAAATGGCAAAAGAAGGATATGAAAAAACAACTGATATGGTGGAAGAAGGGGCTGAGAAGGTAAAGAAAAAAATGGAGTGATGACGTCACTTGCTGAATCGTTCTTTTAATTCAGTGACTTCTTCGTATGGAATTCATAGGCACCCCTTCCATTTTGATTGGGAAGGGTGTCTATGTGGTTTTATTTCATCAGCTGCCAGAGGCTCTACAGAGGACGATTTCCAATTGATTCTTACCAAACCATGGGCAAATATGGTCTCTAAGTTTATGTCCCCTCAACAGCTTCTGATTGAGTCTCCATTTCTTTGGTTGCGATTTTCATACTGTCTTCAAGTTTTTTGACGGCATTCTTCAGATTATCAATGGTCAGCAGGAGAACTGATACACCAGTTGACAGTTCTATTTTGGAGTATGATATTACAATCAATTGATCTGACTTTAGAATTATGGATAAATTGCAGTGATCATGGAATCAGCTAAAGGCATGTATGTTGGAGTAAGCACAAGAAATGAAACAGGAATATAGTAGTTAATCCACCTTAATTAATCGAAAAATAAGACCTCATCGCGTATAGCCCCCACTTTTAACTTTCTATTCAGGTTCGTTTTTGGGCTTCTTTTCGTTCTTTTCTATTAGCTCTATACGACCATTATGCAACCCATACCAAGTACAATTCTGCGGTAATCCATTATGTTCTTCGAAATCTTCTTCAGTCCAAGGTGAACTTTCCTTCTTAGGTGGTTGTATTCCAAATTCCCCCATGTATAATTGGGCGTCTTTGTATCTTTTTCGTGAACTGTTAATGATATACTTTTTGCATTTTGAACATATTATTTTACCATCACCGGGCCACCTTTTAACTTTATAAAAGTTTCCTGTCATTTGCTATTCATCACCCCCCCAAAATTAAAAACCCTTGCCATGAAGACAGGTTCAAGCACTTCGATTTCCAGTACATATATCTCATTTCTTACAAAATTGCAAAAACGCAAATTCCCGGAAATGGATTTGCCTTTTTGAAAAACGATATCACAACAATTGACCCCGTTGTTTTCTCAGTCCCATAGAGCGTTGGCTTAATTTGAGGATAACCTCAGTGAATAGAATCAATCATCTGCCATGACACGTTTAATGGTAGACACGATTTCATCCACATCATCAGGGAAAACTTCGGAAAACCATATCTTCTGAGGGTAAATGATCACATTGGAGCCCTTGGCGCAAAGTCCCATACATCCTGACGTGGAAATCCTGACCTTTCCTTTCCAGCCTTTTTCGTTAACTGCGTCCTTCAATTTAGATTTAATAAGCTGGCTGTTATTGTCTGCACACGATTTTCTTTCTCCGCCACGATCATTGGTGCAAACAAAAACATGAGAGACGTAGGGTGATTCGTTTTGTTTTAGCATTATAAAATCCCTCCTTTATATTTTTGGTTCTTCTCCAATTTAGAAGTCGATATTGCGGGCAATACTATTGTTGGCATCTTTCAGGTTGTCAGCCTGTGCTTTCTTGCCAAAACCAAAGATCAAAGCATCTCAATTCCCAATACATATATCGTAATTTTCATAAAAAAACAAAAGGGCAAACCCGGTAAAATGAATTTGCCCCTTCGAAAAAAACGATATCCCAAATTTTTTAGACCTCTGATATTTGCATTTTCATTGCAGTAACATGAAGTTGAGGGATAATTCATTTTTTTAGAGGGGACCCCAATATGTCTTTGAAACTAAGCGTCAAGAAAAAACTTCTCCCTAATCCTGAAAAGTCATTTTTTTGTCTCTTAGGGTATCCACCCTTCGCAAAAAGAGCTTCCACGCAGCGGCATCGGGGCTTTTTCCCATGGCTACGTCGTATTCTTCTGCCAGGGTATTCAGCCAGCGGCGGTCCCACCAGAATATTCCAGAATTTTCCCCTACGTTCTGATACACACGCAGCAGCAGCTCGCGCTGTTTGCGTATCCGACTGTTCTCTTTTTCGACCATAGGTGAAAGGTAACTGAAAAATTCGATTTTTTGGGTATCTGTATCCTGAATTGCTCCGAAATCGGGAGTTCTGGTTTTCAGCTCCCACGAGAAGAAAAACAGCAGCAAAAATGCGCCAATGAAGAATAGTGAATTGGGAATCGATTTATTTCCCATCCTAAGTATTCCGGTCCTGTTTTTTTATTATGCGGTTATTGGACACTTCAATCGATATTCCTCAATCGAAAAAAATAAGGCGGGTACTATATCTTGTGATCCGCCCCTCACTTCAGAAATTACAGCTTGCCAGTATTTGGGTTACAAAAAATTTACCAGGCATTGTGATATCTAAACGTTAATTAAAAAAACAACACCCCACCTCTATAAGAAATGGGGTTTTAATATTCAGTCCATGGGAACCTCTCGGTTACGGGTTATTCTTTGGCCTCCTTTACAGATTTCGGAAGCTTTCTAAGGCAGATTTTATCCTCACGAACTAAAGCACAGATTTTCCGGTTATCAATCTCTCTGCAGTTGGAGTGATTATATAAAGGGCATTCTGGATATTGTTTTGACATATCTATTTCTTGGGTTTCTTTCTATATAACTTTATTAAATTACAACAGAATGAAATGCAATAAAAAACCCTGTCAGAACATCTGCCAGGGGATAAAAAGAGAAATAAGAATCTCCACCTTTCTGGATTAATTAGAAAGAAACCACATTATAAGAAACAATAGAAACAAATATAATGTAACTTGTTAAAGATGCTAAAAGAATCCATTCATTCATGGGGATCGTCTTCTAATAAGTATTTTATATCGGGGTAATTGTCTGATCCTCTACTGGCTAACAATAATAATAAACACAGTAGCAAGATGCTTATCATTACAATGGTGAATAATATGATAACTACTTTCATTGTCATTAATCCAAAAGGAAAATAACCATAAAGAGCATATCTAACTGTTAATTGTCAGGCCGATCTTTCACTTTTATGTGATAAATAACCACACCAATACAAATAAGTACGATGCCTAGAATTAAACGTATTAGCATATCATTTCTCCTATTAAAGATATCGGCAGATTTACTTAGAATCTTAACCCCACAGAATAGACATTCGGTACCACAAATGAATGATAGTGCTTCAGACACAAAACTTTTTTCAATAAATCCATTTTGGCTATTGACATCCTTTCAAATAATAGTTACTGTGGATAATATACAAATCATAGAAAGGAGGGATGGCGATGGTGTTAAATATTAAAGATTTTCCAGATAATTTACACAGACAGGCAAAGATTTATGCAGTAACGAATGGTATTTCATTAAAGGAGCTGGTGATTAGAGCTATCACTGAATTTTTAGAAAAATATAAAGATTAATGAACCCACGGGATAGTTTGCGCAGGCCGAAAAGATGGTGCCCCTGACCATCCTGCCCGTGGATTAACTCGGGGAGAAAGTGAGAGATTTGGTGGAAACCGTCGAAGAATACGAATTGAATGATTATGAAAAGAATTTAGTTGATGCAATTCTATGGTATATAGATGAAGTTGAGGAAGAATTCGAAGACTTTGGCTATGATATGCTTAATGATTTACAGGAGGATATTTTAAATAGACGAGAATATGACGTAGCGTTGGGATTGAAAAAGGGAGAGGAAGCAGAATGGAGTGATGAATATGAAAGCATTATGATTTACCATAGTGATTAAAAGAAAGGGGGGATTGATTATGCACAATAAAATAAAAACTTTCTATCCCGATAAGGCAATTCGTGAATTGGCTGAAAGATTAGGAATCGATAAAAAGACACCGGAAGAGATAGGGCAATACATACAAGAAAATATGGATAATCCAGAAACGAGGAACCATTTAATAAGAATGTTTGATTTAATAAAAAAAGAAGATACACAGAATATTGGGGAAGAGTGGAAAGAAGATTTAGAGAAAATTGAAAAGCTTGAAAATAAATTAGTCGGGATACGGGAAAAGGAAGGCAAATTTGTATGTGTTAGCTGCATGATAGATGAAGGTCGAGAATCTTATTATGAGGATGAAGCCGTTAAGTTGTCTGATATCGCAGGACTGAAACCAACTTCATTTTATCAATGTCACAACTGTAAGAAGAAATTCAATAAAGAGGGAACAACTGAATAATCACATCTTGCCCGCCCTTGGTTCAATGCCTCTCAATGAAATTAAACGCAAAGACCTCAAAGCATTCTTTGACAAGAAATATGCTGAAGGGTTGAACCTGAATACCATCAAACTGATACGAGCGCCTATAATCGGAAGTGGATGAGTTTGACGCCTTACACCCTGTTACACCCGATACGCACCCGCAAACGACACCACAACAATATTCATAAAGATTTCAATAGTCTTTCGTGAATGTTATCAAAGCCTCCGTTGGACATGACAAGGATGAGATCCCCGGATTTTGCTATTGTGACAAGAAAATCGATAATCTCATCCGTACCCGGAAAAAAGTGCGCATCTCTGCCTTGATGTTTGAGATCATCCACAAGTTGTTGAGAAGAAAAACGTTCTTCCGCCGGGATTTTATCCAAAAGTGAGGGCTGGCGAATGCAGATAATATCTGCTCCATCGAATGATAGAGGATAGATGTTTTGAAATATATTGCGCATGCTGGAATTGGTTCGAGGCTCGAACACGGCAACAAGACGTCCATTGGGATAAAAAGGTTTGACCGCCCGGATCGTCTCACGCACCGCCGTAGGATGATGAGCAAAATCGTCCATGACTGTTACGCCGGATTTTTCGCCGCGTACTTCCTGGCGCCGCTTGATACCCTCAAACGATTCAAACGCCTTTGCAATGGTTTCTACCGATATCGTCAGCGTGTCTGCAACGGCAATGGCGGACAAAGCATTCATCAGGTTGTGTTCTCCCACCAGCCGTGTCTTGAAATTTCCAAAAAGCGTATCATGCTTTAAAACGTCAAAAAAAGTCCACGGCTGCTGAATGGTAACGGAACCCAGCCGCCAGACCGAGTCGGCATTTCGACCGTATTTTACCATTTGGCAGGATTTTCCGTCCATAAGATCAGAAACATTTTTATCATCGTCAAATGCAACCAGCGTATTGTGAGGTGAGATACCGGTAATAAACGCATCAAAGGCTTGTTTTACATGCTGAATATTTCTGAAAATATCCGCATGATCAAATTCGATACCTGTCAATATGGAGATGGACGGATCATAATGCAGAAATTTTGCCCCTTTATCAAAAAATGCCGTATCGTATTCATCGCCCTCTATGACCATGTATTCACCGTTTCCAAGGCGATAATTGCTTTCAAAGTTTTTTAGAATCCCGCCGATCATAAATGTCGGGTCCAGCCCGGCTTCATAGAGAATCCAGGCTAAAATTGAAGAAGTGGTGGTCTTGCCGTGGGTGCCGGTGATGACCAAAGACTTTTTTCCGGATGCAATAAATCGGTTCACCGCCTGGGGCATAGAACAGAACTCGAGTCCCATTTGACGCATTCCAACAACCTCAGGATTGTCTTTTGATACGGCGTTTCCTACGATAACCAGATCCGGACCGTATGCAACATTTTTTTCGCTGAATCCCTCTGTAATCTCAATGTTTTTGCTGGAGAGAAATATGCTCATGGGTGGATATACTTTCTGGTCCGAACCCGTTATTTCAAAATCCATGTCTTTAAGCATACTGGCCAGCGCGCCCATTCCGGTACCGCAGATGGCAATCATGTGTATGCTTTTTACAGGGTCGGGGATTCGATTTTTGCTTAAATCCATGGGTTATGGTTCCTTTGGGTCTGTTTTTAACCTGAGTCAGCGATTGTAGAGTTTGAAACGTTCAATTAGGTTTGAGTCAATATTAGGGCGATATTCCTCAAACTGCAATAAAATTGTTCGGTTTGAATATTGCACAACCATCATCATTCATTTCCCGCGAAATAATTATAGTTTAAAGCAATATCAGATAGTTATAAACACACTTGTCCAAACACAGAGGTTCTTTGTTTAGTTAAGTTTTTTAATAAAAAGACCGATATATAAAAAAAAGGATTCTTTATGACCGATAACTTAAAGACACAAGAACTGATCGAAGAAATGCGAAGCAAAGGGAATCTCCCTGCTATCAATGAAAATGTTCAGGCAATTACACAAATCACACACCAATCCCATACCCGTGCAGTTGATCTTGCCACTGTAATCATGAGGGATTGCGGCCTAACCTCGAATATTTTGGCAACGGCCAACTCGGTAATGTACCGGCCCCGCTATCCCATTAAAACCGTTACCTATGCCGTCACGTTTTTAGGGTTTGAAAAAGTTCGTTCCCTGGCCCTGGGACTGTCCATGTTCAATCAGACAATGAAAACAGCCAAGACTCAGCAACTGGGTCAACTATATGCCAGCTCATATTTTTCCGGAGCCTTTGCCAGTTCTCTGGCAGCGAAAAACAAGGCTGATAATCCCGAAGAAATATTTGTTGCCGGTCTGCTGTATCGGCTTCCCTGGCTGGCGCTGGCAAACACATTCCCTAACAAATTCAAAGAAATGGAAAAATTGATTTCAGATAAAAATATTTCAAACAATAACGCCTGTAAGCAAGTGTTCGGTGTTGAATATGATGAAATTTGTAATGCATTGACAAATATTTACAACCTTCCCGACAAAGTTGCCAAAGTGCTCAGAAACGATGATGACGCCAGCGATCCTTTAATAGCCTTGATTCGAGAGTCCGGCCATATTTCAAATATGCTGTTCAGCAACAACCTCGGCGGAGAAAAGGCCATGGAAAAAACCGAGGCTCGCATAAAAAAAATACTTGGAAACAATGAATTTAACATTTCAGATTTTATCAAAGATACCTGTGAACAGGATGCAAATGTTGCAAGATTCTTTAATCTGGAAAAAGACGATGTTGACATGATGGTCAAGGCTCTTGAATGGGGAAAAGGAAACCCCGCCCAAATTGCCGGAAAAGTCACCTTTGGAGATGCACTGACCGAAGAAGAAAAACCTGAAGATCCGGATTCGCTGATCGGCCAGTTTTTGACGGATCTGATGATTGCCTGTCGCAAAAGTACTGAAATCAATCAGGTATTAATGCTTGCTCAAGAAGCGCTGTACCGCTGTCTCGTTGGAACAGAAATATTTACAGCATTTTTTAACAAATCAAAAACAATGATGACCGGAAGGTTTTATGCAGGTAAAGATAGCCGTTTGAAAGCTGAAGATTTTAAAATCAGTATGATAGATAACAACTCACCCATTGTAAAATCCATCAATAATAAGGAAACAGCGGTTTTTAATCTCACCGAAAGATCTTTTCAGATTTCCCTTTTGAAAAACCACTCGCATTTCAAAACGGCGATGATCTCTCCCATCATGACCAAGGATCTTGTCATCGGAGTATATTTCGTCGCCAGAGCCAACGATATTCCCTTCTCGGAAAAAGAGATTGCCTGGTTTGAACAGATTGTTATATACGTCGGACAGGCTTTTGAAAATTCTAAAAAATAAGGACAAGATATATTGGATACGCATCTTGAAAAAATTTTGCAGGATTTCGCAAAAGGATCCGGACGTCTCACCATCCTAACCGGCGCCGGTATTTCCGCTGAAAGCAATATTCCCACCTTCCGGGGGCCTGAAGGATACTGGACCATCGGTTCAAATGAATATCAGCCTCAGGAAATGGCGACTTACAGGATGTTTACGCAAAAACCCGAAGAGGTATGGAAATGGTATCTGTATCGAATCGGTGTCTGTAAAAAGGCCCTGCCGAATCCGGGCCACCATGCCCTGGTTGACATGGAAACGCTTTTTAAAGACCGTTTTACACTGATCACCCAGAATGTGGATAATTTACACCTTCGGGCCGGAAACAGCTTGGAAAAAACATTTCAAATTCACGGAAATGTTTTTTTTATGCGCTGCGCCGATGAATGCAAAAGAAGCGTTTTTCCGATACCTAAACATTTAACCGGCAGAGAAAAAAATGAAACCTTAACAGAAACAGACCGCCAATTGCTCATCTGCCCTCATTGCGACAGCCGGACCAGGCCCCATGTTCTCTGGTTTGATGAAATGTATAACGAGCATTATTACCGGTACCACAGTGCCTTGAAAGTTGCCGAAGAAACCGAACTGTTGTTGGTGGTCGGAACCTCAGGGGCCACCAGTCTCCCAAATCAGGTGGTATGGGAAGTAAAACATCGCAACGGTATTATCATTGATATCAATGTTGAAGAGAACCCATTTTCAAACATCGCCATAAACAGTCGGCAAGGCTTTTTCATCAAGCAGCCTAGTGGCAAAGCTTTACCGGACATTTTGCGAAAATTCAAAGCTGTTATGGAATGAGCGTTTAGATCCAATATTCCAGTCTTCCATAAAAAGTTGCTTTTAGCCTGTTACATCAACTGCTCTTCAACTACATCGTGGTGCGTTACTTCTGTTATTGCTTTATGGCATCCGGATAAAAAAGTCGTTTTCCATTGAGTCTGTAATTTGAAATAAGAGATTGTCCTTTTGGCGAAACCAGCCACTCTGCAAATTGCTTGGCCTGCCGGTATTTTACATGGGAATGCTTGTCCGGATTAACAGGAATGACACCGTATGGATTATAAAGGATGGTGTCACCCTCACACATGATCTCCAAATCAAGACTAACGTCGCGGCCGTACTTGTATTTGATATACGTCCCTCGATCGGCAAGTGTGTAAGCCCTTTTTTCGTCGGCAAAGGTGATCGTCTTTCCCATGCCCTGCCCAATGGAACGGTACCATTTATCAGACCCTTTGGGATATATATAACTGACGGTTCTTTTTTTTCCTTTTTTAAAGATCGTGCTTTTTTGAACCTCAAGATCCAGACCGGTGGTTTTCCATAGCGCCTGTTCCTTGGTATGGGTGCCGCTGTCATCACCACGGGAAATAAACAGCGCTCCGGCGGCGGCGATCTTCTTCAGGGCTTCGGATGCCTTTTGCATACCTTTAATACCGGCAGGATCATTAAAAGGGCCCAGAATAACAAAATCGTTATGCATCACCGCATAACGGCGGGTGCCGTATCCATCGGCGACAAATCTTTCTTCTCTTGATCTTGCATGCACAAAAATCACATCTACGTTACCGTCGATGCCGTCACGTATGGCAGCCCCGGTCCCCTTGGAAAAAACCTTTACCAAGATACCGGTATCTTTGGTGAACTCCGGCAGCAACACATCCAGAAGACCTGAATTTTCCGTGCTGGTGGTTGTAGACATCTTAATTGTTTCCGATCGAGCAGTTACTACTGAAGCAAGACAAAACAAGGTAAAAGAGGCCAGCATTAAAAAACCGAATCGTTTTATTAACCGTTTGATATTCATATCTTTATATCTCTCCTGTTTAATTTGGCAAATCGCAATTAATGGAATAGTATCATTCTATTTATAATTACCGGACAAGGGTGTCAAGATACACCGATTTCATTTGACAGCCTCAATTATTTATATTTTACATAAAAATAGGTTGCAAATTATGAATTCAGTTGTTAATCCGAGCGGACCTTTAATGAATCATTAGTTTTTTATGACCACTTCGGAAAAAGAGCCGGAGTATCCACAATGTCTGACATATACTTTTCCAATTTCCAACTGGAAGAAGACACTCAATATTTTTTATACATCGGTGAGCTTAAAAACTACGGTCTAAACACCTATCTGAAAGAAGCCCTGTCTCACATTTTCAGTAGCAAATTCAATTTTATCGCTATCATACCAGATATTTTTGAACAGTACGACTATGAAAATCTGATAGTCATCAATCCCCATGCCAAAACCCTTGAATGTCAATACGGCACTCAGGTCTGTTGCAGGGTTTCAGGCGACGAATTTTCGACCGTAGTTTCAAAAAACCGCCAAATCCACGCTTTGATCAAAAGACTCTTGAATCGGCAGAAGCATATTTATATTTACATGTATGAAAGTATGCCCGAGATGACCCTCGATGAAATCCCGGGTATATCCATCCTCGGCCCGGATAAACATATTGCACATCAAATTAACAGCAAAATTTATCAGTATCAACATTTAAAAGATATACTCCCTGTTGTAGATTTTCGTATTTGCCATGGATTCGATTTGCTCATCCAAACCGCCCAGGAACTTAGCAAATCGTGGTCGGATGGAATTTTTGTCAGCCAGGAATACAGTGCTGCCGGTGTGAACAGTATTATTGCCCATGGGATCGATGATATAAAAAATAAGTTCAACGCACTGGACAAGCCGCCCTATTTGATCAGCCGATTCATTCCCCACGAGCATGATCCAACGGTGCTGGCCGTTGTTGCCGGCGAAGAAGACGTTTATATTGCCGGTATTGCCGATCAGCGCATCGAACAAGGGACCCGGTTCACCGGTTCTGTATTTCCATCGGTGCTGGACAATACAATTGTTGCAAGACTTCAAGAATATACCAGAATCGCAGGTGGATGGCTTGCTCGAGAAGGATACAGAGGCATATTCGGGTGTGATTTTCTGGTAGCTGACAACGACGAGATTTTCTTCGTAGAAATTAATGCTCGAAAACAGGGAACCACATTGGAATTTTGCTGCACCCTTGAACAGTCTCTTCCTTTGGGTTCTCCCATGTTGCCTGAGCTTGAATTTTATGCCGTGACCGAAGGCCTGTTTCCGGCCAACACCGTAGAAATGAAATCAAATCCTAAAGATTTGCACTGGGGAACCTACAATTATAAAATCCATGATTCAGCCCAAACTGACAGCTACATCCCCCAGAGCACCCAGGAGCGCCAGGCGTTCAAAAAAGTCGCGGAGGGAAAATTGAAAAAGGATTTCCTTATCATGGAGCATGCCGGATGTGATTTTGTTTTGGCCGAAGGTGCATTTGTCGCCCGTATCGTCGCATTGGGACATAACCAAACTGATGTTCGGCAAGGGCTGAACCAGGGACGAAAAACCATCGAACTTACCATCGTTAAAAAACAAGACCCGGAGTTACCGCATGGATGACAAAGAATTAAAACCCCATGGAATGGATGACTATACGTTGGCGCTTCTAAAAGAGCTTTTTGATGCCCCGGATCAAAGCGTTTCAGAATTCTCGTTTTCGTCCGAAGAATTGGCCGATGAAATAGGCGATCTTATCAAAGCAACGGAAAATACCAACGCAACATCGCCGATTATCCACCTTTTTACCCGTCTTAAGGAAATAAAAAAAGAGCTGAATATCACACCAGATGCATTTGGCATATCAAGAGAGACCCTCGTCCTGCTTGCTGAAAAACATCGAGATGTGGATGAGCATGGGGTGACCGTCGGCGGCAGGGTCAATCAGGCCCTATCCATTGTTGAACAGGCAAATGAGCGGGTTGTTGATTATTTGAAAAACAAGGATACAGAAGCACCGAGCGGCATCGAATTGTGGGAAAGCATTCAAGAAAATGTTCGTCGTATAAAATCGATTCTGAATATAGATGACAACGAGTGGAACTCCTATTCCGGTCAGTTAAAACATTGCATCGATTCTGTGGAAAAACTTTCAAAAATAATCGATCTTCCATCTCAGATTATTAAAGAACTAAACCGGGTGACCCGGAGTTACCGCATGCGCCTGACCCCTTACTATGCCAGCCTGATTCAGCCCCATCGAACGAATGATCCGGTCCTTTTGCAATCGGTCCCCACCGGTGAAATGGTCGATAACATCGGCATCGAAATCCCGCCGGTGGCAGCAGACCATTCCCCGGCCCGATTGATCGATCAGTTTTATCCAAGGGTCCTCACCATCAAGGCCACCAACATGTGTGCCATGTATTGCACCCACTGCCTGAGGATCGCCCACATTGGAAAAAAAGACCGCATTTATTCCGATAATGCCTACCAGGAAGCTTTACACTATATTCGCAATAACGCACACATTCGAGATGTTCTTGTCACCGGTGGGGATGCCTTTGTTCTCCCCAATCGAATGATCAAAAAAATTTTAACGGCATTAGACGACATCGATCATGTAAAGATGAAACGCCTCGGCACCAGAATTCCGGTCACAACTCCCTGGCGAGTCGACAACGAACTGCTTGATATCCTCGAAGAAAGCAATGACAAAAAGCCGGTGAGGGTGGTCACACAGATTAACACGGCCCAGGAAATTACACCGATTTCTAAAAATACCTTCAAACGCATCTCTAAAAGCGTCAGTGCTGTGTTGAACCAGGCGGTTCTTTTAAAAGGGATCAACGACACCAAGGTGAAAATGTGGAAACTGTGTGAGACCATTCAAGAAAGTTATGTCCGGCCATATTATATTTTTAACTGTAGCTATCGAAATCCCCAGTTTAACCACTTCAGAGTGCCCATAGAAAAAGGAAGAGATATCGTGGAAAGCATGTACGGCAATATCTCCGGTGATGCTATTCCTCGATATATCGCCACTGCCGGCGGTAAAATTCCTTTACACAAAAGTAACGTTGTGGCGCATGAGGGTACCGACATTGTCATGAAAAAACCCTGGAGCGATGAAAAAGTCAGATATCCGGATGCCGATCCCGACGAATACGCCAGTCAAAACTTTTCATTTGCCAAAAATTGATGCCGACCCACAACCGCATAATCACATTTTTAAAAGCACACCATCGGGATATGTTCGCCCTCCTTGAAAAGATGGTTCGGATTCAAAGCGGAACTTACAATAAACAGGGTGTGGATCAGATGGGCCGCCTGATAATGTCCGCGTTTCAATCCAATGCAGTCTCCTTTAAGGTGATAAAACAGGATAGATTTGGAAATCATCTTGTTGTCCGATCACTTTGTGAAAAACAGTTTGACAAGCAGATACTTCTATCCGGACATATGGATACGGTGTTTCCGGAAGATACCGAATTTAACTGGTACAAGGAAGAAAGCACTCACTGTTTTGGTCCGGGTGTCATTGACATGAAAGGCGGCCTTGTTGCAGGAATATTTGCACTCAAGGCACTGGACAACGAAAAACTTTTAACAAAAATACCCGTCACATTCTTTTTTAACTCCGACGAAGAAATCGGATCTCCCAGCTCAAGGGATCATATTCAAAAGGAAGCCGGAAAGAGCGCTTTTGCATTTGTTTTGGAAACCGCGGGGCGCAATGGAGAAATCGTTACCGGCCGAAAAGGAAACCTTTCTATTGAACTTACGATCAAAGGAATTGCCGGCCATGCAGCATTTGCCGGCAAAAACAAAGCCAGTGCTATTGTTGAACTGGCCCATAAAATTATTGCCTTTGAATCTTTAAATGATCTGGATCGGGGAATCAGTGTCAATGTGGGCAAGGTCAATGGCGGGATAGGCCCCAATACCGTGCCTGAACATGCTTTGGCCCGTATCGATTTCAGGTTCACCGAAATTGAGGATAAAGCATATCTGGAAAAAAGCATATCCGAAATCACCAGGAACAAAAACATCCCCAAAACCAGCGCTCATTTTGCCGTATTGAGTTCAAGACCTCCCATGCCGACCTCTGAACCGAATAAAAAACTTTTCAAAGCGGTCCGGGAAACAGCAGCATCCATAGGATTGTCGATATCAGAAGAGTTCAGATCCGGGGTATCGGACGCCAATCTGATTGCCGGAGAACACACACCGGTCATCGACGGTTTGGGGCCCATCGGCGCCATGGATCACAGTGAAGATGAATATATGATTAAAGCGAGCCTCATACAACGGTCGATTTTGACGGCCTGCGCGTTAATAGACTGCTGGAAGAAATATAAGAGGGGTCTTTTACTCTGATGAAGAAAGACCTTTGCAAAACATCCATTTTTCAAAGGTCTTGACGATATTAGAAAGCCATCATGTTCATTTTGCCGGCAGAAAGGGCGTCAGATCGTTAACATATTCGGTTAATACTTTGAACCCGCCGTCGCTTAATGCTGAAATTGCCCGTTCCTTATCTTCCAAACCGACTCTCATTACCAACTGAAAAACACCCGGATATTCTTTTTCCGGCCAGGTAACAAAACTGCGAATGCTGATATTCTTTTCTTTGAGAATTTTTGAAACTTCTGCAACAATCCCGATACGATCTTGGACCAGTACGGTAAACCGGGCACTTTTTTCACCAAATCCAATGGCACGAAGCAAAACGCCCATGACATCCGTGCTTGTAATAATCCCAACGAGCTTATCAGATTCGACAACCGGCAGTGCATTGATTCGGTTCTCCTGCATGATATTGGCAGCACGTTCAATGGTGGTGCCGGGAGATATGGTGATTATCTTTTTCACCATAATATTTTCAATGGTCAACTGGGTCAACAGATAGTTCAACTCATGAACACTGAGGGCGGTTGCCGGAGAAGCCATGCTTTGTCTGACATCTCTGTCAGAAACAATGCCGATCAAATCGCCGCTTTTGTTAACCACCAACAGATGGTTAATCTTCTTTTCTTCGATGATCTCCTTGGCTTTTTTTAAGCTTGTATCCGGAGCTGCGGTTACAAGACGTGTATGCATTATTCGGCCCACATACATAGAACCACCTCCTTTTGATAATGGAGACAGACGGAAAATAAAATCGCGTCACGATGTTATTCATCTGAGACGGGTGCATGAAACTCGTGCAAACCACTACAGAACAAAATTTCCGTCTCACGGCACAGGCGGACACGTCCACTTACTTCAACAAACCGTGGGAATAGAAATTTAAAAAACATCCCGAGTGTTTAAACAAAATCGACCTTCTTCAGTACAATCAACGGCAGAAATAAAAAAATCTCTTTCATTTGATACCTGGTAAAGTTGAATGGCCTCTAGAATTTCGCAATCATTTGCGCACAATTCTTTAGGTTGATTTTTCCATTGACAGTTTGCACATGGAGAAGAAATCATATGGCCTCCTCTGTTATGCTAAGATTATCAGGAAAATTCACATCTTTAACATCAAGTATCCATTATCAACCAACCTTCCTATAAACGTTAACCGGGATTGGAAAATCAAAAACTAACCCTTTCCCCCGGATTTCTTCTGTTCCTGAAAGGCCTCACATTGTTTACACCAGTTGCGTATGTTCCCTTTCCGAAAAACTTCCTTACAAATTTCACGATAGTATTGCATTTCCGGATCTTTAGGGCATTTAATAAAAGATTTGCCCATCAACACCTTCCTTGTTTCTTGTAAATATTAACCCGAGTTTCGCATTTTTTAACTCAGTTAAATCCTAATTTAGTGTCACTTGGACAAGTCTTATTCTTACCAATTTCGATAACGTTGGCCTATTTCTAATATTTTAAAATATCTTTGTATAAGATAAAATATCTTGTGTGTCAAGAAAAATATACCACAATATATTGAGATGTTAATGTCAATACAGGTTGATTTAATTGCATTAAAGAGGGGGATGTTGGGATATCATTTGGGTGGGTCTTCCGAGCATAGAAGATGATTGAAATAATAAGCAAGCTTCTAAAAAAAATCCGGATGTGAACTTCGACAAACAGACCACTATCTGTTATTATCTTATCCCTAAACTGAGTGTTTCAAATTTTTGAAATGGTTAATTTAGTAATATTTTAAGGTTATTGTTATATTTTCTTAATTTCTTCCATTTTAATTTCAAGCGGTTTTAATTCGTCCTTTTTCCCTTTCTCGTTCAAACGTTTTTTTAAATTTTCCAATTCCTGTTCGATACGGGGCAATATTTCCTTTTGTATCATTTCCCGGACATCTTTTCCCGATTGCTTCATTTTTTCATAAATATTCGCGAGTTCGTCCTCAAGCTTTTTAAATGCCTCGCTATCAGGGCTCTTTTTTAATTCCTCTGCAAATTCGTTGAACTCTTTTCTGAAACTCTCCATCTTCTTTTCCAGGTCTTTTCCCAAGTGTTCAATGATCACGGAAGATTTGCTTGAGCCTTCGAGAACGGTGTTGTACTGTAATGGTCTTCCTCCTTTAAGAATCTGGATCATTTCTACAGCACTTCGCCCATTGTTTTGGGGGTCTGAAATAATATAAAATCTAGCGTGCTCCGTGGCTGCATTTGCATAGGCTTTATAAATTATCAGTTCGACCAGATAATCCCCCTTCTTCGTATAGGTCACTTCTTCCACTTTACCGATTCGACTTGTTTCAAAAATAATGCTGTCGTCGGATTTCAACCCATCAATATGATCGAACCTGATGAACAGATTGAGGTTCTCAGCCTCGCACCCCAAGCCAATCATCGATACGATCACCAGGATTACTATTTTTTTAAGCATATATCACCGAATTCATTAATTTTTATCTCTTTTCTGATATTTTCTCCTCGGTTTTCTCCTTATTTCCTGTCACCTGACAAGAATTTCGCACTCATGTTGAAATACCTAATTTCGGCAGGATATACGCCTGTAACAGATACCAAATTCCGACGATGATCAATAACAAAACTAAATCATTCATATTTTGCCTTCCTCTCCGTTCGGTTTATCACGAAAATTAATCCGGTTTTTAATATTCATAATTATAAATGACGCTCCATATAATCATATATATACGTTAACGCCGTTTTAGTCTCTTGAGAATCAGGCAGGATTGCCCCAATTTTCTCTATATATCCGCGGTCTTTAACCACTTGAATCGAAATGGTAAAGTTGAGATCAAACACCCAGCTTAACAAGAGCAGTTTAAAATCGTTTACGGTTCTTAAATCTTCAAAACGGACAAACCGTTCTTCGCTCAAGGCAGACAGAACGGGTGGTGAAAAGGATGGATCATCCGGGAGGCCGAATTCTACGACCGGATTCGGCTGATTGTCACGTGTCTTGTAGTAATCGATGAAGACCCTCCAAATGTCAAGCTTGTCAGCATCCCGAAGAAGACGAATGAAAAAAAGGGATTTTCCATTTTCCTTTTTAGGAATCGTGACGGCATTGTGATTGGCAATGGCTTTTGTAATCCATTTTCTTTCATCTTTGGTGCATATATCCAAAACATTATGTGCCACCATCTCTCGAAGCCCAAGCAAGGCATGATTTTCAGAATCCACATCTTTGAATGTACCGTAAGTTGCATACTGCTTGAATCTGCCGACATCGTGGAAAAGCGCCATGGTTTCTGTCAGCACCATGTCCTCATCCGAAAGAGCCAGGGATTTGCCCAGCAAGATTATATTTTCACACACGCGTTCCGTGTGTTTTTCTTTAAGGCGGATGGTGCTGTTATCGGTGGGATTGTCCGTATAAAAACCGGCAACATAATCCGTAAACCATTTCTTTAAGTGCTCCAGATCTTTTTGGTTCATCAATGTGTTCCCTCTAAGTCGTTTCAAATTTTTAAAGTTAAGTTTAATAACATGATATGTCAAGTTTCATACACATACGATCCCTTTCCGCCTTGACTCGTTCGTGTGGTTTATCTAAACTTGCATATATTGATCTCGGCCAAAAAACGATATAAACCAAATCAATTTGAAATCCACAGTCATATGAGCGTTCAAATGTATGGATGGTGTGGCAAAATTGTCAGAATACATCTCACCGACCCATCATGGCGTGTAGAGGTTCCCGATTTAAACGTCTTACAAACATTTATCGGTGGAAGAGGTCTGGCAGGATATTATATTAGAAAGAAAATAACCCTCGATTGGAATCATCCGGATATGCCGCTTCTCTTGTTTGCCGGGCCTCTTGTTAATACCCGCTCCCCAACAAGTGGCAGGATGACCATCATGTCCCGTTCACCTTTGACCGGTGCTGTCGGCGATTCATCTGTGGGGGGATCTTTGGGTTTCCAGCTAAAAAAAGCCGGATTCGACGGCATGATCATAACAGGAAAGTCCGACAAACTTTGCGGTATTGAAATCAAAGATAACGATATCCATATTTCCGATGCTTCTCACTTTAAAGGTTGGGAAACCGGTATTGTTCATTCGCACCTAAAAGGCAAAGGCTCGACAGCGGTTATCGGACCGGCAGCAGAAAATGGGGTTCTTTTCTCAAGTGTTATTATCGACGGACATTTTGCGGCAGGCAGAAGCGGCATCGGCCTGATGTTTGCTTCCAAAAACCTGAAATATATCACCATACAAGGTACTGGGAAAACAAACGTTTTCAACCCCAAAGGTTTAAGATCCGCCAGAGAAGACGTATTCAGACTAACCGCGGCTTCCCCGATTCTTTTGGGAAAATTCGGAATCTCACGATTTGGCACCGGCGCCTTGTATGATCTGATGGATGCAAGGCGTATGATGCCTACGGAAAATTTTCGAAAAACCCAGTTTGATCAAGCGTTCAAAATGAATGCACATGCGTTCAAAAAGACGTTCAAACCCAAAAATACCGGATGTCGTGGATGCCACATTTTATGTAAAAAAATAACAAAAGATCATACAAGCATGCCCGAATTTGAAACCATGTCTCATTTCAGTGCACTCTTGGGCAATACAGATATCGGCGCTGTCGTTAAAGCCAACAGGATATGTAATGAAATGGGGATGGATACCATTTCAGCGGCATCAACCCTGTCATGTTTTTCAGAAATTTCAAAAAAGACATTGTCGCCCGAAGAAGTTGTTTCTCTTCTGATGGACATTGGAAAAAAGAAAGGGGCCGGCGTTAAGCTCGGCCAAGGTGCAGCAAAATATGCCGGAAATTCAGGCCGACCGGATCTTGCCATGGTAGTCAAAAGCCAGGAACTGCCGGCCTATGATCCAAGAGGGGCTTATGGGATGGCCCTTGCGTATGCCACATCTTCCAGGGGAGGATGCCACTTGAGGGCATACCCCATCAGTCACGAAATTTTACGAAAACCGGTGGCTACAGATCGTTTTTCATTTAACGGAAAAGCGCGAATGATTAAAATAGGTGAAGATTTAAATGCCGTTGCAGATTCTCTGACTGCATGCAAATTCATATTTTTTGCAGCATCACTTGAAGAGTATGCCAAAATTTTTACGGCAGTTACTGGGATCAAGACCTCCGGTCAGGATCTCTTTAAAGTGGGAGAACGGATCTGTTACAATGAACGAATGATGAATGCCGCCAACGGATTCACTGAAAAGGACGACGATCTTCCGGTCCGTTTTTTTACCAGGCCGGGTTATACAAAAGACGGTATCAATATCAAGCCCATAGACAAAGGCGCATTTTTAACGGCACGTTCCAATTATTATATCGCAAGAAAGTTGAATAAAAACGGCACACCGGTCTCAAAAGTAGCCAAGGAATTAGGACTGGAGCCGATTTAGTTTCCATTCACCAATGAATCAAATCTTTCGTACATACGAAAATAAGCTTATAAAAAGCGGTCTTGTCGGTCCCGAACCACCCCTGCTGGGCTGTCTGGATGCACAGCTCGAATGGAACAGAGCAGACAGAAAACGTATTGTGCTCGAAGACATCTTTAAGCAGTTAAACATCAACGCCCTTATTTTTTCCCGGCCGGCTGAACCGTATCGCAGCATCATCGATTATCTGGCAAAAACCTCCAATGGAACGATTACGCCGAATGATTGCGAAACCAGAACCTTTCTCCACGACTTGCCGGTGTCGTTTCAGCTTTCATCAAATTCTGTTGTTTCAATCTTAAAATCGCGCAAAAGTGTCATTATTCCCGAAAAGGGTATTATCACCCACGGAACGGTGGGCCTCGAGCAGGCTTATGTCACATTTTCCTCTGTATGTTTTGCCGGTTTTGTAAAAT
This sequence comes from uncultured delta proteobacterium, assembly GCA_963731025.1. GTDB lineage: Bacteria > Desulfobacterota > Desulfobacteria > Desulfobacterales > UBA11574 > UBA11574. The sequence continues at coordinate 114,195 of CAVSVL010000013.1, read as the reverse complement.
TTTTTTGTGATTTTCTTCTTGACGCAAAGCAAGGGCAGGTTGACACAAAACGCCGACAACTATTTGATAAGGTTGTAGAAATTCTCGACCCACCTGTCTCGTTCAACGGTTCTTTGATAAAAGGACCGCTAAATTCAAAAAAGCGTGTTTTCGAAGCGATTCAGGAAGCAGGAAGATTGACCGTAGAACATCGTTTGGTCGATTCCCATTTTGGAAACATCTCATTTCGTCATGGCCGAACTCTTTTCATCAGCCAGACCGGGAGCAGTTTGGATGAACTCGAAGACGCCATTGATCCTTGTCCTTTAGACGGTTCTTCTTGTGTCCCTATCACCGCTTCCAGCGAACTGCCGACACATTTGGAAATTGTTCAGAATACCGACAACAAAGCGATTCTTCACGGACATCCAAAATTTTCAGTTATTTTGTCCATGGACTGCGATATAACAGCGTGCATGTGCAGCGGCGAGTGTCATCGGGCATGTCCCCATGAACGTTTTGCATGTGGTATTCCGATTGTCTCAGGAGAAGTCGGTTCCGGACCGCATTGCCTCTGCAACACTGTTCCTGAAGCAATTCGAAGAAATCCGGGCGTCATCGTCTACGGTCATGGTCTCTTTACCACAGGAAAAACGGATTTCAATCAGCCGTTTAAACATCTTATTCAAATTGAAAATAATTGCCGTACAGAATATTTTAACAGAATCCGTTCATTGTTAAAGGTTGAAAGCGGTTGAAAAATGATAATAATAAAAGCCATCTCAAAATAAAGATTTTGGTTCAAGATCAAGGCGAAGCCGAGTTTTAACCCGCCCCGCCTGTTGACGGGATCTTCGACACGCATAGTCAAGTATGTCGAGGACTTAAAACGAGGCTTCAACGCCGAGGTTGGGCCAAAAGATTATTTTGAGATGGCTTCTAAATCATCCACCTCCAACTGCCGGGAAAATTCCGACCCGCTCACCGCCTTTTAAAACAGCTGCAAGGTCATGCTTAACACCGTCAATAAAAACAAGTCTTACCTCATCTTCTGGAACACATAATTCTTCAAGCAGTGTTTTAACGGTTATCCCGGAATCTATCGGGTAGTTTTCCGAAGAGGCCGGTAAAAATCTTTTCAGAGAAGCAAATAATTTTATCGTAATATGCGCCATGTTTTTGTCATGGTTTTATGATTGATATTTTTTAGAAGTGGTTTTGAAACCACTCCTAAACACGCCCGCCGCTCCACCTCAGCTTCGCCTTTAAAACATCAAAATAATGCTGACCCGGCAATGTAATCATCTTAACAGGATAGAGCGATTTTTGGATAATGATGGTATGTTCTTCATTAATCTCAAGACCGGCCTGACCGTCGAATGTCAACATAATATCGGATGACTTTTTTTCAAGTTTGATTTTTATGCATGCCGAATCAGGGATGATCAGAGGTCGGTTGGTCAAGGTAAACGGACAGATGGGCGTCATGAGGATTGCGGGTACCGCCGGATGAATAACAGGGCCTCCTGCGGCAAGGGAATAAGCGGTTGAGCCGGTGGGGGTTGCAACAATCAGTCCGTCTGCGCTGTAGGTGGTCAGATAATGATCGTTGATATATGTTTCTATATGGGCCAGCCTGGCCAGTGCGCCCTTGTTGATGACAATGTCATTTAATACGGTTTCACAGACAAGTTCTTTCTCTTTTCGTGTCACTTTTACCAGAAGGCGCATTCTGGATTCGGTGAGAAACTGGTTGTTCAGCACAGATTCGGCAGCAGAAACAAGGTTGTCTTCCACAGTTTCGGCAAGAAAACCGACTTCACCGAACTTGACACCCAGGATGGGTATGTTTTGATCTCCGATCCAGCGAACCGCACTCAAAAAAGTTCCGTCCCCACCGAGAACGAAAACACAAAACAGATCCGGCGGGGCAATAAATTTGTCTTTGTCTGCAACTCTGCGTTTTGGAGGCAGATTTTCTTTGCTGACGATGTCTATATTTTTAGACCGGAGCCAATGTTCAAGTTCGTCGGCTTTCCTTTTGGCCTCAAGATCTTCTTTTACGACAATCCCTACTTTTTTTACCGTCAAAGATGATTTCCTTTGTTACGCATCTATTTTCGTATTTATTTATATTCTTCAATCGATAGATTTATTACTAATATCGTATCGGAACAGCAAGATATTTTTTAAATAACGATCAATTATTCTTTTGTCTTGACTCATTTTTTTCCTATTATTATATGTTTTAGGTTACAAGGTTCTTTGGATAAACCAAAAATTTACAAGGAGGAAATGATGAAGAAGACCGATTTTGGAAAGCTTTTTATTACTGCAATCATTGGAATATCTATGATTTTTTTGTTTCCTGGTAACAGCCCTGCTGCCGACACCATCAAACTGGGCGTCGCCGGCCCCCACAGCGGTGACCTTGCTTCTTACGGGATTCCGACCGTAAGGGCAGCCGAGCTTGTGGTCAAAGATATCAATGCAAAAGGCGGCGTCCTCGGTAAAAAGGTAGAACTGCTGGTTGAAGATGACGTATGCAAACCCGAAGTTGCCACGAATACGGCGACAAAACTTTTGTCCGAAAAAGTGGATGTGGTACTGGGACACATTTGCAGCGGTGCTACAAAAGCGGCTTTGGGCATTTATAAAGATGCAAAGATCATTGTGATGAGTCCTTCCGCAACCAATCCCGCCCTTACACAAAGCGGTGATTATCCGAACTTTTTCAGGACCATTGCATCAGACGACGCCCAGGCAAAACTTGAGGTTGATTTTGCACTCAACAAGTTGAAGCTTAAAAAAATTGCCGTGCTTCACGATAAAGGCGATTATGGAAAAGGACTGGCAGAGTACGCAAAGAAATTCCTTGAACAAGATAAAAGAGCAAAGGTCGTCCTGTTTGAAGGGATCACCCCGGGAGCTGTCGATTATTCAGCCATCGTCCAAAAGATCAAACGTTCCGGTGCACAAGCGGTCATATTCGGCGGCTATCATCCGGAAGCCTCCAAAATCGTCACCCAGATGCGCAAAAAAAAGATGAAGACCATCTTTATTTCTGATGACGGGGTCAAAGACGATACATTCATCAAAGTCGCCAAAAAATATGCCGAAGGCGTGTATGCCACAGGCCCAAAGGATGTGTCGAGTAATCCCATGGCCATCGCCGCCAATGAAGCCCACAAAAAAACATACGGCGAAGATCCTGGCGCATTTTTCCTCAACGGATATTCGGCGGCACTGGCACTGCTCAATGCGATTCAAAAGGCCGGGTCAACCGATTATGATGCTGTTGAAAAGGCCTTGAGAACCGACTATGTGGAAACACCTCTGGGTAAAATCCGCTTTGACAAAAAAGGGGATGCCGAAGGTGTCGGATTCTCCATCTATCAGGTGCAAAAAGGAAAATATGTCGAATTACAATAGGTAATTATTTAAAATAGACACAGGGGGCAGGCTGTTTTGCCTGTCCCCTGTGTTGTTTGATTCTCGCCAAACAAACCGGGAGCTTTTCACCCGCTTGCTGTTTCAGCGTTGAAAACAATGACGTGCTTTTGACCCAATACGCCGGGAACAATTTTTAAAAAACAATGGAATATTTTCTTGAGCTCTTTCTTGGAGGATTGACGCGGGGCAGTATCTATGCGCTGATAGCGCTGGGATACACCATGGTTTACGGGATTATCGAACTGATTAATTTTGCCCATGGTGAAATTTATATGATCGGTGCGTTTACCGCTCTGATTGTTGCCAGTGTTCTCACATTACAAGGCTGGAATCATATCGCCATCCTTGTCATCGCCTCCATTGCTGCCGTGATTTACTCTTCGGCATATGGTTATACCGCCGAAAAGCTAGCCTACAAGCCATTGCGCCGGGCACCTCGGTTGTCCGCTCTCATCAGCGCCATTGGCGTATCCCTCTTTCTGCAAAATTATGTACTCCTGGCACAGACGTCCGACTTTCTTCCGTTTCCGAGCCTGATCCCGGAATTTAAATTTAATGCACCTTATGAACACATTATCAGTTCTTCGGAAATCGTAATCATTATCACCACCGCTGTGGTCATGATTTTGCTGTGGGTTTTGATCAAGTTTACGAAACTCGGTAAAGCCATGCGGGCAACAGCCCAGGATAGAGAAATGGCCATGCTGGTCGGTGTGGATGTGGACAAGGTCATTTCTTTCACCTTTATCGTCGGTTCCGCAACGGCGGCATTGGGCGGTGTGCTCATTGCCTCCCATATCGGGCAAATCAATTTTTATATCGGTTTTATTGCGGGCATAAAGGCTTTTGTCGCCGCAGTGCTCGGCGGCATCGGCAGTATACCGGGCGCCGTGGTGGGGAGTCTCGTTCTCGGTTGGACAGAAAGCTTTTTTACCGGTTATATTTCAAGTGACTACGAAGACGTTTTTGCGTTTTTGTTTTTGGTATTCATACTCATTTTCAGACCCGCAGGAATTTTGGGACGGTCTGAAACAGATAAGGTGTAATGAAAATCTAAATTGAAGCCCTTTCAAGAAATAACAAGATCTCTTTTAGTGTCCGCCTGGTTTATGTTTTTGACCTTTCCGATCATGGTCATCCGGGTCAACACGATTAATAATGTGATCGAGTGGCGCTGGGACAATATGCTGTGGATCGGTATCGGGAGCTTTTTCTTAAGTTTTGTCTGGCGCTATCTCCTCAAAAGACGAGATGAAGGATCGAAAAAAGCTGAAATCGGCGGGATTGAAAAAACACCTCTGATTCAACGCATCTTAAAAGAGCGCAAAATTTTTATCCCTACTTTAGCTGTTATATCCGTTTTCGCGCTTGTTTTTCCTTTTGTATTCTCCTTGTATCAAACCAATATCATGATCACAGGCCTGATATACGTCATGCTGGGTCTGGGGCTCAACATCGTCGTCGGCCTTGCCGGTCTGCTCGATCTGGGGTATGTGGCGTTTTATGCCGTGGGCGCCTATGCCTATGCCCTTTTAAATTACCACTTTGGCATAGGATTTTGGGCGGCGCTTCCCGTCGGCGCAGGCCTGGGTGCATTTTTCGGTATTCTGTTGGGTTTTCCGGTGCTTCGATTGAGAGGAGACTATTTGGCCATCGTTACCCTGGGATTCGGCGAAATCATCCGGCTCATCCTGGAAAACTGGAATGCATTTTCTTTCGGCCCCAGCGGTATCGCCAATATCCCGCGCCCTTCCTTTTTCGGCATCGAATTCTCGGTGTATAACGCCACCATCTACCTCTATTACATTATGATCGGCCTTATTTTGTTTACCATTTTTGTTGTCAACCGCTTGCAGGACTCTAGAATCGGTCGGGCCTGGATCGCCCTTCGGGAAGACGAAGTGGCCTGCCAGGCCATGGGAATCGACAAAAGAGCCACAAAACTGACCGCATTTGCACTGGGTGCCACATGGGCGGGAATGGCGGGGGTTATATTTGCTGCCAAAACAACGTTTATCAACCCTGCAAGCTTTACCATCTGGGAATCGATTATCATTCTTTGTATTGTTGTCTTGGGCGGAATGGGATCCATTATCGGTGTAATTACCGGTGCGTTAGTGCTGATCCTTTTGCCGGAATATCTCAGGGCGTTTTCCGAATACCGGATGCTTCTTTTCGGAGGCATCCTGGTGTTGATGATGGTATTTCGCCCAGGGGGAATCGTTCCCGATGTCCGTCGAACATACCGGTTTGAAGGTAAAGAAAACAATCATCGAAATAATCCGTAAATGAAACCGATACTAAATGTAAAAAATTTGACCATGGATTTCGGAGGGCTTCGAGCGCTGGACAGCCTGGATCTCGAAGTTTTTGAAGGTGAAATCGTCGCGCTTATCGGTCCCAATGGTGCTGGTAAAACCACATTTTTTAACTGCATCACCGGCATCTACCCCCCCACAAAAGGCGATATGTTGATTATGCCACCGGGTAAGAAACAAAAACGTCTAAACGGACTCAAACCCAACCACGTCACTGAACACGGCCTGGCCAGAACATTTCAAAACATCCGCCTGTTTCCCAATATGACGGTTCTTGAAAACGTCATGATCGGTCGACACTGCCGCATGTCGGCCGGTATCGCCGGCGCCATTTTTAGAGGTTCTTCAACCGTCAATGAAGAAAAAGCGGTGGTCAGAGACAGCTATCAGATGCTCGAAAAGATCGGCCTGACAGACTTTGTCAATGAATTTGCCATGAATCTTCCCTACGGCGCTCAGCGCCGCCTAGAAATCGCCAGGGCCATGGCCACCGAACCTTTTTTGCTTCTTCTTGACGAACCGGCGGCAGGGATGAATCCCCATGAAACTCAAGAACTCGACGACTTGATTTTATGGTTACGTGAAAATGAAAACATTTCCATTTTACTCATCGAACATGACATGAAACTGGTGATGAGTCTGTCCGATCGAATTTATGTTGTGGATTACGGAAAGAAAATCGCACAGGGAACACCTGAAGAAATAAGGCACAATCCCGCGGTGATAAAAGCATATCTCGGAGAGGAGATGGATGCTTAAACTTAAAAATATTAAGACATATTATGGAAATATTCAGGCGTTAAAAGGAATCAGTTTAGAGATTTCAGAAGGACAGATCATCACCCTTATCGGCGCCAACGGTGCCGGAAAAACCACAACACTCATGTCGGTTTGCGGCATCGTTCCCCCTAGGTCCGGCGAAATCCAATTTATGGGCCAACCGATTCACCATTTCAGTCCAAATAAAATCGTTTCACTTGGAATTTGTCAGGTCCCTGAAGGCCGCCGGATTTTTCCGTATTTAACGGTCATGGAAAATCTGGACATGGGGGCTTTTTTAAGGAATGATAAAGGAAATATTAAACAAGATATGGCATACATATTCGATCTGTTCCCGATTCTGGCCGAAAGACGGCATCAGGCCGGTGGAACGCTCAGCGGTGGGGAACAACAGATGCTCGCCATATCCAGAGCACTCATGGCCAAACCCCGTCTTCTTTTGCTGGATGAACCCTCTTTAGGATTGGCACCTCTGGTGGTTAAGCAAATTTTTGAGATCATAAAAAAAATAAATGCCGAAAACAACACCACGATATTTCTCGTAGAACAAAATGCCAATCTTGCGCTTAAAGTGGCACACAAAGGGTATGTCATGGAAAACGGACGGATAACACTGGCAGAATCGGCTAAAAACCTCCTCTCAAATGAAAAGGTAAAAAAAGCGTATTTGGGACTATAGAACAAGAAATATATTACCTTTGAAACGGCAAGGCTTTTAAAAAGCTAAATGTTACCTTTTTGCAAGTTCTCCAGGCGGGTGCTCAGTTTGACGGGATAGGCTTTATGATCCTTAATCGACTTGTATCTGTCATCTAACGCGGCAAAGTTTTCTTTGAACGTTTCCTGAAGCGTTTGAAGTTGCGGATGCGGTCGCAATAACTTTCCGTTTTCCATAACCTTTTCCAGCAAGGATTTTCCTTCAGCAATGACGTCGTTTCTTTGGCCGATGATATCCTCAAAATAACGTCCGTTTTGATCCGACTTTCTAAAAACCTGCTTTTCACCGGCCAGGGTTACCTTGCCCGGACTCAGTTTCCTTACGTCGCGCCCTTTAAACCGGACCATTTTGTAGACAACATCAACAAAAGGGGCATCCGCACAAACCCCCACTTTGGTCCCCACACCAAATGCATCGATGGCGGCACCTTCCGAAATAATCTTTGCGATCTTAAACTCATCAAACCCGCTGCTGGCAAAAATCTCAACATCATAAAGCCCGGCATCATCCAGAATCTTTCGAACCTTTTGACTCAGACTCACCATATCTCCACTGTCAAGCCTGACACCAAGCAGGGCATGTCCCTTTTTTTTCATTTCTTTGGCCACGGCAGCAGCATGTCGCGCGCCTTTAACACTATCATAGGTGTCAATGAGAAATATGGAATGGTCAGGAAATGTATCTGCATATGCAAAGAAAGCATCACGTTCGTCCTCAAAGGCCGTAACATAAGAATGGGCCATGGTTCCGGAGATGGGAATACCGTATATTTTCCCGGCCAGGACATTGCTGGTCGCCGCAAATCCGGCAATAAACGTGCTGCGGGCCACCTTGATTCCGGCATCCTGTCCCTGAGTTCTTCGCAGAGAAAAGTCAATCAAGGGTCGGCCGTCAGCGGTATGAAAACATCGGGCCGCTTTGGAGGCAATCATGGTCTGAAACCCGACGGTGTTCAACACAAAAGTTTCGATAAGTTGGGCCTCAACAATCGGAGCCGTCACTTCCATCACCGGTTCATTGGCAAAGAAAACCGTGCCCTCCGGCATCGCATAAACATCTCCGGTAAAGCGGAGTTGTGCCAGGTAATCAAGGAAATGCTCCGAAAAACGGCCGGTACTTTGCAGGTAGTTGATATCCGGGTCAGAAAATTGGAAGGCGGCCAGTTCATCCAACACCTGCTCGAGACCTGCAGCCACAAAATAATTGCGGGTGCCATAAAAGTCTCTGATAAACAGTGAAAAGGTTGCCGCATCAAATACCTGATGGTCAAAATAACTGGCTGCCATGGTCAATTCGTAAAGATCTGTAAACAAAGGACCTGCGCGCTGTGATTTAGTCATGAGACATCGGCTCCGTATATCTTTTCCATCCGTTTCAAACTGAATTGGTGCATCTTTTGATCAAAATCAGCAACGCCTTTGACAGGCACGGTGGTTTTATAGTCCCGGTTTGCCAGTCCGCCGACAGTATCCATCACACAAATGGATGTACAGACGCCCACCACCTCAACTTCATCCACACCAGCGGACTTAAGAACATGTTGAAGATCGGTTCCGTGAAAACCGCTGTATCGTTTTTTGGGAATCACCGTTTCACCGGCCATAGGAGAAAGCTCAGGAATAACCTCACAACCCCAGGTTCCTTCAACGCTATGTTTGGGAAATTTTTCAAATTCTTTGTCATCTTCATCATGGGAATCCTGAAGATATATAATAAGATCTTTTTGATTTCGATAGCTCGTCAATCTTTCTTGGATAAAGGGAATTATCGATCTCGCCGTGTCGCCACAATACAGCGCTCCCTTTTCATCTACAAAGTCGTTTAGCATATCAACGATGATTAATGCTTTTTTGGGCATTCCCGCCTCCTTTTAAGAATGATGGGTTTATATTAAAATATGAATCTGAATCTAAAATTACAAGAAAATTTTGATAAGATTGAACATTCTTGACTATTTGCGCAATTTAAGGTTATTTGTTTAACAACCGCTTAACAATTGTTCAAAAACCTTTCATTCGTTGTTTTGAGCATTTTTAAGGGACTAAATTTGCAGGCCGCATCCTGATTATATCGGATTCATATCCGGACTAAATTTGTGGCACGTGATTCATAACTTTTTATCATAGGATTTAAATGTCTTTACGCCACCTTTTTTTTATTCTGTGTTTTTTAATTATCCAGCTTCACTCAACTGAATGCATGTCGGAAAAACTTCCGGTGATTGCCAGCATCTACCCCGTTGCCGACATGGTTCACCAGGTGGGCGGTGACCAAGTTGACGTTACTTTTGTTCTGCCGGCAGGAGCCAGTCCTCACACCTTTGAACCGAAACCGAGCCTGGTAAAAAAGTTTTCATCAGCACGCATTTTCTTTATGGTCGGTGCCGGCTTGGAGTTTTGGGCCGATAAATTCATAAATCTGGCGGGGCCTGGCTTGACAACCATCGTTTTGTCAGAAGGCGTTTCACTGATCCACACTGCCGGACATCATCATGAGGACGAGGCTAAGCATCATCATGCCGAGTCAGGCACTTCAGATCACGAATCAAGCGTTGCCAATCCGCACATTTGGCTCGATCCTGCAATCGCAAAATCGATGGTCAATAAAATTACGGCGGCCCTATGTGAAGTTGATCATCAGCATTTAAAGTATTATAAGCAACGTAGCCAGAATTATTTGAAAGATATAGATAAACTCGACCACCTGATCAAAGATAGGGTGGCAAGTTTTAAAAGCAAAAAATATGTCTCTTTTCATGCGTCCTGGGTTTATTTTGCCAGGCACTACGGCTTAGAACCGGTCGGGATCATCGAAGCGGCTCCCGGCCGGAATCCAACACCGATACAAATTAAAAATATTGTGGCAATGATAAAAAAATACCGGATTCGGGCTGTATTTGCAGAACCCCAACTCAATCCCAGAGCCGCAGAAATCATAGCCAGGGAAGCAGGGATTAACGTCCTTTTGCTCGATCCTTTGGGTGGACCCAACTTGAAAGGGCGCAGCACGTATCTTGATCTAATGAATTACAACCTGAATGTTATGCAGGAGGCCATGAAATGAAACATACGGCCATGGATACGAAAAATGATAAAAAACCCTTTGTAGATTTGAATGATGTTTGGGTGGCATACGATGGTAAATGGATTCTAAAATCCATTTATTTTAATTGTTATCCCGGTGAAATATTCGGTATCGTCGGCCCAAACGGCGGCGGCAAAACCACGTTGCTGAATGTTATTCTTGGACTTGTGAGCCCCCAAAAAGGCTCTGTTCAGTTATTTGGGAACCAACCCAACAAACAAAGCAGGCTGGAGGTGGGATATCTCCCCCAGATTTCCCATGCAGATCAATCCTTTCCGGTGACCGTCCTCGATGTGGTTCTCATGGGCCTTTACGGTCGTATCGGTCTTTTCCACAGGCCGGATCGTAAGAGCAAAAAGATTGCCATGGACCTGCTGTCACAGATAAACATGGCTGACCATGCAAAAAGACCCTTTGCCGTACTTTCAGGCGGACAACAGCAACGGGTCAACATTGCACGAGCAATGGCGTCAAAACCGAAACTTTTAGTTTTAGATGAACCTTCAACCGGTGTCGACAGCGTGGCTCAGGAAGATTTCTATGAACTTTTGGCAAAATTTAGAGATGAGCAAGGCATATCCGTTATCATGGTGTCACACGATATCGGGGTAATTACATCCCATGCAGACCGGGTGGCGTGCCTGAATGTTCAGCTTCACTATCATGACGAACCGGACTCCTGTTTTTCGCCCGACATCACAAGAGAAGTTTTTGGAAAAGGCCTTAAAGTTATTGTCCATGATTCAAAATGTGCAACCTGCTATCGCAGTCATCAAGACCATGATTGATATGTTCAACCTCCAATTTATGCAAAATGCCTTTTTGGCGGGAATGATGCTCAGCGTCGTTCTGGCAGTGGTTTCATTTTTCGTTGTGTTGCGTCGTTTGTCCTTTATCGGCGTCGGTGTGGCGCACTCGGCTTTCGGCGGTGTCGCTTTAGGGGCGCTTTTGGGGATTTCTCCAACACTTACTGCCATCGGTTTCGCCGTGGTCGTATCCAATGCTATTGGTTATTTCGGGAAAAAAGGCCACCTGGGCACGGATACTGCCATCGGTATCTTTTTCCCTTTGGCAATGGCCATGGGCGTTATTTTTATCGGCATGTCGGATCAATACAACGTGGATCTTTTTGGTTATCTTTTCGGCAACATTCTGGCGATCACCCGGCAGGATTTGATCATTACTGCGGTGCTTGGAGGACTGGTACTTCTTTCAACGGTGCTGTTTTTTAAGGAACTACTGTTTGTTGCCTATGATCGGGAGGTGGCTTTTGTCAGTGGAATGCCGGTGACCTTTCTTGATCATTTTTTCCTGACCATCCTTGCCCTATCCGTGGTGATCAGCATGAAAATTATCGGGATCATTCTCGTTTCCGCACTCCTAGTGATCCCCGGAGCGGCTGCTTCACAGATCACCCGTCGTTATAATTCCATGATCGTCTTTTCGATACTCATTGCACTGATATCCACCGGCGGCGGCCTCATTATTTCTTATTATGCCGACCTGGCGTCCGGTGCAACGATTGTTGCATTGGCGTCTCTTATTTTTTTTGCAACATTTGCTATAGGTCAAACACGCAAATAGTTAAAATTTCGACTGAGGGGAAAGAAAATAAAAATAATTGGTGAGATGTCCGGAGTTAAGAAGTTTCAGCAAACAGGGATGAAATTGCGTTTCGTCCTTTTTCTTTTGAAAGATACATGGCCTGGTCGGCTCTTTTTATAAATTCTGACAACGATTCTTTATTATAATATTCCGTTACACCGATACTGATGGTGACGGTGACGGCTTTTTCCGGTTCCGGAAAAAAGTTTTCGAATTCCATGGCGGTTCTAATTCTGTGGGCAACGTTATTGGCCTCTTGTGCTCTGGTTTCCGGAAGAATAACCGTAAATTCTTCACCGCCATATCTGAAAGCGGAATCCATCGTTCTAAGACACGATTGGATAATCTGTCCTATTCTGACCAGAACTTTGTCGCCTTCAAGGTGACCGTATGTATCATTGTAATCTTTAAATTTATCAATATCTAAAAGCAAAAGCGCAAGAGGATGACCATACCGGCTGCAGCGATCAATCTCTATCTCCAACAAATGATAAAAATGTCTTAAATTGTATAATTTGGTGAGGCCGTCTGTTATTGCAAGGTTTTCAAGCTTGTTGAGAATACGGTTGCGCTCCGTGGTGAGTCGTCTTTCTTTTAAGACTCTTTTTAATCTCAGCAACAGTTCCTCAAAACGAAACGGTTTGAATACAAGATCGCTGGCACCCTTATTGATGGCTTCTTCATAAGAATAATCCTCACTGTAACCCGTCATTACAATGACATCGATATCGTAATTTCGTTTGATTTGAGATGTAAGTTGAAGACCATCCTTGCCAGGGAGTAAAATATCAGTTATGACAATTTGAATCGCGCCTGATTTTATGATTTCAAACGCCTCTTCCGCACTGGGGGCGGAGAATGTCTTGTAGTCTGATTTTGTCAAAAATTCATGTATAGAATTTCTAATGGCATCATCATCTTCAACGACTAAAATGTGTTCACCCATTTATCTCTGACTCATCCTGTTTTTTTCATTTGAAAACATATATCGACACTTTTGGCGTCAAGCTTGACATATTTAATATCATTTTGATAGAAAATTGCTCCTTGATAAAATGTCGCGATTGTGTGAAAATTTATGGAACTATTTAATATAACTTTAAAGAAAGATGGTGTCAACAGGCTTTTAACCAAGGGTAATGCAGAAAAATACGCTAACAACAAAAATGAAAAATATAAGAAATTTTAGCATTGTAGCTCATATTGATCATGGCAAATCGACGCTTTCCGACCGCCTGATCCAAACAACCCATGTTGTTCTTGATCGTGATTTTAAAGATCAGATATTGGACAGCATGGACATTGAACGGGAACGGGGGATCACCATAAAAAGCCAGACCATCTGCCTGCCGTATACGGGCAAAAATAATCAATCCTTTTCTTTAAATCTGATAGACACCCCCGGTCATGTGGATTTTACCTATGAAGTGTCACGGGCGCTGGCCTCTTGCGAGGGGGCTTTGCTCCTTGTCGATGCCAGTCAGGGTGTCGAGGCCCAAACCCTTGCGAACCTGTACCTGGCGCTTGAACACGATCTTGAAATCATTCCGGTCATTAACAAAATTGATCTTCCATCAGCCGATATCGATCGTGTCAAGGAACAGATCGAAGACGACTTGGGACTTGATCCTGAAACAGTGTTACTGACATCCGCAAAAGAAGGGATCGGGATTGAAGAGGTGCTGGAAGGGATTGTGAATCGTCTCCCCCCGCCATCCGGTGATCCGGAATTGCCACTCAAAGCATTAATTTTTGATTCCCACTATGATTCTTTTCGGGGAACGGTTGTTCATATCCGGGTTTTCCAGGGAACCGTGAAACCGAAAGATGTTATTATTTTCATGTCCAATAAAGCCGCTTATAAGGTGGAAGAAGTCGGCATCTTTCAAATCGAGCGCATCCCTAGAAAAGAGCTTTCAGCAGGAGAGGTCGGCTATATTATCGCGGGGATCAAGACGGTCAGCGATACCCGCTGCGGAGACACCATCACACTAAAACATCGTCCCTGTAATGCCGCGATGCCGGGTTTCAAGGAGACAAAACCGGTGGTTTTTTCTTCGATCTATCCGGTGGCTTCCGACGGTTACGAAGACCTGGCTGTCGGTCTTGAAAAACTGAAACTCAATGATGCTTCCCTGATTTATGAAAAAGATACGTCGGTGGCGTTGGGATTTGGATTTCGTTGCGGCTTTTTAGGACTCCTCCATCTCGAGGTTGTTCAGGAGCGACTCGAGCGTGAATACGACCTTTCATTGATATTGACGGCACCTTCGGTCCGATACGAGTTGATCATGAATGACGGGTCCTCAAAAATCATCGACAACCCGGCATTGTATCCGGATCCGACAACCATCGAACACACAAAAGAGCCGTTTATCCGTGCGGGAATCATCATTCCGGACCGATATATGGGTGCCGTCATGAAGCTGTGTCTGGATCACAGAGGCATTAACAAAACGTATCAGTATTTAACCAACAATCGTCTGGAAATGATATTTGAACTTCCACTGGCAGAGGTCATTTACGATTTTTATGACAAACTCAAATCGGTGACCCAGGGATATGGTTCCTTTGACTACGATATCATCGATTTTAGAGAAACAGATCTGGTCAAATTTGACATATTGATCAACGGAGAGCGTGTTGATGCGCTTTCTCAACTTGTTCATCGAGACCGGTCGGTGGATCGCGCAAGACGTGCCTGCGAAAAACTTCGCGAGGAAATTCCAAGACAGATGTTTAAGATCGCCATTCAGGGAGCCATCGGCGGAAATATTATTGCCCGAAAGACAATTTCGCCCTTTAGAAAGGATGTCACTGCAAAATGCTATGGCGGCGACGTCTCACGAAAACGAAAGCTTTTGGAAAAGCAAAAAAAAGGGAAAAAACGGATGAAAATGGTGGGACAGGTCATGATTCCACAGTCGGCGTTTCTTTCGGTACTAAAGTCAGACACCGATTAGAAGTTAAAAGTGAGCTAAAGTTATGAAAAATGATATAGAGAAAAATCAATGGATGGCTAAAAAATTGATGATTTTCGATCATCAACCCTTCACTTTCCAGTTAAGGAGGATTTATGGGCAGAACCATTGCTGAAAAAATTTTTGATGCTCACCGGGTTGATCAACCTGAGAAAGACATTCATGTCATTCGACTGGATGCGGTATTCTGTCATGAAATCACAACCCCGGTGGCTGTCAATGATCTTGTCAGCCGAGGCAAGGACAGAGTGTTCGATCCCGATAAAATCAAAGTTGTCATCGATCACGTTTCACCGGCAAAAGATTCGAAAACCGCCATGCAGGGTAAAATACTGAGGGATTGGGCCAGGCGACACAAGATTCAGGATTTTTTCGATATCGGCAGAAATGGCATCTGTCATGCTCTTTTCCCGGAAAAGGGTTTTGTACGCCCCGGTTACACGGTGATCATGGGGGATTCTCATACCTGTACCCATGGTGCCTTCGGCGCATTTGCCGCCGGCGTTGGAACAACGGATCTTGAAGTGGGAATTCTCAAGGGCGTCTGTGCCTTCCGTTCTCCGTCAACCATAAACATTAACATTGCCGGCCGGTTGCCCGAGGGTGTCTTTGCCAAAGACGTCATCCTTTTTATCATCCATCGTCTGGGGGTTAACGGCGCCACCAATAAAATTCTGGAATTCACCGGTCCGGTGGTGGATGCCATGAGCATGGAATCAAGAATGACGCTGTGCAATATGGCGGTTGAAGCCGGTGCAACCTCGGGGATATGCAATCCCGACATGACCACCGTCGAATATCTCTGGGAATTCATCCAAAACGACCATGCCGATAAAGAATCGGCCCTGGCAACGTTTAAACGCTTTCATTCAGATCCTGATGCACCATACGAGCAAGTCATTGAACATGATGTGAGTCGCATGGAACCGATGGCGACCTTTGGTTATAAGCCCGATCAAGTCAAGCCTGTAAAAGAGATGGCATCCACCAAGGTTGACCAGGTCTATATCGGATCCTGCACCAATGGAAGAATCGAAGACCTCAGGATTGCAGCGCAGGTGCTCAAAGGGAAAAAAATCAGCGATTCGATAAGGGGTATTGTTTCGCCGGCAACACCCAAGGTGTTTCGTCTGGCAATGGAAGAGGGTATTTTGAAAACATTTATGGATTCCGGATTTTGTATCACGAATCCAACCTGCGGGGCTTGTCTGGGCATGAGCAACGGCGTTCTGGCAGAAGGCGAAGTCTGTGCATCCACGACAAACAGAAATTTTAACGGCCGCATGGGCAAAGGCGGAATGGTCCATCTGGTAAGTCCTGCAACCGCCGCCGCAACCGCAATTGCAGGTTTCATAACAAATTCGGAATTATACAAGGGGTCACCATGAAAAATTTCAGCGGAAACGTGCTCTTTCTTGACCGGTCTGACATTAATACGGACGAAATCATTCCTGCAAAATACCTCACGGAAATTTCCAAGCAGGCATTGAAACCCTATCTGTTAGAGGATATCAATTTGTCGGGATTCGACCCGAAACATGATGTTAAAGAAAAACATGTCATTATTACACGGGCGAATTTTGGGTGTGGCTCTTCGAGAGAACATGCACCATGGGCGCTCGAAGCCAACGATATCCATCTGGTTGTTGCTGAAAACTTTGCCAGGATTTTCAGACAGAACATGTTCAACTGCGGAATGATGGCCGTAGAACTTTCCGGTCAGACCATTGATGATATTTTTAAAGAATTTGCCGAAAAAAAGACGCATCTTGAAACGGATTTCGAAAACAATGCGTTTATCATTACAGCCGATGGTCTTCATCAAAAAGTATCTTTTTCAATTTCCGATTTCGACCGTGCCCTGGTCATGACCGGCGGATGGGTGGAATACGCGGATGCCAAGTATTGATGTTTTCAGGTGTCAAGGATCGGGTGTCAGGAGCCAGAGTTGGCAATAATTGAAATGTTGCCGAAGCCTTCTCCAAAGTGCCTAAAGTTGAGGTAGCGCTAACGCGCTGTCATTATAATATAACTGGCCAAAAAATTTCTTAACCCCGACCCTTGACCCCCTGATCCCTGACACCTGTTATGCTACAATTTTATTAACGATAGTACCGATGTTTTCGATATAGCACTCAACCACGTTGCCCGATTTCAAGACCACCGGAGGATCCCTGAATATTCCCACGCCGGCGGGTGTTCCGGTTGAAATGATATCACCGGGAATAAGGGTGATATCCTCGCTGATATCTTCTATAATGGTGGAAACATCAAAAATCATATCCCGTGTATTTCCATCCTGCATGATGTCTCCATCGACCTTGGCAGTGAGTCTTAAATGGTTCACATCCCCGATCTCATCGGGTGTAACAATAAACGGTCCCACGGGTGCAAATCCGTCAAAGGATTTTCCCCTGAACCACTGGGAATCTGAAAACTGGGCTTCCCGGCCGGAAACATCATTGAGTATCGTAAAACCTGCAATATAATCCCATGCTTTGGTTTTGGGTATTCGTTTACCTTCTTTTGCAATGATGATCGCCAGTTCCACTTCCCAGTCAATTTGTCCGCTGCTTTTAGGAAGAATAATGGGATCAAAAGGGCCATTTATGGCATTGGGTGTTTTGCAGAATATCAGCGGCTTATCCGGATTTTCAAATCCGCCTTCTTTGGCATGCTCGGCATAATTTTTTCCAAGGCAGATGATCTTAGAAGGCGCATGAACCGGACAACCGATTCGATCTTTCAAGGTCTGACCGGGATCGTTAATTTCAGCGATCTTTTCAGGCCAGTTTTGTCTAAAAAACGCTTCTCCGATATCCGGAATCTCAGGAAATATCTTTTTTAAATCAACAATGTTGCCGTCTTTCCACAGACCCGGTTTTTCTTTTCCTTTTTCACCAAATCGAACAAGTTTCATTCGTTGTCTATCCTTTCTTTTTTTCCGTCCTCATAGCACCTTTTTCCATACCAGTCCACCTGCCGGCACAGCCCCCGGATAATGTTGACCTCTTTCGCTCTGAGTTTCAAACGGGTAAAGAAACGGCGGAAATGATTCAACCAGTAATCCGGATTTTCAGAATTAATATAGCTGATTCTAACCAGGATATCCTTAAGTTGATCATACATCCCGTCAAGCTCATGCCTTGTGGCCATTCGAGGCGTAAATTCTTCATTCTCCTCACCACCGGCCATAAAGATCTCATAACACAGAATCATTACCGACTGGGCCAAATTCAAAGAAGAAAATTGGGTTGTGGGGATATTGACAAGGGCATGGCAGTAACGGATGTCCTCATTGGAAAGTCCTTTGTCCTCGGGGCCAAAGAGTATGGCAATGCGATTCTTTACAGAAATTGGAATTAATTTTCGAGAAAGCGTCAAAGGCGTATTCACAACCTGCCGCTGTCCCCCGAGCCTGGCCGTTGTTCCCACAACATAATTAAACGAGGAGAGTGCTTCTTTCAAATCCGGATAGAATTTGCTTTTTTCGATAATATCCGAAGCAAAATGGGTGGCCAGTTTGAGCGCTTTAGACAGATCGAAGTTTTGAGGATCAACGATCACAAGCTGCCGGATGCCCATATTGAGCATGGCGCGAGCAGCAGCCCCGATATTTTCAGAATATCGGGGCTGCAAAAGCACAATGCTAATGTTATATAGATTGACCCTATCGGACATCAGTGGATAAGTTCAAAACTATTGAAGAAATAACCAATTTCAAAGGTTGCTGTTTCAGGAGAATCCGAACCATGGACGACATTTTTCTCAATGTCTGTTGCAAAATCTTTCCGAAGGGTACCTTCAGCCGCCTCCCTGAAGTCCGTGGCCCCCATTATTTCACGGTAATTGGCGATGGCATTTTCACCTTCAAGGACCATGACGACGATCGGTCCGGATGACATGAAATATGTCAGGCTATCAAAAAATGGCCGCTCTTCGTGTACTGCATAAAACCCTTCAGCCTGAGTTTTGTTCATCTTCAACATTTTCATGCCGATTATTTGGAGTTTGTTACTTTCCAGTCGTTGAATCACTTCACCGATGATTCCCCGTGCAACACCATCGGGTTTGATAATAGACAATGTTCTTTCCATAATGTTTAATTTCCTTTAAGTAAAGTGTTTGCTCCCTGTTGCGATACCAAAACGCAGGTTCCAAGTCAACACGATATGTCGCAATCCCTATTCCACAAATGAAAATATTGAAGTTTTACCAGCCCGATGTTAATTAAAAAAAACATAACATTCTATATTTTGGTGATGGAGTTGATTCTCCATATCAACTGAAAAAAGAAAAGGGATAAATAAGGATTGCAAATGAACAATCATGAAAATACCAAAAAAGAAAGTTGCTCGGCGTATCCGCACCAGATTCGCGTTTGGGATCTCCCGACACGTCTTTTTCATTGGCTTATCGTAATATTCGTGGTCATTTCATTTTCGACCGGAATGGTGGGTGGCAATTGGATGTCCTATCACCTGAAGAGCGGATATATTATCCTCACTTTGCTGCTTTTTCGGTTGAGTTGGGGGTTTTGGGGTGGCCGCTATTCGCGCTTTGTTTCTTTTGTCCGCGGTCCAATCGCTGTCATGCGCTATGCAAAAACTTTGCTTCGAAAAGATACACCCAAGCTCCTGGGTCATAATCCTATGGGGGGCTGGTCTGTAATGGCGATGCTGGTGGCGCTCCTTGTGCAAGTAGGCACCGGATTATTCGCCAATGATGATATCGCCACTCAAGGGCCACTCTACGGATGGGTCAGCAAAGCCACCAGTGACTGGCTGACTGGAATCCATATATTTAACAAAGAGGTGATTCTTTTCCTTGTCTCCTTGCACCTTTCGGCAGTGCTCTTTTACCTATTGATCAAACATGACAATTTAATCGTTCCCATGGTCACGGGGCGACGACCATGGAGCGAGGATGCCCCGTCATCCATTTACAAAACTTGGCAGGCAGTACTGACCGCCGCGCTCTCCATCACGGTTGTCTATTGGGTGGTGCATTGATACCACAAAGGAGGAATCCGTTTACCGCCGATCACTGAGATGTTGTATAAAGAAATAGCCGCTCGCTTTCATGAGCGGCTATTTCAATTAAATTTTTAGAATGCTTTGACGTTACGGATCGTCAGAGTTGCGGATGTCCAATCGGTCGGGTTTATCTTGAGCGGTAGTCGTTGTGGCAACTCTTGCAGCTTTTGCCGACTTCACCAAACTGGGCCTTGACGGCATTGAAGTCATCACCGGCGGCTGCTTTGACCAGTTTCTGGATTTTGGTTTCAAAGGTCTTTGCCTTGGCCATAAACTTGCCTTTTTCCCTGAGAGCCGACGATTTCAAAGCTGTTTTGCCCTTGTCAGAGCCGGTAGTCATAAACGCCTCCCACGGCAGCGTGGAGAGCGTTTCAATTATAGTTGCATTGTGAGAAAACTCCTGCTTTTCGTAAGGCTTTTTGCCCGAAACCACGGCTCCCATCTTGCCCATATGGTAACCCATGATCGTCATCACTGACTGACGGTACTTGATAGCATCCTCGGGTTTGGAGAATTGCGCATAGGCTAAGCCAAAAAACAAAAGCCCGACCATCGTAATAAATAACAACTTGGCTGATTTTTTCATCATACCTCCTTTTCGTTTGATGATTTGCCGAAGCCAACGATCTTCACACTTTTCTCTATGATCTAAGGTCACCTAAATGGCGGCAATCGGCTGGTTGAATAATCTTTTTTCAAGAAATTTTAATAACCATGGTTCGGAGACTGGGCAAGTGAACGGCATTATAATTTTTTTACGATTATTTTATACTTAAAAGTGCATCCAACACCGGCTTGACTTTCATCCGGTGTTCAGGCGGCACCATTAACACCTTGATCTTAAGATTGGAAACAAAATCAGCACCCGAATAGGTTAAAATATTCTTTTTGTAATTGCCACGATTCTCATTGGATGCCATCAACGACAGAACATCCGCAAAATTACCTGAAAAACCCTTGGAATCGATATGTTCTATGAACTGCATAAATAGCGTATTAAGCGTCATAACAAAAGGATCGACTTCAGCATACCCTTTTTTGCTGCACTCATGCGTTGAAATAAAGCACCGGCACCCAAAGGGTCGAACCTCATAAATCGGACACAGATTATCTTTTAGCACCGGGCAACTTTTATTTGAATGTTTCTTCTCCTCCTCCGGCGGATCATCCCCTTTCATGCAAAGATCCGCAAGTCTGTTGGTGGTGATTTTGGGCTTAAAACGATTTTTGGATCTTTTTGCTCGAATATTTTCAAATACATCTGCCTGACCATTTGAAATCATGTGATCTGCGATAAGATATCCCTCGATGGTTGTCATCGTCACATTGGGTGTACAGCACGCTGCACAATATTTTATACAGGCCACATCCAGATGTTTTGAAGCATCGTCATAAAGCCCGTAAATCTTTTTTAGAACCATTAACCTTTGTTCTAAATTCATTCGATCCGTCCTATATTATTGCCTGCCGGAAAATTCTTTCATAAGCAAATAGAAACATCCCACCAGCAACAAGTTTATCACCGCTGTGATCAAAAATCCGCTTTCAAAGCCGATTTTCCGAATAATTGGTCCCATGGACGCCGAACTTATCATCATCCCGAAATAGATGCATGTATTATAGCCGCCCATTGCAAGTCCTCTGGATTCTACAGGAACCACTTCCGCAATAAGAGCACCGATGGAGGTAAATGCCAGTCCCATACTGATTCCGAATGCAACGGCAAATAATACAAAATGAATCACTCGCGTGGATATTCCAAAACCCGCCATAGAAGCGGCAAATCCAATGAGACCTATAACAACAAGCGTGCTTCGATTCTTTGCTTTATCGCTCAGATGGCCGAAAGGAATTCGAGATATTGCATTACAGATTCCCTGAACTGCAAAAACAAGACCGATTTGCCAAATGGTCAGATTTTGATTTTGAGCGTGAAGGGGAAGAAACGTGATGAACATTCCCAGAGCGAAACACCCACCAAGGGTCACCAGCCAGCAACTTAAGAGAGGTCGATTTTTCAAAAGTTCTTTCATAATGACCGACGTTTTCTCTTTTTTGGGTCTTTCAGCGATGATAACATGGGTTGGTGGCAAGAAAAAGACGACCACCCAAAAGGTCAAGAAAATAATGATACCGGAAATGAAAAACACGTGAAGAAATCCTCTTTGTTCAGCAATGAATCCGCCGATGCCGGGACCCAAACTCATGGATGTGTAAAGGGCTGTGGTATACCAGCCATATGAGCGTCCTAAATGAGTGGGAGGGGAAAAATCAGCCACAAAGGCCATCATCGTGGGACCGAATGCCGCCACTCCGACACCGAAAAAAAGATAGATCCACAAGAGTTGCATCGGCGTCCTGCTAAAATAGAGCAAAAATGAAGTGACTGTCAGCATAAGCAGGCCAAGAGACGCAAACAGTTTTCGTCCAAATCGGTCAGAGATGATGCCCAAGGGTAAGGACAAAATTCCGGCCGTAAGCAAAAAAGCAGAATTGATGACGCCGATGAGAACGGTGTCTGCACCGATAGATTTTGCATAAAGAGGGACCACGGGAAGGCGCATGTTTGAACCCAGATAACCGGCAAAGGCAACACCGCAGCAAATAAACAGCAACGTGCCATAAGACAAAGGACGCCACTTACTTTGGGCAGCGGTTTTCATGCGAATCTCCGAATATGAAGCATTTCAATTTATTGTCAAGCCAAACATCTTGACTTTGGTAGGGTCTATCGGTAGTTTTAACTTACTCTAAAAACTTGAATGAATATCCTACAGGGAGGATTCCATGAAAAGCAATGTCTATTTTATCGATTTAAGGGCGTCGGCCAAAGAAAATCTCGTAGACAAGCTGGCAAGGCTTCTGGATACGGCAGGCCTCTCCGAAACCGTTAAAGAAAGGGAACTTGTGGCGGTGAAGCTTCATTTTGGAGAAAGGGAAATACCGCCTTTATTCGGCCGGTATTTATTCGAAAGATTGTGGCATCCATTAAACGAATCGGAGGATATCCGTTTCTGACCGATGCCAATACCTTGTATGCCGGAACCCGAAGCGATTCCCCCCATCATCTGTCCACGGCCATTGAAAACGGTTTCGCCTATTCGGTGGTGAATGCCCCCATTGTCATTGCCGATGGATTAAGGGGAAAAAGCGAAACCGCGGTTACCGTCAACCAGAAAAATTTTAAAAAAGTGTACATTGGTTCTGATATTTTTGAAGCCGATGCCCTGATATCGGTGGCCCATTTTAAAGGACATGAACTTTCCGGTTTTGGCGGCACCATTAAAAACTTGGGCATGGGGTGCGCCTCTCGGAAGGGAAAACTGGCACAACACTCCACTGTTTCGCCAAAAATTGTTAAGGAGAAGTGTGTGGGCTGCGGAGACTGCGTCCCTCACTGTTCCCAAAATGCCCTTTCAGTGGAAATTGAAAAATCAGTGCTGAACGCCAAAAAATGTATCGGTTGCGGTGAATGTATCCTCATCTGTCCCGAAAACGCCATTGAAATTGAGTGGAACCAGGCCGTACCGACCTTTCTGGAAAACATGGTGGAATACACCATGGGTGTTTTAAAAAATAAAACAGACAAAGTGTTGTCTGTAAATTTTATCACCCATGTATCTCCGGCATGCGATTGTTACGGCCACAATGATGCCCCCATCGTCAGAGACATCGGCATCGTCGCTTCCAAAGATCCGGTGGCCATTGACCAGGCGTCCGTGGATCTGGTGAACCAGGAAGAAGCCCTCCCCGGATCATGCCTTGAGGTCAACACCGAAAGAGGCGGGGATAAATTCAGAGGGGTTTACCCGAATGTCGACTGGGATATCCAGCTCGATTACGCCGAAAAACTCGGCCTCGGCAGTCGAAGCTATGAGTTGATAAAAATTTAGCCCGAACGAAAATTTATTGTTTTGCAGCGCTTTTGCGATATTGGCCGCGCCTATTCTATTTCATAGGCAATGCTCACCTGAGCTCGAATACGACTCTCCCCGATCTCCATGGGCGGTGCCATCGCTCCGGTGTCTGCTTTCATCTCGGCGGCTCGCAGCATATGAGGCTGGGGCGGCGAATACATCGGCTGTGTGCTGAGCGAAACAATGCCTTTCAGCGTCACCCCTGCGGCTTGGGCCAGTGTTTTCGCCCGTTCCATCGCTTCCTGTGTTGCCAATTTTAACGCTTTTTTTTCTAATGCCGATTTATCTTTGAGATAAAACTGAATACGTTGAATGGCATTGGAACCGCTTTCAAGGGCTTTTCCAAGGATCCGGGAAACATGTTTGGCTAAAGGCTGAGTCTCAAATCCTTCCAGGGTCACCATAATGGCATTGCTGACTTCATAACCTGTTATTTTGGGCGGTCGGGCTTTATAATCCCTTTGGGGCGTCACACGATAATTGGATGTCTCAAGTTTAAGATGTTTAATGTTCAACCCTTTAATGACGGTTATGACTGCTTTGGTTTTGTCCGCATTTTCCGAACCGGCCTGTTCCAATTTTCGTCCGTCTGTCACAACGGCGATAAAAATTGTTGCTGAATCGTTCTGACCCATGACTTCGGCGCTACCTTCGGTAAGAATCAGGTTGCGATCCGAAGCCGCAGGAGACCCGGCAAACACAGAATTCGCCATAAGGCAAAAACACACCGTTAGTACCAAAATAAATGCTCTTTTCATCATTTCCTCCATTGATTTATATTATGAATTGGTGTCATGAAATATTTGAAATAAATATTACCAGATATTGAATGAACGCTCAATAAAATATCCGCTTCAGGTCTTTGGGATGAATGTGTTGAATATGTTTTTTTGGGGTTGCACTGGATGAAATTGGTTCATATGATCCAGTAAATAAACAAATATAGAACTTTGATTACATCCTATATCAAGGAGGCATGACCTTGCGCCGAAAAATTATTTTAGGTGTCCTGGCCGGTATCATTCTTACCTGTTTTTTGGTCGTCATTGTTGTTGTATCGACCTATAACTACAACAAGTTCAAGCCAATGATTACCAACATCGCTAAAAAATACACCGGCAGAAAACTTACCTTGGCCGGCGATATAAAAGTGAAACTAAGTCTATCTCCCACCTTGCAGGTAAACAACGTCTCTTTTCAAAATGCTCCCTGGAGTTCTCATCCGGAAATGATCCGTGCCAAACAAATTGAAGTTCAATTGGCGCTGATTCCCCTCATCAAGGGCAACATCAATGTAAAACGTTTAACGCTGATCAATCCTGATTTGATGTTTGAAATCAGTAAATCAGGTAAAACAAATTTGGAATTTGATTTGCCGAAACCAAAGAAAGTCGAAGCAGCGCCGGCAAGGAAAGATGAAACGGAAGCCGCTCTGTTCGATTTTAAAGAGATACTTATCAAAGATGGAAAACTGACGGTTAAAAACCATCAAAAAAATAGAACCCTCGTCTTAACCATAGATCGAGGTGTGGAAAAATCAGAAAATTTCATGGGCAATACCGACATTGAGCTGAAAGGCTCGTTCAACGATTTTCCATTTAACGTGTCCGGTAAAATCGGTCCGTTGGCAGGTATCACGGACCCTGATGGATTCTTTCCTGTGGATCTAAAAGGTGATATCGCTAAAATAGAATTTGACATTGCCGGCAAGATCCAGGACCCGGTGGCGGCAAAAGGCATCGATGTCAGATTCTCGATCAAAGGCGATGATCTGGCCAAAATTGAAAACATCACACAAAAACCCCTTCCAATCAACGGTCCGTTCCATATTTCAAGCCATCTTATTGCAGCCAAAGCCGAAAAAATTCAACTGTCCGATATGTTGATAGAACTCGGAAGTAGCAAATTAAACGGTTCCGTAACACTCGACCGCTCTGGTAAAAAGCCGCGAATATCCGGTGATCTTGTTTCCAAAACCCTTGATCTGCGTCCAATACTAATAAATAAAGAGAAAAAGGCCGCCAATGAAAAAGGGACAACAACATCTAAGAGGAAATCGGACAGACTGTTTCCAAACACCCCCTTAAAATTGGACGGTCTGCATTTTTTCAACGCTACACTTGATCTTCAGATCAAACAATTACTTCTTCCTAAACTGGCCCTTGACACGATTGTAACCCAGGCAACGCTTCAGGATGGTAATCTCACGGTAAATCCCCTGACAGCTTCCATCGGCGGTGGTAACATGGTGAGTCGTTTAAACGTTCAGGCAAAAAAAAATATGGCTTTTGTTGATGTAAACGTGGATATCAAACAGATGAATTTAGGGGAAATGCTTAAAAAGCTTGAAATTACAAAAGCTTTAGAGGGCATTCTCGACCTTGACATTAATCTGAAAGGTCAAGGAAAATCCGTGGCAGAACTCATGGCAGGGTTGAACGGTGATGTGGTTGCCTCCCTGGGAAACGGGAAACTGCCCACCGGTTATTTGGGTTTTTTCAGTGCCGACATCAGCTCAACGCTCATGCGCATCATCAATCCTTTTGGTAAAAAAAACGACAACTCCCGAATTAACTGTGTTGTGTGCGATTTTAATATTAAAGACGGCATGGCCAAAAGTGACGTCATCGTCGTCGACGATCCCCAAAAAACATTGTTCAGCAAAGGAAAGATAAATCTTAAAACCGAAGCATTGGATTTTAAAATCGAAACCCATCCCAAAGAGGGAATTGGAACCCAAGATACCGGAAGATTGAGTATCAGCTTAAGCAAAATAACCAAACCCTTTAAACTGGGCGGCACACTGGCCAATCCCTCTTTAGAGATCGATATCGTGGGCTCCGGCACCACCATCGGTGCCGCCCTTTTAGGACCGGTGGGCTGGGCCTATCTTTTGGTTTCAGGATCATCGGGAAAAGCAAATCCCTGTAAAAAAGCCCTTGAAATTGCAGGAAAAGATGCCGCCGGCACAACATCCAAAACCGGAAAGGAAAAAGAAGAAACCTCCGAGACTAAAGCGAAAAAACAAGGCATTGGAGATAAGATATTAGATATTTTCAAATAATTGAACCTATCGCCATTTGAAACGCTCCATTCAGGCAGAATATGAAAGGGACCTAAAATGAAAATTGGACTGATTCTCGTTGACATTCAGAAAGATTATTTTTCCGGCGGTCGCATGGAACTGATCGGAATGGAAGAAGCCAGTGAAAACGCACGGGAAATATTGCTGTTTTTTCGTGAAAAAAAATGGCCGATTTTTCATATACAGCATATCGCCATCAAAGACGGCGCCACGTTTTTTCTACCGGATAGCCAAGGCATCGACATTCATAAGAATGTCACGCCCCTTCCCAGCGAAACGATCATTCAAAAACATCACCCCAACAGTTTTTTAAAAACAACCCTTCATGAAGAACTGCTAAAAGCCGGAATCGAGTCCGTGGTGATTTGCGGCGCCATGAGTCATATGTGCATTGACGCCACCACGCGCGCTGCTGCGGATTTGGGATTTCAGTGCACCGTTGTCCACGATGCATGTGCAACAAAGGATCTTACTTTCGATGGTAAGACCGTACCCGCAGACATGGTCCACGGCGCATTCATGGCAGCATTACAGCCTGTTTATGCCAAAGTTATGGATCTTGGCTCTTTTCTTCATGGATGATCCAGAACCTTTCATTAGTTTGCTGAATCACTCTATCGCATACCATGCCGATACCTGTTGCGGCTGCACGAAAGGTGCTTCTTAAAGTGGCCTCGCTTTCTCTCAACGACGAGTCAATTTAAGTAACGCATTAATTATTCACTATCAACACCATACAACCGGCAGGTATTGTTCCATAGGGTTTCAGCCAAGAACGCTGAATCTTCCTGTCTCACTTCGGCAAGCTTCATAAGGACCGACCGGACAAAGGCCGGTTCGTTTCTTTGGGTGTGGTTTCTTTCGGGTGTGGGGGTCAAATAGGGAGCGTCGGTTTCGATCAGGATTCGATCCACCGGGATCGAAGGAGCCATCTTTCTCAAGTCCGCACCACGTCCCTTGATGGTCACAATGCCGGTAATTCCGATATAAAGTCCTAAGTCAAGATACTGTTTCAGCTCATCCTTGCTGCCGCTGAAACAGTGCACAACCCCATTTCTGTTGGTTGTAACATGTGTTTTCAAAATGTCGATCAGGCGGCCGTTACTGTCCCGCTCGTGAAATATCACCGGAAGATTCAACGCATCGGCAATTTCAAGCTGCCGGATCAGCCACTTTTCCTGAACGTTTCTGGGAGAAAACATGCGATTAAAATCAAGGCCGATTTCCCCCCAAGCGCGAACGCCGGGTTTATTGGCAAGATCCTCGAGCATCTTTAAGGCGTCTTCATCGCAACTTTTTGCATCGTGGGGATGAATGCCCACCGACGCATACACCCCTGGTATGGATTCCGCGATAGCGACTCCCTTGATACAGCGATCGAGGGTTGTTCCAATGGTCATGGCCGACGCAACGCCGGCCTCATGCATACGATGGATGATATCATTTAAATCTTTGTCAAATGCCCTGTCGTCCAAATGGCAGTGGCTGTCAAAAAGTCTCATAATCAAACCTTTTTCTCAACAGGCTGTTGCTCAAATCACTTTATAGAAAGATGGTATCTCGAATTTTTAATTCCTTTTACATTTGTCAGCATTTTGTTTAGGCTTAATTGAGGTAAAGTCTTTCCAGCATTTACCATCGAAGATCGATGAGATCAATTTATTTTTAAAACCCTTTGGATTACCTCTTGATAAAAAAAAGCATCCAAAATAAACAATGATGAAAACTAGGAGTTTCATTCTTTTTTAGGCTCAGTCCCGAACCGCCAACACACTGAGCCTTGCCATCCAAGACATAAGGAGGAACGATATGAATGACATTCAAGAACAAAAACAAGCTGCTGCATTTATTACATCCAAAGACACCCTTGATGGAGTCTACCCGGGACTTATATTAGGAATAAACGCGAGACGGTTAGGTATGGAGTCTATAGTGTTTTATACGTTTATGGGAATAAACGTTGTCCGAAAAGGCTGGGTGGATAAAGCCAAATTCCAGCCCCCGGGTTTCATGGGTGCCATTCCAGGCATGTCCGCCGTTGCCACATGGATGATGAAGGAAAAAATGGAGAAAGCGAATATTCCTGCTCTTTCTGACCTCCAGGAAGTGGCTCAAGTTGAAGGCGTGAAGTTTGTTGCTTGTAAGATGACTGCAGATATGATGCAGTTTTCGGAAAAAGACTTCATCGATGGAGTGATAATCCAAACGGCCGAAGATTTTTTGAAATATGCTAAGGATTGTAAAATATTACTATATACTTAGTCGTTACTAATGCCTTCAAACGAAAATACCGGATCAAGGCATCATTCTATCTGCCACTTGTTACCACCAGGATGCCACCATGAACCCGAGAATAAGAATAGCTGCAACCCAAACCCCGGACGGAGGCGAGATGGTGCTTTATCAGCATGACCGTGATTTCTCGATCATGATCAACGGTCAGGATTTGATGCACAGTCGCCAACATGAGTCGGAACTGGACCTGGCGCGGCTGGGTTGTTCGCATCTGGCGGGTCGCAAAGCGCCCAGCATACTCATCGGCGGCTTGGGTATGGGCTATACCTTGCGCCAGGCTCTCGATATGCTCAGCCCCCACGCCCAGGTGGTCGTGGGTGAACTGCTGGGTGCTGTCGTCGAATGGAATCATGAGTTTTTCGGAAAACTCAACGGCCGGCCGCTGGAAGACGAACGAGTTGACCTCAAGACGGGCGATATCGTCGAGCTTATCTCACGTTCCAAGGACAAATTCGATGCGATTCTGCTGGATATCGATAATGGTCCCAGCGCGATGACCGATTCATCGAACCGCCGTCTGTACGGTCGTGAAGGAATTCGGGCCTGTCGCCGCGCGCTACGCAAACAGGGGTGTCTGGCCGTGTGGTCGGCTGAGCCGAGCAAGAAATTTGAGCAGTTCTTGATGAGTTGCGGCTTCCATGTGCGCCGTTTCCGAGTCCCCTCCTACAAAGGGAGTAAATCAAAGTCACGTTTTGTATGGGTCGCTTCGGAGGACAAGTCCGTGGTGATTGGTGTCAAATCCTGAATAGTGAATAAATACATTTAAAATAATACATTTTACATTATTCGGTACGATTTTTGAGTGATAACAAATAGTTGTGGAATTTTTTTAAGGCAAATTAAGACAGATCGCTTAGTAAGACCCCAATTGACACAAAAACAATAGGAAATTCAAATGTTTCATTGGTTTATCGATCGTCGCCGAAAGAAGCTCGCCCAGGTGCCTTTCCCTTCCTTATGGGAGGACATAATTCACCGTAACGTTGCCCATTACTGCATGCTGGAAGATGCTCAGCGTGCTCACCTGCGTACTCTGGTCCAGGTGTTTATCGCCGAAAAAAAATGGGAAGGCGCTGGTGGGCTGGAACTTACCGACGAGATCCGCGTCACGATCTCCGCTCAGGCCTGTCTGCTTCTTCTGGGCCTGCCCCACAACTACTACCGGAATGTCGAATCCATCATCGTCTATCCCTCTACCGTTGTTCCGCCTCAACGTAATCCGGGTTTCTTTGAAAATACATTCGCACCAGTGGAACTTGAGTATCCCATTATCGGGCAGGCGTTCCAGCAGGGGCCGCTAATTATTATCTGGGATGCAGCCCTGCACGGTAGCCGCCATCCTGAGTCCGGCCACAACGTTATTTACCACGAATTCGCCCATAAACTGGACATGCTCGACGGCGCGGCCGACGGTACACCTCCATTGCGCGACCGGGCTGAATACCGTGACTGGGTTCTGACATGTTCGCGCGAATATCTACGTCTCAAACACGACACCGAAAAGGGCAAGAAATCTTTCCTCGATGCCTACGGTGCGACTAGCGAAGCGGAATTTTTCGCTGTCGCCACAGAGCAATTCTTCAATCAGCCGCGGTTAATGATTGAGCATGCACCGGACCTATATCGTGTTTTGCAGGAATACTACCGTCAGGATCCCGCCGAACGTGTGGCCCGGAATAACTGCACGGGGAAAATATAAATAGTCATCCGATGGGTAAGATTTAATCAGGCTAACAAGGCAAATTAAAACGGATGCAAATTCGCCTCCATTAGCACCGGTTATTTGCACCGTTATGACTATATAGGAGGGACTGAGTATGCAATGTATGATGGATCACATAGTTTTGAATGTGGAAGACGACGAAAAGATGATTGCTTTTTATTCGAAAGTACTGATGCTATCAACTGAACGTTTAGATGAATACCGCGCAGGAAACGTACCATTTCCGTCTGTGCGACTGAATTCGGATATGATTATAGACCTGTTTCCTAAAAAGATGTGGCAGAAGAGCGCCCCGACTGGATAAGGCCCCAAGAATTTGAACCATTTCTGCATTTCTTTGAGTAAAGAGACATGGGAGGATCTATTGGAGCGAATCAAGACCAACAATGTCGATATAGAGGAAGGACCTGTTCCACGGTGGGGTGCGCACGGTACCGGAACCTCGATTTATTTTCGAGACCCGGAAGGAAATCTGATCGAGGCGCGGTATTATGAGGGCCACAACAGCTCAGAGAAGTGTTTGCTTGGATCATAGACAGCAAAAACAAAGATAATATATTTTATATTTTGAGGCACGATTTTGGAGGTTCAAAACACACTCTTAAGAGAAAAGCACGGGCAAAGGGCAAGGAATTGAGAACAGGGATTAGGGGTCAGAGATCAGGGATCGGTGGTCAGCAGTCGGAGGGTCATATCATCTTCGTGAAGCGCAAGCTCCATACAATAGTGATTTTATCCCTAAAAATAGCGATTTAAGAGCTGAAACGCCTATTTTTGAGGGATAATCCATAAATATTAATAATATAGTGCGGTCCGACCCTCATTCCTGGTTCTTGCAACCGCCTTTTCACTCTTTTCCACCGAAACATTTTTTAAGATTAAGGAGGTATGACCATGGGTAGAATATGCTTATTGTTGTTGTTTTTCATCATGGTTTTTACATTATCTGCGGCTGCCGAAGAACCATATGAAACGGATATCATAAAAACATCTGCCGGTGATTTAAAGATCACATTAATCGGCCATGGGACCCTGATGTTTACCTTCGGCAATGAGATTATTCATGTTGATCCATTCACCAAAGTCGCAGATTATGAAAAGCTCCCGAAAGCGGATGTTATCCTGATCACCCATGAGCACCACGACCACTTAGACTTGAAAGCGCTGGCGCTTGTCCGGACTGAAAAAACAAAGGTGGTATTGACCGAAGCCTGTTCAAAACAGGTAAAAAACGGCATTATTATGAAAAACGGAGAAGTCCAAACCGTCAACGGATTGAAAATAGAAGCGATTCCGGCTTACAATCTCGTCCATAAGCGGGATAACGGACAACCCTTTCATCCAAAAGGTGTCGGAAACGGGTACATCATCACGTTTGGGAATAAGCGGTTGTATGTTGCAGGGGACACGGAAAACATCCCTGAAATGAAATCACTCCAAGAGGTCGACTGTGCCTTTTTGCCAATGAACCTGCCGTATACGATGACACCTGAGATGGTTGCCAACGCCGCGGAAGCGTTTCGGCCGAAAATTTTATACCCTTATCATTTTGGGGATACAGATACCTCACAACTTCTGAGATTGCTTCAAGACCAAAAGGAAGTTGAGGTGCGAATCCGGAATATGAAATAACAGGAAAAATGCCTTTCTTTCTTTTGAAAAACGTGCATAAAGCTCTCAGAACCGGTGGGTTTTTAAGGTTCAATTTTGCTGGTAACGGTAACATCTCGAGTCTGTTATACATACAAAATAAAAAAGGAAATTATATGAGATACGTTACAATTATTCTGCTTTTATTTTTCTTGTCATTTCCTGTAAATTCAAATGCAAATCAAGATGGTTCCGATATTCTCGCAGAAAAATTTTTAGTTGTTACCAAGCAAAAGGATCAAAACAGAAAATTACTTGATTTGCTAAAAACACAAATCTCACAACAAATTAATAACCATTCCAAAACAGAGAACTTAAATGAAAATAAGCGCAAATTACTTGAAAAATATAGTCACAAGATGACGAATATTTTAGTTGAAGAATTGTCGTGGGAAAAAATCAAAGAAAACCACGTGAAAATTATCAAATCAATATATTCAGATGAAGAATTGAGGTCCTTAATACAATTTTTTGAGTCTGAATTGGGTCAACTGTACATCAATAAACAGCAAGTCGCTATGCAGAAGCTTGGCGAATCTTCTCAAATATTTATGCAAAATGTTGTGCGTCGTATACAGGCTTTGGAACAGGAAATGAAATCAGAGTTTGACAAATAATGAACCTCTTTCCAACAAAACGCTTGACTCAGACGGCTAAATTCGCTTCACTCTTTTGCCAACATTTTAACCGTGGCGTTAGTGTTTTGAAACTACTTTTATAAAGTGCTGTTGGGGGAGACAATTCATGGGCCTGCTCAATCTGTTGCTTAAAGATCCGCTTTCGTTCATCCTCATCGCCATACCGCTCTTGTATTCCATCATTTTTCATGAGTTGGCGCATGGCTGGGTAGCCTATCTTATGGGTGATCCGACAGCCAAGTCGCTCGGCCGCCTGAGCCTTAATCCGCTCAAACACCTCGACCCCATAGGCACCATCATGCTCTTTATTTTCGGCTTTGGCTGGGCAAAGCCGGTGCCAGTAAATTTCAACCAACTGCGTGACAGACACAAGGGGATGATATTGGTCTCTGCCGCAGGGATCATCACGAACATGCTATTGGCCTTTATTGCTCTTTTTTTGAGTCGGTTGCTGTCCCTTTCGCCGTCAAGTATGCCTGCGGTGCTTCTCTATTATTTTGCCCAGATCAACATCATCCTGGCCGCTTTTAATTTGATTCCACTGCCGCCTCTCGACGGGTCGAAAATTCTTATGGGCTTCGCATCCCCAAACGTCCAAAATTTCCTTTTCCGTATTGAGCGGTATGGATTTTTTATTATCATCGCGCTGCTTTATTTAGGTGTTCTCGACCCTGTAATTCGCTTTTTCCAATGGATGATTCTATCACTTATCAAACTGTTGTTGTCCTAAATGTCAGCCGCCTTTCCGGAAAGGAATACAAGGAACGGGGACAAAATCTGAATAGCGATACGCCTGCGAAGTTTGTGGTGTTCTATTTGCTTGGCGAAGGCGAGAACGAAACTGTTCGTATTCTTCCTAACTGACAGCACAATTGGGAAAAGAATATTTTACATATAATGTGTTAAAATGACAAAACACACGCTCGATTATGGTGAAGAGGGGTGAAAGGTTGCCAAATCGGATGAAGATTATTATCTTCGTAAAGAACAGGCATCTTATATGGCCGATTCGGACCATAAACAGGTAACTCTAAGCGATGATAACACCTATTTATGGAGCGCTTTTTCTTTAAATAAGTTAGATATCTTGGTCAGGCGCCAATAGGCCGCCAGTAAGGAGCATGTGATGAAAAAATCTTTAAAGCAAAAATTTATTATTTTATGGAAAAGCTGGGGGTTTTCAATCTTCATTGCACTGATGATTGCAACATCCTTTAAATCGGCTATTGCTGATTGGTATGTTGTCCCGACTGGTTCCATGAAGCCCACCATAGTTGAAGGGGACAGAGTGTTTGTAAACAAATTGGCTTATGACCTAAAAGTGCCTTACACCACATGGCCTATTGCAGAATGGGGTGCTCCTCAAAGAGGTGCAATCGTGGTTTTCTTTTCACCCGCTGATGGTACACTGCTTATAAAAAGGATCATCGGGACTCCAGGGGACACTGTAGAAATGAAGAACGACCAACTTATCATCAATGGTAAGAAAGTGAAATATGAACCTATCGATCAGTTAAATACCAAAAATCCTCCAGTTAACAGATCTTCAACCCCATATGACTATATTGAAAATCTCAGCGGCACACAGCATCCGGTTATGTTCATCCCTCAGCGCCGAGCGATGAGATCCTTCGGGCCGATGACAGTTCCTGAAGGAAAATATTTCATGATGGGTGATAATCGTGATAACAGCGCCGATTCAAGATATTTCGGATTTGTAGACAGAAGCCTCATTGTTGGGCATGCTAAATATATTGTTATTTCCCTCGACATCAACAATCATTATCAGCCGCGTTGGAAGCGTTTTTTCACTGCGTTGCCATAATCTTCGGCAATTATTGTTGAAAGGCGAACCTGTCAGCCACTTGGCTCCGGTATAGCCCATGTTGTTAGATCGTTTTCAACGATTCATAAATGAGGATCACCCGGAATTTGAGAGCTATTCCCTTTACATTCTGACCAGGCATACGTTGATGCATGATTTCTGGCATATGTACTGAATTATAAAGGAAAAAGAATAATGACAAAAAGCTCAAAGGAATGTCCCTCCGTAATTTATATTGTGGGTGCCGGCAATGTAGGTATATGGACGGCCTATCGGCTTTCCAGGCTTTATGAAGCCGAAGCTTTGACACCCTCGGAAATTCACATCTTTGACAAAAACACCGAAGCGGCGCGGCAGATCAGTGCACAAATTGGTGCACATTTACAGCCTGATGAGACATTGCATGATTTTGAGCATGAACTTCACCGGTTAAATTTACGTTTAACCTTTATTGATGGCGGCCGCATGCTTGGATCTCCGGATACGAAACTTAAAAAGCGCTTAGAGGAATTTGGAAACCGTGGCCTGGAATGGCTGCTTCAATATGTTGCTGCTGATAAGGGCGTTGAAAGTGATGAATTTGAAGCGCGTTTGGGAAAACAGATCCAAATTGGCACCCGAAGCATGCAGCTTTGGCAAGAGGTGATGGCCGAGCTGGATGGTCCTATACCGGATTTCAGGCTGAGGACCAATTTCACTTACGGTTATGAAAGCCAGGGTAGTGGTATTCTCAAGTTTATGGATGGTAAGCTACCACCTAATTATGTTACCGATGGACTTGAGATTTGCAATGAAAACGGTCTGAATTCGCGGTACGATATCATATGATGAAATCAGCATGATAGGTAATGGTAGTTACGGACTGGACAACGTCAAAGGTGATTTGGCGGGCGGGACCTGTGTGCTGCAAGACGGTGGTGCGTTTCAGTCCGAGATTGCGGCTCGTCTTGTACTCAATCACATGATAAAACATACCGGCTTCAATGTAACGTTCCACCCGGAAACACCCATTTCAAATATACGATTTGCCGAAGACGGCCACATTGAAGCATTGGAAACCTCGGACGGTACAGCAGTGGCTGAGGGCGGCACATTTGTGTTTGCTGC
Organism: uncultured delta proteobacterium; assembly: GCA_963731025.1. Classification (GTDB taxonomy): domain Bacteria; phylum Desulfobacterota; class Desulfobacteria; order Desulfobacterales; family UBA11574; genus UBA11574. The sequence continues at coordinate 78,001 of CAVSVL010000013.1, read as the reverse complement.
GGGTAATCTGTTAAGATTGTTTGAAAAAGTACAAATGCGGGATGCTGTCCCCATAATGGGAATTTGCGGTGTTACCCAGAATATTGATCCCGGCCTGGAGTTTTGGAAAGGGAAAAAAATGCCGCGGCGGCCCATTAAATCCGTAACAGCCGGTGACATCGGAGGTATCACCAAATGTGTCATTACACCGGATTTTGTGTATGAACAACATCCGGACGGTTCCGTCAAGCGTAGCGATGACGGCGAGCCGGTTGTAAAATCGATGTATATCCGTGTGGGTGGGCAATTCGGTTTTCGAGATCAAGGGCTGGAAAAATTAGGATATCTGAGCGAAATCGGTGAACTTGATCCGGATTTACAAGCATTTGCTCGGGAAGCACTTCAAAGAGAACTGGAAGTGCTGGAAGCGCTGTGGCCGGGAATTGTGGATGCTGCCAGAGTAAATTATCGTAAAACACATGGGATTCCTGATGGCCGGAAAATCAGTGATGATGATGCATTCCAACAATGGCTACAGGCACGACCGGGCAGCCCGGACCACTGTGCCATGGTCGGTCAGCTTTTCAGAAATTTGAAAGGAAAGCAAGTGGCCGTGTCCAATGCGTGGTCTATTATGGGCCGAGGTTCCGGAGGGGTGAGCTTTGTTCAAGCAGACGCAGAAATGCTCTTTCAGCAGATGGTGCTGGGTCGTAAACCCGAAAAAGTGGCTCTTGTCAATGCCTCCGGAAAAATCATTCCAGGTGCCGGTGAATCTGCCGATCCGCGTCGTTTTACCGACAACAAAGGGTTGTTTGCATATCAGGACAAAAACGGCAATCAGGTGTCCATGGCCGGAAGCATCCAGTCACCTGAAGACCGGTCGCACGCCATTGCTCTTATTACGATGGCAACAGAGGGGATGTTACCATGACTGACGTGTTAAGAACTCCGGATGTAGGGCTGGGATCAAATCTTGAATTCAGTAAGTTAAAATCGACTTCGCATTCTGGCTTGTGGGGCCTTCCGGCACGCTCATAAATTATACCTTTCTATTTTATCCGGAATCATTTCCCAAAAGCCGGGATTGCATCCCATCACGCACCTGTTAGGTGGTCAATACCCCTACCCGCTCTCCAAAGAGAAATTCCACAACTCAACATCATAAATTTCGACATCACGCTCAAGTCGGGATGATCGGTGTTTCTTCCGCAACCTAAAAACCCATTGCTTGCAGGGAAAATTGTGCACGATGCACATAAAAATATGCATACCATTCCCTTTTTAAAAAATTAAATAGCTGTAATATCAATCAGTTGGTTTCTGGTATGCTTGTTGCATGTTTTTGTTTTGGCTTTGGCGTTGATTCCCAAAACCAGATACTGCCAATTGGAATTATTTGCCGGCCGTCAATCAAAATCATAAAACAAAGGAGGCACGATGAAGGCTAAAACAATTCTATTTATGATTTTTCTGTTTATACTGCCCATCAGTGCCCACGCACAAAATCAAGACAAACTTATACAATCCCTATACCTTAAGTCGGGCATGGACAAACAGATCAAACAATTGCCCCTTTTAATCCAGGCCGGTATCGAGAAAGCATTTCAAGAAGATGATCGCATCAATCAGCTACCCCGACATACGAAATCAGCGATCAGCGGTTCCGTACAAGAAGCGTTTGCAGTAAAGCGTCTCAAAAAGACAATAATAAAAGAAATGAAAGAATCCATGACCGTCAAAGATCTTAACAAGACGCTAAAATGGCTTGAATCGCCACTTGGGAAAAAATGTACCCGGCTTGAGGAAGTGGCTTCAACACCCCAAACCCTGTCTGAAGTGCAGAAATTTGCGGCTCAGTTGCAACAGGCACCACCAGCGGCAAATCGTTTGGATATTTTACGAAGATTGGACGCCGCCGTTAAAGCAACGGAAACAAATGTTGAAATTACGATGAACGCCCAGCTTGCAGTGGCCTTTGCTGTTGTTAAATCATTGCCGCTGGAGCAGCAGGGACCCCTTGAGAGTATTGCCGCACAATTAGAAAAAACGCGTCCTCAAGTCGAGGCGGTGATGAAATCACAAACCCTTCTCTTTGCCCTGTATACCTATCAGAATTTAACGAATGCGGAACTTGAAAAATATATTCAGTTCGCAACATCCCCGGCCGGTACCCGATATCATGTGGCAACCATATCCGGATTTAAAAAGGCACTTCTTGACGGCAGTTTAAACTGGAGCGAATCTATCGCCAACATATTAAATCAATCTAAACATCAGTCCGAAACATAATGTCACGCGATGACAAAAGCACATCCAGCAACCGTATTCACAACAGGGCTTTCATTTCCCTTTAATGGGATTAGGAATAGGATCAAATCTTGAATAGTTGATAAAAATATTTTAAACTATTAATACAGGTTCTACCCATAAGAGGTGATAATGAAAAAGTGCCCCTTCTGCGCGGAAGAAATTCAAGACGACGCGATAAAGTGCAAACACTGTGGTGAATTTCTGGATGCCTCCAGAGACCCACACCTTGCAGATAAAAAGATTCAATGGTATTTTAGAAAATCCTTTATTATCATCGCGGTCCTTTCTGTGGGACCGCTGGCATTGCCACTGATATGGTGGCATCCGCAAACGACGCGGGCATGGAAGATCGGGCTCACAATAAGCATACTTGTTCTCAGTTGGATCTTGTTCCAGGCCACAATGGAATCCCTTCGTACGCTCAAGGAGTATTACAAGCTAATTGAAGGACTGTGAAATAATCGACAGGTAGAATCGGAAATATGATATCGGTTAACGGTACCGCCTCCATTGCTGCCGACGGATCCACTGCCGCGCCAAAGGACGTCTATGGCCAAATCTACCGATATCTTGAAATCATTGTTTTCAAAGCTATTTTGACGTATGGTGAAAAAAATGGAATATATTATGAAACTCAAACGATCATTGCGACCTGAAACCACTTTGATTCTCTTTTTAATGTTGGCGTTGCTGTGTACTTATTCTAAAATCCTTGCAACAGAGACGGGGAGTACCCAACGCTGTAGCGGCATTACGCTTGAAAATGCCGCCAAGATTTTGCTTGTTTCTACGGATGATCTGCAGAAAAGTAGCCATGATCTCATGGTTTCTCCTGAGGATCTGCAGAAAAAAATCTATAAAATTCCCCCATATAATTGTACCATTCGGTCAAAATCAAATTTTTTAAAACTTATCACCTATGTCACTTATGTGTACAACGACCCTAAGCACGCACGCAGAGATTTTAACAAGATGCAACAAAACTATGAATCCCTGTCCAAGGTGGATGCTGTACCGGATACCGGTGATAAGGCGTTTTGGGTGGGCGACCATCGTTTTCAACGAATGGTTGCCATAAAGGGCGATCGGGTCATCGATGTGTTAAGCCCAAAAGATTTTAACCTTCAAAAACAAATCATCCATTTGGTACTGGACCAATTTTAAGAAAGGATAGAGGGGAAGCAAGTAATTATCACCGAATCTTTCAGAGGAATGACGGATGGATCTTGAAAATCAGCTATTTGATTCGGCCATGACTCGGGGGGCGGATTATTTTGGCGTTGCCGATTTGACCCCTGCCCGCGACACGATTCTCGAACAAGGCGGAACAGAAGTCGCAGAATATCCACGCTCCATTTCAATTGGAATTACCCTTTTTCATCCAATTGTAAACCTGTTATTTAAACGCCCGGACCGCGCGGTAGCGGCCAGCTATCGATCCCACTGCTACGATGTCATCAATACCCGCCTGGACCAAATCATCTCACATTTAGCAAGTGTCTTGCAGCGTAAGGGATATAGCGTTTTCCCTGTTCCAGCATCAATGCGAGTGGACGATGATCGAATCTGTGCCATTTTTTCTCACAAATTGAGTGCGCATTTGGCCGGTTTGGGCTGGATTGGGAAGAACTGCCTTCTGATTACTCCGGACATGGGACCCCGGGTGCGATGGGCCACGGTGTTGACAGACGCACCCTTAACAGCAACAGGCCGACCAATGGATGAACGTTGTGGGGATTGCCGTGAATGTGTGGACATTTGTCCGGTCAATTCTTTCACGGGACAACCCTTCCGAGAAGAGGTTCCGAGAGCAGCTCGTTTCGACGCCGGCAAATGTGATCGATACTTTTCCAAAATGAGAGAAAAAGATATCGAAACAGCCGTATGTGGCTTATGTTTGTATACGTGCCCCTATGGAAGAGGTGACAACCCAAAAACATAACTTTGCCCAACCCGTCATCTGATGTCGAGATTGGTTTTGAATGTACACGATCCTTGATTATTTCTTCAACGTATTCCATGGCAGCTGGGTTCTCTTTAATTTAATTGGTTGGGCGTGGAAACGTACACGGCGCATACATTTAATAACGACCAGCCTGACGATTTTGTCTTGGTTTGGTTTAGGAATATTTTACGGTTGGGGCTTCTGCCCTTGTACGGATTGGCATTGGGAGGTCAAGCGTAAACTCGGAGAAATGAACTTACCAAATTCCTATGTTAAGTACTATGTAGATAAACTAACAGAGTTTACATGGGACCCTTTGACAGTGGACGCGGCCGTCTTGATTCTGGGTCTTTTGACATTTGCTCTGTCATGTTGGCTCAACTGGCAGGACGTTACGTCGCGTCGGTATGCGCGGCACGATGATTCATCGTTGAGGTAACATCACAAGGTCATTATAGGAGGTTTTATAATGGTCGATCAGAAATGGTTAACAACTTCTGCCGGCGTGAAAATGCCACGGATTATTTACGGAACGGCCTGGAAAAAGGACCGCACAGCAGATCTGGTTGTGCAAGCCATCCAGGCAGGATTTAGAGGCATTGATACCGCCGGTCAACCGAAACACTATAACGAACAACTGGTAGGAACAGCGCTTCAAAGATTAAAAGACCATGGCATCGAACGTGAGACCTTGTTCCTGCAAACCAAATTTACCCCACTTTCCGGTCAGGATCCAAGACAAGTGCCATACGATCAGAATTCCCCTGTTGCGTTGCAGATCGTCCAATCCTTTGAGACATCGCAAAAAAACCTGCAGACAGAATATATAGATTCTTTAGTACTTCATTCGCCAATGGCACCCCACTCGCTTTTGATGACGGCGTGGAACGCAATGGAAAAGATTTACAAGACGGGCGGCGCTCGTCAGTTGGGAATCAGCAACTGTTACCATACTGAAGTGATTCGGTCGCTCTATGCCGATGCCGACGTGAAGCCGGCAGTTGTACAAAATCGGTTTTATCCGGAAACAGGGTATGATGCGAAATTGCGTCACTGGTGCTCCAATCATGGCGTTATTTACCAGAGTTTTTGGACCCTCACGGCAAATCCTCATATTCTGACCAGCAATGCCGTTCGAACCATTGCCAAGACGTATCAAAAGACTGAAGCGCAAATATTTTTTCGATATCTCAGCCATTGTGGTATTGTACCTCTTACCGGAACAACTTCTGAGCAGCACATGAAAGAAGACCTTGGCATCTTTGATTTTGAGCTTTCTCCTGAGGATTTAAAAAATGTGAGTCTCCTGCTAAATCAGGTATAACCGGTCGGGGAAAAACGCATCTTGCGCCCTTTAAATGAAGGAATAATCATGAGTGACAATAGAACCTCTCAAAAACAATCTAAGTGCCCATGGCAGCGTTACGAAACGGTTCAAAATGCTCACATACTACGTGTATGCTCCGCTTTTTCACTGTTTTGCGCTCCCGATTCTCGGGATTTCGCAAAGCTCAACTTGCGATTTCTGAACCCCAATCTGATCCGCGGCAACGGACAAAAACCCTAAATCCAGGAGGACCAAAAAATGAAGATGGAACAATACATTCGCGCCATCGCCGGCACGTTTATCTTGATCTCTGTCGGCCTAGGCTGGTTTTATAACAAATACTGGTTTTTCTTCACAGCCTTCGTCGGGCTCAATCTCTTGCAGTCAGCGTTTACGAAATGGTGTCTGATGGAAGATATCCTTTCCAAGATTGGGGTTGCCAAGAAGTCATGTTGCGAAAATGACGTCTCGGAGACCAAAGACTAAAAAAGTCAGAGCAAGCCTCATGCGTCGGACTTAATACCTCAGCCGGCAATAAGCAGGTTCATTTTGTCATTTTCAATTAGGCCTATGAATCGTTTTCTCGAACAAGATGACATTGTATTAGACACACACAGGTTTAATAGAAAAGATGAACATCAATCCATGGGTAGAAAAGCATACCCTTGGCTTTGATATCCTATCAACGAGATGTAGCCATTGGCAACGATGTTTACCTGGGGAAGAAAATCCTTTGTGTCGATTTTATACGATTTTGCAGCAATATAACACTGTTCAATGGTGAAGCCAAGCTCTTTGAAATGTTCCAGCCAGGCTTTCATTTCGAGCCGTTGCTTTCGATGTTCCGCTTTAATGTATTTATCGTTTTTAGTAATGAATAAACTGGCTTTTCCCCGAAAAGCGACCACAATGGTGGGCTTAACTCCGAAGTCAAGCAATTGACTGTACGTCTCATCGAGAAAATACATTCTGGTCAGCAGTAAATCCGGATCTCCGACATTGACGTCACAGACGATCTTGACACTGGACAGTCCTTTTAACGCTTTCTCATTATTGAACTGCGCGGCAAAAGCCATTGCAGGGGCTAAAATGAGACAAATACATAAATAAATGCTTTTTTTCATGATTCACCTTTATTAAAATATCGTTAAAATATATCAGCGCTACAACCCATCCATTTGGGCGTACTTGGCTGTCGATAAAACCATTGTTAACCATACTAAATTATACTGCCATGATCAACACTACAAGCCATCTCAAAAACATATCTAACACCCAATTACCTCGTTAACACTGGTAATTATGTTTGTGATGACAAGTTTTAAAACCATCTAATATGAACCTATCTCAAAAAATCTTAGTGCCCAAGGTAAAATCACACCGATGGGATGATCAATCGGAGAGCGCCATAATTTTCCTTTACTTTCTTAACGGTTTGTTGCTTGACAAAAACTTTATATAAAAAGTAAAATATAACACATTGTGTTACTTACGGAGCTGGAGCGCTCATTTTATCATATCTGCCGATTCTTTTGTACATACTGACACACCCCGTTGATAAGGTTACAACGCTTTTCGCTAAGTTCTGACGATTAAATGCTCATCGCGGCTATGGTGGTCCAAGATCCAGCAAGTGTAATCTATATAGGTTAAAACCCATTTATTATAACATTTGAATCTATCTTCTCCACAAACGTCACCACCATTTTCAGGTGTTTGGTCTTCGAAAGGAGAAAGAGCATGACCATCATTAAAGATTTGAAGCACTGTTTAGTGCTCAATGTGGGCTTGGTCGCCAGGGGTTCCCGCTGTCTATCAATCATGCAGACGCTAAGATCAATTAAACCTGTCCATTTTCAATTCAAAATCGCGGGAATAGCGGCCGTTACCAAATCCATCGCATGTTATAAATACGCTGGCGAGATGGATATAGAACTGTTTGATAATTATATAGAAATGTTGTCTATGGACCATCTGGATTTCATTCTGGAATTAACCGGAGAGCAACAAATACTAGCCGATCTGGTTAAGCTTAAACCACCTACGGTGGGCATACTCGACCGGCAGGCCTCAATGCTTTTATTGGATATCGCGACCCTGCATGAGCGAGTTGCCGACAAAGCAACTGAAATCAACCTGGCCACATCATTTGCCTCTGCGCTTTTGGAAGCTTCTCCGGACGGCGTCATGGTGATAGACCGTAATTTTCGCATTATCAACTGCAATGACTCTCCGTTAATCTCCGTGGGTAAAGGCCGTGAGTTTGTCCTCGGAAAGTCCTGTTTCGAAGTCATCCATGACTCTCAGAAACATTGCGACTGTATTGGAAGAATCTGTCCCGCTCAAGAAACGTTAAAGACGCGACAGCCTTCCCGAGTCTTACACGAAAATCTCGGCATCGATGGAAAACCTCAAATTTCCCAAGTGACAGCCTATCCCATATTCAACCAACTGAATGAAATCGTCCAACTCGTTATCACAGTAAGGGATATAACAAAGGCTCTTGACGACAGGATTGAACAACGCACCCAGGTCATCAAAGACGATTTAGCACGCTTCGCACAGGAAGACCGACTGTCATCCTTGGGTCGGTTGGTCGCTTCGGTCTGTCATGAGATCAACAATCCTATCACCAGTATCATCACCTTCAACAAACTCATTTTATCCTATCTGCGGGAGGACAAACTGCCTCCGGAAGGTGCAACCGGATTTGAACGGTATTTGGATTTGTCCATTCGTGAAGCACTGCGATGTGGCAGCATCGTTAACAATCTACTGACCTTCGCACGGCAGAAAAGTGTTGAAGCAAAGGATATCGATCTTATAGAAGTCGTCAAAACGATCATGATGTTAACCAAGCATCAACTCGATTCCAGCCGAGTGGAATATGAAGTAAACCTGCCGAAAGCACCTTTTAAAGTACGTGGTGATAGTGCTCAGATTCAGCAATGCCTGATGAATTTGATATTTAACGCCATCGAATCCATGCCTGAGGGTGGAAAGCTGACCATCAGCGGAGGCGTGGAGGATGGAAAAGACATCGTATGGCTAAGCGTTGCCGATAACGGCCATGGAATCAAACCGGAAGATTTACCACACATCTTCGAACCCTTTTACTCGACCAAGGTGGACGGCAAAGGGGTCGGACTCGGATTATCTATGACTTACGGCATCATAAGAGAACATAATGGTGTTGTGGAGGTCGATAGCAAACCGGGTAAGGGCACCGTGTTTAAGATTAGACTGCCCAGAAGTTCCCCCGATCAAAGGGACTATGCGGATGTCAAATCAATGTCCTCAGCAATTTAGAGGAGATTCATCATGCAAACACGACCTATTAAATTTAAAGGAGCAAATCGATGAGTTCTGCGATGCAGATCATGGTAGTAGATGACGAGGAGAACATTTGCGAAGCTCTGGCAGCATGGTTCCAAAAAGACGGATACCGGGTTGAAACAGCAGGCTCCGGCCCGGAGGCATTAGAGCGCATGCAGCAGAAACCCTGTGATGTCTACTTGGTAGATATTAAGATGCCCGGAATGGACGGACTGGAACTTCTGGCCAGATTAAAAGAGAGACAACCGGATGTCGATGTGATTATGATCACTGCCCATGGATCCATACAGACGGCGGTAGAGGCCATGAAACGGGGTGCCTGCGACTATCTTTGTAAGCCTTTCGATCCTGATCAACTCTCTTTGCTCATGGAACGTGTTATAGCAAGTAAGGCTTTACGAGATGAAAACATCGCATTGCGTGAGCAGTTGGAGGAACAGCGAGAGGCCATTTTAGATGGTTTTATCGCACAGTCTGAAACCATGCAAAAGGTTTTTTCAATTATCGAAGATGTCGCACCTTCCTCAGCACCGGTGCTTATCACAGGAGAAACTGGAGTGGGAAAGGAATTGATCGCGCATACCATTCATACACACAGCGAGCTATCTTACGGGCCGTTTGTGGCCATAAACTGTGGGGCGTTATCAGAAACGCTTTTAGAAAGTGAGCTCTTTGGCCACGAAATGGGTGCATTTACCGGAGCGGCCAAAGCTCGACGTGGTCGACTGGAGATGGCCAATAACGGCTCTTTGTTTCTGGACGAAGTCGGAGAGATTTCCACCAAAATGCAGGTCGCACTTTTACGCGTGTTGGAAGAAAAAAAATTTGAGCGGCTGGGAGGCAGTCGTACCCTAGAGACCAATTTTCGACTCATCAGCGCCACCCATCGGGACCTTCCCCAACTCATCAAGGAAAACCAATTCCGGGAGGATTTCTTCTATCGGATTAACGTCATCACGCTACCTGTTGCCCCGCTCCGGGATCGGTTAGAGGATGTTCCCGCTCTGGCTGATCATTTTTTAGAGCGCTACGTCCAGGAGACCGGCAAACCGATGGAAGGGTTCACCCAGAGAGCTCTCGGCATGTTGATGTCGTATTCCTGGCCCGGTAATGTTCGTGAATTGCGAAACGTCATCGAACGTGCGGTTGTGATCGCACGGGGCAAAATGATTGGAGCCAAAGAGTTGACCTTTTTGAACGCCCCAGGTGCTGACTGTCAATTGGGTACACTTACATTAAAAGAAGTTGAAATCAGTCATGTACGAGCCGCCCTGGAAGCATGTAGTTGGAACATCAGTCGGGCAGCCAAACAATTGGGAATTGATCGAAGCACCCTCAACAGAAAGATAAAACGCTATCATTTGACCCGGCCTTAAGGCCGATTCGAAATGTAGACAATTTGCACACAAATCAACCAAAACCGACAGATAAAGCCCTTTTGGATCTCATCTTATTGGGTCATGTAAATGAAACAGCGGTCTCCATCGTCGCTGCAAACCTTCAGGCGATAATGGGCCTCAATACCGACATCCGGCCGGAGGTTGCCAAACCTGATTATGCTTATGTGTCTAGACGTAATCAGTTCGATGCGGCCAAGATCATTAAGACGCTTTGCTCGATAACTGACGGAGCACCCCTCAAGTTGGGGCTGATTGAGAGCGACTTATGCTCGTCAATTCTCTCTTTTGTCTACGGAGAATCACAACTCGGCGGCAAGGCGGCTTTGGTGTCACTGCATCGTCTTTTTGCCAAAGATCCAGAGGTGACCTACCAGCGGATCGCCAAAATCAGTCTCCACGAAGTCGGTCATTTATTGGGCATTAAACATTGCTGGAAAACCACCTGCCTGATGAAACACTCCAGTGATTTGGAACCCCTGGATTCGCTATCCATGTACTTTTGCCCGGCATGTGAATATGAAATCAAACGGCGCCTGAAAACATTGATCAACAAGGGTACTTACTAATAAGTAAATTAGTTACCGAAGCGGCTTAAACCAAAAACTCTTCAACCAATCGATCCCAGTCGATTCCCGGCACCATCCCGTAGATATCTTTGATGGGCTCACCACCTGTGGCAGCCATCTGATAACCGGTTTCTTCACTCAGCAGTGTATTCAGGCGGGTGGCCTCATCATCCATCCAAGCGAGACTCTCAGTGCCGAAGAATAAATTTTTTAAATTTTTTCGCAAATCAGTCGGTTCAATGACCATTAACCAACCGCCATAGTAGGGTGAATCATTGGCAATTTGGGTTTTCCTTTTGATTTTATAATTAACAGCAACCACTTTACCATCCACCGGACTCAGCGTTGCAGCTTCGTTCTGATCCCGTTTCAGCGTGGCCTGATGTTGGCCCTGGAAAACCGTTTTTCCCAGCCCGGGAAGCTCGATGTCATCTTGTGGACCGAGCAAGCGGAGAGCAAAGTCATCGATGCCGACGCGCACCCGCCCACCATATTCCACCCTGGCCCAGGTATGTCCATAATGAAAATAGTGATCTCTGGGGACATTGAAACCCGAAGCCTGATCAAAAACCGGCTCTTTTATGCCGGGCATGTAGCCGGTGTCTTCGATCATTTTGTCATAGGGGCACTTGACACAGTTATAATTGTGAGCACACATTTTGTAATCAACGCGGCCACTGAGCATGTGCCGACATTTTAGCTGGCCACCGAGCATCTGCATCCTAGGTGTGATATGGGCTTTTTTTCTCTTCCCGGCCCGGGCTTGTTTTGCCTCAAAATTGGATTGCAGCTTCCGGTCAAAGGAACAATCGAGACAATCAAACGCATTGATGCACTTCATAGGCTTGATCACTCCGGCCCTGCTCCACACGCATTGATCGTTGGCGATGCCATAAACAAAAGGATTTCTTGTTTTTTTCGCTTGTTTGTCCATGATAAACCTCCTTGGCTCCAGATCATAGGTTTTTATTAATGTTTTTGTCTGATTCATTGCCTTTTGTTTAAAGCATAATCGGTGCCAAATCATGCAACCTTTTCAAGTGTGATTGTAACAACTTGTAATTTTAACATATTTTATATCATGAGCATAAAACAATTGCTCTGTCGGCGGTGTTGGCAATGCGATTCAAAATGCGACGCACAAATCCGACATTTCTGAAAATGCTACAAAATCATATGGTTATACCAATGATGCAAAAAACACCACTTTGTGGCATTTTGCACCAGCAAATCCATTGTCGAAAAATCAGAACGCTTTAAAGGGAACCGCATAGGGGGTCAAAATTTTTAGAAGCTATCTCAAAATAATCTTTTGGTCCAACCCAGGTGTTGAAACCTCGTTTTAAGTCCTCGACATACTTGAGTATGCGTGTCGAAGATCTCGTCAACAGGCGGGGCAGGTAAAAACTCGGCTCCGCCTTTTTATCCCGCCGGATTTTAGCGGGGGATCTTGAACCAATATCTTTATTTTGAGATGAATTCTAATATGGGTCGGGGAATGGGAATTATTTTCTAAGCTGGTAACTTTTAAGGTTTCAGAAAAAATTTAATCATACCCAAGGCGAACCCTTGCCACGAGTCTTGTCCGCCTGGTGGGCTTATCCACCTCACCGCCAGTGGCATCTTCGACGGGCATGTATACGCGTTAAAAAATTATGTTGATGACATATTTTTTCAGTCTACAAACAGGTCTGTGCTCAAATATCGTTCACCGGTACTCGGTAAAATGACCACGATCTGTTTTCCTTTGTTTTCGGTCCGCCTGGCCATTTCCATGGCAGCCCAAACCGCGGCCCCGGATGATATGCCGCACAAAATTCCTTCCAGTGCGGCCAGCTTTCGGGCGGTTTCAAAGGCCTGTTCATTGGTCACCGTAACAATCTCGTCGATGATGTCGGTGTTTAACACATCCGGCACAAACCCGGCACCGATACCCTGGATTTTATGAGGTCCGGGCTGACCGCCGGACAGGATGGGTGAATCAGCAGGCTCCACAGCCACGGCTCTAAATGACGGCTTTCGGGACTTGATGACATCAGACACCCCGGTAATGGTGCCGCCGGTTCCAACCCCTGATATAAAGATGTCCACCTTGCCGTCGGTGTCACGCCAGATTTCCTCGGCGGTTGTTTTTCGGTGAATTTCCGGATTGGCGGGATTGGAAAACTGATCGGGCATATAGGCATTCGTTGTGCTTTCCAAAATTGCTTGGGCCTTTGCAATGGCGCCTTTCATCCCGTCTGCACCGGGTGTCAAAACAAGTTTTGCTCCCAAATGTTTTAAAAGCTTTCGCCGCTCGATACTCATGGTGTCGGGCATGGTCAATGTCAGGGGGTATCTTTTGACGGCACAGACAAACGCCAGAGCAATCCCGGTGTTGCCGCTGGTGGGCTCCACAATGGTGGTGTCCGAGTTTATCAACCCTTTTACCTCGGCTGCTTCAATCATTGAAACGCCGATTCTATCCTTGACACTCCCCAGTGGATTGAAAAATTCGAGCTTGGCAAAGATTTGGGCGCCGAGCCCATCTGCAATGGTATTGAGATGCACCAGAGGTGTCGATCCCACGGTGGAATTAATATTGTTAAATGTTTTCATGATTTGCTCCAGTTAACCCATGTGACATTAAAAAATGTTTTCTTTCTCAAAATCCAATACATTATACTTTAATCATCCTTCATGGCGGATTCAAGCAGGCCATCGATTTTAGCAAAAATCTGATCATCGGTGCAGTGTTTGAGTTCGATGGCCTTTGCCGGACATTCCGATGCACAAATGCCGCATCCCATGCATGCCGACGGCGGAATCTCGGACACACCGTCTTTATTGATAAACGGCGCACCGTAAGGACATACCCGAACACAAATTAAACATGCCGCACATTTTTCAGCATCGACTTCGGCGACGGCTGCAGACGTCGTCATTATCTTCTTGCACAGAATTTTCATGGCCTGCTGTCCGGCACTTTTGGCCATAGTCACACTCTCTTCAATAAAACGGGGACTATGAGCCAGACCGGCCAGAAAAACACCCGAAGTGGCAAATTCCACCGGCCTTAATTTGACATGGGCTTCCAGAAAAAAACCCACCTCAGCGGTAGGCAGTTTCAAAAGCCGGGCAATCTGCCGAGCGCCTTCACCGGGCCGAATACCGGCGCTTAACACCACCAGGTCGGGCTCAACACGAAAATCCTGATGAGAGCTTCGATCCGTGAAATCGACAATCAATTTTCCGCTGTCATCATATACTAACGGTTTCTCTTCAGGAATATACCGGAAAAAGAGGACACCTTTTTGCCTGGCTTTAAAATAATACAGTTCTTTGAAGCCAAAGGTTCTGACATCTCGATACAACACAACCACCTGCGCATCGGGATTCATTTCTTTGAACTGGATACTGTTTTTTACGGCTGCCGAACAACACACTCGGCTGCAATAGGGAAAATCGGGTTCCCGTGACCCCACGCACTGAATCATGACAATTCGTTTGAGTTGACGGGCCCATAAAGGATCATCCAAAAGACGTTTTGAAAACTCCACCTGGGTGAGAATGCGATCATCCCGGCCGTAACGATATTCCATGGGTTCGTACGGACGCCCGCCGGTGGCCACAATCACTGCTCCGTATTGAATATCGATTCGTTCGTCCTTTTTTTGAACCGAACCCTTGAATGCGCCCAGATGTCCGCCGTGGGAAACAAGCGTGCTATTCAGATAAACAGAAATATTGGGATGATGGGTGACCCTCTCGATAAGATAGCGGATCAACCGAGAAGGAGAATGTCCTTCCAGTGTGAATTTAAGATTCTGTGCAAATCCTCCCAGGCCGTCACTTTTTTCCACCAGGTGAACCTGACATCCCTGGTCGGCAATGGTCAGTGCAGCCGTCATGCCGGCCAGGCCGCCGCCAATGATCAGCCCTTCATTCACCACCGGGTATGATTTTTCATAGAGCGGTTCAAGTCGAATGGCTCGGGCCACACTGGCCCGGACCAGTTCCTTGGATTTTCGGGTGGCTTTTTCAGGATGGTTCCCGTGAACCCAGGAGCACTGATCCCGGATGCTGGCCAGTTCGAACAAGTAGGGATTTAAGCCGGCCTCTCTCAAAGTCTCTTGAAACAGAGGTTCGTGGGTTTTCGGCGAGCATGCCGCCACCACCACCCGGTTCAACCGGTGTTCTTTAATAAGATCGACAATGGTCTGCTGGGTTTCTGTGGAACAGGTAAACATAAAGTTTGTGGCAAACACCACGTGGGGAAGTTTTTTTACGTCCTCTAACACATTCTGGATATCTACGACTCCGGCGATATTGGTGCCGCAATGGCACACGAAAACCCCAACTCTGGGAACGGCTTCAATGGGTTTTTCTTCCACGGTTTCTTCCACCACCGTTTCAGTATGTCTGGCTTCACTTATGAGGATGGAGGCTTCGGCGGCAGCCGCACCGGCCTGGATGACCGTTTCGGGAATATCTTTGGGCGATTCGATGCCGCCGCATACAAAAACACCCGGTCGGGACGTGGAAACCGGTTCATCGAATTCGGTGGTTAAAAATCCATAAGGGTTCGCGACCAAACCCAGCTGTCTGGAAAGGTCGATAAAACCCTCCGATGGTTTGAAACCGCTGGATAGAACCACCAGACCATATTCTTCTTCCTTTTTTCGATCAAGATGATGATCAAATGTTTCAATAATCAGATTCTCGGTTTCAGGATTCAGATAAACCTGAGAGATCATGGATCGCCGGTATCGCACACCATGACTGAAACGCGCGCGATCCACGTAATCATCAAATCCTTTACCCTGGGCTCGAATATCCATGAAGTAAATGGTGGTTTGGGTTTCCGGCTCATGGGAGCGGGTCAAAACTGCCTGTTTGGCAGCGTGCATACAGCAAACCGACGAACAAAAGGGGCGGTTTCGGGCTGGATCACGGGACATCACACATTGAATCCAGGCGACGTTTTTAGGAACCTTCCCATCAGAAGGCCGTTTGAGATGTCCTCCATAAGGTCCGGTGGCGGACAACATCCGTTCATACTGCAAAGACGTGACAACATTTTGATATCTACCGTAACCGAACTCTCCTTCTTTGGCTGTCAACGCCAGCTCGAAACCGGTCGAGATCACCACCGCACCGGCGTCGATTTGAAGGCGCTCCGGTTTTTGATCGTATTCAACGGCATCGGCGGGACAGATTTTTTTGCATACGCCACACTTTCCTTTGGTTAAATAAAGACAATGCTCGGCATCTATGGCATATTTTAACGGAACCGCCTGGGGAAAGGTTAAAAAAGCCGCTTTTCGCATCCCCAGTTCTCCGTTAAAAGGATCCGGCACTTTTTTAGGGCATTTTTCAGCACACTTTCCGCAGGTAATGCATTTATCTTCATTGATATATCTGGCGCGCTTTTCAATGTCAGCGGTAAATCGACCGGGATCTCCGTTGAGTTCGAGAATACGACTTGTGGTCAGAATTTCGATGTTCGCATGTCCGGCCGCCTGGACAAGCTTGGGGGAAAACATGCAGGTGGAGCAGTCATTGGTGGGAAAGGTTTTGTCCAGCTGGGCCATTGTTCCGCCCAGTGTATGTGATTTTTCAATCAGATAAACGTAAAAACCCGTGTCCGCCAGATCGAGGGCGCACTGAATGCCCCCGATGCCGCCGCCGACAACGATGACTTTTCCCACCGGACTTTTAAGGTCAGATGCCATAATTATCACAGAAGGCTTTTGTTTTTTAACAGCCGAACAGGATTCGCAAAATGCGTCTTAAACCACTTCGGATTTCCCCTGTCGCTGAAACTCAACCGGAGCAACTCGGTAAAATAAAATATCGGAATCGGCCGTTTTAAACGATCTTTTTGAATCATATCAAGATTTGACTGGCATAGCGGACAAGACACAACAATGGCTTCAGCCCCGGCCTGACGTGCTTTATCCAGAAGCCTTTTGGTCAAGGAATCTCCAATTTCCCTGCGCGCAATACCAATGCTGGCGCCGCAGCAGGTTGCCTTATAAGACCAGTCGATGACCTGAGCGCCGGTAGCTGCCGAGATACGATCCAATGTTTGGGGGTTCTCATAATCCGTATAACCGGTAATTCTCGGCGGACGCACCATCTGGCAGCCGTAATAGCAGACCAGTCTCAAATCTGTTAACGGCTTTAAAACCCGCTTTTTGATCTGTTCGATCATGGCCGGCTCCGCCAGAAAACGCGTCATATCATGGACCTTTAGATCACCGGTCACCGGCCAGGGAATATCTAAAACTTTTTTTTGTATCATCTGCTGGGAAAACCGGAGACGATTGAAACAGTTGGCACAGGGAGAGACGATATCAAGCCCCATTTTCTCTGCAGCAAATAGATTTCTTGCCGGCAAAATCACCGACATGGCTTCGCTAAGACTGTGGGCAGCCGTAGCACCGCAGCAGGACCAGTCGTCAATTTCAACCAGATCGATATCCAGTGCTTGAAACACCGCATCAATGGATCGGGCATAATCGGAGGCCATGCCTTCCAATGAACAGCCGGGATAAAAAGACAGTTTCATCAAACAATTTCTCCGCGGGCCTGACTATACGCCTTTTGAATCTCTCTGATGGCTTTTGACCGGGATGTGAAGGGTTTCAATCTTCCTTTTCTCAACAGGGTCAACCCCAGTAAAAGCTCCTCTTTAAAGCTCCCGTTTTTTATTTTTTCATGCAATATATTCGGCTTTAAATAATAGGCGTTCATCAACCGGAATTCGTTGACCCTGCCGGACTTTGTCAGCACTTCCAGAAATGTCTGATGAAATACGGCAAGGCTTCTTTCTTTGGGTGTAATGGACGAATGGGCTGCAATGTTTCTCAAATGATTGATGACTTCCGCAACCCCCACTTCATTGGGGCAGTATGTGGTGCACATTTCACAGGACAGGCATACCCATATGGTGGATGATGTTAACAGGTCTTCGCGCCATCCCAGTTGAACATAGCGTATGGCCTGATGGGGTTTGATGTCCATAAAATGGCTCACCGGACAGGCATTGGTACAGCGTTCGCATTGGTAACACGCCGAAACATTGGCACCGGTCTCTCCTTCGATTCTGTTCAGAAAATAATCCCCTCTGTCGCCGATAAGTTTTCTTTTTTTGGCGGGTTTGGGTAGCGTGGCGTTTTTTTGATCTGCAATTAGCGTATTCATTGCTTTGCCTTTTGTAAATTGCCAATACCGACGGTGAATATGGGGCAAAGATTTATTTAAAATAGTTTGATTTTTATAGAAAGCATGACGACGGTCAGATCAAACGATCTGCCTAAGGACCTCGCAAGTCCGGCATACCTTCATCTTTTCTTTCCATTTTTCATGTGCTGTGCCGCAACAAATGGTGCCGTTAACGAACCAGCAAAACTTTCCGGCTTGAAACTCCCACGCAGGACATTCTTTTTTTTGTTTTGCAGGACATTTTTTGACCGTCCAGCACGGTTTTTGCGCTTTGATGACGCCCCTTTTACGGGCCAATAGAAAAAACATCTGTCTTTCCACATGAGGCGGCACAGATCTCCAGCCTTGCTCATAGCTGTGTATGGCTTTGATAGATACCCCCAAAAGATTCCCCATCTGCTTTTGAGTTTTGTTTAATTTTTTCCGAAACATTGCAAATTCTTTGCTGTCCATAGATTTCTCCCCCAATCTTAGTCAGATGATATTTATACTGTCAAACCTTATATTAGTGACACAACGTGGTATGGCCTGTCAATAAAAAAATAGCGGGTATTTTTACCGCCTATCAAATAATGTTCATCCAGGACAGAACACCTGAGATTAGAAGAAAGTTTCCGATCCGCAAATCATGAAAGGGGCGTTATGGAAGATGATAAAAAGAGAGACCTTTGCAAAGAAATTAAGACTTACAGTTACTTCTGGGATGGCGCGGCAGTTCCCAGAACCACCGCTTCGAAATTCGTCAATTTTTCCCGCATTTTCCCGGAGAGTTCAATGTATTTTTGACTGAGTTCATAGCGGTAGTCTGTATGGATTTTGTTGATGGTTCGTTGCATCTGCTTAAGTATCTTAACCTGCTTCTTTAAAAGCTTGACCATATATCGATAGTTTTCTTTTGAATTGTTCATCATGGCTTCGGAATATTGATTCACCGAATCACAAAAATCAAGGTATTTCTCATCAAGGACCGACGCAATTCTTTCGATTTTCAACGTTTCTTGTGTAATGGTGTAAAAGTGATGTCCGGAAATGCACAAAGAAATGACTTCGCCAAAAATGTTGGGGTGTTTGACCATGCTCCGAAGGACAAATTTAAGATATTGAAAACCGTATGGCGTCAAAATCTGCCCATAAATGGATCTGAAAAAAATGCTGAGGTCTTTAACGTAGATTTTTCTCTGAAAATACCCCGTATACTCTATATTATCCAAAAAATGGCTGCAACGTTCAAAATAGTTTTTTAGATTGAAATCATAAATACAGGCCAGAATTTTTTTATATCCTTCTTTTAACCGGATCGGGTCCATGATGGTTTTAAAGTTCGTGGTCATGCAGTGGGTGTTGTTTCCGAGGGATTCCTTTATTATTCTGCCTTCGGCCATCAGCCGATGATAAAGACGGGTCCCGGGAAGGGCATTTAAGAAGCCGATCATTGCTTTGGGAATGCCATTTTGTTGAATAAAGGTGATTTGCCGGTCGAAAATATCCTCTTTATCACTGTCAAACCCGATGATAAATCCTGCCATGACCTCTATTCCGTGTCGTTGAATCGTTCGAATGGAATGCGCCATGTTCGCTTTTAGATTTTGTATCTTGCCGGTTTCTTCAAGTCCATCGGGATCAGGGGTCTCAATCCCGATAAAAACCTGGTTGAATCCAGCCTCCCGCATGGCCGTGAGCAGCGCCTCATCGTCGCCCATATTAATACTGGCTTCGGTAAAAAAATGGTACGGGTAACCATGCTCGATTTGCCAGGCTTTTAGCGCCGACAAAAGTTCGGTCTTAACCCGTTTCTTGTTGCCGATGAAGTTGTCATCAACAAGAAACACCGGCCCCCGCCACCTAAGATCGTAAAGGACATCCAGTTCTCGCAACAGCGTATCGGCAGATTTTAAGCGTGGTCTGTTGCCATAGATGGTCCAAATATCACAAAACTCACAGTGAAAGGGACAGCCTCTGGAATACTGAATGGCCATGGAACTGTATGCGTCAATATCTAGTAGATCGAACCGTGGAACCGGCAGATTGGAGATATCCGGATAACACGGTTTCGGATAAACAGGTTTGGCAATGCCTTTTTCCATATCCTGCAAAAAATCCGGTAAGGTTTGATCAACTTCTCCCAAGAGAAAATGGTCGACACCGGTGATGTCCTCATGATTTGACGTCGGAAAGGGGCCTCCTGCAACAATGATTTTGTCAAACCGTCTGCAGCGTCGAACCACTTCTTTCATGGAATCCTGTTGAACAATCATGGCGGAAATGAATACCGCATCCGCCCAGTGAATATCGCTGTCATTTAAAGGCGCAACATTCAAGTCAATCAACTTCAGGTTATACATATCCGGAAACATGGCGGCGATGGTCAGAAGTCCCAGAGGTGGCATGGCACTTTTTTTTCGAATCAATTTCAGTGCACACTTAAAACTCCAGTACGTATTGCTTGGGACTTTGGGGTAAACAAGAAGGATGTTTTGATATTTGCACATGGTATTAAATCCTCTTTTGCTGACAGAGGCTTTATGCATGGCCGTTCGGCCCGATAAGCCAACATGAAGAAAATCGGGATCGGGATTCATCAAATGGCGACACTCTTTAATACCGTTATATCAATAAAAATTCAATAAAATTTAATTGGAAATGTTTCGGTTATTTACAATCCCTTCGTAAAAGACTATTGAGTGTCTTGTTCAGCACTTTGTTCTTTTGTATTCTTAAAACTAAAGATTTAACAAACCATGACAACAATAAATACCCTTAAACAGATTGATTTGGCGGACCCGGAACTGTTCCAGGCGGTCAAAACATCATTGGATCATAAAGCCGTTTCCGTGCCCAAAGAAGAGATTGACGTTCTGGTGGCGGAAACCCTTTGGGCGTTGTCTATGGAGATATCCTTCGGTCAGTCTGTGGCCAAAGGCTATACGGATCTTATTGGAGAAGTGAGTTCGGAAAATTTTTATCGCTATCGGGAACTCATCCGCCGCTTCGGTCACAAAGGACCGACGCTGGGACGCATTATGGCCGAACATCTTGTACCGGTATTAAAATATGGTGATTCCGAATTTTTAAAACGTTTTTTGAAAACGTTAATGATGATGCAAAGTAAAGGAACCTACACCTTAAAAGAGCCCCTTAACGAACTGTCCAAATTATTAAACGAGAAGGACGTTGACGCTGCATGTGCCTATGTTGATCTTCTGGGCGACACGTTTTCAGAAAAGATGTCCTATGTTCAATGTCAGAATTTTGCATATAATATTCCTCGTGCCATACGAACCTTTCCCGTATCAAGGCGCACCTGGCAGATCAAACAGCTTCATCGGGTGATTAAGGCCGACCATCGCCTGTTCGATCCTTTTTTACATGGAATGGAAAAAGGACTGTCTCTGCTTTCCAAAAGGGCCCTGGAGGATTTTGTTTCCTTGGCATTAAACAAATTAAAGCAAAGATTTAAACTGTCAGCAAAATTTTTATCGCTGGAATCGAAACTCGGCATCGACACCTATTCGGACATGCAGGTTACCGTTCCGCTTGCAGAAGTTCGACAACAGCTAAACAATTATCTGCAGGCACGTACCAGCCTGTCAGTATCCATAAAATCATTGTCTGACTTGCCGGATTCAATGTTAAAGGCCTACGGCCAAGAGACCCTCGTCTGTTCAGATGGAAAATTTATTTATCTGCCGGAAGAAATCAGTAAGTTTTTTACAAAAGACGAAAACAAAAAACTATTTAAGTGTCTTACACGGCTCGAGGCCGGACTCAATGAATTCGGCACCTTTGACTTTGACCTGGAAAAAGTAACGGAAAAATGCCTAAGAGTTGAAGGAATTACGGATCAGAGCTGCGAGTTGGATGTCATCTCTAAGCAAGAACATCTTTCTGATCTGAAGCGTTTTTTCCGGTTATTTCCGGTCCCGGAGTTGGCAGACGACCTTTTTACCACGTTCGAGCACGGCCGCATACGATTTCTGCTCAACAGGCAGTATCCGGGCCTTATCCGTCAGACCCTTCCTGTGCTTCAACAAGAGGCTCTGGATATGATCAAACCGAAAGAACAAAAACATTGGGAAGCTGTTTTTCTTTTGTATCTCAAGATCGCTCTTAATGTGACCCTTGACAAATGCATTGATCCTGATCAAAAAACAGCCGTTTTTATAAAACAGATGGAAAAACGATTTAAAACGGCAATGGCTGAGGACCATTCGGTAGAAACCTGTGCCGAACTGGTGACCATCGCCTATCCGGATATTGACAGGCTTTTAAATGCACCCGAGTCGCCCGGAAAATTGAGGAAAAGTTACAAATCCATACAAACACCCTTTGGATGGAGAGTACGACCCGAGCTTTTTATTATGTCCCACCTCAATTTTGAGCAGATGGCGACGACATTGAATGCTCAACTGGCAAACAAAGGATATAAGGTTTACAAGTCGGATATTCGTCGAAAATTGATCGCCAATAATGGGGTGATTTCCCATGAGGACATCAAATCGATCCTCCTCAACAACCCAAACAATAAAAACCAGGATATGTCGAAACGTGAAATATCCATTGATCTGTCATGGCTGGATCTTTCTCAATTACTGAACGAAAGAGCCCTCACCCCTTTGATCGGTGACGATGATAACGGGAATGTTTTTTGGTATAAAGAATGGGACGTTAACTTGCACGATTATCTCTCAACCCACGTAAGGGTGGTGGACAAATTTATGCCGGAATTCTCGGATGACTTTTATATCAACACCCTAAAGCAGCACCAAGGACTGGTTCAAAATATACGCTATGCGTTTGAACTGTTAAGGCCGGAAGGGCTCATACGATTAAGACAATGGGTGGAAGGGGATGAGTTTGATTATCGGGCACTTTTGGATTTTGCAATAGATAAAAAAGCAGGAAAAATTCCTTCCGACCGTCTCTATATCAAGCACATAAAACAGACAAGAGACGTGGCCGTATTGTTGTTGGTCGATCTTTCTCGATCCACTTCAAATACGGTTTATAATTCGAAAGTGACCATTCTTAATGTTGAAAAAGAGGCGATCGTGCTCTTTTGTGAAGCGCTTCGGGTGGTGGGGGATGTGTTTGCCATTGCAGGTTTCTCCAGTACCGGACCGTTGGGGGTTGATTACCTGAGAATCAAGGATTTTGAGGAAAATTTGGACGACAGGGTTAAACAGCGAATTAATGCCATGGCACCCCAACGGAATACCCGGATGGGAGCTGCCATTCGTCATGCCACCTGCCAACTTGAAAACATCTCTTCAAAAGTCCGCTTACTGATTATCTTGAGTGACGGATTTCCAAATGATATCGATTACAAGCACAGATATGCCATAGAGGATACACGGAAAGCCATATTTGAAGCCCGTTCAAAAAATATATTTACACATGCCATAACCGTTCATTTTGCCGGCGATCCCAAACTGGATGATCTTTATGGAAACGTTCATCACAATGTGATATCTGATGTTCGCGAACTTCCGGATAAGCTGTTACGTATTTATGGCAGCTTGACCCGACATTAGATATTTGTTTCATTTCCAACAAGTTGGTTTATTGACAACACTTTGATCAAGCATTAGTGTTGGTAATAATTTTTAACAAAGCGGAATAACGTCTTTTAACAAAGACCCTTTTCGCAAGGAATTTACATGAAACGAGTTCATAGCAGAGAAAAAGAGCAGTTTAAAAAACTGTTTAAGCAGGAAAATATTGATGCATTCGAAGATCGATTCAAGATCCTTGACGTCTTTCTTCAAACTGAACGCCATCTTACCGTCAGCGAGTTGATTCAGCTCCTCAATGAAAGCGGATATACATTTACACCCGATTTTGTCAGGGATACCTTAAAGCTGATGTGTCGATTCGGATTTGCCAGTAAAAATAGATTTTACAATGGAGAAGTGCGTTACGAGCATCGACATTTAGGTCAGCATCATGATCACATGATCTGTACAAAATGTAAACATATTTACGAGTTCGAAGACGAACAAATCGAAAATATGCAGGTTCAGATCGCTGCGGCTTATAATTTTCATATGCTTCAGCACAAGATGGAAATCTACGGCATCTGTTCCAAATGCCTCAAAGATCATATACAACTCATGCCGCTGGTTCACGCCAAACAGGGTGAACAGCTTGAAATCAAAGAATTTACCGGAGGCGCCTCCGCACGCATGCGATTATTATCCATGGGCTTGAGGGTTGGAGATAAGATCGACATCATTACCAACCTCAATAAAGGACAAATGGTGGTTGCCGTGGACTACAACCGATACGTTTTGGGGCGCGGTTTGGCCCAAAAAATACTGGTAGAACCGGTTAGAAGCTGAATATGGAGATGGGCTTATGTTGTTAAGTGAGATGAAACAAAAGCAGACCGCAACTGTCGTCCGTGTCGGCGGAAACGGCGCTCTGCGCAGAAGGATTCTCGAAATGGGCATTCTCAAAGGCACCAGAATTCATGTTGAAAAATATGCGCCATTAAAAGATCCTGTGGAATTAATTGTCAAAGGTTATCATATATCACTCCGCGTTGAAGAAGCTGCACAAATTACCGTTGAAAATGTGAAGTAACAACTTGTAATGATTAAAAAACGCCTTTCAATAGCGCTTGCCGGCAACCCGAATTCAGGCAAGACGACCATATTCAACAACATGACCGGCACCCGTCAAAAAGTTGGAAACTGGCCGGGAGTCACTGTTGAAAAAAAAGAAGGCTCTATAAATAAATCCGGATATGATTTGAAAATTATCGATCTTCCCGGAACCTACAGCTTAACCCCCTTCTCCATTGAAGAAATCGTTGCACGGAATTTTATTTTGGATGAACGACCGGATGTTGTCATCGATATCATCGACGCATCCAACCTTGAACGCAGTCTTTATTTGGCAACGCAATTGAGAGAGATCGACTGCAAAGTTTTATTTGCCCTGAACATGGCCGATGTTTCTCGAACCCGTGGGATCAAAATCGACGATAAAAAACTTTCCGAACTTCTCGCCGTTCCGGTGGTCTTTACCATCGGAAACAAAAACAAAGGTATCGAGACGCTTTTAGAAAAGGCCATAGAATTGGCGGAATCGGATGATGTTATCCCTAAAAAGCGAAAAGTAAAATACAGCAAAGACATTGAAGATTCCATTTCAAAAATGGAACAGTTTATCGAAAACCATGCAGCAGATTCAATTCCTTACAATGTCCGATGGACGGCCATAAAGCTCCTTGAAAATGATAAAATCGTAAAGGAGCGCGTTCTTGAGAAAACCGGAAAAATCGGTGAGGATATTCTCAGAGAAATCGACAATCATCGGAAATTTCTCGTGGATCGTTTTGATGATGATCCGGAAATCGTAATGACGGATGAACGTTATGGATTTATCGCCGGGATCATCATGGAAGTCCTTACAACATCAACAAAACAGCGTGTCGATATATCCCGAAACGTGGATCTCGTCCTCACCAACCGGTTTATCGGATTTCCAATCTTTATTTTTTTTATTTGGGCCATGTTCCAGCTGACGTTTTCCCTAGGTGCCTATCCAATGGACTGGATCAACAGCGGCATTAGTCTATTTTCAAAATTACTGATCCATGTGCTTCCGGACAATATCGTTAAAGATTTTCTGATAAACGGCATTATCGCAGGTGTGGGAAGTGTGATAATTTTTTTGCCGAATATTTTAATCCTCTTCTTTTGTATCGCTTTGTTTGAAGATACCGGTTATATGTCCAGAGCGGCTTTTCTCATGGACAAGATCATGCACCTTATCGGACTTCACGGGAAATCCTTTATCCCCATGTTGATGGGGTTCGGCTGTAACGTTCCGGCCATTATGGCCAGCCGCACCTTGGAAAGTGAAAAGGATCGCACCCTTACCATTCTTATCACCCCCTTTATGTCCTGCTCCGCCAGACTTCCGGTTTACATTATTCTGGCAGGTGCTTTCTTCGGCGCCAAGGCGGGAACCGTAATTTTCGGCATTTATCTGTTGGGTATTATTCTTTCCATCATCACCGGTCGTATTTTTCGATCAACCCTCTTAAGAGGTGCTGATGCACCGTTTGTCATGGAGCTCCCGCCCTACAGAATCCCGATGATCAAAAGCCTGCTGATCCATATGTGGGATCGAAGCAAGATATTTATAAAAAAAATGGGCGGGTATATACTTATAGGTTCGGTTGTCGTATGGACGCTTTCTGCATTTCCGCTTAACATATCTTATTCCAAAAATTATGACTTGGAAATAGAACAGGTCAAAACATATTTTCAAACCGAGATGGAAGCCGCCCAAGAATCTGACAAGGCCTTACTCGCACACAAACGGGATGTTGCCGTTGCAGAACTCATAACTGAAAAAAAAGCTGAAAAGGCTGAAAAATCTTTTATGGGTCGCATCGGCAAGGTCGTTGCCCCTGTTTTTTCACCCATCGGGATCGACTGGCGTGGAAGTGTCGCCCTTCTCACCGGTTTTGTGGCAAAAGAAATCGTTGTAAGTACCATGGGAATACTCTATGCCGCTGATGATAGAGAGGATTCCGAAGCCCTTAAAAATGCCTTATTGTCATCCGGCATGACACCGATTGGGGCTTTGGCAATGATGGTTTTCGTTTTATTATACATGCCGTGTCTGGCAACACTGGCAGCCATCCGACGTGAAACCGCATCTTTGAAATGGATGATGTTCAGTATTTCCTACAGTACACTGCTTGCCTGGGGAATGGCTTTTCTGGTCTACCAGGGCGGAACAATGATCGGAGTATAATGTTTTACCTCAATTGCGGTTTTACAAAACGTGTTCCCAATCTGCAAAGCGATCCCTTTAGTAAAGCAGGGAGTATATAAATGCCGACGTTTAAACCCGCCTATATTAAAACTTTCAAGAAAGGATTGCTGGCCAAAAAGATCGAAACGGCTTACGAAATTTTAAAATCCTGTACACTCTGCCCTAGAAAGTGTAGGGTGGGCCGGCTGGCTGGTGAAACCGGTGTTTGCAAAACCGGTGAAAAAGCATATGTTTCAAGTTTCAATGCGCATTTCGGCGAAGAAGACCCGTTGGTGGGAACCCATGGTTCGGGAACAATTTTTTTTACACACTGTAATCTGCTGTGCATTTTCTGTCAGAACTACGACATCAGTCATCTGGAACACGGAGAGGAAATATCCAATGAACAGTTGGCAGGTATCATGCTTCATTTGCAGAACAAAGGATGCCACAACATTAATTTCGTTACACCGTCCCATGTTGTTCCTCAGATTCTTTCCGCCGTTGAAATCGCCATACCCAAGGGGCTCTCGGTTCCCCTGGTTTACAATACCGGAGGATATGATTCTGTAGAAGCGCTGAAACTTTTGGAAGGTGTTTTCGATATTTATATGCCGGACTTTAAATTCTGGGATCCTGAAATCGCAAAGACAACATGTAACGCCAAAGATTACCCTGAAATAACGCAAAAAGCGCTCATTGAGATGCATAGACAGGTGGGTGACCTTGTCACCGATGATCGTGGGATTGCCAAGAGTGGAATTTTACTCAGGCACCTGGTACTTCCTTCCGGGCTTTCAGGGACGCGGGAAATTATGAGATTTATTGTCCGCAAAATTTCTTTGAATACCTATGTCAATATCATGCCGCAGTACAGACCCTGCGGGCGAGCCGGTGAGTTCAAAAAACTTTCTGTTAATCTGTCACAAAAAGATTTTGACAAAGCGTTGCAGACAGCAAAAGAAGAAGGAATCGAGCGGCTTGACAGCCGACGGCGCCGGTTTATGATATTTTAACATTTTATCCTTTTACAATGAAACATTTTGCATGGATAACATTTTTTCTGCTGTTGCTATGGGCCTCTGTCGCTTCGGCTGAACGCTTAGCCGTATCGGTTTCCATTGCCAACATACGTTCCGGACCAGGGGAAAATTATGACATCTTATGGGCCGTGGAAAAATACCACCCACTGAATGTATTTCAAAAATCCGGCCAATGGTACCATTTTCGTGATTTTGAAGGGGATGAAGGGTGGATTCATAAAACACTTCTTGGTAAATTCTCCTCAGTAATTACAAAAACGGAAAACTGCAATATTCGATCAGGCCCGGACACCAGTTTTGAGGTGCTGTTTGAGGTCGAAAAAGGAATCCCGTTTAAAGTTCTTGAACATAAAGGGAGCTGGATTCACATTCAACATGCCGACGGCGACAAGGGATGGATTCATGAGTCCCTTGTGTGGTGATAAAAGATAGTATATGCTATTTAAAAAAATTATCCATTCCGCTCTCCGAGGCGTAGGCTCTATGAGCCGGAGGCTGATATATATGTGTTTAAAATAAAAACTCCCCGACCCCTAAAACAAATAACCTGTATTTCAACAAGACAAAGCGATGAACAGATGGTGATAAGACAACTAGACAAGAACAAAAAATTAATTGTGGGTATCGGTTCAGCGCTGATTGATATTCTTATTCACGAACAAGAAGTTTTTTTGAAAAAAACCGGCGCTATCAAGGGGGGAATGAAATATGTTGACAGGGAGTTTATAGAAAAGGCACTGTTACAAACATCTCAAAAACCCATCATCGTGCCCGGAGGATCAGCTTGTAATACCGTCGTGGGTATCGGCAAGCTCGGAGGGGAGGCATGCTTTGTTGGCAAAAGCGGCGCTGGCCATATGGCCCGTCTGTTTGAAACAGATCTGAAAAAAAACAATGTCAAGCCGGTTCTTTTTACATCACCATCCTCCACAGGCAGAGTGCTGTCCATCATAACCCCCGACGCGCAGCGCTCCATGTTCACATTCCTCGGCGCATCGTCTGAAATTCAGCCCGATGAAATTACTGAAAATTGTTTTAAAAATGCCGCGATCGTTCATATCGAAGGGTATCTGCTTTTTAATGAAGATCTCATCATAAGCGCCCTAAAAGCCGCAAAAAACGTTGGCGCCCTCGTCTCGCTGGACCTTGCCAGCTTTACGGTTGTTGAACAATCAAAAACGGTTCTTAAAAGAATTATAAATGATTTCGTTGATATTTTGATTGCCAATGAAGATGAAGCGCAGGCATATACCGGTTACTCGGATGAAAGCAAAGCAATTTGTTCCATGGCCGAAAACACGCTTATTGCGGTACTAAAGGTGGGAAAACGGGGGAGTTTCATTGCTCATAACGGTAAAACTATAACCATTGAACCCATGGGAGACGGTGCTGCTATGGATACAACAGGAGCCGGAGACCTTTGGGCGTCCGGTTTTTTGTTTGGACTTGTTAACGGTTTTAGCCTTGAAAAATGCGGAAAACTTGGCTCTGCCTGTGGTTATGAAGTGTGCCAGGTTATGGGAGCAAATATTCCGGAAGAAGGCTGGCAGAGAATTAAAAAATTATTGGAGGGATAATGGCAGCAAAAAAGATATCACGTGCTCGTAAAAGGGATCTTCAAGATCCTGACGAGTTTATTACATTATGGACAAAAATTTTCAATTTCACCGCTGAGCATAAAGTTCCGGTTTTATGTTCATTATCATGTTTAGTTGTGTTGATCATTGTTGCCGCGGTTACCGTATATTTTTTAAAAATATCCGAAAACAAGGCCATTTTCCTTCTTCAACAGAGTGTTGCCAAATATCAGACATTGATGAATGCCGGCAACCCGAATAAAGCTTACCTGGAGGCGGAAAAAGATTTTGGGCAAATTATGAAAAAATATTCGGGCAGACAAGGGGAAAAACTGGCAAGGTTTACTTATGCCGGGATATGTTATGATGCCGGAGAGTATGATAAAGCCATAGCAAATTATGATAAATCGCTGGTGGACTTAAACGATGAACCATTTCTTAAAAATCTTATTTTAAGCGGTCTGGGGTATTCTTATCAGGCCAAAAAAGATTACAAAATCTCAGCCAAATATTTTAAAATGATCGTGGCAATACCTGATAATAGTATCAAGGACGAAGCGCTTTTTAATTTAGGCGAGTTGTATGCTAAAATTGGAGATAAAGATAAAAGCACCGATGCTTTTAAGAAAATCTTATCAGATTACCCCGGGTCCATGTATACTGAAATTGTCAAGGAAAAAGTCGCATGGCATTCAAAGAGTTAACTCAAATACAAAAAAATGACCAATTGGTTTGAGCCAATTGGCCATTAAGGAGGAAAACAGATAAAGAAATTATTAGGTTTGAATTAAGTTTATGCAATTTCCTTGCCAAAACCCCCGACAAACCAGCCCTTTTTTTAATGTATGAATTTTTATAGTAATATTTAAAAGTTATGCCGAATACCGCTTGCATTGTTTGATTCTATTTTTCTCTAAACCCTCTCTTCTAAGCACCGAAAAGTTCAAAATTTTGAACCGGGATTAAGGGCAAATAGCCTAACCTATTAATTTAATGATATATTTATTCAATTTCCATGGGTTCAATTTTTTGAACCACCCCACCTTTTAAAAAGGATAACTTAATAATATTGTTGATATATAAATGGTTTCGATTTCATTCAAGTTTTTGAACCAATATCCAATTTAAACTTTTTTATTTTCCAATTAAGTCCACTTTTGCCAATGCCGAGCAGCTCTGCAGCCTGGGATTGAACATTATCTGTTAATTTCAGGGCTCGTTCGATCATCTTTTTTTCTATCATCGCAAGTGTTTCATCTAGTTTTGCATCTGCAGGTATTCCTTCAAAATGAAGCGAATTATATACATTGTTCTTAAATTCCTTGGGGAGATCCGAGATCTTTATTTGATTGCTTTGGCATAAAACCATGGCCCGTTCTATAACATTTTCCAGCTCTCGAACATTCCCGGGCCAAGCATAATCATAAAAAAGACGCTCGACCTCTGAATCAAGACCTGTTATTGAAATGTCAAACTTTCGTTCATCTTTATATTTATTTATAAAGTGGTCGACCAACATGCGAATATCTTCTTTGCGCTCCCTTAAAATCGGCATAACGATATGGACCACATTCAGTCGATAATAGAGATCTTCCCTAAATCTCCCCAATAACATCTCATCTTTTAGTCTCTTGTTTGTTGCGGCTATAATACGAATATCTACAGATACCTGTTTAATTCCCCCAACCCGTTCAAAAACTTTTTCCTGAAGGACTCGCAAAAGCTTTACCTGAAGATTTTGTGAAAGCTCACCGATTTCGTCAAGAAAAAGCGTCCCCCCGTCCGCAAGCTCAAAACGACCTTTTTTCATCGCAACAGCACCGGTGAAAGCACCTCTTTCATGTCCAAAAAGCTCGCTTTCAAGAAGGTTTTCAGCAAGCGCACTACAATTAACGGCAACAAACGGCTTGTCACGCCGTAAGCTATTAAAATGTATTGATTTTGCAACCAATTCTTTTCCGGTACCGCTGTCACCTTCTATCAATACCGTCGTGGTGGCTGGTGCAACTTTTCGTATGGTTTCAAAAACATCCTGCATCACTTTGCTTTTTCCAATGATATTTCCGAAACTATACTGTAATTTTACATCGTCCCTAAGTTGCCGGTTTTCTTTGACAACCCGAGACATGCTTACAGCCTTATTCACATATACAATCAACTGGTCATTATCGAAAGGTTTGAGTATATAACTGTAAGCACCTTTCTGCATAGCTTCTACGGCCTTATCTACAGTGCCGTGAGCTGTCATCATAATGACCGGAAGATCCTGATTTTTATCTTTTATTCTCTCCAAAAGTTCAATACCATCCATGGATGGCATTTTCATGTCGGTAAGTACAAGGTCTATGTCGGTATTTGCCAGTATTTCAAGCGCTTCACGACCGCTGTTGGCAGTAAAGGTTTCGAAGCCTTCTTCTTCCAGAATAGCACTCAGTATCAGCGGATAATTTTTTTGATCATCTACAATCAGGACGGTTTCCATTACGATACCCTTTAATTAACAGGTAATATGACCTCAACACGGGTTCCGGCAACCGGCTTATTATCAATACTTACACTTCCTTTATGTGATTCGATAATGTTTTTCACAATACCAAGCCCCAGTCCGGTTCCTTTTGCCTTTGTTGTAAAAAAGGGATCCCATATCTTTTCCCTTATATCTTTGGGTATGCCTTCACCCTCATCTTCAAACACGATTGTCACGGTGTTATCTCCTGCACGCACTTTTACATAAATTGTGCCGCCTTCAGACATTGCCTGCATGGCATTTATTAAAATGTTAAGAAATGCCTGATAAAGCATATCAGCATCAGCATTTATCTCCGGGAGGTCATTATCGTAATGTTTTTCGATAATATAACCTTCCTCTTTGATCTGTGACGCCAAAAAATTGATGTTTTTTTCGAGAACATTTTCTATGTGACAGGCTGTAAGATATGGACTTTTGGGTTTCGCAAAATTTAAAAAATCGGTTATAATATTATTTAACCGAACAGATTCTTCAATGATGATATCCGGAATTGAACTTGAAGGATCGCGACCGGCCATTTTTTTCTTTAAAAGTTCAGATGAACTTCTTATAATACCCAATGGATTCCGAATTTCATGGGATATTCCGGCCACCATTTCACCCAATGTCGATAAGTGTTCTGCACGATTCAGTTGTTCTATGAGCTTAAGTCTCTCCCGGGCACGCTTTTCTATGATACTTTCACCTCTTTTAACCACAAACAAAAGAACCAAAAAGAGAGCCCCCATAACCACTGAAGCGGTGATAATAACACGTATTTGAAAATCGAAAATCGCTTTATAATCTTCGGTTAAGTCTTGTACGATTTCCACAACCCCCAACACCGGACCGGATATCCTGGAAAGCGGTTGCTCTGCACGCAAAGGGGCAAATGAAATTAATCGACTGTTCTGTGGAAATCCGATTAAAATTTTAAACCAGTTTCCGTTTTGAATCAGTTTTGAAGTTGATTTTCCCAAAATTGCATCTCTATACCCTTTACCCCCAGCATTTTCTTTGCCGATCAGCGTATGGTCGAAACTGTATGAAATTGTATTGCTCATGTCATAGATGTTGACCATATCGACCTTGAAACTGTGAAGTGTACTTCTGACGACCTTATCCATGCGTTCAAACTGCTTTTCGTCACTCAGTTGAATCTTGCCGAATTTCAATGCAACAGGAATGATAAACTGTAAAAAGACCTGATGGTTAAGGTTTTCGATCAGAAGGTGGGCGTAGTCCTCACTTTTTTTTTTCTGCATGGTTTTTGCCCAATGCGTGTTGAGCAAAGAAAAAACCAGTATCCCGATAAATATTACGATCAGGCTTGAAAAGGTAAAGTATTTGACCAACCTAAAAGGCTTGACTTTTTCTTCTGCTGAGTAGCGGTTCATAGACAAGGTTAAAGTTTTAAATGTTCGATGCCGATATTTCAATTTAACGGTATGCAAATGCAAAAAAACACAAAAAACCATACCGATTTTAAAGAAGAATGATTAAATTCTATTTTTTCAATCATATAAGAAAATCGACCCTTAAAGTCAAGATAATGCTTTATTTCATCCAGGCTAAAATGATGGCATCACTTTAAAAAAACAATCCGGTCCACGGATACATAAGGCTTTATAACAGAAACTTTCCAAGCAATCGCTTGGGCATACGGTACTTCAGCATAAATTTTCATTGCATTATTTCATTGCACTTATTTTATCTTTAGTTATATAATACTATATATAGTATTTTTAGTTAAAAAACCACAAAATAAAGTAATTAATTAAAATTTGTCTATAATTATACATAAAAGTTCTTGAGCTCGACAATAATATAAGGTAAACTACCGGATATTGTATTTGAGACTTTTTTTCAAAAGATATATCGGATCGTATTTAATACTTTTATTACAAAGGTTTTTGAATGAAAGGTAACCGTGTAAAAAAAATTCGTGAATCTTTGCTGATGAGCAAGACAGAACTTGCCAGAAAGGCCAAGGTATCTCCTATTACAATTGCGCGTATAGAAAGAGGAATGCCATGTCGTCTTGAAACTCAGCGAAAAATTATTTTGGCCCTTGGTTTTAACCTTTCTGATAAAAAAAAGATTTTTGGTGATTAAGAAAATATTATGTTTTTTATGAAAAAAAACCGGCTTGTTGGCCTGGACATTGGATCCCGGACATTGAAGCTTGCCGAAATTATTGATACAAAATCCGGATCTGCCCTAAAAAATTTCAGCACGATCGATATTGAACCCGGGCTCATCGAAGAGGGGTCTATTCGAGATCCTGAAGCGGTTTCCGGGTATATTCGTGAACTCTTTAAATCCATCAAAGTCAAAGATAAAGACGTCGCCATATCCATTGGAGGATACTCGGTTATTGTTAAAAAGATCAACGTCCAGACAATGACGGAAGATGAATTGCACGAAACGATCCATTTTGAAGCAGAACAATATATCCCTTTCGACATCAGTGAAGTTAATTTAGATTTTCAAATACTCGGGGAAAGCGAACACAATCCCAATCAGATGAATGTTCTTCTGGTTGCCGCAAAGAAAGAGATGATTGGTGAATATATCAACCTCATGAAAATGGCAAAACTTCACCCCCGCATCATAGATGTAGATGCTTTTGCGCTTCAAAATATTTTTAAATTTAACCATACTTCCGAAGACGAAAATATTGCTCTGATCGACATCGGCGCCAGCAAAACATCGTTAAATATTCTAAAAGATAATGTTTCTGAATTTATGCGTGATGTTTCACTTGGATGTGAACAAATTAATGATAAGATTGCGTCTACAGTCGGTTGCACAATTGAGGAAACAGAAACCATCAAACTCGGTAAAGAATCAGATCTTATATCTGCTGAAAATTTGAAAGAAATTATTGTATCCGTGGTAACGGATTGGTGCATTGAAATTAAACGCGCCTTAGATTTCTTTTACTCTACATATCCTGAGGAACAAATTAGCAGGATTGTGCTTAGCGGTGGTGGCGCCAATATTAAACAATTTCTTGAACTTCTAGCAGCCGAAACATCAGCAGAAGTTGAAGTGATAAACCCATTTCAGAATTTTATTGTGGACAGCAACCGGTTTGATGCGTCTTATCTTGAACAGATCGCTCCACAAGCTGCGATCTGCATGGGACTTGCAACACGAAAAATTGGTGACAAATGATACGAATCAATCTGCTCCCTTATCGCGAATCAAGAAAAAAAGAGAGTCTTCTCAGGCAGATAAACATATTTTTAGCGGTTTTCTTTATTGTTTTTATCATCCTGCTTATTTATAATATACGACTGGGGAAAAAAATCGATGATCTAAATACAAAAATAAAAAACACAAAAACCATGTTGGCCCAAGCTGAAACGCAATCAAAAAAAGTGGATCAAATAAAAAAAGCGCTCGAAAATTTAGGACATAAAACAGATGTTATTAGAAGTATCGAAGCAAATCGAAGGGATCAGGTCATCCTCCTTGAAAACATGACAAAAATGGTCGCTGAAAAAACATCCACTTCGGCACCCGATACATCAGCGGACAATGATAACAAACCCGTTAAAAGATTATGGTTCACTCATTTTGAGGCAGCCGGCAGAAAGGTAAATATCAAAGGGATTGCATTGGACAATAAAACCATTGCTGATTTTATGAGTCGACTGGAAGAATCAAAACTTTATAATAATGTAAATCTAAAAACCATAAAACAACAAAAGATAGAAAAATTAAATTTGAAATACTTTGAAATTGGATGTGTAAAAGCCCCTTCGGAAAAACCGGAAAAGAAAAATGATGCCGGCTCAAAGCCGGGCCAGAGATAATGAAAAAAATCGACACCTCAAAAATAACAAATTTATTTTTCGAAACCATCGATAAGATCGGAAAACTGTCCAAACTATACAAAATCTTACTGTGTTTGGGAATTTTTGTGCTGCTTGTCGGGCCTTTTGTCTATTTTTCCTTTGTTCCTAAAATAAGTAAAATCAGCGTATTAAATAAGGAGTACACGACGCTGGAAACCCGGCTTGCCAAGGCAAAAGCCAAGGCGAATCAACTGAAACACTATCAGGCCAAGCTAAAAGAAGCGGAGATGGAATTTAAAATTGTCACGAAAAAGCTTCCTGAAAAAAAAGAAATACCCAATCTATTGTCAAGTATATCCCAATCCGGTCGTGACGCCGGTCTGGAATTCTTACTGTTTCAGCCGGAGCCTGAAAAAATTGAAGATTTTTATGCTGAAATCCCCGTATCAATAAAGGTAATAGGGAGTTATCATAATGTCGCTCTTTTTTTCGACAAGGTGGCAAGGTTATCCAGAATCGTAAATATAGACGACATTAATATGACCTCTACAAAAGGCAACATGGACCTAATAACGTCTTGTAAGGCTATCACTTATCGGTTTGTTGAAACAAAGCCTGAAAAAGCTTCTTCGTCAAAGAAAAAAAAGAAACGCTAAATCATGGATAAACATTCTGTTCTTATACGCCGTTTCGTTTGTATGATCTGTTTTTTCCCCCTGTTGTGGGGTTGCGAAAAACCATCTGAACCTCATTTAAAAACAAAACAAATTACGAAAAAAATCATTATTGAAAAAAAGGATGTTCAAAAAGCGACGGCCAAACCGAAAGGGACAATGCCCGCTGATATTTCAAACTCAAAACAAAAATCTGCTGTTGAAAAATCTTCGGCACCCAAGAAAATCAAAGTGGCGGAAATCAGCGATGTATATAATCCTGAAGGAAAGCTGGATCCATTTGAGCCACTTTTTAAAAAAGAACGTGTATCGCTGACTGCCGGGAAGAAAAAAATCAAACGGCGTAAACCCCTTACACCCCTTGAAAGGGTAAATCTAAGCCAACTGACCCTGGTGGGAATAATACAGGCTCCGAGCGGCAGCAGGGCATTGGTTCAGGAGTCTTCCGGAAAAGGATATGTCGTAAAAAAAGGAACTTATATCGGAACAAATTCGGGTAAAGTTGTAAAAATATTAAAGGACAGGATCATTATCGAAGAAGAGAGTGAAGATATTTATGGCAAACCTTCTATCATAAAAAAACCACTTAAACTTCAGAAACCTCCTGGAGAATAGCATGAATTGTGAGATAAAAAAACCGTTGAATTTGAGAATACTAGCCTCTTTTTTGGTAATTTTGCTGCCCATGTTTATCGGGTGTGCTTCAAATACCAAGGCAGTCAAAGAAACCAAAAAACTTACTGCTGAATCTCCTGCCCAGAAGCTTATCACCCAAATAAGCGCGGTGGAAAATTCCGAAACAAGCGGCGTACGTGTTAGCGGAAATCAACTGCTGACCTATACATCCGTTAAACAGTCGTCCCCTCCTGGCGTTCTGCTTTATTTCCCTGAAACAGAATTTGACAGTATCGATACCAACTACTACCCGGATAGTGATGTTGTTGCCTCAATCAAAACTTCTGAATTAACCGATAAAGGTCAAACATCCCGTATCGAAATTGTATTAAAAAAAGATGTTGCTTATAAAGTCATCCGTGAAGACAAAGACCTTATCATATCATTCAAAAAACCAGCCATTGCTACTCAGACCCTGGAGCAAACAGAAAAATCGAATGTTGAATCAAAAGATAGTGCCCAAAAGCCCAACTCGGTTACCGAAAAGATATCACCCGTTAAAACCTCAACCCCTCAAGCTTTGCAATTACAAGCCAATGAAAAAAAGCCTGCCTGGGTGAATCGAATCGATTTTTCAAGTGAAAGGGAAGGTAAATCGACGTTTATTATTGGAACGACAGTTCCAGTCAAATATGATTTAAAAAAGATCAATGAAAAAAAGCTGTTGCTTACCCTTTATTCCTCAATGTTGCCGGACTATCGCAAGCGACCTTTAATTACCACACGTTTTGAAAGTGCTGTGGACCGCATCATACCATTTCAGACATCTGCCATGAAAAACAAATCCGGATTTATTATCGAACTGCGCGAATCCGTGCCTTATTTTATCGAGCAGACGGGCAATCTTCTTTTCTTACATTTTGAGGCATCTTCAATCTCCCCCAAACCTCTTGATAAAGCCAAACTTCCTCCCTGGGAGAAAGTGATGACTCAGACGGTTTCACAAACAGAATCTGCAGAACCGGAAATGCCTGCAAAGAAAATATTTAAAACCAAAATGGGAAAATATACGGGCGAAAAAATTTCACTCAATTTTTTTGAAACAGATATAAAGAATGTGTTTCGTATTTTAATGGACGTCAGCGGAAAAAATTTCGCCATTGATAAAGATGTTTCCGGACAGGTGACGCTATCGTTTGACAAGCCTGTACCTTGGGATCAAGTCCTTGATTTGGTTCTCAAAATGAATCGTCTCGGTATGACTTACGAAGGCGATATTATACGCATTGCCACCCTAAAAACATTAAGAGATGAAGAAGCGGAGCGCCAGGAAATGTTGGCCGCAGAACAAAAGGTCAAGGAACAGAAAAAAGCGCTTTCACCATTGATAACGGAATACATCCCCGTCAGCTATGCAAATGCAAAAAATGATGTGGCACCTCATATAAAGCCAACCCAAGGCCGCGGCAGTATCACCGTCGACGCAAGAAACAATCAAATTATCATTACAGACATTGCTGAAAAAGTTAAAAAAGCTAGAGAAATCATAAAAAAAATCGATAGGGTCACACCGCAGGTGATGATCGAAGCCAGGATTGTCGAAGCCACCGACACTTTTTCCAGGGAAATTGGGACATCGTGGGGAATCACCGGAACCAGAACAGATGGCAGCTTAGGAGGGGAGCTGGGTTATAGCATGAGCGCAACAAATCCCCCGACAACCAGTCTTGGTGCCATCGGACTTACATTTTCAAGAATGATCGGAAATCAATTCCAGGTGGTGGATGCAAAATTGCAAGCATCGGAGTCTGAAGGTGACGTTAAAATCATATCCGCTCCAAAAATATTAACCCTTGACAATAAACCCGCGAAGATCAAACAGGGACTGTCTTATCCGTACAACAAGCTGGATGCGGATGGCAACACCACAACCGAGTTTAAAGACATCGCTCTTGAACTGGAAGTTACCCCGCATATTACGCCGGACGAACGCGTCACAATGAAAATTGTCATAAAAAACAATGAAATCGGCGCCGTTATTAATAACCAAATATCTTTCACCACCAAGGAGGCCTATACTGAACTGCTGGTGGATGACGGAGACACGATTGTGATCGGCGGAATCAGAAAAACAAGAAAAGATATCGGGGAAAATGGTCTTCCGTATTTAAGAAAAATTCCGGTTCTTGGCTGGCTCTTTAAAACAAGTAAGAATGAAAAAACCGGAGAAGAGCTGCTGATATTTATTACGCCCAGAGTCGTTCAGCTGGAACAAGTCAATGCCACGAATTGATGCGCTGTCATTTTTGCATTAATACCTCTTTATTCTCTGGATCGCCTTTTCCGCTTGTTCGGCTATAGGACTGCCGGGAGCAAGTTCGATAACTTTCTGATAGGCATCAAGGGCTTTTTCATCATCGTGTGATAACACATAAACCTTTGCGAGATCGTCATACAATGGCGCAAACTTCGGATAATCTTTAACTGCTCTTTCAAGAATTTTTACAGCCTCATCAATCCTTCCCATGGCAATATACGTAAGACCAAGACCACGTTGCGCATTGATAAATTTTGGTTCTATATCAAGGGCCTTAAGATAGTATGTTTCAGAAAGGGTATACTCCTTTTTATTATAGTAAGCCCATCCCAAATTTGACAGTGCTATATAGGGTGTCGCATAAAGCATGTTTTCTGAAACCTCTTTGAAATATTTAATGGCAGTATCCCATTCCTTTTTATCGAGATAAACAGCGCCTAAATTATTTTTTGCCGGCGCGTAATCCGGTTTAAGTTCCAAGGCCTTTTTAAAATGTTTGGTCGCAAGGTCCAGTTTTTTTTTGGCTTTATAGGTCAAACCGAGATCGTTTTGAAGAAACGGATCGTCCGGATAAAGGGCTTCAGCTTTCAAAAATTCCCGTAATGCCGATGTATAATCCCCTTGTTTATAGTATTCTTCTCCAAGGTTTCTAACCGCTTCTCCCTGGTGTTTTTGCACGTCCATATTTGCTGTCGCGCACGAAACAACATAAAGCGCTATTATCAATAAAACTGTCCAATTTAACCGATATCTATCCATTTTTTTTACCCAGAAGGTTAATCCGAATGATTCTTATATCATTATCTGTTAAAAATTGAATGACTTGATGATGCAGCGGAGCAAATGTTAGAAGGACCATAGACCTATCTGCATGGTCCATTAAAAAACCCGGAATGGTCAGTCGGGTGTTATGCTCGGCCGGTCTTTTTGCGGCCAGAAATGTCGGATCTTTTATAAAAGACGATTTCATCGCTCCAAGAATTTTCTGTATGATATCATCCAGGCTGTCATTGTCTTTGATCTGTATAATAGAATAACCGCTTTTTTCGATGGCACGAATCGCATCGCCATAAAAATTACCAAAATCAATATAAAACAGGTTGTCGTTGCTTTTGGCGGCAAGGTTTGACGTCGCATCAATCTGAATACCTGCATACTGAAATGAGATATTATTATTGGGAGAATATTGATATCCCAAAGCCATTAGCAAATCCTTCA
Source organism: uncultured delta proteobacterium (assembly GCA_963731025.1). GTDB lineage: Bacteria > Desulfobacterota > Desulfobacteria > Desulfobacterales > UBA11574 > UBA11574. Next base: position 37,398 of record CAVSVL010000013.1, on the reverse strand, counting down.
CAAACGTCTCATGATCAGAAGCGTCGATGATGTCCGGGTTCTTGTCTGCGATATTAAAGCGGGACACATTCGATTTCGGCTCCTTAGTATTTTTACCGATAAGGATCTCTTTGATGATGATATTATTTTGGTCCAGATAGCGAATGATTGACGGCGGTGTGCGCTCTTTTAAATCATCGATAACCGTTATACAAATATAGCGTATGGCTTCACCGTTCTTGCCGGGTTTTTCGATGATCCATTTTCCTTTGACTTCAACTTCCACACCATGATCTGAAAATGACAAGCGGTGCTTTATAGCAGCCCCTTCAAGGCTTCCAAAAACGGTATCAAAAACCTTTTCCATGCTATCGTCTGGAGTAACGTTTACAATAACCACATCCTTCCAGAAAGATTTAAGAATCTTAATATCAGGGTCCTGGTTTTCATCACCCGAGGCAAAAAAGACTCGTTTTCCATCTTCAAGCCTAATAAAAGGGGTCTGTGAAAGGTCCACCTTATAATCTTCCTGTCCGATCCTGGGAAGGTAGTAGTTACCTCTATTAAAGAGTTTGGCATCTAATATTGAAGCAACTTTCGACAACGGAGAATCTGACAACTCCTTTCCGTTAGGTACACCGGAAGACAACGGTATTTTCTCATCAAACGCCACGGAGCTGTCAAGACGGTCTCTTTCCGAAGTCTTTTGAATGGCCGCGGTGTCTATTGGGGGCTGGGGCTGGTTTTGATTTTTCGGATCCGGCAAGCGGATTACCTGCCCTGCATAAATGAGATTCAGGTTTTCAATCTGCGGATTCATCAACCGGAACAACTTTTGACCTTCTTGATATGCTGGCGTGCCGTAACTTCCATATTTTTGAGAAATGAGAATGGATACGCAGTCTCCATTTTTGACGCGATAGTCTGTCGAATCTTTTGTTGCATTATCAGGTAAGGCGGCATTAGTTACATATGGAATGGTAACGACGCCTGAAGATTGTTCGGGTAACTCATCCTGCTCGACTTTCTTTAAAGGAATAACGATATGCTGCCCGGGACGAATCCTGTCTATGTCATGGATATGCGGATTTAATCGTTTGAATATCCGTAAAAATTCCGGAAAATCTGTGTTTGAAATTTCTCCCTTTTGTCGAAAGAGTTTAAATACCCAATCATCTTTTTTAACAACATATGGATCACATAATATGTTCCAGCCCCTATCGTATCGAATCACGTAACTTTTATAAAAAAACGCCGCATAAGCACAAGGAAAGGTCATCATACACACGATAGTGATGATCACAAAAATGGTTGCTGAATGTATTCCTTTTATTTTCATTCTTTAGGAACCGTTTTGAGACGCAAACGTTTTGCGATCTCTTTTGATGTGTGTTCCACAAACAGATCAAAATCATCGCCGTGTAATGGTTTTCCCGGAGCGGGGACTTTGTCCAGGCTCTCTGGATGGATATAAACGGGTGCATTGACCAGAGCCGGATTTGAAGATATGTTGAATTCTGCTGGAAGGGTTTTTGCAAAATACTTCTCCTGAAAACCCGAAAACTTGATGGCATGGGCTGTTGAATCGACGATAGCAATATCGTTTTCCCCGACGATTCCCTGCCTTCGGGCCTCAACCAATCCGGCAAGAGATTCGCCGCCGTGTGTACATGCGATATGTCCGTTTCTGTTGGCCAAAAGCTCCCAGTCCATGATAGACTGTTCGGTGACCTCGACAAAAAAAACATTCTGCTTCCCCGACATGCGGTTATACACATCAACCAGATGAATCACCCTTGGCATTGAAACAGGATTACCGATCATCGCCGCTTGAGCAACGCTGGGTTTGACGATGACCGGTTCAAATTTACGTTTTGCTGCATCCGGTTCAAGATAATACCGATATACCGGATTGGCATGTTCGGATTGAACGCCTATGATTTTCGGTAAAGAAGTGATGATGCCGGTTTCATAAAACTTCAAGAACCCGCTCATCACAGCGGTAATGTTGCCGGCGTTACCGATGGGTACAACAACCACCCGATTTTCCATGTCGTATTCAAATGCCTGTGCAATTTCATATGAATAAGACTCTTGTCCAAGTATCCGCCATGCATTTTTAGAATTGAGTAACGCAACATTATAGTTTTCAGAAAGCGCTTCAACGACCTTCATACAATCGTCAAACACACCTGGAATTTCAAATACGGCAGCACCGCTTCCCAAGGGCTGAGCCAGCTGCTGAGGGGTTACTTTCTTGTGGGGAAGAAGCACTGCCGATTTAACATCCGGTTGAATATAGGATGCATATAACGCAGCGGAAGCAGAAGTATCGCCGGTAGACGCACATATGGCCAGAACATCTGAAACATAACCTTTTCGAACCAAACAGTTGATATAGCTCAAAGCACTGGCCATACCCCGATCCTTAAATGACGCACTGGGGTTTTGACCGTCATTTTTAAAGTAGAATCTAACGCCGACGTTCTTTTGCATAAAGTTGTTGGCTTCAATAACAGGGGTATGACCCTCTCCCAAACAAATGACCGTATCCAGCGGAATTATCGGCCCGATGAATTCATGATAAAGATATATCCCTTTGAGTGCAGGGATGGTGAGCATTTTACGGTAATCAAAGATCTTACGCCATATGTTTCCCGGAATCTTTTTTAAATTTTCAAATTTCAGATCATAAATCAGGAGTACTTGCTTGCAATCCGGGCAGGTATACAACAACTTTTCAATACCATACTGTTGTCCGCATCCTAAACATCGATAAACCAATTCGCCATCATGGTTTGGAAGTATGAAAGGCTTTATTTCCTGCGGAAAGTCTTCGAGCTTCACTTTTCTATTTTCTCCATCCCCCCCATGTATGGTCTTAAAGCCTCGGGAATCAGCACAGACCCGTCTGCCTGCTGGAAATTTTCGAGCAAAGCAGCCACGGTTCGTCCAACGGCAAGACCGGATCCGTTAAGTGTATGAACAAATTCAGTCCCTTTTTTGCCTTTTCTCTTAAATTTTATATTGGCACGTCTGGCCTGAAAACTCTCAAAATTACTGCATGACGAAATCTCTCTGTAAACACCTTGTGCGGGCATCCATACTTCAATATCGTAGGTTTTTGCCGCGGAAAAACCAAGGTCCCCGGTACACAGATCGATGACCTGATACGGAATTTCAAGATAATTCAAAATGGCTTCCGCATTATTTAAAAGGGTCTCGAGCTCATCATAAGAAGTCTCCGGCTTGGTAAATTTGACCAATTCAACTTTGTTAAACTGGTGCTGTCGAATAAGGCCCCTGGTGTCTTTTCCATAAGAACCTGCTTCTGAACGAAAACAGGGGGTATAGGCTGTATAGAGAATCGGAAGGTCGTCTTCATCCAGAACTTCGCCTTTGTGGATATTGGTCACCGGAACTTCGGCAGTGGGCACCAAAAAATAATCCCATCCTTCAAGCTTAAAAAGGTCTTCCTCAAATTTAGGCAGCTGCCCGGTGCCGGTCATACTGTCTCTATTTACAATAAAAGGGGGCAATATTTCTTTATAACCATGCTTCGTCGTATGAATGTCAAGCATAAAATTGATGAGTGCTCTTTCCAGCCGGGCGCCAGGCCCTAAATAGAGGGGAAAACGAGCACCGGTGATTTTGGCTGCGGCTTCAAAATCAAAAATCTTGAGCTTTTCACCTAAAATCCAGTGAGGCTGTGGTTCAAAATCAAAATTAGGCACATCACCCACCTTGTTAATAACCGGGTTTTCGGAACTATCTTTGCCTATGGGCACTGAATTGTGTGGTAAATTCGGTATCCTGAAAAGAATATGGTTTATCTTGCCTTCATTTTCGGATAAATCTTGATCCAGCTCCTTGATTCTGTCGGCAACCTGGCGCATCTCAGCCACAAGATCATCGGTGTCTTCTTTGTTTCTCTTCATGGCTGCGATCTGTTCGGAAACGACATTTCTACGATGCCTTAAGTCTTCTATCTCAAGCAAAAGGGCTTTTCGTTGGGTATCACAATGTTTGAAGCTTTCAAGATCTGCTGTTTCGCCCCTGTTTTCAAGTGATTTTTCAATTTGTTGAAGGTTTTGTCTTACAAATTTAATTTCCAGCATAACAGTCCCCATCGTCTTCTAATACGCAATTGGCTCGGATAATTACCGACCTTTGACGGATAGAATTGTCTCTAATTTTTATCTGATTTCCAAGCGCTATATTGCAGTCTTTCACACTCAAAAAAGATTATTTCTTCGTATCATGAGCATGTTATATAGTCAATGATTATTGCAAGTTGACATTGTTCCACAATTTTGTATATTATAAAATAATTTCAAAATATTCGCGTGGGAGAGAATTTCTATGGAAGAAATCCGACAAACAAAAGATGACATTCGTCGTAATATTGAAAAAGCACTGGCCTTGCTTTCTGACAAAGAGATTAAAGATAAAACCCAAAGAATAGAAAAACGGCTCTTTGAATTTGCCAATTTTTTAGAAGCCAACATTGTTTTGCTTTACATTAACAGTCACTGTGAAGTGAATAGCCTGGAGATCATAAAAAGATGTTTAAACTACAAAAAAATAGTCATTCTTCCTGCTTTTGTTCCAACAAAATATGAAATGAAATTGTTGAAAATCGATAACCTTGATACAGACTTGACCCTCGGACCCAGAAATATATTGGAGCCGGATCCAAATCAATGCAACGTGGTACCCATTGAATGCATCGACATTGCCATCATTCCCGGTGTTGCTTTCGACGAAAAGGGTGGAAGGATAGGATCCGGTGATGGATACTATGACCGGCTTATTCCAAAACTGCCGATTACCACAAGAAAGGTTGCTCTGACATTTGAAGACCAGATCGTCTCTCAAATACAAATGGAAGCCCATGACAGGCATGTGGATATCATTATTACAGAAAAACGAATCATATATAAAATATAGCCGTGGTTTTTTTATGGTCAGCCATCGCGTCCATATGGTTTTTTTTGGAATTGATTCCAGATTTTTCCGCGGTATAGGCATTGCTAAAACTAATAGATGTGAAACTTGAGTGATAACCATCAAACCCTTATCTGGCGGATGGATTCAATATTTTTTCCAGTTTCTCAAGATTCTCTTCTTCCCCTACAGCAATAACGGTATCACCGCTTTCGATAACTGCCTCAAAAGACGGGTTAAACAGCATACTGTCGTCTGATTTTTTTATGGCAATGATAATCAAATTAAACCGCTGTCGGATACCTGAATCTTTAAGCATAACGTTGATAAGTTCCGAAGAAGGGCTCACCGGTATCTCTTCCATTTGAATATCTTTACGTTTTTGAGCAAAAGCAAGATTCAAAAAATTTGTAACTGTTGGACGGATGATCCGCTGGGCCATACTCACAGCACCCATATCATAAGGCAATTCCACCCGGTTGGCACCTGCAGCGATGAGTTTGGGTTTTGACTCGTTGTGAGATGCATTTGCCATAATATAAATATCAGGGTTAAGCTGCCTGGCGGTCAACACCAGGAACACATTATCCGTATCCGTAGCCAGAACGGCTATTAAACCCTTAGCATGCCGTATTCCGGCTTTAATCAGATTGGTTTCATCCCCGGCGTCGCCCCATATATAGAAAATTTTATTCTCTACCATGACCGGTATGAGGTCTTTATCTTTCTCAATAACAACCAGATCAACCGCCTTTTTTTTTAGCATGGCGCAAAGGATTTTTCCGATACGCCCATACCCACAAACAATATAATGATTTTTCAATCGATCGATCTTTTTATCCAAGCTTCTCCTCCCTAATATGGTTCTGATTTGGCCTTCGACCATAAACTGTACGACGGCGCCGGCAATATACAAAAAATAGACCACACCGATGATGATAAAGAAAATTGTGAATATCCGCCCCGGATTGCTTAATTCGTGTACCTCGCCGTACCCTACGGTGGTGAGCGTTGTAACAGCCATATACAGGGCATCTAAAAAATCCCAATGTTCGATGCTCATATATCCACTAACACCAAACAATATAACGAGGATCAATAGTAAAACACAAAATTTGAGATGTCTAATACTCTTCATGGGGTTGGCTTATTCGATCCGGTTCAGAAATGATTCAACATGAAAAGATACCCTGTTACCCCGTGGCGCCGAAATCCTGGGTTTTGTTTTGACAAACAGCGAGGAATTCGCTTGATAACTCCAGATTAAGGGTGCAGAATATAATTTTTCCGGCTTTTTGTGCATTTTGTACCGATCTCCAAAAATCTTGTGATAGATTATGTAATATTTTAATAAAAAATCAAGAGCTTTATTCATTTTTGATTTCAGACTCTAAATGCTTGACGCAATTCCTCTGATTTGATAGGAAATTTTTGCACCACAACTCAGCTATCAATGCAAAAAGACCTGACAAACATTAATACCAGACTCAAGTTTCGCACCCGAATATTGCTAAAAAGCCTTTGGAACAGCGGGCCAAAATAAATTAATTCTTGTCCGCCTCAGATGGGAAGGTAAACTATTTCTTTGGTGCGCTATCGTACAGCACCAAAACACAAAATGACGCCTATGCTAAACCCTCTATGTACCGAATAGGGTTCCATGTGGCTTTTTTTTGTTTAACCATCACATCTATATGATTTTACTAAAATTATTTCGGTCTGACGGGCTGTATTGGCGTTTTTGAGCATGAAGCGTGCAACGCTTGATCAGGATAATTGGATAAAAATAAAGGTTTTATATTTTGGATGAAAAAGCAATAAAATACGAGCGCCAGCGCCAAGATATGGTCAGGCGGCAGATTGAAGCTCGAGGTGTCACCGACCCAAAAGTCCTGGCTGCCATGCATAAGGTACCTCGGCACCTTTTTGTTAGTGACGCTTTAAGAGATCAGGCCTATGGTGATTTTCCACTTCCCATTGGAGAACAACAGACCATTTCACAACCATATATTGTCGCCGAGATGACCCAGGCACTGCAACCCGGAAAAGACGACAGGATTCTTGAAATCGGAACAGGATCAGGATATCAGGCTGCAATTTTAGCTGAGATTGTGTTTCGCGTTTATACCATTGAAAAAATTCACCCACTCTACACTAAATCTCGCAAGGTTTTCGATAAACTTCATTATCACAATATTGTTACCAGGTATTCTGACGGCACTTCGGGCTGGGAAGACGAAAGCCCCTTTGACGGAATTATTGTTACAGCCGGTTCACCCAGCATTCCAAAACCCCTCATCAGCCAGCTTGCTGCAGGTGGCCGTATGGTCATCCCCGTAGGAGATCTGTATTCCCAGGAGCTCATTAAAATATACAAGGATGAACATGGCATTCACAAGACGAATTTGGGGGGCTGCAGATTTGTCAAACTTGTAGGTGAATATGGATGGAGGGTGTAATCAATGCTTCGTCGCTTATATGACTGGGTTCTTCACTGGGCGGAAACACCCTATGGATCCTGGGCGCTATTTTTGCTGGCCTTTAGCGAATCCTCTTTTTTTCCCATACCTCCGGATATTCTCCTTATCGCGCTGGCTGTTGCCATACCTAAAAAATCACTGAAATATGCATTGATTTGCTCAGCAGGATCCGTTCTTGGAGGATGCTTCGGTTATCTTATCGGGTGGCAGTTTATGGCGTCAATCGGTACCCGTATCGTAGATTTTTACGGTCTCACCGCAAAAGTTGAATATATTGAAGTTCTTTACAATAAATACGATGCATGGGCTGTTGCAATAGCAGGATTTACGCCCATACCCTACAAGGTCTTTACCATTGCCGCCGGTGCATTTAAAATTAATTTTTCTGTATTCGTTGTGGCCTCTTTGGTATCTCGATCCGCGCGTTTTTTCATAGTGGGGGGGCTTATTTACATTTTCGGCCCAAGCATCCAGTCTTTTATCGATAAATATTTCAACGTTCTTGCGATAGCATTCACGGTACTTTTAATCGCAGGATTTTTAATCATTAAATATTTATTATAACTTTATTTTATCACATTAAAATATTGAGCATTATTGCGTTTCCAATCCAGAAATGAGAATTTTTGCGCAAGATCAAGGAAATCAAGGGATTACGCGGAGACGTACTGTAGTACGTCGCGCAAGGAATCCTGCAGATTGACGCTGAGATTGCGGAAAAAGTCCATTTATGGATGGAAACTATTTAAGCCGGCGGACTTGATCCAGCGTTCGGATTCCGAAGCTGTTTGAAAAAAGAGAGGCTGAAGATACGTAAGCAAGATGATTTAGAAGCTCACTCATTAAAAAATTAATTTTTTCAAAACGCCTTTTGTCAGAGAATATCGCCGAAGGTGACTGAATAAATGGACCTTCTGTAATGTCATCCTCACAATTGGCGATTAAATCCTTTGCACTTTGTTCCATTGTTTCAAGGTGAAACTGTAATGCCACAACATGATCATCATAGATAAAACCTTGATTTTCACAAGCTGCGCTTTTGGCAATGTGGATTGCGCCGGTGGGGATATCGAACGTATCTCCATGCCAGTGGAAAGCATCGATTTCTTCCGGAAGGAAATCAGCAAGCCGTGTTTGAGCTGTTTCAAGGGTTTTTTGAATGGGAAACCACCCAATTTCTTTATATTTGTTGGGATAAATTTTTGCACCCAAAACATCCGCTATCAATTGAGCACCCAGGCAAATTCCCAGAACGATTTTTTCGTGTACCACGGCCTGTTCAATGTAATTTTTTTCTGCACAAAGCCACGGGTATTTATCCTCTTCGTAAATGCCCATTGGGCCGCCCATAATGATAAGCCAATCGATATCATCGAGATTCGGAAACGGGTCTTTGGCAAAAAGCCGTGTTGATGTAATGTCATACGCCATCTTTTTTGCCCACGGCTCGATACTGCCAAGGCCTTCAAAAGAAACATGCTGAAAATAATGTAAACGCACGATGGTTTCCTTTAAGACATAAAAAGATCTGACTAAAAAATCAAAACTTTTTATAATAATATATTATATTGTCAAGTCTTTTGTTAAATTAAAACAGACTCATGAAAAAAAACTTAGCCGAACGGCGGGATTGTTTTATATTGACAATCAATACCACATCGTAGTAAAAATATTGTTAATAGATATCATAACTTTGGAGACATACAATGGAAAAGGACATTAAAAAATCTGATCATTCCTGCCGAATCGATGCGGAATCTTTGAGCAGATTCAAACAACAACTTCCCGATGTTACTGAACGTATTATCGACAGCTGCTACGACAAAGAAAGCTTTACCCATATCGACTACGAGCCGATTCCTTCTGAAGGGTACGTCGTTGATATTATACACAAATTGAGAGAAATCCTTTTTCCGGGATATTTTACACGGGAAAAAATCGATCCCGTCAACCTGAAATATTACATGGGTCAAGCGGTTTCGGTTCTATTTGATATGCTGTCGGTTCAGATCGCCCATAGCATTCGGCACGATTGTTTCAGATACGATCTCCCTTGCACCGAATGTGATGAACAAGGACAAAAAATGGCCCTTGCTCTTTTGGATTCAATTCCATCCATCAGAAAAATACTGGCGACGGATGTTCTGGCGGTATATGAAGGGGATCCCGCAGCCAAAAGCCATGATGAAATTATTTTCAGCTATCCCGGCATCTTTGCCATGACCGTATTTCGGGTGGCCCATAAACTTTTTGAACTTCAAGTCCCGCTTCTGCCCCGCATTATGACGGAACATGCCCACAGTTTAACCGGTATCGATATTCATCCCGGCGCTGATATCGGAGAAAGTTTTGTGATCGATCATGGAACCGGAGTGGTCATCGGGGAAACCACCGTTATCGGTAAAAATGTTCGAATCTATCAAGGCGTCACCCTTGGCGCCCTTTCACTTCCAAAAGATGCCGGAGAACGACTGAGGGGTAAAAAACGCCATCCAACCATTGAAGACGATGTCATTGTGTATTCGGGCGCAACCATTCTGGGTGGTGACACCGTTATCGGCGAACGTTCCCTCATTGGGGGAAATGTCTGGATTACCTCATCGGTACCTCCGGATACCAAGGTGATTTTGGAAACACCAAAGCTGGTTTACAGATAGTTTGAGGTGAAAAGGCAGTAGATGATCGTGCCATTAAGCAGAGGGAGGAGGGTTGGCTTGTCCGCTTGTTTTAAACCCATGTAGTAAAGCCCTTCGCGTCTCAAGGCGTGCCTTGATTTTGGGGAACTGATCCATGTCAGTATGCGGCAGAAACAGAGCAGCCACATAATTGTCCATAAAAGACGGGGTCTCCGACAGTTCGAAATTTGTCATCCGCTTGGTAACCTCAACAACGTCCTTTCTGATACGGTTGGTCAGACAGCTCATCTTTGCACCCAACAAAGATCCATTGCCGATAAACCGAATCCGATCCGAATCTATCTCCGGCAACAGTCCGATAACCATCGCCTTTTCAAGATCCACATAACTGCCAAACCCGCCTGCCAGATAGATGCGATCAATGTCTTTAATCTTGAGGCCCACTTCCTCGAGAAGGGTCATGCAACCACTGTATATAGCCCCCTTTGCCCGGATGAGATTATCAAGGTCCGGTTCTGTGAGCGTAATATCCCGGTCGATCTGGGTTTCATGCTTCCATGCAAGCACATACTCATAAATCCCGTCGGTTTCCCGTATACGGGATGTATTGAGGTCTCGATTAAATTTACCCCGGTTATCGATAACGCCCATTTCAAACATAGTGGCTGCAATGATAATGAGTCCGGAACCACAGATACCTTTGGGTCTGATATTACCGATGGTGATATTCATCGGTTCAAATGATATAGGATCCATGGAAAAATCTTCAATGGCGCCTTTGGCGGCCCGCATGCCAAATTTAACTCCACCCCCTTCAAATGCCGGACCAGCTGAACAGGAAGCACAGGCCAGCCAATCTTTATTTCCGATGACAATTTCGGCATTGGTCCCGATATCCATAAATAACGTCAGTTCATCCGTGCGATACATTCCTGATCCCATGACACCCGCCACGATATCACCTCCCACATAACTCGAAATCGCCGGGTACACCAAAGCCGTTACATGATCTCCCAAGTCAATCCCCAGCTCGACGGCCTTGAGGGGCGGATAGAGGGTCGAGGAGGGCACATAGGGTGAAAGCCGGATGTACTTGGGATTAACCTTCAGCATGAGTTGCGTCATTGTTGTATTTCCTGCCATGGTAATCGTGGAAATTTCGTCCGGATCGATCTGTACTTTTTTTACCATTTTTTTAATTAATTTGTTGATGTTGGCGATGACCATTCCATGAAGCTTATCAAGGCCGCCCGGTTTTCCCGCATAAATAATTCTGCTGATAATATCTTCGCCGTAGCTGATCTGTCCGTTGTAGTCACCAAATTGAGCCAGGACATCGCCTGTTATAAGATCAACCAACTGCGTATATACGGTTGTAGTGCCGACATCCACGGCAATGGCATAGTTCCGGTCGGTGGTATCCCCGGGCTGAACATTTATAATATTCGTCTTTCTTCCGGATTGTACCGGTCGGGCGAGGGTGGTCGTTACTTTGAAATCGCCTTGTCTTAATATATCGGATATCTTCCGGATCACCGGAAGTTGAACCACCAGACGATGTTCATCATGTTTTGCTTTTAAAAAAGAAATCAGTCTTGTGACATCCGGAAGGTTATCCTGAGGGGTCGGTTCTGGAAGTTCGAGATATTTTTTTTCCACCGGAGGCATGAAAAGGCCTTTGTCCTTCAATTCTTCGAGATTCATTTCCCAAATTCCGGCTGTCTTTCGAGGCGTTTTTTGTAAGTTGAGCACGCCGGCATCAACGTCCGATTCTATGGGAATGCGAACCACGAGATCACTTAAAACATGGGACAGACATGCCTGCCGGTACCCTTTTTCAATATCTTTTTGATCTAATTTTTCGGTGATGCCGCCGTCAACATTTCCATCTTCGATAATAACGCGGCACTTCCCGCAAACGCCTTCTCCACCACAGGATGCATTAATATGAACCCGGGCTTCCATGGCAGCGCGGATTAGATTTTCTCCTTTAATAACGGCGATTTTGATATTATGTGGTAAAAACAATATGTTACATTTATCCATTGTTATGAATCCAGCCTTTCAAGAATGGATTAACAGATAACGTCAAAGGGACTAAACCTTCTCCATTTTGAAAAGTCATCATCTGATATTAGCACAATTTTCTAACTTAAAAGGTGCTACAAAAAGTGGGGATGGTTTAGAACCCTTACAGCCCTGACCTCCGCTCAAACAGGAAGGCGGAGGCCAGTTCCATAAGATAACAGAAAATTATTTGTTGCCGAAGATTTTCGGTGGTTTTTGTGTGTCTCCCGTAGCACTGGGAAAGTCTTTAGCAACATAAGCCTTTTTGCCGGTTTCGATCAGGTGGTTGGCCTCTTCCGTAAACTTGACAAAACGCAACTTGCACTCATAGAACCCATGCCACCAGGCATAGTCCGGAGCCATCATCATGACGCCCATTCGGGCACGGCGGCCCTCGTGGTGCCACAGTTCATAGAACTCCACTTCGAGACGCTCGTCGAAGAATTTGGTCTTGTCCAGCAATCCTTTTTCATAAAGCTCGTCAAACTTTGCTTTGGCCGGTTTGAAGTAGACTTCGTTATAGTCTTCCACTGCTTTGTCGAATCCGTCATAAAAATCGTTGATCCAGGAATCACCATGACAGGCACGGCACACATTTTTCATCTTTTCCCGTTCCATTTTCCAGTCGCTTCCCGATGGAAAGGGTTTGAAATCCTGGGGTCGCACTGTCAGCGGTGCCTGAGTCTCCCAGGAGAGGCGCTCGGTTACGTCATGGGTTCCCATGACCTTTCCGGAACCGGACATATGGCAGGCCGCACAGGTCGGGGCACGATAATCCGTGCCCGGTGTCCAGGTGCCGGGGGCTGCATTAAAATTGTATTCGTCTTTGTAGGCATGATACATCGTTCCATGCTTGGACTCGTTATAAATTTCGATTTGCGGATGGTCAGGTCCCAAATGGCATTGATCGCAAGCCTCGGGCATTCTTGCTTCAGCCACAGAAAAGCGATGGCGGGTATGACATGAGGTGCACGACCCTTTACTCCCGTCAACATTCAGCCTGCCAACACCGACATTGGGCCAGGTGGCAGGATCCATAGCACCGTTTTTGTCAAGCTTAATTACCGTTCCATGGCAGTTGAAGCAACCGGTTTTCCGCTCGGTGTCCGAGTTCATGCCCTTGTTCAGCCAGGGGTCCAACTTCCATATGATCTCAAGGGTGTTGGCATGCTTGCTCTTGCTGTACTGAGTCGCCTCGTCAGGATGACATCGGGAGCAGTCCTTCGGTGTGACGATTGAAGCAATGGGCACCTTGTACTTTTCTTCTCCGTACGGGAGATCCTTTCGACTATAATTTTTTTCATGTCCTTTGGCCACATCAGTATCACCGGGCTGGGCCAGGTGACAGTCCAGGCAGGTGATGCCGGCATTGGCGTGACGGCTGCGTGCCCAGTCGTCAAAAATCCCGGGGTTTGCGGCCTTGTGGCATTCAATGCACGCCACCGCCTCTGGCGGAATGCTGCGTTCGATCCGGAACTCCTTCACCTTGGGGAAGTTCTGCTGTGCATTGACCGTCGCTACGGCACCGGACAGCACCAGACCGACCGTCAGCAACCCGACTGCGACGAATAAAAATTTTTGCTTCATGGTCTTTCTCCTTTCGGTTTAAAGAGATGAAACATTCTATGTGTATTGGTTGATTACAGTTTTCGAAGGCCTTTGGCCTGATAGGGAAGTCGCCGATACTGCTTGTATATGATGGACACGCTCTCATTGTGAACCAGATCGTAATGGCAGTCCACGCACTTTTTTTCGTAGCCTGGACGAGCATAGATCACCGACCGGTGTGCCAGCATGGCACCTCGCTTGCCAGGCATGGCCAGCAGATTTCTATGGCATTTCTGGCACTGGGCATTGTCAAAGGAGTCGTAGGCCGCCGCCTTATTTTTTTTACGATCGTATTCTTTTATTAAGAAATGCTTAACGACGTCCTTGGCACCGTGATAGGTTTTGGCAAAGAAGAAGTCAAACGTCTTGTGAGGAGCCGGCAGGTGACAGTCCATGCAGTCGGCCACGAATCCCTGAGCATTGTTGACATGGGTGGAGGATCGCCAGGCAATCACTGCTGGTTTGATCTCATGGCACGTGGCACAAAAATCGGGAGTGGAGGTACGTACCATGGTATAGTAGGTCATACTAAACAGCGGAAAAGCGATGATAACACCCAATAAAACGAGAGATACCCATATGAAGTGTTTTTTCATGATGTTGCTTTAAAGTTTGGCTTGTAATTATGCCTAATAGGCCGGTTTGAATATAAAGACTCTCTGATAGATTTCTATAATTATATATCAAGTATAATTTTATAACCGCCAAGCAACAAAATTATAACAGTTAAAATCGTATCCTGCAAGAGGATTACTGGATGGCGCAGTCAAGATTGAAATGTTTGATTAAAAAATCAGCGACCTGTTTAACAGCCCCCAGGGAAAACGTCGGCACATCAAGATCGATATCTGAATCGGTGATAAGAGCAAGCAAATATCTATCGTTTTTACATAACGGTTCGTTCGTGATCTGGGGTCTAAATATCTCCATTTTGGGATGTTCTCCCCGTTTATACCCTTCAGTCAATATGATGTCCATTCCGTTGAATATCGGCAATAACTCATCCGGTTTGTGATCATACGTCACATCCATCACCATTCCGATTTGATATGGTGATGAAATAACGGTGGCCGATGCACCGGCATGTTTATGTCGCCAGCTGTCTTTTCCGGGTTTGTCCATTTCAAAACCATGGACATCGTGTTTAATGGTGCCAACCTTTAGACCTCGACCGATCAGTTCGGGAATCAATTTTTCTAAAAAAGTCGTCTTCCCAGACCCTGAATTACCGACGACGGAAACAAAGGGGGGTGATGTTTTTTTCTTTGATATTTTCATAAGTTATATCGGTTTATAATTATTATTTTTTTATAGACCTATCACTATTTAAAACGCTCAGCTTAGGATTAAAAATGTTGTTAAATATTCTATCATCTGCTATCAAACATTCCTTTTTCAAGAGACGGTATCTTTCCAAAAGCGCTTTTCCTTCTCTGGTCAAACGGCTTCCCGTTTTTTTGTCCGAATGAAGGATTCTGGCATTCAAATGTTTTTCCGTGTACTTAATTTTACTCCAAACCGCTTTGTAAGACATTTTCATCATTTTGGCAGCCTGATTAATAGACCCCGTATTTTCAACGTGTTCCAGAATTTTCATTCTCCCCTCGCCGATGATGATATTGTCATTTTCATCGACAATCCAATGGCTCGATTTTAGCTTAAATGCTACCATATTTCCTTTCCGATAAAAGTAAAATATTTCATTACCCGAATAACATATAATTGACATCCATTTTCTTTGGGTGCAAGAATTTTTTCATTGGGACATAAAATCGTAACACCTTTGACATGAAACGTACATCATTTTACATTATCTGTAAAACAATTCTAAGCAAAACGATATCTTGTCTTTACTTTAATCCCGATGAATTTGACTCTGTGTATCAAATAAAGTAAGATTATTTTACAATTTGGATGTTTACTTTCTCCATGTCTTTTGCCTACATAAAAACACAGATAACCAGCAACGACGACACCGATATGCTGGGTACATAGTGAAAAAATTACACTTTTCACTTCAGATTATATTTCTTTTGCGTATTATTTTTGTCTGGATATTCACCTATAATAAACAACAGGCCAAAGAACAGGGATTGACTCAAGCGAAGGTACTATCCAGACAGGTCATTTTAACACGGCAGTGGAGGATGATAGATGATAATAAAAAAAGATTGGAAGATAACGTTTGTGCTGATTCTTTTGGCCGTTTTGTTGGGTGGTTACTATGACAAATTGGGCGTTGAAGCTCGTACAATGGTATTGCCATTGGCAATTTTTATTGCCGCAGGAATTATTATTGCGCGTTTAAAAAAGCTCGAATATGAAATGACGACCTCCAGGTTGAACGCACGGGAAGCCATCGTTCAAACTTTCAGACTTATAGACCAAAAAGGAAATGAATGCGTTTCAATTTCAACCGACCCCGAAAAACAGTTAATGACCTTCTTCGATGAGAATCACATCCCCCGTACCACTTTGAATGTATTGGACAATTCACCGGTTCTGAAGCTCGTGGGAAACAAAGGCAGTGTAACCATTGAATTCGATGAAGAAGGCCTGCCGCATTTAATCCTGAAAGATGAAGCAGGTTCGATCATATGGTCCGCTGTGTAAAAGCAATATTTCGGTTTTTTCGATATTCCTAAAGCGCAAAAACTAAAAAGGAATGAAAATATGGACATGAAAATATTCGAGGATATGGAGGCTCCGGAGTTAAAAAAATACGTGAAATTTCTTCTCTGGCATTATCGTGTTGTTGATGCATTCTGGTTTATCTATTTAACCGAACAATTTGATCAACAGACCGCCGAACACATCAACGAAAAGGTCTGGGACCGTGTATCGGCAATGGCCGCTAAAGATCTTGTGGAACGATTTCAAATTCAGGAAAAGGGGCTTAAAGGATTTGTCAAGGCCCAGAAGCTTTTCCCATGGTGCATTCTTGTGGGATATCAGATCCAGGAAACCGACAATGAAGTGACAATCTCCGTTCCCTCCTGCCCGACCCAGGAAGCCAGACTCAAGCGAGGTTTGGGTGAATATGTATGTAAAGAAATGCATCGAAAAGAATTTAGCAGTTTTGCCCGTGTTGTTGATGACCGGATAAGGGTTGAGTGCCTTTTCGCCCCTCCGGACCCTCATCCTGAAAACATGTTCTGCAAATGGCGTTTTTATATCGATTCATGAATTTACAGAACCGTTTTGTTCCTTGAAAAACCGATTTCAACCAAGCGATAACATTTTCAAAAATCTAAACTGTTGCTAAATAACAAATTAAATTGCATAATAACTATAAACGTCGCCTGTAAATGTAACCCTTGTACCGCCGAAAGGAGGAACGATGTATTTGCCAAAAACCTATGAAGACTTTATAAAAAAATTTCCAAAAGTATTTGAGGATTATCAACAATTGGGCAAATCATGCCGGGAAGAGGGACCTTTGGATGAAAAATACCAGAACCTCGTTAAGCTGGGTATTGCCATGGGCGCCAACTCCAGGGGTGCGGTCATGTCTTCTGCCCGAAAGGCTTTAGCGGCCGGCGCAAGCTCTGACGAGATTCTCCATGCGGTGTTATTGTCTTTAACCACCACAGGATTTCCAAACATGATTGCCGCCATGGGGTGGGCCAACGAAGTCCTTGAAAAACAGATAAAGGAATAACGTCTTTATATTACCCTGAATATCGCACAGCATCTACGGGTTATAACGATAGTTACTGCAGTTTCCCGTGCTCCGATAGATCTTCCAGGCCGCTAAGGTCTTTCAATATTATATTCCGGCCACTGGTATCGATCAAGTGCTGCTGGTTCATTTTCGTCAGAATCCGTGACAGGGTTTCAGGAATGGTACCCAGAAGGCTTGCCAGTTGACCTTTAGAAATATTTAACGTGACCACATCGGTTCGACCCTGTTCCCGGCTCAAATATACCAGGTATGAAGCCAGCCGACCCGGAACTTCCTTTAAGGAAAGATTTTCGATCTGAACAGTAAACTGGCGCAGCCGCATGGAAAGTACGCCCAGCATGTTCAGAGCAAGCGAAGGATTTTTGGATATCAGGTCAACAAACGCTGCCCTCGGAAAAAACAGCAGATGGCTTTTAAAAAGGGTTTGGGCATTGGCCGGAAATTTTTTTCCGGAGAAAACCGGAACTTCTCCAAAAGGATTCCCGGGTCCATAAATATGAAGAATATGTTCTTTGCCGTCAAAGGAAACTTTATAAATTTTTACTTTGCCGTCAGCAACGATATAAAAACCATTGCAGTCGTCGCCTTCTAAAAAAATCGTCTTCCCCTTGTTGTAAAACTTGTCCAACGCAATCTGTCTAACGTCGTTCAACTGCTCCTCGGGTAAACCGTTGAAAAGGGGTGCATCTGAAATAATCTGTAGAATTTTTTCCATTATTTTCTCTTTTTTTAAAAATTATCACGCTTTTTTGACTTAAGTCAAGGTGGTCAATAAATTCTTCATATATGATACGACTCAACAGCCGGAGAAAAATTTTTATCCGGATACCATACAAACAATATTTGAAAAAATCACTAAACCAAATAAAAAAAGGAGGCCCATTATGTTTTGTTTTCAATGTGAACAAACGGCAAAAGGCGAAGGATGCACAAAAATCGGCGTGTGCGGAAAACAGCCGGATGTTGCAGTCTTACAGGATCTTTTGATTTATGCGGTAAAGGGGCTGTCTCAGGTGGCGGTTGAAGGTCGCAAGGTCGGTATCAGGGATACAGCCATTGACCATTTTACCTGTGAAGCTATTTTTTCCACGTTGACCAACGTCGATTTTGATCCTGATCGATTTGTCAAACTCATCAATCAAACCGTTAAACTTAGAGATGAACTCAAAGCAAAAGTCTCGTCAGCCGGTGGCAAAACCGATTTTTCGGAAGGACCGGCCAACTTCACACCCGAGGCAACCCGAGAAGGTCTTGTGGCCCAGGGAGAAAAAGTCGGAGTTAAATCTGATCCTGATATTGATCCTGACATTCTTTCTTTAAGAGAGCTTTTGATTTATGGCCTCAAAGGTGTTGCTGCATATGCGGATCATGCAAAGATTCTTGGAAAAACCGACGAAAGGGTTTTTGATTTTATCCATGAAGCCATGGCCGCTACGTTGAACAAGGATCTCGGGGCTGACGATTATGTCGGACTTGTTTTCAAGTGCGGTGAAATCAACCTCGTTGCCATGGAGATTCTGGATGCGGCAAATACCGAGACATACGGGCATCCGGTTCCCACATCCGTTCCCCTGGGTGCTAAAAAAGGCAAGGCCATCCTGGTTTCCGGACACGATCTAAAAGACCTGGAAGACATCCTGAAGCAAAGCCAAGGCAAAGGAATCTATGTCTATACTCACGGTGAGATGCTCCCCTGTCATGGGTATCCTGAGCTTAAAAAATACGATCACTTTTATGGTCATTACGGCACGGCCTGGCAAAATCAGGCCAAAGAGTTTGATGCATTTCCGGGTGCAATTTTGATGACCACGAATTGCATTCAGAAACCAAGAGATTCTTACAAAGACAATATTTTCACCACCGGTCTGGTGGGTTGGCCCGGAGTCACCCATATTGCAGACAAAAACTTTGCCCCTGTTATCGAAAAGTCGTTAGAATTGCCTGGATTTACGGAAGATACCCAAGGAAAGTCCGTGATGGTCGGATTTGCCAGAAATGCCGTCATGGGTGTTGCAGGCACGGTGATCGAAGCGGTGAAGAACAAGGCGATCCGCCATTTTTTCCTGGTGGGCGGGTGCGACGGCGCCAAGGCGGGACGCAATTATTATACGGAATTCGTTGAAAAAGTACCTGAAGATTGTGTGGTTCTGACCCTTGCCTGCGGTAAATTCCGCTTTTTTGATAAGGAGTTGGGAGATATCGGCGGAATTCCGAGACTTCTCGACGTCGGCCAGTGCAACGACGCCTATTCTGCCGTTCAAATTGCCGTGGCGCTCGCAAGCGCTTTTGAATGCGAGGTGAATGATCTTCCCTTGTCCATGATTCTCTCGTGGTATGAACAAAAAGCATGTGCGATTCTTTTGAGCCTGCTGTCTTTGGGGATCAAAGATATCCGACTGGGTCCGAGTCTGCCGGCCTTTATTTCGCCGAATATTCTCAAGGTGCTGGTAGAAAAGTTCAATATTATGCCGATACAGACACCGGATGAAGATCTGAAAGCGATTTTGGGATAATTCTTTCTCGACAGGATTCACAAGATGATTAGAATATGTCTTGTGAATCCTGTTAATCCTGTCAAAAAACGTAACTCATAGGAGGAAAAAATGAAATGCCCGGGACAGGACAGCCGATACTGGAAACCAGGCGCTATTTTTGAGGAAAAATGTCCGGAATGCGGCCATTTGGTAGAGTTTTTCAAGGACGATACCACCCGGAAGTGCCCCAAATGCGAGCATAAGTTTGCCAATCCCAAAATGGATTTCGGATGTGCGTCATATTGCCAGTATGCAAAAGAGTGCATTGGCGATCTGCCCCCGGAACTTTTGGCCCAGAAAGAAGACCTTCTAAAGGACCGAATCGCCATAGAAATGAAACGCTATTTTAAAAGTGATTTCAAACGTATAGGCCATGCAACCCGGGTAGCGCGTTATGCCGAAAGGATCGGCAAAAACGAACGGGGCAATCTGGCGGTCATACTGGCCGCAGCATATTTGCATGACATCGGCATCCATGAATCGGAAAAAAAGTATAACAGTACGGCTGCAAAATACCAGGAGCAGGAAGGGCCACCCATTGCAAGATCCATCATGATCAAGCTGGGTGCAAAAGAAGAATTGATCGAAGAGGTCTGTGATATCATCGGACATCACCATCATCCTCGATCTGAAGAAACACTCAACTTTAAGGTGCTCTACGATGCGGATCTTATTACCAACCTTGAAGAAAAGCATAAAAAAAGCCCCATGAATTCAGACAGAATATCCAGTATTATCGACAAGTCTTTTTTAACCGATAGCGGCCGCGAAGAAGCAAAGAAAACGTTGTTAAGTTAAATCGGACACAGATTTTCGCAGATATACACAGATAGCATTATTATTTTTATTTAAAAATCATGAAAATCTGTGTTCATCTGTGTCCAAAAGAAATTGTATACTATAAAGTATGTTTGAATGGGCGGATTTGCTGAAACAATAAAACTGATAAAGTTATAGGGTTAATCATGAAAACATTACGAAAAATAATCGAAATCGATGAAGAATTGTGCGACGGATGCGGCCAGTGTATCCCCTCTTGTGCTGAAGGCGCCCTTCAAATTGTGGACGGCAAAGCACAGGTCATCGCCGACAAACTGTGTGACGGGCTCGGGGCCTGCTTGGGAGAATGTCCTACCGGCGCCCTGAAGGTCATTGAGCGTGAAGCTGATGAATTTGATGAGGAAGCGGTTGAGGAGCATCTGTCAGAAAAAGAAACAGAGACGGCTAAAGAAAAGCAGAATATGCCCTGCGGATGTCCGTCCACCCAAATCCAGACCTTTGTCCCCATTGAATCTCATCCGGAAGCCCAAATTCCATCTGCATCCGGAATCGAGAGCGAATCAGCCCTCTCTCACTGGCCGATTCAAATACGGCTCATCCCGCCCAAAGCGCCGTTTCTCAAAGGTGCGGATCTTTTGGTGCTGGCAGATTGTGCGGCAGTGGCGTATTCCAGACTGCAAAGTGATTTTGTTAAAGGAAAAGTGGTGATGATGGGATGTCCCAAATTCGATGGTGCTGAAGAATATATCCAAAAATTTGCAGAAATATTCAAAACCGCCGGCATCAAAAGCATCACTACGGTCTATATGGAAGTGCCGTGTTGTTCGGGTTTACCCATGATCGTAAAAAAGGGACTGCAAATGTCCGGCCAAACCATACCCACAAACGACGTTATCATCAGTACCCGGGGCAAGCTTACGGAACAAACTAATATTATGTAAATCCAGGCTAAATATTATCCTTAATCCAGCTTCTAACTTTTAAAAAGGGATAGTTTTCAAGAATGCCGAAATTCGGCAGTTTCTTTATTTTCAATTTCGAGAAGACAGGCGTATATATACCACAGAGAAACTTCGTTAAATTTACCTCGGAAAACTGCTCGCCGACAGCTTTCGTAAATTCACCGGTAATGGTTTTAAAATCAAAATGGACGAGAGGCTTTAGTTCGGTCGTATGTTGTAAAACCGCTTTCCCGCTTTTACAAAATGAACAATGCCCGCAGCGTTCTTTTTCAAGATGTTCTCCAAAATATTCGGCAAGCTGTTTGCTGATACATGCATCGCTTTCAAAAAAGCTTACCATGTTGTGGATTCTTTGAATCTCAAGTTCCTCTTTCTTTTTAAACAAGGCATACATTTCTTCAGCCATGACCTCGATATCAAACGCCTGGGTCAAAATGTCGTACACGTCCATTGCCTGCCTGGATTGAAGCTCAATCCAGCCCTTCTCGTCAAAGTATTCAAGTGCAATGAGAATCCGCTGCCGATCCGTACCATAACTGTTAAGGATTGCTTGAATATCAACATATGTCCATATTTTACGGGTATGGCAATGACTTATGACCGCTGTAACAAACTGCTTTCTTTCCCCTTCAAAATTGTGAATGATGTTTTCCGGCTGTGTGTGGTATTTGAATGAATATTCCTCAAAATAGGTCAACTTGGGTCGAATGATTTTTTTCATTGCAAGATATACCAGTAATGTTTTCAGAGGAAGAATTCTGATGTTGAGGTCATTTGAAAGCTTGACTGCTTTTATTTCCCAGATAAAGCCCTTGTTTTCTTTTATGGTCCGGAGCAATTGAAAGATCGAATGTTTCTCCGGAGTATCGCCATATACAAAATTTTCTAAAATATGAATATTGTCCCGATTGGCTAAAACTTCGCATAAAGCAGGCCTGTTATCTCTCCCGGAGCGACCAATTTCCTGACTGTAATTTTCAATGGATTTGGGCAGATCATAATGAATGATTCTGCGGATGTCCTTTTTATCGATGCCCATTCCGAATGCTATGGTTGCAACGATACAAGCCAGAGTCCCATCCATGAATTTGTTTTGAATTTGTTCCCGTTTTTCGTTTTCCATACCGGCATGATAAGGGTGCGCATTTATGTTATTTGCGCAGAGAAAATCCGAAACGTCTTCCGCTGTTTTTTGCAGGGTAACATATACAATCGTAGAGGCTTTGGGGTTTTCGCGGATTCTTTGAAGCACACGGTTCTTTTTTTCAGATGTGGCTGTTGGCGTTATTTGCAGAAAGAGATTCTCGCGATAAAAGCCGGTAACAAATACGTGGTCTTTAAGAATATTGAATTTAGCGCACATATCGTCAATTACCCGCTCCGTAGCGGTCGCGGTAAGCAACAGTGTTTGCGCAATTTTGAATTCCTTTTGATAATCAGGCAGTTTCAGATATTCCGGTCGAAAATTATGCCCCCATTCAGAGATGCAATGCGCTTCATCAACAACCAACAGGGTAACGTTCATCTTTTCCAGATGGAAGCGAAATCGTTCATTTTTAAACCGTTCGACCGAAATCATTAGAATTTTTAATTCGTTCTTTTTAGCGCTTTCGAGAATCCCATTATATTCGTTTTTTTGAAGGGTTGAATCCAAACGCGCAGCAGGGATATTGTTTTCCAGCAAAAAATCCAGTTGATCTTTCATCAGGGACAGCAGGGGAGATACCACCAGCGTCATGCCGGGCAATAATATTGCCGGAAGTTGATAACAAAGGGATTTGCCGGCACCGGTCGGAAAGATGGCTGCCACGGACTGACGCTCCATAACTTTTAGGATCACGTCTTCCTGACCCTTTAAAAATGAATCGAACCCAAAATATCTTTTCAACGGTTTCTTCAGCATGTTCCGATCTGCCTCCCGGATCATCTCATTTTTTTATCGTAACCTACATTAATCATATCAACAATGAACCACTTATCAATCTTAACATCACCAAATGATTTTGATAGGAACCTTGTTTTTCAACATATCATCTTTTCGCTTTTTGTCTATGCCTCTGCGATTCTTTTAATTTGGAACGATTATCCTTATCGAACATTACATGCTTGACAATCGTCTGGTTTTCCTTGTGCTTATCGTTTTTCAGCTTTTGTTTTGGCCATAAAATAATGATTATCTCATAAATCTGCCTGTTATATTTTTAATTTCAAAATTTGCTTCGGAGGTCTGTCTTGAATATTTATAATATATTCAATTTATTATATTAAATCCGAATGCGTTCGTGCCAAAAAGTCGATTTTAAACCATGGCATTTACCATCAATTTTTGTTAAGAATGCATTCTTTAACCGAAACCGACATCGCCCTGCTGGTGGCTGGGCTCTGCGGTATCTGTCAGGGCCCAAAAGGACGAAGCCTTCTTTTCGAACATTATGATGGCGCATTATGGCAATACAGCGCAAAAAAAACGTTTCCCAAAAAAGACTTCCCAAAAATAAAGCACCCCTTCAAAAGTGTCCTGTCTCCAAAGCAGACCTGGACCGACTGGAGTTTCATCGAAATGCCGTCGCGCTGATGCCGGATCCCAAAGACAATCATCCCGGAGTCGCCATCTTGGTCGAAGCCCTAAAGGGGAGAGCCGGTCAGCGATTTTGTTCCTGCAATACTCGACGATCAAAGACGTGTTCTCACTTTATAGAGTTTTCCCGAATTCTTCTGGCATACCGGCAACAGATCGAAAAGAACACCCCTGCCGAAGATTTCAAAGCGAGTTTCTGGTATCGGTTCGCAAAGGTAATGGCAGATGGGTCATCGATGAAATCAGATGCCGTTCGTCTGGCCCCCGCTTCTCATGGAATCGAACAACCACTATTAATGGTAAGCCCGTCCGGTGAACGGCTGTTGACTTACTTTTCACAAGCGACGGATCGCTCCCGTTTTCTAGAAAGATGTACCGTCTCCAGCGAGGATCAAGAAATCCCGATCCGGGGTGATGTGATATCGAAGCTTTGCTTGCTGACCCTTACCAAGGACGAGCGGATCATGATGGATCGAGGTTTCAAGACCCGCCGTCAAATATTTGAAGAGAGCTTTTGGTACAAAGTCGCCTATCACTGTTTCCGGGAATTTTCGGCCGGAGGCGGTACGTTCTATCCGGCCATCGATAAAAGCAGCGGTGTGTTCGTCTTGAAATATCAAGATACCGAAAAACGATGTCCTTTAGCCGTGGATATTCCGCGACACCGGGTCAAAGCGGTATTGAGCGCCCTTAAGGAAGTGATATGCAATTCAAACGAATTGGCCGTTGACCCCATCCCGCTCGATGCCATTTTCGATGTTAAGCTTAACGAAAATTATAATATGGAGATACAACCTCTGCTCCGCCTGATACAAAAAAACGGTGAAGCGAAATTTTTTGAAAGGGAAAACCTCAAACGGTTTCAATACGGGGATTTATATTACATCGAGGAATTGGGAATATTGGCCGAAGATCAATATCCGAAGCTTCCTCCGGACAAATTTAAGGAGCCGGTGAAAACCGTTATTAACAGGAGTGAAGTTCCCGCTATTTTGGAAGAGTTTAGAACAGATTTATGCCACGATACCTACCGGATCGATGAAAATATCAAGCGGCTTAAGATCATAACGGATTTCGATCGGGTGGAAATCACACCGGAAGCGTTGGAAAGGGACTGGTGCTGGATCTCTGTAAAATATGGCATGGGCAGCCAGTGGATCTCCCTTTCGGACATCCTGGCAGCCAAAAAAGCGAAACAACGATACATCGCCACTATTGAAGGCTGGATCGATGTCGAATCGCCGAAGTTTAGTTCTCTCGATACCCTTTCCGAACGGATATCCGATACAGCTCAACCTATTGAAAATACAGGAATACGCCTCTCCAAAATGGATGTGTTTCGCCTGGCCGCAAGCCGGGAAGATGATATTATTGCCTTTACCGGTGATGTAGACCGTGTTTCCGTATTAAAGCGACTTTGCCGCACGCAGCCGTCTGTCCGCCTACCGGAACTTGAAGGAATGACTTCCCCGTTGAGAGACTATCAGAAACGAGGTGCCGAATGGCTGATGTTTCTCATATAAAACGGGTTTTATTTTCCATGGCCGTGTTTGATGAAATTCAGAACATCAAAAATCGTGAAACCAAAACCTATCGAGCCGCCGAAATCGTCCGGGCAGACATCAAACTCGGACTCACCGGAACCCCTATGGAAAATTCCATAGCCGATCTGAAGGCCCTCCTGAATTTAACCGTACCCGGATACCTGGGTACAGAGGATCATTTTTTGCACCGCTATCTGATTCCCATCGAACAGGACCGTAACGCCTCCCGACGGGAAGAGCTGAGTCGACTCATCTCCCCCTTTGTCCTGCGGCGACTCAAGGGAACGGTTTTAAAAGAGCTGCCCGAAAAAATAGAAGATATCCGGACCTGTGAGCTGTCAGAGGATCAGATCAAGCTGTATCGGGAGGCTATTTCCCGACAAGGGACGGATCTGATGAAAGCACTTCGGGAAGAATCGCAACCGGTTCCATACCTGCACATCTTCGCACTGCTCGGCCTGCTCAAGCAGGTTTGCAACCATCCGGCACTGGTCGAAGGAACTGTGAAAGACTTCAGCCGATACCAGTCCGGAAAATGGGAATTGTTT
Organism: uncultured delta proteobacterium; assembly: GCA_963731025.1. Classification (GTDB taxonomy): domain Bacteria; phylum Desulfobacterota; class Desulfobacteria; order Desulfobacterales; family UBA11574; genus UBA11574. Next base: position 11,050 of record CAVSVL010000013.1, on the reverse strand, counting down.
ACCGAACTGTTGTCCGAAAGTTTGGACAGCGGGCAGAAAGTGGTCGTGTACAGCCAGTATTTAAAGATGCTGGATATTATGGAATCCTATCTGACCGAGCGAAAAGTGGGGTTTGCCAAGCTCACCGGCGCCAGTCGAAACCGGGGCAACATCATCGATCGTTTCAACACCGATGCCGGCTGCCGGGTCTTTTTAGGAAGCCTCAAAGCCGGAGGGACCGGCATCGACCTAGTGGCCGCTTCGGTGATCATCCACTACGACCGCTGGTGGAACGCTGCCCGCGAGGATCAGGCCACGGATCGGGTTCATCGAATCGGGCAGCGGCGCGGGGTTCAGGTGTTTAAGCTCGTAACCATAGGAACGCTGGAGGAAAAAATCGCCGCTATTATCGAAGAGAAACGAAACCTTATGAACGGTGTGGTCAAAGAGGATAATCCGGGACTGCTGAAATCCTTTACCCGGCAGCAGCTGCTGGACATGCTCTCCATACCGGCATAATCACACCTGTGATTGTTCCTGACCGCACCTGCATCATTATGCCCCAAAAAATAGAAAGGAGGCTCAATGGCAAAGTTTGGCACTGAAAAAAAATGTCCAAAACTCTCGAAGTGATTTGGTAAACAAAATTAATAACAAGGAAAAAAATATATTACAGTTATACCAAACACAACTGCAGCAATTTCTAAAAGATAAGTGTCACTGTAACGCATTTCGTTAAATAAGTGATATCCTTTTGTCCAATACCAAGTGATATAAAATCCTAAACTGGATATGTACCCTCCAAGTATTAAGACAAGGAGAAAACAAGAAAATTGATTTACGATTAAGTGACTAAATTTTCAAATCCAATAAAAATGAAGGTTTCGAACCGAAATCAAACTTGTTCTTGCCTCAAGTGAAACTTGGAGCTTATAACCCTTGTATATTGAAAAATAAATAAACAACAAAAATGTTCTTTGAAAAAGCGTTCTTTATTCGGTAAAACCTTAAGCATGACGGAAGAGAAGGTTTTTACCCTGGGCCATGAGCCCGGCATTTAGATTCTTCCTTTCGCCAGGTTTAAGTCGGAGAACAGCGTGGTGCACAGACACCGGATGACAACAAGGATGATGATTCCTGGCATATCATTTTTTATCGAATAAGGAGCATTATGAAAACTTTTTAGATTTGACATGCCACAAAGTGGTGTTGTTCTATATTAAAATTTATGACTGCTATCCTTTAAATAAACAGCACTAGAGTTGTTTTTTCTTTTAACAATGGGAGGACCATGATTATGGAACGATACTTTATTAATTATAGCGATTACCCTAGTGATGCTAATTGTACTTTAGCTCTTTCGGCTGACACCAGGGACGAGCTTTTAGAAGCTGTTGTTCAGCATGCAACAACGGTTCATGAGACCGAAGACACTCCTGAATTTAGAGAAATGATTGTGAAGGGAATTCAAGATATGACGCCCTCCTTCTCAGCGTCATAGCTTTTGATTTTCTGTAACCAATAGCATTCTATATACAAAAGTGGAATGAGTCGCATAACAATGCGAACCTACTTTAAAAATTAAAGCCAACCAGAGATATAATGGTTGGCTTTTTTCATCGAAAATTTATGACTACATCCGAGATATTTTCCTGTGAAAATGATAACCTAAAAAGATCAAAACGTAAGGTATTAACTTTGGTCCAATTTAGGAAATGTACCGTGGATTAATGCGGACTTTTGGCGGGTTATTTTTACATTTTTCCCAACATACGTAACTTTTTCACCATGGTTTGGAACATTGTATAGTTATCTGGGGTGGAGGTGTCACCGGTTCTAAACAAAATATCAATGGTATGGGTAGTGGATTTGCATTAAACGTTTTAGACAATCTCTTTTATCCCATCGCACACAATGGGGAATTCTACCCAATAGACCTCCTGATTCTATTATTAAAGTCATCGAAGGTCTCATAGGATTCGAACCCAGATATCGGTTGTGCCAACTCCTTTCCCGTCAAGTTTTCAAATATTATTGACGTATCACATAAAATCAAATAGATGATAATTACTTTACCAATCGAGACCAGGTTGTTACTGTTACCTTAATCAAGAATATGGAAAACACATTTTCAAAGGAAATTCGCTTTAACCCTAAATAAGTGATATGATCGTTTTCAGAAAATGTTTCGTTGTATTTCTTCTTCCGTTACTGGCAGGATGTACAGCTATTGTCGTAACGGGTGCGGGAGCCGGAATAACCTATACGCTTAGCAATGTAGCTTACAAGTCTTTCAGTTCTTCTTTGGATCTGGTTCACCATGCTACAGTTGATGCTTTGAAAAAAATGGACATTAAGACTATTGATGACTACAAGACAGTAGATGGTAGAACCATAATTGCAGCTACAAAGGAACTTGACATAGTAATCGATTTAGAAGAAGTAACGTCAAAAACTACGCAGATCAAAGTTGATGCCAGGAAAAGAGTCATTTTGAAGGACAAGGCTACAGCTGCAGAGATCATCAATCAGGTGGGAATGATCCTGGGAGAGCAAAATCTCCGTTCAACATATCTGCAATCCATCGCGGTTCGACTCTGGTCATAGATGGCTGGTAACTAGTGACAAATTTCGAGGCGACCGAAAATTCAAGATAACAAAACAATCCTTACAAGAACCTGTCGTAAAATCCTTAGAAATTTTTATGTTTTACTAATCGGTAAACAATTTAAACCCTTCAGATAAATGTTAGCTTCTATTTGGAATGATTTGATCCCCGGTATTGTGGCTGGAGAAATTGAGGGGACGATGGGCAACCATGAAAAATTTAGACCATGAAAGGATCCGAACATGTTTAAATATTTGAACAATATTTTCTTCCGGGTTTTATTTACAACAATAATCATTTCTGCTTTATTGTCGGGATGCGTTTATACTAAAGTAAGAGTCCCCCTCGATACCGACACGTCTAAAACACAACTGGGTTCAAAAATAGGGAAGTCATATGCCTACTCTATCGCGTGGTTGTTCTTTTGGGGTGACGCCGGCACTGCAGCTGCTGCAAAGGACGGCGATATAAAAATAATTAACCATTTGGATAAAGAGTACTTCGTAATTTTGTTCGGACTATATTCCCGTCAAACAACGATTGCATATGGGGATTAGGAAGTTATGCATAGGATTTCCCTTTTGTTCTTAATTTGTTTGTTTTATTCTATATGTCCAGGTTGTATGCAAGGTCTCATATATACAAATGTCACAGTTCCCTTGGTTATAAACATGAACAAGACGCCCATTGGGACAAAATTCGCAGCAATTAGCAGCAAGCAATTAAAGGAACCTGTCAGCGGTATAGGTTTAAGCGCGGAGTGGAGCAGCAGGGCTATCGGCGATGCAGCCAAGCGTTCCGGTTTGACTCAAATTAATTTTGCAGATTTGCATACTTTCAGTATCTTTGGAGGAATATGGAAAAAACAGACTGTTCATGTCTGGGGTGAACAGCGAAACCGGGATATCGGAAATTAAAGCATCGTCAAAACGGCTATACTTATCATATTAAACAGAATCGTCGGCGACTCCCTTCAGGGGAATACGTTAACCTTTGTTGATCGTTTAAGCGACTATCCGCTGACGACGGTGTACTATCGTATGAGATAGAATCCTAATTGAGTGTAACACGATTTTATTACCGGCGGGTAGACGGAATTTCCTCTTCACCCACTTCATGAGTCGACACTCCCACGTCTAAACCTATACGCCTGATATCCTCCCTTACGGCATCAGCCGTATTTTTCTGATTGAGCAGGGTCCTAAGTGAACGTGACCACATTGTTCGGGTGTTTGAGCAGACCTAGTGGAAAATCAACGGAAAAATCAGTGCGGCTGAAATCCTTGGGCTCAACCGCAGCACCTTGCGCGCTCGTATGCGTAAATTTGACATCCGAACACCATAAATTCTCACTCCAATTTCAACCTGCCTTATCTTTAAAAAGGGAATTGGGTGGGAGGCAAGCACTTTGGGAGCACGTCAGAGCTGCAGGTGACACCCTATCTCAGACTTCCTTGACGGAAACTCAGGTGCATGCTATCTTAAACCTGTGGAAAGGATTTTTTTTATAATCTCATTATCACCTCAAGAAACCTGTAATAAGTGACGGCAAGAGGGCGCGAATGGAAAAAAGGATCTTCTTCATCTGCGGCTCGATGAATCAGACAACCCAAATGCATCAGATTTCCAAGCACCTTTCCGATTACGAGCATTCCTTCTCGCCCTACTATTGCCACGGCTTTGACGAGATTCTTCGAAGACTCGGGTTGATCGAATTCACGATCGCAGGCAACAAGGTGGTGGGACGCTGTCGGACGTATCTGCAGAATCATGGCCTCCGCATCGACTACCAGGGCAAGAAGCGGCCCTACGACCTGGTGGTCACTTGCTCGGACGTATACATCCAGAAGAACATTCGAGACAACAGGATCGTACTGGTTCAGGAAGGGATTATCGATCCGGAATCCATTATGTTCCATCTCGTCAAGCGCCTCCGATTCCTGCCGCGTTGGATGGCGGATACGGCCATGACCGGTCTCAGCGATGCCTATCGAGCTTTCTGTGTCGCCAGCGAAGGATATCGCGATTTCTTCATCCAAAGAGGTGCGCGCCCCGAGAAAATCGTTATTACAGGAATACCCAATTTCGATGACTGCCGGCGATATTACACGAACGACTTTCCCTACAGGCACTACGTGCTGGCCTGCACGTCGAATTTCAGGGAGTTATTCCGGCGCGAGGACCGCGCGGCCTTCATCCGAAGGGCTGTGGAGATCGCCGGGGGCCGGCAGCTTATCTTCAAGCTTCACCCGAACGAAAATGTCGAGCGTGCCACGCGTGAAATAAGGGCGCATGCGCCGGGAGCCATGGTGTTCGCGACTGGGAGCGCGGAAGAAATGATCGCTAACTGCGATGCCCTGATTACTCGATTTTCGTCGACCACCTTCGTCGGAGTTGCGCTCGGTAAGGATACTTACTCGGATTTCGATATGGACACATTGCGGCGCCTGATGCCTCTTCAGAATGACTCGGCGGCTTTGAACATCGCCAATGTCTGCCGCCGGGTTCTTGAAGAGAGAGGAAATGACAATTGAAGGCCTTGGTTACTGGAGCGACAGGATTTATCGGTAGTCACCTGGTGGAAGCCCTCGTTCAACGAGGAGCCCAAGTCAGATGCCTCGTTCGGAATAAAAGGCATTTGGGGTGGGTGAAGGACGCCCCCGTTGAGTTTGTCGTTGGAAATTGCCGGGAAAAGAGTTCTCTAAAACAAGGTGTGCGAGACGTCGATCAGGTGTTTCATCTTGCGGGTGCGACAACAGCCGTTAAAGAAAAAACCTATTTCGAAGTGAATGCCCTGGGTACAAAGAACGTGGTCCAAGCCTGCATCGAAAATAATACCCGTCTTAATAAATTTATCTATCTTTCGAGCCAGGCAGCAGCAGGTCCGTGTCCAAGCGGTAGGAAGAAAAAGGAATCCGACCCTTGCGAACCGGTCTCGCCCTATGGGAAGAGCAAATTGCTGGGGGAAAAATTGGCTTTGTCACACGCCCATGAACTTCCGCTCCTCATCCTGCGGCCTTGTGCCGTCTATGGGCCCAGGGATAAAGGCTTTTATGCTCTTTTTAAGTGCCTCTCCAAGAGCATCAATCCCTGTTTCTTTGACCACGATCAACACATCAGCATGTGCTATGTTCAGGATCTTGTGCGAGGGATACTATTGGCGGCTGAGACCCAAACAGAGAACGCGGAAATATATTTTCTGTCTGATGGTCATGATTACCGGATCGAGGAAATCGGAGACATCTTTGCACAAGCGATGAAGATAAGCGCACGGCAGCTTTGCCTTCCCAAACAGATGCTGTTCGGCCTGGCTTTTTTTGCAGAATGTTTCTCGAGAGTTACCGGAAAGCCTTCCATCTTGAGCAGAGGCAAGGCAGAAGAAATGATCCAACAGAATTGGCTGTGCGACGTTGCAAAGGCCAGGGCTTTATTGGGTTTCGAGCCCGAAATTTCTCTTGCCCGGGGAGCTGAATTAACCGTCGCCTGGTACAAAAAAGAAAATTGGCTATAGCGACAAGACTTTTCAAAAAGAGCAATCATGGCAAACATTGAGATCATTACTGTGGAAAGAAGATCGGAGCTCAAGGATTTCATTGAGCTGCCCTGGAAAATTTATGCCGAGTATCCCCAATGGGTCCCCCCCCTTAAGAAGGAGGTTCGCCGGATGCTGGATCCCGGCCGACACCCCTTCTGGGAGTTTTCCGAGCGCATCCTCTTTCTGGCCCGGCGTGGCTCGGAGACGGTGGGAAGGATCGCGGGTATCATCGATCGTCATCATAACGAATTCCACGGCGAACAGATGGGCATTTGGGGATTCTTCGAATGTGCCGACGATCCAAAGGCCGCGTCGTCCCTCTTTTCTTCCGTGGAAACATGGGTTCGCCGGAAGGGGATGACCTCCGTGCGAGGCCCTCTCAACCCATCCATCAATTACGAGGCGGGCTTGCTCATCGAAGGGTTTGAGTATCCGCCTGCCTTGATGATGACGTACAATCCGCCTTACTACCTGAGGTTGGTCGAATCGTGCGGTTTCACCAAAGAGAAGGAATTGTTTTCCTTTCTGGTGAAGTGGCCTTACCGGCTTCCCGAGTGGCTGGATCGTCTTGCTGAACGGTTGGCCCAAAAAAAAGGTATCCGCATCAGGGCCTTTCGGCTAAAGGACCCGGTTCCTGAACTGACTCTGGTCAGGGAGATATACAACGACTGCTGGTCCAAAAACTGGGGTTACGTCCCCTTGAGCGATCATGAGATACGAGAGATAGGAAAAAGTATGGTACAAATCGCGGATCAGGACCTGGCTTTTTTCATCTATTATGAGGATGAACCCGCGGGGGTCTGCGTGATCTTGCCCGACATCAACCCGTTGCTCAAGCGTCTCAACGGGCGCATCGGCCTGCCGGGCTTGCTCAAATTCCTCCTCTACCGGCGAAAGATCACCGGATTGCGGGGGTTGCTCTTCGGTGTCAAGGAGAAGTACAGGCAACTGGGACTCCCTCTGCTGGCCTTCCGCCACCTGTATGAGGTGGTGAGGAGGAAAGGAATATATCGCTATCTGGAGCTGGGCTGGACCCTGGAGGATAATGAGTCGATCAACTTCTTAGTAGAGGAAGCCGGAGCCAAAATACACAACAAATATTCAATATTTAGAAAGTCTTTATAATTACCGACGGCGAGAGTATCGCGTTGAAACGGAGGTCCGGACATATTGACTGAACATCGAGTTCCAATCATTGGTTTCGTCTGGCGGCCCGAAGAGATGAACCCACCTGTGACCCAAATGGCACACCGAACGGGGACCAGGGCCATCTTCGATTTTTCCATGCTGGAGAAGGAGGCGCTTGGTTCTGTCTTACGAAAAGCCGGCGCTGCCTGCCAGGTCCGGGATATCAAGGTTTCCGTCCCAGCCTTGATGGATCCGTCTCTGGAGCAGTTGCTCAAAGATACAGGGGTCCAAAACATCTGGGTCGAATGCCACCCCCAGTTTTTCCATGAAGATTCTTCCGCCTTTCTACAGCGATTGAAGGAATTGGCGCAAGACTACCGCTGCTTCCCAATCATCGGGGATCTGAATCTTTTGGCGGCTGTTTTAACAGACAGCTCGGGAATCGGGCGCATTGTCCTGAAAGGATGCGAGGCATCCGGATTCGTGAGCAGTGAGACGACCTTGGCTCTCTATGCAGCAGCCAAGGAGATGCTGATCAACTCATCGCCATCCATGGAGATACTCATCTGGGGCGGCATCTTTACCCCCGAGGCGGCGGCGGCATTGCTGTCCACCGGGGCCGCGGGAATCGTCTTCGAGAGCCTCCATTGGCTGACCGACCTGGTTGCCGTTGATGATCTCCAACGCCGGCGGATCTCCAACCTCCGCCTGGATTCGACCGATCTGGTCGGCCTCGATCTGCAGGTTCCATGTCGCCTTTTCAACAAGGGCAACTCGATCGCGTACAAGGAACTCAAAAGGTTCGAGAACTCACTGTGCGGAGCAGAGATCACGGAGGAAAGCCGCCGTTCCTTCGCAGGCCGGGTGAGTGCCGGGGCCGTCCACCCTCTTGAGAGCCGTTTCACCCCGGACGAGGTCATTCCTCTGGGTGTGGAGACCGCCTTTGCTGCGTCCTTTGCCGAACGTTTCGGGGCGGCTTCCGAGGCGGCTGTTCAGTCCTTCATGGACGAGATTCGCAGCCTCTGTCGCCTGGCCGAGGTGAAAAAGAATTGGTTTCTGGACAGCCCTGCAGCCGCAGAGATGGGAGTCAAATATCCCTTTATCCAAGGAGCCATGTCCTGGATCACCGATGTCCCGGAGTTTGCCTCAAGGGTTGCCGAGGCCGGTGGATTGCCTACTATCGCCCTTGGCCTGATGGATGCGGAGACCCTTGATAGGAGGCTGGGACGCTTGCCGGAGCTTATGGGAGGACACCCTTATGCAGTGAATATCATCTCTCTGGCGGAGAACCCTCGCAGGGAGACCCAGCTGGCCTGGATAAAGAAACACAAGCCCCGTTTTGTGGTGATCGCGGGCGGTGATCTCTCGCCTTTAAAGGAATTGATAGAATGCGGCCTGAAGGTCATCTATATCGCCCCTGATGAGGCCCTGATACAGCTCGCCCTGACAGCCGGCGTCCGGTACGTGATCTGCGAGGGATATGAGGCCGGCGGGCACGTGGGGCGCCATAGCACACTCACCCTGGCGCAAAGGGTGTTGGATCTGAAACGGCAAAAACCTGCCCTGTTCCAAAATTGTCGCATTATTCTTGCCGGGGGGATCTGCAATCGGGAGACCGCATTCATCGCCGCCATGCTCGGAGCGGATGCCATCCAGATGGGCACCGCGTATCTGGCCACCCGGGAGATCGTTGCCACCGGCGCCCTGACCGCGCTCTATCAGAACATGATCCTAAAATCGAATCCAGGCGGAACGCTCGTTTCAGGCCGGGACACCGGACTTCGGGTGCGATCCTTGAAGACCCCGAGAGCGGCCGCGGTTTTATCCCTGGAAAGGGAGTTTGCAGAGGGTCACCAGGACGAGCACTCCTTCCGCACAAAAATAGAAGAGATGACAGCGGGAAGCCTCTTCGTTGCGGTTCGAGGCCTGGACAGACCCGGCGGGGCGCCTCTGGATGAGCGCGCCTGTTTGGAACGCGGGCAATTCATGAGTGGAGCCTGCGCCGGTCTCATCAGCAAGGTCCTGGAACTGTCGTCCTTCCATCGCGAACTGGCCGCAGGCCCTCTTTTGCTGCAGCAGCCATTTGCGGAGCCCTTCGAGAAAATGCCGGAATCTTCACCCGGCGCTTCGCACCCCATAAAAAGCTCATCTTACGGAATTGGCCATGGACGGCAGCAGGTTGCGCCGCATCGAGATGCCCATGAAAGGGTTGCCATCACCGGGATGAGTATTCTCAATACCTTGGGGAAAAGTCCGGAAGAGGTCTGGACTGCAAGCCTGGCTATGAAAAGCGGGATTTCCCTGGTTCCGCCTTCCCGGTGGGACCACGAGCAATTTTATGACCCCCACCCGTTCGTTACCGACAAGACTTACTGCAAGGTGGGCGCCTTCCTGGATTTTCAGGTCTCCCGCAATGAACTCGGGATCCCCCCCATGATTTCCGAACCATGACCGAATCCACCAGGACCACCATGTGGCTGGCGGAGAAAGCCATCCGGGCATCCGGCATACTGAACTCAGACATCCCGCGGGAACGAATCGGGGTCCTCATCTCCCAGAACTCGGGAGAGGCGGCGAAAACCCTCACCGATTTGATCATTAGGGGCTACGTGCACGAGATCCTCCCCTGCATCAAGAAGGTCGTTTCGCTCACACCCGGTCAGTTGAGTGCCGTCGAACAGGAACTGAAGGCCGGGCGCATGCCCCCGGACGATACCACCCTCCTGGGCAGACTAAACTGTGCAGCGGGCGGCTTCGTCTGCAACCGGTATGGGTTAATGGGACCTAGTCATTCTGTCTCCGCAGCCTGCGCCACCTCACTGGTCGCACTTCACAGCGCTGTCCAGATGATCAGAAACGGCATCATCGACGCCGCCGTCGTCGGAGGGGGCGAGGAGAATCTCACCCACCTCCATTTTCTGGAATTCGCCGCCTTGGGCGCCCTTTTCGGGTTGTCCGGACAGGAAAGACCCGCGCACGAGACTTCCCGCCCTTTTGATGCCGAAAGAGACGGGATGGTTCTGGGCGAAGGCGGGGGAATGATCGTGATTGAGCGGGAAAGTTCAGCCCGCGCAAGAGGGGCGCTGGTCCACGCCGTCATCACGGGCCTGGGCGCGAGCAACAACCATCTGGGCATGGTAGAATCCTCCAGCGTCACCCAGGAGCTTGCCATCCGAGCCTCTTTCCAAGGGACACCCTATGGGCCCGATGCGGTGGACCTGGTGGAATGCCATGCCACGAGTACCCGGCAAGGCGACGGACAGGAGGTCCGTGCCCTGCAGTCCTTCTTCAATTCCTCCAAGCGCACGGTTCTCACCTCTTTCAAATCCCAGATCGGACACACGCTTGGCGCCGCGGGCATCAACAGCCTCATTCGCGGAGTTATGGCCATGAAGGCCGGGGTTTTTCCCCCCACCCTCAATTATATAAAACCAGACCCGGAAATAAATCTGGAAGGATCGGGGTTCTTCATCGCCCCCGAGCCGCTTGATTGGCAGTGCGGAGCCGACCGGTTAAGAAGGCTTCAGGTCAATGCTTTCGGGTTTGGCGGCTCCAACTACGTGGTGCAGTTGGAGCAGGCCAGGGATGAAGCAGCTACGGTCCTGGTATTACCGGGCGATGCGACCGGTCTCGCCCGCGACCAGGGTGACACCACTTCGGATGCCGGATTGCGGGCCGCGGCTTTGCAGGAAGAACCGAATGCCGCTGACAAGGCGCGTGACGGGCTTCCCGAGCTTCAGGGTGTCTCTTTCTTCCGGACCGAGATCGCAGGCCTTCACTGCCGGATGGCCGTTGTGGCG
>CAVSVL010000012.1:0-369457 GCA_963731025.1 uncultured delta proteobacterium | reverse complement strand
TATTTTGTTGGGAACCTTTCCCCAAGGGTTTATGGATATTGCCAAGGAAGCGGTTGCAGCCGTCATATAGCGGTTGTAGACGTTCATGGTTTCGTTTTTCTATCCTCTATTAAACTCCACTAGTTACTTGACTTTTAGCCTCTTGAAATCGAATTTGTTTTAAATTTTGTACAGCAATTCTGGAATTAAAGATAATTATAAACAAAAATTACTACAGAATTCGATCGTTCCGGATATCTTTTCAGACCCTCAAGATATCGGCCAAAAAAACCATTTATGGATGGACACTACTCTTCTAAAAATCCTTTCTTAATTGTAATTTCGCTTTTGCTTTTGAGTTGCGCAAGGAGTGCGTCAAAAATGTCGGACTTTTTTTGCGCCAGCAGTCTATTCTTTATTGCTTCTTTTTCTTTGCTGAAATTTTCAGGGTCCGATATTTTCCTGTCTTTGAATTGAATCACATAATACCCTTTAGAACCTTTTAAAACGTTTTCCGGGAATCGTTTTTTGTCTGTCAGTTGAAAGGCAGCTTCGGCAATCTTGCGTTCAAAACCGATTTCAGGGATTGAACCGTTACGCTTGAAAAAGCCGGTGGATTTCGGCGTCAGATTAAATTTTTTACTTTCAGCCTGCATGGTTTTGCCGCTTTTTAATGCCGCTAAAAATGTTTCTGAATCCGCTTTTGCTTTTTCGTCCTGTTTTTCTTTAATTAACTCAAGTGTCACCTTTTCCTTGACCTTGTCAAATGCGGGTATCTTGGGTTGAACTCTATCAACAAGCTGAAGAATATAATATCCGTTTTCGAATTCCTGGACATTACTGATTTCCTTATCTGTAAGATCAAAAGCAACCGATGCAAATTTTGAGGGATCACTTATCCCTTTAATGGGGCCTTTTCTTGAAAAGAAATCTGTGGTTATAATTTTCATATTTCGTTCTTTTGCCGCGTTTATGAGGTCCTCTTTTTCGAAGGCATCATCAGAAACTGCTTCTGCTTCATCATACGCGAGGCGTTTGGCCATATCATCGGTGAGTTTTTTTCGTATGTCCTTTTTGGCGTCCTTAAAAGAAGTGATGGATGCTTTATTTACTTTTTCGACCTTTATAAGATGCCATCCGAATTGGGTACGGACGGGTTCGCTGATTTCTCCAGGTTTCAATTTAAAGGCCACATCTGCAAAGGGTTTAACCATGGCCTCTTTTTTGAATGTGCCCAGATACCCTCCCTTATTTCGGGTCGGCCCTTCTGAATATTTTTTGGCCAATTCAGCGAAATCTTTGCCTTCTCTAGCCAATTTCAAGATGTGAAGGGCTCTGTCTTTCGTCTTTTTAACTGTTTTCGGATCGGCATCACGACTAACTTTTAACAGAATATGTCTGGCTTCAACCGTTTTCGGTATTTCGAAGGTTTCCAGATTTTCATCATAATACTCACGAACCTCTTCATCGGACAATTTGACTTTGGATCGAAACGCGTTCGGGTTAAAGTTCAGATAACGAACTTTTACCATGGCGTCTGTTTTATATTTCTCTTTATTATTTTCAAAAAAAGTTTTTATTTCTTCATCAGAAGGGTGGATATCTTTATAACGGTTGGGGTCGAAGAATACGTAATCAATATTGACCGAAGCATTAACCCAGTTGTACCATTCTAAAACTTCCTGGTCTGAAATTTTGGCACTGCTCGTAACGAGTGTTTTGAGCTTATCAATCAGCATCGCATTTTTCTGGGCTTCTTCAAATGCTTCAGGGGTCATTCTCAGACGATCCAGAACATCTTTATAAAGGCGGCTGTCAAACATACCGGCTCTCTGGAAAGCGGTAATATTTGAAATTGCATCAGCAAGCTCTTTTTTGGAGACTCGAAATTTAAGCCTTTTGGACTCCTGAACCAAAAGTTTATTGTTAATCAACTGGTTTAAAGCCTGCCTTTTCACCTGAAGCTGTTTGAGCATATCTTCATCGAGGTTGTTCCCGAATCTTCTGCGCAATTGTTCAAGAAGGTTGTTGTAGGCCTCTCGGTATTCGTCCAGTGTAATTTGGTCACCGTTGACAAGTGCAACCCTGCCGCCTCTTTGTGACCGAAAGCTTCCAACACCCCAGAAAACAAATACGATAACAATTGCGCCCAAAAGGATCTTGATCAGCCAACTCCCCGCCTGTTTTCTCATAAACCTGAGCATATAATTCCTTTCTATGAATACAAAAAAATCAACCTATCCCGAATATCTCATGAAGATTTTCGAGAGTCTTTTTAGAAACTATCGAAAAAAAATTTTGTTCAATATTGGAGCAAAGCAAAGATCTCGCTATCAGAGCTAATGAACGCCTCACACACGTGAAATATCCGTATTAGACAATGACCGTTAGCGGTTTTGTCTGCCGGTCGATCTTGGTGCCGACAGACTCGGAACAAATCGCACATAAATATTCGTACTTGTCGCCTTCCGGGAGCACAATCAAAAGTCGTTTACGGACTGGAACGGGACGTTTGCACTTCGGGCAGTAGAGCTCTGTGGCATCAAACTCCTTGAACATTCCATTCCCTTTGGTCTGTGGCGTATATGCACTCAGTGGTCCTGTAAAGTTTTTCGGATTCATTGTCGTACCATTTATTAAAGGGATTCTTTTGGGTTAAACATGTTAGAATTTATAAGTTACAGATAATATTTATTATGTATATTTTTGTCAATACTTTCACGTCACAATTTGCCCGAAATATTTATTGACATCCTTACCGCCTTTTGTTTAATTTAATTGCACCACTTTGGGGCTGTAGCTCAGCTGGGAGAGCGCATGACTGGCAGTCATGAGGTCGACGGTTCGATCCCGTTCAGCTCCACCAAACATTACAAGGGGTTAGCTAAATTAGCGACCCCTTTTTTGTTTGCATTGTCATGACCGGGTGCAGTTTTAGCGTTTAATTGATCGACTTCCGATTTATTAGATTTTGGTATTCAACAAGAATATGTATCCTATCAAAAATCATTCAAGTATCATGAAACCACAAACCTTGCCATACAAAGCGGTCTCAGATATTGTTCGCATAACATTTGGTTTTTGCACGTTTAAGTGCGTATTTTCATATGTTTAAAAGTAACAAATAATTAGCTTGCTTTCTTTCTAAATAAAGATTATTATACGTCTAATCAATTAAGTTCTGTTTAATCTGCGGGACGGTTTTTTTCTGAAGGAACAGTTCATTTTTTTTATGTACCATCCTCCAGTTTAAGATTTTGAAAATATTTTGAAAGGAGGATGTTATCATGACCAATGGAACTGTTAAGTGGTTTAACGACCGAAAAGGGTTCGGATTCATTGAGCAGGAAGACGGTCCGGATGTGTTTGTTCATCATTCAGCGATCAACTCAAACGGTTTTAAATCCCTCAATGAAGGTGACCGAGTTTCTTTTGATATAGAGCAAGGACAAAAAGGTCCTGCCGCTGCAAATGTCACTGTGATTTAGTCTTATGTTCTGAGTAACAAGGGCATTCCTTCTGATATTGAGGGGATGCCTTTTTGTTTGGTTTGGATTTATACCTTCACAATTCGCTCTCATCAGACGTTAAGCCTCAATAAAGTCCGCTTATAGATCCTTTTCTTGTTGTCATTATTAAAAATAACAGCCAAGGAGGTAACAAATTGGCAAGATCAAATTATTCATTTAATAAACGTCAAAAAGAATTAGCAAGAAAGAAAAAGAAAGAACAAAAAAAACAACGCAAACTGGATAAAAACAATATAGAATCAGAAGAGAATCCAAGTCAGTCCCAGAATGAGGGAGAGAATCTATAAGTATAGAAACCGGATGAAAAGGAGAAAAGATATGCGTCAAAAATATGTGATTTCTCGAGATGATGACAAAGATACACTCAAAATCAGAGAGTATGCAGTCATCGACAAAAATCTGAAAAAAGTAGCGTCTTCAATGCTGCGAAAAGGAAGTTTTTCATTTCTCTGTGAAGAAACCTATGAAAATGAAATTATCGTGAGTTCTATCTCCAAGGGAATGAATGCCTTGGTTACAATCCTTCGGACCCACAATATATTTCCCATCGAACCATATGCCACCAAAATTGCCGAATCAGTCATGACGTTATACAATTCATCCGAAGATGATTCGGTGGAGTTGTTTTTTGACGACGTCGATTTGATGTCTGATTTGATATCTGCTTGATATATTGTCGTTATCTGGCCTTGACGATTTCGTATGATTTGTTATGATTCATCAAGGCTCTCACAGTCATGAAGTCATCGGTTCGATCCCGTTCAGCTCCGCTAATAGAAATAAAGAGGTTGGCTTATGATGCTGACCTCTTTTGTTATTTACTCATTTTTTAATATGTGAATTTTCCTTCTTGTCTTGACACAAGAAGCATTTTGGCTTAAGAAATTTCTGTTTTTTATGAATGATAAACGGTTAAATCATGATGAAGAATCATAATATATGTAATGTATCTTTTTTCATTATTGTCGGAATCATCATATGCGTCGCTTTTTTGAATAGGCCCATTGTATCATCGGGTATGGATCAAGTTGAGCAAAACACAGGAATTACAGAAACTAAACATTCAAAAAAATCCGTTGTCCATTTATATTTTTCCGATAAAGACAATTCGTTTCTCAAAGCTGAAACAAGGGATCTTTTTCATTCAGATAATCTATCTGAATTTGGCAAAAACATTCTCGAAGCACTGATAGAAGGCCCCAAAACCGGGCTTATGCGGACAATTCCTGCAGATACGACACTTAAGGCATTTTATGTCACCCGGGATGGTACAGCTTATATCGATATGTCCGATACCATTAGAGATGCTCATCCCGGCGGGGTTGAATCGGAACTTTTTACGATATATTCGATGGTCAATTCGTTAACATTGAATATTCCCGAAATTGATGCGGTAAAGATTCTGATCAGCGGAAATGAAGCAATGACCCTGAACGGTCATATCGATGTGCGTTTTCCGTTTAAAGCCAACATGCTTTTAATACGATGAAAAAAAAGAATCATATTAAAAATATAAGAAATATCGGCATTATCGCCCATATCGATGCCGGAAAGACAACGGTAACGGAGCGGATGTTATACTATACCGGCCGTTCTCACAAAATCGGTGAAGTTCATGACGGTGAAGCGATTATGGACTGGATGCCTGATGAGCAAGAACGGGGGATTACCATTACTTCCGCTGTGACCACTTGCTACTGGAAAGGAAGTGATGTCCAGATCATAGATACACCGGGACATGTTGACTTTACCATTGAGGTTGAACGTTCTTTAAGGGTACTTGACGGGGCTGTCGGTGTCTTTTGTGCAGTTGGCGGTGTGGAACCTCAGTCGGAAACGGTATGGCGACAGGCTGACAAGTATCTTGTCCCGAAGATGGCCTTTATCAATAAGCTTGACAGGGTCGGTGCAGACTTTTTTGGCGCTATTGAAATGATGAAAAAAAGGTTGAATGCCAATCCGCTGATATTACAGCTGCCAGTGGGCTTGGAAGATAATTTTTCAGGCGTTATTGATCTTATTAACATGGAACAGATCATCTGGGAAGATGACGCTTTAGGAGAAATTTTTACAAGAGAAGATATTCCTCAAAACCTGATCGACACCGCAACAGAATATCATGAAAAGCTTATCGAAGCGGTCGCTGAAGTTGATGATGAAATCATGGAGGACTATCTGTCAGAGACACCCGTTACTCCGGAAAAATTGGTTGCCGCTATCAGAAAGACAACCATAGACCTGAAACTGGTCCCGGTCCTTTGCGGAAGCGCTCTCAAAAATAAAGGCATACAGCCGCTTCTTGACGCCATTGTAGAATTTTTGCCAAGCCCCTTAGATGTGCCTCCGATGACAGGTGTGCACCCTGAAACCGGCCAAACTATTGAATGCAGGGTGAATGATGCGGATCCTCTTGCAGCCCTCATATTCAAAGTGTCGATGATAGAGGGCCGTAAACTCTCCTATGTCAGAATTTACAGCGGAACCATGAATGCCAAATCCGACGCTTACAACCCTTCTCGAAAAAAAAGTGAGAAACTTTCACGCATATTAAAAATGCATGCCAACAAGAGAGAACGCATCGATTCCGCCGGCGCCGGCAGTCTGGTCGGGGTTATTGGATTAAAAGAGTCTTCTACGGGAGAGACGCTTTGCTCCATCGATCATCCTGTTTTATTAGAAAATATAGACTTTTACGAACCTGTCATATCTGTGGCTGTAGAGCCTAAAACCCATGCTGACCAGGAAAAACTTGATCAGGTCCTCGAAAAATTTATGGCTGAAGATCCCACACTTAAACTTCAAAAGGATGAAGACACCGGACAGACAATTTTATCCGGAATGGGAGAACTTCACCTCGAAGTGATTATCAGTCGTATGCAGCGAGAATTCAAGACCAATGTCAATGTGGGAAAACCACAGGTGATGTATCGGGAGACCATTGAAAAAGAAGGGCAAGCGTCCGCAGTATTTGACAAGGAAGTGGCGGGACAAAGACATTTTGCCAAAGTCATGTTAAAACTGATGCCTTTGGAACGGGGTACGGAGAACAGATTCAGATCTGAAATTACTGACGAAACAATACCTGATATGTTTATTCCCGCTATCAAAAAAGGTGTTATGGAATCTCTGGAGAGCGGCGCATTTATGGGGTATCCTGTGGTCGATGTTGAGGCCGTTCTCACCGGAGGGGTATATAAGGAATCTTTGAGCACTGAACTGGCCTATACGGTCAGCGCATCTATGGCTTGCAAAACAGCACTGACGAAAGGTGAATCGTTTCTCCTTGATCCGATTATGAATGTGGAGGTTTTTGTTCCGGAAACTTTTATGGGAGAGGTGATAGGAGATCTCAATTCTCGAAATGGAAAAATTGAATCTATCGAGCATAAAATGGGCGTACAGGTGATACGGGTTGTGGTTCCTTTGGCGCGCATGTTCGGATATTCAACGTCATTGCGATCAGCCACACAGGGCAGAGGGACATTTACCATGCAATTTTCTCATTTTGACCGATGCTGACATACATTGAGTATTTCGAGGATTAAAATTTGAGCCTGTTGATAAATTCCGAGCATCGGGGACGCAGAAATTGGGCAAAAAGGGAGGTTTTTCAAAGGTCTCGACTCAGTTAATTCGTTTGCGCTTTATTGCCGTCATCCTTTTCTGATTGATTCTTTTTTCCTCTGATTTCTTTCAACAATTCCTCTACTTTGGCCTTTTTATAGGGTTCGTTGATGTTCTCCAAAGCTTTTTTTAGATGGAAAACGGCATTTTTGAAATCCCTTTTATTTTTGTAATCTATACCCAGACAATAATGCGCATCACCTTCCTTCCCAAGCTTCCAATACGTTTCCCCAAGGGTATAAAGCGCGCGAGGATAATCTGGTTGTTTTGAGATAAGTTTTTCAAACGTTGCGACTGCATCCGTTAGATGGCCGAGTTCTACCTGAGTACGCCCCAGATAAAAAAGTATATCAGGATCATTCGAGTTAATGCCGGCGGCGCCGTCCAAAATACTGAATGCTTGCTGGTAATTTCCCTCGATAAAATATAACCGGCCAAGATCTTTTAACATATAGGGATCAAACGCCCTTTTTTCCAATGCTTCCTTGAGGTATGTTTCAGCAGCTTTGTGGTCGCCTTTTCTATCCAGGATCAGCCCGTATCCATAATATGCCAAAGGGTCGTCGGGATGATTATGTACCTCTGATTTAAACGTTCTTAATGCAACACTCTCATCTCCGTAAATGGCAACGAGCCTTGTATGGGCCCTTTTAAAAGGATAGTCATCGATATGGTTCTCGGTTTTTTTGTGTTTCTCTAGCCAGGTATCGATATACGCCATCCGTTCCTCTGAAGCCGGATGGGTGGTCAGATAAGTCGGAATCTGATTTGAATCGAACCAGCGTTTGCTTCGCATTTTTTTCAGTGTTGTGATCAGTCCGATGCCGTTATATCCAGCTTTTCTCAGAAGGTTGAGTCCGATCTGATCCGCTTGCCTTTCGTCTTCACGGCCGTAGGCCAGTGCATAGGATTGACCGGCTGCCATAGATCCAAGGGTGACGGCATTGGCAGCTGCCGATGCGCCGGCGGTTCCAAGGAGTACGCCGGCCACAACTCCGGCAAGTGTGGCGATGTTTACTTTTTTAGCCCTTTCAATTTTTTGGGAGATATGGCGACATAGGACATGTGAAATTTCATGGGCCAGTATACATGCCAGCTCTTCCTCGCTATCCATGGCTTCCAGCAATCCGCTGTAAACAAAAATATGACCTGCCGGAGTGGCAAAAGCATTGTAGGTGTCCTCCTTTATTACATAAAAATGGTATGGAAAAGGCTGGGGAGGAAGCGTCGAGACGATTTTTTGGCCGACTTTGTTGACGTAATTTACGATCAATGGGTCTCTGATGATTTCGTAGTGTGATAAAATAAGTTTCATAAACTCGTGAGACAGTTCTTCTTCCTCTTGTATCGTAATCCCTGAAACACTTTTAGGGGAGATAATGCCACACACAAAAATTAAAACAGTACAGAGCAAAATACATTGTTTAACAACTTTCATGAAAACCTCGATAAAGAGGGTCTCGGATTTTGTATGAATAAAAAAGAAACCGAGACCCAACGATTATGCTATTTAACCTATAATTTATTACTCAATTGGTTAATAGTCAAAT
Organism: uncultured delta proteobacterium; assembly: GCA_963731025.1. GTDB lineage: Bacteria > Desulfobacterota > Desulfobacteria > Desulfobacterales > UBA11574 > UBA11574. The sequence goes on along the minus strand of CAVSVL010000012.1, from coordinate 360,774 downwards.
CATATCCTTATATACTTTTCAAACATCATGTTTTATGGTAAAGTTCGTCACCATGACTCATATCATATGCATAGCCAACCAAAAAGGTGGTGTGGGCAAAACGACAACAGCCGTAAACCTGTCGGCTGCCATGGCAGTATCGGAAAAAAAAATTCTCCTTGTGGATTGTGATCCCCAGGGAAATGCAACCACCGGTTTGGGAATCGATAAAAATCGTATTGAAAAGTCATTATATCACGGCATGATCGGTAATGTCGATGCCGAGAATCTTATTTTGGATAGTGATATAGAAACCTTGAAAATCATACCCTCAAGGGTTGAGCTGATTGGTTTTGAAGTGGAGATGATGTCAAAACCCAAGCGTGAAATGGCCCTAAAAACGCTTTTATCCCAAATTAAAAATTCATTTGAATACATCATCATTGACTGTCCGCCCTCTTTGAGCCTTTTAACGGTGAATGCACTGACTGCAGCCGATGTCATGCTAATTCCGCTTCAGTGTGAATTTTATGCATTGGAAGGGCTTGGACAACTTCTTCAAACCATGAAACGCATCAGGTATAATCTGAATCCTAAACTTAAGATTGCGGGCATCCTTCTCACCATGTTTGATAAAAGAACAAATCTGTCCTATCAGGTGGCCCAAGATGCCGAAAAATATTTCAAGCAACTGGTTTTCAAGACCATGATTCCCAGAAATGTAAGATTGGGAGAAGCGCCGAGTTTCGGGAAGCCGATCTTATTGTACGATGCAACTTCCAAAGGGGCCCGCAGTTATTTTAATCTGGCAAAAGAGATCATGAACAATAAATCTTCCTGAATAACGTGTTCTGAAGGATGTCGCATCCGTGACGTTTTAACATGAATGAAGTGATCAAATCGCATGTTCACAATTCGTAATTCAACACATCTATCGACGAAATTAACGCCATTATAATGAAAAAAGAAACTAAAAGTAAAAAAGCCGAATCCGTTCCAAAAAAAACCAAAAAATTGGTATTGGGAAGAGGTCTTGATGCGTTATTGCCCGATATTGAACCCATTGGAGAGAGTTCAAAAGAATATTTTCACTGTGATATCGGGTTGATTCAGCCCAATCGTTACCAGCCTCGTTTGCGATTTTCCGACAATGAATTGGAGGATATGGCCCGTTCAATTCGTCAGCAAGGCATCATACAGCCCCTTTTGGTTAGAAAAGACAACAATGGATATGAACTTATCGCCGGTGAAAGACGCCTGCGCGCTGCTAAAAAAGCAGGGTTGAAACAGGTGCCTATTCTTGTCAAAACCATCACAGATCCAGATATGCTGGAAATGTCCATTGTTGAAAACGTACAACGATCAGATTTAAATCCCATTGAAGAGGCTGAAGCCTATCATCGGCTCATCACAGAGTTCGGTTTGACCCAGGATCAGGCTGCGGATCGTGTCGGGAAAAGCAGATCTGCGGTTGCCAATTTTCTAAGACTTCGTCAGTTACCTGGGCAAATAAAGGGCAGCATTATGGAAGGAGACCTGAGCATGGGGCATGCACGGGCCTTGCTGGGCGCTGCCACTTCAGCCCAACAAAACTCGGTATTTCGGGCGATCGTCGCAAAAGGACTTTCGGTCAGAGAAACAGAACGATTGATTAAACGTTTGAAAGCAGAGAAAGAAAAACCGAAACAGCCGATATCGAGTTCGGAACAAAGATATTTGTCCGATGTTGCCGATGATCTTTCCGGTCGCTTCGGAACCAAGGTTCAGATCAAACGGCGGGGGCAAAAGGGTAGAGTTGAAATCGAATTTTTCAGCAATGACGATCTAGACCGTCTGCTAAGCTTGCTAAAGCGGATATAATGTCTATTCATATCATCATCGATGGCTACAATTTGATCAGACAGTCCAGTTCATTCAGCGATCTTGACCGTCAGGATATTCAACTCGGTCGAGAGGCGCTTCTTGATTTGCTTGCTGCATATCAGAGAATAAAACACCATAAGATAACCGTTGTTTTTGATGGTACCAACGCCCCGACCTTTTCCCAGAACAAGTATCGAGTCAAAGGAATTAGCGTCAAATTTTCCCGCAAAGGGGAGCTGGCTGATTCCGTTATTAAACGGATGGTAAGTCGGGAAAGAGAAAAAGCCCTGGTTGTGAGTTCTGATATGGATGTTGTGAATTTTGCGGCCACAAAGGGAGCTGCAACAATTCGTTCTTCCGATTTCGAAGAAAAGATTACGATGGCGGCTTATATGGATATAAAGGGGATCGAAAGAGAAGGCGAAGGCGGATGGATCCCCACGACAAAAAAGAAAGGCCCTAGCAAACGACTTTCCAAAAGAAAACGTCGAGACAGGATCAAAATAAGAAAACTGTAGTGTGCAGATACCCCGTGTAATTATCAACGTCATCATTTTATTCGGTTTTCAAGAGAAACACGCTGTTGCCTTGCTGCACCGAGATCAAATGCGTTTGTCCTGAGACAGATCGCTGTTTTTATTGACGTTAATTCTGTTATCTGGTAGCTAAAACGATTCGGAATGGTTATTATCAAAAATTGAAAAATAATACAGTATGAGACACACAGATAAAAAGCCGGTTTTGCAGCGGATATGTGTCATCGACGGTCAGGGCGGAGGCATTGGAAGCGCTGTCATTAAAAAGCTAAAGGATGTTTTTGGAGAGGCCGTTGAAATTATTGCTCTCGGGACCAATGCCATTGCAACGGCTCAGATGCTGAAAGCCAAAGCCAACCGGGGGGCATCTGGAGAAAATGCCATTGTTCAGACAACAGGAAAGGTTGATATTATTATCGGAACCATTGGAATTATCGTGGCCAATTCCATGATGGGAGAAGTTACACCCAAAATGGCAGAAGCCGTGGCCAACAGTCCGGCGAAAAAGATGCTTATACCACTTACCCAAGAAAATATTGAAATTATAGGTTTACCGCCAACTCCGCTCCCTCATCTTATTGAAACACTTTTACAGGAACATTTAAGAAATTATAAAGGAAAATGCGATGTGTGAAGCAAATGCATACTTAATTGAAGGTGATGAATAAAATACTGGTAATGGAAGCGGTTGATACCGTCGAACCCGAAGATGATGGTATACGATTGGTCAGTATATTTGGGGATCAAAAATTTATAGATGCACACATTCATTCATTGGCTCTCGTAGACCACTATATTTATTTAAAAAAATAAAATTCCCCATACGATTTGTTTAACGTGGTTTGATTGTGTGAGAAGGTTTCAAGGTAATGCCTAGCGCCTAAGCTGCATGATATAGATGAAAATTTTAATTGCCAAGAAGGCCGGTTTCTGCATGGGAGTGCGAAGAGCCGTTGAGATGGTTCTGGATGCTCCGAATAAACACGTAAATCCGATCTGTACGTTTGGACCCCTTATCCACAATCCGCAGGTTTTAGACCTATTAAGAGAAAAAGAAATATCCATATTAGAACGTATACCGGAGTATGGAACAGGCACTGTTCTAATTCGTGCTCACGGCGTTCCCCCCCAAACCAAACAGGATCTTAAAAAAGCAGGTTACAAAATTATCGATGCCACCTGTCCCCGGGTTATTAAAGTTCAGACCATCATCCGGAAACATGCTAAAAAAGATTATGCATCTATAATTATCGGAGACAAAGATCATCCTGAAGTCATCGGACTTTTAGGATATGCAGGGGGAAAAGGGTTTGTCGTTGACAATATCGATGATCTTGACTCCCTTCCATCCTTTGAAAAAGCGATTATTGTTGCCCAGACCACTCAAAACACCCTTTTTTTTGAAGAAATAAAAAAATGGGCAAATCATAAATTTCCCCACTATAAAATTTTTGATACAATTTGTGATTCTACCGCAAAACGCCAGGTTGAGGTCCAAAACCTGGCCGATTTAGTCGATGCGGTTATTGTTGTCGGTGGACAAAACAGCGGAAATACCAAGCGGCTTGCTGAAATTTCAAGAAAGACCGGAAAACCGACATTTCACATTGAAACTGAATCGGAAATTGATGTAGACGCTCTTTCTGAAGCCAAATGTATCGGGATTACTGCAGGGGCTTCCACGCCGAATTGGGTGATTAAAAAAATATACAGAACACTCGAGGCCCTGCCTTATAAAAAGAAGCAAGGCTTGCAAAGGTTTATTTTTCCCATCCAGCGTGTACTGCTTCTTACCAATATCTATGTATCCATCGGTGCCGGATGTCTGTGCTACGCCTGTATCAAAATTCAGGGGATTACAAATAATTTACACCATGTGCTTATATCCATGCTTTATGTTCTATCCATGCACATTTTCAACAATCTCATCGGTACAAAGGCAGACCGATACAACGATCCTGACAGGTCCTCATTTTATAACAAAAATAAGATATTGCTTGCTTTTCTTGCGTTTGCTGCAGGCGGCGTTGGTTTGATGACGGCCTATTCAGTGGGCTGGATTCCTTTTTTAATCCTTTTGGGTATGAGCATAATGGGTCTTTCTTACAATTTAAGACTTATTCCGAAACGTTTTGCATACGATAAATACTCGCGGCTTAGGGATGTCCCCGGATCAAAAACGGTTTTGATTGCAATGGCATGGGGAATCGTGACGTCTGTTTTGCCTCGATTGTCTGTATCAGGAGATATTCATCTGAATACGACCATTATATTTTTATGGTCACTGAGCCTGGTCTTTGTCAGAACAGCATTTTTTGATATTCTTGACATGCAGGGAGACCGTATTGTGGGAAAAGAGACGATTCCCATACTGTTAGGAGAAAAGCGAGCGTTACGCCTTTTAAAAACGATACTGGCCATCAATTTTGGCATTTTGTTGGTTTCAAGCGCATTTCAACTGATATCAAGTTTAGGTTTTGCGCTTTTAATCTGTCCGGCTTTTGTTTTCATCATGCTTTCAGCGCATGAGCGAGGCTATATGCTTCCCGGTATTCGGTTGGAATTCCTGGTCGAAAGTAATTTTGTCATGGCAGGTGTTATGACATTGGTCTGGTCACTGTTTTAATCTGATTTGTCGTCATTTTTCCAAATGGCAGGTTCCGTGCCTGCCAGAAGCCTTTTGATGTTATCCGCATGGCGAAAATAGATAAATATAGCTGTTATAACGGCACATCCAAGGAAAACTTCCGAGCCGGTAGCTTTCCAGATTGCAACAGGCAAGACGGCAGCGGCGGCCAGAGAGGCAATCGAAACGCGGTTCGACCAGCAAACAAACATGATAAAAACCAGAATCAGAATTACCAATGCGACAGGTGAAATGACGCCAAAGCATCCTGCTGCGGTTGCAACCCCTTTTCCTCCGTTTTTGAATTTCAGATACACTGGATAAAGGTGCCCCATAAAAGCTGCAAAAGCGACCAATGCAATGTAGAGGGCACCCCATACGCTATTCGGAGTTGTCATTGATGCAGCCAACCAGACCGGAAAGGCCCCTTTTAGGATGTCGCCGGCAAGGGTCAGGACTCCGAGTCCTGGTCCTGCCATGCGGCCCACATTCGTTGCACCGATATTTCCGCTTCCCACCTGTCGGATGTTAATTGGGGTAAACAGCCGGGTTAGAATGAGTCCTATGGGAATGGAACCTAAAAGATAACTGAAAATAGGCAGTAGGAGGTACTTGATCATTTAACATCCATTTTGCTATTAGGTGTCGGATATTTTAATACTATAGCAAATCAGCTCGAAATATAAAGCCTAAATATGACGGCTTCGTAAAAAGTCCAATTTCTGCGTTGCGCTTCATTTCGTGTTCACTGCGGCGTACATAAGTACGTCTCATTCCACGAAATTCGCGACGTCTTGAACTTGAACTTTTTACCATGCCGTCCCAATTTTGATTTTTTACGAGTTCATCAAATATGAAGCCTGTAAAAATACCCATAGAAGATGTTTTAGATCTTCATACCTTTAAACCCAAAGAGATACCGGATCTGCTTGCAGATTATTTTTCCGCTTGTATTGATGAAGGAATATATTCTGTACGAATTGTTCACGGAAAGGGGCGGGGAATATTAAAGGACCGCGTTCGAAGGCTTTTGAAGAAAAATCCAATGGTGTCATCATTCAGCAATGCGCCTCTTGAAGCCGGTGGTTGGGGAGCGACGCTTGTTGAACTTAGGAATGAAATGATAAAATGATTTATATCTTTTGAAGCAAAGGGCTTGATATATTTTTTTAGCAGTTTTTCCTGTTACTTGAACTTCCCAATGTGTAACAAATGTAATAAAAATTATGATATTCATTTCATAATTTTTAACGCCGTTGTTTTCAATATTTCCTAACTAATTGAAATATAAGAGACTAAAAAAAATAATTTTTCCTGCATGATTTTTGCATGAAGATTGTAACTAATTTAAACAACGATATATAAGCAAGCCTGATTTTTTACTTGCTAAACATCTATAGAAAGATTCAAAAATAAATTGTGTCTATCATGATTCAAATATTGCCCGATAACGGAGGCCGGCGGTCAGGTACGGATAGGCGGGAGTTTAGTTATACTTCTCACATACCCGAACGGAGATCTGGCAAAGAAAGAAGAAGTGGATTAGACCGAAGAGAAAAACCAAGAACATATAAAGAATAAAGATAGTTAGAATATAAAATTTTGAGCTGAATAATACAGCGCCGGTAATGGCGCAAATCCTTATATTAAAGACATTAAAAGCCAATCCCGCCATTTTTTTTGGGCAGTATTGGCTTTTTGGCTGTTTAGGCTATCCATTTGCGGACAGTTTTTTGATGATCTGTAGCGACTAAGGAATCGTATCTATGGACGCAAATTTCGGTTCATGGAGCGCGATCAGTATATCGGCCATATCTTTAATTTTCATCATTATGTCATATGACTCGTAAACATTGACAGGGGTGCCTGGAGGAATAACTTCCATTTCCATGGCTTTAATTTGTATCGGGGGATTGAAGTTTTCGTCGATAACGCAAAATCCGGTAATGGCGGCCTTTCCACCAGAAGTATCGATCATTACGGTCAAACCGCCTTCTGTATGAACCGGGGTATGAAATACCCGGAGTCCCGGTAAAATTTCCGAGTCTTTGAAAATTTTTCGGATCTGCCCGTTTTCCTCTACATCTTCGATATAATCTTCAATATAGCGGTAATCCAAGGGATGGGGATCATGAATCCTTTCCAGTTCTTTTACATGAACAAAAATTTCTGCATTTTCACATTTATAATCATTTTCACAGTGATCGTTGTGCAGGTGGGTATGGATGATCATATCGATATCCGTTGGGCTTAGATCCCATCGGGCTAACCCTTCTTCGAACGTATAAATTTTACCGCCGATAGATTTTTCTCGGGTTTCGGATTGAATCGGATTCATTTCACCGGTATCCACAAGAATTTTTCGATCACCTCCTTCCAAATACCAGCAATAGATAGGAATGGTATATTCCTGACCGGCTCCATACTGATATGTCATCATACTTTTATCAAAAACTTTTGTTCCCACAACAATGGGATGTATTTTGTACATGGTTTTATCCTTTATATGAATAAAAATAATAAAAATATTGACTAAAAAAAGCATAAGTTTTAAGTTGCGCTAATGAGTTTATGCTCATAACTTTAAATTTGCAATACAAAACATTTTTTTATTTCTATTGGGGGTGAGTGCTCTACAATTGTCTCATATGTACATAGTGTTATAAAACGTTATGATATTTAAAATGGCGAAAAAAGGAGGCTGAAATGGAAAAAATTGCAGTCGTCGGGTGTGGTGCTTATATGGATACCGGCTATGGATGTGCAGGAGAATGGCGGTGTCTCAAGGCAGCGGCTCTTGGAGAAGGAAATATCGAAAACCCGTCTTCGGTTGTCGCATTTGTAAAATGTGAATGCCCGGGGCGATCCCTTGTTGCCAATACGGCCCTGGCAATAAAAATGTCGGAGATCAAACCTGACAAGATTTACTTAAGCACCTGTCTCGCAAATGCCAAGCCGGAGTGCCCATACTCTACGAATGAAGAGAAGGCAAAAATGCTGGAAAATAAAACCGGAGTCAAGGTTTTTATAGGGACACATGATTACCATTAACTTATTAAGAATACATAATAAATAAACCAAAAATTCAGATACTTGATGCGCGTTGTGTAAACTTTTTCAAACCGGGATCGTCTATCGCTCGATCCCGGTTCGCGCTTTAACCCCCTGGTTATAATAATGTTTGATTTCTTTTATATCACTGACCAGATCAGCCATTTCCAAAAACGCCTTGGGAGCACGACGGCCGGTCAAAATAACTTCCACATTTTCAGGTCGATCATTAAGGAATTCAATCACGTCTTCGGTTGAAATTAAATCAAACCAGACGGCTACGTTAATTTCATCGAGAATGATGATGTCGTATTGATGAGAATGCATCGCTTTTCGTGCCTGCTTAAGGCCTTGTTGCGCCTGGTCCATATGTTTTAGCGTGATTTCTTCCCGATGAACACACTCGACATCTCCATACTGCTCGATGGTGATGCAAGGGTGATCACGAAGCGTTGTCAACTCACCATAGTGTTGGCCTTTCATGAACTGACCCATATAGGTTTTCAATTCATAACCGGCTGCCCTTATGGCCACGCCTATTGCTGCGGTGGTTTTTCCCTTTCCGTCACCGGTGTAGATGTGGATGTATCCTTTTTGGTCGGTCTGGTTTTCCATTTGCTATTTTCCTTTATATGACAAACTGTCACGTAAATTTATCCCGCTCAGGAAAAACCTTTTGAAGTTCCGGCTGAACAAGCTCCGATCCCTGTTTTGCCCATAAAGCTGCTGGCGCTTAACAGTTTTTTGACCTTATTGGCGCCGCATTTCGGACAGTTAATCTGCTCATCATCACCCTTGAAAGTTAGTTTTTCAAAATAGTGGTTACATTTTTCACATTCATATTCATAAATAGGCATAAAAAGCTCCTCATCCAAGACTTTTACCAATAAAAATATAGGGTAATTGATTAAATTTTAACATGTTATCCGCCTTTTTTCTTGCCACGCATTACCACAAAAGATCCTTCACCGTAACCGGGTTTAACAAGTTCGTCTTTTGTGGTTTCGGACAACGTCTGAAAAATAGTCTGTTTAAAGGTCAAATCTATAAACCCGGATTGATTCATAATTTCAATAAGTTCATTAGCAGAAAAAAAGGTTGCCTCTTTGTAAAAAGCGCTTTCTTCTGACGATCTAAATAAACTTGCCCCATCATACTGCTGCGATCTACAAAACCGATAATAAGAAATCCTTCATAGGAAAGGACCCGATGAGCTTCCAAAATAGCTTTTTTGGCATTATCAACAAAGCAAATGGTCGTAACCATCAAAGCAAAATCAAACTTGGAACCTTGAAAAGGAAGTTCCTCAGCCACGCCATTTATGACTTGAATTCCTCGTTGTTGTGCAATTCCCCTCATGCGTTTTGAAGGTTCTATACCGATTTTGATCCTCAGTGGTTCCGCAAATCGTCCTGTACCCACCCCGCTTTCTACGCAAAGTCCTTCGGCCGGCAGCATGGCTTTGACAGCTCTTAATTCGGCTTCATAAACCCAACGATTTTTTACGAACCACGCTTCGTATTGTTCTACATATTTCTCAAAAGGGGTTATTTTCGGCATGGCAAAATAAGACTGTTAAGTCGATTTCAGTAAATACAATATCTTCTTCCATGGGCATTTGCTGAACATAAGTAGTTGGCGTCTCAGTTTGGATGGTTTTTGCAATTTACCATTTAAACGATTTCCTTTCACAGGTTTCTATAATCGTGAAACTAAATTTTTTTAAGGAGTTGATTGGCTGCGGTCAATGTGGGATCCCAGGTCGGTCCAAAGGGCGGGGCATATGCCAGATCGGTTTGGCAGTAGGCTTCAACAGTCATTCGATTGTGCAAAGCAACGGCAGGCGCATTAATTCTATGTGCAACGCCTTCCTTGCCCACCATCTGGGTGCCTAAAAGACGTCCGGTTTTTGTGTCACCGACCATATGAACATGAATCTTTGAAGCGCCGGGATGCGCATGGGCCCGGGACCGGGTTTTGATGGTCACTTTTACAGGGTCGAAACCAAAGTGTTTGGCTTCGTCCACGGTCAATCCGGTTCGCGCCACTTCCAGATCGAATACTTTAAATACCGCTGTGCCTGCGATACCCGGAAGCTCAATCGATTTTCCGCAAACATTATCTGCAGCCGCCCAACCGGCCCGGTTGGCCCTTAAGGCCAAGGGTATCCATGTTTTTTCGCCCGTGACCACATGATACGCATCACAACAGTCACCGGCGGCATAGATGTTTTCATTGGAAGTCTGGAGTTTTTTGTTCACGGCAATGGCGTTTTTTACGCCAAGATCAAGGCCTGCCTGTGCGGCCAGTTCACTGTTCGGTTTTATTCCAATGGCCACGAGCACCAGATCGGCCTCAAGTACAAGGTCTGAACACTTAACTTTTAATCGTTTATTTTCAACATCGATTTTTTTAATAGTGTGGCCCAGGTGCAATTTCACCTGATGGATTTCCAGTTCCTCTCTGATAACCTCGGCCAGTTCTTTTTCCATCCACGGCAGAAACACGGGCCGGGGTTTGACCATATCGACGTCTATGGATCGGGCCCTGAGAGCTTCGCACATTTCAAGGGCGATATAGCCCATTCCGATGATAACGACTTTTTTAACATTGTTGGATCGGATATACGCTTTTAGTTTTCGACCGTCATCCAAGGTTTTCAATGCCAACACCCCCGGAAGATCAAAACCCTCCGGATCCGGAATGATCGGAGAGCCTCCGGTTGCAATCAGCAATTTATCATAGGAAACGTCAAAGGCTTTGCCCTGCAAAGATGTTCCGGAAACAGTCCTGCCGACCGGATCAATAGCTTCAACACAATGCCCGGTCAATAGATTGATGTTCTGTTTTTCTCTGAATACATGGGCCTGTCGAACCACAAGGTCTTCGATTTTCCTTTCCGGATCCGCAATATTATACGGCATGCCGCAAGCACTGTAGGAAACATCCATGGTTTTTTCCAGCACCGTGACATCGAGATCCGGATTATTTCGCTTTGCCCTGCTGGCTGCACTCATACCTGCAGCGTCGCCGCCGATAATTACAAACTTCATAAAACCCTCATCGGTGAAAACAGTCGATCAAATGGTTGCTTCGAATTGAGATTGATAATTGCGTTCGTTTTAAGCATCAAGACAGCAATTGTCCAACATTCTATTCAACCGTTTATTTTCTTACCATTGACCTTCAACATTTGCCTTTTCAGCAAAAGATACTTTTCCTTCATTAAATGCCTTTACAGCATCTTCAACGGTGCCTTCAATATCGTTGGCCACCCGTATTTTTGCTGCTTCCAGAGTCATAAACGCCTTGGGTCCGCAATAACCGGTCAAAAGAGCCTCTGCACTTTTGTCACTTACCATTGAGGCGGCCTGAATGCCGGCGCCTTTAAGTGCATTTGCATTTTCTTTGTTGTCCAGCACTTCAAATTCAAAGGTTTCCGTATCCACAATGAGGATGTAGGCGGCCCGCCCGAAGCGGGGATCGACCTGTGAATCAAGGCTGGTTCCCTGAGATGTAACAGCTATTTTCATTGTTCCGTGTCCTCTTGTATTTTTTTTTGTTATAAGGATTGACGAAGACGAAATGAATGTAAAAATAGTTAATACCTATCTAGTGTCCACCTCCGCCGCAAACCTGATCATCTGAAATTATCGGCAGCTTGTCTGCGATAAGGTCTTCCACAACCGGTCTGATTTCAGTCCGAACAGCATCGTGATATACGTCAATGCCCACCTGTCTGAATCCCATCAAAGGACGCATACCGATACCGCCTACGATCAAAGCGCTTACCTTGTGTCCAGCCAAAAAATTGACGGGGACCATACAACCTCCCTGAACATGTTCCTGGTTTTGTACTGTTGAGACCTCTTTAATTTTTCCGTTTTCCACATCCACCAAAGTAAATACATCGCAGTGACCAAAATGTCCGGATCGTTGACCATCAAGTCCGCCATTATCTACAGACGGAATAGCAATTCTTCCATTTTTCATTTCAAACATCCTCCTTATCAATAAATTTTAAATTACATTTTGCGTTTAAAGTGCAAGCTGGTTTCTAATATTTTGCCAAATTTCATTGATACTGCTTCGAATCTTTGAGTTGCCCACGTATTCCAGGACGGTTTGTCCCTGAACCATGGATTCTGTAAAAACCTGATCAAAAGGGACCCGCCCAACGATCGTCATGTTATTTTCTTTTGCCAGTTTCTCGATTGCCTCTGTTTGATCAAAGTTCAGATCGAATTTGTTGACACACACCATAACCGGGACCTTAAAATGAGCGGCCAGTTGCGCCACTCTCTCCATATCATGTAATCCGGAAACCGTCGGCTCAGCAACGACAAGCACGGCTGAAGCGCCACCTAAAGAAGCAATCACCGGGCATCCCACACCCGGCGGTCCGTCTGTAATCAGCAGGTTTAATTTATTTTTCTCGGCGAGTTTTTTGGCCTCCTGCCGGACAAGGGCCACCAGTTTTCCGGAATTTTCTTCAGCAATACCCAATCTGGCATGGACCATTGGACCAAAACGGGTATTCGAGATAAACCACTCCCCGCAGGTTTTTATGGGAAATCGATGGCCTCTTCCGGACAAAAATCAACGCAGACACCGCAGCCTTCACATTCAATGGAATCAACGATAAATGCTTCGCTGATGGCATTCCATCTGCACAGTTCCCTGCACAAGCCGCATTCGATACATTTGTCCGTATTAATAACCGCCGTTCCTCCCCCTTGAAAATCGTGGCTTTCTTTTATTTCGGGGTCCATGAGCAGATGAAGATCAGCGGCATCCACATCTGCATCACAAAGAACTTTGTTTTCAGCCAATGATGCAAAGGCTGCCATCAGGCTGGTTTTACCGGTACCCCCTTTGCCGCTTATCACCACCATCTCTTTCACAGAATTTTTTCTCCTTTATCCAACTATTTCTTGAATATGTAAATATAATTTTCTGAATCGTTCTTTCCACTCCGGCATCGCCTCAACAATAAACTTGCCCCTTGAATATACCTCGGCGATGTGTCGGTCAAAGGGAATTTCCATCAAAATGGGAATGTCTTCCCTTTTGGCATATGCGCGAACACCATCGTCTCCGATATCTGAACGATTAATGACCAGACCCATTGGAATTTCAACAAGTTTTACTGCTCCGACAGCCAGTTTAAAGTCATGCAGGCCGAAAGGCGTCGGCTCGGTAACCATCAAGACAAAATCGGCTCCCTTCATGGCGGCGATGACAGGGCATGAAGTTCCGGGAGGAGCATCGATGATGGTGAGCTTATCGGATCGTGTATGAGATCGAACTTCTCTGATAAGAGGCGGCGACATGGCTTCACCCACTCTCAACCGTCCGTGTGCAAAAGCAAGACTATTCCTGTGACCGATTTCAATCACACCCAATTCACGACCGGTTTCGGTGATGGCGTTTTCCGGGCAAACTTCCATACAACCCCCGCAACTATGGCAAAGTTCAGGAAACGTGAGGACGATTTCCTTAATTACAGCGATGGCCTTGAAACGACATATTTCTGCACATTTTTTGCAGAAATTACATTTTTCTTCGTCCATCTGCGGGACCGGCGTATAAACTTTTTTTTTCAGCTCAATGACAGGGTTGATAAAGAGGTGAGCATTGGGCTCCTCAACATCACAGTCCAGAAGTTGCACATCCGACCCCAAAGAAACAGCCAGGTTGGTGGCCACCGTTGTCTTTCCCGTACCGCCTTTTCCACTTGCAATACTGATAATCATACGATGATTTTCCTTTGAATTATGAACTTATGCTCAAAAATAAAACAACATATTGCCCTGTCAAGTCGATAGGTGCTTAAATGTAGTTTTTGAGCAGTTTTTGGCAAAAAAATAACATTGCAGATTTAGATCATCTTCGCTTGCCATATAATCTTTTCCAGGGCGCATGTTTAAACTCCTGAAAATTAACCAAAGCCAGATAGAACGCACCCACCGCCAATTCAGAACAATGGGTGTTTTCCTCCGGAAGTGTCTCCAGAAAATTGATGACTTTTTCCGGTGTAATTTCCCAGGCTTCTGCGATGCTCTTTCCTTCAGCGAGAAAAGCGACGCAATTTGCACAGGCATGGGTGTTTATGCAACCATCCGTAATAAATGAGACCGAATGGACACGATTTTTTTGAACCATTAAAAACATCTCAACAGTGTCGCCACACTCACCGGTTCTTTTGCCATATCCATCAGGATCTTTTATAACTCGGCGTTTATCCATTTGAGTCGCCATATCAAGATACATTTCGCGAAGCGTATTTGATTCCTGTTGATGTGTTTTGTTTTCGTTCATGTATTACACGATTACACTGCTAAGTTTGCATCATTTAAGGTTAGGAATATAATCATCAATTCCTTTCATACGATATCACCGTTACTAATGCCTATATCATCTTCAACTACGTGGCATTTTGTCTTTAACAAAAAAAATCGGTCGTTTTTCTTTGGAAAGCGCTTCATAGTTTCCTTGCCCTTTGCTGATGATGAATTCTGAATTTTTATAAACTTCATTAAATTCCGGACTGCACGTCTCAAGAATCGTTCCAGGAGCGTCTGTACCGGAAGACAATATGGTCGCTACCCCATCAATACCTGCCTGAACAGCGTCTTCATGTGTGGCATCATTGATAATCGGCATACCCCTGACGACGTAGCTCACGGCCGCTTTATTTCCTCTATTAAGATTCTGTCAAAAACACATTCACCGGCATTATCTCCGATATACAAGATCTTGGGTGCTTTATCCAGCTTGTTTTTAAATTCATTGTAGTCGCAAACGGCAAAATTCATTTCAAGGACTTTATATGTTTCATTTTCTAAATCGAAATTCCAATTGGCCCCAAAGTCGATTATGTTTCCGGCAATTGCAATTCGAATTGCCGTCAAAAGCCTGTCTTTAGATTTTTCGAGCCGGTTTTTTAAAGAAGGGTACAATGACAGGGCCTTTTGCGTGCTTTCTTTTTTTATTTTTTTGTAAGGATCTAAATTGCCTGTAATTTCTTTGATTTTATGATATATCAATCTCCCGCTTTCCGGTGGAGAGCTATCTAGCGGTATGTCTTTCAGCATCATTCCGACTTCATCTACCGTTTTTATCTTTTTTTCATCATCTGTTGCTATCCTTGCCGCACGAGCGCCTGATTCATGACGGCTCTATGTTTTCATTATTTCTTATCTTTCTGAGGGTTTCTTTCTTTTAACTTCTTTTACTGTTGGATCATATAATCATTTAAGGCCTCTTGAAGGGCATCCACAGATAAAAAAGCACAGTGTTTATCTTCTTCAGGTAATCCCCCTAATTTTTCCAGGATAGTCTCTCCTGTAATATTCAAAATCTCTTCAGGGCTCTTTCCAAGAGACTGCTCGGCTGCAAATGACCCGCATATCGTGCTGGATCCGCAACCATCGGTTTGAAATGAAGCATTTTTGACTTTCCCATTTTCAAATTTCAAAAAAATTTCCATGGTATCACCGCATGAGCCTGTTACGCGTCCGTATCCATCAGGATTCTCAAACGACCCATATACAACGGGTTAAGCCATCTTTGAAACGCGATATCGCCATAAACGGCTCTTGTTTCTTGAAAAATTTGATCCTGCAATCCTTCAACAAAATCATCAAAATCTTTGCTCATTCGCTCTTCCCTTTACATCCGATTTAATGATCACAAACATTGGCGCCAGTTACCAATGTGCCGGAGAGATACTGGTTTGTCAGGGATTCCGGTGAATCCATTGGAGCACCGATAATTACTTCGATGCCCTTTTCCTCCAGAAGCTGTTGAGCCTTTTCTCCCATTCCAGCTGCGATAACGATATCAGCTCCCTGCTCATTCAGCCACTGGGGGAGCACGCCTGGTTCGTGAGCCGGTGGGGTAAGCATTTCTTTTATTGCTATTTTTCCGTTTTGAATCTCTATAAATTCGAATTGTTTACAGTGGCCAAAATGAGATGAGAGTTTTCCATCAGATACCGGCATAACGAGTATTTTTGAGTCTTCAAAGTGCTTTTTTCTATTCGGTATTTTCTTTTTCGGTTCAGGGATCGTCTTTGTCTCAATTTCTGTAAGTTTAATAATTTCATCCACTATTTTATTGAATTCCTGTGTGATTAAAAACTTACTGTCGTCCAGAAGACCCATATTCCCCATGTCACCCATTGATACCACCTCCGGCTCAAAAGGAAGTGATCCTAAAAGTCTCAATCCCTCCTTTTTTGCGGTGAGCATCCCGCCACGGGTTTTGAATATTTCAATCATTTTTTTGCAATGAGGACATTTGAGTCCGCTCATATTTTCCACAAGACCTAAGATTTCCATTTTGACCTGGCGACAAAAATTGATGGATTTTCGGACGTCAGCAAGTGAAATTTCCTGGGGGGTTGTCACGATAACGGCCTTTGCATCGGGTATGGTCTGTGCAACGGTCAGTGGCTCGTCACCTGTACCTGGCGGAGAGTCGATAATCATGTAGTCAAGATCCGGCCATTCGACATCTGCAATGAACTGTCTGATAACGCCGATCTTAAGGGGTCCTCTCCAGATCGTTGCCGTGTCCTTATTTTCTCCCAAAAGCGATTCAATGGAAATCACGTCCATGTTTTGAATATAGCTAACGGGTCGGGCTTTTCCATCCATGCTCCCCTGTCCGATATTTCCTTTGAGGCCCAGAATATGAGGAATACTGGGTCCGTGAAGATCCACATCCATGAGACCCACTCTATACCCTTTTTTCGCCAGGGCCACCGATAGATAGGCTGCAATGCTGCTTTTCCCAACGCCGCCTTTGCCGCTCATCACCAGAATTTTGTTCTTGATGTGGCCCAGTCTTTCTTTTATTTCTATATCCTGCTTTTGTTGATCCTGTTTATTTCCATGTCCTTTTGCCATCAATCATTACCCTCCGGTTTTACTCGAAATAGTTTTTGTGAACGTTGTGGGGCTTTTATTTTGTCAACACGGTTTCTATTTTTATTCAAGGGCCTTCATGCTTGATTCTAAGTCTTCAATCTGTTGATGCAATTCATTTGCCTGATCTTTAAGGTGCTTCAACCTTTCTTTATTTGATAACATGGTGGCGCCGGACCGACCTGAAACGTTCCATGTTGAACCGTTCATTCCACGTCCCACACCCATTCCACGTCCCATGCCCATTCCACGCCTTTTCACCACCACAGCCCTTTCTCATCCCTCGGTTCATATCGGTGCCGCTTTCCATGCCATAGTGATCGGTGACATTGGGCGTATCTGTTGACTTTATATCCCCCCTTTTGTATCTTTCGATGACCTCTCTAATCGTACCGGACTGCCCAACAAAAACCTCAAGCTTGGCAGCAGAAAGGGTTTGAAGCGCTTTGGGGCCGCAGTTTCCCGTTATTACGGCATCTATTCCCTTGGATGCCACAAACTGGGCCGATTGAATACCGGCGCCACTCCCCAAAGCGATACTCTCGTTATCAAAGGCCTCAAAGCTCATGTCGTTGGTCTCTGCAATAACAAAATAGGCGCACCGGCCAAACCGTGGATCAACCGGATCATCGAGTGTGGGGCCTGTAGATGTGATGGCTATTTTCATATCTATTTTCTCCTATTCATATGTGAGCATTGTCCTTCGAGTTTATAGCTGCATAAAACAAAGAGGTGTTTTTATATTCCATAATATATCAGGCACATGAAATGTCCGGGTTAAGGATCGAACATAACTGATGAACGATTTCAATAATTTTCAATTTGTTTGACATAACTCTCAAAGTCGTTGTCGAAAAGGAACCGTGAAATCATTTCACTCACTTTATCGGCAGTATCAACACGGTACACCCCGTTTTCATCACGGCCTGCAAGTTGTTTCACATTTTCAACAATTGTTTGCAGCGATGCCGTGGTGATTTCAACATTCACATGAACCGTAATCATATCCTTGGATTCATTCATTTTTTTTACTCCATATCAAAATTTTTCCCACAACAGCTGCCCGGACCTGCACAGCCGGCTTCACTAGGAGATGAACCGCAACAAGCGGTGTCCCCCAAACCAGGCATACTGTTTTTAAGGGGTCCGGACATGGATGAATGGGCTGAAATCAGTTTTTCCAAATGATGACTGTTGCAGAAATTGCATTTCGGTGAGTCGTCTGGGCCGATGATAATGATTTCGCTGGTTTTTTTACAGTCAAGACAAAGATATTCAAATATAGGCATGGGTATACTCCTTCTTAAGGGAGCGTTTCAAATTTTAAATCGCTCTATTTAAGTTCTTATTTGATGAAACCTTGAAAAATATTTCTCTGTTTACAAAAAGGATGCAAGGGGGCCTGTTTTCCTTGATGACAAGCCCCCTTCTTTTAAGCTGAATCAATTTATTCGGAAGATTTTTCCAGTTCAGCGATTCTCCTGTGGATCATATCAAGGCTGTTTTTTACGGAATTCGCCTCTGCTTTCAACATATTCAGCTCTTCTTCCGGGTTTTGCGCATATGCTGGATAATATGCAGGTTGACTCCAGCTCCTCCGGCCAAATGCACGTCCCATTCCCGGTCTGAAACCGCCCCTGAAACCACGACCAAGTCCCATGCCCCTTCCAAAACCAACAGACCCGGCAGATCGAGTGCCATATCCGGTAGTTTCGGGATTGCAAAGACCTCTTCGTCCGCCGGTCATCGAGCCTGCTCCCATTGGACCGCTTCGATCAAATCCTGGCATAATATTCACCTCCTTTTATCCTGAAAGAGATTGTTAAATTGTTAAGACTTGAATCGTTTAATTAGAAAATTATCTTTTTGCCATGTATATTACTGATATTGATTTCTCTAAGCACCACTTCTATTGCGGCCTTGTCCTGCACCTTTGCCTCTGTCTCGACCCTTGCCACCTCCTGTCATCTGACCGGAATTTGTGCCGGATCCTTTGCGGTCCTTGCCGGATTTGGATCCGTCTTGACCTTTTCCGGTTCCTGGACCCTGGCCTTTGGGCCCTGTTCCATCGCCTCTTGGCATATTATCACCTCGCTTTCCTGACAAAACGAGCACCATGCTTTTTCCTTCTTCCCGCGTGCCTGTGATGTTTGTGGCGGCATCCCGGCATTAAAAATGCCTGCATAAATGGAATGTTTTTTACATATGCATCAATGACGTCATCGGTATCACCTGTAATAAACGGAATCAGTTTTATGTCGTTTGCTTCAAGTACGTTTGCAGGCATCTCCGAAATGGCACCACAAATAAGGATTGTAACATTCATTTCCGTCAGCCTGACGGCCAGACGCGTGGTCAATTCAGGATAAAATGGTTCGTAACGTCTGCTAATTATCTTTGTGTTTTCGATTTCCACAACAAGCAGCATGTTCGCAGCATCAAACACCGGTGAAATTCGGTTTCCCCAGACAGTTAACGCCATTTTCATGTTTCGGTTTGCCTCCTTTTGCTCAAAAGGAACTGCAATCACCATGCCATTACAGCAGCAATAATTCTCGTCAATTAAAATGATATAAATTACAATAAGATATGGTCATTTATTGCTCTTTTCATGAAAAAGAAAATCAGAAGGATAATAGCAGATATGCAACTATATGCAGGTATGGAGTCGCAATATTGCAACTTTAATGAGATGCTGAACGCCCGTCGATTTTAGGAAGCTTAATCCCGAGTTTTTTTATTTTTCTAAAAATAGTGCTTTTGTGTAGCCCGAGATCGTGAGCTGCCGCCAACCGATTATAATTGTTTCGTTTAAGCGTCAATACTTTCTCGGGCTTTTGCTGATTTTAATTCATTTTCCAAGTTGTTATGATCGATTTACGTCAGCGGTTGAGGAATAAAAGCGTCCGGCAAATGTTGCGGAAGAATATTTCCGTTGGGACAAAGCACAAAGGCATGTTCGATGATATTCTCCAATTCCCTGATATTACCAGGATAGTCATGGGACATGAGCAACCCAAGCGCTTCTTTATCTATTCCCGTTACAGCTCTTCCGCGTATGTTGTTCATCTTGGCAATGAACCGGTGGATAAGAAGTGGAATATCCTCCTTACGGTCTCGCAAGGGAGGAAGCGTGATTCGTATAACATTGATGCGATAATAGAGATCTTCTCGAAATTCACCGTTTTCAACCATTTTTGAGAGGTTCTTGTTGGCTGCTGCAATGACACGGATGTTCGCTTTAACTGTTTTTACGGCGCCAAGGGGTTGAAACTCCCCCTCTTCAAGTACACGCAACAGCCGCACCTGAAATGCGGCACTTACATCTCCAATTTCGTCCAACAGGATGGTGCCGCCTTCGGCAAGGGCAAAACTGCCGGGCTTGTCTTTTACCGCATTGGTAAAAGCTCCGGCCTTGTATCCGAATAGTTCGGATTCCAGTAACGTATCCGGTAAAGCGCCGCAGTTGATCGCGATAAACGGTTTGTCGCGACGGAGGCTCAAATCATGGATGGCCCGGGCAAGAAGCTCCTTGCCGGTGCCTGTTTCTCCTTGAACCAATACCGTACTATCGCTTTCCGCCACTTGCGGCAGAATTGTAAAAATTTTATGCATGGATTGGCTGCGGCTGACCATATCACCAATTTGAAAACGACTATCCAGTTCTTTGCGCAGTTCTTCTACGATGCTCATATCACGAAACGTTTCAACTCCGCCCAGCACAGTGCCGTCTTTAGCCTTAAGCAACGACGTTGATACCACAACCGGAATACGACGTTTATCGCTATTAATAAAATAGGTTGACGTATCGACAAAGGGTTTCCCCTGTTTCATTGTTCGGCGAAGTGCACAGTCGGTTTCGCACATGTTGGAACGAAAAACTTCCCAGCAATATTTCCCCAGTGCTTCATTCTGCTTTATACCGGTGATTATTTCTGCTGCACGATTGAATGAGGTGATGCGCCATTTATGATCCACAGTGAATACTCCGTCAGAAATGCTCTGAAGGATGATATCTGTGACATGTTGGGGCATCTTATGAGTTGTTTTTCTTTCATCTTATACAATATTTCATCCCATACGAATTTGATATTATTTAGAATGTCACTTACTTTTGATGGTTTTGTATAAAATCAGGGTTATATTCTTAAAAATTTATGAGATTATGCTCATAAAATTCAACTCTTATTTTTTTGTCAAGCAGATATAATACAGTAACGTGTAAAAATCATTTTATAACGTTTTATTATAAATAGAAGATCATTCACAATACTACATATTTCAAGGAATCGTTTTGTTTCCAGGAAGCATCATAATAAATGGTATGGCAATAAAACCTATTACGGCACTGAGAGAGTAGGTTACCGGGAGCCCTATATGGTCGGCAATCATTCCGACAAAAACCACGATCGCTGATCGCGAAATAAACGATACCATCATAAATATTCCATTGGCGGCTGATGGGCCGCTAAGCGCGTTTTCTTGCACGATTGCAAGCATGACAGGTGTGGTCGAAAGGAGTGTAAACCCTGTGACGAGAAGCATAATAAATCTCAGGAGTCCATCGGTATATACGAATAATAACAAACTAATCGGTGCACATAAGAGTGATATTGTCAGAATTTGTTTTCGACCAAAATAATCGCTCAGTGTCCCGGATGACAGAACGCCTGCCACACCAATGGCTTCAAAGGCGGTTAATCCGAATCCGGCCAGCCAGATATTTCCGGTTTCCTGTTGAATTAAAGTTGGCAAGAATGTGGTTATTGAAGCATGCATAAACCCCCGGGAAACCAGTATGGCTGTTAGCGGCAGGAGGATATTTTTCATTTCGCGACAAGTGGAAAGTAACGGTTTTCTATCTGATTTTTTGACCCTTACATCAACACCGAGAAATTTGAAATATAGCCAGACCGAAGCTAAAATTCCAAAGGCCATAATTGGGTAATAGTTGCGGAGGCTTGAAACTGAGACCGCGCCGACAGCAATCATAGGCCCTATTGTCCTGGCCAGTTCACCCCCTGTCATAAAAAAACTCATTCCTTTGCCTTTTCTATTTCCAGCCAGTTGCGATACCATCACCGGCGCAGGAACATGAAAGACAGCCACACTAACGCCGGTAACAAACAGGAGAAGCAACAGGACGCTATAGCTGGGAGCAAGACCTAAAAGACTCATCGGAATGGCTGTGGTTGCCGGAGCGAGGATGATAAAGTAGCGGGCGTTTATCCGGTCGGCCAGTAAACCGATAAAGGGATTAAAAAGGGCGGGTATCTGCATTATTGTGGAAAGAAAACCGGCCTGGGTCAGGGTCATGGAGAATTTTTCGATGAGCAGAGGAAGGAGTGGTGCAAAAAAACTGGTATAAATATCATGGATAAAGTGACAGACAGAAACGGAAAGCACTTTTCCGGTCTTAAACGCCCCAGTCGTTTGAGGATTTGAATTGTTATCCATTTCTTATTCGTTTGAATTCATGCCAATATTAATGCCTGCTGTGAGATCTTTCAGATTTTTTAATCGCTTTAGCAGATCCTCTGCTTCCAATTCGCCGGGATAAACAGGCAATTGCACCAGCACGCCGAGTCCCTCACTGGCTTCGTGAAATTCTTCGGGTGATAGTGGGCTGACGGCAGCGCAATTGATCATCGGATTTATCGGAAGCAGTTTTTTCATAAATTCAATCCCTGTCATATCGCCAATATTTTCATTGACGATGACAAGGTCAACAGGATTATTTGATAATGCTTCCAGAGCCTTTTGTGCGGTTGCCGCCCAGGACAGTTCAACATCATCCTTTTGTTCCAGTACCCTATCAAATTTAGAAAAAGGCTCTCTTTCAGATGCTACCAGTAATATTTTTATCATATTTCTCCTCCTGATGGATTCATTTTCTTTAGTAATTTTGACGACTTCGTAAAAAGTCCAATTTCTGCGTTGCACTTCATTTCGTGTTCACTGCGGCGTACATAAGTACGCCTCATTCCACAAAATTCGCGACGCCTTTTTATCCCGCTGGTGTTATGCGGGGGAACTTGAACTTTTTACTTTGCCGTCTCAATTTTGATTTTTTACGAGTTCATCAATTTTTAAAGATTGTTTTTATGAACAAAGGACCGTAGAAGATTTGAAACAGCATGTCAAGAATCTGCAAAAAGTAAACTTGACATAAAATGTTTTTAATCATAGATTTGCCGGGTAAATTATTGCCTGAATCTCGTATAGGGAAACCTCCGATTTGTGCAAAATTCAGGTTTAAAATAAAATGACATCAGGGAGTTATGCTCATGACCTCGTTAAAACGTGATGAAAAAAGTCAATCCGAAATTTTAGTTAAGAAAGATACCGGAGATCAACAACAGATGCTTTTGGATTGCGGATACTCGGAAAAGGCCGTTCGATATTTTATTGAGCAGCCATATATGGGAAGCCTGCCGAATGCCGACCAGGTATCCGATATGGTGGGATCCTGCGGGGACACCATGAAAATCTTTCTTAAAATCGATGATAATAGCATCACGGATATCAGATACCAGGTGCTCGGCTGTCCGGGTGCGATTTCAGCCTCAATGGCTGCTGTGGACCTGGTTAAAGGCAAAAGCATTGAACAGGCCAGAAATTTGAATGACGGAGATGTGTTCAAAAAGCTTGTCGATCTTCCCGCCAAAAAACACCACTGCATACAGCTTGCCGTTAAAACGCTTCACAAGGCTATTGATGAATATAGGAATGGGCACAGTGATTTAAAGGATGTGGAATGCCTGGCGGTATGTTCTGCTCCGCAAGACTGCTGCAAAAAATAATTAGAACCTATCTCAAAAACAGTTGAAGTTAATTCCTTGGCGCCAAACATCGATTCGTTTCAAGTGACGTAGAGACAGAAAGGCTTCCCCAAATTAATATATTAAGGATAGCGATATTTTTGTCGCTAAGAACGATTTCACAACAATAGTACGAAACAGATGGCAATTAAAGACCTTTTATGAAACGTTATTTTAAATGGATATTAATCTGTGTCCTTATAGCCTTTGAGGTTGGCGTATCCTTCGCCGGGTCAAGCATTCGGTGTGGCAACAATCTGATCTCTGTGGGGGACCTGAAAATCAAAGTGCTGGATCGGTGCGGCGAGCCGATTTCAAAAGAGGAAATTGAACTGGACTCTTACAGACGCAAAGGCAGGAATAGTAAATACAGATTTTTAGAACAATGGATTTACGAATTTCATTATGGATATTACGATGTCCTGACATTTAAAGGCGGAAAATTGATCAAAATCGAATCCATGGTCCCAAAATAACCCCATATTTTCAAGATATTTCTTCATAAAATCCTGCGGGAGCGAGTTCTTTGAACGCTCCTTTATTGTTGCTTGTCAAAAACTTTCGGATATCCGTACACAGATCGCATTTGTTCAGATAGACACCTCTTTTCGAAGTAAAACCATAATTCGCATCAGCCATATCATGCAATCCCCTGATTCCGGATTCTGCCAGTATGGTTAGAACCGGATATTTTTCTCTGGAAAACGGTTTTCCTAAATCTTCTATTGCAACGCATATTCCCGAACAGAGTCCGGGGATGTAGTTGCCGAAAAGATCTACATGGAAATGGCTGGTATCGGAAAGCTGATTTTTGCAACTTCCGGGGTTCTGTGCCAGAATTTTTTGTGCGGAACTTCCAGGGAACTCGGTTCTGAAAGTTTCCAGGGCCCGCCCACCCATATGCACCCAGTATCGACCGAGGGTATTGACCAAATAATCCTTTCCGAATGTATTGGAAAATTCTTCAAATGTATGGGTGGTGTTCGGTTCAAAGGCCGAAAGATCCTTGTAAAAATCGTTGATCCAGGGAAATAATCCGATTCCTGCCTTTCTTCCGGCATCGATGACGCCTTTGACTTTTGAAAAGGGAATAAATTCATTATGAAAAGGACTGATGGAAATCAAAAGGGTGCTCAGCCCGTTTGTTATCAAACGTTCCAGAATATTAACCGCGGATTCGGCATCTTTAAACCAGGAAGAATTGGTCTCCACATAATCGATTCCCATTCCG
The DNA here is from genome assembly GCA_963731025.1 of uncultured delta proteobacterium. GTDB lineage: Bacteria > Desulfobacterota > Desulfobacteria > Desulfobacterales > UBA11574 > UBA11574. The sequence goes on along the minus strand of CAVSVL010000012.1, from coordinate 335,734 downwards.
ACCCTATTTGTAACTTTTAAAATGGTTTCCAGTTTTTCCGGCCGAAGCATGGGTTCACCACCGCCGATGTGCACGGACCGGCACCCCAGTTCCAAAATCCGGATAAAGCATTTTTCAGCCGTTTCAGGGTCAATATATTCTTTTTTCCAGTTCGGACTGCAATTATACAGGCAGTGCCGGCACCGAGATGTGCAAAAATAGTTGGTGATCAAGCCGCCGGAAATAAGTCTGCTGATGGTAAAATGGCTCAACCGTCTGCTCCGAGTTTTTAAGATCTCAAGATCTTAGGGTTGCAATCAATCTCAAGGGGTTGGTTAAAAGTGACAGCGCTGATTGAATGTCCGTGGAAACGACATCCGCCGAAGCCAGGGTCTCAAAAGCAGCCCCTTCTCCTTGAATTACAGCCACACCCAGAGCCGAAGCTTTGAGCATCAAACGGTCGTTAACGCCGTTGCCAATGCTCACGGTATGATTTGATCCAAGCTTATTTACATATTCCAGCTTGGCCACATCCTGACGGTTCAAAGGTATGACAGCCAATTTGCATTGGATATCCTCCAGCGCTTTTTTTACGCTGCCGAATGTATCGGCGGTAATCACGTGGATGATCAGCATGTGTGAAAGTTCGTCCAGACACGTCTTGACACCGTCGATCAAAACACCGTCAAATGCGATGGTGCCGTTGTAATCCAGGACGAGGTGCTCAAGCTGAAGTACTCTATTACCCGGTATGTCGATTTCAATCATCAGGTCACCATTTTGGTGCGGTTTTATCAATCTTTTTTAAATTTCTTTTATTTGTTGATGCATTTTTGGGGTTGTATATGTTTTTAATACTAGGGTAAAGGAAAAAATGGCGCTATTTTTCATGATCGACAATAACCTATCAAACTGTATTTGTTAAATAGTTATGGATGTTAGAAATTTAGATCGATTGGATACTCAGACGGCAATGAAAAGGGCGCCTGTGGAAAGGATCTTGATAGAAACGGATGCTCCTGTTCAATATGGGGATCGTTTCTCGGAACCGGCTGATCTGAAAGAAACCCTGTTTCATCTTTCTATGATAAAAAAGGTAAAGGAAGGCGAGCTTGCCGAAATTGTAACGAAAAATGCGGAAAGGTTTTTTGGATTATAAAATGCGCTAATATTAAAGCGGGTTTTTTAGATCAGGGTGTATACCGAACCGCTTCATCCTGTTCCAGATAGTCACCCGTGTCACTCCAAGAACTCTGGCAGCCTCCGACTGATTTCCATTTGTTTGTTTTAAGGTCTCTATCAGTTCTATTTTCTTTATCTCTTCCCTGTTTAGAGACGGCTGCTTGCCAGCTTCAATTGATGTTTTCTTATGAATAATGTTTAGCGGCAGGTGGTGTGGTTTGATCATTGTTCCCTGACAGGTGACAAACGCATACTCAAAAGCGCCTTTCAATTCTCTCACATTGCCGGGCCACCAATAATTCACCAAAGCGTCCATTGTATCATTGGTGATGCCCTGTATGTTTTTACCACTTTTTAGTTGATTTTTTCGAAAAAAGAATTCTGCTAACAGGGGAATGTCCTCTAATCTTTCTCTCAAGGGCGGCAGGTTAATGGGGATGACATTAATTCTAAAATAAAAATCTTTACGGATAAGGCCTTCATCCACCAGCTTTGTCAAATTCCTGTTGGTTGCTGAAATAATGCGAACATCAACCGAAACGGATTGACTGTCACCCACTCGTTCGATAATTTTGTCTTCAATCACTCGAAGCAGTTTTACCTGTGTAGAAAGAGGAAGATCACCGATTTCATCAAGAAAGATATTGCCGCCATGGGCCTTTTCAAACCGGCCTTCCCTGTTTTGATAAGCACCTGTAAACGCGCCTTTGACATGTCCGAAAAGTTCACTTTCAAGAAGAGATTCCGTCAATGCTGCACAATTGACTTTAACAAAGGGGCCTTTTTTGCGATTACCAACCTCGTGGATCGCTTTACTCGCCAGTTCTTTTCCGGTTCCACTTTCACCATATATAATCACCGGTGCATCCGATTGGGCAGCATTTTCTATCAAATCAAATACTTGTCGCATAGGATAAGAAACGCCGATAATTCCATGAAAACCGTCTTTTGATCTGAGCTCCCGGCGAAAGGCTGCAATCTGGTTGTCTTTTTCAATAATTTCCGTAATGTCGGCGATGGTTTCAACAGCACCGATCAGTGTGCCTTTGGCATCATGAAGGATAGAAGCATTTTTTAATGCATGAATAAGGGTTCCATCTTTTTTTACCAGCGTACACCTACGTCGCTCCATGGTCCCGGTATCAAACAATACACACCACTGGTTTCCTTTATTTTTACGGGCCATTACAAACAAACTACAGTTTAACACATCACAAGTTTTTCCGATAAGGTCATCTTTTGAATAGCCGGTAATCATTTCAAAGGCTTTATTAACAGAAATGATGCGACCATGCGTATCTACAATCATGACACCGTCTTGAATAGTGTTTACAACTGTTTTCCAATATCTGTCCAGTTCGTCTTCGACCATCAAATTTCCCCTGTTAAAATTTAATAGGTGTTAAATTTTGTTTTTTAACATTTAAACAGGTTAATAACAAGAGACATTCCCATAAACTTTTCCTGAAACCGTTACAAATAAAGGGATAATGGAGAAAAAATCATCAAAAAATCAAGTCATGTTAATGTGGCACCCATTTTGCGTTAACATGGCTGAAACCGGAAACAATGAAGGAGTATTCAAAGTTTGAAGCGAAAAGCCGATCATATCCTCGATTTTAGAGGATCGATCACCTCTATGTCTCTGTTGAAATTAATTCAGACATTTAGAGAGATGAAACCGAATGAAGTCTTGGAAATACTTGGAAGTAATCTGGATACTCGGAGCGATCTATTCAAAGTTTTACCGGATGATGCGTATGAGTTGATTTTTTTAGATGTTGTTGAGGAGGGGGAATATTTTTATCGAATTCAATTAAAAAAGAAAAAATAGGATGAAACGATGCCAGGAGAACCCATTATCATCAAAGGTAAAAAGAAAAGCGGATTTTTAGAAAAGGTTAAAGAGCTTCTTCCGGAAGGCGGAAATCTCAATCTTTGTTTGACCTGCGGTGCCTGTTCTTCCGGATGCCCGGCCACGGGTCTGGAAGATATGGATCCCCGAAAGTTTCTAAGAATGGCGGCCTTGGGCATGGACGAAGAAATTTTAAGTACCCCCTGGGTATGGATGTGTACCATGTGCCAGCGGTGTATTTATGTCTGTCCCATGCAAATTGACATACCCCAGTTGGTCTATAATGCCAGGGCAGCCTGGCCCAGGGAGGAGCGGCCGAAAGGTATCTTAGGTTCCTGTGACATGGCATTGAGAAATGACAGTTGCAGTGCCATGGGAACGTCCGAGGAGGACTTCAAATTTGTGGTCGAAGACGTTCTCGAGGAATACCAGGAAGCACAGCCGGAGTTTAAAGATATGAAGGCACCCATCGACAAGCAGGGCGCCGAATTCTTTTTGAACCAGAATTCCAGAGAACCGGTGACCGAACCGGACGAGTTGGTGCCATTATGGAAGATTCTTCACCTGGCAGGTGTCGACTGGACCTACGGGAATAAAGGCTGGGCCGCAGAAAACTATTGCATGTTTTTGGCAGATGACCAGGCCTGGGAACACATTACCCGAACCACGGCCAAACAGGCGGATGACCTGGGGTGTAAAATCTTTCTCAATACCGAGTGAGGTCATGTGACTTTCTCAGTCCGGGCCGGGCTGAAAAAATTCAACATTGACCATAATTTTGAGGTTAAGAACATCTATGAGTATTATGCCAAATGGATACGGGAAGGAAGATTGAAGGTCAACTCAGACTGGAACAAAGATTTGAAGATCAAGTTTACGGTTCAGGATCCATGTCAGATCATACGCAAAAGTTATGGTGACCCCATCGCGGAAGATTTGAGGTTTATCGTCAAATCGGTGGTGGGCGAAGAGAATTTCATTGATATGATTCCCAACAGGTCGAATAACTACTGCTGCGGCGGCGGCGGCGGTTTTCTACAATCAGGATATACAGATGCACGTCGTGCGTACGGCAAGATTAAAGCCGACCAGATTCTGGCGACAAACGCCGATTATTGCATTGCGCCCTGTCATAACTGTCATGCGCAAATTCATGATTTGTCGGATGAGCGCGATCATGCATGGCAGACAGTTCATTTGTGGACGTTGATATGCCTTTCATTAGGAATTCTCGGTCCCAACGAAAGAGAATACCTGGGAGACGATCTCAAAGAAGTTTTGGTTTTTCACCCGGAATCGGCAATGTAGTCAAAGGCCTCGCAAAAAAGCGACGAACTTTTTAACTATTTTACGAGATCTGAATAATGACAAAAGAGGAAGGAAGCTTATGAGTTTTCAAAAACGATTAACATCAGGTGAATTTGTTGTGCTGGCTGAGATGAATACACCCAAGGGTGTGGATATATCTGAGCTTGTTACCAATGCACGACGTATCAAAGGGCGTGTGGATGCCGTCATTGTTCCTGATATGGACAATGGCATCATGCGAATGAGTGCACTGGCCGGTGGTGTTCTCATGCACCAGCAGGGCGTTGAATCCATCATTCATGTCTACTGCCGGGATCGTAACCGAATGGCGCTTCAAGGAGATATTCTGGCAGCCCATGTACTGGGTATTCAGAATCTCGTTGTTGTCCACAGTGAAGAAATGGGCAAAGGTGATCATCGAGACGCAAAACCGGTAGATGACATGGACGAACTGAAGCTATTGGGTGCCATTCAATCTTTACAGCAAGGGGTAGACATGGCGGGTTTTGATCTGAATGGAAGTCCCTCTTTTACCGTGGGATGCACCATTGCTCCCTCAGGTGACCGTGATGCCTTTGACAAAGAACTGTCGCTTGCAAGAAAAAAGATTGAGGCGGGCGCCCAGTTTGTAATTACCCCTCCTGTTTATGATTTGGATCGCTTTGCTACGAATATGGATGCATTTAAAACACTGGGGGTAGCGATTATTCCCACAGTTTTTCTTATAAAATCCGTGGGAATCGCCAGATATATTTCAACCTACGAACCCGGGGCTCATATTTCAGAAGGTTTGATCAAACGGATTCGGAAAGCGTCGGATACGGAAACGGAGTGTCTACGGATTGCCGGAGAAACCGTTTCAGGCCTAAAGGAAGTTGCCCAGGGCGTTCATATTATTACGCTCGGTTGGGAATACCGGCTTCCTGAGATTCTGGATTATGCCGGCATTTGACGGTTGTTTTTGTCATTTTATGGGTTCGCCCGATAACGGATTCAAAAGTAAAAATGATTTCAAACAGACAACAAACATAAGATAAGGGTACACATGCAAGATCAAAACAAACTCAAACAAAATAATACGGTACTTGTAGTAGGCGGGGGAGTTGGTGGTATACGGGCTGCCATGGATCTGGCTGAATCGAATCGGGATGTGGTATTGATCGACAAGGCATATTCCATCGGCGGCCTGATGACCCAACTGGACCGTACCTTTCCCACCAACAATTGCGATTTGTGCACCCTGTCACCCAATCTATCCGAAAGTGGCCGGCAGTTGCATATCGAGCTTCAGGCAATGACCCAGGTTGCCGAAGTCCAAGGGGAGGCAGGTGATTTTAAATTAAAATTAATTACGGAACCTCGATATATCGATCTAGATAAGTGTACGGCATGTGGAGATTGTTATAAACAGTTTCCCGAATGTGTTCGTTTTTCACCAGGTCTCGATCATCGTGCGCCCACCTGTATGCGCTATCCCCAGGCAATTCCACAAGCCTTTTCCATTGATATAGAAAAGTGTAAAGATATTGACGGATTGATGAAAATTTGCAAGGCGGGTGCCATCATTCCTGAAGATACCCAAAAAGTTAGGGAGGTGGAAACAGGCGCCATTGTCCTTGCGCCGGGAGCCGAAGTGTTTGACCCTGGCAAATTGGATAGCTTGGGTTATGCAGCAAATCCTGATGTGGTGACCAGCCTGGAATATGAACGCATATTATCCGCATCCGGCCCTACCCAAGGTGAACTTGTTCGTCCTTCAGATGGAAAACAACCCCAAAAAATAGCTTGGATTCAATGTGTGGGGTCGCGCAGCCTTCATGAAGGCGCTGCTTCATATTGTTCCAGCGCCTGTTGTATGTTTGCATTGAAGGAGGCCATTGTTACCAAGGAGCGCTTTCAAGATTCCATTGAAACCTCCATCTTTTATATGGACATGAGAACATTCGGCAAAGACTATGAATTGTATTTAAATCGGGCCAAAAACGATTACGGTATTCGCCTGGTGAGAAGTCGTCCCCATAGTGTTTTCCATGATCCGGAAACAGGGGCGCTGTCTACAATCTATACGCCCCATGACAGCAATACCAATGTCACCGAAGATTTCGATATGGTGGTGCTTTCCACCGGCTTCAAGGTTTCTAAGGACGTGCAGGATCTGGCAGTGAAACTGGGGGTTGAGTTGAACAAACACCATTTTGCAAAAACAGACAGCTTCAGTCCGGTAGCAACTTCCATCCCCGGAATTTATGTCTGTGGAATGTTCGAGAGTCCCAAAGATATCCCCGAAACCATGGTCCAGGCCAGCGCAGCAGCATTTTGTGCGTCAAAAGATTTAGCTGTGATCCCTGAAGTACCGGAAAGCGACGAAGAATTTCCACCCGAGCGCGATGTTAGCGAGGAACCTCTTAGAATCGGAGTGTTTGTTTGTGACTGCGGTTTAAACATCGGCGGTGTTATTGATGCCAAAGGACTGGCGGATTATGCAGAAACACTTCCCGGTGTGGAGGTATCGAAAATGATCGGCCATGGGTGCAGCCGGGAATCCCTGGCACTTGTTGAGAACGTTATCAACGAAAAAAATCTGAACCGGGTGGTCATCGGCGGATGTTCTCCCAGAACTCACGAAACCAAATTCCAGGACGCCCTTCGCAGGGCGGGCCTCAATAAATACCTTGTCGAAATCGCCAATATACGGGATCAGGATACATGGGTTCACTTTGATCAACCCGGTGAAGCATTCATTAAGGCCCAGGAGCTGATACGTATGGCGACGATCAGTGTGGCCCTGTCCCGACCACTTACGGACAATATTTTCCCGATGAACAAAGATGTTTTAGTGGTTGGCGGCGGTGTAACAGGGATGAATGCTGCTTTAAGCATGGCAGATATGGGGTTTAAGGTGTATCTGGCAGAGCGGTCCGTCGAATTGGGAGGTGTGGCAAAAAAAATTCATAAGACCATTGAAGGGGATGATGTGCAAGCCTATATGACGGATCTGATCAGCAGGACCACACAACATGATCGCATTGAAGTCATCACCAATGCTTTCATTGTGGATCACACAGGTATGCCGGGTATGTTCAAAACCGGATTCCAAATCGCACCGCAGATGTTTTACCGGCAGATCACACACGGTGTGACCATTTTGGCCACCGGAGCCTTACCAAACCAACCCAAAGAATATCTTTTGGGGGAACATAAAAAGGTCATGACCCAACTCGATATGGATGCCGTGATTGAGGATCAACCGGATAAAATCAAGGATGTCACCAATGTTGTGATGATCCAGTGCGTGGGGTCCCGGTGCCCGGACAATCCGAACTGTTCACGTGTCTGTTGCCAATCTGCGGTTAAAAATGCTCTCAGGATACTGGAACTCAATCCAACGGCTCAAATCTTTGTTTTATATCGAGATATGCGAACCTATGGATTTCATGAGGATTATTATAAAAAAACCCGTGAAAAGGGTGTTGTTTTTGTGCAATATGGAGCGGATGAACCACCCGAAGTTCAAGCCGACGACGAGCAGTTGAGAGTTACATTTAATGATCCGATATTAAAACGAAACGTATCGGTTTATGCGGATTGTTTATGTCTGAGCACTGGACTCATTGCCGACGAGGAATCCACGGAAGATTTGGGCAGGATATTTCATATTCCGAAAACCATCGACAACTATTTTCTTGAGGATCATATCAAGCTTAGGCCTATAGACCTGCCGGTCCCGGGATTTTTTGTAGCCGGCACGGCCCATGCACCCAAAACCATCCGGGAGTGTATTGCCCAGGCTCAGGCTGCGGCCAGCAGGGCCCATTGCTTGTTGGCTAAAGATACACTGAGTCTCGGTGCTGCAATTGCAAGGGTAGAGAAAGAGAAATGTGCGGCCTGTTTGATCTGCGTCCGGGCCTGCCCTTTTAACATCCCATTTATTAACGCGGACGGATATTCTGAAATCGATCCGGCCCAGTGCCATGGATGCGGTATATGTGCCGCTGAATGCCCGGCAAAGGCCATTCAACTCATGCAATATGAAGACGACCAGATCATGGCCAAATTGACGGGACTTTTGGAAAGGGTAAACTAATGGAGAATTTTGAACCGACTATCGTGGCTTTTTGTTGCCATTATTGTGCCTATACGGCGGCAGATATGGCAGGGAGTAAACGACTTTGCTATCCCCCGAATGTCAAGATCGTAAGAGTGCCCTGCTCCGGCAAGGTCGATGCCATTCACATTATGAAAGCCCTTGAAATGGGGGCTGACGGTGTCTATGTGGCGGGTTGTTTGGAGGGAGATTGTCATTTTAAAAGCGGCAATATCGATGCCGCAAAACGGGTGGCCTATATCAAAAAGTTACTTGACGAAATTGGCATTGGCGGAGAACGGGTGGAAATGATTTTAATGTCGGCCGGTATGGGGGAACGGTTTGCACAGACGGCTACCGATATGACGGAAAAAATCCGAAAACTGGGACCCAACCCGGTTAAATCCGCTTCCAAAGCAAATAACGCGGCATAATTATAACGTTTATATAAAAGGAGAGTGAACGACAATGATCACTGCTGAACGTAAACCAATGGAAGAACTCATTGAATGCCTGCGACCGTATCACCGCATTCTTCTTGTGGGATGCAACGAGTGTGTAACGGTGTGCTCGGCAGGGGGTAGAAAGGAGGTTGGAATTTTATCTTCCGCCCTCCAGATGGCATTTATGAAAGAAGGAAAGACGCTGGAAGTTAAAGAGATGACCCTCGAAAGGCAATGCGATCCAGAATATGTGGAAGAGCTCGTCACCCACATTGATCAAGCTGAAGCGGTTATGTCCATGGCTTGCGGTTGCGGGGTTCAGGAAATTGCCAGACGGTTTAAAACAAAACCGGTTTTTCCGGCGGTAAACACAACGTTCATGGGCGCTTCGGAACGACAGGGCGTCTGGGCTGAAAGATGCCAGGGATGCGGAGAGTGCGTTTTGGGATTGACCGGGGGGGTCTGTCCGATTGCGCGATGTTCAAAGCGGCTCTTGAATGGCCCTTGCGGTGGATCCACAAACGGCAAGTGTGAGGTAGATCCGGGTATGGATTGTGCTTGGCAGCTCATTTGGGATCGGCTGAAAGCGTTGGGAATAGAAGATCGATACGAAGAAAATATAGCGGCAAAAGACTGGCGAACAGGTCGTGGTGGCGGACCCCGTAAAATAATAAGAGAGGATTTAGTAAAATGAAGACCGAAAGTGTACTGGAAAAAATTTTTACTTCAGGTGAGTTGGCGGTGACCTCCGAATGTGGACCTCCGCGGGGTGCCGTTCCGGAAAAGATTATAGAAAAAGCCAAAATGCTTAAAGGCTATGTGGATGCGGTCAACGTTACGGATAACCAGACAGCCATGGTCCGGATGTCCAGTTTTGCCGCCTGTGTGTTTATTAAACAACTGGGAATGAATCCCATCCTGCAGATGGTGACCAGAGACCGTAACCGGCTGGCCATGCAGGCGGACATTTTGGGCGCCTATGCACACGGCATCGATAACATACTTTGTTTATCCGGTGATCACCCCCACTTTGGCGATCACCCCATGGCTGCCAATGTGCATGACATTGATTCCGTACAATTCGTTCAGATGATCAGAGATATGCGGGATAAGGGCAAATTCCAGGGCGGAGACGACATTCTGAATCCACCCAAAATGTTTATCGGTGCGGCCGCCAACCCGTTTGCCGACCCTTTTGAGCTTCGGGTGGCTCGTCTGGCTAAAAAGGTCAAAGCGGGAACCAATTTCATTCAAACCCAGTGTATCTACAACCTGGATAAATTTGAGAAATGGATGGAAGGTGTCCGTGACCGAGGTCTCCATGAAAAGGTCAATATTATGGCCGGGATTACGCCCATGAAAACCGTAGGGATGGCCAAATATATGAAAAACAGGGTGCCTGGAATGGATGTACCGGATGAACTCATCAAACGTATGGCCGGTGTTCCCAAAGAAAAACAGCCCGAGGAAGGAATCAAAATCAGTGTGGAAGCCATTGAGCGCCTAAAGGCTGTGGAAGGTGTCAAAGGATTCCATATTATGGCCATTGAGTGGGAAGAGAAGGTGCCGGAGATTGCCGAAAAGGCAGGACTTCTTCCGAGACCTGAAATTGATCTTTAGTTCAATTGTTCATTATATGAAAAAAACAAGCAGCCCATTTTAAATATCAAAGGAGGAAAATCAATGAGTGATAAACAACATATCTTAGTGGTAGACGATGACCCCGATCTGGTTGAATCAGTTACCATGAAGCTGGAAAGCAATGATTTTCGGGTAACCAAGGCATATGATGGGGTTGAAGCCTGGGAAAGGATTAAAGAAGATCGGCCGGATTTGATTATTCTGGACGTCATGATGCCGAGAAAAGATGGGTATATGGTATGTGATGAGCTTAAAAAGGACGATCAATACAAAGATATTACGGTGGTTCTTCTCACTGCGGTGGGAGATGCCGTAACAACAACCAAGTATACCCATTTTGGCGGCAAAACAACACTGGCCGAAGATTTTATTCCAAAACCCATTGATTTGGATAAACTGATGGACATTGTAAAAGAAAATCTCGAATAATTCTAACTAGTGTCCATCCATAAATGAGGATTTTTCTTCAAGATCAAGGCATGCGAAAAAAATAACCACAGGCATATGTTTAATATTCCGAGGATTATTTTTTGAGCCTAACACAGAGATTGGATAAAAAGACCATTTATGGATGGACACTAACCGGACTTGCAAGACGCCTGATACCTTTATCGAGATTCCAGGGCATACAAATATTCAACGGATCAATGGACAATACCGAGTATTGGAATGATGGAGCGATGGGGTGTTGAAACGATAAGCTTGTTTTGATATAAATTAATTTCAATACTCCAACACTCCAAAATCAGAACAAGCTGCTTTGTATGGATTTGGCATCAGGGTTTAAATTGCGAGGTCCATCATTATTACATAAATTTCTTATGAACAATACTCGGGATGGCATCAACAAAAAGATACGGATCAATGGCATCAAGCTCAGCACGGAACTGGTCCAGATCAATCTTTTGAATGGTTCCTCCCCCCAGGATTTCCGGCCTCTTTTTTTCCAACTTCTGGCTCAACATCAGATAAATATTCCCTTTATTTTGACCGGTGGTATGGAAGAAGAAATTATAGGATCATGCTGTGTGTCGGCTGAAGATATCCATCGGATAAAAAAAGTTGTGGAAGGGGAACCTACGCTGAAAGAACATCTGGAATTTATTCCAGGTGTCGGCACGTTGTCCATATTTCCGCATCATTCGAAATTGAAACTGCTGGGTCTGTCCTTTTATCTCTTAGGCAAGCAGCACCTGCCACTATACGGTATGGCCTCATCCATATCTTCCCTGACATTTATCACGGATTATTCACAATTGGACGAAGCTGTTTCAATTTTACTTGAATATATGGATCTGCCACCGAATCATGCACCGTTTAGACCGGAGATTCATGTGATACAAAAGAAAAGGTAACGGTTCAGTCGCAAAGAGTCTAAGACACCCAAATAATAATTTAATAGTATATGGATTTTCTTTTTGGACACAGATGAACACAGATTATCAAGATTCTTAAATTGCAAAATAACAATACTATCTGTGTATATCTGCGAAAATCTGTGTCCTATTTAACTTGAGGAAAAAGCAGTGGAAACGATTGCCGTTTATTGGGAACCTAAGCCTAAAACATACGGTTTTAAAGAGGTTATTGATTTGTCTTTAATGAATATCGAAATTAAACCGGAGGAAATGTCCCAATGGGGTCTTTGGCTTATGGAATTGGCAGATCTTGATATCGGTTTTCATCTGATTTTGGCCAAATATGCGACGCAGCAGAAATTACGATTGTATATTTTACTTGAGAAGTTTGTTGCCGATATCGTATTATCTCATATTGATAAAAGGCTTGATCTGGAATCTGAAAAATATTTCCATCTAACCTCTCCGGTAGAACTCATAAGCTTTCAGGGTCCTCATTTCGGGGACCGATACGGAATTGCTGATTCGGCTTTTAAAGCTTTGGACGGGCAAGGAGTTCCGGTTTTAATAACGGTATGCTCCGGGGCTGCCGTTTACATTGTACTGCCTGAAAAAAAGCTGCAGGATGCCAGGCCTTTTTTAATAGAAGCATTTGTGGTTCCATAACAAGAGGACTTAAGGATTTAAAAAGTTCATAGACGTTCAAATATCAGCATCAGCTCACGAATATGAAATATATTACAGTCACCGAAGAGTTCGACTGGAGATTGAAGGTTTTCAATTCCCTACCTTTTCCTTCCCTAATTCTGACACCGGATAAAGTCATCATCTCTGCGAATCAAGCCTTTCTGAAAAAAAAAAGAACCGATTTGGAAAAGATTGTCGGGAAAACATGTCATCAGGTTTTTTATGATACTGAAAAACCTTGTTCTCCGGCAATCTGTCCTTTTTCCAAGGTGATCGCCGAAAAGAAACCGCAGTCCATACTCAGACGAACGGAATTTGATGGAAACGAGGAGGTATGGGTAGACCGAATGTTTTCACCCATTTTAAATGACAATGGTGATGTCAAATTTATAATGGAAAGTGTCCGCGATGCCTCACGGGTGATCACTTTGGAGAAACGATCCATTCATATCCGACAATTTATGGACAAGGTCATCCAAAGCTCGCCCAATGCAATTATCTCTGCTGATAGAGATGGAAATATTTTATTAATGAATCAGGCGGCGGAAGATTTATTCGGCTATCCTATGGAAGAAGCCATTCGCACAAAAAACGCGGAAGACTTTTACCCTTTCGGAAAAGCAAGGGAAATCATGAAGAAATTGAAGAATAAAAATTTTGGCGGAGAGGGAAAGTTAACCGCCACGCGAGTTGATGTCGTTAACGCAGCCGGTGAAGTTATCCCTGTTGAAATGACAGCCAACCTTATATATGAAGGTGATAAGGAAGTGGCCAGCACCGGAATTTTTTATGACCTCAGGGAAAAAATTGCTGCGGAAAAGAAACTTAAGGAGATATTAATTCAGGTTGCTCAATCGGAAAAAATGGCATCCCTGGGTCAACTGGCGGCAGGGGTGGCCCATGAAATCAATAATCCGCTGACCGGGATTCTTCTGTATGCAAACCTGGCGTTGGAACGTTTTGATAATGAAGATCCGGTTGGGAAATATTTAAAATCTGTGATCGATGATGCGGGCCGGTGCAGGGATATTGTGAAAAACCTTCTGGCATATAGCCGGCAGGCAAGTCCGACCAAAGAAATATTTCAAGTCAATTTGCTGGTAAAACATAGCTTGGATCTTATAAGAGACCAGGAACTTTTTTTGAATATAGCGCTCGTTAAAGAAATGTCCGGGGACATGATGCTGATTCATGCGGATAAAAACCAGCTTAGCCAAGTCGTCATAAACTTGGTAACGAACGCCATCGACGCCATGGGAAAAAAGGGGACCCTTACCTTCCGGACATACCGAAACAAACCCGCAAAAAAGGTATACATCGAGGTGTCGGATAGCGGATGTGGCATTCCTGAAGAACATTTTTCAAAAATATTCGACCCGTTTTTTACCACAAAAAAGACAGGAAAAGGCACTGGCCTTGGTCTGAGCACCTCCTATGGAATCATTAAAGAGAACGGCGGCCGAATTACCATCAAGGAAACGAGTCCTCAGGGAACAACGTTTTTAATCGAACTCCCACTTTATGCACCGGATGAAAAAACCCCGGCTCCACAGAACAAATAAGGGGAGGTGGCTATAATCATGAAAGAAAAACAATCCACTGACATTTTATTTAAGCCCAAAATCCTGGTGGTTGATGACAAAAAGGTGATTCGAGAGGGCTGCCGTGAGGTACTCACTCTGGAGGGATTCGAGGTCGTCTTGGCCGAAAACGGAGAGCAGGGTTTGGGAATGATTGAAAAGGTACATTTTGATGTTGTCCTGCTGGACCTCATGATGCCGGGTCTATCGGGCTTTGATGTTTTGTCACATGTTAAAGCACTCCACCCGGATACCGCCATTATCATTATTACCGGCTACGCTACTGTTGAACATTCTATTGAAGCCATGAAAAACGGCGCCTTTGATTTTATTCCAAAGCCTTTTTCTCCGGATCAGCTCAGGGTAGTCGTCTCTAAAGCCATCGAACACACCGGCGCGCTTAAAGACATTGCCAACGAAAAATCCAGAATGCGTGTGCTTATTAATCTTTTGGCCAATGGGGTCATGGTTGCGGATGTTGAAAAAAAGGTGGTACTGGCCAACCCGGCATTTATGAAAATAATGGGCTTTCAGGGAGATGATATCATTGGTCGTCCGTTTACGATGCTGATTAAAAATGAACAACTCCGGCAAATGATCGAGAGTGCCCTTTCCATGACCGAAGATGTTCTCACCGAACTGACCGAAGAACTGGACATCGGAGAGGACAAAGAAGATAAAAAGGCCATATATGTTGCCAAATGCCGCCCTTTCAGAGACCGAATCGGCCGGAATTTAGGCACCATTACCGTTTTGAGCGATATTACCTATTTAAAGGAGATCAATCAGCGCCAGTCTGATTTCGTGTCTATGGTGGCACACGAAATTCGAAGTCCCATGAACTCTGTTATGGCGCAGATCAAAGTCATTCAAGATGGGCTGGCCGGTGACGTTACGCAAAAACAAAGTGAAATTCTGGGCAGGGCCTCGGAGAAAATGAACGGACTCGTTTCCCTTTCTTCTGAGCTTTTGAATATGGCCTCGAGAGAGGCCGGATTGATAGTCTTAGAAAGAACCGAATGTGATATGGCTGAAGTTATAACGGACCAGTTCGATTTTCATCAACCCAAAGCCCGGGCGAAAAAGATCCAACTCGAACTGGACCCGTTACCGGATTTTCCGCCGGTACTTGCCAACAAACAAAACATGGAAGAGGTCCTTTCCAATCTGATTGCCAACGCCATCAACTATACCCCCGAAGGGGGAAAGATCACCATCGCCGCCCATCCGGAAAAGCATCATTTGTGCATCAGTGTCAGCGATACCGGTCTAGGGATTGCGGAGGAGGAGTTGGGGCGAATTTTCGACCGATTCTATCGCGTTAAAAATGAAAAAACCCGATACATTATCGGTACCGGTTTGGGGTTGCCCATCGTTAAGAGTATTGTCGAAGCCCACGACGGAATGATCCGGGTCGAAAGCAAGCCTGATCACGGAAGTACGTTTTATGTATATATTCCCTTCGTAACGTCATAAAATTGAGACCCCTGAAAAACGCTTCCTTTTGACACGCTTAAAATCCGGACCACTGAACCTTAAATCCCCATTGTTTTATAGGCATAACGGATTTTTTGGGTTAGAAGGCGGGTCCCCATTTCAAGGGATAGGGTGAGCGCTTTTTCTAAAGACTTTTGTATCAGGCTTGGACGGCTTTGGGATAAAAGCCGACTCTTGGCTAAAAGTGCCTGAGCCGTTTGTTTTTTTGCACCGCTTTTTCGCGTCAGATTCATCGCTTTCCGAATGGAATCAAGCCCCTTTTTATTATCCCCAAGTCTGCCATAAAGTTCGCCCATGGCGATAAAAAGTCGGGTCTTGTAACGCCAGCGTGTATACGAAATGCCGGGTTTTTTGACTTCCTGCCACACGCTTTCCAACATATCTTTAGCGCCGGATAGGTCATTCATCGCTAAATAATTTTCGCCCAAATTGATTTGGGCATTATGAATGATTTCAGGATCGCCCGTGCTTATTGCTTCTTCAAGGGATTGCTTGTTAAGCCTTACGGCATCCTGGAATTCACCGATTTCAGCATGAACCCATCCAAGCATATTTAAGAATCTTGGTCGCCAGAATTTATCATCCACCCCCTCCAGTTGCTTTAAACCGGCCTTGAGTTGCTGTTTTGCTTTATCTATCTGCCCCAGGGCGCCATAGGCAGAACCTTGGATAAAATATAACAATATCCTAAAATAAGGGCTTCGGATCTCCTGATTTAACATGTGGAGCTGCCGGCATAACTCGAGGGTTTTTTCGAATTCTCCAATCCAATTATAATACCGGGCAAGATTGACAAGAGTCCAGGCTTTGCCTTCAGATGTGTCCAGCTTTACCCCAAGGTCAAACGCCTCTGTCAACAAATATGCCGCCTCTTTTAAATTTCCCAGCACGGCATAAACAAAACCTAAAAAACCGGTCGCTTTAAGGAGAATTTCAGGAAAATCTTTTTGCCTGCTTAGGCGGATGGCTTTGATAAGCAGCGTCTGTGCAGACCGGGGTTGATGCATGTAAAAAGAAATCCATCCAAGTCGAAAAAGAGCCTCGGCCTCTGTGTTACGGTCACATAAATGCCTTGCTTCAAGCAATAAATTTTCAAAAACTGTTTTGGCGGCACCCATCTGTCCCATGCAAAAATGAATCTTTCCTTTGCGAAAAAAAAGATCGAGGCTTTTTACATCCGAACGTTCCCATTGACCTTTAGAAATGATATCAAGGGCTCTGTCAATGCTGGTCAATGCCTCCTGACAGGCATAGGAATAACTGGCTTGTTCCATGGCTTCCAAAGTATATCCAAAAGCCTTGGGCCAATTTTTGGCTTCGTAAAAGTGATGCGCCAGCAAACCAAAATTGGCTTTCAGGTTCTTTGGGTATAAGGTTTCTATGGTTTTTCCTACGACTTGGTGAAAACGACGCCGATTTCGGCGAAGCAGGCTGTGATACGCTACTTCCTGCATTAATGGTTGCTTGAATTGATATTGCGGCCTGTCATTAGAAAAATTCTGTTCCAAGATTCCTTGCTTTACAGCTTCTTCCAATAAGTTAGACAGATTTTTGGGCGATTCAGTCAACGGCTCTAAAAGGTCATATGAGAACTCTTGGCCAATAACAGCGGCCAATTGAATCAAATGTTTCAAATCCGAATGAAGGGCGTCCAGTCTTGCTGCTAAAATTCCCTGAATACTTTCCGGCGTTTCTATGTTGTGGACAGGCACTTCGAACGTATATTGAGACTTCTCAGAATCAATCAATCCCTGTCGTTTTAGCGCCTCTCCCATTTCAACCAAAAAAAGAGGATTTCCCCCTGCTTTTGCAACGATTTTTTTACAGATGTTCGGGTCAAAACACCTGGTTTTTAAAATTGAAGTTAAGAGGTCAGTGGCCTGTCTACCAGACAAGGGATTTAGCCGGATAGGTTCCATCGTCAGATCGGGAAACCAAATACCGGGTTCGGATCTTCCCATGCAAACTATTAAAACCGGTATTTTTTTCGGGGATTGGGTCAAAAACATTAGAAATTCTCGGGTGGACGCATCTGCCCATTGCATATCGTTTATGACCATGATTACGGGTTTGTCTTTAGAGATGGATGCAAGCAAATCCCGAATCGCCCTGAACAAGACTTTCTTTTTCCACTCAATGGTCAAGTGGAAATCTTCAATTTTTTTTTCGACCCCTGAAAACAGATCAAACAAATGATCCAGAAAAACTGACGCTTCAGTTCCTTTGAGCGTGTTTTGTATTTTCGATTGTACTTGATCATCCGAGTCTTGCTCGTGAAGATTGAAATAGAATCGAAACATACGTTTCAAGGGGAACAATGCCGTTAATTGGCCATAAGGCCTACAACGCCCTTCAAGAAGAAGGGCCCTTTTTTTTACAATGGACCGGGAAAAATGTTTAAAGAGCCTGGTTTTGCCGATACCTGCCTCTCCGGTAATCGCAGTAATTATCGGGCCATGTTCGATGGATTTTTCAAATACGTTTGTTAAAAGAGCAATTTCCTTTTTTCGATTCACAAAAGGAATGCCGGTCCTTACATCGTTGCTTTCCACATGTTTAAGAGCCCGCTCCCGAACCAGAAGAAATACCTCGACAGGCTCTTTCTTTCCTTTAACGATCCGTTGACCTACATTATCGAAAAGAAAATGGTTCTTTGCATTTTGAAACACACGTTTGGAAACCAATATGGTGCCTGGTTCTGCCATTGATTCGAGACGGGCCGCCAGATTGGTGGTATCTCCCACAGCCGTATAGTCCAAACGCAGGTTGTCGCCAATGGCGCCCACGACCACAGGCCCGGTGTGAATACCGATGCGTAATTTAAAGGTGACATCATAACGTTTAACAATTTTTCGATGAAATTCTTTCATCCGCTTTTGCACCTGCAGAGCTGCATGGCAGGCCGGCCGGATATGGTCATCATAGGCAATCGGTGCTCCGAAAAGGGCCATAACTCCGTCACCGGTATACTGGTTGATCGTCCCTCCTGTTTGGTGGATTTCCCGGCCCAGAATTCCAAAGCAGTCATCCATAATTTCGTGAACATCTTCGGGGTCCAGCTTTTCTGCAATGGTCGTGAAATCAGCTACATCTGCAAACAGCACAGATACCAATTTTCGTTCACCAATCATGGTGCTTTTATATTTAAATGCTCTTTCCAACAGAAACCGGGGTGTATATTCCAGTGCAGATCTTCTGGCATAAGCGGGAACAACATCTGTGTGGGCGATTTTTCCCTTACATTGTGTGCAAAATTTAGAACCAGCTAAATTTTGATGTCCGCAAGCCGGACAGTCAATCGTCAGGGAACCACCGCATTTACCACAGAAGTTCATACCTTCAGGGTTATCGAATTGACAACTAGGACATTTCATAATGATTGTACCTTATTAAATTATAACAGGCTACAATATCTGTGCCAAGTTTTACCCCGATAAAGTTGAAAGCAAATTCAGTACCAAATTTTATTATGACGAATCTTCGGCGAATTTTCGAACCGGTCTTATCCCGTATTTCTTCATTCGGTTCCATACCGTGATACGGGAAATTCCCAGGAGACGGGCTGCTTTGGTTTGATTACCCTCGGTCTGTTTAAGCGCGTCTATTAACCGGCGTTTTTGAATCTCATCACGGTTGTGGCTGGTTTTTTCAGCAATTGGATCCGCTTTATGATTCAAAAAAACATCCGGCGGCAGGTGTTGAGGTTCAAGCACAGAACCGTTACAGGTGACAAAACCATATTCCAGAGCGCTTTTTAATTCCCTGACATTTCCCGGCCAGGAATAGTTCATTAAGGCTTCCATGGCCGGGTTGCTGATGGCATCGATACTATTGTCGTTTTTAAGCCGAATTCTTCGAAAAAAAGATTCTGCCAGAAGAGGGATGTCGCTGCGTCTTTCCCGTAAGGGGGGGATAATGATGGGAATGACATTGATTCTGTAAAATAAATCTTCCCTGAACGAACCTGATTCCACGAGCTTTTTTAAGTTTCGATTGGTGCCGGATATAATGCGGACATCGATATGGACCGGTCGATTGTCTCCCACCCGTTCAATGACCTTTTCTTCAAGAACCCTCAGAAGCTTGACCTGAGTTGAAAGAGGTAAATCGCCGATTTCATCTAAAAATATATCTCCGCCCTGGGCAGCTTCGAAGCGTCCTTTCCTGTTTTGAAAGGCACCGGTAAACGCACCTTTGACATGACCGAACAGTTCGCTTTCCAGTAGAGACTCATTGAGCGCAGCACAGTTTACTTTAAGGTACGGTTTTCTTTTCCTGGCACCGGTATTATGGATGGCTGCGGCGACAAGCTCTTTTCCGGTACCGCTTTCGCCAAAAATAATCACCGGTGCATCTGATCGTGCTGCATTGCTAATTAAGTCAAATACCTGCTGCATGGGACCCGAAGTTCCAAGGATTCCTTGAAAACCATCCATAGATCTTAATTCCCTGCGAAACGCTTCTATCTGGGTGTCTTTTTTCAGTAATTCCGAAATATCGGTGAGTGTCTCCACTGCACCGATGACCTTCCCGCTGTTATCGTGAAGAAGAGAGGCGTTTTTTAAGACATTGATGTAACTCCCATCGGCCCTTTGTATGGCACATCTGCTCATTTTTACAGCACCGGTTCGAAATAAAACACACCAGTGGTCTCCACTTTTTTCTCTGGCCGCTTCACATTTATTACAGTTTAAAGTGGTACAAGATCTCCCGATGATATCTTCCTGGTTATAGCCGGTTATATTTTCAAAGCCCTTGTTTGTCGAAACGATGGTTCCGGCTTTATCGACGATCATGATGCCGTCCTGGATGGTGTCCACCACGGTTTTCCAGTATTCGTTCAGTTCTTGTTCAAACATGTTAACTCCTCCTGTTAAAGCTTAACATATGTTAATGCTATATATTAACAATTTAACACTCATTGTTCAAGGAGAAATATTAATTAACATGGGTTGAGTGCTTCAATGTTCAAGGTTCCGGGTTGATGAGCCTTCCGAGATCGATCCAAAAGAATTACAATTCTTTATATTTTTTTCGTGTCTTCGATCTTTCGTATTTTTCGTGATTAAAAATTTTTAGTCGTTTCGCTTTCCCAGGTCTATCTGAAAACTGATGTTTGTTTCATTAACTGGCATTCCCTTTGCAGAAAAGAACATTAAAACAATTGGGGTAAACGATTGGAAACGAAAATAATAGCATAAATTTGATCTTAGGGAAGCCATTACCCCCTTTGCTTTTCTAAAAGTCAGCCAAGCATTTAGGGATATGAAACCTGGAGAGATATTACAGGTAATGGGAGATGATCCTAAAACTCGAAAAGAGATTTTTAAGGTTCTGCAAACGATAATTACACCGTGGTGGATACTGAAGAAGATAATAACTTTTATTGTATCTGTTTGAGGAAGGAAGACTAAAAGATCGCTTTGGGCGGTTAAATTAACAACTTATAAAAAGGAGGAAATCATGTCTGAACTTGATTTAAGCGTAATTGAAGTTGAAAGTACAGTGGATGCAAGAGGCAGTGCCTGTCCGGGACCGCTTTTGGAAGCCAAGAAAGGAATCGGAAAAGTGAAAATAGGAGGTATTCTTGAGATACTTTCAAATGACTCGAGTACTCACGCGGATATTCCGGTCTGGGCTAAGAAGGTGGGTCATGAATCGTTGGGGCATGTGGAAGCCGATGGTTATGACAGAATTTTTGTCCGTAGAAAAAAATAGAGAATTTTTCAGCAGATTAATCTCCATTAATGAATATGTTCAACCTGTTTTTAAATCATCAATCATTAGTTTTGGACAAGTATAAGGCAAATCTATTATGGCTATCCAAAAGAATCGTATCGGCGAAAAAAAAATATTAATTCTGGCTACGGAAACTTGTGCCTATCCCGGTGCAAATTCGGTGGGACAAGCGCATTCTACCTATCCCGCCAATACTTACATTCTAAGGGTTCGTTCACCTGTACTCTTTCCGGAGCAATTTTATCTGGACTGTTTTAAGAAAGGGATCAGCGGGATCATCATTATGTCGTGCGGTGAAGAGTGCCCTTACGAAGGTGCCTATCATGCGTTGGCAAAACGGTTGGACCGGGTTTACAAAATGATGAAAGAGAGGAATCTGGATATTCGGAGGCTTCGCCTGACGTCCATCTGCACGGTCTGCAATCGGCCGTTTCTCAAAGAAGTGAATGACATGAGTGCGCTTATTGAGGAAATAGGACCTCCTGAAGATCAAGAGGTGGTTTAAGACGAATGACAATTGGGAGAAATGTATGGAATCGAATCAAGTAGTAAATTTTGATGCCCTTGTCGTGGGCGGTGGTATCGCCGGATTACAGGCTGCCATCGACTTGGCGGACCAAAATTTTAAAGTGGCAGCTGGTGGAAAAGGATGCCTCTATCGGCGGCAAAATGATCCGTCTTTCAAAGGTCTTTCCCACGCTCGACTGTTCAAGCTGTATTACGACTCCGAAAATGGCGGAAGCAGCCCATCATGAAAATATCACATTGTTTACCTATTGTGACATCTTATCGATAAAGCGCAATGGAAAAGACATTACCGCTGTTGTAACCCAGCGGCCACGGTTTGTGGATCAGGAAAAGTGCATCGGCTGCCGTCGGTGCGAGTATGATTGTCCGGTGTATGTCAGTGATAAAGAACAGGGTGGATTTTCCGCACGCAAAGCCATTTATATTCCATTTTCAAATGCCATTCCTCAAATTGCCTTGATAGATGTTGAACACTGTATGCTTTGTGGAAAATGCGAAAAAGTTTGCCCCACAGCGGCCATCGATTATTTTCAGAAACCCATCGATTTTACGATAAAGGCTAAAACAGCCGTTTTGGCCACCGGTTTTGAGTTGACGCCTGTTGAAAACAAACCACAGTATGGGATGGGAAAAATCCCCAATGTCATTGACGCGCTTCAAATGGAACGGCTTCTGGCGCCCCACGGTCCCTATAATCGTGTTCTGCGACCATCGGACGGAATGGAGCCGGATTCCGTTGCTTACATTCAATGTGCCGGATCACGGGATAAAAGTATGGGGGTTTCGTACTGTTCAAGAGTTTGCTGCATGTACGCCATCAAGCAGGCCATGCTTCTTTCCGGTTCACTGCCGTTAGCTGATATTATCATCTATTACATGGACATTCGTGCCTTTGGAAAAGGGTATGAGCAATTTTATCAAAATGCCAAAGCCATGGGAATCGAATTTGTTAAGGCCAAAGTGGCCACTATCGATGCCGGTGAAAATGGCGGTGTTACAGTGCGATATGAAGCCCAGGATGGTGAAGGCGTAACAACGGCAGATCATGATCTGGTAGTACTTTCGCTGGGTATAATACCGGGTTGGAATCCGGAAGGGGTTTGTCCGGTTTCAGCTGCAACAGATCGATTTATTAAAACCATCCAACCCAAAATTTCACCCACCCTGACAGATATGGAAGGGGTTTTTACCGCCGGTGTCGCGGCCGGCCCCAAAGATATTGTGGATACCATTACCGAAGCCGGTGCCGCGGCCATGGAAGCGTCAAAGTATCTGTCGGACATACGCAGAAACCATGCGGCATAATAGTTACTTTGACCTCTGAAATCAGGAGATAAATGCATGTCGTCTGAATCGAAAACAGAAAAAACAGAAGAAAAAGTCGGCGTATATATTTGCTACTGCGGCGGCAATATATCCGATCATGTGGATGTTGAGGCGGTTCGTGATCAGGCTGAAAAAATTCCCGGAGTTGCGGTGGCACGAACCAACATGTTCATGTGTTCGGATCCCGGGCAGGAAATGATTATGGAGGATCTGAGAGAAGGGCGGGTTGACCGGGTTGTGGTGGCTTCCTGTGCACCCAGCCTCCATGAAATGACTTTTCGAAACGCGATATCCAGAGCCGGCGCAAATCCCTATATTTATGAACATGCCAACATCAGAGAACAGGTTAGCTGGGTGCACCATGGTGAAAATGCCACAGATAAAGCAACGGTATTGGTTTCAGTGGCAACTGCAAAAGCAGGTCATCTCAAACCCCTTGAACCTATCCGCGTCGATGCCGTGCCTCATGCAACCGTCATTGGGGGTGGAATGGCAGGGCTTCGGGCGGCAATCGATCTGGCGGATCGTGGCATTGAAGTCACCCTTATCGAAAAATCACCGTTTCTCGGCGGTCAACTGGCTCTTTTGGATAAAATTGCTCCCACAAGAGACAAGGCCGGCGATTTGATTTCAAATTTTTCCGGCCGAGTGTTGAATAATGTGTCTATTACTGTTCATACGTGCGCAACGGTGGAGAAATTCGAAGGGTACGTAGGCAATTTCAAATTGGGCATTAAAAAACAGCCTCCGGAATCAGCATCATATCAGGAAAAACTGAAGCAATTCAACATATCCGATATGCAACCTGGAGAATTTATTCCTTTTGCCGGCGTTTATACAGGATCTGTCCCTGAAGCAACTGAAGCGTTTATCATTGATACCGGGGTCATTGTGCTGGCTACGGGTATTAAATCCTATACTCCGCGAAAGGGCGAGTATGGTTATGGCGAATTCAAAGAAATCGTGACACTTTCCGATTTAATTCGAAACATGTCTGAAAACAAGAGCGGCGGTGATTTGCTTGAGATCAACGGCCGAAAAATCAAAAGTGTGGCCATGATTCACTGTGTGGGGAGTCGTCAGATCCCGGGTATTCATCCTGAGGATGCGTCAGGGCACCTGAACGAATACTGTTCACGGACTTGTTGCAGCGCCACTCTTAATGCGGCAAACATCATTCGTGAAACCTACCCGGAAACATGCGTTTATGAATTTTACCGGGACATACGGACATACGGCCGTGGACAGGAAGAACTTTATGATCAGGCATCCGGCAAGGGGGTTGTTTTTATCCGTTTTGAAGCCCAAGAAGCTCCGGAGGTTTCGAAAAACGGTTATTCGGATGAATTCCCTCTTTTGGTTAAAGCCAAGGATATGTTGACATTTGGTGAAGAAGTTGAAGTGCCTGCTGATCTGGTGGTTCTCGCCGCAGGGGTGGAGCCGAACAGTATATCCGGGATCGTAGATATGATGAAACTCCCGGTAGGTGCGGACCGGTTTTTACTGGAAGTTCATCCCAAATTGCGACCGGTTG
Source organism: uncultured delta proteobacterium (assembly GCA_963731025.1). Lineage (GTDB taxonomy): Bacteria > Desulfobacterota > Desulfobacteria > Desulfobacterales > UBA11574 > UBA11574. Next base: position 310,993 of record CAVSVL010000012.1, on the reverse strand, counting down.
AACTCCCTGTTTCCGGTATTTTTTTAGCAGGGACCTGCCAGGCGCCTATGGATGTCGGCGAAGCATGCAACGGGGCTGCTGCCGCTGCAGTCAAAGCTTCCGCATTGTTGAGTCGAGGCTATGTGGAACTCGATCCTTTTGTGGCCGAAGTCGATCTTCAAAAATGCAACGGTGCAGGGGCATGTGTTGAAGCTTGTTTGAGTGACGGTGCACTCGGTCTGGTGGAAATGGACATCGACGGACAAAAGGTTCAGCGGGCCCAGGTGACGCCGGCATTTTGTACGGGGTGTGGTGCATGTGTAGCGGTTTGCCTTGAAAATGCCATCGATGTGAATGGATGGACGTTAAAACAATACGAGGCAATGGTGGACGCCATTGTCTCCCAAGAGGTTACAGCCTAAGTGATGTCTGAAATTTAATATTAGGAATTTCCAATGAGCCATGATGATCACATAAAAAAGACGAAAAAAGAGGCCATGAAAAAGCTGCGCAGTGATCGAAAGGAATGGATCACTCAGGCTTCCACGATGGTTAAAGAACAGAAAAAAATTCTAAAAGCCATTAAGGGGCATCTTGCAAACCGACCGGCAACCGTGCCGGAAATATCCAATGCTACGGGAGTATCCTCAGACAGTGTCCTATGGTATCTGGCGACGTTAAAAAAATACGGGAACATCATTGAAGGGGAGAAAGACGGCGGTTTTTTTCGGTATGTGTTGGTTGAAAGCGAGGTTGAAGAAACGGCTGAATAAACAGAGAGCTTGATCGTTTCAGTTGGAACCATTTGACCCCTTATTAAGGAGACATGAGTATGACGTTGATTAATCCCAATTTTGCCAAAGTGATGGAGCGTTACGGTGAAAATACGGCCCTGGAGTGCTTTAACTGCGGGACCTGTGCGGCCATCTGCCCGTTGATATACGAGCATTTTCCCCGAAAAATGATTCGCTATATTCAAATTGGTGCAATGGATCGCATTCTTGAAAATGCTCAAGAACTCTGGCGCTGCCTGCATTGCGGACTCTGCACCCGGACGTGTCCCAGGGAGGCCGACCCGGGCGAAATTATTTTAGGTCTGAAACGTTATGTTGTCGCCAATTGGAGGAGGTCCTGAAATGTACAATCCAAAAGATATGATTGATCTGATCGCCGACAATGTCAAAAAGACCAGGAGTCCGTTCGGGATTCCGAAATTTATGGCCAACACCTGGTGGAAAAATACAACTGTAGACCGTGATGGCGATGCGTTGCTTTTTACCGGCCTGATGTATCAGTTTTTGCCCTATATCGACAAAACAACGCATTATCTGGAACGGTATGAAGATACTGGCTGGGCGAATTATTTGTCTTACACGAAATACATTCCAAAAGTACTTTCAGGGGTCGGGCTTGCTTTGATAACATCCGGAAAAGAAAAGAAAGCATCCAACAATATCCTTCAAAATATTGTCAGAATCCTAAAAAAGTCGAACGTTGATTTCTGCTACAAACCGGAACTGGATGACTACAGCGGCATTCTCCTTTATGATCTGGGCGACCAAGACGGTTTTGTTCAACATGCCAAATTTGTTGCCGCCAACCTGAAAAACGCGGGAATCAAAAAAATTATTACGGTGGATCCGCATACCACATATGCACTGAAAGTGCTCTATCCCAAATATACCGGTGTAAGTTTTGAAGTGAAGACCTATTTCGAGCTCGTCAATCTTGTAGCAAGTAACGGTTCCCGTCGTGTCACACTTCATGATCCTTGTTTTTACGGCAGATACCTGGAGCTGTCGGATGTACCGCAAAACGTCTTGGGAAAACTCGATATCGAATGTGTCAACGTGAGAAGTTCAGGAGAATTTACAAATTGTTGTGGGGGTCCGGCAGAATCCATTTCTCCCAGACTTTCCAGAGAGGTGCTGGATCGAAGAGTTGAAGAATTGCAATCCACCGGACTTCCTATTATTGCAATGTGTCCCATCTGTTTGGGGAATTTAAGAAAGACCGGTGCACAAGTCGAGGATCTGTCAACACTTATCGCCCGGTATTCGGAGTGATATCGGCAAAGGAACAACGATAAACATTTTAGATTCAAAAGGAGGTAGTAATGGCTGGTAAAATGTGGATTTTTTTGGGATCAGATAAACCTCAGAAGGCATTTGCACCGTTTATGATTGCTTCAGGTGCAATGGCGATGGAGATGGAAGTCAACATGTTTTTTACCATGGACGGTCTAAACATTATCAAAAATGGCGGCGCTGAAAAAATCGTTTTGCCGGGTGCCGCCAAGTCGCTGCCGGAGTTTATCAAGATCCTCCAGGACGGTGGTGCCCGGATGATTGCCTGCTCGGCGGCCTTTCCTATTGCCGAATGTACCGAGGAAGACCTTATAGAAGGTGTCGAGTGCGGCGGAGTTGCCCAATTTGTGGATGGTTGCAGTGAAGCGGACGTCGTCCTGACTTATACTTAGTCACTTATGACACCCCTAAAGAGTTTAGCTCGTTTGGCGGTATTCGTTAAGAGAATAAAAATAGTATCACCAGAAATTTGGAAACTCTTTTTTTGAGTTTCCAAATTTCTGTATAATTCTAATTTGTCTGAAGGGGTAATGGTTTTCAGGTAACTATTCTGATGAAATGAGGTGTTCAGATGGAGCAATCAACCATTAATGATTTACCCAATCGCGTCACCGACCTTATAGAGATGAAGACAAGGAGGTTGGATGTCACCTGCCAAACTTCTTTTGAAATCCTGCCGGTCGATTTTGCGCACCGGGCCAATCCGTTCCAGGCCTATATTTTTCTGTGCCGCTACGACGGAACCATTGACGGGAAAGAATACAGTTTCAGAAAATGCTATGCCCGCGGTTGCCCGCATAATCTCTGTCCGCATGTATCACAGGCGATAATGATCGCCAATCGATATTTACAAAGAGATTATCGGCGATTGGAAGAGTGTGGTATTAAAATTGAAAAAAGGATGTTCACACTTGAAGACATGATCGTTAAATTTAACGGTTATCATGAGGAGCATGGATCGATACTTACCATTCATGACTATATCAATATCGCCAAAGAAGGAAATGAAGTGTCCATCCAAATTAATATAGAACATGTGCCGGCAGTTGAACATTTTGTAAATTCCAATAACAAGCAGACGTTTCTAATGGTTGATTTTACCGTCACAACTTTAGGGAGAAGTGGTCATTATGAACGCTGTCTGGCCTGTTATCCCACTAAAGAGGAGAAAGAGGAAAAACAGATAGCGACAGGGGTTGCTAATGAACGGCTAAGGCTTCTCTATCAGGAATTTGATGATGCCTCGATAAGTTATGAAAAGTGTTTTTTTTAGCAGATAAAAATAATTGTTGAAGGTACAGGATGGTGGAAGAAAGAATGGAAAGATTAGAGCAACGTATTAAAGAGATAGAAGAACAGCTGGAAGATATTAAAAGGAATATACCCCAAGATCAGCTCTCCATGGTGGTTTTTTCCGGAGACCTGGATCGGATGCTGGCTGCCTTTATCATTGCAGTAGGTGCTGCTGCCATGTACGAGAGAGTCGTCATGTTTTTCACCTTTTGGGGCATACCGGCCATGCGGGATATAAAAAAGCATGTGATAAAAGCCGATGCCATGGCATCCATGTTCGACAAAATGCTGCCAAAAGGCTCAACAAAACTGAAACTTTCTCAAATGCATATGGCCGGTCTGGGTACCCATATGATGAAAGGACTGATGAAAAAGAAAGGCGTTATGTCACTTGAAACCCTCATGAAAGCGGCGGCGGATTATGGTGTGGAAATCGTTATTTGCGAAATGTCCATGGATCTAATGGGATTTAAGCTCGAAGAGCTGATCGATTATCCGAATATCCGCCTGGGAGGTGTCGCAACATTTTTACAGGAAGCCGGAGAAAGTAAGGTCACACTTTTTATCTAATCAAGATATCATTAATCATTTTTGACGCTTGTCGGATGACTTTTAATAACCGCTGAGCAGCTTAACTGAACGGTCAATTCTTATTCGTTTTTGTGTAAATCAGAAATGAAAAAGATTTTCGGATAAAATTAGCTTGACAGTAGAATGGGAAGTTCATATGGTTTGATTATGAGTATTTGCTCATAAATTTGTCGTAGCGTATATGTGTTTCGCACCTTTAATTACCGAGTTAATAGCAAGAGGGGGGAGAATCATGGAAAAGGGTGAAAAGCTGGTTGTTATCGGATGCGGCGGGGTTGGTGGGCCTGCTGCTATGATGGCAAAGAAACTTATGCCGGATGTAGATGTTACGATTATTCGCAAAGAAGATCGTTTTATTGTTCGATGAGCTTTGCCGCACGCTGTGGCCGGTCTGGCCACTGTTGAGTCCATTACAAATCCGGATGCCATGTTTGAAAATGCAGGTATTACAAACATTATTGAAGAAGTAACCCGAGTGGATACGGAGAAAAAGATGGTTGTGATGTCAAACGGCGCTTCCATTGATTACGACAAGATCATTTTGGGCACCGGGTCGGTACCGGTTATTCCCCCCATTGAGGGAATTGACCTTGAGGGGGTGCTGAGTTTGAGGACTGCTGTGGATGCGGAAAATATCAAACGGTTTATGGAAGAAAAAAAGCCCAAAAATCTTGTTTTTATCGGAGCAGGATTTATTAACCTTGAACTGGGTGCTCTTTTGTCAGAAATGAAACCGGATTATTACAACATGACGGTCATTGAATTTTTAGACTATCCTCTGCCCCTGATGCTTGATCCGGAATTGGCTGCTAAGATGAAGACGTACCTGGTTGAAAAGGGTTTCAACATGATGATGGCATCCAAGGCGACAAAGATCCTTGGGAGCGACGGAATGGTTACAGGGGTGGAACTTGAAACTGGTGAAACGATCGATGCAGATATGGTCATGCTGTCAGTGGGAACAAGGCCGAATTTAGAGCTGGCAAGGAATATGAATCTTGAAATGGGCAAGTTCGGCATCAAAGTCAATAACTACCTGGAAACGTCAAATCCGGATGTCATTGCAGCCGGAGATTGTGTTGAAAAAATTCATTTTGTAACAAAAAAACCTGCGCCTTCGCAACTTCGCGGTCCTGCGGTTATTCAGGGACGTCTTGCCGCCAAAACACTGGCGGGGTATAAAATTGAATTCCCGGGAATATTAAACAACTCTGCGGTTAGAATTTTTGACAAATACATCGCTGCAACCGGTTTTACGGATGACCAGGCACAAAAGGAAGGATTTGAAACTGTCAGTACGACAGTCGATTCCAGAAGCAAACACGGCATGATACCCGGCGTCAAACCCTGGACATTAAAGCTTGTATTTGACAAGAAGACTCAAAGGATCATCGGGGGACAGATCATCAGCGATAGCGATGCAGCTGTTAAAGAGATCGATACAGTCAATGCGCTGATTCTGGGCGAAAAAACAGTCCCGGAACTCACCACCTTGATGTGTGCCGGAAACCCTGATTGCTCTTCTGAGCCGAGCCTTGAACCAATTACCATTGCAGCAGAACAGGCATTGCAAAAATTGAAATAATATAGTCAAAGGATCGTCATGAAAAAAATGGTATTATTTGCATTTAACGGAGATTTTATGTGTTTTATTCATGTCCTATTAAATGCGTTAGACATGAAAGAAAAGGGACATGAGGTTAAAATCGTCATCGAAGGATCTGCTACCAAGCTAATTCCGGAACTTAAGAAAAAAGGCAATCCCATGTATGCTTTATTCCAAAAGACAAAAGATTCCGGTCTTATTGATGGGGTTTGCAAGGCCTGTTCCAATAAGATGGGCACCCTGGAGGCGGCCAAAGCAGAGGGATTTAAATTGTTGGACGATATGAACGGTCATCCCGGAATAGCCGGCTATATAGAAAAAGGTTTTGAAATCATCACGTTTTAGCGGTTAGGTAGTGTCCATTCGCAAATGAGGATTTTTATTCAAATCATGGATGGATACTTGGTAAAAGCAATGTTTAAGGAGATAAGCCTTTGAAAGAACTTAAAGTTGGTTGTGGAAAGCCCACCGGCGCAACGGTGGGTGAAAAAACCGAAAAAAAGATACTCCCTGATCAAGCTCAAGGGGAAAAGGAGATTGCCATGTCTGTTGTAAGAGTCGGCCAAAAGGCTCCTGATTTTGAAGCGCCTGCTTACCAGGATGGGAAGTTCGGCCAGGTTAAGCTGTCTGACTATTTTGGCAAATGGATTGTCCTCTGTTTTTACCCGGGAGATTTTACCTTTGTCTGAGCCACGGAGTTGGCCGCAGTTGCGTCTAAATACAAAGACATCAAGGACCTGGGGGCTGAGGTATTATCTGTGAGTGTTGACAGCCATTTCGTTCACAAGATGTGGCAGGACAATGAACTTTCAAAAATGGTGGAAGGCGGTGCTCCATTTCCCATGCTTTCTGACGGACCGGGAAACATTGGCAGGATTTACGGCGTATATGATGAAAATGCAGGCGTCGAAATGCGGGGCCGGTTCATTATCGATCCGGACGGCATGGTTCAAGCCATTGAAATCGTTACACCGCCGGTAGGTCGCAATATTATGGAGATGATACGACAACTTCAGGCGTTTCAGCATGTCCGCGCGACCAATGGTGCGGAGGCAACGCCTACCGGATGGCGACCGGGCAAAACAACCCTTAAACCAGGTCCCGATCTTGTTGGAAAGGTCTGGGAAGTCTGGAAAGTCGAAAATGCCTTTGATTGATCCCTTCGTTTGATTCCCGGCTTTTGAATTAAGGGCACATCTTTATGAAAAGGCCGGGAGCTTCATCACTTCATTTTATCCGTTGATAATATTGTTTTTAACGTGCCGGCTTATAAAAAGCCTATGGGATCTGTTTGATGAAACGGTCTTTTGTTCTTGATTTGTGATATATTTTTTGCTTTTACATTGCGATACGTTTACGTTTTTAAAGGGAGAGTCATTCTGAAATGGCGGATAAAAATGTTCTGATTATCGGTGGTGGTGTGGCCGGTCTTTCTGCGGCGGTTGAACTTGCCAATTTAAATCTCCATGTTGAATTGGTTGAAAAATCGGACTTTCTTGGTGGGCATGCCATCGGATATGCTTGCAAGGCCATTAATAATACCTGCGTAAAGTGCGGCGCATGTATGGTGGAGGAAAAATTACAAAGCGCGATTTCTCACCCAAACATAAAAATATGGACCGGCAGTCAGGTACAAAACATATCTAAAAACCATGGATTCACAGCAAGTATCCAACAAGAACCTTTGGTTATCGATCGTGAAAAGTGCACCAACTGCGGGATGTGTCTTGACCGATGTCCAATCGACAGGGCGATTCTTCAGGGTTTTTCAAAAAGCAACCATCCCTTTTATGCGGTAAACAAAGAAAGATGTCTTTATTTCAAAGATCAATCCTGCACCATATGCAAGGATGAATGCCCTGAAACGGCCATTGATCTGGACAAAAAAGCATCGGAACACCCCATTGAAGCAGACGCCGTATTAATTGCCATTGGGTTCCAACCTTTTAATCCCAAAGACAAACCTTATGGGTACGGGCGTTTTAAGAATGTTGTTACCGGGTTGGACTTGGAAAGAATGTTAAAGCAGTCCGGTCGAGTGCAAAGGCCGAGTGATAATATGTCGCCGGAACGGATGGCCTTTATTCAATGTGTGGGTTCCAGAGATGCCAAGCTGAATCATCTGTGGTGCTCAAAGGTATGTTGCGGTTCGGCGTTGCGGATGGCAAGGCTGATCAAGGAAAGGCAGCCGGAGACCGAAATCACCTTTTTCTATATGGATGTTCAGACTTTCGGAAAGGACTTCGAACAATTCTACCGAGAAACTCAAGAAGACATCCGAATGATACGGGCCATCCCCGGTGATTTTTACGAAATGGATGATCAGCGTTTGAAAGTAAATTTTGTGAATAATCCTACCCATGAAACCGTGGCAGAAATTTTTGACCTGGTGGTGCTGTCCGTTGGCATCACCCCCAGCGAGGATATTGGAAGCCTGCCTCGGATACTCGAGACAGGGCCTGATGAATTCGGATTTTTAAAAACCAATGATAAAGGAATACCGGTTTCGAAAAATGGTGTATTTACAGCCGGAACCGTCCAAGAGCCCATGAGCATTCCCGAGACCATAGCCGGTGCCGGAAGTGCTGTGTGGAGAATCATTCAATTCCTGAATCTTGCATGAAAATTAATGAGAATTTTAGGGCTATTTGATGGGTTGACGATTGAAAAATAGCCAAATCATTTATCGCGGGATTTGAAAAGGTGATCGTGTGGAGAACAAAACACTCATTTTAGGAAACGGGCCTTGCGCAGTTGCCGTTGCTGAAAATCTTCTATCCACAGGCAAAAAAATCGTCATTGCAACCACAGATGACAGTATCGGTCTTGATGGGTTTGCCGATTCCGAGGCATTACAAATTCTGACAGAGACGCGATTGATTTCATGCAAAGGTTCTGTGGGGAATTTTAAAATCGAGGCGATACAAAACAATAAACCCATAGCAATAGATGCCGGTCGCATCGTCATTGCCGAAAAATATCAAAGGACGTCCAATTTTTCGCTGTACGGATTGAAATCCTCTGCTAACGTCATCACGCTGTCTCAATTGAAAAAAATTTTGAACGATTCATCGCGTGAAAAAAACGGTCTTACAAGAATAAAAAAGGTGGTTTTCCTTACGGGCCTTGTGAAGGAAAGTACGCCGGTCATTGCCAAAGAGGTGATGTTATCTTCTCTTGTACTTCAAAAAGACCACAACGTGCAAACCTATATTCTGACGAAAAACTTAAAGGTGGCTGGAGACGGTCTCGAATCCTTATACAGAAAAACTAAAGAGGCCGGAACAATTTATATTAAATTTACGGATGCTGCGCCTGACATTCATCAGAAAGAAGAAGACAATATCCGGATCGAGTTTTTCGATGAAATAACATCAAAAAATTTCAGACTGACGCCGGATATGACAGTGGTTGATGAAACCATCGTTCCTTCTCGATATGCAACCGATCTTGCAAAGATATTCCATATCGAAAAGGATGTTAACGGGTTTGTCCAGGCGGATAATGTCCATAGATATAGTGTATTGACCAACAGAAAAGGGATTATGGTTGCAGGTCCTTCAAGAAGCATACTGGCCGATGACGATCAAAAAATCGATGCTGAAAATGCGGCCCTTGCGGTCACGGATCTTGCTTCAAAAGAAACGGAAATAAATGTTGAAAAAGCACAAGTCCATGCGGGACAGTGCATACGTTGTCTGACCTGCTATCGCCTTTGCCCGTATCACGCGATTACACTGAATGCCCGGGTGGAGGTTGTGTCGAATGCCTGCGAACGTTGCGGCATATGTGCAGCACACTGCCCAAGGGGAGCTGTTCGTATCACAGACCTCGAGCCTGGCGCCATATCAGATCTGATAACAATTGACACCGATATGCTATCCTCAAAAACGTTCATGCCGTTTATCGTGGCTTTTTGCTGCCGCCGTTCGGCGGCACAGGCCAGGGATCTGGCGATATGCATGGGTCACAGACTGCCCCAAGGGTTGAAAGTGGTGGAAGTCCCGTGTTCGGGCGCTGTATCTTATGACCATGTTTTTGCGGCATTGGATAACAATGCCGACGGTGTGATGGTTTTAACATGCCATAAGGGAAACTGCCATTCAGAACACGGAAACATTTATGCGGAGCAATCGGTAGAGCAGATTCAAGAAATGTTTTCACGGATCGGTTTTGAAAAAGAGCGCCTTTTAATACAAACCCTTGCATCCAATATGGGAACGGAATTTGCCCGAATTGCAGATCGCTTTGAAGAGACCATTTTGGAACTCGGCCCCAGCCGGCTTAAGAAGAATTAGTAGAAGAAATAGAAAATAGAAAACAGGAAAGAGAAAAGAGTTTAAATAACTGAGGGAGTCATATGACATCACCATCTGAAATTATCGATATGGATCAACTCGATCACACCAGATGTGGAACCTGGCCGTTTTTACAGGATTTTTGTGTGACTTGCGGCCTGTGCGCAAGTTCCTGTCCGGCTTCGGGAATCGACGGATTTGACCCGCGGATGCTGATCCGAATGGTTTCTCTGGGACTTGTCGAGGAACTGGTCGACGCTCGGTGGCCCTGGATTTGCACCATGTGCGGCAAATGCGAAAATGTTTGTCCCATGCAGATCGAAATTCCCGATCTGGTTCGAAAAATTCGATCCAAAAGAGAACGTGAAAAGGTTCCCGGAATTTTACACAAGGGACTTGCAGCGGCCCTGGAAACCGGGAACAACCTTCGCCTGCCAAAAGAAGATTTCATGTTCATCATCGAGGATGTGGCTGAAGAGGTCGCAGAAGAACCCGGATTTGAAGGGTTCACAGCCCCTATCGATAAAAAGGGGGCGAACATACTGACCACCATACATAACAAACTGGTCAATACCCATACCGAAGATTTAAAACACTGGTGGAAGATCTTTCATGCAGCCAAAGAAGACTGGACCGTAACTTCTGAAAACTGGGAGGGAACCAGCTGGGGATATTTTACAGGCGATGATGACGCCATGAAGATCATGGCCGGCCGGATCGTGGAGCAGATGGAAAAACTTCAAGTCAAAACCCTTCTCTGGCCCGAATGAGGGCATGCATACCTTGCGACCCGGGCGGGTCTTGAAACATATTATCCAGAAGCTTTGAATAGATTTCAATTTGTGACGGTTTTTGATTTGCTGATAAACTACATTAAAGAAGGTCGTATCCATCTGGATAAATCGAAATTTACACAACTTGCCACTTATCATGACCCATGCAATTATGGACGAAGGGCTCAAAAACGTTTCGGTCACGGCTTTTTTGATGAACCTCGCTGGATTCTGGATCAATGCATGGAAAACTGGGTTGATCTTTATCCCAGTCAGATGGATCAAATTTGTTGCGGCGGGGGAGGTGGCGCCCTGACTACCGGATACAATGATGAGCGAATCTTTTATGCCAGAAAAAAAATTGACCAGATCAGGGCCACAGGGGCAAAGATGATTGTGGTTCCCTGCCACAGTTGTCACGGTCAGTTTAACAATGTAAAAGGCGAATACGATTTCGAAGATCTTGAGGTGAAATACCTGTGGGAACTGGTGGCTGATTGTCTGATTCTACCTTAGAAAATTTCCAGTACGTGTTCACATTGCCTCGCGAAACGTAATTTTGCAGAATCATAAGACGGGTCAATAAGGCTCTTGGTAGTTTATTTTTTTTAAGTATGACATTACAACCAATTGAACCGACCTCAGATTTCAGTGATGTTGTTAACACACGAATTGAAACAAATCTGATTTGTGCAATCACCATTACATATCACCGCTAACCTCTTTTTCGCTTTTTGACCGTATCACAAATTTCGGATGTTTAAATATATATAGAAGAATCGAGACAACTATGGTTTGGTGATACGGTATTATGTTATCATATAAAAATCAGGCGCTTGATATTTGTTTGTCATTGCAGGTATCTGTGACGTTCAAAGTCAATAATACGTATCGTGGTCGATACAATAACGGCCGTAATCCATTTTTTCATTTGACCCTTCACTTCCAATGTTGATATTTTGACAGCCAAAATATCTGTGTTTGCATTTCGACACAAATACCAAAACTGAAAGCACTGATATTTAAAATTAATAAAATAACGACACCAAGCTCTATAAATGCCGTAGTTTGGTATAAGGAACGCCAATGCTTTCTCGTCTGACATTTATTCTGTATGCCATTTTGTTTATGGCACTTATCATCAAACCAATTGTAGTGAAGGCTGAAACGGTTACCATTCCTGTCTTTCTTGACTACCAGCAATTGCAGCTTCTTATGGTTCGGGATAATTTTAAAGGATCGAATAATACTGCAAAATATCTAATGGACGACAACGGTTGCACAAGTATAACCTTTTCGGAACCCCGCATGTCAACAGAGGGAGAGCTGCTAAGAGTGGACGCTAAAATTCTCGCAACAATCGGCGTCCCTGCAATTGGTTCCTGTAAGGTCATTACCCGTTGGACTGGACGCACGGCTGTTACCGGTGAACCTTCGTTATTAAAAGATCAACCGTTGTCCGTAGAGTTTAAGGTGCAGGAAACCCGACTTTACGATCAAAAAGGCAAGCTCCTCAAGAATGGTTTAGTCCTTCAGGCGGTGAAGGAACAGTTGCATCTTTTATTAAGCCGTTACAAGTTGGATCTAAAACCTGAAACCGATCCGTTCAAAGCCCTGTTACCTTACTTCTTACCCCAGTTTCCGACAAATCACTTAAAAGAAATGATCGACAGCCTGCGTATCGGCCAACTTGTTATCCGATCCAACGGACTGGATATCCAGTTGCTAATCGATGCCGAAACCGTTGCTGAAGCCGGCCCGGAACCCGCACTCAGTGAACTTGAAATGCAGCAACTGGAACAACGATACCGAAGCTGGGATGCTTTTTTAACGTTTGTCATAAAGGAGGCCGCCACTGCCACTCGCTCGAAAGAACTACGTGATGCCCTGTTGGAGATACTTTTGGATGCACGATACCAGTTTAAGTCGGTTCTCGTTGAACCCCGGAAAAGCGCAACCGACCCGGTCAAACGATTGTTTAGCCAAAGTTGGGAGCTATTGATGCCGGTAATACGTGAGATTAGTGTTCAGTCACCGGAACAGAATCTAATGCCTTTTTTGTCGTTCATAACAGCGGCTGATGCACTAAATGCATTGGATCGTTTGGGGCCCTCGCTTGGGCTGGATATATCCATTGACGGTTTGAGACGTTTGGCACGTCTTCTAAATAATGACCCATCCATTGATCCACTGAAATACCAGTATGAAATAGATCCGGTGATACAACAATTGTTTGATTTCGGAAATTCTGGTGAAATTATTCAACAAAAAAATTCAAATGGTTTTAACTTCCAACTTAGCCAACCGGTCTATGCCGCAAATCCCAGGGATCGTCTGAATCGCTGGGTACCCACCGCTGCCGAGCTGAAGCATTATCTTTTTGAAATTCGAAATTTATTACTGGAGCAAGCAGATGCGCGAATTCGTTCATCATCAATAGATCATGAGTATGCCCGTATTTACCGAAAACTGATACTGACCACCGCATGGCAAGAAAGCTGCTGGCGTCAATACATCGTAAAAAATCGCAAAGTTGTTCCCCTTATTTCCGGAACAGGTGATATTGGAATGTTACAGATTAATGAAAAGGTATGGCGCGGCTTTTACTCTCCCTCCAAGTTGAAATGGGATATTACCTATAACGTCCGTTCAGGAAGCGAAATCCTGTTCAAATTCATGGTCAATTACGCTTTGAAACAGAAAGAGCATAAAAATACTGGTGGTCTATCTAATCTGGCCCGAGCCACTTATTCTGCGTATAATGGAGGGCCATCGCAGGTTAGCCGTTACCGCAAAAACAACGTCCCAGCCGCACACAAAAAAATCGACAACGCCTTTTGGGAAAAGTATCAGCAAGTCCGCCAGGGCCAAGAATTAGCCGTGGCGCAATGTTTTGGCAGTCAAGTCACCAGTTCAATGACGGCTGAGGTTCAAATAAACAAAGCCCAGAAACAATCCAGTTCCAAACAAGTGACCATAGCCAAAAAATCACAGCATATTGAAAATATCGAGTGGATCAGAGGCCGCAATCCCTCACATTTTACTATACAACTGGCGGCGATGAGCGGTGAGCAGGTGGTAAAAAAGTTTATAAAACAACAATCTCAAACTGGCACTTTTGCTTATTATCGAAAAAAACAAAAAGGACAGGATTTCTATATCGCCATCTATGGTAACTTTGCTAATCGCGTTGATGCGGAAAAGGCCGCCGCTCGTTTTGCTCAGCTGAAACCCTGGATACGGGACTTTGGCAGTATTCAAAAGATAATGTCAAAATGATCATAACGGCAGCAAGGTCGTGTGATAAGATGTCTTGATCTCTAATTGATTTTAAAGGACAGTTTAGTGAGGTGGGCTTCAGTCTACAGTCCACTTATTCATATGGATATCACAACAATTTTGAAGAGCTAAGATATACTTAAAGAGCAGTTATCGCCACAATTAACCCAAGGTGATATGGTATTATGGTATCACCAATAAATTAAGTCACTGATAGCTTTTTTTTATTGCAGATGGACGAAACCGCTTCGCTGTAGTTTTCCAACCCGCTTTTTCTCAATTCAAAACATTTATCATACTCAATCGATCATAATGATTCACCTAAAAGGAATCGCTTCGCTCTATCTTTTTAAAAATCAGACTTTCCTTTTAACCAGCCAGCCCTCTCCTTATCGGTAGTTTCTTTTTACCCTGATCGTATAAAATACCTCCAAATCGTTATTAACCCACAACAAAGGAGGTATGACATGACACAATTACGTCAGAAAATGATCAGGGCTATGGAACTTCAGAACCTCTCCCAACACACACAAAGGGCCTACCTTGCCGCGGTCACAGGGATCGCCAGGTTCTATAATCAATCGCCTGATAAGATGACCACAGAGAAAATCGAGGATTATCTTCTCTATCTCAAACATGACAAGGGCATTGCACCCAACAGCTGTTACAGCGTTCTTACCGGACTTCGCTTTTTCTGCAAATACGTGACTGAAAAGGAGATACCCGTCACCTACAGCATCAGAAGGACGACGAGAAAACTTCCACAAGTCCTCACCATGCAAGAAATCTGGAAGATCATCTGTGCCACGAACAATCTCAAGCATCGTCTTATCCTCATGACCACTTATTCGGGAGGACTCAGGGTCAGCGAAACCATTAACCTCAAACCCGAGGACATCGACAGCAAAACGATGCTAATCAAGGTCAAAGGTAAGGGTAAAAAGGATCGCTATACCCTACTTTCAAAAAGACTGCTTGTAGAACTCAGGTCCTATTACAAGGAGTATCGTCCCAAAACCTACCTGTTCCCATCCGCTTTTAGGAAGAAGAAAGATCAGCCATTATCGTACGAGTCCATTCGAACGGTTTACGAAGACGCCAGAAAAAAAGCAGGCGTCAAGAAGGGAGCCGGTATCCATACGCTGCGTCACTCATTTGCCACGCATCTTCTGGAGACTGGATACGACATCAGAAAAATACAGGTTTTGATGGGCCATGCGAGACTGACCACCACAATGATTTACATGCATGTGAGCCGCGAAACCCTGTCAAAGATCCCAAGCCCTTTGGATCTCATTGACAATAAAACATGCAAAAAAGGAGGACAGGACCGATGACCCAAATCATAAAACCTGAAAAGAAAACGCCGGAAATCGCCGATATCTTACATCATCATATGGATGACTATAAAGCCGAGTATCCCTTATGGCCGGAACATCGTAAAATCATGTCCGACCTCTTGAACTGCCGGACCGCTCACCTTGGCGGTCATATTGAGCGTTGCGACACATGTGGCGCGGTTCGCATTACGTATCATTCCTGCCGTAATCGACACTGCCCCAAATGCCAGCATATGCCACGGGAAAGGTGGCTCGAAAAACGAAAAGACGAGATCTTACCGGTCAGCTATTTCCATGTCGTCTTTACCCTGCCGCACGAGTTGAACACCGTCATCTTAAACAATAAAAGCGTGATGTTCAACATACTTTTTGCGGCGGCATCGAAAACCCTTCTGGCATTTGGCAAGAATGAACTCAACGGCACTTTAGGCTTTTTGGCCGTTTTACACACCTGGGAGCAAAAGCTCAATGCCCATTTTCATCTGCACTGCCTTGTGGCCGGTGGTGCGGTGTCAGAGGATAGAAAGCGATGGCTGCCGGTAAAAAGCGATTATCTCTTTAACGAAGAAGCATTGTCACAGGTTTTTTGCGGTAAGTTCATGGATCGCCTAAAGCGTGTCCACAAAACCGGTGCGGTCAAATTTAAAGATGGCGCCTATGACAACTTCAAGAACATGCTGTATGCAAAAAATTGGGTGGTCAGTGTGCGCGACCCTGTCAAGCATGCGGAACATGTTCTCGAATACCTGGCACGCTATACTCATCGGGTGGCCATTGCCAACAGCCGTATCAAATCTCTTAAAGACGGCATGGTGACCTTCACTGCCAAAAATCGAAAAAAGCAAAGGACAGAAACGATCACCATCACGGCGGTGGAGTTTATCCGGCGGTTCCTCTTGCACAGTCTGCCAAGAGGTTTTGTCAGAATCCGGCATTACGGCTTTCTGGCCAATCGCAACCGCAACGAAAATTTAAATACCATAAGAGATTTGATGGGCCTTTCTGTCCCCTCTGAAAAAGAAGTCGCTTCTCTGGAAGAGATGATGCTTCAGCTTACAGGCACAGATATTACGATCTGCCCCTGCTGCTCCAAAGGAAAGATGCAATTTTTTGCAGAAATACCAAAAAGCAGGGCTCGACCACCGAGTCACCTGACCTGTTCAGTGGGTTAACCGGCTAAATCGGTATTTTTTGAATTGTCTTTATGAATAACCATAGGAGAGGTGCGTCCTGACCCACAATAATACCCTTAAATGGTATCATCGTTGAAAGGTATCGAGGTTTAAATGGCGAAATATACAGTGTGGTTTATCGAAAATCATTCCCTTAAAAAATCCCAGCCTGGCAATTGGCGAAGGTTCCCTAATACCAGATTGAAATACAATACCCATATAGAAAAATCGTGCAAGCTCGTCCGCGAATCGGCTTCGTACATCTTTGTTTTATCAATAATCCCGCATCGGTAAATCCACATTCAAAATCCTGTTGCCAATAGAACTAAAAAACGATAATCTTTGGCTTATCTCCTGCGGGACTATGGATAAAACACTAAATAGATATCTGAAATCTAATGTCTGAAATCAATGTCGTCTGGATTGACTGGTTAGGCCCGTTAAGTGTTGTGCTCTATAAAATTCCTATCTTCCTCAATAAATCTGCGAGGCGGACAACGGCAGTTTTCCTTGCCGGTGGGTGCCGTGTCAGTCCGACATGTCTTCTTCTTTCTTCTGCTGGGATATGGGAACTGTCTTGCAGTTCTCAAAGGAGACATTACCTGGCAAATGGAATCTTAGTTCTGCGTTCATAATGCCGGTGACCTCCATGCCTTCGATCACTTTGCAGTCATTTGATTTGACCACATCGCGTACGGTTTCTGTCGCAGATTCGCAGCCCAAAACTATCACAGCATCATATTGTTCCGCATATTTCTGTAGCTTTTTGCGCTTTCCTGAAGTCCACATGCACATAAACCATTGGTGATAAGGAACACTCTTAAAAACTTTTGTGTTCACGCCATTTTCTCTTAATCGAGATTGCAGTGCCTTCAGGTATTTTTCGAAAGGAGCCGACTTCAGGAAACTCCTGAACAGTTGCATGAAAGGTTTTCTTTCTCTCACAGCCACAGTCACTGCAGGACACATATTGCAGGGAACTATCAAGGCAGAGCTCAATCCTGCAACTTCAGAAACGACATCCAAGTCATTGAAATGGATCGGCATTTGTCTCCCCTCCTCTTTTCATTGTTTACCCGGGCCTAACCTGAAAATGACCGGTGCAAATAGAGCGCAACGGAATTTACATCCGTGTTAATTTGCTGGTTATGTGTTTTTAGCTTTTATGGCAACAATTGCAATGTCGGGAGACTCTGGAAGAAAAGCAGAGCCTGCGACATCAGAGTAGAACTCTTGAGCCTCAAATCCGTTCTCTTCAAACTCCTCTCTAAGTGAGTCCTGACTGAAGTATTGCAGCCAGTTATATACAACACGAGTTCTTGTCTCTTCAATTATCGTGTATTTATCGAGAGTTATTTTTTCTTTGCCATACTTGAATGTGTTCATGAAACCGTAATAGTCATCAGAAGACCAAAAATTATCGAGTTGATTACGTTCGTATGTTGCGACCTCTTCTCTGCCATTGAATGTATTCAATGAATGAACATCCAACAGTACTGATCCACCAGGCTTCAAGAATTTGTGAAACTTAGCAAGCAGTGTTTTTCTTTGCGAAGAGCTTAATGCGCAAAAATCGCAAAAAATCATTGTAATGAGATCAAATCTATCTTCAGTCTCAAATTTCAAATAATTTTCCTGAACATAGTTTATGTCTAACCCTTGTTGATCAGAAATCTCTCTTGCATATCGAATAGATCTTTCAGAAAAATCAATTCCGGTAACATAAGCGTTATTTTCTGCAAACAAGGTTGTATACAGACCTGGCCCACACCCAAAATCAGCAATACTTGTATTTGCGTCTATTCCAAAATGAGACACTATCCATTTAACCGAACGAGCAACAAAATCTTTGTTTCGGGATGAAAGGTCAACAGATTGATCCAAATGATATCCAAGCATCTTCATTGATGTATGCTCATCAGTCCATAGTTCATCTACTGTATAAAATTGAAAAGGTGTTGGACGTGAGTTTATTGCTTCTAATTTATCAAACACTGATGTCTCCATTTTTTGTGATCTTCACAAAACTATTATCATGCGACCTAAAAATATGGGCAAACACGTACATTTGTTGACGCGTATGCCATATAGTGAATTATAGATTTCATACCATTATTTTTGAATGATTACCCAAATTTATTTTGGTTTAGATCTAAATCTTCTTTGCGTGATAGGCGTGCAGAAAATGACGCATAAGACGCAATTACAATGTTACATTTTTGTTATGAAATCCATATTATCATAGTTGAGCCGTTTGGGATACGCCATAATACGCGATCTTAATCACATCGGCAGTCATTCCGGCCTCATCAACTGCTAACCTAAACACTTTTTCCGTCTGCTGGCATTTGGAACAGCCAGGACCCAACACCTTAATTTCTATTTAAGCCTCCTTTTAGCTATCGACTTTGGGTTGTTTCGGATAAATTTTTTTCTACGGCTTTCGGGAGAATCCGTCCTATTAAATTGCGAAAATAGGTCAGTTCCACACTTTCAATCTCAATGGGGACCTGAACCAGATCATAAAAAGCAAGTATTTCTTCATCGTTGATGGAAACAATACCCGGATCAAGTAGCAGTATCCGGTCGTATCGGCCAAATTTATGCGAACATCCACTTCGTCCCAACCCAATCCCGCCATGATTCCTGGCCATGCTGTAATCCAGCCTTGTGTGATCACCATCGTACGGTTTGCTTCCAGTTGTTTTGTTTTTTCAGGTCCAATGATCGCTTGGATGCAGTTTTTCACCGAAGGCAGTTGTGCACCACAGCTTTCAGTTATCTCCCGCATGTCCGGGTGGCATCCGTTTCCAAACAGAAAACAGATATCATCCTCTCGATTATTCTCGGCTGCCTTTATTGCACCTGTAAGTTCTATCTTCATGCGGTTAGGATTTGCATGAAGTGCTGCGTCGATCCAGTGTACAGCTACATCCGTATCTGAAGAGAGCACTTTATTAAGCTCAGGTTCAAAAATCTTGCATGCAATCAATGATTTTCCGTTTCTCATGTTACCTCCGCCCTTAAAACCTGCTCTAATTTTTCTCTTTTATGGAAGTTGCGTTTTTCACCACAAGCGTTATATTGGACAGGAAACTCATTTCCGGAACGACGTTCATTAATCCTTAACCAGCAGCTTCAAGCTCCGTCATACATGCTGCCATGGCTCTAACCAAATCACACTCATTAAAAGCATATCCTCTATTTTTTATATATTCCCAGAATTCAAGTCTATCGCTGATATTTTGGACTGTGACTCTAAACCCTTTGTCCTCTCGCATTTTTTGAACAAATAACTGTGCACTATCAGTAGTCATTTTGACCTCCATTTAGGTTAATTGAAATAGGCGGATCGATTAACTATGGGAAATTATCGAAACACTCTGTGTCTACTGTCTATGTCTTAGTCAGCATGCCTGTAAGATAGGTCGTGCCTATGGCCAGACTTTCCATATCGATATAGGATTCGGCGGATTGCCGAAACAGGATGGAACTCTGAGCCGAAAACTCATCGTCTTTATCGTTAAATCGAAGACGGATTGGTATGCGGGGCAACATATCGAATGCCACCGAAAAATCCCAGGATGGATCATTATCAAGCAACCGTCCTCCCAGTCTATTGCAGGCGTATTGAAGCGCCTCCGGATTTCCCTCAAATGTGGTTTCAATAATTTTGTTATTATTTGAAGTAAAATAACCACCAAGCGGACCAGCATCCTTAAATCCCCGGAAAGTCACCCAATCACCGGCAATGGGAATCTCGGTTGGGCAATGAAAGATATACTGGAAAAGCACCACGCTGATCGCAAAATTGGCTCGTTTCCCGGTTTCATCAAAAACTCCATCTGATGAAATCCGAAACGGTGTTTCATAATAAGGGATGATGAGCACGTCTCCTGCATGTTCGGCACCGAGTCTTACTGCACGGGGTAGCAAATCTATATCGCTGATGTGCGACAGGTATTTGTTGTATGTTTCTTCGAATACCGTCGATTTTTTCATAAAGGTCTCCTTATAATAATATGAATATTCATCGGTTCAAAGTTTCTGACTTCAATTGTAAGCCCCATTTTTTATCCGCAACATACACCGCTCTTATCGACTGATGATGCACATGAAGACACACTTCCGGTTGAGATGTTGTTCAAACTTTCCATGACCCAGTTAGATACGGACTGGGCCACTTGTTTTCTTTCCTCTTCAGGCACATCATCATAGTCGAAAATACCAGTGTATTTTTTATAGTTCGACAAGGCATCAAATTGAATCAGTTTTTCCTTGTCAATGATGTTTTCAATGATACGCCCATGGCATCGAAGAAAACACCCATCGATCAATACCACCTTTTCAGCACTCCGCATCCATTGGGCAATAGATGATTCCGGAACCGTAATCAATTCACCATGACAACCTCTACCGTAGCCCGGTTCTTTGGATACATTATTGGCTGCGAGCCGGGCAATCTCTCCTCGAATACAGGCCCCTTCACAGGATATAACCGGAATCTTCGATTCACTGATATTCTTTTTGCCGGTAATTTCTCCTATGGGACAGCTACCCTTAGTTGTATCGACTTCTACTATCATTTTTTGATCTAAATTACTCATGCGACATCTCCTCTATATAATTTTTGGATTAACATAAATATTGCATGTGTGCTTATGCTTTTCTCCTATACATTTAAAACTCGAAACGAAATTGCCTCATGTATTCATACAATTTTTAAGTGGGCTTCGTCTCACCATTCTTCCCTTTTTGAATCTCAGTATCCTCTTTTTCTTTTGCTGGTTTTGGCGGGCAGCACATTTCCATCATCTTTTTCATCATGTTGTCTTTCATGGCAGCAAAATCAGTGGCATCGTCGTGGCCTGAAAAACACTTGCCCGCCTTCTCAAACATTTTTTGAAAATCCTCCGGGTTACAACATCCAAAGTCTGTGCCTTCTGTTTTCATTTTAATCCTTCTAATATTTTGGCGTTATAAAATTTGCCATCAATTATTGAAATAAATCTGATGACTTATTTAAGTTTCTTTTTTTATCCTCATATTCTTCCTTTTCAATCTCACCAGAAGCATACCGCTTATCAAGTATATCCGTTGCAGAGTCTGGAGTGCTGATATGATGCCAGTCTCTGTCGCGGGAACCAAAGCCACACATCATTGAGCCTCTTCGTCCCCTCATCATGAAAAAACACATAGCTATCATTAAAATCGGGCATATCCACCATAAGGAAGAGCTGAAAAATTCTGAGCCATACATTTAGATCACCTCCTTCTTAATCCTACAGACGGCGGAAGGGGTAAAAAGGATACACATTTTGTTAGATGTTCTTAATTTTACAGGTGTGGATTTCCGGTCGGTGGTGAGCATTTTCTGTTTGTTACTGTATAGACTGCAGCTCTTATAAGGATGTAAGTAACAAAATGGATTCAAGTTAATGAGACGACACATATAATTAATTGAGGCGATGAGTGTATGGATTGATCTCTGATAGCTTACAACGCATAAAACTAGGACATTGGATAATATCGGTTTTCGGTCAATTTAGGTCACATCATCGACGCAAAATAGGATGAACAAACTGCCTAAAAATCTTTTTTTCACCCAAAAATAAAAAGCGTAACTTTTTGGAACCGTTTTTCGTCTTACAGAAAAAAATGTCGCAGGTATTGAAACCAAATGAAAAGGAGAGTATATGATGGATGAGAAAACCGAAATCATGGTTGCCTTGGGAATCGCTATCGGTGTTAATTGCATTCCTTGCTTCGATCACTTGTATTCTAGGAGCCAGGAGTTTAAATTGGAGGAGGATGAAATCAGAGCTATTGTCGAAATCGCCGGCAAGGTCAAGAACGGGGCATCGATCTTCATGAAAAATGCCATCGCCGAAACCCTTGGTGATACACCGACCGCAGAGCAACCCTGCTGCAGTCAATCAACCTCGTCATGTTGCTGATATGGAACAACCGCCACTCAATTTCTATTCGATTTTCGACCAGTACCATGACCGTCTGAAAAAGTTCGTGACAATTACGGTCAAGAATGAATGGGCTGCGGATGATATTGTTCAAGAGGTCTTTGTCCGTGCTCACTCCAAAATCGACACCCTCAAGGATCACGACAAAATCGGCTCATGGCTTTTCCGTATCGCTTACCGGCAGTGCATGGATCATTTTCGCAAGGAAAGCCGGGATCCTCAGAAGGAAATAGTGGACTTTCGGGGAGTGAAGACTTCCGATTATTCTACAACGGAAAGAAAACTGGAGCAGCATCAAATGAGTGTTTGTGTACAAAATCAGATGCTGCTTCTTCCGGAAAATTACCGAACGGTGATTTGGCTTTTCGATGTTTTGGGTTTTTCACTCAAAGAAATCGCCGATATTCTTGAGTTAAGTGTTGAAAACGTTAAAATTCGTTTACACCGGGCTCGAAAGAAATTCAAATCCATTTTAAGTCAGAAATGCTCATTTGAAAAGGATGAACGAAACGTTCTGGTGTGCGAGCCGAAAAATGGTGTTGACTGGCAAAGAGATAGGGTTGATGGCGGAAACGGTTTGATGGATTTTGCCCAAAAACACCTTGAACGGAATAATAAATAAAACGTGATATCATGCAAAAAGTCCTAATATCTAATGATTCCAAACCTATGTAATACTCACAACCTATTACCACTCAATTTCATCAAATTTATGGATTGGTGATATGATATTATGGTATCTCAGAAATTTCAATCACTTGATAGCTTTTTTTATTGCAGTTATCTGTAACGACTTAATCAGCGTCGCGGCTTTTTGCGTCCGCTGAATCTAAAGATTGGGCCACCCAATTAACGCCTAATGAATTTCTCCCATGACGGGATCTGAAAAATGCAGTCGTCTGCCTCCTGCTCCATCCGCAGGAAGAGTGGCGCAGGTAGGGTGAGTGCCAGAATATCGTCCCGAAAACGTCTACGCATAACTTTTCTGCCTTCGACGTCCAGCATTCCCATCACGGCTCTAGGTGCTGTCGATTCAGCCTCGGCATAGGCAAAAGCGCCAATGCTGTTACAGCATGCGCCCTGGGGTACTCTGACAGAGTCCGTTCCTTGCATGACCGAGCCTGCAAGCGTTACAAGACCTGAAAGCTCAACCGGATTTACAGGAAAAATAACGGCGCGGATGTTCTCGTTAGAATCGGTGCGGCTCAGAGGCTTGAATAGAACATACTCGTAAGGGATATCATAGCGGGGCAATCCATTAAGAATCCACTCTTTGGCTAACTCTGCACTACAATGCCTACGCTCACCAAATTCTAACAAGGATTTCCAACTTTTGGGTGCAGCCTCTATTTGTGCTTGGTATGCCGCCCGATTGTCTGTAGATTTGAGCCCTTTGCTGAATACAGCAGCGAAGCGATCAAGTTGTTCATCTGAAGTATCAAAGTCGACACCCAACCCTAAAGCGGCACGACCGCCATTACATGTAATCGTCTCTCTATTGCCACCGGCTACTTTGCCTCGCAGGGATGCCTCGGCAAGCAGGTAGAGAATGCATCCGAATTTGCCTTTCTTGAACTGACGCGCATCATCAGGAATTGTATTGCTCCAGACGACTGCCACCGGCTCGAACTCCGGCCGAAGATTAGTCACAATAACGCTTTTCATGCTTCCTCGTATTATGGTCCAACATTAATATTATGTGGAATTCTTTTTTTTGATAAGTTACCACAATTTGAGACACTTTTATTCCATAGGAAGGAATTATCGAAAATTAAGAATTTAATTTCTTAAAAATATCTTGCCAAGAACGCAACCTGAAACCGAGTTCCGTTTATTGCATATATCGTAAAATCCACAAAAATGCAAAAAAGGCAAATCCCAAAAATAAGTTTTGCCTTTCTGATATCCGAAAACACAAAGTTTTTGAAATTATGTTGAGCTTTGCTTTATAGTAGATATTCAAATTATGGGTAACGTTCAAACTCACCAGCGGCAAGGAAACGCAGCGGAATTAGCTGACCCGTGCAGCGCCCTGTTCGGCACAGTATATCACCCTATTTCTGTAAGCGCCCCGCATATATCCGGCTATAGTGACCTTCGCTACCGCTGGTATGTGTCGAATAGCGGCTACCGCCCCCCAACTAAGAATCAATGTGGCTACGAACACCACCATTCCCTTCACTAGGGGAGCAAGTCCGCTTCCCAACAACAAGTACTGAAGCCAAGTAATAAAAACGTAGTGAACAATATAGATTCCGTATGAGTTTTCACTCAGACTGTCGAAAATACGTACGCGTCGCTTCGCAAACCGAAGAAAGAATCCAGTCATTCCGGAAACGATAGCCCAGCAGCAGACCACGAAAGCAATCTCGCTGACAATGGTTCGCTCCATAGGAGTAACAACCACGACCATAATAATAAACACCGTAAAAGACATCAGGCCAACAGCTACCCACCCCCACCAACGCTTTGCGAGTGCTCCGTCAGTTTTGAAGACACTGCGGTCAATGCCGATTGCCCCGACCACAGTGCCCGTAAGGAAGTACACCAGGTAGAGCAATATCCGGCCAGCCTGTGCATTAAAGGGCCCGATTCCAATCCATCTCAGCGGTCCGACAATGATTGCAATAGGCAGGTACACAATTATTGAGATGCCAAGCAGTACTCCAAAAAACGCTACAGGGCGACCAAGGATGATATTCAATCGGCCTCTGACAAAACCTCCAAGGAGGGGCGCAACTCGGTACAGGAGGGTAGACAGGCAGTTGAATGCCAGCAGCAGCCACAAGAACCAAAGGGGGCCAGCAGTCCCAAAGCCGGATCGGACCATTCCGAGCCAGAATGCTCCATAGCTGGAGTCCACTCCGGTAATCAGGCCCACTTGGAGCTGCGCCGGGTAGTAGGCCAAGGGAATCAGGAACAAAACACCGATGACAAATGGGAGGCCGAGCCTTGTCAGACGACCTATAAGGTATTTCCGGGCACCCTTTCTTGCCAAACTCTGCCAAACAAATATGCCTGAGATAAAAAACAGTAGCGGCATGAGAAAGGTTTCGTTTAACGCTACAATCAAATCAAATCCAATCCAGCGCTGCTCGTTTACGACCGGACTGGAGGTCGCGATCGGGTTCTCAAAATTGATGAAAGCGGATGTGGTGTAGGCGAGAGCCGAATGAACGAACAACACGAGGGTAATTACAAATGCACGTAGATAGTCGAACTCGACTTTACGCCCAGTTACTTCCGTTAGATCGAGTGTTACACTTGCTTCAGCCTGATTGTCCGCAACCGAACGAATCGTCACAACAGCAGACCTCCCAACTGCTCCCATCTGGTCGTGCTTCGAAACGAATTTCCCGATGGTGCACGACCTAACGCTATTTTAAGGGGCTGGGCGTGCTTTACTTAAGAATGGATTAAGTGCCTAAGCAGGCCTACTTAAATGGCTATTCAAAAGCGCCCCGGATTGCCCGGTTCCTCTTTAAAATGATGTTAGGTGGTGGCTCTTGTTTTTTTGCATTTGACGGCGAACCATCCCTTATTCTTTTCCTCAAGTGCATCGAATTCCGAGTACCCAACACCTTCCAATACTTCTCGAAATTCTTCGATGCTAAGATACGTCATTCCAATAGCATCTACAATACGCTGATTTCTGCGGTCGTATCTTTTGTTTTTATAAACGGCTCCCACGATAAGGAGTTGTCCGTTTTGCTTCGTAACTCGATGAACCTCTTTGAGGTCATTACGAAAATCTGGCCAGAAACAGTGGGTTTCAAAAGCGGTGATGAGACCAAAAGCACCATCGCTGAATCTCATCGAAGAGACAGCCTCTTGAAATATTTCCACTCGTCCTTCGTTAATAAACGCACGATTCTTCTTCCTAGCCACTACAGCAGCATCTGGCGAATAGTCAATGCCGACAACTTTGCCATCTGTGGCGATTTCAGCAAGTCGCTCAACAGTCTTTCCGCCGCCACATCCAATGTCAAGTGCGTCTATATCATTTGTGATGTCGATAAAGCCTAAACCCCATCTCGTGAGACCGGAATGCCCAAAATTCATTCCCCTAGCGAGAAATCGACCAAATCGCCCACTTGGTTTTTTGCACTGACATAGTATTCTTTTTAACAAGCTCATACAAGACTCTTTCTATCTGCAGTATTGCACCGCCTAACGGTGAAGTGAGGGGCGACCCGAAAGGAACTACAAGAAAAAAGCCATGACTCACAGCCTCCCCTCAACTGACTGGTTGGCAGATTTTATTTGGTCGCAAATGCAAGTAACAACAATACTGACGCTTTTGATCACCTATGTTCCATTTTTTTTGTCATTTGCGTTATTTCAGGATCTGATAAGGCCTCTTTTCTTTCCCTTTGATATTGGTCATATGAAGGCGGTTCTTCATAGTTTGGGTCTCCTATGTTTTCAATACGCTGCTCTCTCAAATTGTTTTCATAAGTATCTCTTGAAATATCATCCAAAACTGATTTTATTTGCTTTTCTGAGCAAGAAGGTGCCCAAAATAGGAGGCTGATAATAATGAAGCTCCAAAATAATTGTTTCAATTCTGTCTTCCTTTATACTTGTATGAATTAAATAGCTTAATTTGCGTGCTGCCAACGTCGCTATTCAGCCGCGCGGCTTTTTGTGTCGGCTGAAATAGCTTTGTTAGCCAATAA
Organism: uncultured delta proteobacterium; assembly: GCA_963731025.1. Taxonomy (GTDB): domain Bacteria; phylum Desulfobacterota; class Desulfobacteria; order Desulfobacterales; family UBA11574; genus UBA11574. The sequence continues at coordinate 283,918 of CAVSVL010000012.1, read as the reverse complement.
AAATGATCATGAAAGTTATCCTATCAACTTGGTTAATTCAGCCTATACTCGAAGCCCTTCAATTATGCAAATAATCTCTTTTGTGGCTATAGTTTTGGAAAACTTAAACCCTGATGATTCAAGTAATGTTTTGAATTCTTTTTCCGTACGTTCACGTCCACCTGTGGTGACAAGCATTTCAAGATCCAGGAGCTTGGCAACGGAGGGTTCGTTTCCTGGAGGAATAACCATCTCAACCACCAAAAGCCTTGATTCTGTTTTCATGGCTCGATGGCAGTTTGTCAAAATTATCCGACACTGCTCATCTGACCAGTCATGAAGGATATTTGACATTAGAAACGCGTCACTTCCAGACGGAATTTTCTTGAAAAAATCACATTCAACTGCTTCACAACGATCTTCAAGTCCTTGAGACTTGATTATTTTTCTTGCCTCTTGAATTACAGAGGGAATATCTGCAACCACCCCTTTCATTAAAGGATTTGCAATTAAAATCTCTGCCATCAGTACACCAATCCCTCCGCCAACACCCGTCAGAGTATTGATGCCTGAAAAATCATAGACATCAACAATTGCTCGGTGGGAATTAGCTGCTTTTAAAGTATTGGCTTCGTTAAAAACGTCTGCTGCCAGAGGATTTTTTTCAAGCCAATCAGAAACCGGCATACCATGGGCTTTTTCAAAGGCAGTGTCCCCTGTTTTCACACAGTCCAAAAAGTATCCCCACGCTTTGTCACTCCAGTCAGAGTTAAACATTAGGGCTATGGATCTCATTGTACCCGTTTTTAAATACTCAGCCATTGGTGTAAGTTCAAACCGTTTGTCTTCTGTCTCGGAAAAAATGCCAACGCTCGCCAAACCTCTCATCATCCTATAAAGAGAAGATGCATGGGACTGACTTGCTTGAGCGAGTTCTTTAATACTTTTGGGACCATCAGCCAGCATATCTGCGATTCTAAGCTCAGCCGCTACGTAAATAGGTTTGCTTATCCACCTTCCGACGATAAATTTCATAAGCTGTGCTGGTGGTGGTAGCTCGTTCGGTTTCATTTCTGTCTCCTTTTTTGAAATAATACATTAGTTTCGGATTACCATAAAAATTCACAAAACATAAGCCTATCACTTCAATAGCTCTGCTTTACGTAGGGAGAATTTTTCGTTACCTATCCGCTATTGTGGATTCGGATATTAATTTTCAGGACTATCAGTTGAAGAGTTTTGAATCAGAAAGGGGAAAAAAGCAGAATGGTAGGTTTTAAGAAAATTAAAAACAAGAAAGGGGTTTATATTCACGATTTGTTGAATATTGAATACTAATACAAATTCATTGAATGTCAATACAGTTGTCGATAAATTTTCGATAAATTTAAGTTTAACACATAACATAAGAGGTGTCGAAATGAAATGTTGCCACGATTCACATGCGTAATCCTACTGACAGCAGATACCTTGCAAATATCTATTTTCACAGGAGATTGAGATAGGTCATAGAGGTATCTCAAAAACTGTGCTCATTAAATTTTTATGCATACCAAATTGTTGTGATATGTTCAATTCCAAGTGGCAGGTGATGATGTGATATCCAATCCTGAGTTCAGCTCTTGCATTGGCTGTGATTTATTGAGTAACTGTGCCATAAACAAATCAATTTATAAACAAATATCATATTATTCAGGTGTCAGGTCAAGTAAATGCTATTTTAACATTTTCAAATCATATATGACTTCTGATATTCTAAACAATCATCTGACTATAGCAAACCCGAGACGCACCGCTTCCGTCCGATCTTTGTAATTGATCAAACTTTCCGCCAGAGCGTTGACATACTGGACCTGAAAATACAGGTTGAGGTGTTTAAATATAAATTGACTCAACGGGTAGGTTAGATCAAGCTCCATGGAACCTCCTTCCTTTGCCCAGCGAAAATGGGATCCCAGAACAAAACCGTCCGCTTGACCCAACTTTATCTCCAGATCGAAATACCCCCTGTAATCTTCTAAGTCGGGATTATTTTCGTCTTCATTGGCAATGTAAGTCCAAATCTTCGGCGCAACCATTATGCCCAGTTTGGTTTTTTTATGGTAGGCAATATATATGGGCTTGATATACAAAAAGTTGGTACTTCGAGAATTCCCCCCCCCGCGGCCGTTGGATTCATGCTGAAAAGCGCCCTTTAAAAAGAATCCTGTGGACCAGGGGATTTTGATGTTAGGGGACAGGAAAAAAAATTCCGGTTTGTAGCTGTTATCTTCAAACGGTTTGGACGCCGATTCCAAATCCCAGAAGGATGTTTGGGTGTAAGCCAAATGAAAACCCTTAACCCACGAGTGTTTTTGGGCCAGGCTTTTTTCGGGATTGAAAAGTTGATATTTGAAACTGAATTGAAATTTGCTTTTTTTGGGATCGACTCCCACGAGAAAATACATAGGTTCGTAGGCCGTGATGTTTTTTAGATACGGTTGATACAGTTCATACAGTGAATCCATGGCTTCGAATTCCTCGGGTGCGGTTTCATTGCTTTTTAATGCTTTCACCGAATCGTTGCCATGGACCGCAAACATGGTATGGGTATTTTCGAAATACGGTATTTCCATGGTAACTGCGCCTTTAATGGTTGAGGGCAGGGCCAGGGTGTATTGCACTTTTTCAAAACAACCCGGACAGATGGTCATCGTCGTTTCGGATGTCGTCCGGATAACATTAGCCTTCACCTCAACGGTGTCATCTCCAACACTCAAACGACACATAATGCTGTCCGGAACAACTACCTGCAAAGAGGTATCTTCCGGGTTTTGGAAGTACATAGAAAACACCGTTGAACTTCCGGCCTGTAGATTTTCTTTCGGAGGATCGATAACCGTTTCAATGCCTCCGGCATATGCGACTGTATTGAAAAGCAAAATTAGCAAGGTAATTGAAACTCTCATATATAGATCCCTCCATATGATTTTTCCTTAAAAAATTTTCCGACACGCTTAATTTTATTGGCGTTGCTGAAAATTAAGGGTGCAAAACTTGAGTGCTCAAATCACACTGTCCCGGCATCCATCGGTTCGGTGCAACCGATGTTTAAAACATTTTAAATAAGGGAAAAATACGGAAAAGCCATAAATATATAAATAACTTTCTGGACAAAGGCGGTTGAGATTTGCTTCTTAACTGCCTTTTTCTTTTTTCAAGATGGTGGGGACAAGGATGAAACCAAAACCAGGCACTAAGATTTGCAGATAACTCGTCAAAGATCATCTGGGAATAGCCGTTCACCATGGATGACTGCCAAAACGTCAATCTGATCCGATTTTATACGGTAAATGATTCGATATGGTGTTTCTATCAATTCGCGGACATCATCTGACTCGTATTCCGGCACTTTTCGTCCTGAAAATGGATGGTCTGCAATTTGCTTGGATCGGCGGGTAATTCTATCCACCATCCTCTTGGCAAATGTAGGAGAGTTAATAGCAATGTATTCGTAAATGTTAACAAGATGCCCAATGGCGTTCTCAGTCCAGTGAACCCTCATTTGGTCAATCCAAACCTTTTGCGCACTTCTTTTACCTCAACCGTTCGGCCTTCATCGCTGTCTTTTAGTCCCGCCTCAATGGCCTGACGGACATAAATTTGGTACATTAGATCATCCCATGTTGCTTTATCCGGCAAGTTATCTAACAGTCGATAGGCTTCTTGCTTTATATCTTCGGTATGCATTTTTCTAACTCCTAAAATATCACAGAATGTAATCTGTTCAATATATTGAAAATTGTTGTCAAGAGCAATAGAAACTCTTTTGATATTAAATGAAAATATTTTCTTTATTTCACAATATAGGCTGACAGGTAGTAAAAGGCAACTTTTTTGTTATTTGGTGTAAATCGCCACAAATAAAAATTGGAATGCATAAAGAGGCTTCTGAATATTGATCTTCCGTATTGAGAATTTTTAATTTGCGTTTTTAAGATTTATCTTTTGAGCTTCTTTTTCCGTGCAATTCGGGCAAAGTCCCTCAAACTCGAGCCGGTGTCCGATTATCGAAAAAACAGTTGCACCGTAAAGCTCATCTTCCAGTTTGTTCAACGGTGCGATGGGCGCGTCATCTACCTGTCCGCAAATTAAGCAGCGGATATGGTAATGTTTATTCGGATTCCAATCAAATCTTTTAATGGTTCCGCCAAGTTCCAGTTTTTGTATCAATCCCATCTTGGCAAGGAGTTCCAGATTTCTATAGACCGTACCCAAGCTGATACGGGGGAGCTGTTTTCTAACCAATTCATAGATTTCGTCAGCACTGGGATGGGATTTTGTTTGTCTCAAAATATTGAGTATGGTTTTTCTCTGGAGGGTCATCCTCCGACTTTTTTTATCCGGCAAAGCGAATGTTCCTTTTTATAAATAAATTTAGAAAATTTTAAAATAAATGTCTTGACTAGGCTATTTAATAAATGCTAATAGGAATGATTATTAATATTATTTTTGATAAAAAATGTCAATGCAAAAATGAATTGATGAATTAATCTTTCCATGTAAGGAAATACTTTAACAAGGAGGAACCATCTAATGGCGGAAGAGAAAAAAGTAAAGGCCGCCAAGCCGAAAAAGATGGCAGATCCGATTGCGGCCTCTATTGATCCTGCAACTCAGGAAATGATCGCCCGGGCTCAGAAACTGGATATCGAGACGGTTTTTGATCGGGCAGAAACCATGAAACCCTGCAACATAGGCATGCAGGGCACCTGCTGTAAAAATTGTGCCATGGGTCCGTGCCGTCTGCCGATGCCCAAGGCGGGAATCGAAGGCGAAGATACCCGAAAAGGGTTGTGCGGCGCCACGGCCAATACCATAGCGGCCAGAAACTTTGCCCGCATGGTGGCAGCCGGTGCGTCGGCCCATTCAGACCACGGTCGCGGTGTGGCCGAAGTCTTTTTGTCGGTGGCCCGAAAAGAGACCGAAGACTATAAAATCAAATCACCTGAAAGACTCCTGCAAATTGCCCCGCACTTTGGGGTGGCCACCACGGTTGAAAAAGACGGTGAAACACTCGATCGCGATTTTGATGAAATCGCCGTTGAAGTCGCTGAAAAAGCGTTGGCCGAATGGGGCAAGCCCGAGGGAGAAATCATGTACGCTAAAAGAGCCCCTCAGCCCCTTTATGAACGCTGGAAGAAACTGGGGGTAGTGCCCAGAAATATTGATCGTGAAATTGTGGAGATTATGCACCGCACCCATATGGGGGTTGACCAGGATTTCAAAAATATCGTCAAGCAGTGCACGCGGTGTTCTCTGGCCGACGGTTGGGCCGGCAGTATGATCGCCACCGATCTTCAGGATGTGATGTTCGGGGCTCCGTCTCCCGTGCAGTCTGAAGCCAATCTCGGTGTGATGAAAGAAGACCATGTCAATATTATTATTCACGGTCATGAGCCGATTTTGTCGGAAATGATCGTGGCCGCGGCCCAATCCAAAGAGATGAATGAGTATGCCCATTCCAAAGGGGCCAAAGGGATTCAACTGGGCGGTATCTGCTGTACGGGAAATGAGATATTGCAACGTCACGGCGTACCGCCGGCCGGGACATTTTTGCAGCAAGAGCTGGCCATTATCACGGGAGCGTGCGATGCCATGGTGGTGGATGTTCAATGTGTGTTCCAGAACCTTGCCAATGTGGCCAAGTGTTTTCATACCAAACTGATCACCACCCATCCCATCGCCAAGATGGAGCAGGACAATGTGACGCATATCGAGTTTGACGAACATCATGCCATGGAAGACGCCAAACGGATTGTCACCATGGCCATTGATAATTTTAAAAACCGTGGCGCCGATGTGATGATTCCGGGGTATAAGGCCACGCAGATTGCGGGTTTTGGTGTGGAATCCATCGAATACCATCTGGGAGGCACCTTCCGGGGATCGTATTATACGCTCAATGACAATATCATTAACGGTCGTATCCGGGGTGTAGCCGGAGTTGTGGGCTGTAACAACGCCCGGACCAAGCACAATGATGCTCACATTAAAATCGTAAAAGAGTTGATCAAGAACGACGTGCTGGTTCTGACCACCGGTTGCAACGGTATCGCCTGTGCCATGGAAGGGCTGCTGACGCCTGAAACGGCCCAGGTATTCTGCGGACCGGGTCTTGCCGAAGTGTGTGAGACCGTTGGTATTCCTCCGGTGCTTCACATGGGGTCCTGTGTGGACAACAGCCGGATTCTTTTGGCGGCAACCGAAGTTGTCAAGGCCGGTGGTCTTGGAAATGACATCCAGGATCTGCCTGTGGCCGGAAGTGCGCCGGAATGGATGAGTGAAAAGGCCATCAGCATCGGGCATTATTTTGTGACCTCGGGTGTGTACACGGTTTTCGGGTATCATATGCCTTTAGACGGGGCTCCGGTATTTAGAGATTATCTGTACAAAGAGCTGGAAGAGATCTATGGGGGTATGTGGGACTGTGAGCCTGATCCGATCAAACATGCCCACAAGATGATCGCCCATATCGATAAGAAGCGCAAAGCCCTGGGTATCGAAAAAGCAAGAGAACGGGTGCTCATGGATATGGCGGATCGTCAGGCGCTTGAAGGATAAAAAATATGGAGGCCAAACATCAGCAAGCTTAACAACTAATGTGTGACCGCAAGGCATAAACACTTAAGAAGAATTATAAAAAGGGGGTCTCTAATGGAGGTCCCCTTTTTCGTGTTCAGATCGGCATGGAGGCTGATTGAAAAATGTTTTTTGGGATAAAGTCAATCAGAGTTGGGAGATGATCGGGATTCAGGTTCAATCGATTCAGTCTGCGCAATTTCAGGTATCAAATAGACTTCAATTTTAATGCAACCGATTTAAGATATTGAAAAACATCACGACTTTCTGCCGAGGCCTTTTCCTTTCCTGCTGCAACGTGCTGAACAAACTCTATCTTTTCTCTATCAAAACTACCGATTTGCTGATCAATCAATTTTAGAGTATTGTTAATCATACTGTAAAGGACCATAGGTCCGAACATTTCTTCCCCACTCTCTTTTTTAATCAATGCTCCGGTAATTTTGTGGTGGCCGACTCTAAAAGTTTTAGGCGGGTTTTTGTAATGTAAAATTTCTGAAAAAAGATCAAGACATTCAATGACGCCGTCCGAGTATCCGTTTTCCAAAGACGACAAGCCGTCTTTGGCGATGTCATCGAGATCGGATGCGTTAAAGGATAGGTTCAGTTTGGCAATGCATTCCTGTTGAATGGTCTTAACGGATTCTTCCTTTTTGCTTATGACCACGTCGGTATCTTTTAATATTTTGATCACATTAAAAGGATTCATCATTTCTTTGACGGTGGGACTTTTTCGCATGGCAACGTCGTAGACAGAGGTATCGTAAATGGCCAGATCATTGTCAAGCACCAGAATCCGGGTTTTTTCGGCATTGGTATTCTCGATATAAAGATCAAGATCCCGTTTTCTTTTGTACGTATAATCGGCCATTTCAAGAAGCTTTTGCATAATTTTCTTGTCTATCTTGCGGCCACTGTCTACAGGACCGATGGAAGCAATGACCTGTCGCCCCATTTGGTCTATTTTGATTTTTTTTAAAAGATTTTTTTTAAAAGACATAATGCCTCCTCATACAAAAGGCGGGATAAAGGATGCGTAATGACGGATGAAATCTCTTTTGGCTCGGTGTTTCAAAGGGTTTTAACAATCATTGATTGTATAAAACTTGAATTATAACCTTAATCTTGCAAAATTCAGATATAAATTTATCATACCCAAATAGCATATGTAAACGATAGTTTTTAAATATTTTTCAACGGTTTCTTGACGTTATAGCGATATTCATGTATACAGAAGTTTTTTCAAATTAACGCAGTCTCGATAAACGGGGATGTGTCAATTCCGAAAGCCTTTATAAGAACATTGCCGTCCTGTTCTGAATTATGATTATTTGCAGTTTATTGGCATCCCAACACATTGATATAATAGGAGGTTTATCACTTTGATTAAACTTGGAATACTGAACGGACATCACTCATTTGAAACACAGAGGTGGAATATGGAAGATAAGGTAAAACTTGTATTTGAAGGCAACACATATGAACTTCCAATTGTTACCGGTAGTGAAGGTGAAAAGGCCATCGATATTTCAAATCTTCGCCAAATGACAGGCCTAATTACCCTTGACCCGGGATATGCTAACACCGGCAGCTGCGCCAGTTCCATTACGTTTATGGACGGTGAAAAAGGAATTTTGCGGTATCGCGGTATCCCGGTGGAACAGCTGGCTGAACATTCGAGTTTTATCGAAACCGTCTATCTGTTAATTAACGGTGTGCTGCCCAGTAAGCAGGAACTTAACAACATGTCGGTTTTGTTTAATGATCAATCACTCGTGCATGAGGACATGCAGATTTTTTATCAGAACTTTCCAAGGGCCTCTCATCCCATGGGAATCCTCTCATCTATGGTGAATGCTTTAAGGAGTTTTTATCCCGAGCTTCATAACATTGAAGAGGAGATGAATATCACGGTTACGCGTCTATTATCCAAAGTTCGTACCATGGCAGCCATGTCCTATAAGATATCGAGAGGTCACAAGGTCGTTTATCCACGACCCGATCTAAAATACAGTGCAAATTTTCTAAACATGATGTTCGATACGCCGGTCAAGCCCTATCCCATTGATGAAGACCTGGTAAAGGCACTGGATGTTTTCTGGATTCTTCACGCCGACCATGAGCAGAACTGTTCTACTTCAGCGGTAAGGCTGGTGGGGAGCGGGAGAGTGAATCTATATGCGGCGATTTCCGCCGGTATAGCAGCCCTATGGGGACCCTTGCATGGAGGCGCTAATCAGGCGGTCATCGAAATGCTTACCCATATTCAAAATGACGGCGGGAGCTATCGCCGGGCCATTGAACGCGCCAAAGATAAAAACGATCCGTTTCGACTCATGGGTTTCGGACATCGCGTTTACAAGGCGTATGATCCGCGGGCCAAAATCATGAAAAAGATGTGTGACAAGGTTCTTGCCGAACTCAATATTGAAGATCCGTTACTCGATATTGCCAAGGAACTTGAAGCAGTGGCATTAAAAGATGATTATTTCATCGAACACAACCTATATCCGAACATCGATTTTTACAGCGGCATCGTCTTACGAGCCATGGGCATTCCCACCAACATGTTTACGGTCATGTTCGCCATCGGCCGGTTGCCGGGCTGGATTGCTCAATGGAAAGAGAGTGTCGATGATCCCAAATGGAAACTTGGGCGGCCACGTCAGATTTACACAGGACCCATCAAAACCGATTATATTCCCATCGACCAGCGATAGTTCGATATCGATGAACGTTACGGATAATAAGCTAAGAAGTGTGCTGCAACAACTCACCCTGGGCCAGGTGGTGAAGCCGGCAAACTTGCTCGAGGAAAAAAAAGCTTTTCTGCACCCTCGTTTTTCTAACAAGAAAAAATCTCCTGTGTTTAAATATGAAAACGCATCATTAAATTGGACGGACTTTCAACCGGTTTTGCCTCTTGCATCCATGGATGCTCCGGATGAAGTTATTGAAATCTACCGGGAGAAACAGCTTGAACTGGACAGGACTAAACAGATGTTTGCTGCGGTGGGCAGCGAAAGATTTACACAGTTTGCCATTGAAATCTTCGGTGCCCCAACCGCCGAAGACGCCCGGCAGTCTCGCCGGGTTCTGGAAAAATATTCAGATGTTGCGTCTCCTGAGCGAACCTTTTTAGCAAAGGATTTTGCAAGGTTGCTTAAGGTTCGATTAGAAAAACTTGGTATTTCCATGGATATTAAGCTGGTTTCTTCCATGGCCACAAAAATTTCGGTAGACAGCGTTTCTTGCATCATTCATCTTAACCAGGATGCCCTGTTTGCACCCGAAGAGGTGAAACGTCTTCTGGTACATGAGATCGATGTTCACGCTGTTCGCATTCACAATGGTTCTTGCCTGCCGTGGGGTATTTTTTCCATGGGAACGGCAGGATACAGGGAAACAGAAGAAGGACTTGCGGTTCACTTTGAACGCCGGTCGGATCACCTTTATCCATTCCAGGAGAAAATCTACGCAGGGCGCTGCCTGGCGGTTTATCTGTCCCTTTCAGCCGGTTTTGCAGAAGTATTCGAAGAACTATCGGTGTATTTCGATGAACAGACGGCTTATGCGATTGTGGAGCGAGTAAAGCGAGGACTGGCCGATACTTCCCGTTCAGGTGCGTTGACAAAAGAATTTCATTACTTCACCGGTCCCGAAAAGGTCCGGTCGTATCTTCACGGCAAAGGCAGTCTTAAAATGTTGATGGGTGGTAAAATCGCTTTCAAACATGCTAAATTAATCGACAGGTTGGTTAAAAACGGTCTTGTGGATACCTCGAATTGGATTTTCCATTGGAAATAAACGATGATAAAGAATCTGTCCCGGCTTAAAGATGAACTGAGCCAGTGCCGGGGAACCTGGGCCTGGGTGGGGCAGAGAGGCATCGATGCGTTTTCGGTGCTTGACTTTGTTCCCGTAGATGCGGGGTTCTGCTGTGACTTTGGTGAGGTGTATCCAGCGGTTTTTGGAAAAGAGTCCCTGTTTTCTGTAGAAAAAGATCACGGGAAGCGGGAAAACTGGGGAAATAAAGATCTTGAAATGCTGTGGGAAGCGCCGACATGCAGACAGATTGAAACATACATTGGCGGCGTGAAAGGGCCTATCAACACGGTCTGCTATCGTTCGCTCGAGGTATTAGAAAAAGACAGACGCTTTCGTGTGCTGGCACCCCCCTTGATGCTTAAAGACCTGTTTGACGATAAGTTACGGCAACTGGAGCTGTTCTCCATGCTGGGTGTTAAGACGCCGATGACGTTTGTATGCCCGTTGAATGAAACAACCTTTTCCAAAGCCGCCGAAATTTTGGATGGTCCCTTCGTCGTACAGCCCCCGGTGGGATCCTCCGGGGAAAACACATACTTTGTGAACAATGAGATCGACTTCGAGAGAGTTAAAGATGTATTTGAACCTGCACAACGCGTAAAACTATCCAAATATTTGCCGGTGCCGTCTTTAAACGGGCATTGTGTCGTTCTGAAAACACGTGACGGATTGCGGTCAATTGCTGCCTGTCCGTCGGTTCAAATTGTAGGTGCCCATGGATGTACAAGCCGGGCAGAAGTTTATTGCGGAAATGATTTTTCAGCTGCCGCCAGCATGCCGAAATCCATAAGAGAAGAAATATGTAAAATTATGGAAAACATCGGCCTTTACATGGGCACCAAGGGATTTTTGGGTCTCTTTGGTATGGATTTCCTCTTGAACGGTGACGAGGTGCTGGCTCTGGAGATAAACCCGAGGTTTCAGGGATCAACCATGCTTCTGTCATTGCTTCAAGTGGACAGGGGTGAAATTCCCCTGGCAGCGCTGCACGTGATGCAGTTCATGGGTTTTATAGAAGAATTTACCCAAAATATTTTAGAACAGTCCAAAAGGATGTACCGAATCCCTTATAAGGGGGCTCACTTAATTATCCACAGCTTGAAAGACAAACCTTACTGCATAGAGCACGATATGAAAGCAGGCATTTACTCCCTTGTGAATAACGCCATCGAGCGAGTTCGAGATGGAAAGACCTACCGTGACATCAAAAGTCCCGATGAGTGGTGTGTCCTGGGCAATCTCCCTAAAATGTCGACGGAAATTTTCCAGGGAGCCCGCTTTGCCATGATACAAACACGCAAGAGTGTTTTGGACGGCAGCTTGCAACAACTCGAGTCTTATGCTTCGACTTTTGTACATGAGTTACAAGGCCGCTGCAAAATGCTCCCCATTAATGGAGGTCGTGAATGAAACATTTTTCACCGGAAACCTATGACATTGAACAACGTTTTGTCGAGTTTTACTCCCTTGGCCATAAGGGACTTATAACTGAGGCGCCGTTTTATCTTCACGCCCTTGGCTTTGACGGCGAACCGGGCAAACTCGGAGTAGAACTCATCTCTTCTTTCAACAAACTGGCACAAAAAGAAGAAGAACTTTCCAAATACGCATTGGATCTTCCGAATGTCGTACATTTTCCCGACACGATTGTCTTGATTGATGCCTCCAATGACCGGTTGCCAACCGGCCCTGAATCCTTTCGGGTATTGCAGGATAAAATCAAACAATTGGGCATTAAGGCGAATTGTCTTCTCGTGAATACCAGAGAAAAGTTGTTGGCCGCTGTCAAGAAAAACCCGACGTCTGCCCTGGTTATCAGTGAGTGTGTCGATTCAAGGGCATACAACATCGAAGTTCTGGACATTCTCGAGGGTATGGGCGTTGTCGTGTTGCCCGGGAGGATCACGGCACCCGGATCTATATTTTCCAACAAAGGGAATACTTACCAAATGTTGCAAGATGCGGGCAAGGAAGAATTACTGGCACGGTATGTCACTGTGCCTGCATCGCAAATGGACACGTCACAAGTCGTTTCCACTATTTTGGATAATGTCGATACGTTTTCTCAGCAATGGAATACAAACCGTTTTTTTGTAAAACCGGTTACAGGTGGCAGCGGCGTCGGGGGATTCCGGATCTCTCGCACAAACAGCGGGTATTTCGTTCCCGACCTTTCCAAGGTCACCGGAGATGCTTTGGAAGTACTTCCCATACGGATGGATGTAGACCCGCAGGACAATCACCGACTTGACGAATTATTGTGGATCTTTTCCTTGTTTTCATCCGACCCATATTACAGCAAGCAATACCTGTGGGTGGATTTAGAAACACTAAGAAATCGTTATGAAACCGGCGATGACCGGGAAGCACTCAGACAACACCTTTTAAAAACAGCGGCCATCCAAACAAAAAAAGCTGAGGAGAGAAGTCTTGACCATGACAGCATGCACGCAAAACTTGAAGCGGCGGTCAGGCGATATGAAGCACATTTTTCCAAGCGATATGATCCTGTGTTTTGTGAGCATATCGACTTCGGTGCATGGGGGCTTAGGGCTCACTACCGTCTTACCAAACAGAGTATACAGTTAGAATCCATATATGCCAGGATTTTTCAAATGGCTCTGACCGAAGAAGGGGTAAGTTATGTCGGCTCCGACAACATTTCCAACAAGCACACCGGGGTGCTCGAGTCGGTGCGGCTCACACCGATCAAAGAAGCCATGGTGAATACGGTCGGGGGGCGTACGGCCTTCCTGGATCTTCTCAAAAAAGGCGGCCTTGCCGTTTCGGCGCTGGTCGCGACCCAGGCGCCTGAATTGCGCTGCCGAATCCCCGTCCGCTGCCAATTGGACATCGCACCGATTGATGGAAAAATCGGAGAAGGCAATGCCGACACGGCCAGAGGACAGGCGTTAGGGACACGATGGCCCGACTTTGTTGCAAACATGCAAGACTGGTTTCAGGATTGTTTAAAATGCTACTCCATGCAAAAGTCTGATCTCAAAAGTGACGCTTGAATGATACAAAAATGCAGAAAAACCGGCATTAATTTTTAAGCGGTGAAGATAAAATAAGGTCACACAAGGAGGCAAACATGAAAAAAGAAACAACCTTCATACCTGCTTGGTTGGTGCTGATTGTTGTTTTATTTGGTTTTAGCTTCACAGGATGTTCCAAGGCATATTATGGGGCTATGGAAAAGGTAGGGATTCATAAACGCGATATTCTTGTGGACCGGGTGGAGGACGCCAGAGACGCTCAATCCGAAGCGCAAGAACAGTTTAAGTCTGCTCTGGAACAGTTCGGTGCGGTGATCAAAATTGAGAATACCGACCTGAAGAAGGCCTATGACAAGCTCAATGCAGAATATGAAGATAGCGAAAAGGCCGCAGCAAACGTGTCTGAACGGATCGATAAAGTGGAATCGGTTGCCGATGCCCTGTTCGAGGAGTGGGAGGAAGAGTTAAATCTTTATAAGAGTGCCGATCTTCGCCGGTCAAGCAAACAGAAACTGCGAGATACCAAAACCCGTTACCGTGAAATGCTTGCCAGCATGCATCGGGCTGAAAAAAGTATGACACCCGTTTTGCGCACCTTTCGTGATAATGTCCTGTTCTTAAAACACAACTTGAATGCCCAGGCTATCGGTTCCTTGCGGGCGGAATTTTCCACATTGAAAGGAGAAATTGATGGTTTGATCAAAAATATGAATGAGGCCATCAAGACTTCCAACAAGTTTATTGCCGATATCAAACAATAATTTTTAAAACGGGAGATGGGATGTCCCATCGTGTCAAGGGTCGGCTAGTCAGCCATCCTTAAATATTGGATCTAATATGCTCTTGCGCTAAGAAAGGGGGCGTCATGCAACCGATAATTATGCTCGTTATTTTTGTTCTTTTGGTATCAATTGCCTGGTTCATCAACGCCTATAACCGGTTTATCAAGTACAAAAACAGGATTGAGGAAGCATGGAGCGGTATTGATGTTGCATTGAAGCGCCGCTTTAACTTGATTCCCAATTTGATTCGTGCAATTGCAAGTTACGAGACACACGAAGCTAAAATCTTTCAGACTAAAAACGATTATCTGGCTGGTCCGACCGGTATTTCGAATCGGGTTGAAGAGGAAAGTGAAATCTCCAAATCCCTGCGTGGACTTCTCGCTCTGGCTGAGGCATATCCGGATCTAAAAGCCAGTGCGAATTTTCTTGATTTGCAGAACAGCCTGAGTGAAATTGAGGAGGATATCCAAAAGGTCAGAAATCGATATAACAGTAATGTGGGAAGATTCAATACACTTATCGAATCTTTTCCTGCCAAATTTATCGCAAGAAAATTCGGATTTGAAAAACAAAACTATTTTGCGTTGGACCTGGCGACCCAGCGGGAATTGCCGGAAGTGGACTTTTCCGCGTCTCGTGGTTCCAAGAAATAAATGCAATCTGCTGCTTGATTTATTGGAAAATTTGACTATCCCCAGTCAGGACTCAGTCCGCCCCCCGCATTCTTTCTAAAAGGCATCCATGCCAGCCCGAAGATTTCTAAAGTAATATCCGTACTCTTGGGTTTTACGCTGATTTTTTCAAGTTCTTCGGCTTCAGCATCCATAGAGAATTCTATGGTATCAATATCCTTTTGCAGGCGATCGTCGAGTTCAGACAATTGCCGGCGGACTGCCTCAGCCCTCTCCTGGGCCCTGGCCACATCCATTTTTTCTTTTTGAACACGGCTGGCAGATCTCATGGCAGTTCCAACCCGTTGGGCCGATGTGGCACTGACTGCTTTACGACCTAAAAAAGCACCAAGGATCGCAGTACCAAAGGATATCGCGGTTTGCATTTTGCTGGCTTTGGCCTGTTCGTCTTCTCTGGCGATAGCCTGTTCGGCACGCATTAGACGATCTTTTAGCGTGGTGAATTGCTTATCGTACTTTTTGCGCAGCTTCGCAACTTCCAGGTCACGATTTTCACGCATTATCTGTGCCATTCGCAAGCGAAACTCGCCCTCGGATTCACCCAGTTGACTAATCAATCCAAAACTCTTGGAATGCAAAAGCACCAGAGGCCGGTTTTGGCGAACCCAGCGTAGCAGATCCTTGTTCCACTTGCGAAAGTTGGATACGTTTTGTGCGGCAGTCGGCAGATCGGCATATTCCCCATCTGTTATCGGTGATGCCTCAACGGCTATCGGATCAAACTCCACGGCGCTGTCCCAATCCAGAGCAACAGGGCCTTCTTCCAACTGGGCTGCAAGTGCCAGTGTTTCGGTGGTATCAACCTTATACTTGGCATTAGAATAGTGAACATCCATGCGGCCGACCACACCAGGGTAATATACCACCCCATGGCCGGCACCGGATGCGGCCAGACAAAAGGTGTCGATTCCCGGGGGCACCACCGGCGGTCCTTCTGTCCCTCGGACAGGCAGAGACGGCTTTAAAGGATCCGATACTGCGGAGAAAGCGGATATTTTGGCGGCGGTCGTCGTCAGGTTTTTTTTATGGGCCATAAGGACCTTGATTTGTTCCCGGGTCATAGGTCCCCGCAAATAAGACATTACCCAGCGGGTTTGGAAAATCACAGGTTCATTTTCGTGCACGTTGTGCAAAAGAAATACCTGTTTTCCCAGGCCGGCCAGTATCTCTTCCATTTGGCCACGATCAAATCCGCTGCCTGCAGCAGCGCCTTCAAGGCCTTCTAAAACGCGTCCCTTGTCACGTTCGGTTTGGAGACGGCCAATAAACCATGTACCGGTATTGGCAAGCCCTTTATAATCTAAATCAACCGGATTTTGGGTAGACAGTATGACGCCCAGGCCAAATGCCCGGGCCTGCTTTAACAGCGTCAAAAGAGGCGTCTTGGACGGCGGATTGCCCACCGGAGGAAAATAGCCGAAAATCTCATCCATATACAAAATGGCACGCAAGCTGGACGTACCGGGCTGTGTACGCATCCATCCTAAAATTTCGTTGAGCAGCATGGAAACGAAAAACATTCGTTCGGAATCGGAAAGGTGGCTGATGGTGAAAATACAAGCCCGGGGTTTGCCCTGCGCGGTATAAAGCATCTGGCCGATATTGAGTGGGTCGCCTTCCAGCCAGGATTCAAACCCCGGAGACGCGAGAAGGTTGTTCATCCGCATGGCCAGAGCAAAACGTTCCTTGGCAGGATAGAACGATTCCAGATCCATTACCCCAATACGTTCAAAAGGAGGTGCCTGGATGGCGTGGATCAGTGCGGCCAGATCGAGGCTCTTGGCCGCTGACCAAACCATTTCGAAAATGTTGGACAGCAATATGTGTTCCCGACTGATAATAGGATCGGCTTCAATGCCCAAAAGCGCGAGAAGGCTTGTGGAGGTCGTTTGGATCTGTTCACGAAGCAGGTCGGGATCTTCAAGAATCGCGGGAGTTGGCGGTGAAAAGGATCTCAGAACGCTCACCGGAAGCCCTGCATGGCTTCCCGGAGTGTAAACGGCAAAATCGGCTGTGGCCTTCAGGCGGGCAATGCGATCGGGCTCTTGATCCCAGTCAGCGAGACCCTTTCGCCAAATTTCAGCCTGCTTTGCAGCAAATTGATCTATGGTAAGGCCGTTATTCAGGGCATCCTGGGCGTTTACCCAGGGTCGGAAATCTTCAGGGCTTAGATCCGGAAAGTTCAACAGCAGGTTTGGCAGATCTCCTTTGGGGTCGATGGCAATAATAGGAATATTGTCCATCAAAGCTTCTTCCAAAATGCCGATTCCCAGTCCGGTTTTTCCGCTACCGGTCATACCGATGATGACCGCATGAGTATTGAGGTCTTTGGCGTCATAGAGGATTAGATCTTCTTTAAGCGTTCGGGAAGCCAGATCATATTTCTTGCCGAGATAAAATGCGCCGAGCTTCTCGTAGTTATTTTTCATTGATCACCCCCCAACTAAAAGATGGTCCGTTATTGTTTGTAAAAGCGCGCTTTTCATGCGATAGTGTTTAAAATTATAGGAAAGCAAAATATGTGTGTCAATATGGAATCCCCCGGGAGGTCGCCAACTTATTTTTATTGATAATAAATGAGATTTATTCGTATCATTCTGTTGAGAGAACAAATGAATTTTCTTTGATTAAGTTAAACCTGAGTTGAGCGATTTTTTACCGTGGACGAGAAAGGAGAACAAAACACATGAGCAAACATATGCAGCTTACCGTCCAAGTTCGTCCCTATTATAAAAAGGACATGAAATCGGATTATCCCAAGATTGCCCAGGGCCTGAGTTATATTCATAAGGCATGGGCAGAGGAGGGAGCCTCTCTTTTTGACATCGTTGGAAGACTGGATAAGCTCCTTTACGAGTTGGAGGGGAATCCGCCTTTTAGAAAGATTTTACTTAAACACAAAGACAACCTCCGCAAGCTTCACAAGGAAACTGAAGAATATATTGCGGATTGGGACTTGGCCAAAGCCGATAAAACGCTGTATCAGATGGAGGACATTTTTGATCAAATTGAATGGGAATTAGAGTGAGACCACTTCTAATTTATTTAAAAGGAATCAAATCATTATCCGCATCCATCCAGACCGGAAAATCTTCTCTGCATCTTTTAAGAAGATCATACGATAATTGAGCCGTGTATGTACATGGCTGGTTGCTCTTTTGAAAGATAACGCTTCCCCATGGATCGATGATGGAAGAATCTCCGCTGTAAGACAGGCCGTTTCCGTCTGTCCCGACACGGTTAACGCCGATCATGTAGCACTGGTTCTCAATGGCTCTGGCCTGCAAGAGGGCTTTCCAGTGCGCTGAACGTCTTTCAGGCCAGTTGGCGATAAATATGGCTGCATCGAACCGGTTCGCAATATTTCGGGTCCAGACCGGAAAGCGCAGATCATAGCAGATAAAGGGTCTGATCCTCCAACCGTTCAGCTCAACCGTAATATTTTCAGTGCCGGCGCTGTATATTTTTTCTTCTCCCGCCATCCGAAAGAGGTGTTTTTTATCATAGGTGAAGATGTCACCGTTGGGTTTGGCCCAAAGCAACCGGTTGAAAAATTTGCCGCTGTCATTGGCGATGATACTTCCCACCATATTTACATTTTTTTCTGCCGACTTTTCTTTGATCCATTTGACCGCAGAACCCTTCATGTCCTGGGCCAGAACAGCGGCATTCATGGTGAAACCGGTGGAAAACATTTCCGGCAGTATGATAAGATGGGTGTCTTCTTCAATGGCATTGATTTTGTTATCAAACCCGGTTAAATTCGCATCAATATCTTCCCAGACCAGTTCGCTTTGAATCAGTGTGATTTTTAAATCTTGCATAATTTCTCCGCAGCTTTTTCAAGAGTTTCATCTTTTTTTGCAAAGCAGAATCGAAGGACGTTATGATCAACTTGATGGTGGTAAAAAACAGAAGGTGGAATGGAGGCTACTCCATGCTCTGTGGTGAGCCTTTTTGAGAATTCGACATCGGGTTCATTGGAAATTGCCGAATAATCCAGCATCTGAAAGTAAGTGCCTCGACAGGGCAACGCTTTAAACCGAGAATGTTTAATGAGCGATAAAAATGTATCTCTTTTTTTCTGATAAAATTCAGAAAGGTTCAAATATATGTCCTTGTTTTTCATAAATTGGGCATAAGCATACTGAATCGGCGTATTGGATGCAAAGGTTAAAAACTGATGCACCCTTTGAAATTCTTTAGACAACGGGGCCGGTGCCAGGCAGTATCCAATTTTCCAGCCGGTGGTGTGATAGGTTTTTCCAAAGGAACTGATCACAAAGCTCCTTTCAATAAGCTCGGGATGCCGGGCAATACTTTCATGCCTTACACCGTCAAAAATAATATGCTCGTAAACTTCATCACTCAAAATCAGCACGTTCGTATCCTGTAAAATGTTTTTAAGTTCGGATATGTCGGTATCCGTAAATACAGCGCCTGTTGGATTATGAGGTGAATTCAGGATAATGAGTCGGGTTTTAGAAGACAGAACGTTTTTGACATCATTCCAGTCGATTCTGTAGTTCGGGAATTTGTATTCGACATACACGGGAATGCCGCCGTTGAGCTTGATGACCGGCACATAGGAGTCAAAGGCCGGTTCAAGAATGACTACTTCATCTCCTTGTTGAACAACAGCGCTGATGGCTGCAAACAATGCCTCTGTTGCACCGGATGTCACGGTGATTTCAGACTCAGGATCATAGTCGGCATGATACAGCTCCAAAACTTTTTCTGCAATCCGTTCCCGCAAGGTTTGTACGCCCTGCATGGGCGCGTATTGATTGTATCCGGAGCGCATATAATTATCGACCAATGCCAAAAGGTCCGGATGAACATCGAAATCCGGAAAACCCTGGGACAGGTTAATGGCATTATGTTCATTTGCCAGTTTGGACATAATCGTGAAAATGGTGACACCGACATCCGGAAGTTTCGATTGTAGTTTCATGGTGTATTTTTTACCCTTTCCAAACCGAGTTCTATTTACTTATAGCAAAGGTAAGATGCGTTCAATATGGGTTTTGATAAGACTGAATATCTCCTGATATTTTTCGTACGAACCGCCCATGGGATCTTTGATGGCACTTTTTCGAGTTGGTTTTTCAGGCCAGGCCCCAAGAAGAAAGACTTTTTTATGGAGCCAAGGGAAAAAGGTCTGTACGAATTTTTTATGAACAGGTTCCATGCATAAGATAAGATCGGCCTTTTGCAACTCATCTGCTACCAGATATCGCGCCTTGTGAGAAGAGATGTCAAACCCATCATTTTCACAGACTTTTTGGGCATGTTCGGTAGCTGGATAATCGTTTAGTCCGTGAATCCCCATGGATGAAACCGTCAGGTCATGACGGCCCGTTTCCTTGGATTTGTGCAGCAAAAAACCTTCTGCCATGGGACTCCGGCATATGTTGCCGGTACATACAAAAACAACGTGGGGCATAATTTATAACCCTATGTCATATTGGAATACGAGAAAAAGTGACACGTTATCCTTTTGAGAACGTTGCCGCTTCAGGTATAATTAAATTTTTGCTGAAAGAACTACCTCACAATTTTCAGTACATTGGTGTTTTGAAGCTTTTCCCATAACAACTTAACGATCACCAAAGACGCACCATATTCACTCAGATGTTTATCACCGGATATCGATTGGCATGATTTTAACAACGATTCATTGGTGAGCCATAAACGGACTTCGTTTTGCATATATTCTCCGAGCGAATGGTAAAGGTCCATTACATTTTCTTTGGGAATATTGGCAATCATGGTTTTATCTCTTAACGATAGTTTTGACAAAAGTTTATCCGTAGCCTCTTCAACGGTTTGAGGGAGGATGTCTTTCACCATTCCAGCACGACGCTTGGGGGTAGCGGTAAAAGAGGCGGGTATGGTGTCATCGATAAGATCCAGATAAAAAACAGTTTCGATAATGTCGACCGTAGCCTGATATATCGCCGGATTCTTGCTTGCTCTGGGTCCTGCTACATTTAAAACCTCAATTTCATTTTCGGTGATCCATGATTTGATCTTTCCGGCAGCTTGAAAGGCACCGGTTTTGTTCAGATCAATGAGAAGCCAAGGCCGATGGTGTAAAAGGGCCATTTCACGGGTATAATCTGATCCGCCGGTGAGTCCGCCGTGGGATATAATCAGGGTGCCGTCAGAATCTATGACGTTCTGTTCGGTCCGCTTATTATAGTTGGTGGTTTCCATCTCTTTGAGCTTATATTTAGGATCTAAAACACCCTTTTCTGTTATCCGCCCTTTGGGTATCCATCCACCATATGGAATTCCAAGCTTAATGGCAACATCAAGAGCAGCCTGATCAGCGCCGGTTTGCCCGCCGGAAATAATTTTTTTAAGCATTATAATATCCAATCATTGTCAGTTTACACGATCGTCTCTTTGTCCTGGATGTCTATACCGGTATCTTTACCCGAGAGGCATGTTACCTGAGCATTCAAAATTCCACCGGGTTCGATCACTAAATCCTTGCAGACAACTTTGCCGGTGCATTTTCCGGTTGATAACAGGATCAATTTTTTCAAAGCCCTGATTTCCCCTTCAAAGGTTCCGCCGATGGTCATGCTTGCAACCTTCGCATTCGCATAAACAGATCCTTCTTCGGCAATGACAACATTTTTTCCAATAACCGTACCTTTCAAAATACCTTTGACGATAAGCCTTCCAGTGGTAGAGACGGTACCATCTATCGTTAATTCTTTATCAATAATGGAGAAATCTTCCGATATTTTTTTCACTATTTATCTCCTGCAACCGTTCATTTCAAAGTAATTATATCTCCCTTTTCAATGCTTAACCGTTGGCCGGCATTATTGCAATTCAGGGCAATTTCAAGGAATCCGAAGCTCCCGATAACGGCAAGAGGACATCCCGGTTCTACGTCTGTATAAGTGCGGGATAAACGTTTAATTACAGTTTTACCTATTTTGATTTCAAGTTTTTTTTCAGCGTCGTTCTTAACAAATTTGTTGAGACAATTTTCATTAATATTAGAAATACAGTTTCCAAATCGATCAATGGATATTATTGTCCCTATAAGCTCATCTTTATTTGAGATATATGGTTTAGGGATACTTAAACGGATAAGATCTTGCATGCCCAGGCGTGGACCCAATTTTTCGATGGGAACACCCTTGGATATGTGGGAACCAACAGGTGCAAAAATATCCCGTCCATGAAAAGTTCGGCTGATGGAATTTGAGAAGTATCGGGTGCTTTCGACGCGAACCATCGCGTCAACCTCTCCTTCATCCATTAGAAGGGTTAAAACACCATTGTCAGGTGCAAGGAATATATGACCCGACAATTTAACGGCAACGATTGAACGGTTCCCACCAACCCCCGGATCTACAACAACGATATGCACGGTGCCTTTGGGAAAATATTTGTATGAAGATGTGATGAGATAGGCTGCTTCGATCAAATCCTGTGGATCGATATAATGACAGACATCAACAACCACGGCAGAAGGATTTATAGAAAGGATTGTGCCTTTCATGACACCGACATAGGCATCTTCGGCGCCAAAGTCTGTAAGAAGTGTAATAATCGACATAATAAAGTGGTGATGGCTTCGTAAGGATCCATTTTTTAATTGTTTACGAAACCAACCATCATTGAAACATTCTTTTTTGAAAGCTGAATCCGAGGTGTTTGTAGGCCGCTTCCGAAGCCTTTCTTCCTGAAGATGTCCTTGTGACAAGTCCGACTTTTAAAAGATAAGGTTCTATGACATCCACCAGGGTATCTGTTTCTTCCTGGAGGGTCGCTGCGATGGCTTCAATTCCCACAGGACCGCCTTTATAAAATTCGATGATTGTTTTTAGATATTTACGGTCAAGATCGGTTAATCCTCTTTCATCGACGCCTTCCAAAACCAGCGCTGCTTCGACGGTCTTTTTTGTAATGATGCCGTCTGCCCGAACCTGTGAATAATCTCTGACTCGTTTAAGAAGTCTGTTTACAATCCGTGGCGTTCCTCTGGATCGACTTGAAAGCTCGTTTGCGCCTTCATCATCAACCGTGACCTTCAGCAGAGCCGCCGAACGTCGGATGATGGTTGCCAAATCCGCTTCATTGTAAAAATCAAGACTTCTGAAAATACCGAACCGGTCGCGCAGGGGTGCAGATAAAAGCCCCACCCGGGTGGTCGCCCCAACCAGAGTAAAGCGATTCAGACGGTATTTATGACTGCGGGCATGTATGCCTTTGTCAAAGACAAAGTCCACGGCAAAATCTTCCATGGCAGGATATAAAAATTCTTCTACAATCTTGGGTGTTCTGTGAATTTCGTCGATGAACAGAATGTCCCTGTCTTCCAAATGGGTTAGAATACCGATGAGGTCTCCGCCTTTTTCAAGGGAAGGACCGGACGTTGACGTCAGATTACCCCCCATTTCATTTGCGATAATGTGTGCCAAGGTAGTTTTCCCAAGACCGGGTGGTCCGTGAAAGAGGATGTGATCAACCGGTTCCTCGCGTTGTATCGCTGCTTCAATGGCAATTTTAAGCGCTTCCACAACTTCGGTTTGGCCGACATAATCTGCAAATTGTTCAGGTCTTAAAGACAGGATTTCCGGCTCTTGGTCGATTGGGAGACAGGCTCCTGTAAGAATACCCTGTTTGTCGGAAGAATGTGTTAATATGTCATCGGTCATTGGCCTATCTCAACGGTAGTTACTAAAGAGCAAAAATCCTTTCGGTAACATTTTCATGGATAATGTCTTATGACTCAAGTTTCACAACTTTAATTCCTATCAACGCCAGTACGGTCATCGACCTGCCTGCTCGTGCCTTGCAATGGCAGGCGGGTCAGCTTCGAGCATCTTCCTCACGATATACTTCTTCAAAGAGCTCTTCCGGGGTCGATATATTGCTGTTCCGTTCCATGGCATCGGTGATCATCTGTTTGGCATCTTTTATTTTGTAACCCAACTGATTTACAAGTACATCCAGAACCTGTTGAGACAAATCCTCGACGATGGGAATTTCTTCCTGTTGAGTCTTCCGAATGAGCGCAAATTTGTCCATTTTTCCTTCAAGAGTGGCAATTATCTTGCGCGCTGTACGATCGCCGATACCTTTTAACTGTTTAAGCTTGTGAACATTTTTTGATTCGATGGCTCTTGCGATATCTCGAACGGGAATATCTAAAGCTTTAACCGCCTTTAAGGCTCCGATGGCTTCAACAGAAATGAAATATTGAAAAAATTCCTTTTCGACTTCAAGATTAAAACCGATCAGAACCGGTTTCGGTTGTCGTTCGGTTTGCTGGTGATAAATATATATAGAGACCGGGTCGCCCACAGACTTTGCCCTAAAGGTATTCATTACAAATGCAGGGAGCAAAACTTCATATCCCACCTGATTTGCCAAAACAAGTATCCGATCATCCCCCTTTTTTAAAAGTTTTCCTTCAAGATAACCGATCATTGCACTTCGTTTTATCCCCTTTGTACGGTGTACTTTGTGCGGAACGATCATTGTAACGGAATAGTCCCAAAAGCGCCAAACCCATTGCATCGGATGCGTGGTAAGGACGGATAGGCGTTGTCAGGTTCAATAAGCTTCTAACGCATTTTTCAAGCTGCATCTTAGTGGCATTACCGTTTCCGGTCAATACCTGTTTGGATTCACGAACGGGAACTTGGATGACAGATACCTCCATCCGGCATCCGGCAAGGAGGATAACACCGGTAACCTTACCTAATGTAATTCCGGCATTCGGAAATTTTTCAACGGAAAATACGTCTTCCACAACCATAAGGTCAGGCTTTTCGTCTTTTAAAACCGTAAGAAGATTTGAAAAGATTTGATCAAGGCGGTTCGGCAAAGGAAGATTTTTTGAGGTATGAATACTACCGAATGAGAAGCCATCAATTTTGAGCCCCATTCCTCTGACAATGCCGACACCCGTTTCAGATAGGCCTGGATCAACACCGATAACCTTTATCATTCCATACTCTTTTCTTGATACAATGTGCCGGGCGTCAAGAGAGAGATACGGTCCAAAATTTTTGTATCATGTGTCCTGAATCCAGCATCCGGTATCAAGTAACAACTCCTCAAGGTTTAATTCCTTTTAATTTGCGTTCGGCAATTTTTGCCTCATTTGATTTTGGATATTTTTTAATAAGTTCTGATAAAATCAGACGTGCATTTGATTTATCTCCCAAATTAAAAAAGGCAAACCCTTGTTTTAAAAGTGAGGCCGTCACTTTATTCCCTTTCGGGTATTTTTCAATGACCTTCTGATATTCCAGGATCGCTTTCTCATACCATTTTTCACGATAGTAAATTTCACCGATCCAAAACTGGGCGTTGTCAGCGTTTTCTGACTTGGGGAAGTCTTTTAGTAATTTTTGAAATCCTTCTTGGGCGGTGTTAAGATCACCTTTATCATAGGCCTGTTTTGCGGACTTGTATAGATCATTTTCTGAAAGTTTATGTTTGACTTGTTTTTTAGATGTTTTATTTGAAACCGTCTTTCTTTTTTGAATACCTGTTGTTGATTCAAAATTCAGATACTGCTCCAGACGTTCGATACGGTCTTTATTAGAACTTGTGGTCTTATCAATACGCTCTAATTTAACCTCTCTTTTTTCGGATAATTCTGCAAATGCGTTTATTTTCTGTTTCAATAAATAATCTGTCTCTTCAAGTTTTCCTTTTAATATCCCGATTTCTTCCTGGAGTTGATCAATGGTTGCATTTTGTCCGGCTGTTCTGCTCCTGAGATCTTTGTCATACTGCTCACGAACATTACGGTATTCCTCTAATCTGGCCTCGAGGTTTTTATTTTTCTGTTCTGCTTCCGTATAGCGTTGTTCTGCTTGAAGCAGTCGATCATCCAGCGTCATTACATCCCGTTGCGTTGCGCATCCGGACAATATGATCGAACACAGTAAGAAAATGAATATCTTTTTTTTCATGGCAGGACTACACCTAAAGGGCTCCACCGGGATATTGGGATAATAGCGTTGTCGACCACATATCCCAATACCCCTGTTCACTTTATGTTGTTTACGATCAATTAGAGTGAAATTAGTTTATGGTAAAATGACATCTCCTGTTCTTTGCCCAGGCAGCTTCATTATGTCCGGGATCTATTGGACGTTCTTCGCCATAGCTTATGGTGGTCAAGCGTGATGCTGAAATTCCCAAATCAACCAAAAAATTCTTTGTACTTGTTGCACGCCGATCTCCCAATGCAAGGTTATATTCACTGGTACCCCGCTCATCACAGTTTCCCTCAATGGTTGACGTCGCTTCAGGATTATTCTGGAGCCATTCTGCTTTTTTCTTCAACGTTAGCTGTGCCTCCGGAGTTAAAGTGGAACTATCGAATTCAAAATGGATGTCATCATTCAGGAACATGTCCCTGGCCTCTTGCTTAGCCATTGATTCTTCTTTGATTCGTTCTTCTTCCATCGCTCGCTGTCGCGCCAACTCTTCCTGCCTGGCTTTTTCAGCAGCCTCTTTTGCCTTCATAGCATCATCGTTTTCGGCCTGTTTTGCCATAGCAGCATCGTCCACTACAGCCTTCTTTGCACATGAAACGGTGAACAGCAATCCTGGGATAATAAATGCCAGAACCAAAATGATCCATAATTTTTTTCGCATTGTTGCCTCCTTTTAGTTCCTTAAAATGGTGAATTTTGTGCATTTCGTGGTAAAGATCTAAACGATATATTTCTCTTTTTTTATTTTCCTGTCATTCTTGGTGACCATTTTGGTTGTGATTGCTGGCCTTTTAAGGTGAGCAGCCGTCTCTGGTCGGTTCCGTAGCCTGTCATGACATAGATTCTGGAAGGTCCTTCCCGTGTTGAACTAAAAACGATAAGGCTCCCGTCCGGAGACCACGATGGTGACTCGTTGTCGCCTTCGTTGTGTGTTAATTGAATCGCACCCTGACCATCAATTCCGATCACGAAGATATTGTTGAGACCTCCTTCCATGCTGGCATATGCGATTTTATCGCCTTTGGGTGACCAGTTGGGTTGCGTATTATAGCGTCCTTGAAACGTCAATCTATTTGCCTGACCTGAATCCAAATTTTTAACGTAAATTTGAGGAGTTCCGGATCTTTTTGAAACAAAGGCCATATGTTTACCGTCCGGAGACCAAGTGGGTGATACATCAATACCTTTGCTATTAGTCAATCTTTTAATAACTTTTCCGGTTCCGGTCAATAAATAAATTTCCGGGTCTCCCGAAAATGACAGTGTCGCTGCCAACTCAAACGTGTTTGGACGCCAGGCAGGTGTTATGTTAAGCCCTGTTTTCGAAACCACAGTTCCACGTTTTTCTTTTAAATGTTTTATGTAAAGATCCGGTTTGCCCCTGGCATATGAGGTATAAGCAATCCATTGTCCGTCCGATGACCAAGCCGGCGAGAGGGTAATACTTTTGGTATGTGTCATCCTCTGGATGTTGTATCCGTCAAATTCACAGAAATAAATCTCTTTGGTACCGGAACTTGTTGAAACAAAAGCGATTTGGGTGTCAAAAATACCCCGGTCGCCGGTCAGACTATAAATCACATCGCTGCAGAAGCGACGGATGATTTTTCTCTGATCACTAATTGCCCCTTTATATCTTTTTCCAACCAACAGTTTTTCTTTAAAGGTGTCGTAAAGCCGAAGCTCGATTTCGAGCAAATTGTCTTTTACCAACACACCGCCGGTAATCAGAAGCTCCGCTCCGATACTGGTCCAGTCGTGAAAAATGACGTTGACAAAACCAGCATCCTTTTGCGGATTTACAAGAAAAGCTTCCCGGTTCATAATCTTAAAATATCCTGTAAAATCAAGCGTTTCAGCAAGTAAATCAGATAATTTTTTCGACAGCTGGGCAGCATCGTCTCCAGTGGATATTTTTTTGAAAAAAGGAACCGCGATAGGGAGTTTTCTTAAATAGGGTTGAGTGATGTCGATATAATCATATCCGGCCAGTGATATGCCGGGTATGGTCAGCATAAATACTGTAGCGATCAAGCAAGCAAGCAATGTTCGACAACTTTTCATAGCGGAAGTAAGCTCCTTTAATCTCCAAATGTAACGTCTTTTTTTGCCTTTTGAAAACCTTTTTACCTATATACGAATTATTGACTGAGGCCTGAAGGCGTAAAACGGAACCCGATTTCAAAGTATGGGCGCCAATACCCTTTTGGGAGGGGTGGAAGCGGATTCGACTTTAGAATCGCTTTTTTTGCCTGTTCATCAAAATAGCTGTTGCCGGATCTTTTATCAAACCAAATATCCTTTATTTCGCCGTTCGGCATGATTTTGATCGCCGGCCATGCTTCAAGATCAGAACGACCTCCGGCCAGTTGCGGATTAAATGACCAGTTTTTCTGAATCCTATATTGGATTTCGATCATATATATATCCATAAGTTTCAAATCTTTTTTGCTGCCGTCGTCGGTTCCGCCGAGGGAGCCCTTTCCTTTTGCATCCTGCTGTTTGCTCAGGTTCGGGGGACCGGTCTTCTCGACTTGATCTTTCAGGCGGGCAATGGCCTTATTGATCTGATCGGGTCTTGAATCTTCCACTTCTTTTTTAATTCGGCTGATGGCACTTTCAACAACCCTGTCAGATTTGAATGTCTTTTTTTTAAGAGACTGTTTTACTTTTATTTTCTTTGGTTTTAAAGAAATCGATTCTGGAGATTTTTGATCGGTTTTCGGCGTCGTTTTGGTCGTTATCTTTGTTTTTTGATCTTTTTTCTCAACTGCTGTTTTTGTTTTAAATTCAGCAGGTAACGGTGCATTGTTCTGTGAAGGTAATGACACAAGGCTGACATTTATGACCGAAAGAGAGGGATTCCTATCGTTTGCAAAGCCGGGTGCAAAAATTAAAATAACGAAAAAAACCAGATGGCATAAAAGAGAAACGGCAAAATTAGAAAAAAACCCCGGGTGCTCGTTGTCCTCATCTTGGTATGTGTGAGGATATATTCTTTTGTTCATCAGTTTATTGCTTTTTTGTTACTGAACGTTCTTTTTTTCACGAATCGGTTCCGTCACCATGCCCAGTTTGTCAACGCCTGCTGCTTTTATCTCGGCCATAACACGAACCACAAATCCGTAGGTTATTTCCCGATCCGCCCGAAGATAGACCTCCCGTTTATCCCGGCCTTCTAATATTTTTTTGAGTTTCTCCTGAAGAAAATCGATACCGAGCTGATGCTTGTTAATAAATATTTGGTTTTGGTTGTTAATGGTGATGACGAGATTCTCTTTTTTTGCAGCAAGCGGCTGTGAGGTGGTTTCAGGCAGTGCGACGTCCACGCCTTGCATCATCATTGGCGCGGTGACCATAAAAATAACCAAAAGAACGAGCATAACATCAACAAACGGTGTTACATTAATATCAGATATCAGGCGATCGCTGTCGGATCCGAGTGCCATTTTATCTCTCCTTGCGGGTTACATTATATCACGTTCAATAATATTTAAAAAATCTGCGGAAAAATTGTGCAGCTCAGATTCGATAATTCTTATCTTCTGCATAAAATGATTGAATGCGATGACAGCAGGAATTGCAGCAGCCAACCCGGCCGCTGTTGCCACAAGTGCTTCTGAAATTCCCGGAGCCACGGCAGCAAGACTGGCGGAACCTTTAAGTCCGATACCATGAAAAGAACTCATAATCCCCCACACAGTTCCGAATAACCCAATGAAAGGTGCGGTGTTTCCGGTTGTTGCAAGGAAAGGAACCATTCGAATCATGCGGGTCGTTTCGATATTAATCGCCCGGCGCAATGCGCGTTTAACATTGTCGATTCCCGTAAATCTTGCGCTCAAGGATGTGTTTTCATTTTCTGATGAGCGTTTCGATTCCTGTTTCTTTGAGGTACCGGAACGGCTCAGATTTTTAAGTTCCGCATACCCGACACGAAAAATTCTGGCAATGGGGCTGCCGCGAAGTTGTTTGGCTTTGGAAAACGCGTTGGAAAGATTCCTGCTTTTCCAAAAAAAATCAATAAACTCAGCGGATTCTGCATATGCTTTTTTAATGTAGCGATATTTCATGATCATGATTGCCCATGATGTGATAGAGAAAAATAGCAAAAGAAGCAGCACAAGTTTAACCATTGGGCCAGCATGCATGATCATGTTGAATATGTCGATATTTGAAGAATTCATGTTAAAACTCCGTGGGTTATAAAATTGTATTATAATAAATCATTGGTTGTCAGAAGGTTGTATTTTTATCAGCTTTGTCGGCAATTTTGTGCAATCTTATTTAAAATACAAAGAATGTTTCTTTTTGCAGAATCATCGGGACAATCTAACACATACAAACGCCTTGATTCTTGAACTATATGAACCTGGTTTGAGTGTCAAGAAATTTGGTGGTTCCGGCGACGTTCAACCATTTTTAGGTTGCTTTTGGAACAAGCTGCAAATACACATAAAAGCTGAAACAACGGCTCCTTTCGAAAAATAGGAAAGAGAAAGGAGGAAAGAGGATAAAGGAAACCTCGGATGAACACGAATAAACACAAATTAAAACAATAATATTTATGTTCATTTGCGTCTATTTGCGGTTATCTAATTTCTATTTCCTAATGTTATTGCATTTTAAAAAAAGGATCTTTTTATGAAAAACATCGCAAACCTACTGTTTCAAGCAAACATTTTGAAAAATATCCCCAGGTCGGGCTACCAGTTTTTAGGCGCTGGCAAGGAATCCGTAGCCGAACATTCATTTAGTGTTTCATTCATTGCCTTTGTCATGGTTCAAATGGAGCCTGATGTGGATGCCTTAAGACTCATTTCCATGTGTCTGGTCCACGATCTTCCGGAAGCAAAAACCGGCGATCTCAATTATGTCCAGAAAAAATATGTAACGGCAAATGAGAATAAAGCGTTAAGGCATATTACCCGGAATTTACCGTTTGGTACAACATTGGATGATCTTATCACGGAATTTAATGAACGTCGATCATTAGAGTCCAAACTGGCTCATGATGCAGATCAGTTGGCACTGATTTTGGATTTAAAAGCGCTCTTGGACATTGGGTACGACCCTCCAAAAAAATGGCTGCCGTTTGCTTTAAATCGTCTGGAAACCAAAACCGGTCAGACCATTGCCCAAGGTATCATGAAAACAGAATGGGATGCCTGGTGGCTTGAAAATTATGTTGACAGCCCAAATAAAAAAGAATAACTTTTTTTGTTTGGGTTTAACGATAATTATGATGTTTTTGAAAAATCGGAGGATAAGATGAATTGGCTTACCGATACGTTATGGACTTCCGTTGGGAAAAAGCTGATGATGGCGCTTACCGGGCTTTTTTTCTGTGTTTTCCTAACCACGCACCTTGCCGGCAACCTGACCATTTACTGGGGTAAAGACACTTTTAACTCCTATGCCGAGCATCTTCATTCCTTAGGGCCGCTGGTAACGGTCGCGGAATGGGGCTTATTGCTTTTTGCCGTGATCCATGTTTCTACGGGCCTGCTCCTTTTTTATCAGAATTTTAAAGCCAGACCCGAACGATATGCCGTCAACAAACGTGCCGGAGGTCGAACTCTGGGTTCGGCAACCATGCCGTACACCGGCGTTATTCTGCTATTGTTTGTCATTTACCACCTGTTCAATTTTCATTTCGTGGATAAAACCCATACCACCATTTTTCAGATTGTATCGACCGCATTTTCAAAGCCAAGCTATGTCGTGATTTATACGTTTGCCATGATTGTTGCTGCGGTTCATGTCAGTCACGGCTTTTGGAGTGCATTTCAGACCCTTGGCGCCAATCATCCGAAATACACGCCCTTTTTAAGGGGGCTGAGTTTGGTATTCTGTCTGATCGTCGGGATCGGGTTTGGTTTTATTCCGGTTTATGTTTCGCTATTAGTATAGTGCCCATCCATAAATGAGGATTTTTGTTAAAGATCAAGGCATGCGACAAAAATTACCACAGACATATGATTGATATTCCGAGGATTATTTTTTGAGTATAACGCAGATATTGGACAAAAAGACCATGTATGGATGGATACGGATAAGGAGATAACCATGATGCTTGACGCAAAAATTCCTTCAGGCCCCCTTTCGGAAAAATGGGATAAACACCGTTTTGAACTCAAACTGGTCAATCCGGCCAACAAAAGAAAATATAATATTATTGTGGTGGGTACCGGTCTTGCCGGTGGTTCAGCCGCTGCTTCTCTGGCAGAACTCGGCTATTATGTAAAAAACTTTTGTGTTCAGGACAGCCCTCGACGGGCTCACAGCATTGCCGCCCAGGGCGGAATCAACGCTGCCAAAAACTATCAAAATGACGGCGACAGTATCTGGCGTCTGTTTTATGACACCATCAAGGGTGGTGATTTCAGGGCCAGAGAAGGCAATGTCTATCGTCTTGCTCAGGTGAGCAATCATATCATCGACCATTGTGTTGCCCAGGGGATTCCCTTTGCACGCGAATACGGCGGGCTTTTGGCCAATCGAAGCTTTGGCGGCGCTCAGGTTTCCAGGACGTTTTACGCCAGAGGCCAGACCGGGCAGCAGCTTCTATTAGGCGCATACAGCTCATTGATGCGGCAGGTGGCGGCCGGCCAGGTCACCCTGTTTCCCCGCCGCGAAATGCTGGATCTTGTGGTCATTAACGGACAGGCAAGGGGCATTGTTGTGAGAAATCTGGTCACCGGCGACATCGAAAGCCACGCCGCCGATGCCGTAGTGATGTGTACCGGCGGATATGGCAATGTCTTTTTTCTTTCAACCAATGCCATGGCATCCAATGTGAGTGCAACCTATCGGGCCTATAAAAAAGGCGCGTTTTTTGCCAATCCATGTTATACGCAGATTCATCCCACATGCATTCCGGTTCATGGAACCTACCAGTCCAAACTGACCCTTATGAGCGAGAGCTTGCGGAACGACGGTCGCGTCTGGGTGCCGAAAACACCCGGAGACAAACGATCGCCGAACCAGATCCCGGAATCTGAAAGGGATTATTATCTTGAAAGAAAATATCCGAGTTTTGGCAACCTGGTTCCGAGGGATGTGGCATCGCGAAATGCCAAAGCCCAGTGTGATATGGGAAAGGGCGTCGGTGAAACCGGCTTTGCGGTATATCTCGATTTTGAAGACGCCATCAAAAGAGACGGTAAAGACGTCATTTCTCAAAAATACGGCAACCTTTTTCAGATGTATGAAAAGATCACCGCATCGAATCCCTATGAAGAACCCATGATGATCTACCCGGCTTCCCATTATGTCATGGGCGGGCTGTGGGTCGATTACAACCTCATGAGCACGTTACCGGGGCTTTTTGTTTTAGGAGAAGCCAACTTTTCCGATCACGGTGCCAACCGTCTGGGCGCCAGTGCCTTGATGCAGGGTCTGGCAGACGGTTATTTCGTGATTCCATACACCATTGGGGGATATCTTGTTGGGATGGACCACACGGAAGTGACCACCGATCATCCGGCGTTTAAAGAAGCGACCCATTATGTCAACGAGCGGACCGGCAGGCTGCTTTCCATTAACGGAAAACGGACGGTGGATGACTTTCACCGTGAACTGGGTCACATCCTCTGGGAATACTGCGGCATGTCCAGAAATGATGACGGTCTGTTGAAAGCCAGGAAGCTGATCCAGGCGCTTCGAGAAGAATTCTGGGAAAATGCACTGGTTCCAGGTGTGCCGGAAGACTTCAACCAGAGCTTGGAACGTGCCGGACGGGTGGCTGATTTCCTCGAGTTTGCAGAACTTTTGGTGATGGATGCCTTTGAACGTAAAGAATCCTGCGGTGGTCATTTCAACGAGGCATACCAGACCGAGGAACATGAGGCCAAGCGCGACGATGAGAATTTCTGTCATGTGGCTGCCTGGGAATATAAAGGGGATGACACGGACCCCGAACGCCACAAGGAACCGCTGGTTTTTGAAAATGTCGAATTAACACAAAGGAGTTACAAGTGACCAAAAGCATAAACATCACTTTAAATGTCTGGCGCCAAAAAAGCACTGAAGTGAAAGGCGGTTTTGAAACCTATCATGCCGCCAATATCTCAACAGACATGTCCTTTCTGGAAATGATCGATGTGGTTAACGAGCAGCTGACCCTTGACGGGAAAGATCCCATTGCATTTGATCATGACTGCCGGGAGGGGATCTGCGGCATGTGCGGCGCTGTGATCAACGGCCGTGCCCACGGGCCGGAAAAAGGGACCACACTGTGCCAGCTTCACATGCGGCATTTTTCCAGTGGCGACACCATCGTCATCGAGCCCTGGCGAGCCAGGGCATTTCCCATCATCAAAGATCTGGCTGTGGATCGAAGCGCATTTGATCAGATTATCGTTGCAGGGGGATATATTTCTGTAAACATCGGGGGCTCCCCGGATGCCAATGCCATACCGATTTCTCAGGAAATTGCGGAAAAAGCCATGGATGCGGCGGCCTGCATCGGATGCGGTGCCTGTGTTGCGTCATGTCCCAATGCATCGGCCATGCTTTTTACCGGCGCAAAGATTTCCCAATTTGCCCTGCTACCCCAGGGAAGACCCGAAGCTGCCCAACGGGCACTGGCTATGGTCAAAAAGATGGATGAACTTTGTTTTGGCAACTGCTCCAATGAAAGAGAATGCGAAGCAGAATGTCCCAAGGAGATTTCAATCTCCAATATCGCCCGCATGAACCGAGAATTTTACAAGGCCGGGATCGGTTCTTCTGTTATGTAATACCTGTGTGAAAAAGGTATAATATAATATCATTTAAACCATTTGATCATCCCCACCCTGTCCTCTCTTCCTTTGAAGGGTGGGGAAAAACTGAATCCTAAAATAATAATATTATCCTGCCAAATCATTTTACCTTTAAATTTTTTTCGGACTGCTATACTGTATTACCATTGATAAAAATAAAGGATGCGAAATTTGAATAACATTAATTTACGAGTTATTTAGGTTAAAAACGTACCAAAACATGAAAGGAGACCACCATGCAAATGGGCAAAAACATTTTTTATGTTATTGTAATGATGGTATTATTATCATTTGTCGGTGCCTGTACAAGCACCAGTCTCAATGTCAAACCCGTTGCCGAGTCAAAGAATCCAACCGATCAAATTAACCGTTTGGAAAATGATATCGCCGCTGCATATAAAAACCAACTCAACGTTCTGGCCCCTACCTGGTTCACAAGGGCGGAGTCATCACTTAATCAAGCCAAAAAAGGGCTTAAACAAGGAGAAGAGCCGTCCGAAGTCCTTGGCAATATCGCCGAGGGACAGGCCCAGCTTCGAAAAGCTGAAGAAATAGTACGAGTTACACGAACCACAATGGCCGACTTGATTAAAAGTCGCAACCTTGCACGACAAGCGGGTGCTGCAAAATTAGGATATGATTATACCGACGCTGAGCAACAATTTCTGAGTCTTACAAAAGCCATTGAAAAAGGTGACCTGGCATATGCTGAAAAACACAAGGCAGCGCTCACCGAAACCTTTCGCAGTCTTGAATTACGTGCCATTAAAGACGAAACTCTTGGAGAGGTACGCAAGCTTATCGAACGGGCCAAAAACAATAGAATTGATAAAATAGCGCCCCGGTCTTTTAAGCTTGCCCAGAATAAGCTGTCTGAAGCCGATGCGTTTATTACTCAACATCCTTACGAGAAAGAAATGATGCAGCAAAAAGCCAACGAGGCGTTGTTCATGTCGCAGCGGTTGTTTCAGGTCGCTGATCAGAGTGAAAAAGTTAAAGACATGAAACCCGAAGAGATGACGCTCTGGGTGGAAGGAATCTTGTACGACATAACGGCCAAACTTGGTGCAACGGACATGCGTAACCAGCCTTATAAGATACAGGTGGAAAATATCGTCGGTTCCATTGATACACTTCAGAAGGACCGTCAATTCATGTTTGACAAAGTCAAAACGCTCAAGTCGGAAATAGAAACTAAAGATTCACAAATCGCAGACCTTGAAGGAAAGACCCGGGAACAGCAAATTATTAAGGAACGCCTGGCCGCTGAAAAGCGATTCAATCAATTGTTCATAGAAGTCCAAAATCTTTTTAGTCCGGATGAAGCAGAGGTCTACAAAAAAGGGAATTCACTGATCATTCGTTTGAGAGCGATTCAGTTTCCTGTGGGAAAAAGCGTTATCATGCCAGACAATTATCCCCTGCTCAGTAAAATCCAGCAGTCTATCCGGATATTTGGTGAACCGGATGTGATCATTGAAGGTCATACGGACAGTACAGGCTCAAATGAACTTAACGAGCATTTATCCCAGCAAAGATCCGAAAGTGTTCGCCAGTATCTATTGGCAAACAAGACATTGTCCTATGATCGAATCGTTGCGGTGGGTTATGGCTCTTCAAAACCGTTGGCTTCCAATGCAACAGAAGAAGGCCGTGCCGTCAACCGGCGGATCGATGTCATTATTAAGCCTCAGACCCAGTTCGGTGGAAGTTAATACCTGATTTTTGAGTGAAAATTACCTTGGTAAAGTGATTCGAGGTTGCATCGTCATCAATTATTGGAAATCCTGCATTCATCCCCGTCATTTACGGAGGGGATGAATGCGGTGCGGGATATAGGAGATTTAATCCCCATCCATGATTTTCAAGAAGCCCCGCCGTTCAAGGCGGAGAGTTTCACTTCTCTATATTCCCTAGTAAACCTTACGGGTTCCATGCCGTTTTCCGATCACTTCAAGGGTGCTGTTCACCACCACAAACGCTTCCGGATCGATATTGAAGATAACGTTTTTCAGCTTGGGCAGTTCGGTTAGCGTGGTAATGGTAAAAATCACTTCTTTTGGGGTGCCGGAATAAGCGCCCTGCGCTTGCAGAAAAGTGGCGCCCCGGTTGACCTTTTTAAAGATTTCATCAGCAATTTCCCTATACTTATCTGAGATGACGATGGTGGACAGCCGGTGGTTAAAGCCCGTAAGGACCGCATCGAGAGTTTTGCTGCTCGTGAATACATAAATCAGGCTGTAAAGCGCAATCTGAAGACCGAAAAAATAGGCGCCCGTCATGATCACCACTGCATTTACGAAGAAACTGGTCAGACCGGGCCGGAGTCCGAATTTCTTATTTCCATATGTTGCGAGAATATCAACGCCGCCCGCAGATCCTAAAGATCGGAGAACAATTCCGGCTCCCGTGCCGCAAACGACGCCGCCGAATACGGCCACCAGAATGGGATCTTTGAGAAACACGGGGGGCGTTTTAATGACCACGGCAGCCAGGGAGAAAAATGCCATCCCAATAATAGTATACAGCATAAATCTTTTGCTGATGATGAACCAGCCAAGGAATATTAAAGGAATATTGAGTAAAAAATAGGTGATACCGACATCTGCTGGGGGGAACAAATAATGGATGATGATGGCCACACCCGACACACCGGCTCCCAAAAGCTTATTGGGAATCAAAATGCTGTTCATCCCTATCACAAAGACGATGATTCCTGCGGTGATCAAAAACAGATTGTACGAAACGGTCTTCCATGTCAAAATGATTTTATCGAGGTCAAAATGGGCGGTTTGTACTTTCGGATGCATGGCCTTGCCTCCTCTATGGACTCGGTTATTTACTCGTTCGAGGCCGTATTTGTTATCCGGCAGATTGCCCGGATATTTCACGAAAATTTTTCGGCAGAATTAATTTTTAAAATCAATTAAGATGGTTAAGAATAATCTGGAATATAAATTTAATCATCACCCCCAAAAAAAAATCATCCGAAAAAGAGAGCAGGCGATGATGAAAGACTGTAATCAAAGGCGGTTTGAATTACAAGCGTTAGCAGGTCAAGTGATGCTAAAAATACAAAACATATTGAAAAGCCAAATGATCATCGTGTCCAATCGTATCGAAATTCGATAATTTTTGATATCACATTATTTTAGTGTATCCTATTGTAAGTATGATATTTAGGCCATATATATTGGGAACATATATTTTATAAGGGGTTACGCAAACAATTAAATAGCGAGACGTTAATGGAGCAGATTGGCATACCGGTTCTGGTTAAAGAATTACTTTCCTGGCGAGCTATTTTAGACATATTACTGATAGCGGCAGGGTTGTTTTTTTTATATCCGGACATTACTTCGCCTTGGCACATGGAAAATCGTGGCCGGGATTCTGGTCGCAATGGCTATATTTTTGGTTGCAAGTTTTATGGATCTTAAGGGGATCGAATGGTTTTTCAACAATATCAGCCAGGTGGCCGTGATCGCCCTAATCGTATTGTTTCAACCTGAATTGAGAAAGATTTTAGAACAAACCGCTTCAGTTAAACGATCTGAACCTCGCGACATAGATGAAAAGCTCTCCCATTTAGTAGTGGACGCCTTAGTAAAGCTGGCTCAGCAAGGTCGAGGGGCGATTGTTGTATTTCCCGGAAAGGAGCCGATTGAAGAATGGCTTTCCGGCGGATTTATTCTTGATGCCAAGCCCAGCCTTCCCCTCATTATGAGTATCTTTGATCCAAACTCGCCAGGCCATGATGGCGCATTGATTATAACAAACGGAAAATTTTCACGGTTTGGCGTACGACTTCCTGTGTCACAGAGTTCGAAACTGCCGGAAGAATACGGCACCCGTCATCATGCGGCCATGGGTCTGGTTGAGAAATCAGACGCTTTGGCAATTGTCGTTTCTGAAGAACGAGGAAACCTGTCAATATTTCATGAAGGTAAAATCAGGCAGGAAAGCGATGGGGAAAAGATGGTGAAAGCGATCATTTCACACTGGAAAGACATGGCTTCCTTTCCCGTGGTGTTCCCTAAAGGAAAAGCGCGTTGGCCGGTATTTCTTCAAATTTTTGCGAGCCTGGTGTTGGCTGCATTTTTCTGGTCAACTTTGGCGATTTCTCAGGGAGAAATACTGGAAAAGGTCATCACCGTTCCGGTGGAATATACAGCCTCATCACCAAACCTCACTTTGGTGGGAAATAAGGCTGAGGAAGTTCGGCTGCATCTGTCAGGTCCGAAAGCAGCGCTTGACACCGTTAACCCGTCTCATACAAGTGTGAAAATAGATCTTTCGAAAGCCCTGCCGGGAAAGCAATCTTTTTTTATTACTCGTGAAAATATCCAATTGCCGAAAGACATACATTTATTGGATGTTGTTCCGTCCGGTTTTGAACTCACACTTGCAGAAATCGTAGAAAAAGAGTTGGTTATAAAGCCACAATTGGTCGGAAAGCTTCCAGGCAGCCTGAAGGTCCGTTCCTTGAAGATAACCCCTGAAAAAGTAAAAGTTTTCTCTCCGGCCAGTGACGAAATGAATAAATTAATCAGTCTGACAACCACTCCCATTTACCTGAACAACATTTACGAAAACACCACAATCTATTGTAAAATTATTGCACTGCCGGCCGTTCAGCCAAAGGAAAAGCGCTGGCCGGATGTCGTGGTAACGATAACGGTAGGGCGCTAAAGGAGGGACTATGAAAAGGTTGATTAAGAGGAAAACATCTATGTCAAAAAAAATACTATTATTACTGTCGGCGGCATTGATTCTACTCTCAGGCAACCCTATCGACGGCAGTGCCAAAACTGGTTCTGTGTCGCCTGAAAATGCCGATCTTTCCACACTACATTTTAAGCGTATCGCCGTCATGCCCTTTCTCGCCGGTAAACTGGAATCACCGGAAAAACCGGTTGAAAAACCGTTGAGCCAGCCACTGAAACAGCTGAATATCGATACTGCCAATTTGACGGAAGGGGCAGAGCATGTCATGACCCGGCTGGTCAATGATGTGCTGAAATTTCGATTTGAGGATCAAATGGTTTCAATGGAAGAAGCCGCTGCCGTCTACGCGGATGTCATCCGGGACCAAACACTGGACACCCCGCGCAAACTGGCAAAAAAATTTGGCGAAAACTTGCAGGCGGATCTTGTGGTGGTTGGAGCGGTTTGGCGTTTTCGGGAAAAAGGAACTGTTGAAGAGATGCCTGACAGCCCTGCATCGGTGGCTTTTTCTGTCTATCTGATGGAGGTTGTCGGCGGTAAAAGGCTGTGGCGTAATGCGTTTGACGGTAATCAAAAGACTTTGTCGGAAGATGTGTTGGGCGGGTTAAAACAGATCAAAATGGGGCTCCGCTGGCTGTCGGTTAACGAATTGGCACGCTATGGGGTAAAGAGTGTTTTTAGGAAATTTCCGTTGCATTGAATGTGAGTATCAATCGAAGACGGTCCGAACTCAAATATTGAAGTTTCCCGCGGCACCGTTGAAACAGGATCTCTTCCTTTTCATTAAATTTCAATTGGTTATATCTTAAAGTGAGTAAGTCAAATGAAAAAAAATTGCCCAACATTGTTAATCAGTCTGTTAATCAGCCTGATCGTGTTCAGTACACAGATATTGAATGCGCAAACATCCTCCCCGGATGAACTTTATATAAAATCAGAAATTCAAACCATTTTATCGACGTTATCCGATAATTTGAATCGATTTGAGTACCTTCAAAAAATGTTTGAAAACACGGGTAAAGACGATAAAAATTATGATGAGTATAAAAATATTTGGATATCGACAACTTTGGCGAGTAACGCGATAGCATCTGTATGTGAATATGAAAATGACTTATTAACCCTATTTATGGATCTGAAGGGAAAAAGGCGGGTGCATTATTTTGATGTAAGAATAAGGAGTTTGGAAACGTCGATTAAACAAATTTCCATTATGTCCGAGCAGATACAGATTAACAACAAGCTGATGCCCCCGGATCTTGCCGAGCGTCAATTGTACGATAATCTGAAAAAAAATATCGATTCATCCATCGATTTGCTGGAAAAGAGCAAGGATTTAATTATTAGGTTGAAAAAGAAATAAGTCTACCGAAGGTCAAGAATATTCGAGACCTTTGATAAACGCCCCCTTTTGTCCAATCCCGGCGTTAGGCTCAAATTTTAAGCCTCGAAATACTTAATGTATGCCTGTGGTTAAAATTTTCGCCTGCCTTGGTCTTGGACAAAATAGAACATTTTTCAAAGGTCTCTATTCATAAAATTATCTTTTTTTGCCAAGTCATTACCACCGGATGAACCCGTTGTAATGACCGCTTTGAGTTTTTAAGGAACGATACAAACTGTCATATCCGAAGCTTGATACAGCACTTTTTTAGCCACACTGCCCATGGAATAATCTTTTACATCGGAACAACCTCGCTTGCCTATAAAAATTGTGCCCGCATCACTATTTTCAACTTCTTCGAGAATATCCATACCAGCGCTTTCGCTTCCTTCTACCAATTTTATCGACACCTGGTTCTCTTTTAAACCTGCTTTAAGAAGTATTTCTTTTGCTCTCTTCAAGTAAGGAGCAACCACTTCCCCTGACGTATGTTTCCAGAGTTTCTGGAATTCAGGGAATTCTTCTAATAGCCTATTTGGCATGAATCTTTTTAAATCTCGTTTTGAATGAAAAATCGTTACATGTGCCTCGGTGCCGGGAAGTATGAACCCGGCATAATCAACCGCTCGCATCGCATTTTGGGAGTTGTCAACAACCAAGAGTATATTCTTTCTTCTGACAGCCCCTTTAACCATCCATACCGGACAAGATCGGTTAAATTCGAGTATCTTGTTCGCTGTCTCTCCCATAAAAAAGGCCTTCAGTCGGCTTAGTCCCCGTGTGGAAATAATAATAGCATCTGCTCGCATATTTTCCGACCAGTTGCAAATATCCCTTGCAATTCCAACCTCTCTCTTTTGAAAAACCGTTTCAACAGCTTGTTCTTTAAAGCCTTTATCAAGCAACCTTTTTTTCCCCTCAGATAGAATTAGTTGAGCCATCTCACTGTTCTTTTTTTCAAGCTCGGTGAACTTGCGGGCCATCACGTCGCTTATTGTGCTTCCCTCGATCAATATCTGTGGCAAGCTCGGCAACAGGTAGAATAATATGACTTTCAATTTATATTTTGATCCAAAAAAAAGGCTTATATAATCCAAAGCGCTTAACGCATTCTCAGAGCCGTCAACCGGCACGACAACCATTTTGGAAGTTACTTTATTCATTGTTTTTTCTCTTTTGACCGTGTCTATTTGTTTTTCGGGGTTTTACCTTCCATATAAGGTTTGGTGGACTACGTCGTTTGCTCGACGATAGTTTGCTCGAAACTAACCTGGGAAATACGGTGCTTTTCCATGGATTCCACAGTGATTTTACATCCGGGAAGTTGAACCGTGTCGCCGATTTCAGGCACTCGATCAAGGTGCTTGTAAATGAGCCCTGCCAGTGTTTTATAATCTCCGATAGGAAAAGAGAGCTTGATCATCTTTTCGAGATCTTCCAGATAGATGCTCGGATCAATAATAATTTTTTCTCCTTTTTCCTTTGTTTTTATAGCCTGGGGGGCTGATGAGAACTCGTCTTCGTACTCGCCGACGACTTCCTCTAAGATGTCCTCCAGCGTAACGAGCCCGGCAGTACCGCCAAACTCATCGATAACGATCGCCATTTGCTGTCTATGGGCTTTGAATTCTGCGAGCAGAGATCTGAGAGATTTGGTTTCAGGAACCACATAAGGGGGCAGCATAATTTCGCTGATCGGAAACTCAATGTTTTGGGCTGTTTCCTCATGGCCGACATTGTTCAACACTTCTTTGATAGAAAGCATACCTACGATATTGTCGATATTGGTATCATATACCGGATAACGATGGTGTCTTTCATGCTGGAAGATCTCAAGAAACGCCTTGATTGTTATATCTTTTTGAAGGCTGACGATTTTTGTGCGCGGGATCATGATTTCGCCGGCAGAATGTTCTTCGAGGTCGAAAACAGCCTGTATCATCGCCGTCTCCTCCGGTTCTAAGATGCCTTCTGATTCACTTGCAACCAAGATAGATCGCAGTTCATCTTCCGATATTGATAAATGTCCACTGATCGGGCTGGCCAGGTCCTTTTGTCCCAACAACCTCAAAAGACCGTTTGAAGCCTGGTTCAGCAACCAGATGACCGAGGAGAGCAAGTGGTAGAGACGGTTGATTGTTTTCGCCACAGCAAGGCTGGCTCTTACCGGTTTGTGGAAGGCATAGACTTTCGGGGCCAACTCTCCTCCGACGATATGTAACGCCGAAATGAAAATAAAAGCAATGATTTGGGCAGAAAGCGCTGCGACATAATGGGCGCTGGGACGAGGTACAATTGCTGAAAGGTGTGCAACAACTAAATTGATCAGTGGACTTAGTAGGGTGGTAATCGTAGAAATTCCGATAGCTCCAAGGGCCAACGACATTAATGTGATACCGATTTGGGTCACAGAATAGAATCGCTCCGGTTCAGAGTGGAGAATTTTCACGATCTTCGCAGCCTTATCACCATGTTCGGCGAGGTGATGAATACGACTGCGCCGTGCTGAAGTGAGCGCGATTTCCGATCCCACAAAAAATGCATTCCCCACAATGAGAAAAAATATTCCCAATAACTTTATAAAAAGAAAAGAATCCATCTCTATCTCCCGTTTGTCCAATGAGACGTCATGTCTTTTTCAATAATCAAAATATCTTTGAGTTCATTTAAGTTATCTACCATCCACATCCCGTGTCTTCAAGATTAAAATCCTTCATAAAATTGAGGTCGATCGATAACCATATTAGACCCTCTTCAATCCACCTAAACTGAGCGTTTCAAGTTTTAAAAGGGTATCATCTTTTATTTTTAATGAATTATACTCATTATATTTTTTAAATTTGAAACCCTTCGGGATTGCCGATTTTACCGAATCTGCTGCGTTATGAGACATTTGCAGTAGTAGACTACGGCAGCATGTCTCATGCCTTGCATCTTCGGCAAACTCGACAATCGCTCAATTTAGGATCCGGTAACCAAAAGATTCTCATTAATCTGTATGAAAAAAATCCTTATCATCGCTGTATTGAGCCTTGCCGTGTTCAGGTGTCAATGATATGGTATTATTAAAAAGCGGCGTGTTGTATAAATAGTGTTTGTTGATCGGCCTGAGCCCTGTCATGCAGAACTTTCCACTATAGAGAAACCATGTCCTTTTGGGACGTGATCGAGGATAAGAGATCATGAAAAGAAACCTTAAAATTGTTGTCATCATTTTGTTCCTGTTGTCCACCGGTTGTTCCACCAGTTACAAGGCCAAGCCCATTCCGCTGCAAACACCGGCAGCTTACCCGAACAATGTTGAGATAGAGGGGTGTCAGATCGGGGCAAAAGCCTTTGACG
Organism: uncultured delta proteobacterium; assembly: GCA_963731025.1. Classification (GTDB taxonomy): domain Bacteria; phylum Desulfobacterota; class Desulfobacteria; order Desulfobacterales; family UBA11574; genus UBA11574. Next base: position 239,801 of record CAVSVL010000012.1, on the reverse strand, counting down.
ATACCACAGTAGCCAAGGAAGCTTTTGGGTTTAATATTTTGGGTGCCGGCCTGCTGCCGGTTCAGGTTGTGTTTGACAATCAAGGGCTTCATCCGATTGAAATCGTCGGCCAACAGACATTTCTGGAAGACAACAAGGGAAACCTATGGCCGATCCTTAGTAACAAAATCGCTTATGAGAGGGCTACCAAGTACGCTGAAACCAATAAAATCTTTAAAGAAGGGGCTTACGGCGGCTTTTTGGGGGCGGCTGCCGGGTCGATGATCGGAGGGGCTATCGGAATTGTGACCGGTCAGAATATTGCCGAGAGTGTCGGCAAGGGGGCGGCCGTGGGCGGTGCTACCGGCGCCGTTCTTGGTGGGGCTAAAGGATACGGTTCCAATGAGGCGCGCCGGGATATTATTTCTGATTTGCAGGAAAAGTCTCTTGAAAACAAACCCGTTAAACCCAGTCTATTGGGTTACGGATTTCTGTTCTTTCCTGCAGAAGCCGGATCGGCCAAGTATTTGCGTCTTCAGATCCGGGAAACCGATACCGGCAAGGTGCATACATTGAAAATGGCTTTTTAATCACGTAAGATGTTCTGTATTTGTTCGCTTACATTCATTTGATCAGGAAAACAAATCCTATTTAATCCATTTATATCCGTGGCCGGCTAAGGGCGATGTAGACCGGCACTTGGACCACAGTAAACTTCTTTGCCCGGAAACAACAGGAACATGGAGTTATGGAAAGCCATCAAAAAGTTTTATTTATCGATGCTGCAACAGCATATTACCGCATAGATCGGTTTACTGTTGGTGAGCCCTTCTTCGGCACCGTCGATCTTGGTCTTCATCTTGCAGGCCGATACAGATCCTTGAATATTGGAACAGGACTGCTTGCAGGATCTATTTTTCCAGGCGCAAACCGGCTGTTTTTCAGCGGCTTTTCTCCATGCTGGACCGGTTTTTATGTTTCATCCATGGGTGGCGCCGGATTGGTTTTCGATAATCTGGGCGTTAATATGATTTCTGTCGTCAACAGAGCCTCTATTCCTTCTATTTTATATCTCAACAGAAACGGGGGCGAGGAAGTTGAAATTAGAATTGAGCCGGTTCAAATTCAAAAAGTATGGAAAGAAGGGCGTAGAGGCATATATTCGTTAATGGATTATACGTTTAAACACTTTGGTGAGAATTATCCGAACGATCCCCGAATTCTTGCAGTCGGTCCTGCTTCGGCCGTCACAGACTTTGGGGCCGTTGCTTCCGTCCCCATTTCCAAGGGCAAATTGGGTTTTGCCGATACGTGGGCGGGACGCGGAGGCTTTGGTTCCAAGCTTTTGCAGGAACATGGAATTGCTGCAATCATCTATGGAGGAACGTTTATTACCGAGGATTTTCGAGATAGAAAGGTAGCAGATCAGTGGTTTATCGATAAATATCAGAAAAAAATGGCGGCAAAAGATATAGAAGCGACAACCAAATACCGGTTTGATCCTGATTTTCAGACAGGAGGAACCTTTGGCGCTAACTTCGCCACGTTAGCCGGTAACATGCTGTCTTTCAATTACAAAAGTATCTTTATGAGTGAAGAAGAAAGATTAGAGATACACGATAAATTCATACTTGACCATTATTTGAAGCAGTTTAACGAAGAAACAATTGTACCTAAAAAACAAAAAACGTGTGGTGAGCCCTGTGTAGCCGTTTGTAAAAAACTGCATGGTAAATACAAAAAAGACTATGAACCCTATCAGGTGATGGGTCCTCTATCAGGTATTTTTGATCAGCGGGCGGCTGAAAAACTGAATCATCATGCAGATATGTATGGATTCGATGCAATTTCTGCAGGCGGCATTGTCTCGTGGCTGATGGAATGTCTATATGAAGGGTATTTGACCCCAAAAGAACTCGGCATAAAACAAATCCCGGTTTTTTCTTATAAGAATTTTAACATATCATCGGATTCCATGCACAATGCAGACATCGGTATGGCACTTCTCGACTCAATCATCGAAAAACAAAACACCATTAATTTAAAAGAAGGTGCCCGCAAATTTGCCCGACGGCTTTCCAGGGATAAAGGCAACCAAGTTCTGGATGCTTTTGTTTATACTGCATATGCCCGAAACGGCTGGATGGTTCCCAACCAATACTGGACGCCGGGCGTGCTCTCTCCCATGCCGATTATGGGGAAATATTATATGTACTACGGGAAAGATTTTCTGCCGCCGCGCGAACTCGGCAGAAAAAATGCCGATCGTTTCCAAAAAGAATTGATGTTGGATAATTTGGGTATATGCCGGTTTCACAGAGGTTGGGCCGAAGAAATGATTCCCGAAATTTTGGAATCGCTTTATGGGCTCAAAGAAAAATTCCTAAAAACGATCTCTGAAACGGCCAGCCGCATTAACGGCCGAAATTCTTCTGTTTTTTGGGAATCTAATAGAAATATCGAAATCATATATAACTTTTTAAAAAGAAAACAAACGGTTGAAGGAAATAACGATGCCGAGCTTTTAAAATGGATTGAAAAATTCGAAGCGGACAAGAAAGAAGCTGCGTTAAATTTCTGGTATGAAATTCACAAAGGTATCCATGAATCGCTGAAAGAATATTAAAAGGGAATCTCAGGAGTCGGGTGTCAGGGGCCAGGGGGTAGGGGTCAAAATTAGCAAGTTGTCATTTTGATGCTAAAAGTCTATCGACTTTTGATTTTAACTGCATCATCAACAGATTCCATAAAAAAAGCAACCCAAAGTATCATGTAAGAAAAATAATGCCTCATTTGGTAAAGATTCCCTTTGTGCCGCCTGAGATGAGGGAAGCAAGATTGGCAAGGATGCGCGGCAACACCATGCCGCCGGGACAGGCGATGTATTTCGGCTGCCAGACAGGATCAAATTTATCTTTATATTGCCGCAGTCCTTGAAAATTGTAAAAATCTTCTCCATGGCGAAAAACAAACGCACCCAGGCGGTTCCAGAGAGGGGCAAGTGCCCGGTCCTCGAGGCCTGACAAAGGTGCCATGCCCAGGCTGAACCATTGATATCCCTGGGCTTTGCCCCAGAGCATGATCTGGATGAAAAGATATTCCATGACGTCATGGGACGCATCCGGAAAATAGCGCATTAGATCGATGGAAATCTCATCTTTCTCAGCGCCCTGCCAAATGTTGGCAAATGCAATGATTGTTCCGTTTTTTCGAACGATGCCCGCAGAAAATCGTTTCAGGTACTCTGTTTCAAAAAAGCCCAGCGAAAATCCCTTTTCGGGCGTATTTTTTTCTTTAAGCCAGGCATCGGAAATTGTCTTTAGATCCGGCAACACGGAAGGGATGTTATCCGGAGAAATGATTTCGAAAAGGCAGCCTTGTTTTTCGAGTTTTCGTTTGGTGTAGCGAAGATTTTTCCGCGCACTGCCTTCCATAGAGAAGCTGGTTAGGGGAACCCTGGCGACCTCTCCGAGTTTGATCAGCGTCAGTCCGAGGTCAAGATAGAAATGGAGACTTTCCCGCCCGACTTCATAGAAAACGGTCCATCCGCCATAACGGTCGGAGATTTCACGGAACCTCCAGATGAGATCCGGCCATTCTTCCTCGGGGCCTACAGGGTCTCCCATGCTGACCCAGCTTCGGCCTTCAACGGCATACATGATAAAAGCGGTTTCCGCTTGATTAAAAAGATACCTTTTGTCACCCAGCAAGGCGAGGTTGCCAGTGGTTGAACGTGATTGCTGCACAATTGTGCTCAATTTGATCAGATCTTCCTGCCCGGGAAGGACGGGCTTCGGCGGTGCCGGCCGGAGCAGCCGGGCTGCGGCAAATAAAATAGCGATGGCGAAAGCCCCTACCGTTGCACGAAGAAACCTCGGCGCATCGGCCGAGAGAGCAAAACGCCACCAGAGGTTTTCTTTATATTCTACATGCCGGAAAGAAAACATCCCCAACCAGACGGAGCAAATTAAAACAATGATAATGGCAATAATCCAGCCCGGACTGAAACGCTGGCTGAACAGAGACGCCTTTCTATAGAAATGATTGTGACTGGGAAGAATTGCAGCAAGAATAATTAAAAGAATCATGGCCTCTTCATAATCAAGCCCCTTAAAGATCGAAGCCAAAATTCCCAAGCAAAGAAGCACAACGGTAAGAACATATGCAACATCCAGTCTGCGCTGTAATCCCCAGGCCAGTAGCAGAAGTCCCATGCCGACGAGACTCCCGGTAAAGTGGGAAATTTCCAGAAAAGGCAACGAAAGAAATTCATTCAACCACTCCAAACGAAGATTGACGGCCGGTGTCGCTCCGGAGAATAAAAGGATAGCCCCGCCCACAAACACGGAAAAACTCAGAATATGCGGCAAGACGTTCCAAGCCCATCGGCTGAAAAGCCTGACGAAACCGTGGGCTTTTTCTTTTTTTCGAAGAAACTCTTCGGTTCCAAGTAACAGGGCAGCTAAACCCAGGGGAAAAAGATAATATATTCCTCGATAGGCGATTAGGGCGCCTAAAATTTTCGAAGCCGGTAAATGAGGAGACAACAATACAATGACGACGGTTTCAAATACTCCCAGACCTCCGGGAACCTGACTCACCAGACCCGCCAGCTGAGCCGTCATATAGACAGCTATGAATTCCGGATAGGAAAGACTTGAAACCGGAGCCAACAAGGCAAAAAGGACACTGGCGGCTAATGCCCAGTCAACAACAGCGATGGCTGTCTGGGCAACAGAAAGACGGACAGACGGAAGAAAAAACTCCCATTCCCGGATTTTAATCGGCTGTTTTCGAAAGACACTTCCGGCGAAATAGGCCGCAACAACCAATAAAAGGAGTATTCCCGGGAGACGGGCAGCTCCGAGAGGTAGGTGAATGATGTTGGAGATCACCACCGGTTTTAGCAGAAAAACCAATCCTGTCAGGGTAAAGAAACCGAGCCAGAGCGTCAACGTGCAGAAGGCGACTATCCGGGTAATGTCAAAAGCAGAAAGTCCCCAACCCGAGTATAGTCGATAGCGGACGGATGCCCCGGCGATCATGGAAATTCCGATGTTGTTGCTGAAGGCATAGCCGATAAAAGATGCCAGAGCGATCCTGGTGTATTCGAGGGGATGATGGATGTATTTTATCGCCAGAATGTCGTATCCGGTCATGACAAGATAGCTCAGAAAAGTGAGAGCCAATGCGGTTAACAGCTGATGGGCGGGGAGATTTTTGAGATACTGAACGATATCGTGGAAGCGGTATGCCTTGAGTTCCTGGTGAAGAACCCAGAGGGCAACCGAAAAAAGAATTAAGCCCATGAGAGGACCCAGGCGATGAAGCAGTTTTTCCTTCATAGAGAAAATATGGGTATTTCATCAATATGATATCAATGGCTCAACATAAAATCAGCCAAAGCCGTCCGTTCGGAATCGGACAGGGCCTTTGTCTTCTCAATTTGCCTTTTCATTGTTATGGCCCTTTCCGGTTTGACAATCGATTGGACTTCCCCTTTAAAAAATTTGATAAGTTGTTCTTTTTTCCCTTTATAAGCTTTGGCCAAATCAGGAAGGGAAGGAATTGTGCCGGAAGAGCGTCCCGGCTTGTGACAAAAAATGCAGCCTTTTGATTTAAAAATTTCCTCTCCCTGCTCGTCCGCAGATAATGTTGATACAAAAAACAAACATAAAAAAATAACAAGAATTGCACCTGATGTTTTCATGGTTCGGCCCTCTTTTGTTGGTATTCAGGATTAAATAATAGGCGTTCCTTTTTAGTAAGTATGTCTTCTATGGCCGGATACCCGCCAACCACCAAAGCATTCGGTTCCGGAACCGACATCGTTTTCAATTTCAGAAGCATCGACGATAACCTGGTTGGGCGACGTTCGGTCAAGCTCTAATTTTGTCTCATGCCAGATATTTCCGTGCTCATTGAAATCAAAGCGGCTGATAACCTTGACGCCAGGGTCGCCCGGCGCTATCATGCTCGTATGGATAGACGAAGATCGGCTATCCAGCGATATGAGGTGAACCACCATTCGGCTATTTATCACCTGTTTTGAATTTTATATCAAGTTTCTATGTTCCTCTCAAGAAAAACAAGGGATAATTCCGAATCAATTTTTTTCCTGGATCTTGCATGAAATTGATGACGATGAGACTGATTAAAAAAATCTTTTTGTTTGCAGGCATCGCCCTGTGTTTTGTCCTGATTCTATTTGCAGGCATCGGCCTTTATCTCTATTATCATCCTGACCAAATAAAGCCGATGGTAGAAAGATCACTTTCTGCATCCACAGGTGCATCATGTACCATAGAAAACCTCTTCTATTCTTTTAATCCAATGTTTTTGGAGGCCCGGGGAATTCTGTTAAAACCCTTGAAACCACCGAAAACCTTTTCTGTGGAGATTCCTTTTATCAGGGCGGATATGGAGATTGAGGGTCCATGGGGTCATCGGTCCCTTGTTCTAAAAAATATGCAGATAAACGGCCTATATCTGGACCTTTTGTCCGAAGGGGTCACATTCCCCGGCATCTTGCCGACAAAAAGAGGACCTTCTTTTCCGGCCAGAATGGTTCGGGGCTTTATCGGCCTCTTTTTCTTTAGAGACATCAAATTTGGGTCAGGGGAACTTCTTGACGGACGGATCTCGGCAGCTATGGGTGATCAAACTTTTCAGGCCCAACGAATTCATGTCAGAGTCAGCGCCGATAAACCGCTTTTTTTATCGTTTGCTTTGGACATCAAAAATGCTTCCCGTAATATGAATTTTACAGCGCCAAAGGTGAACATCCTCGGCAACACAACCTTTGACATCAACGATCTCAAATTCAGCGGCACGCTTGAATCTCAAGATATGAGACTCCAGGACTCGGAATTTAACATCCAAAAAATAAAGGTGTTCTCAAAATTTACATACAGCCACGGGCCCAATAATCTTGATGTCGAAAATCTTAACGTCCGTTGCCAAGGTATTGCTTTGGGATCTGATTTAAAAAAGCCGGGATCATTGCCCGCCTCAGTGATCGATGCTGAATCTTTGTCCATGGAAACCGGATTTGCCTATACCATAAAACAGAGAAAAATCGCCCTTGCTTCTTTAAAACTTCATATTGGCGGCCTGTCCCTGATGGAAAAAACGAATAAGATCCTGCCGCCTTTGGACATCGATCTCAAGGCAAAGGAAGTTTCCGGCGTTTATCCTGTGATCGAGATCAAGGATGCCGTCGTACAAATCCCCCAGGTAAAAATTAATACCGGAAATCGGGAGACTTTCATCGGAGATGTTCGCGCTCATATCCCGGATGGCCGCATCGACGCGGAAAAAACATCCGTTACCCTCCCTAAGGTCCGATTCGACGTTGCCGGTTTGAAAAATCTTTTACTTGGCATTCGTTTACAGGAACGCAATCTAAACCTTACGGTTCAAGGGAAGGAGACGTTGTTTTTCCATGCAGCCGCTGCTTACCACCTGATCCCTCCGGATTGGAATATTAAGGGTCATGATGCCATCCAAGTCAATGTTACAGGACCCCGGATCGGGCCCTGGCAGGTGAAAGCAAAACTGTCTTTCGATGATCTCGTGTTTCAAAACAAGGATGGGAGCATCATGGGGGAAAACGTTTCCCTCAACACGGGGATCGAAGGTGATCTGGATTTAAAGCGTTCCAGGATGATGTTTGCCGTCGATATAAACGCCCAAACCGGCGAAGCCCTTTATGATCGTTATTATCTGAACCTGAAAAGAAACCCCATTGTCACGTCCTGCAACGGAACCTATGATCTTCGAAAAAAAATGATAAAACTATCCAAACTCCGGTTCGACCTGACGGGGATCCTGCCCCTTGAAATCCAGGGATTTTTTAAGCAGGGGCCGTCGCCGAAAGCCAATGCCGATGTCACGGTGACCCTCCCGAAGACGCCCTTGAAACCGATATTTCATCATTTTTTGCAGGAGCCTTATAAGACCGAAAAACCCTTTCTGGCAACTCTTGAAACCGAGGGAGACGTTTCTGCTCAATTCCGGATAAGCGGATTTCAAGATGCGTGGCAGGTTAAAGGGCGTCTCGGGTGGCTTGGGGGCAATTTTTCTTTGCCGGAAAAGGGTATTGCCCTAAAAGGGATTCATCTCGATCTCCCCGTGTGGTACCGGACCGGAGTCGCCAAAACCCCTGCTAAGACGCAAAACGGCAAGTTAGCGGTTGAATCCATATCCATTCCCCTGCTGCCGGAACAGCCGCTAAGCATCCTTTTAGATGCAGGTCCGAACCGGATATCCGTGGAATCTCCGACCAAGATACAGGTTCCCGGCGGGGATCTTAGATTGGGACCCGTACAGGTTGAGAAACTCTTTGGCCCGGACCTTACCATCCATACCCGTCTGGAATTTGACGACATAAAGCTTCAACCCCTCTTATCTAAAATCTGGACGCGTCCCTTGAAGGGCGCTTTAATCGGAAGGCTAAACCCCATTCGATACGAAAATCATACCGATTACCACCCAGGGGGAACTCAAGGCCGACGTATTCGAAGGCAACATCATTTTATCCGATCTGGGGGCTTCGGGAATTTTTACGTCAGCACCGGTCTATAAGTTCAATGTAAAATGGAAGGATCTTTTGCTTTCGGAAATGACAACGAATACCGCATTCGGAAAGATAGAAGGGGTTTTAAAGGGTCAACTGCGTCATGTTGAGATCGCCTACGGCCAACCCCAGAGATTCAGTCTTTTACTGGAAACGGTTCAAAACAAAGGGAATTCCCCAAAAAATCAGCGTCAAGGCCGTAGAAAACATTGCACAGATCGGCGGGGGACAGAGCCCCTTTATGGGGTTGGCCGGCGCGTTTGCGTCTTTTTTTAAAAAATTTCCTTATAAGAAAATCGGTATCCGGGCCTCTCTCGAGAATGACGAGTTCACGGTCCACGGCACTATCAAAGAAGGCGGAACGGAATATCTGGTAAAAAGAGGTAGCTTTTCAGGGGTAGATATTGTAAATCAAAATCCGGATAACCGTATTAGTTTTAAGGACATGGTTAAAAGAATCAAAAGAATCGGCGCCAAAGAGGGGCCGGTTGTTAAATGACAAAGGGAGGTTTATATGAAAATGTTTCAAAAACCCATGTGGATGGCAATGGTATTTGCGATGATCGCCCTGTTTGCCTGCGTGACCATAAATATTTATTTTCCGGCAGAAAAGGTTGAATCCGTTGCCGGGGAAATTGTGAATGATATCCGGGGTAAAAAGCCGGATCAAAAGGGGAACCAGTCTAAAACATGATGGCGTTTCTTTTACCGGAAATCAGGATCGTCCTTGTCTTCTATCCAGTGCGTGGGCACAAAACGTGACCACTGTTTCCAATCCCACCATTCGCGCGTTGAAGGAAAAAATGAAAGCCCGTTTTCAAGCGCTGAAACCCTACTACCAGAAAGGCGCTCTGAAAGAAGGGGATAACGGCTATCTCTCCGTGGCAAACACCGGCGATCTGAACCTCAAAGAGAAAAGGGATCTCAACGGCCTCGTGGATGCCGAAAACAGCGACCGCAGGACCCTCTATTCAGAGGTGGCCAAGGCCTTGAAGATCGATCCGGGACAGGTCGACCGCATTGCAGGGATTTTTGCCAAAGAGTGGCAGAAGCCGGTGCGGTAGGATCCCGAAGCAGGATATCCAGTCGCGCGAAAAATTCAGGTTAAGTCTTTGATACGTCTGTTTCTCGACCAAGGTCTTTGGAATGATCTCGGGCAACCAGCATGTAGATCGACGGGATGACAAAAAGCGTGAAGAGCGTGCCGACGGCCATGCCGCCCACGAGTACCAGACCGATGGAGTTTCGGGCGGCAGCACCTGCGCCGGTGACCAGTGTCAACGGAAAGTGACCGGCGATGGTGGCTCCGGTGGTCATGAGAATCGGGCGCAGGCGGGTCAGGGCTGCTTCGTGGACGGCCTCTCGTTTGGATCGTCCGTGCACCTGCCGCTTGTTGGCAAACTCAACGATAAGTATACCGTTTTTCGACACCAGGCCGACGAGGGTCACCAATCCCACCTGGGAATATATATTGAGCGTCGTCGTCCAGCCGCGTGTCCAGAACGGGATGTTCGGGTCCGGCATTTTCAGGAACGTGAAAATGAGAGCGCCGAACATCGCCAGCGGCACCGAGCCGGCGAGGATGACAAAGGGATCGCGGAAACTGTTGAACTGGGCCGCAAGCACAAGGAAGATGAGGACCACGGCAAGCCCGAATGCCGGGAGAAACTTATTCCCTTCGGTGCGGAGTTGACGCGACTCACCCGTGTAATCAAGCACATATCCCTTGGGCAGGATCTTGGCGGCTTCGTCTTCCAGAAAACGCAACGCCTGGTCAAGAGGACGCACGCTTACGCCGCTGATCGTAACGGCATTGAGTTGCTGAAAACGGTTTATCGAACGCGGTACGGTAGTGTCGCGGATCGTGGCGATGGTGCTGAGGGGCACGAGCTGTCCGTTCGGTCCGGTAATGTAAATGTTTTCAAGCTGATCCGGGTTTAGACGGTCCATGCGCTTAATCTGCGGGATGACCTTGTAGCTGCGATCGGCGATGCTGAAGCGGTTGACATAATTGCCGCCCACCATCGACGCCAGATCGGCCCCGACCTGCTGGAGGTCAAGACCCAGATCCGCCACCAGATCGCGATCGATGATGATTTCCGATTGGGGTTGGTCGATCTTGAGGTCGATGATCGGCGGGAAGGCGAACAGACCGCTCTTTATCGCTTTGAGCTGGATCTTTCGCGCAAAATCCAGGATCTGGTCCGGCTTGGCCGTCGATGCGAGGATGAACTCCACCGGGAACCGGCCACCGCCCGGGAGCGCCGGAGGCGTCACCGGCAGCACCCGGATTCCGGTAATATCATGCAGCTTTTTTTGGACAACAGGCAGTACCTGAAAGACGGTGCGCTTGCGTTGGTCCCACGGCTTCAAAACCATGCCGCCGAAGCCGGAGGTGGGATACGTAATTTGGAAGGTGAAGTCAGACTCCGGCTCGCCGAGAAAAACCCGGTTGACCGCTGCGGCATACCGGCTGTTCTGGTCGAGAGTGGAATTGGCCGCCGCTTCGATGATGCCGAAAATGACGCCCTGATCCTCGGTGGGTGCCAGTTCCTTGGGGGACATGGTGAACATGGGGATGGTCAGGAGGCTCACAACGATCCACACCACATATACGGCCGGCCGGGCGTTGAGGGTGGTGTCGAGCAGGCGGCCGTAGAATTCACGGAATCGATTGAAATTACGTGAAATTTTTCCTGAAAACCCGCGCTCCGCCATCCCGGGTTTCAGCATCTTGGACGACATCATGGGCGAGAGGGTAAGGGCGACGATTCCTGAAATGATGACCGCGCCCGCCAGCGTGATGGCAAACTCGCGGAAAAGCGCGCCGGTGAGACCACCCTGTAAACCGATGGGAACATAGACGGCCGCCAGTGTCACTGTCATGGCGATAATGGGACCGACGAGTTCACGGGCGCCGAGCAAGGCGGCGTCGAGGGGGGAGCGGCCCAGACTCAGGTGTCGCTCGACGTTTTCCACCACCACGATGGCATCATCCACCACAAGCCCCACGGACAGCACAATGGCCAGCAGTGTGAGCAGATTGATGGTAAAGCCGAACACCTGTACCAGAAACACCGCACCGATGAGGGACAAGGGAATGGCCACCACCGGAATGAACGCCGATCGAAGCGAGCCGAGAAACAAAAAGATGATGATGATGACGATAAGAAGGGTTTCGCTCAGGGTTTTGAGTACTTCGTGAATGGCGTTCTTGATGTAAGTGGTGGCATCGTAGGCGACCCGCGCCTGCATCCCGCTGGGCAGATCCTTCTGGACCCCCGCCATCTCGGTACGCACTCGGCGGATCACATCCAGCGAATTGGCGTTGGGCAGCGGCCAAATGCCCATGAATACGGCGGTCTGTCCGGAAAAGTGTACCTCCGAATCGTAATCCTCCGCACCCAGCACCACATCGCCGATGTCTTCCAATCGCACGGCGGCACCGTTCTGCTCGCGAACGACGAGACGTTTGAACTCTTGTACGGAGTTAAGGTCGGTGTTGGCGGTCAGGTTGACCTGAACGAGAGAACCTTTAGTACGGCCGACGGCGGCGAGGTAGTTGTTGGCAGCCAGGGCCTGGCGTACTTGAACCGGGCTGATGTTGAACGCGGCCATGCGGTCGGGTTTGAGCCAGATGCGCATGGCAAAGGTTCGGGCGCCGAGGATATCGGCGCGCTGCACGCCTTCAATAGCTGAAAGTCTTGGCTGGACGATGCGGACGAGATAATCGGTGATTTCATTTTGCTTTAAAACATCGGATGTGAAGCTGAGATAGGCCGATGCGAACTGGGTATCGGCCGACTCGACATTTATGACGGGCACTTCGGCTTCCGGGGGCAGATCATTGCGGACCTGGTCTACCTTGGAACTGATTTCCGAGAGCGCTTTAATGGGATCATAGTTGAGGTTCAGGCGGGCGGTGATGGTCGAAACCCCCAGACTGCTTTGCGACTGGATATAATCAATGCCGTCGGCCGCCGCGATGGCGCGCTCCAGCGGTGTGGTGATGAATCCGGCTACCAGGTCGGCACTGGCGCCGACGTAGACGGTGGTAACGGTCACCGCCGAGTTTTCGCTGCGGGGGTACTGGCGAACGTTGAGCGATCGGATTGCCTGCAACCCGGCAATAACGATCACGAGGTTGACCACCAGTGCGAGGACGGGACGGCGGATAAAAAGATCGGTGAATTTCATGGTTTGGAATCACTCCGACAGCGTTCGCTCAATAAGAGTTTGACTCAATGGCGCTGGATCAATTGTCTTTCGTTTTGGGCATGAGTTTGAATTCAGGGGCCAAAGCGTTATTCACAACAACAGCCTGACCGTTGCGCAGTTTGAAAACACCGGTGCTTACAATGGTTTCAGATCCTTTCAATCCCGAAGCGACGGCAATGAAATCACCGCGCTTTTTTCCGAGTTGCACAAACTGCTGGCGTACGATCTTACCCGGAGGGCTGTTTTTCTCACTTTTCTTTTCCTCCACGACAAACACCGAGTCGCCGTAAGGGGCGTAAAGTACGGCTGTTGCCGGAATGGGGAGCACTTTTTCCTGAACCGGCAACACCACCGCAACATTGACGAACATGCCGGGACGGAGTTTCTCTTGGGGATTCGCCGTTGTCGCCTGAACCCGGATGTTCCGGGTAGTGGCATCTACTGCCGGATTGATCGCCGTAATTTTGCCTTCAATCACCTGGCCGGGAAGTACATCGGTTGTCACTCGCACGGTGAGACCCGGTTGGACCTGTGCAAGCTGTTGCTGCGGCAGGGAAAAATTTACAAAAATCGGATCTAAAGACTGAAGCGAAACGATGGCATCACCCTCATTAAGGATCTGACCCTGGTTGACCAAGCGGATACCGAGACGTCCGGCAAAGGGCGCCCGGATGGTTTTTTTTGAAATGGCTGAACGGAAAGTGTCTAATTGGGCCGCGGCCTCTTTGTACTGCGCATCGGCGTTATCGTATTGGGATTGTGAAACCGTCTTTTCTGTCAGGAGCTTGCGGGTACGCTCGAGCGTGAGCTTTGCGAGCGCTGCAGAAGCCTCCGAAGCCCTGAGCTGAGCCGTCTCCGAAGATATGTCCTGCTGTACCAGAAGGTCACCGGTCCGCACCATTTTGCCCGGCTTAAAGGCGATGTCTTCCACTTTTCCTTTCAGCTCCGCGGTTACCGTTACCCCTTGAACCGCCTCAAGTGATCCCACGGAAGTCAGCAGGGACTCCCATGAGTCCGGGTGCACCTCAAAGGCAGTGACCGTTTCGGGCGGAGGTACAAACTTTTTTCCATGGGCGGTCATTCGGAGGATCTGAAGGGCTTTGATTCCGCCAAGAACACCGATCAACACTAACAAACCGACGATGGTAAAGATAATACGTTTTTTCATAGGCTTAGGGAGTTTAAAGTGATAGTTAACAGCGCTTAAGACGCTTAAAGAAAATCGGCTCCAGCAGCCCTGAAACCGATATTTTTTACATTATACAGTAATGAGAATGTTGTCAATGTCAATAGAGTTAAAACAGCGGCGTACATCACTACTTCTCAATCCATGATTCGCGGCGTCTTTTTATCCCGCTGGTGTTATGCGGGGAACTTGAACTTTCTATTCTTTGGTCTTTTTCTTTCGATTTTGGATATAGGCATCGCGAATGGCTGAATAGGGGTCGAGAGATGCTTCTTTGATCGCCTCGTAATCTCCGATATAAAACGAGGTGGTATTCACCTTTTCGTAGGCGGTAATTCCCAATGCCGCTTCAGCCGGCCGGACATAATTTACCGGATTTAAGAACAGATCGCCGGTCATGCCCACCGTATCGCGCAGGGTGGACGGTCCCAGAAACGGCCATACGATATAAAATCCGTTGCCAATGCCGTAGTTTCCGAACGTCTGGCCGAGATCCTCTTCTTTGGCCTTCAACATAGGATAATTTTGGGCCGGGTCCACAAAGCCCAGTATGCCTACCGTACTGTTTATAACGAACCGTGTAAACTCCGTACCGGCGGAATAAAATTTGCCCTGGAGGATGCAGTTTACCATACGGACCGGGGTGATCAGGTTGTAGAAAAAATTTTTTACTCCGGTTCTTAACGGCGTCGGAACCAAGAATTTGTATCCTTGGGTAACCGGTTTGAGTATCCAAAAGTAAAATTTGTCATTGAAGTGATACATGGCGCGGTTAAAGGGCTCTATGGGGTCGGCCACATGAACGACGCCTGCCTCGGCCTCTGCATAAAGCGCGTTGAGATCTTGATTCGAAAGAGCGGGTGTCTCATTTTTATCCTCCGATGACTTTTGGTCTCCAGACAAAGGAGGAGGATCACTATTCTGTGGTGAAGATGTCGTTAATGGCGCAACAGAACGTGTCATAGCGTTGTTATGGGCACACCCGGTCGTATAAACAGCCAGCACAATGACTATAATTGATATACACTCTCATTTTTTTTCGACGTTCTCCTCTTTTTTCTGCTGTTCAACCTTTTTTTTCAGTTCCGAGATCAGATCTTCAATAGATGAGTTGGTCAGGAATCTTTCGAATTGATCCCGGTAGTTTCCCAAAAGACTCACGCCTTCGACATACACATTGAAAATTTTCCAGCGACCGCTCTGCAGCCACATGCTGTAATCTATCGGAATTTCAACCGTGCCTCTTTGTATTTTGGTCATCACCCGGGCTTTGGATTCGGTGAACATTTCCTGTTTTAGAAACACCACTTTTTCATTATGATATTCACTTTGTATCTTTTTAAAATAGATGTTCCCGATAAATTTGGTAAACACATCAATGAATTCTTCTCGCTGCTTGGGGGTGAAGCCGGCCCAGCGGTAACGGGTGATGGTTCCCCTGGCGATGGCATTGAAGTCGAAAATTTTTCGGGCAATTTCCCACATTTTTTCCAGTTGCATCTCCTTTTTAGAGGCGGCTTTGTATTGGGGATCCTTCAAAATATGAACGATCTGCTCGACGGGCCCTTTGAGTTCATCCATGGGTTGATCGGCATGGGCCAAATGCGTCATTCCGAAAATAATGAAAATTAAAACCCAAGATGTTGTTTTTATATTCATTTTGCCCCTCCGAACACATATTTGCTGATCAATGATTCTAAATTCACGGCAGATTCGGTCTCTGTTATCAGACCTCCCGGTTTGAGTATGTTATCCGAGTTGCCCGGGACGAGTTCGATATATTTATCTCCAATCAGCCCGGAGGTTCTAACCGAAGCGATGACATCGTCGGACAACTTCAGGCTTTTTTGTATTTTCAGTTCCACCACGGCAACGAGTCTTTTCGGATCCAATGCAATGGAATCGACCTTTCCGATGTGGACACCTGCCAGTTCTACATGTGCTCCGGCAATCAGACCGGACACCGATTGAAAACGGGCAAATACAGGATAGAATCTATCTCCTCCCCACTCCATTTTTCCGAGATGGATGGAAAGGTAACCCACACATACGATTCCGATGAGCATAAATAAGCCCACCACCGCTTCAATGGATGTGTTTTTCATTCAACCCCCTTTTGCTTGGATCAACAGACCTTGAATTCATAAAACATGTTTTTCATCGAATGGGTCTGTAATAACATTTCTTCATAGGACAAATCCTTTCGTCCTTCCGTATAGCTTGCGCTGATGAAAAAACAGACACCAGGGTGAGGCATCAACCCGAAAATATCTCTTCCTTTCATTTGTTCGGACAAATTTTCACATAACGTGTGTGCCTGTTCTTTAGTGGTATTCGGCAGCAACAGGATGATTTTGTTCAAACCGAACCGATAACAGGTATCGGTGAGGGGAGTCAGGATTTGCAGTTCGTTGGCCAAATTCGTTATGACGGTCAAACCTGCCATGGGTCCCAGTTTTTCATTGATCTCATTTAGGTTTTCAACAGTATAGATGATGAGGGAAAAAGCGGTATGATACCGCTGAAGTCTGGCCATTTCTTCTTTTATCCGCTTTTCTCCCTGGTAATGACTTTCAATCCCGGAAATTTTTTCATGACCGCGTTCCAGCCCGTGGATAAAGTCCTGTACTACGGAGTTCGATGTCTGCTGGATTTCTTCGGGACTTCCTTCAAACAGGATTCGACCTTCTTCCAGCATCGCCACCCGCTGAGAAATGTAGAAGATATCCGGAATTTCATGGCTCACCACCACTCCCGTAAAACCGAATTGCTTTTGATAATCGGAGATCATCTTGTGAACCGCATTTTTTCGTATGGGGTCCAAACCGGTTGTCGGTTCGTCAAAAAGAACGATTTCCGGATCGGTCACCAAAGCCCTGGCAAGTGCCACCCGTTTTTTCATGCCGCCGGAAAGCTGAGAAGGATATTTGTGGTCTATTCCCTGAAGGTCCAACTGATCCATTTTTTCAAGGACACGACCGGCTATCTTCGCTTTTTTAAAAGACGTTTTTTCTTTTAGGGGAAGGGCGATGTTTTCGAATACCGTGATGGAATCGAAGAGCGCCGTACCCTGAAAAACATAGCTGAATTTTCTTTTAAAGGTCTTTTTTTCCGCTTTTTGCATTTCCGACAGCGAATGACCCCGGAATAAAATTTTTCCGGAATCCGGTTCCATAAGGCCGATAATATGCTTGAGCAGAACACTCTTTCCGCCGCCGCTTTTGCCGATAATGGTCGTAACCTGTCCTTCGAAAATACTCAGATTCGTACCGTTGAGGACTTTATTGTCACCGAACGTTTTATGAACGTCGATCAGTTGAATCAGAGGAAGTTCCATTTTGTCCTAAATCAAGAAAGATGTCATCACATAATCGACAATCAGCACAAGCACAGATGAGATGACCACCGCGGAAGTGGTGGAAAGGCTTACCCCCTTTGCGCCAAACCCTTCTGTTCGCTTATGCGTATAATATCCCTGAAAACAGCAAATTGTTACTACGATCACCGCAAAGGCCAGCGACTTGTAAAACCCGCCGACAATATCTTTCATGACAACGCTCGATTCCACTCTATTGAGATAGATTCCAGGATCGATACCGAGCAACATCGAACCGGTCAGATATCCGCCGAAAATTCCGATGACATCAAAAAGAGCGGTAAGCAGGGGGAAGGAGATAAGTGCCGCGGCAATTCTGGGGCTGATGAGAAACCGTAAGGGATTAATATCCATGGTTTCAAGGGCATCGATCTGCTCGGATATGCGCATAATTCCGATTTCCGCCGCCATTGCCGAACCGGCCCGGCCGATGATCATAATGGCGCTGAGGACAGGACCCAGTTCCCGTATCAAGGATAGTGCAACAGCCGCTCCAAGCATGCCCTCGGCACCGAACTTCACGAGGGTGTAATACCCCTGAAGACCCAGAACCATTCCGGTAAATGCTCCGGTCAGGCATATCACCAGAACGGATTTTGCGCCGATAAAGTAAATCTGTTCAATTGTTTTGGATATCTGTAGCGGAAACGAAAAAATAAGCAGTAAACCCCTGACAAAAAAGATCGCAATTCGTCCCAACTCCCGGATCAGAAAAATGGTCTGTCTTCCAAGAGCATAGACAGGAAGGGGCATCATCGTAAGATTGTTTTGTTCAGTCTTTTTCATTTAAATAACAAGTATCCACAATGTGCAGGTGTTTAATTTTTCGAATTAACATTCGTCAAAAAATATAGTGTATTAATTTCTTTATTGTCAACAACCATCTCCAAGAAGGGATGAGCATAATGATCGTCAGAAGGGAAGACGCCTTGAAATGGCAACAGTTTAGAATTTATCAGGATATTCGCTTTATCGTTCCCTAAAAAATACTCTTTGTGCCTTATATAGGTCCATGTGATTTTACCTTAAAAAATTTTCCCGGCCTGCTGCTCTTAGATGAATTGCTGAAAATTAAGGGTGCGAAACTTGAGTAATAACTTTACTTGCCCGCATCCTATGTTATTATCAGTGCATATTGGACGATCAAATATTTTGTGGTTCCACTAAATACAGGGCAAAGCATAAATTTTCCCCTTATTTAATTTCCCAAAAGAGAATGTTTATCAAAAAAATGCTTTTTATGGATCTGCATGAAGTGCATGTATTTGCCATGATTGCACTCTTTGGCGTATTCATTTGGACCGTGCATTTTTATCATCAGAAAAAACATAAATCATAAATAAAATGAGGGGTCGGGGAGTTTTTTTTAACACCCGCTCCATGGATAATCTTTTTTTAAACCGCATGAACTCGCGGCAAGGGATCATAAAGAAAAAACAGGAAACTATCTTTTAAATATCAATAGGTTCTCTGCATCATTTTAAAATTCTTTTAAAGCTACAATTTCAGTATGCGCCTGTTTTTTCTAACGATCCCTAAGCCACTCAGACAGCATCCGATTTAAAAAAAGATCATCCATTCCGCTATATTCAAGGATTTAGGAGAAAAACTCCCCGACCCCTCAAATAAAATAAAGGCGGTATTTTCTGTACAACCCTTTTTTTGAAGGATTTAAGCGTTATGAATTTTGATTGGCTATTTATACACCTTTCGTCATCCATTGGATTTATTCTGGCACTGGCTTTATTGACTCACATCGTAAGGGAGCGAAGATCGCCAACCAGCACACTTGCCTGGCTGATGGCCATCATTTTTATCCCCTATCTGGGAGTGCCGCTTTACCTTATTTTGGGCGGACGAAAGATGATCAGCAAAGCTGGGAAAAAACCGAAGCTTTCACTGGACAAGTCAAAACCTTGCTGCGAATCTTACATCAGCAAGGCGTATTTGTTTGAGCCCGGCGATGGTGTTTTCCCTGCGTCAGCGCACAACCACATCACGTTATTACCGGAAGGCGAACAAGCTTTTCAAATGATATTAGACCTTATTGAGAATGCCAGTCATTCCGTTTATATTGCGACGTTCATATTGGGGAAAGACGAAACGGGAAGGGCCATTGTGAAAGCTCTTGCGAAAAAAGCCTCAAAAGGTTTAGAAATTTGTCTCATTTTAGATGCGCTGGGATCGGTGAGAATATCCAAGAAGTTTCTATTGCCGCTTTTAGAGGCCGGCGGCCGGACGGCCTTCTTTATGCCGATGATCCATTGGCCTTTCCGGGGACGAGCCAATTTGCGTAATCATCGCAAAATGATCATCTGCGACAATCAAACGGCGATCATTGGTGGAATGAACATTGCTTCAGAATATATGGGGCCGAAAGAATCCGTCGTCCGCTGGCAGGATCTTTCGTTGTTAGTTCAAGGCCCGGTGATCGATCATATAACCGACATTTTTAAGTCGGATTGGAAATTTGCAAGCAAGGCCACACTTGGTTACCATCCGACCACCAGGCAGACTCAAAAACAGGAATCTAACGGTGTAACTCAGTTGGTTGCAAGCGGACCGGATGTTCACAACGATTCATTTCGCAATGCGATCCTGACCGCGATCTTCAGGGCCAACCGACGCATCTGGGTTGTGACGCCTTATTTTGTGCCGGATGATCTGGTGTTGGAGGCTTTATGCATAGCGGTCCGTCGCGGTATTGACGTATCTATTATAACTCCGAAAAAGTCCAACCATCGTTTGGCTGACCTGGTACGCGAGGGATATTTAACACGGGTTCAGGAGGTCGGAGCTGGAATATGGTTTTATGAGCCACGCATGTTACACGCGAAAGCAATCCTGGTAGATGATACGGTTGCAATCCTAGGATCGGCCAACATGGACATGCGAAGTCTATTACTAAACTATGAGATTGCTCTGTGTCTTTTTGATTCGGATGCAATCAGACAGCTCGAAACCTGGATACAAGAGTTAATGGCAGACTGCTCATTCAGGAAAAAACGGCAAAGGAGTTCATTCGGATTCATAGAGGGAGTCGGACGTCTTTTTGCTCCTTTGTTGTGATAATCCGGCACCGATGATCGTAATCTCAACCATATTTCTTTGCCTCCGTGATGTTGAAAAGGATGAATTATTGCCGAATATTTCTTTTGGCCATTTATTTGATCGATATTTTCTCACAAGACGGATCAAGTTGTATTTTCAATGGTTCCTGATGGATCGGTTCTTTAAGATACTCACCTGTGGGTGAGAACCATCACGATGCTGAAAAGAAAGGTGTAATCAACACCGGGCACGGGGCATGCCGCGCCACCAATTCCGTAGTTCTTCCGAAAAAAGTTGCTTCTAAAAACTGCTGATGCCGGGCACCCAGAACGATAAGATCATCCTTGTCCTCCCTGGCAAAGGAGATAATCTCTTCAGCGGCGTGGCCTTTACGAACCATCGGTTTAACTTCGCATTCTACCTTTACCGTATCGGCGATCCAGGTACACAACTTTTCCTCGTCTTTTGAAATATCCGCATGTTTGTCTGTTTCCCCAATATAGAGCACGGTCAGAACTGCACCAAAGCGCTCGGCAAGGGCCGCCGCATGGCGCAAAGCGAAGACAGCTGTTTCTGACATATTGGATGCACACAGAATTTTCTTCAGTACAGGTATTGAATCGGCACGCGTTGCGTCGATAAACAGATGGGTTTTTTGCCTTACCGTGAACACGGGGACGGTTGCATTTTCCACTGTGTTTTCAGCCACTGATCCCAATCTAAGCCGTTTAAACCCTCCGTAGCCATGGGTGCCCATCACAATAAGGTCGATGCCCGCTTGTTTGGTGAAATCAAGAATTGCTCCCACCGGATGCGTTTCAAGGGTTTCGAACTTCATATCAAGTCCCTTGGCATGGATTCCGAGGATGTTTTGGACATGTTCGGCAAGATGAATTCGAAGACTGGTTCTGGCAGTTGCCAGCTCTTGAATCAGATGATCGCTTTCACTTCTGGAAAAATAACGGGGCAGTTCAAATGTTTCTGCATGTAAAACATGCAGTGTTGCGTCATACTCCCGTGCCGCCACTGCGGCATACTTGAGTGCCAGATCGGACAGTTCGCTAAAATCCATAGGACAAAGAATATGCTTGGGCGCGAAGGAAAAAGAGTTAGCCATAATGTCCTCCATGGAAAAACAATTTTAATTTCATTACGAATTTATTATTGTTCGATAAAATTTACGAACAGATGAAAAATCGTGAAACGTATTGTAATATGTTGTCAATACCTTTATAACTAAATTGAGAAAAATGTTCAAT
The DNA here is from genome assembly GCA_963731025.1 of uncultured delta proteobacterium. Classification (GTDB taxonomy): domain Bacteria; phylum Desulfobacterota; class Desulfobacteria; order Desulfobacterales; family UBA11574; genus UBA11574. Next base: position 218,154 of record CAVSVL010000012.1, on the reverse strand, counting down.
CGAGATATGGATGTATTTTTGAATATTACAACATCGGGTGTTAAAAATGATGATGCGCGTTAAGTTAAAAAAAAGTGTATGTGTATATGCTGGGATCTTTTTGGTTCGGTCTGATTTCAATGTCCTGGGCCGCGGCCCCCAAAATGCTGGAAAACAAACAAAGCGCATCAGTGGTGAACCATCAGAAGCCATCGCCTGAGATCGATATCGCCGACATCGAGCAAAAACTCAACAATGTCAAAAAGAGCGTCGTTACCGCTGAAGCATCGGAAAATCAACAAGCCGCACAACAATTGGGAATAACCCTGCCCCAGTTGCAGGAACGAACCGTAAAGCTCCGGGAGTTAAACAGCGTCTATCAGCGACTCTTAACAGCCTTGAAAAAAAAGAAGATCTTGGAAAAAGAAGAAGCCCTTTTGAAAGAAAAAGAGCAGACTCAGCAGCAGGTAACCCTTTCTAAAAATCCGCCGTATTCCTTAAGTTATTATGACACCATTCTCGATAAGTTGATTACCGACGACCATAAGAAGGAAACTTCCATTTTGGGGATCCGCCTGGCCGAGAAGGCTTTGGCGGACGCCAGAGCGAAGCTGGAAGAAAGCGGGCAGGATCTGCGAAAATCCAAAGAAAAGCTGGGAGCAATGGAACCCGGGGAGGTGACTGGAAAACTAAGGTGGGAACTAGAACAGGCCCGATTGAAACTGGAGACTGCTCAGGCGATTTTCGATTTGCAAAGGACAATCAGTCAAAATCTTTCCATCGAAGTTCGGCTTGCCGAACAAAATGCGGATGTTACGCAACAGAACCTTGTTTGGGTCCGCAAAAACTTGCATTTTGACAACGCCGACCTGGAAAAACAGATCGAAGCCATCAATCGGAATAGGGATGACCTTCAAAAGCGACAGAAGGATCAGCTTCGCGGACAGATGAAGGTGGAGACCGCTTGGCTTCAGGCTCAGGAAAGACTTACGAATGCCAGAAAAAAGACCGATATTGCTTTGGCCAAGGCCAGATTAGAGGCTGCCGACGCCGAGCGGGAAGCCTCCCAACAGCTCCTGGAACAGACAGAGGATATGTTGAACCTGTTAAATCAACAGGAACAGGTGTGGAGAAATCGTTACACGCTTGTTAAAGGCGGGGTGGATCAAGAAAAAATAGATGCCTGGAAACAAGAACTTGAAGCCGGCAAAGTAAAAATTGAACGCGCCGTACGACTTCAGGAAAGCTATCAAAACAGCCTTCGGCCCCAAATTACATCCCTGGAAAAACAACTGTCCGATCAAGGGTCTTCGAAAAATTTGCGACGCGAGTTGGAAAATAGATTGGGTGCCCTAAGGACGTTGGAAAGAGGCGGTATCGAATATTTGTCGATGCTTCAAGCCACCTTACGATTGAACCAGCGGCTTTTGGATGAGATTACCCATAAACGCAAACACTTTGATTTGTGGAAAAAACTAACCGCGCTTACAGGCAAGGTAAAAAACATCTGGGATCTGGAATTGTGGGTTATTGATGAACACGGCGTGACGGTAAAGAAACTGGTCATGGCCCTGATCATCCTGATTGTCGGGTTTATATTTGTCAAAAGAATCTTTCTTTTTTGGGTTCGACGTCTTTTAGCGCGTGTTCATATGAAAGAAACCACGACGGCAGCCGTTGAGAAGATTATCAATTATTTTGTCATATTTTTGATCGTTCTCTTTGCCCTGCGCGTGGTCAACATGCCTTTGACGCTGTTCACATTCTTAGGTGGTGCCGTTGCCATCGGCGTTGGTTTCGGGGCCCAAAACCTGATCAATAATTTCATCAGCGGTTTCATCGTTATGGCGGAACAACCGATAAAAATCGGGGACCTGGTTGAAATCGAAGGGATGTTCGCCATGGTGGAGGAGATCGGCGCGCGCTGTACGCGAATTCGCACCGGCGGCAATGTCCAAATCCTAGTGCCCAACAGCAGTTTCTTAGAGAAAAATATCATTAACTGGACCCTTTCAGACAAAGAGGTGAGGGCGCAGGTGACCGTAGGGGTTATTTACGGGTCTCCGGTTCGTGAAGTTGAGCGCCTTATGCTTCAGGTCGCCGACGACCATACAAGGGTAAAGAAGGCTCCTAAACCTTTTGTGCTTTTTAACGATTTTGGGGACAATTCCCTGATATTCGATCTTTATTTCTGGATCAGCATGAACCGCATCATGGATCGGCGCATCATTGAAAGTGATATCCGTTTCCATATCGACGAACTATTCCGTGAGGCGGGGATCGTCATTGCATTTCCCCAGAGGGATGTTCACCTGGACACTCAAAAGCCCCTGGAATTTCGTCTTGTAAAAGACCAGAATTCAATAGAGGAAAGAAGTAAAGATTAGATCCGAACAGGGGTGTTTTTATTGCAGAAGCTACAATAAAATCCTTTGACATATTTTTTTAGTAAGCTTCGGCATATATGGCTACGAATGAGACTATAACCATTGCTTTTTTTTGAAGTAGCTGATCATAATTCCTACAACAACGACAATAATGGCCCAGACCATGACATATCCCCAGCGCCATTCGAGTTCCGGCATAAACTTAAAGTTCATGCCGTAAATTCCGGCGACAAATGTGATGGGAATGAAAATGGTCGCAATAATCGTCAACACCTTCATGACCTCGTTCATTTTATTGCTCAAAGTGGAAAGATAAATATCCAACATGCCGGATAGAATATCCCGATAGGATTCAATGGTGTCGATAATCTGTATCGTATGGTCATAGACATCCCTGAAATAGACATGCAACTGTTCCTGAATCAGGGAAGATTCACTTTTTACCAGGCTGTTAATGATTTCCCGGATCGGCCAGATTTGCTTGCGCAGATATATCATCTCTCGTTTCATCTCGTGGATGATCTCCATGGTGTCATGGGTGGGATCATCAAGGAGTTGGGTTTCAATAGCTTCAATTTTGTCGCCCAGTGCTTCCAGAATGACAAAGTAGTGATCCACAATGGCATCGATCAGAGCATAGGCCAGGTAATCGCATCCTGCTTTGCGAATTCGTGTTTTGGGCTTGCGGATTCTTTCTCTGACGGTCCTGAAAACATCGCCCTGGATTTCCTGGAAAGAAATCAGAAAATTGGATCCCAGAATCAAGCTGAACTGCTCAGAGGTGATTTTTTCGGAGTTTTCGTCGTAATGCAGCATTTTTAAAACGACAAAAATAAGATCTTCAAATTCCTCGGTTTTGGGGCGCTGGCCGGTATTTACAATATCTTCTAAAACCAGCGGATGGATATTAAAATGCTGGCCGACTTTTTCGATGATGTCTAATTGATGCAAGCCGTCGATGTTGATCCAGGTCACCGTGGGTAAATCTTTAAGTGGAAACACCTCTTCAATACCGTCGAGCACTCTTTCTTGGAGATGTTCCTCATCATAGTCAACAAGGGTCATTTGGGTTTCATCTACCTTTTGTTCGCCAATATGAATCAGCGTTCCCGGAGAAGTCCCTGCCTTCCTAAGTTGTTTTTTAATAAATCTCGGCATTACTTAATTCCTTTTCCGCTATAAAAAGATCAGGATTTTTCACCTTTTATCATCATCAGTTTAAGCTGGCGCTTGTCGTCATTGGTCATATAGAGGGTTCGGGATGGAAACGCGAAATCGACATCTTCGGCTTCAAACCGGCGCATGATCTCGAGACAGGTCTTTTGCTGCCATGCCTGATAATCCCAGTAATCGGGCGGATGATACCATACTACCACCATAATGTTGAGACTCCAGTCGTTAAAGCCGTTAAAAAAGACCCGGGGTGGGAAATCTTCCTTCATCCCTTCGTGATTTTCCAGAATTTCCCGGATGATTTGCACGGCCTTTTCCACCTTGTCAGGGGGCGTATCATAGGTGATTCCGATATTGGTGAGCCACCGGATATGGGGCCGTTCGCCGATGTTTTCCACAGAAGAGTTGACTAATTTTTCATTGGGGATGGTCACCAGATGACCGGTCAATGTTCGAATTCGTGTGCTTCTGAAGCCGACGTTTTCAACGGTCCCGTCATGTTGGTCAATGGTGATCCGTTGGCCTACCTGAAACGGCTTGTCGAAAAGGATGGTGAGCGTTCCGAAAAAGTTGGCGATGGAATCTTTGGCGGCCAACGCCACGGCCAGACCGCCGATACCCAAAGAAGCAAGCAGGGGACCGATTTTCAGTCCGGTCATATTCTGAATGATGATCATAGCACCGATGAGAATAATAAACAGCCGAATCGTTTTGCCGACAATGGGAACCAGCATCTCGTCGATGGTGCTTTCGGTAGCAGCCGCCCATCTTTTCAGATATACGTCCAAGATCCCTATCAGACGGAGGATAAACCAAATAATGGCGATAGTTGCACCGACATATGCAGCCTTCTGGGCCACCAGATGTACCAGGTTTTCTCCGGTTTTTGTATGGAAGTGGGTGTACAAGGGTGATAAGGCGCCGTAAATGCCGTACGACCAGACAAACAGGGAAAGGGGACTGGAGAGAGATTCCAGAAATCGTTTTCTCCATGAGATAATGTCTTCATGCGGCGGTATCTTTCGAATGGCAATGTTAATCACCCATCTAAGCATCCGCTCCAAAAGGATCACCAGAAAGGTCAACAATAGGCAAAAGAGCAGTTTTAGCCAGGTAATTCCTAAGAAAATTTCGGTATCTATCCATTTCCCAAGTTTTGAAGATGCTGCATCACTAAATTTGTCGATAAGTTGTCCAATTCTTTCACCGGCTTTGTCCACGGCTTTTTCTTTTGGGGTGTGGGTGTCGTTCTTTTCGGCCTCAACCTGAGGAGAATTGGTCTTGTTTTCGCTTGTCTGGGCGGTTTGGGGTGGAACAGATTTCCCAAGACTTCCCCCTTTTGTAGCGGGATTGGCCAAAGGATTTCCGAATGACAATACCCAGAAAATAACGCTGAAGTAAAGCAAGGCTCTTAAAACCGACGTCAACTTAGAATACATTTTTACACCACTTGGAATTAAGGTTGTTCAACATTAAAGCGGCTTTTGGGTGAGTGGTTTCAACCGATGTTGGTCTTTTTTAACAAGTATAGCCCAAAATTTTTAAATGTCAATTTTAATGAGGGGGCACCCATTCCATTTATTGGGTTGACTGAACGAGAGGTGAAGAATAATATAACGATGTAACAAAGGTGTTCATTAAGCTTCAAATGTTCTTAAATATCAAGAGAAAAGAGAAAGCATGTCGGCAAAACTCAATTTTCAGAGAAAGTTTTCAGCATTGCTGGTTTACGGCAGGCCGCCACTTGTTTTTGGTGGAATGCTTTGCGCCTTTGCGGTCATGTGGACCCGCAACCCGATGCTCTACACTGTGGGGGTGATGCTGCTTTTTATTTCAATGTGCTTTGATCTGATCGACGGGTGGCTGGCTACCCGTTTTCAGTTGCACTCCACATTGGCGCATCTTGCCGACCGGGTCATGGACAAGATTGTCTATTCGATCATTTTTCCGCTGGTGGCGGTGGGTGCCATGTGGCGTCTTCTTTTTACCCCGGTTGCCGGCACCAAGGCTGAATTGCTGCACAGCATTTTTGTCTTAATACTTTGCGTAACGGTTCTGATCCGAGATAATTTTGCTTATTTTATGCGTTTTTTTGCCATGCGTACAGGACCGGAACCGGAAGTAAAAGAGTTTACACGGCTCAGAACCATTGTGGCGGCTCCCATCGGTACGCTCTTGTACGCGCATGCCTTTTTTGTAACCGGGGGGCCGGATTTCAAGATTTACACCTGGATTTCTTGGCTGGGAAATCTACCCCTGCGAGTTTTGTTTTTAATCGAGATCATCTTCTTGATCATCAATTTTGGATCTATCGCTGCATATTGTCGGAAATACGGGACCTATTTCTTAGACGAAATTTGTGATGAGGATGAACGATTGCGGCGGAACATTTTGTCTTTTTTTCCAAATTCACTGACCATCATGAACGCAATGATGGGACTTTTGGCCGTCCTTTTTGCGTATCAGGATCGTTTTCGTGAGGCCTATCTTTGTTTGATCGGCGCTGCTATTTTCGACAAACTCGACGGTGCCCTGGCACGAAAACTGGGCCTGACAGAACCCCTTCCCGAACAGGAACGGACACCTCGGATCAGCTTTGGCGGCATTCTTGATGACATTGCCGATGCCGTCAGTTTCTGTATTGTCCCGGCCTGGATATTTTATTTATCTTTCACAGATACATCTGATCCCGTGATCCGGCAACTTCCCATTGAATGGATTGCATTACTCTATGCACTTATGGGGGGTGCCCGGCTGGTTTACTTTACCTTTGACCGCACCCCGGTTCCCGGATTTTTTAAAGGCATGCCGACGCCGGCAGCAGCATTACTGGTCGCCGCCCCATTGATTATGTTCAACCAGGCTGTTGCAGGATCTTCAGAATGGGCCCGCCACTGGGGTATTTTTTGCTTCGGTCTAATGATTTTTACAGCGATCTTAATGAATTTTTATCCCATTCGCTATCTGCATCTCGGCCGTTTTATGGACAAGCATTTTTGGTTTGGTCGTCTGAATATGATATTGCTGATTATTTCAATATTTACACCTTATCTGGGATATGTTGCGTTAACGTATATGTTCCTTTATGTCCTTTCACCCCTGGTAACCCGACGCATCCTGTTGAAACAAAAATAGAGGGGCTGTTGTAAAACTAAAATATTTCAGCGACAAATCCGCAGATAATGACTTCATTCTTTCAACACTTCCAAACATCGATTTTTTTTTAGACTGGAGAACCTATGGCAATTATCGATGCCAAGACCGAAAACCATCAAAATGAAGGTAAACTGGGGACCTTTTCCGGTGTTTTTACGCCCAGCGTTTTAACCATTCTGGGCATCATTCTATTTTTGCGACTGGGCTATGTGGTCGGTAGCGCAGGATTCGGACGCGCTTTGATCATTATCACTCTTGCCAATGTCATTTCAATTTTGACAAGTATATCTTTGTCGGCCATTGCCACCAATATTAAAGTCAAAGGCGGCGGCGATTATTACCTGATTTCAAGGACCTTGGGCTCGGAATTCGGAGGCGCCATTGGTTTGGTTCTTTTTTTGGCACAATCGGTTTCCATTGCTTTTTACTGTATTGGATTTGGTGAAGCCGTCGCGGTATTGTTGCCGCAAAGCGTATTTGCCACTCCCAGAATTATTGCAGTGTTTGCCGTATCCTTTTTGTTCATTTTTGCCTGGATGGGTGCTGACTGGGCGACCCGTTTCCAGTATGTCGTTATGGTGCTTTTAGTGGCTGCGCTGGTGTCTTTTTTTATTGGCGGTATTCCACGCTGGGAGTTTTCGACAATGGTAGACAACTGGAAACCTCCAGCGCAAAGCCTCAATATATGGGTATTGTTTGCCATCTTTTTCCCGGCGGTGACCGGTTTTACCCAGGGCGTTAGCATGTCAGGAGATCTGAAGGACCCAGGGAAGAGCCTGCCGCTGGGAACTTTTATGGCGGTGGGCATCTCGATTCTCGTTTATTTTGGTGCTGCCATTTTGTTTGCCGGTGTTCTTCCCAGGGAGATATTGATCCAGGATTATAACGCAATGAAACAGGTGGCACGTTTTAACTTTCTGATTGATGCCGGCGTCGTGGCCGCCACATTATCATCGGCAATGGCCTCTTTTTTGGGCGCACCGAGGATCTTGCAGTCTCTTGCCAAAGATCGGATATTTCCCATTCTGCTGCCGTTTGCCAAAGGAGACGGCCTTTTAGATAATCCACGGCGTGCGGTACTGTTGTCGGCAGCCATCGCTCTTGGAACCATTGGTTTAGGGCAACTGAATCTCATCGCTCATGTCGTATCCATGTTTTTCCTTATTTCCTACGGGCTGCTCAATTACGCGACATTTTACGAAGCCCGGACCGCCAGCCCCTCTTTTCGCCCGAAGTTCAAATGGTTTGACATGCGTCTTAGCCTCTTGGGCTTTCTGGCCTGTCTTCTGGTGATGATGGCCATTGATTTTAAAATCGGACTGATTGCCGTTTCCATATTGTTTGCCATCTTTCAGTATCTCAAACGAACAAGCGGTCCGGCGAGATGGGCCGACAGTCGTCGTTCCTACTACTTACAGCGTGCCAGAGAGAATCTTTTAAATGCTAATATCGAGCCGGAACATGATCGAGACTGGCGTCCCCAGATCCTCGCTTTTTCCAAAGATGCTGAAAGGCGTCCCGGGTTGCTGCGCTTTGCCTCATGGGTCGAGGGAAAAAGCGGGCTGACAACCGTTGTCAAAATTTTAGAAGGAGAAGGGCTCAAGATGCTGAAACTCCAAGAGGAAAGCGAATCGGAACTTCGGTCGGATATCGCTGTCCATGGTTTTCCGGCGTTTCCCCTTGTGGTTTTCGCTCCGGATCTCGATATTGCCCTAAATACTCTGATCCAGTCCACCGGTATCGGACCGCTGAAAGCCAACACCATCCTGCTGAACTGGCTGGACCCTGAATCGGTAATCACAAACGACCAAAGAGAAATCAACCTTGGACGAAATTTGAGAGCGGCGTATCGTCTGGGGCGAAATATTGTGGTTCTGGATGCCGATGAAGATAAATGGAACACGCTTGAAAATATTACTGATGAAGATCGGCGGATCGATGTGTGGTGGCTAAATGATGCCACCAGTCGTCTGATGCTGCTGCTCGGTTATTTAATCACCCGCAGCGAACCCTGGAACGCGGCCAAAATCCGTGTGCTGGCTGCCAATTATGATGTGGATACGTCGGAAAATCTATCGGATTTGAAAAACAATCTTGAAGAAGCAAGAATCGAGGCTGAACCGGTGATTGTCACAGATGCTGATATAAATAAACTTTCAGAATATTCAGCGGACGCTGCTGTGGTTTTTTTGCCGTTTCGCCTTCAGGGTGATCAAATTACATGTCCGATTGACGGGCCCATAGAAAAACTCCTGTCTCGGCTGCCGGTCACAGCTTTTGTTTTGGCAGCCGAGGACATTACACTGGATGCCGAACCTGAGGAAGGAACAGCCGGCGATATGGCCGTTGCGATGGATGCGCTTGCAGATGTCGAAAAAAAGGCTGTTGAGGCCGAAAAGAAAGCGGCCAAAACTCGAGAGATCGCAGAATCCGCCAGAGCAAAGCTGGCCGAACTGGAGAGCAAGCCGATTTCGGGAGAAGAAAAAGACCGATTTTTAAAATTGAGATCAGAAGCAGATCAGGCGGATAAGGAGGCAGAAAAGGCTTTTCGCCAGGCAGCCAAGGCAAAGGCCAAACTTGAAGATGCCATGAAAAAAGTTGAAGACTTTAAACCGGATGGGGATAATAAGGACTTAGAAAATTCATAGGCATTTCCTTTCGATTGTAAATTCCTCTTTCATGTAACCTGCTCTGTGACTCAATAAAAAGGAAGCTTGACGGATAAATGCAAAGTGTCATATTTGATGAATTCGTAAAATTGCGAATGATTTAGTATTTAACTTAAGCGTTACATCCGAATATGGCAAAAAGCCTTTGAAGCAGCGAGCCGAGATAAACTTTTTTAGGTGAGGAAATTATGGAACATTTTTTTGTTTTTCTGGAGAAAATATCCAAGACATCCGGTATCAAGGCGGTATACATTCATCTGGCATTCAAGACGCTGGCGGCGATTGCCGGCACCTATATCATCTGGATAATTTTAAAACGTATGCTGGTTTCTTTTGAGAAAAAAACTCAAAAAAACAATTTCCTTCAAATCAATATCGAGATTTTTAGCGTTGTTCGCAGGGCACTGTTCTACGGTCTATTGCTTGTAACCGGTACGTATCTCATCAGACTTTTCGATGTGTTGCTTTTGGAAAAAATCTTTCACGCCATTGTGATCATACTCCTGGCATCTACAGCCAAAGATTTTTTGTTAATCCTGCTGGGATACTTCGAAAAAAATATCATCGACAAAACAAAAACCAAAGTCGATGATATCATTTTCGACCTTGTCAATAAATTTTCCGGGGCGATTATTTATGCTACTGCTTTTGTTCTGGCGCTGGATATTCTGGGTATCAATGTCATGCCGTTTATTGCAGGTGCCGGTGTGGCCGGTATTGCTATCGGTTTTGCCGCCAAAGACACCTTGTCCAACCTTATTGCCGGTGTGCTGCTGATTATTGATCGACCCTTTGAAGTGGGCGACCGAATTGAAGTGTGGAGTGCGCCGGCAGGAAGTGCTTCCTGGGGAGATGTCATCGATATCGGTCTGAGGGCTACTAAGATCAAGACGACGGATAATATTGTGATCATTATTCCCAATAATGAAATCATGATGCGAGATATCGTCAACTACACCATTATTTCAACAAAAATCAGAGTTCGTATTAACATAGGCGTCGCATATGATGCGGATATCGAAAAAGTAAAGGACTTAATCATAAATGTAGCAACATCCGTGGACTGGATTTCAAAAATACCGGCCCCAAAGGTTGTGGTAAGAAACTTCGGGGAATCGTCGGTGGATCTTCAGCTCAGGGTATGGATTGATGATGCCAGAAAGCGCATGGATACCATTTCCCATGTTACCGACAAAATTAAATCAGCTTTTGATGAACACGGTATTGAGATACCGTATCCGAAACGGGACATTACCATCATCCATCGGCAGGCATCGGAATCCGATACCCGGCAACCGGTATCGAAGGATAAAACTTCTTGATTTAGAATGATATTCAAGTTATTGAATAGAGTTTGATCTAAAGAAGAATTCTAATTTTAAATTTTATTCTTATGAAACTTACAATAAACGAAGTTGCCCAGAGCCTGCGTCTTCCGGTAAGTACCGTGGAGCGATGGATTCGTCAGGGCAGGATACCCATACAAAAAACCGGAAATGATTATCTGTTTAATGAATCGACTCTGGAGAAATGGGCTGCGATGTATAAGCTCCCGTTTGCACTCCCTGAAAAAGTGAATACAACACCCCGGCAGACAAAAATGGAAAATCTTCTACCTTCAATGAAACGGGGTGGTCTTTTATATGATATAAAGGGAGATGATGTTGAAACGGTGTTAAAAAACGCTGTTGAAAACATCCATTATTTATCCAGTAGCATCAAAGAAATACTTTATACAAACTTGCTTGAAAGGGAACATTTGACATCAACAGGTATCGGTAAAGGGGTGGCCATCCCTCATCCCCATAATCCTTTAAAGGATATGATAAAAAACTCTATAATATCAACCTGTTTTCTTGAGAAATCCATAGATTTCAAAGCCGTTGACGCTAGACCGGTGTTTGTTATGTTTATCCTTTTGAGTCCGTCAACGAAAATCCATCTCCATCTTCTTTCAAGGCTTTCTTTTTGTATCCGTGAAAACGCATTTGTGGAATTTTTGAAAACGACCCCTGATTCGACAGCGTTTTTTTCAAACATTGTCGACTTCGAAAACCGGCTCTAAAAGGAGAGTATTATTAGGTATTGGAAAAAATGCGCATTTTAACATCGTGGCGCTACCCGGGAAACTGGCCGATTTTCCGATTCGATGATCGACTTCTGCTCATATTGATGGCCGCCATCGTGGGGAATTTTTCCGGTCTGGCTTCGGTGGTGCTCAATCGGAGCCTTGTGATGATGTCAGATTGGCTTCATCATTTCCGTCATTACTGGTGGGTATTTCTTCTCCCAGCCGCCGGTGCCGCCCTTTCTTCCCTGTTTCTGGAAAAAGTCGTCAACGAAGGTGCCGGACACGGTGTTCCGGAAGTGATTTACAGCGTATCCCGTTACGGTGGTCTTTTGAGGTTCCGCTCGAGTTTTTCCAGACTGATATCGAGTTGCCTAACCATCGGCAGCGGCGGGTCGGCGGGTCCTGAAGCCCCTGTTGTGATCAGTGGCGCGGCCATCGGTTCAAATATCGCCAAATATTTTTCCTTGAACGACCGGCAGCGGGTAACTCTGGTGGGTTGCGGTGCCGCCGGTGCCATATCTTCCATCTTCAATGCACCGATTGCGGGGATGGTTTTTGCCGTTGAAGTTATCGTGGGTGACTGGAAATCAGTCAATATCGTCCCCATTGCCATTGCTTCGGTTGCCGGTACGGAAATCAGTCGTCTTCTTCAAGGAAATCAGATCCCGTTCAACCATCACCTCTTCAATATCGATCCATTAAATATCTTTGCCTGTCTCGGTTTAGCCGTTCTGTCTGCAGCGGCATCCATTCTTCTTACACGCATGCTAAGATTCATGCATACGGTATCACACAAAGTTTCAGCTCCGATATGGGTTCGGGCCGCCATGGGAGGATGTGCGGTGGGCATCATCGGCCTTTTTCTTCCTGTGGTGTTGGGGGAAGGCTATCACACGGTCAAAGTTCTGATCGAAGGGGAATACGGGCAGGTGCTTGCCGTTGTGGCACTGGCGTCATTTGCCAGAATTGCCGCTACTGCGTTGACCCTGGGCTGGGGGGGTCCGGCGGTATATTCGCCCCCTGCCTGGTTATCGGGAGCCTTGTCGGGGTGACCTATCATCATCTTCTTGCACTGTTCTGGCCGTCCGCATCATGGGTCAATGAAGGATATTATGCACTCTTGGGAATGGCGGGACTCATCAGCGGCATGCTTCAGGCGCCGCTGACCGGAATTTTTCTCATCATCGAAATTACCGGGGGATGGGAAGTTATTCTTCCTTTAATTATGGTGTCAGCGTTTACGACCACGCTCTGCCATTATTTCGAGCCGGCATCCTACTATCTGAAGGATCTTGTGGAACACGGACACTTGTTGAGACCCGGTACCGATGCTAGGGTTTTGTCCGATCTGAATGTTCCGGAGCTTATTGAGAAGGATTGCATTATCGTCAATCAGAATATGTTGTTGAGAGATTTTATTGCCATTATTAAGAGATCCCACCGGAACTATTTCCCGGTAGAAGATGAAAAAACCGGAAAGTTTCTGGGGATGATCCATTTGGATGATATTCGGCAGTACCTGTTTGATCCGGTGATGTATGATGCTGTTTTTTTGGGACAAATTATGAATACTCAGGTCGAAGTGGTTCATCCGGATGATGACTTGTTGGATGTTGTTCGCAAAATGGATATGAAAGGCCTGTTTTCCATGCCGGTGGTGGTAAATGACAGGTTTCTGGGTCTTATTTCCAAAGCGACCGTTCTGGATCAATATCGTAAGGAGCTGATGGTGCAGACCAGTCACTAAATGGGAGAGACTTGTGCAAAAGCTCCCTTTTTGCCCAATTTCTGCCTTCCTTGAACTTGAACAAAAATGAGGCTTTTTCAAAGGTCTCTTGGAATTGAAAATGGGATGAAAAAGTAAAAATAATAAAAGGAGAGGATAATGGAAAACCGATTACTTCATATTTTTAGAAATAATCCCTTTGGAAGAGAAACGCTGCTTCAATCGATCTATTTTTGCAACAAGGTCGGGGCTTCTCCGGTGATATATATTCCCAAAACCACAAAATTTTTAATGTATTTTGATAACGACGTGGTCCAGATTGATCTTGACAAATCTTATATGACATCCCGGGAAACCGCTTTAAAAAATGCTACCGAACTGGTGGAACAGGCAGGGATGAATGCACGATTCTTAGATCCAAAGCACTATACGGCCTCAACGCTGCCGGATATACACACGAACTTTGATTATATGTGCTGTCCCAGAAGCATTAGCGATATGTCTTCAAAAATCGGTCTTGGATATATTGGTCCCCGGGTAAGACGGATTGTAAAGTCTGCCCGATTTCCGGTTTTGATCACAAGCCCTGTTTATAAAGAGTGGAAGAACATCGCGGTTTTCTTTGGCGGTTCGGTTAATGCGATTAGAGCCCTCCGGGTGGGGTTCCATATCGCAAGAGCTTCAGGCATGAAGCTGAACGTTTTCACCATGACGGAGAAACGCTCCAAAGAAGACTATCAACAGATGATCAAGGATAGAGATCTTGAGAGAGAAATGGACCTTCATGTCAATCAGTGGCAATTTTTTGAAAACAGGGTTTTTGAAGAAAACCTTTATGATATTCCGCATGATGCGCTTGTAATTCTGGGTGCCTATGGACACGGTGTCATTCGAGACATTGTTTTTGGAAACAAGATGGAGAAAGTACAGTCCACAATTTCCAACAACCTGTTAATCGCAGGACCTAATTATACGGCAACACGTTAGAACCTATGAAGTAATATATGAAAAAAAGCCACATTCTTGTCATCCATCACGGCGCTTTGGGAGATGTTGTCTCCACCTTTCCGGCTCTATTAAGACTTAAACAATTATACGGTTCCATCGCCATTATCTGTCAGAGCAACATCGGACAGCTTGCCCATGAACTCGATATTGTGGATCAATGGTTTCCTTTAGAGGCTGCCGCCGTTGCGACCCTCTATTCGAGTCGTATCGATCCGATTTTTAAAAAAAATCTGCTTTCTTATCGCAAAATCATTCTTTTTTCCCGCTCCCGGTCGCTTGAGAAGACACTGTTCTCAATTTCGGAAAATGAAGTTTATCGTATACCCCCCCGCCCGGAATTGGGTCATAAGATCCACGTCAATCAACACATTTTGTCGAATCTTGTCAAATGCAGGCTCCTTAAAGATTCGGAAAAAGACCTCCGTATGACGTTGCCTTTTTCCGTTTATACGGATCGGAGAATCCCTCAATACGACCCGTCTATAATTATGATTCATCCCGGGTCCGGAAGCCGTAAAAAATGCTGGCCCATATCCAATTTTGTCAACGTTGCCTCGTCAATGGAGGCAAACGGCAAACAGCCGGAGTTTATACTCGGTCCGGCAGAATATGATTTGTACGACATTTTGATGCAGTCCAAAAGGGTCAACGCAAATGTTCATAAAATAGAAAAATTGACGAAATTGGCCGGACTGCTCAAAACCGGCGGCGGATTTATTGGAAATGATTCCGGCGTCAGCCATTTGGCTGCATTTATAGGCCTTCCGACTGTTGCCGTTTTCGGACCTTCCGATCCTGATGTTTGGAAACCGATGGGCCGCGCTGTAAAGGTTGTTCGGTCAGATCTGAAATGCAGTCCCTGCTTTGAAACCGGAACAGTTGGATGTGAAGAAATTGAATGCTTTAACCGGATAACTCCGGAGGATGTTTTGGCGGCATTTTACGGACTGGTCCGCTGAAATAGAGAAGGGAAAATAGGAAAGAGGTTCGGGGAAAATACGGATGAATACGAGCAAACACAAATAATTTAAAAAATAAGAGAGTGAGAAGGTCGGCGCATGTCTTAGAGCCTCCGGCCTTCTAACCTTCTCATCTTCTTATTGCATTTGCGTCCTTCATCGGTCATCTATTTTCTAAAAAAACGAGACCATTTCCGGGTATAACCAAAAACTGGTCCTTTGGGCACGGATTTTTAATGAAAACTCCTTATTGCCTGGTCTTTAGGCAATCATACACATCTATAATCATTTCTTCTGAAATTTTAGACAGTGCCTGACTCATGGCTTCGGCCACCGCTCTCGGTTTTTTCTGCTGACATATTTCTGCTTTCCGATAGGTTTTCTGATATAAAATACTGTTTTTGATATCATTTTTGTTTTTCTCGGTTAAGATAATGCTGACGGTAAGGATCGCTTTCCATGCATTTTGAGTATCCCATTCGAAAAATTCATCCACCGTCCCTTCAATCATGTACGGAGATGAAAATCGACTGCCAGAGTTTAGCACCGCTTTAAAAAGGCCTGAGTTTTTAATGTCACGTTTTAGCAGCGTGGTTACGGTAGCTCCGGGGTTGGTCTGCCATCTATAATAGACATATGCATTTCTTTTAAAAGACTGATCTCTGTAAATGATTTGACTGGTATTATAGGGCGGTGCCACTGTAAAACGGTCCATTCGGATGACATAGGGTAAAGGATGTAAGGTTTTTATTTGTGGAGGAGGATATTCCAGCGTATAGTACTCGATTTTATTCACCGGTTGTTTCAGACTCACGCAAGCTGCAAAGAGTATGGGAAGACTGAGAAATATGGGAAATAAAAGATAGATTTTATTGAACCATTTCATAAAACTGTTTTTTACCTTTCGCCTTCGGTCTGATCCACTTTTCTTGGAGCCGGCGGTTCTCCAAACATGACTTGAGACGGATGATTAGCAACAATTTCGATTAATCTGTTCAGGTTTTCACTGGCTTTTTCCAAATTTTGGGCAATGATTAAAAATTGTCCTTTGAGTTGCGATATTGAATCGTCTGTTTTGTCTGTCAGAAAATTACCTTTCTTTAAAAGTATGTTGGCATTTTCCATGGATTGTTTAAAATCTTCAATGGCGGTTTTAATGCTCTGTTCCTTTTCAACGGTGATCCCTTCCAAACGAAGAATGGTTTTTTCAACATGATTCATGCTGTCGCTGGTTTTATCCATGATGTCATTCAGAGATTGACCGGCTTCGTCCGCAGATGCCATGATGCTGTCCCATCTCTTATCATCCAGAATTTGACCGGCACGATCAATCGATTTCCCAATTTTTTCAGAAATATTTTTTACGTTGGCATTGGCAACTACCTGCTCTATACTGTTAAGCGTCAATTGAACTTTTTCAGAAATTTTTTCTAAATCCATTGCCCTGATCTGGTTAAGTGCGTTATCGATGTTATGTAACATCTTGGAGATATTGGACGGCTTTGAAGCGACGATGGGATATTCCGAAGGAAAACTTAAAGTTGGTGAAAGATTAGGGGCACCATTTTCCTTGCGATCCAGTTCAATAAACATACTTCCGGTAATCCCAACAGATTTCAACTGAGCAATGATATCGTTGTCAAGTTTTTGATCGGGCTCGATTTTTAATACGACTTGTATCAAATTTGCGTCAGGGGCAACCACAATCCGGTCTACCCGGCCAATGGATACACCCCGGTATTTTACCGGAGAATCTACATCCAACCCCTGAACGGACTCATTAAAATAGGTTGCGTAATACTGGCCCTTTTTAAAATATCGTGACATGCCCAGCCATATGATGGCAAGAAAAACCATGCCGATACCACAGGTCACAAATAATCCAAGGGCAAATTTAGTTTTTTGAGATGCCATTAAGATATCCTTACAAAAGCTGTATTAAATCTTTCAAGTTCCTTTTTTTGAAACATGTTATCCTTTTGAAAATATTACCGCTTCAGATATTATTAAATTTTTTGCTGAAAGAACTCGTGAATAAGGGTTCGTAATGAAAGAACCCGCCCGGTCTATTCATAAAGGTCACTGCTTGAACAGGGAGTGTTATCCATAAAGTTAAATCGCATATGGTTCTTTCAAAACGATCCCTAATTTACTCAGACAGCTTCCAGCCAAAAATTTAATAATATCTGAAGCTTCTTTGAAATCGATTTGTTTCAAAGGATTAAACGCTCACCTTTTTTTAATTTTCTGACTTACGGTTGAAAAAGTTTCTAACAAATGGATTTTCGCTATGATCTTTCAGATGCTTGGGATGACCTTCGGCGATGATCCCTTTGGTTTGTTTGTCCAGCATGATTACCCGGTGCGCTACATTAAAAATGCTTTGAAGTTCATGGGTTACGATGACCATTGTCGTCCCGAGGCTCTTGTTGAGATGTATAATAAGGTTATCGAGTTCGACAGAGGTTACGGGATCAAGTCCGGCAGAAGGCTCGTCGAAAAATAGAATCTTTGGGTTTAGAGCCATGGCCCTTGCCAGTCCTGCCCGCTTTCTCATCCCGCCACTGATTTCAGACGGTAAATGGTTTTCATACCCTTTTAGGTTCACCATATTTAGCTTCATTTTGACCAGTGTATCCACTGATTTTTGAGGCAAATCGGTGTATTCCTTTATGGGAAGTGACACATTTTCAGCAATTGTCATTGAACCGAAAAGGGCGGAGCTCTGGTATAGGACGCCGATCTTTTTCAAAATTGTTTTGAATGTCGCTTCATTACAGTTGAATATGTCTTCCCCATCAATGTGTATCCGGCCGGACAGGGGGGTGATTAGTCCGATCAGGTGCTTCAGTAATGTGCTCTTTCCGCACCCACTTCCCCCTAAAACAATAAATATTTCTCCCTCCAGAACATCAAATGATATATTTTCAAGGATAATATCTGTTCCATAGCCGACAGTAAGATCACGGACTTGGATTATTTTATGTTTTTCCAAATTGTCATCTCCACTCTATTAAATGCCGATTCTAAAAATACAATGACAGCGTCGCTGAATCAGCTCAAATACCTCAATATAACCGCAACAATTGAATCAAAAGCGATGATTAAAAAAATACTGCTGACAACCGCAGAGGTTGTCGCCTGGCCCACAGCGGCCGCCCCACCTTTAACGCGAAATCCCCTTAAACAACCAATCCAGGATATAAGCAGTGCAAAAACACCGCTTTTAATGATTCCCAAAAGGATGTCAAAAAGGCTCAACGTCTTAAACGTTTGTATAATGTATGCGTTTGCGGTCAAATCCAGCATGAAGACACCCACCGCCAGTCCCCCCAATATGGCAAAGACGTCGGAAAATAGGGTCAGGATAGGAACCACAATAACAGAAGCCATGATCTTGGGAACGACCAGATATCGTGTGGGATCAAATCCCATGGTAAAAAGAGCGTCCACTTCTTCGGATATCTGCATTGTACCGATCTCTGAGGCAAATGATGAACCGGATCGCCCGGCGACAACAATTGCCGTCATAATGGGTCCTAATTCTCGCGTCATCGCCAGGCTTACCAATGACGCCACATAAATATTGGCCCCAAACATCTGGAGTTGAATTGATGACATAAAGGCCATGATAAGACCCATCATAAAACTGATCATTCCCACAATCGGAACGGCATCAACCCCTGTTTTTTGCATATAAAGAAACGTGTCGTCCATCCGCAACGATTTAGGATGAAGAAAGGAATAAACAAATGCCAGACAGATAGACCCCACAAATGAAATCTGATATTTAACATCGGCGGCAAACTTTAGAATAGCGTCTCCAAATCTGATGAACATAGAAGGAGGGCGAATCTTGATCAATGGAGGTGTTTCAGCCAAAGCTCCCGAATTGAGAATAAAAAGCACTTCTTCTCTGGCGTTTTTTAAATTAAATTGACCTGTTGCAGCGGTCATCATGTCTCTTAATTCAACAAGGACAAGCGCCCCGAAATCATCCAGGTATGTAATTTTCTTAAGATCTACGGTTAGCGAAACAGGTCTCCGATCTTTTAGCAGTGAGCCAAACAATTCGATCATTTGAGACGCATTGGTAGAATCGATTCGACCCTGGAAGTAGATCGTCATTTCTCCATCATTGCTTTCTGAGATTTCATATTGGCAAGACTGATTATCTTTAAGATCTTCCATGAAAGACGTTGTCCTATGAAACTATTATGTTTTGCCCGCCGCAAATTCGATTCTAAGGTTTCTAAAAATTAAATTGCTTTAAACCCGATACATCCGTACCATAGTCCTTTTTCAATCGATGAAGATCTAATTGAAAAATCAACCAGCCGATTCGACGATTGTTTTTGTTCATCTCAAAGGCGATCTCAATGCTTTTCTTGCCCATGGGATGATCTTTGTCCGCTCGATAAAGGGTGAGAACGCTGTAGGCTGAGTCTTTACCATCTTCAAAATCTATCCCTTTATAACTGCTTTGTATTGTTGGCGAAATATTTGTACCGGTGTTTATTGAATATGCATCAAATACGATCTTATTTTTATCCAATAATACGAGACCGTTATACGGCATCTTGTCCGGTTTTTGAGCGTTAAGAAAATCCTTCATCAACTGGCTTGTTTTCGACCGGTTGCCGGCTTCAAGATGATTTATCAACATTGATTTCAACAAAAGGTAATCGTTGCTTAATCGGTTTTTCAATTCCGACTGATTAACATCCATTATCTGTGGTGTTTTTGAGAAGTGCGAATGCCCCCAAAAAACACCTAAAGCCAGAAGAAATGTTAACATCAGAGATGGGAAAAGCCAGTAACGGGTCTGACGATATTTTTTTTCTAACGTTTTAATCGATGTGACATCACGTCCCAATGAAAGAATTCCCTGAAAGTTATTGTGATCGTCATGAAGGAGGGTAGAACTGGTGGATATAAACCTGACGCCATGTTTAGGATGTCTAACACTAAGGATCTTTTCCCTTACAGAGTGTTTTTTCTTTACCTCTTCAAGTAATTTTTTATAACCTCTTGGTTTCTCATAAATTTCTTCCACTGACTTATTGCACATCTGATCCCAGGATCTGCCGTATACTTCTTCTGCGGCAGCATTCCATGTGATGATTTTTCCTTCTTTATCGGTGGCAATAACCGCATCAGGCAGTTGGTCACAAAACTCTTTGAGCCCATAGAGAATTTGGCTGGTTTCATCAAGACGTTTGGCCAGAAGCTTTGATATTTCTCCGGCCACTTCAGGAAAATCGTGAATAAAGGCATTGATCTCATCTTTGGGTATTCGGATCGCCTTTACATTTTCCCCTGCTTTTATCGTTGCCGTTCTTTTGGCTTTAAGAAGAAAAGACATTTCCCCAAATAATGATCCCTTCTCAATGATTTCGGCAATTTTTGTATTTCCCTTGAAGACATCCAATTGGCCGGATATAAGGATAAATAGATCCTGTGAATCATCTCCTTCCAGAAAAATTGCCTTTCCTTCCTCAAAAGGGGTGATGTATCGATGTGTTTTTACATTTTTGATAACTTCTTCTAACATAAATTAGCGCGATGACGAGTGACTTGATCTTATATCAGGTTTATTCAAATAACTCAGATTCTACTATGAAACATGAACATCCTATGCAATAGATGTGCCATAGTTTTAATAATGGAGATAGATTTAATAACATGACCATCCGATGCAATAGATGTGCCATAGCTTAAATGATGGAGATAGGTTTATTAAAATGTTAAAAAAGGGTATCAATTCAATGTGATACCTATATCAAAAACGAAGCTTCTAAAAGTGTGGGAAAGGATGATGAAATGAAAGGGCATCGGGGTGCCAAATTTTTGACAGAAATTGTTTTTTAAAATTAAATTTAAAAATTTTTCATCTACATAAGGGCAAGGCGGGATTATTGACCGTTGTGATCTTTCCAAAGCGGGTTTCCGTCATTTTGGGTCTGAATCATTTTCTTTTTTTAGCAAGAGAAATGGTTTTTAAATAACCGTCGATAATTTTCTGAGGATTTATCTGAAGAACTTTTGCATAGGATCTCAAAAAACTTCTTAAATAGGTATCCGGAGGGAGCTCTTCAAACCGGTTTTTTTCGATAGCCTTTAAAATTGAAGCCCTTATCTTCGTAATATGTTGAATTTCTATTATTTTGACATCAACAACTTCTCTTAGTTCTTTTAAATCATCTCCTGAGATACGCTCTTTTAAAAGAATTTCATTTGATAGTGATTTAACGTCTTCTGTGAGACGTTTTTCTTTTACCCGGGAATATAACTGACTTTCATTTACACTTTCGAGCGTGGAAGATAGAGGGGTTGATGAGTATTGTTTTTCCCTGGATGGAATCAATGTTTCCACTTGCCCTGAATCGACAAGCATCTGATCGTATGCCGCTCTTTTTTTATCATTCGTTAGCGCTGCAAAAGCATTTTCGATATCCTCTATGATCTTGTCCCTTTCCTCCTTTGAGAATAAAGAATAGGTGACAATAGAGTCTTCGTTATATAACGAAAGTGCATCTTTGTATGCCCGCTTTATTTCAAAATAAGATGACGTCATCGGAATTTTCAAGATTTCATAGTAATTCAATCCGTCAAATTTTTTCATAACATATCTTTCACGAAGGATGTAGATGGCATGTTGCTCATCATCTGGGTTGCGATTTTTTTTAAATCGGCAGCAGATTGTGTATGAGGATATTTATGGATATAAAGTATTTTTGAAAAAACCGCGTCATGAATCCGACTGTCATAACCAATATTACCTAGAAATTGAAAAATAGAATAAAAATGCCGATTGCAGATGTTTTCAAATTGAGTGCCCAGGGATGCATCTACGTTGTTGCGAAATTGATTGAAAATAAGCTTGAATTTAAATTCGCTTAATGTGTTTCTCAAAAACGCTTCCTTCCCAGGGTCATGTTTTAAAACAGTTTCTATAATATCAGGAGGATTAATTCCCGATCCATTTAAATCTGAAGAAGGGTCTTTGAGCACCGAATCAAACGTGTTTTTTTTCATCGTTTGTTTTAATTTTCTAAAATATACGGTCTTGATAAAACGAAAAGAATTTTCGATGGAGGTTGGTTCAGGTGTGCAGATCAGGATTCCTTTTTTGGAAGTTAAGAAAAAATCCAGCGTGTTAAAGTTTGTCCCGGGACCTAAATCCAGAAGAATATAATCAAAAGGAAGTTTTTTTATGGAATCAATTATTTTTAGCTTTTGTGCATAAAATAAATTTGCAATTTCCATGTAGCAATGGAAAGAGCTGATAAGAAATAAATTGGGGATCATCGTTGGAACCGCCGCGCTTTCAAGATTTTTTACGGTTTTGTTTAAGAAGCTGTTTAAACCGATTTTAGGGCTTTTCATTCCCAGCAAGGTATGAAGATTTGACGCGCCCAGATCCAAATCGATCAGCACGACCTTTTTACCCCATTTGGCGATTAATGCGCCGAGACTGGCCGTTATGAAACTTTTTCCAACGCCACCTTTTCCACCACCAATGGGATATATTTCTGCCATATAAAATTTTCCAGGCCTGTGACGCTTTATTGACGTTACCCAAAATCAAGAGCGTTAAACGTTAGTCATAATTTTCGGTCACAATTTGAAACACTCAGTTTAGATTTATATAACATTTTTAGTTTATAGTATATATGAAGCAGACGTACGGCAACGATTGCCAGGATCAACCGGGGGACCCAGAGCCAGAAGGCACTTAGCCCCAGTGATAAAAACAACGCCGGGTCCTCAATCATGGAATGATTAATTCCGATGGAAAGATGAAGTTTTTCAAGTTCTTCTTTTTCAATATGCCCTTCCTTTGCTTCTTCCACAATGACGGCGCCACCGTATGCGACACCAAAGACAACTGCCGTGAGCCATAACAACCCCACTTTTTGATCGAGTCCCATGGCCTTTAAAAGAGGGTTCAAAACCTTAACTATATGATGGATAATATTAAATACTTTCATTATTTCAAGCAGAATCATGATGACCATGATGATCACAAATATCTTTAAGCTGAGATATAATGTGGCCGTAAACCAGCTTTTCATCATGATAAACAGCGGCTTTTGTATTGCAGCAGATAGATTTTTTTCGGCCAAACGCACAGTTTCGGATCCAAGGAATCTGGCGACAATGATCACCGTAACACTGGAAGCTGTCAGGCGGAAAAGTGTGGCTTTAAAAGGATTCAGCCCGGACTGACCCTGAATAATTCCTTCCTGGATAAGGTTGTGGGAGATGAGAAGAAAGATGGCGATCAGGGTCATTTCATTATTCGTCAGGGGAAGGACCACCATGGAAGCGATGCCCCCATATATTCCTGTAAGCATTCCAACGATCAACGGAAGAGCCGCCATGGGCGGAAGACTCAGAAGGTTCATGGCGGGCTTTAGAATAAAATCTATATGGTGTATCCAGCCGCTATACTCTAATAGAACGGTAAGAAAAGATATGGGTACGATGATTTTGAGCATCCAGACAAATCCGCGCCATCCTTTTTGAATTCCGGAATTCAAGCCGTATCGGAGTTTATTTTGATCAAGATTCATAATGAACATCTCGGTTACACGTTCGCTTTTTGAAAACGTTTCCGCGTCAGGTATGATTAAATTTTTGCTGAAAGAACTCGTGAATAAGGGTTCGTAATGAAAGAACCTGCCCAGGATATTAATAAAGGTCTCTGCTTTAACAGAGGGTTTCATCCATAAAGTTCGATTACCTATGGTTCTTTCAAAACGATCCCTAATCCACTCAAACAGCTTCCAGCCAAAAATTTAATCATACCTGACGCTCCCTTGAGATCGATTAGTTTCAAAAGCCTTTAAGACAGCCGGCCAGTATTATTGCTTAAAATTTTCCGGATTGCAGGCAATACCGTCATAGATGAGGTTATTTAATTTCTGTCGCAAGACAGCGTAAGAATAGCATCGCTTTGCAATGTCATAGTTTTTTTCAACCATAGTTTTGCAAAGTTCCTGATTTTCAAGAACATCTCTGGTTTTTCGAACAGCATCTTCTGTAACAAATCCGTCAAGCTCGATGGTCAAAAACCCTTTGGGTTCAATGTCGTAGGTGTAAATTGAATATTTGTTTACCACGATGGGTTTTTTAAAGTAAACCGCCTCTAAAAAAGCATTACCAAACCCTTCAAAGGTAGATGGATACGTCACCAGATCGGCATGGGGATAGATGTCTTCCAATGTATAAATTTTTCTTCCTTTTTTGGTATACCCTCTTTTTTCATTTATAATATTAGACACAAAACGGGTGTTAACATTTAACAGCTTTGAATAGTCCTTGACCCTTTGTTCGTAGTCATACCCCTCATCTCCTGAAGCGTGTGAAATAACCAACTTGGCTTTTTTCCCCAGTCGATGCACGAGTTCAATGGCATGTTCGATTCCCTTTCGCTTTACGACCCGGGTTGGCTGAAGGATAAAAAGTTCATCATCTTCAATGCCGAGCGCCTTTCGCACATCCATAGCATAATCGTCAATGGGTGGTGGCGGGTTTTCAAAGTCCATAACATTAGGAATGATCGTGCCGGAAATACCTGTTCTAAGGCTTAACTGGTTGTCTCCTGAAGAGTTGATGGTCACATGCTGTATAGAAGACAGATGCGGCGGAAAAGCCATATTTAAGTACTCCCAGACCGCGTTTGTCAAAAACTGTTGTCGTTCCCAGAAAAAGTCGTGATGATGGGCGATGGTCGGGATTTCGATTTCGGAGATGACCTCAGTGATGGCAAGCCCAAGGGGTATATTCAATGGGATGGTGAGTGAATTTTCAGGCACCAAAAGGTCGATACTGAATTTTTCAATAAAATTGTAAATTTCATCTTTTAATTTTTCCTTTATGGCATGAATTTTTTGTGTGATGCGACGATCGCGTTTATGAACACCAAAACAATGATTGTAGATAAATTTTATATCCGGGTGAGTAAAATTAGCTTCTTCCACCAGATATGAACAATCCGGAGGCCGATCCAATTCACCGGCAAAATAGAAACAGGAAAATCCTTCCTTTTGAAAAACATTGGCCCATTTTGTGGTTTCCAGGGATACACCGTCTGTTCCTGCAAAACGCGTTGATATAAATCCGACATTGTGTGTTAAGCCGCAGATTGAACATGCAACCATATTTTTCGCTCCTTTTTATGCAGACGAATAACCTTAGATTATACATCTGAATGATTTTACTTTCGCGCCAAAGGCGGATAAGAAAAAATTTTTCGGCCTTTTACTCTGCAGCGATGTTGATAAAATTAAGGGTGTGGAACTCGAGTTTGAGAGATATTTTCGAAACCATCTGCATTTACAATGTGTTGTATGCAACAAATCGGCCATTTTTTCAATCTATATTTTCTGTTTTTGGGTGGGTTGTTTTTTTTAAATGACCGCCGTCTCAATGGATTCGAAACATAGTTGTGTGTTTATCGTGATACCTCAATGGTTATCTGGTTATAAATATCAATATATTGTGCTATTTTTTTCTTGACACACAATATACACAAACTTATAATTAATTGCGATTTAAAGCGTCAAGAGATGCACAAGAGATGCATCTTATAACAACTTTAATTGTTAAAAGAAACCATCTAATTAGTGTTCATCCATGAATCTAAAACGAACACAATGGGTGCCCAATTCAGAAATGAGCAATTTTTGTTCTGATCAAGGCCGCACAAAGGTTTTCGGTCCCCGCACACGGGACAGGAAGGCGTACGTCTGTACGCCGCAGCCGGAAACCCGCGGAGAACGCCGATCAGGACAAAAATGGCCATTTATGGATGGGCACTAATTATGTTAGGGAGGCAAAGATGATACATAGCGAGAAGATCGTTGAACGAAGATTCCATGAACGGTTTCAGGTTCAGCAAGGCGTATATGCGCTACTTAAAAATGGCTCATCAAAACTGGGCCAGATTAAAAATATCAGTAAAGGCGGCCTTGCCTTTATGTACATTAATGATGCAGAGCAAATACATGAACCGACTGAAGTTGACATATTTTTAAGCGGTTATGGATTTATTTTAAAAGGGATATCATGTAAAAAAATTTCAGATATCCATGTAAATAATTTTGTTCCTTTCAGTACTTTTGAAATGAGGCAGCTGGGTGTTCAATTCGGCGACGTAAATTCGCAACAGCTGGCTCACCTGGATACGTTTATCGAGAAATACGCAACAAGGCCCGAAGTTTAAAATAATCCTTCCCCGCCACATGATTTTCCATGCATAGCGCATCGTTATGGTTGTTTGATTCCCTATTGTTCTCCGCAAAAACATATCATCTTTTTCTTGATAATAAATACCGGATAAGTTAATAAATACATTTAACATACACGTTATTTAACAGGTCTCACTAAATGTCTTTAATTTACTATTTTTCCGGCAACAGAAAAACTGAAGCGCTTTTAGTTTTTACTTAAACTGCGATTCATACTGCTATTTCCTTAAACGCATCATTTTCTCAATAAACAGTACAAAGGAGGCATCATGGCCGTATCAACCTATTGGGCTGACAATTATGTTGAAAAAAGATGCTCTGCACAAGAAGCGATAGGACGGATAAAGCCGGGTCAGAGGGTCTTTATCGGTTCATCCTGTGGAGAACCCCAATATCTGATCAAAAAACTCGCCGAAGCGGCGGATACGTTTACAGATATCGAAATCGTCCGTTTGTTGAGTCTGGAAAGTACACCTTTGACATTGATCGCGAATAAAACCAAAGATCAAAGCTTTAATATCCGATCATTTTATCTGGGATCTGCAAAACCGGAAAGCCTGGCAAGAAACAAACGGTTTATCACGCCAATTAACCTTTCGGCGGTGCCCCGCCTTTTTAAATCCCGTCGTCTTCCGATCCATGTGGCCCTCATTCAGGTATCATCGCCGGATGACTTCGGATGGATGAGTCTGGGGATTTCCGTTGATATCACAATGGCGGCGGCACTCTCCGCCGACTTTGTCATTGCCCAGGTAAATTCTAAAATGCCCAGAGTGTTGGGTCGCAGCTTCATCCATGTCAATGACGTGAATGCCATTGTCGAATATGAAGAAGAACTTTTGACCATTGACGAACTTCCGGAACTCGATGCCGCCAATCATATCGGGCGGCTGATTGCCCGGCTTGTTGACGATGGTTCAACCATCCAGATCAGCCCCGGCACAACACCGCAGGCCACCCTGCTTGCGCTTTCCGATAAGAATGATCTTGGCGTCCACGCCCAGTACGTGACCACGGATATCATGCGTCTTGTTTCAATGGGAGTGATCACGAACCGGAATAAAGGATTTAACGAAGGAAAGCTGGTGGCAAGTTGTGCCATCGGGTCAAAAAATCTTTATGAATTTCTTGATGATAACCCGGCGATTGAATTTTATCCGTCGGATTACGTCAATGATCCGGGTATTATTTCACGACATAAAAAAATGGTGGCCATGAATGTACCTATGGCTATGGATCTCACCGGGCAGGTTGCTGCGGATGCGCTTTCCCACAACCATTTTTCCGGTATAACCGGTATGCTCGACTTTATTAGAGGCGCGTCCGGGTCCGAAAACGGCAAATCAATTCTTATGTTCACGTCAACCACCGTTGATGGTAAAAAGAGCCGCATTGTTCCGATGCTCAAGGATACCGCCATTGTTGTACCAAGGGGTGATGTTCAAGATGTGGTTACTGAATACGGGGCTGTCAATCTCTTTGGCAAGAGTCTTCAGGAGCGTGCCATGGCGATGATCAGTATTGCCCACCCTGATTTTCGGGAGGAACTTTTTTTTGAGGCCAGAAAAATGGGGTTGCTCGGTGCAGAGCGGACCCTGTCGGAATCGGTGCAAGGCATTTACCCGATAAATTTGGAGGAGACAAGGGAAATAGATGGTGAGCTGATCACCATAAGGCCGGCCAAACCAGTGGATGGGAGAAGGATACAAGAGCATTTTTACACGCAGGATAAAGATGATATATATTCAAGATTTTTTCAGGCAAGGACCCGTTTTGTTCGTGGCGATGTGGAGAGTATGTTTCAAATAGACTACATTAAAAATCTGACGATTTTAGCTGTGGTCGGGGAATTCGGATTTGGAAAAGTCGTGGCTGTGGGAGAATATCTTCTCGACCCTGCCAAGAACATCGCAGAGATCGCTTTTTCAGTGAGCAAAGAATGGCAGGGGAAAGGATTGGGCAAGATCCTCATGAAAAAATTATCAGAGGCTGCCAGAGAAAACGGAATCTCCGGCCTGATGGCCTACACGTTACCCAGAAATCAGGGAATGATAAAGCTGTTCAAAACCCTGCCCTATAAAATCAAAACCCTTTATGATGGCGAAGTGGTTGAATTGACCTGTAAGTTTGACGAATTGAAATGATAACCGGTGACCGGCAATGTGTAATTGAACATCTCGGAAATTTTACAACTCATCTAACCGTCGGTGATTTTCAAAAAGATGATCCGGTCCGTTGCCACATTCGTTATTAAAACGCTCCCCGACTTCCCATTTGGTTTCATCAATAATTACCTTAATTTTGACTCATCTATTGACAAATAATTCATCCCAATATAAAAGGTCATATTTGGCATGTTTTAAAGATGATCTTCGTTTATAGCCTGTGCTGTAATCTCTTTTTATTATTAGAAATATATTAAATGGGAATGATCGAGAAATTCTGGGAATATTTTTGGGATTTCCGGCTATAAATCTACCGATGTAGATAAGGTTATAATAAAATTCATATCATGAAAGGGGGGCTGAATTTTTTTTAAAGACCGGGGCTGAATATTTTTCTGCCCCTGTAGAATCGATTGATTGGGTTACAATGTAATACACCTCAAACACTAAATCTTATTGTCATGTAAAGGAGGTAACATTGGGTTTGGAAATATACAAAGAATCTTATACCGGTAACATAAAGGAAATCACTTTGGGTAAAGGCGATAACGCCGTTACCATCGGTGGTCAGGCATGCTATCCTTTTTACAATTTTGAAGGAGATATGCCGCACAAGCCGGTTATTGCAATGGAAGTTTGGGACATGGAGCCGGATGAATGGCCGGAAGCTGCGTTAAGCCATTTTAAGGATGTTCTTTCAGATCCGGCTGCATGGGCCAAAAAATGTGTTGATGAATTCGGGGCCAAGATGATCGTGTTACAACTCAAAAGTACCGATCCGAACGGCCTGAACGCCAGCCCTGAGGATGCAGCGGCCACGGTAAAAAAAGTCCTTGACGCCATCGACGTACCGCTGATTGTCTGGGGGACTGCCAACATTGAGAAAGATGAGGAGGTCTTAAAGAAGATTTCAGAAGAGACCCATGGCTCAAATCTGGTTCTTGGGCCTGTTGAGGATAAAAACCACAAGGGAATCGGGGCCAGCGCCATGGGATATGGTCATACCCTGATTGCATCTTCGCCCATCGATATTAACCTCGCCAAACAAGTCAACATCCTTCTCGAAAATTTGGGGATGCCGATGGAACGGCTGATCGTCGATCCTACCACCGGTGGTCTGGGTTATGGACTGGAATATACGTATTCCGTGATGGAAAGGCTCAACATGGCAGCCCTGACCCAGGGTGACGACAAGCTTCAGTTGCCGATGATCAACAATTTGGCCAACGAGATCTGGAAGTGCAAGGAAGCCAAGCAGACGGTTGATGAAGCGCCGACATTGGGTGATCCGGAGCGACGTGGAATTCTTATGGAAGCCGTGGGTGCCGTCATTTATCTGATGTCAGGTGCCAGTGTTATGATCATGCGTCATCCGGAAGCCATCCGGCTCACCCAGGCGTTTATCGATCTTGGGATTGACGGTGGCAGCGCCATGGATGTTGCGCCCTATAAATAAGCAACTTGACGACGTGGATATTGATTATGCCTCCCTTGCACCGGAACCGGATCTGACCATAGAAGGTGAAGCGCCAAAGAAGGCGGCACCTGCAAAGAAGGCGGCACCCGCAAAGAAGGCGGCGCCTGCAAAGAAGGCCGCACCTGCGAAAGAACCTGCCAAAAAGGCAGCGCCAAAGAAAGAAGAAAAAGTAGTCGATAAAACCGAACAAGAGGCCGAAGCCGAAGCAGACGCAGAGGCCAAAGCCAAAGCCGATGCGGAAGCCAAAGCAAAGGCAGAGGCGGATGCGAAAGCCAAAGCCGAACAAGAGGCCAAAGCCAAAGCAGACGCAGAAGCCAAAGCCAAGGCAGACGCAGAAGCCAAAGCCAAAGCCGAAGCAGAAGCCAAGGCCAAAGCCGAGGCCGAAGCCAGAGCAAAGAAAGAGGCTGAAGAGCAGGCGATCCGAGAAAAGCGCGCAAAAGAACGTGAAGCGCTTGCGGCCAAGCACAAGACTGCGCCTGCTGAAGTGTCTCTGACACCGGCAGCCCAGCAGAAAACGAAGCTGGATAAGATGCTGGAACGATTGAACAGAATACACAAACGGGTCGCATAAAAAAGCAAAAGATCTCGCTCAGAACGATACTTAAACACCATCTGTAAGCTATCATCTGAGTCAATCATCGCAAGAATAAAAAAAACTTACGAGGAGGAACCTCTAATGGCAGAAGAGAAAAAAGTAAAGGCCGCCAAGCCGAAAAAGATGGCAGATCCGATTGCGGCCTCTATTGATCCTGCAACTCAGGAAATGATCGCCCGGGCTCAGAAACTGGATATCGAGACGGTTTTTGATCGGGCAGAAACCATGAAACCCTGCAACATAGGCATGCAGGGCACCTGCTGTAAAAATTGTGCCATGGGTCCGTGCCGTCTGCCGATGCCCAAGGCGGGAATCGAAGGCGAAGATACCCGAAAAGGGTTGTGCGGCGCCACGGCCAATACCATAGCGGCCAGAAACTTTGCCCGCATGGTGGCAGCCGGTGCGTCGGCCCATTCAGACCACGGTCGCGGTGTGGCCGAAGTCTTTTTGTCGGTGGCCCGAAAAGAGACCGAAGACTATAAAATCAAATCACCTGAAAGACTCCTGCAAATTGCCCCGCACTTTGGGGTGGCCACCACGGTTGAAAAAGACGGTGAAACACTCGATCGCGATTTTGATGAAATCGCCGTTGAAGTCGCTGAAAAAGCGTTGGCCGAATGGGGCAAGCCCGAGGGAGAAATCATGTACGCTAAAAGAGCCCCTCAGCCCCTTTATGAACGCTGGAAGAAACTGGGGGTAGTGCCCAGAAATATTGATCGTGAAATTGTGGAGATTATGCACCGCACCCATATGGGGGTTGACCAGGATTTCAAAAATATCGTCAAGCAGTGCACGCGGTGTTCTCTGGCCGACGGTTGGGCCGGCAGTATGATCGCCACCGATCTTCAGGATGTGATGTTCGGGGCTCCGTCTCCCGTGCAGTCTGAAGCCAATCTCGGTGTGATGAAAGAAGACCATGTCAATATTATTATTCACGGTCATGAGCCGATTTTGTCGGAAATGATCGTGGCCGCGGCCCAATCCAAAGAGATGAATGAGTATGCCCATTCCAAAGGGGCCAAAGGGATTCAACTGGGCGGTATCTGCTGTACGGGAAATGAGATATTGCAACGGCACGGCGTACCGCCGGCCGGGACATTTTTGCAGCAAGAGCTGGCCATTATCACGGGAGCGTGCGATGCCATGGTGGTGGATGTTCAATGTGTGTTCCAGAACCTTGCCAATGTGGCCAAGTGTTTTCATACCAAACTGATCACCACCCATCCCATCGCCAAGATGGAGCAGGACAATGTGACGCATATCGAGTTTGACGAACATCATGCCATGGAAGACGCCAAACGGATTGTCACCATGGCCATTGATAATTTTAAAAACCGTGGCGCCGATGTGATGATTCCGGGGTATAAGGCCACGCAGATTGCGGGTTTTGGTGTGGAATCCATCGAATACCATCTGGGAGGCACCTTCCGGGGATCGTATTATACGCTCAATGACAATATCATTAACGGTCGTATCCGGGGTGTAGCCGGAGTTGTGGGCTGTAACAACGCCCGGACCAAGCACAATGATGCTCACATTAAAATCGTAAAAGAGTTGATCAAGAACGACGTGCTGGTTCTGACCACCGGTTGCAACGGTATCGCCTGTGCCATGGAAGGGCTGCTGACGCCTGAAACGGCCCAGGTATTCTGCGGACCGGGTCTTGCCGAAGTGTGTGAGACCGTTGGTATTCCTCCGGTGCTTCACATGGGGTCCTGTGTGGACAACAGCCGGATTCTTTTGGCGGCAACCGAAGTTGTCAAGGCCGGTGGTCTTGGAAATGACATCCAGGATCTGCCTGTGGCCGGAAGTGCGCCGGAATGGATGAGTGAAAAGGCCATCAGCATCGGGCATTATTTTGTGACCTCCGGTGTGTACACGGTTTTCGGGTATCATATGCCTTTAGACGGGGCTCCGGTATTTAGAGATTATCTGTACAAAGAGCTGGAAGAGATCTATGGGGGTATGTGGGACTGTGAGCCTGATCCGATCAAACATGCCCACAAGATGATCGCCCATATCGATAAGAAGCGCAAAGCCCTGGGTATCGAAAAAGCAAGAGAACGGGTGCTCATGGATATGGCGGATCGTCAGGCGCTTGAAGGATAAAAAATATGGAGGCCAAACATCAGCAAGCTTAATGTTATTAGGATTTGTTCATATGAGGTTGGAATAAATTCTCAACGAAGGAGGAACGTATGTCAAAGCTAGTCGCATTTGCTGCCATTCAAGGCGGCTATAATGTTGTTTCAGAGGTTGAAGGGCGTTTAAGAAACGCTCTGGCAACCTATAATGCTGATACCAAAGTTGAGTTTCCGAATACCGGTTATTATTTGCCGGTAATTTACTCACTTCTGGGTCACAAGGTTGAAAACTTGGAAGATTTGCAAAAACCGTTGACAGTTTGCCCGGGGGCTGCTTCCGCCCCATATCAAGCGGGTCAATCATCTGCCTTACTTAGGTCCCCTTCTGGATGCCGGTATGGCGGCGATACTCGCCTATGAAATTAGAGAAGGGATCCGCAGTGTCACCGATCCTGATTTTTACTATCCCCAGGAAGATCCGGATATAGAGGCCGGCAAAATCTGGCTGGGTCCTGCCGACGATGTTATTTTGAGAAAAAGAGGGGTGGAGTTTGTGGACGGTTCAGCGCCCGGTTTTGCTGCCATCGTAGGGGCATGCCCCACGCCCGAAATCGCCAAGATGATTGTCGAAGATTACCAGTTGAAGAATCTTTATATCTTCTGTGCATCCGGCCACAACGGAACGTCGGTCATCGATCAGCTCATTGAAGCCGGTGTTCAGATCGGATGGAACACCCGTATTGTGCCTTTTGGTCCGGATATTTCATCGGCCGTATTTGCGCTGGGATTTGCCAATCGGGCGGCCATGGCGTTTGGCGGAGTTGAACCCGGTGACTATAAAAAGATCCTTTTGTATAACAAGAACAGGATCTTTGCCTTTGTTAACGCTTTTGGTGAAATCGGAACCCGCTGGGCATGTGCCGCAGCAGGCTGTGTCAACTGGGGTTTTCCGACCCTGGCCGATACGGATGTGCCCGAGATTCTACCCACCGGTATCTGCACCTACGAGCATGTGGTGCCCAATGTTCGCCATGATGAAATTTGCCAGAGATCGGTGGAAGTCCGAGGGCTCAAGGTCCATGTCACCGAAATCGATATTCCCACTGTCTTTCGGTCCGGCATTCGAGGGTGAGCGGGTCAGGGGTAAAGATCTGTATGCCCAGTGCGGCGGTGGTAAGACCCAGTGCACAGAACTGGTTAAAATGGCCGATATGAAAGAGATCGAAGACGGTAAGGTAGAAATTGATCGGTCCTGACGTCACCGAACTTAAAGAAGGGGAAACCTTTCCCCTGGGAATCTATATCCAGATTGCCGGTCGTGAATTCCAGGAAGATTTCGAGCCGATTCTCGAACGCCAGATTCATCACCTGATTAACTACATTCAGGGGATCATGCATATCGGTCAGCGGGATATTGCCTGGATCCGTGTGAGCAAATCGGCCATGGAAAAGGATTTTACCTTAAAGCATCTCGGTGTTGTTCTGCATGCCAAGTTCCATCAGGATTTCGAAAAAATTCTGGATAAAGTACAGGTTACGCTATATTCCAAAAAAGAGGATGTGGACAAGCTCACCAAAAGGGCCCGGGCAGAGTACAAGCATCGGGACGAACGGGTGGAGAACATGACGGATGAAGCAGAAGAGATTTATTATTCCTGCACGCTGTGCCAGTCTTTTGCGCCCAACCATGTCTGTACGGTGAGTCCCGAGCGAACCGGTCTCTGCGGTGCCTACAACTGGATGGACTGCAAGGCATCCTATGAAATCAATCCCACCGGTCCCAACCAGCCCATCGAAAAAGGTGAATGTCTCGATCCGGTATTGGGTCAGTGGAAAGGGGTCAACGATTTTGTATCTAAGGCTTCACGGGGAAACATCACCCATTACAACTTTTACTCCCTGGTGAATGATCCCATGACCACCTGCGGATGCTGTGAATGCTATTGCGGCCATGCTGCCCACCTGTAACGGCGTCATGACCGTGGGCCGGGATTATATGGGTGAAACGCCCTGCGGCATGAAATTTACCACACTGGCCGGTGTTATGGGCGGAGGCGCTTCTTCGCCGGGATTTGTGGGCCATTCCAAGTACAATATTACCCAGCGCAAGTTCATCGTTGGTGACGGCGGCCTGTTTCGATTGGTCTGGATGCCCAAGATGTCTTAAAGAAGAGCTTAAAGAGCGGCTCATTAAGAGGGGTGAAGAACTCGGCGATCCGGACTTTATCAATAAGATTGCCGATGAAACCATTGGCACCTCGGAAGAAGAGATTATGCCGTTCCTCGAAAAAGTCGGCCATCCGGCTCTTTCCATGGATCCGATTATCGGATAATCTATAACACTTCAAAGGTTTAAGGAGCGCAAAATCGTCGCTCCTTAAACCTTGCAATTGAATATCACAACTTGAAACCTGATCCATTAGAATAAGGAGATAAAAATGGCATTAACCGGTATTCAGATTTTCAAACTACTGCCGAAAACCAACTGTAAGGAATGCGGGGTCCCCACATGCCTTGCTTTTGCCATGAACCTGGCATCCGGCAAAGGCGGAACTCGACGCCTGCCCGTATGTATCCGACGAGGCAAGAGAACAACTTGCTGAAGCGTCGGCGCCTCCGATCCGGCCTGTGGCGATGGGACAAGGTGTTAGAAAGACGAAAGCCGGGGGTGAAACCGTCCTCTATCGTCATGAAAAAACCTTTTACAGCCCGACACCTATCGGAGCGATGGTGGGGTCCGATATCGCCGCATCTGATCTTGAAGGCAAGCTTAAAGCCTGGAATGCGTTCCAATTTGAGACGGGTCGGATTTAATCTTAGGCCCGAGTTGGTGGCCTTGAAAGATGTCAACGGCGACAAGGATGCCTTTGCGGCAGCGGCAAAAACCATTGCCGAGACCTCGGAATTCAACCTGGTTTTGATGTCCGAAGATGCCGATGTAATGGCCGCCGGAATCGAGGCCAGTAAATTCAAACGCCCGTTGATCTATGCCGCCACCGAAGGCAATATCGATGCCTTTGGCGCACTTGCCAAAGACAATGATTTGCCTTTGGCGGTCAAGGCGGATTCTGTTGAAGGTCTTATTCCGCTGACCACCAAGTTGACGGAAATGGGCCTCAAAGACCTGGTCATCGATTCTGGAGCCAGAGAGATCAAGCAGGCGTTCGAGGACCAGATCGTCATTCGTCGTGAAGCCCTCAAGTCTTTAAACAGGGCGCTTGGTTTTCCAACCATTACGTTTCCGTGTGAAATGGCATCGAACCTGGATATGGAAACACTCATTGCCGCCATGTTTATTGCAAAGTACGGCGGCATTACCATCCTGTCCGATTTTAAGGGCGGGAGCCTTTTCTCTTTGTTGGTTGAACGGCTGAATATATTCACCGATCCTCAAAGGCCCATGACCGTGACAGAGGGTATTTATGAAATCGGCAATCCGGATGAAAATTCTCCGGTACTGGTCACCACCAATTTTGCGTTGACATACTTTATTGTTTCCGGTGAAATTGAAGGAAGCAAGGTGCCGACATGGCTGCTGATCAAAGACTCCGAAGGCCTGTCTGTTTTGACGGCATGGGCTGCGGGAAAATTTTCCGGTGATGATGTGGGAATGTTTGTCAAAAAATGCGGCATCGCGGATAAAGTAAAAACTAAGGAAGTGATTATTCCCGGATATGCAGCGGCCATTGTCGGTGATATGGAGGAAGAATTGCCGGACTGGACCATTACCGTGGGACCGAGAGAGGCTGCTCATCTTCCGGCATTTCTCAAAGCAAGGTAAAGGCTTAAAAAAAAGCATTGCCGGATATTGAAATATCCATTAAAATTGTTTTATAAGTGAACAGTTGTTAGTCGCTTGGCATGAGCCAGCGAGGTTTGTTGTGTTGATGTTGAATTTTGGCAACACAAAAAGCTTAAATTGACAGATAGTGAGTGGCAAATGACACATAAGATACAGTGACGGGGTCCTGCCCCGAAAACATTTGGCGGGTGCCGATAAAGGAGGGAGGTCATATGTTACTTTTAGGTGAGAGTTTAAACGTTATATCTAGAAAGATCGGCAAGGCATTCAAAGAACGTGATCCCAAGCCGATTCAGGAGGAAGCCCTTTTTCAAAAGGAGAAAGGGATGGATATTATTGACATCAACCTTGGCCCTGCCAAAAAAGATGGACACGAGTTGATGCCCTGGGTGGTTGAGGTGGTCCAGGAGGTGGTGGACGATATTCCCCTGGCATTGGATACATCCAACA
Organism: uncultured delta proteobacterium; assembly: GCA_963731025.1. Taxonomy (GTDB): domain Bacteria; phylum Desulfobacterota; class Desulfobacteria; order Desulfobacterales; family UBA11574; genus UBA11574. The sequence continues at coordinate 181,195 of CAVSVL010000012.1, read as the reverse complement.
TCGATGCCATAGCAGCGGCCCTTAAGGTTTGCAAGCTGCCGCCCATTATCAATTCCATCATGTGCCGCCCGGAACGCTATGAGAAGATGGTTCCTCTGGCCGCGGAATATAATGCGGACTTTGTTGCGCTGATGTGGGGGCCCGAAGGGCTTCCGCGGGATGAGAATGAACGCGCGGCGCTGTGCGTTGAACTTCTGTATTTTGCCAATGAAGCAGGCATCCCCAACGAAAAGATCTGGGTGGATGGTATTGTAACTCCGGTGAATATCCAGCAACCACAAGCCATCAGTCTGATGGAATTTCAGGGAATGATCCAGGATATCGCTCCAGGCGCAAGGAGCACCTGTGGACTGTCGAACATATCCAATGGCCCGCCGGATCATCTGCGGCCGATTCTGAATCAAACCTACATGGTGATGCTCCAGAAATACGGGATGGAGTCGGTGATTGCCGATCCGCTGGACGACCAGTTGATTTCCATTGCCAGGGGCGAACGCCAGGATATTGTCGATGTGATTTATGGCATTATGGATGGCAGTGAACCGGATATGGGCAGTCTTTCAAAAGAGCTGCAAGATTATGCAAAGACCACCAATGTCATCCTTGGAAAGTCTCTCTATTCGGATTCATGGCTTGAACTCTAATTGTTAATATTGAATAAGTTGTTAAAAAGCCCCTCCTTTGGGAGGGGCTTTTTTTATTAAAAATGGACGGCTTCGTAAAAAGTCCAATTTCTGCGTTGCGCTTCATTTCGTGTTCACTGCGGCGTACAATAAGTACGCCTCATTCACGAAATTCGCGACGAACTTGAACTTTTTACTTTGCCGTCTAATACTGACTTTTTACGAGTTCATCAAGATTGAAAATTTGAAGATTGTTTATTTGTCGGTTCCCAAGAGAAACACACCATCACTCAGCTGCACCGCAATCAAATGCCTTTACCCTGATAGCCGGTTGAAATAAACTTGAAAATAGCGGCAATGTTTGATATTTTCAGACCATTGATGTTTGAGAAAATCGCCAATCATAAATCATCAATCAGATGGGGGTCCGATGGTACAATCAAAAGCTCTTGAAGTTAATATTGCCAGTTATCATATTGATGTCACCATAGATGAAAAATATTCGGTTCTGCAAGAGGTGATGTCCAAATATTACGGCATCATGGAAGGGTTAAATACGTTCCTCAAAGAGCTTGCTCATCCTTATAAAAACTGGCAATTCATCGTTCAGGAAGCAAGGGTCTATTCCCTCGATTATTTTCATCTCCTTAAAAACCATCCCAAGGGACCTGAAGCTGCAAGACTGTTTGTCGATATTTTCACACAGGCAATTAATACAAACATCGACCCAGATGTCAAAGATGATGCTGTAGACAATTTTATGCTTTTTATTCAAAAAGTTATAAAAGAATCTCATGCTGACTATAAAAGATTCAAGCCGATCCTTGATGATGCATTCGATCGTATCAGAAATTATGAGGGAGACGATTTCTTTTTATTTGTTAAAAGCTTTTATCAAATAAGAAAACTGGCTCAGGCGCTATTGAATTATTCAACTGAAATGAATGGGGATTGTGAATCCATCAATCGACTTCTTGTTAAATATTATGATCATATATATGGTTACTGGCTGAGTGAAAGGGATCCTTGGGAATGGTTTAAAGAAGAGGCGGATAAAATTGAGAGGCCGAAAAAAATAAAGAGCTTTTTTAAAAATATTTCCCACGACCAGGTCCATCAGCATAAGGATAGGCTTGAAAAGATAGTATCCTCTAAAGCCATGACATCGGAAGATACGTTGAAAAGACTGGTTGAACTTACCGATTACACCCAATTTGTTGAAGCGTATCGTAAAATTCCTCAAAACCTTCTGGATGTAAGTCCTAAAATCCATTTGGGTCATCAATGGAAGCTTATTTTTCTTTTCCACATGATGAATATTTCCGGTTTGTCGGTGATCCATGAGGAAACGCTAAGGGACATCAACAGAACATTGAGCTGGCTTATTGCCCATGAAAGTAATCTGAATATTGGAAACTTGATTCATAAAACCTTTTCCATATTAAAAACACGAGCCCGTGAGTACCCGGCAACAACGCTGAACTGCATCCTAAACATGGGCAAAGGGGTATATAAAACAGATGACAGCGATCTTGTTAAATTTTTTATCGAATATGTCATTGATTTAGGATTTCAGTCACCGGGTATCAGCGGTGTCGGAAACGACTGGCAAATAAAAGTCAACCCCGCCCACATCCTTAATATCAGGACATGGCTCGAGCTAATTGAACTCAATCCCATGTGGTCGACCCGGCTGCTTTCATATCTGATTATCCATCTGGCAATATGCGGTGTATTTATTAAGGATATAGACCTTTTTCCACGTGATGTTACCAAACTGCTCAACAGCCGTATCGGACCAGTATATAACCTGGTCAAACAGCTTTGCAGACTTTTTCCGGTTTATTTTAATGATATTGGTGCAGAGGGAAAACTTCGGGATATATCTACAAGAATTGACGAAATATCAGGAAGAAGGGATCTGTTAATTCATTTTTTAAGAAAGCAGAGCCACGTGGAAAGCAGTAATCGGATCATCGATTTTATGAAGGCCATCTTTAATTTCTGGGAAACAAAAGAAAAAGGAATTCTGGAAGCCTTTGTTCCGCCCAATATTTACACGGAAATCGATACCAAGGGACCGTACATCGACGGCGTTCACAACGTCATCACACGCTTTAAAGAAAAAGGGATATCTTTGCCGGACGGCCTTATCGCACTTCAAGAAGATGAGGCAAAGTCTGTTTTTGAAGAGGTTTCAGACGTATCAAAGCAGGATTTGGAGAGGGTTGAACTTGCGTTATCCTTATATCAACTCTTAGACCAGAAATACAACCTCAATTTTAATGAAATGGATAATTACCTTGCTCAACTCCAGTCCGGAGCCTTCCCGGATTTAAGCAAATTGCGTAACGCTTTAAAAGAATCTAAACTAAGTAAAAAGATATACAAATTGCTCGACTATCTGGAAGAGTTGAAAAATATTATACTATCTGAACAGACCTATGAAATCAAAGAGGATATTTATAAAAAAAGACACATTACCATAGACATTCCCTCCATGTACGGCAGCTATCGTGAAAGGAAATTTGACTCTCTCGGGCTCGCATTTCGAATAAAATCTTGGGTGAATGTACTTTTTGAAGAGCTGGTAGCTAATACGGATCTTAACCTGATAACAAAAGCCACTTTTTATCAAATATACAGCCGGTTAACTTTGTTTTACAAAGCGTTGCAACTCGATGGAATTCCCTCGGTTGAAATTGAGCGCCAGCTCGACATACTGGCCCAATCACTGGAAGCAAGAGAGCTTACGTTTACACAGTATCTTGACATCTTTAAGGGGTTCGCCCTGGCCGTAAGGAATATCATCAACGATTATTTTAATAATATTCATGGTGAAAATCTGAGCCAGATTCTATCTCAGATACCGATGGAGGAGATTCTGCCGAAATACCTTCCGTTGAGCGGCACAATTGATGATGAAAAGCTAAAACACAGAGTGTCCGAAATTTTCTTTAGGGATCGGATCGCTTTTTCTTTGGGGCTTCAGCAACTCGATCTGTTTTTAAGCCGAATTCTAAACACCCTCTTTCAGCAGGCCAATAAACTTCCGAAGGACAAATTGCATCATCTGCTTCTTTATGATCCTATAAGGGCAATGACGTCTATGGATAAAATTCCCAGGTTGGTTTCCGGAATTATTCATCTGGGAAGTAAGGGACTGAATCTTGTTAAACTGAAGAATTTCGGGATGCCGGTTCCCCCGGGTTTTATTATTACCACCGAGGCGTTCCGATGCAGAGAAATAATAGACGGTTATTTGCCGGCCAAACAAAATTTCAAGGATCAAATTTTGCGGCAAATATCTAATGTTGAAAAAATAAGCGGCAAAATCTTTGGTGACCCTATGAATCCCTTGCTTTTATCCGTAAGAAGCGGGTCTGCCATTTCACAACCCGGAATGATGGATACATTTCTAAATGTCGGGATGAACGAAGAAATTGCAACAGGTATTGCAAAATGCACGGGAAATGCTTGGTTTGCCTGGGATAGTTATCGCCGCTTTCTGCAATGTTACGGAATGGCTTCAGGATTGGAAAGGGATGACTTTGATGCGATTATCAGTGAATTGAAGCGAAGGGCCGGTGTCCAGTTTAAAAGGGAACTTACCGGTTTGCAGATGCGAAAAGTGGCCATGACTTACAAAAGCATGATAATGGATTCAGGGACAGATGTTGTCGACGATCCTTTTGAACAGCTTTATTTAACGATTAAAAAGGTCTTCAGCTCCTGGGAGGGTTCCAAAGCGAGAACATATCGTAAAATTATGGGAATATCCAATGACTGGGGAACAGCCGCTACGGTTCAAGAAATGGTTTTTGGAAACGTTACCCAGCAGTCCGGCACCGGCGTTATTTTTACACATAATCCCAGATGGTCGGAGGACAGTCTGAGGCTGTGGGGTGATTTCACCATCGGAAATCAGGGTGAAGATGTTGCTTCAGGCCTGGTCAATACCCTGCCGATATCGATTATCCAACAGGATATTGAAATGCGGGAAACAGACATTACCCTTGAAAGTCATTTTCCCGAGATTTACAAGGCATTAAAAGGTTTGGCGAACGAGTTGATCCATGCAAAGGGATGGGGTCCTCAGGAGATGGAGTTTACTTTTGAAAGTCCTCGTGCCGAAGATCTGTACCTGATGCAGAGTCGGGATATGGCCATACGTGAACGAAAAAAAGTGTTAACGTTTGATCTCGATGATATTACAAAAGATAAATTGCTGGGACATGGTGTCGGTGTCAGCGGCGGCGCCATGGGCGGACGGATCGTTTTTGATCTTAAAGAGATAGACCAATGGAAAAGCAAGGAACCCGGAACGTCTCTGATTCTTGTAAGAGGGGATACGGTTCCTGATGACATTAGGGAAATCTATGCAGCGGACGGTCTGTTAACGGCCCGTGGCGGGGTAACGTCTCATGCCGCTGTTGTGGCCTACCGGCTGGGGAAAACCTGTATTGTGGGATGTAGTAACTTTTTCTGCAACGAAAAGGAAAAGAATTGTCGATTTGACGACATAGAGTTTAAATCCGGAGACTATTTGAGTATTGACGGCAGGGAAGGATCGGTTTATCGAGATTTGATACGGGTTAAAGAAACCTAAACGATAAAAGATGATTTATCCAGGAAGGAAAGGGAATTCGCATGGAAACCGAAAAACATAGTGGGTTGAAGCTTGGTATTAACGGATTTGGGAGAATTGGAAAGCTTACCCTCTGGCACCATGTGGGACGGAAATATTTTAGTGAAGTTATCGTTAATGTTGGTCGAGCGGTGGGTACATCCCTAAAAGACATCGCCCATTATACGAAACGGGATTCAACCTATGGCTTGCTTCATGGCTTTTTATACGGTCAAGCAGCCAAATCTTTGATCAGTGATATGGATGAAAAAACAGGGACAATGAACATTGATGGCGTCAAGGTCCGTTTTTTGAGGTCATCCAGAAATCCGGCTGAATTGAACTGGAAAAACCATGGTGTAAAGCTGGTTGTCGATACCACCGGGAAATTTCTTGATCCGACCCTTTTTCCTGATCACCCGCAAGGGTCTGTACGAGGCCATCTTGAGGCCGGTGCCGAAAAAGTTATTGTCTCGGCGCCGTTTAAAATCAAGGATAAAGGCAAAGCCATGCCGGATGATTCCGTCACCACAGTAATGGGTATCAATGATAATGTGTACGATCCCAGACGTCATAAGATCATCTCCAATGCATCCTGCACCACAACCTGCCTGGCGCATATGATAAAACCTCTTTTAAATGCTATAGGGTCAAAAAGAATTTTGTCTGCTCACATGGCTACGGTTCATGCAGCAACAGGCTCTCAGCAGGTATTGGACAGACTCCCCAAATCCGGGGTAACGGATCTGAGAAAAAACAGAAGCATAATGAATAATATTATTCTGACGTCTACAGGCGCTGCCAATGCATTAAGGCTTGTTATTCCGGAAATGAAAGAGATCGGATTTATTGCAGAATCAGTTAGAGTGCCCATTTCCTCCGGCTCTCTCATTATACTGGTGATGAATTTGCAAGAGGAGCTTTCCGGAGAACCGATTTCCAGAGAAATGCTCAATGATATATTTCAACAGGCCGCGACTGACGACATCAAGGGCTATCTCCACTATACCGATGAACAGAACGTATCGGGGGATATCATTGGAATGCCCCGAGCGGCGACGATCATCGAAGGGCATGTGACCCACACCCGCACTGCCGAACAGATCGTCGACCTAAAAAAAGTGCCGAGATTGGATAAAGAATTTTTGAGTTCATTAAAGGATGTGGTTATCAGAATACCGATTACACAGGCGGTTATCTACGGCTGGTACGATAATGAACAAGGAAGTTATGTAAATATTCTCGGAGACCGAACGGTTTCAATCGCCGAGTACATGTAATCAATGAAGTATTTCGGTTGACGTCTGTTCTTTCTTTGGGCTTCGCTTTCAGCTTTGACCCAACAAGAACGATGCCGATACCAAACAGACAGTACAAGCTTTTTATAAAAAAAGTATCCATTCCGCCGAAGAGATTGTCTTCATTTCAGCATGCAGATTTTTCTTCCATTTAGTCCTTTTTTACAAAGACTTATAGAATCTATTGTTTCCAGCACAATGAACCAGATTCAGCGTGATTTTCCCTTGACAAAAAAGAGATCTGTAGGTACAAAACCGAAGTTAAATTTATTTTCTTAAAGATTTAGCTTACATCGTGAAATCATCAACTACAGCTTGACGGAGTTTTTATGAGTACATTGGATGATCATGCGAAAGAGATTTCTGAGGATACTGCCGGTGGGTCGACTTCAGAACAATCCGACGATACAAAAATGGAAAAACAGGATAACGGGCCCGGTGGTCCCATTATCCTGTTTTTTATTTTAGGGCTGCTTGCCAGCCTTGTCCTGGGGTGGATCATTTTTCCGAAATTACTTTATTCTAAGAAAAAACAGCCCATAGACTTTAACCATGCATTTCATGTTGCCGAAGTCGACAACGGATGTGAAAGCTGCCATTTCTTTCGCACGGACGGAACGTTTTCAGGGGCCCCGAAGTTGGAACAGTGCATTGATTGTCATGAAGAGATTCAAGGCATCGATCCGGATGAAATTAAATTTGTCGAGGAATATGTTTCCAAAGAAAGGGAAGTCCCGTGGTTGATATACGCAAAACAACCGGATTGCGTATTTTTTAGCCATGCCGCCCATATTAAGGGTGCTGATATGGATTGCGTTACCTGTCACGGTCATATCGGCGAGTCTGAAAGTTTAAAAGTTTATGAAGAGAACCGGATAACCGGCTACAGTCGAGATATCTGGGGAAAGAGCATTGCGGGCTTCAAAAATAATACCTGGGACCGAATGAAGATGGATGATTGTGCCGAGTGCCATAAAAAGGATTATGCCAATATAGAAAAAACAGGTGTTAAAACACCGACAAAAAGGTTTGTTGATCATATTATCACATGTGGTTTCTCCAGGGTCATCGATTTCCGGAAAAGGCACCAGTGTTCAGACGGAAAGAGATGCATGTTTTGTATGTCATAAATAATCGAACGATATCTGAAGAGGTAAAATAGATGAAGATTGGCAGAAGAGGTTTTTTGTCGTTTGTAATTGGTGGGGCTGCCGGTACAGCCCTTTCACCACTGCCATGGAAGTTGATGGATGATTCTTCGATATGGACCCAGATGTGGCCGTGGACGCCGGTACCGGAAGATGGTGAAACCAGTTACGTTAATTCTGTCTGTACCCTTTGTCCAGGTCGTTGTGGCATTACGGTTCGAAGAATAGAAGACCGAGCCATTAAAATTGAAGGTATGAAAGGTTACCCTGTCAATGATGGTGGTGCTTGTCTTCTAGGCCTCTCCGGCCTTCAATTGCTTTATGACCCCACACGGATCAAGAGCCCGTTAAAAAGGACAGGGAAGAAGAGGTCAGGGGGGATGGGAAAAAATATCCTGGAAAGCGGCTGTATCGGAAGTCGTGGAAAAGCTCGGCAACCTGAGATCAAAAGGTCAGTCACATACGGTCGGTTTCGTATCAGGTATCGGACCGCGGTACCATACCTCGTCTCTTTGAAAGATTTCTGACCGCCTATGGTTCTCCCAATTTTATGCGAATGCCGTCTGTCCGTGATTCCTATGAGCTGACATTTCACATGATGCAGGGTGTTCAGGCCTTGCCCGGGTTTCGATTTTGAAAATGCCGATTTTATTTTAAGCCTTGGAAGCGGCATTATCGACGGCTGGGGATCACCGATGCGAATGTTCAGGGCCAACAGCTGCCTGGCAAGACGCCAATGTGAAAGTCATTCAAATTGAGCCGCGCCTGTCCAACACGGCAGCTAAATCAAGCAAGTGGATCCCCATTAATCCCGGAACCGAGGCAGCTTTGGCAATGGGCCTTGCCCATGTTATCATCAAAGAAGAATTGTACGATAATGACTTTATTTCAAATTATGCTAAAGGGTTTGATGAGTGGAAACAACTTGTATTGGATAAATACAGCCCGGACAGCGTTGCAGCGGTTACCGGAATCGACAGTGGAACAATCGTTGTCCTGGCACGAGGTTTTGCCAATGCTTCAAAGCCGCTGGCCATTTTCGGCCGCGGCGATGGAGCTCATCCTGTCAGCCTTACGCAAAGTATGGCTGTGCATGCTTTAAACGCCCTTATGGGAAACATTAATAAAAAGGGCGGCATATTTGCCGTTGCTGATCCGGATTATATCCACTGGCCTGAAATTGAAATGGATGCAACGGCGGCCGTCGGTATGCAGCATGAACGACTGGACGGTGCTGGAAGCCGAAAGTATCCATATTCGCGCTATTTGTTGCATCGTCTTCCGAAATCCATCCTTTCAGAAACGCCGTATCCTTTGGAGGCGCTCTTGATTAACGGCGCCAATCCGTTGTATACGCTAAAGGATACCCAAAATACCGGAAAAGCATTTGAAAATATTCCATTTGTGGTCAGCTTTTCTTCTTACATGGATGAAACCTCCCGACACGCCGATCTTATTCTTCCGAACCACGTTTATCTCGAACGCTATGAAGATGTACCGACGCCGTTCGGTATGATCCAACAGGTCGTCGGTCTTGCAAAACCCGTGGTTGAACCCCAATTTAATACCAGGCATGTCGGTGATGTCATTATCCAACCGGCAAAGGGGTCTGGGCGGAAGCGTTGCAAATGCTTTTCCCTGGGACAGTTATTATTCCTGTTTAAAGCAGACCCTAAATGACAAATGGGAAACCCTGGTTGAAAAAGGATTTTGGTCAGGCACGGAGTCGACGGATCAGGCCCTGAAATCAGCATTTGAAACAGTTTCCGGTAAATTTGAGTTTGTCGATCCGGATACCGGCTTGATACCGCAATTTAAGCCCGTTCAGATTGAAGGTGATGAAAGGCTTTATCCGCTTTTGCTCATTCCCTATGACTCCATCAGACTGGCCAGCGGTTATATCGGAGACCCGCCATTTGCGATCAAGACAGTTGAAGATACGGTTTTAAAAATAAGTATGTTTTTGTTGAGATTAACCCGAAAACGGCCGGATCAGCCGGACTGAATGATGGGCAGCGACTTGTATTGATAACCCCGAAAGGAAAAGCAAGGGTCAAGATTCACCTCTTTGAGGGAATTATGCCCGGCATTATCGCTTTGCCGAGAGGATTGGGACATACGGCATATGATGATTATCTGGCAGGCAAGGGGATAAATTTAAATACGCTTATCGGGCCCGTGGAGGACCCTGATTCCGGTATGAATTCAGCATGGGGAATCAGGGCTAAACTGAGTAAAATATAATTATATTGATTGGTAAAGATTGACCATTGGGAGAAGAAAATTTTTTCTTCATCATCCAATTGATCATCGTCAATCCAAAGAGGTTCTGATGAAACACAACAAAGCCCATAAATTTGGGATGGTCATCGATCTGGACAAATGCACCGGGTGTGGCAGTTGCATGGTGGCCTGCATGGCTGAAAATAATGTGCCTTTCAGAAAAGATGAGTCGAACAAACTTCTGAGCATCACCTGGATGCGCGTCTTTCAGCTGACCAACGGCAAGCCTTTCCCGAATACAGATATATGCTATCTTCCAAGACCTTGTATGCAATGTGCAGGTCAACATGAAGGGCATTCTCCCTGTGTATCGGTATGCCCGGCCATTGCAACGGATTACAGTATTGAAACCGGGATTGTCAGTCAGATATATACCCGTTGTTTTGGATGTCGATATTGCATGGCTTCGTGTCCGTATCATGCCCGCTATTTTAACTGGTGGGACCCGATTTGGCCGGACGGTATGGAAAAATACCTCAGTCCCAATGTTTCTCCACGGATGCGGGGTGTGGTTGAAAAGTGCAGCTTTTGTTTTCACCGCTATCAGCTGGCCAAGGAAAAGGCATTTATGGAGGGAAGGCGCAGCATTGAAGAGAATGAATATCAAACTGCGTGCACCCAGGCATGCCCTGCCGGTGCCATCACATTCGGTGATCTGAACAATCCGAACCATGCGGTATACAATATGGCCAAACCCGATCATAAACATAGCGGGCGTCCGAGAAACCCTCATGCATTCCGGTTGTTGGAGCGACTGGGAACCAATCCCAAGGTTTACTATATTTCAAGCCGAAATTGGATTCGACATGCCGGTGATAATTATCTGAAAAATGAGGCAAAGGTGAAAAAGCCTGTGCACCATGGATAAAAGCTAACAAGAATTGAAACTGCTATTCAAGGAGTACATAACATATGGATTCTGCATTAATACCCAAAGGCGTTAAGCGATGCCCGTTGTGGCAATTTTTGCTGTTCATCGGTGTAGTCGGCATTGTACTGCTGTGGGGCGTTTATGCCATGTTACTCTGTTGGTTCAAGGGGCTTAACCAGACCAATATGAACGACTACTACGGATTTGCTTTGTGGATCTGGGCGGATCTTGCCGTTATTGCGGTGGGTGGCGGTGCATTTTTTACCGGATTGCTACGATATATTTTTGGCAAGGATGAGCTGAAAAATATCATCAATTATGCCGTGTTGATCGGGTTTATTTGCTACAGTTCAGCGCTGCTGATTTTAGCCATCGATATCGGACAACCGCTCAGGGGATGGTTTATTTTCTGGCATGCCAATGTTCACTCCATGTTGACGGAAGTGGCTTTTTGTCTTTCCTGTTATTTCGGGGTATTGACCATTGAATATATTCCGCTGATCCTTGAAAACCGTCAGGTCGACAAAGTGCCGTTTTTCCATCATCTCGGTCACAATATGCACGAAGTCATGGCGGTATTTGCGGCAACCGGCGCATTTCTTTCCTTTTTCCACCAGGGCTCTTTGGGCGGCGTTGCCGGGGTTCTGTTCGGACGACCCTTTGCCTATCGGGAAGGGGTCTTTATCTGGCCCTGGACCTTTTTTCTATTTACCTGGTCGGCCGCTGCATGCGGGCCGTGTTTTACCATTCTGGTGACCAAAATCACCGAAAAAGTTACCCGAAAAAAATTGGTAAAGGACGTTGCCATCGAGCTTTTGGCCAAAATTTCAGGATGGATGATTCTGACGTACACCATTGCAAAGGCGTTCGATACCTGGCACTGGTTCACCGTTACCGCACCGTCAAAAGGATTCACGCTAATGGATTTTTATTCCAACAATCCATTGTACGGCATCTGGATACTCGTGGTGGAAATTGGGATTTGCGGCCTGATTCCTGCACTCATACTGATTACGAATAAAGGACGCAAGAATTCCGTAACGCTTTGGATTGCCGTGATCCTGGCAGTTATCGGGGTGTGTCTTAATCGATGGGTCATGGTGCTTCAGGTCATGGCCGTACCCGTTATGACGTTTGATCATTGGGTCTTGTACATTCCAAGTTGGCAGGAGGTTGCAACAACCATACTCCCGGTAGCATACGGTATTATTCTCATTGCCATTTCATATCGCTATTTGCCGGTATTCCCCAATGAGCCGGAGCTGAATCCCATCGAACCTTTGGACGAAGAAGAGACGGCGGTTGCATCTCCGGTTGAGTTAGAACAGGAATTAGAGCCGGCCCAAGCATAAAATAAAGCAGGCCCGCCTGCCACGTAAGGCACGAGCGGGCAGGAGGATAGATTATGTTTCCTTTTAATTTTGAATGGATCTGGGACATGGGCCATGCGGTTTTTATGGGAGGCCTTTGGTATGCCCTGACCATTTTAGGCATTGGTATGACCTACTGCATCATCAAAGCTGCCATTGATGCATCCAAGGAGAATGGCGAACATCACCATTAACATTTTGTTTTTTTGAAGGTTAAAAGCGCTTGCCTCGCCATGAAACCGGGGAAGCGCATTTTTGTTTGCGTGAGGTTTTAATGGACAAAATCATCGTTGAAGGCGGGCGTTCCCTTGAGGGAGAAGTGAAAATCAGCGGCGCTAAAAATGCCGCCCTCCCCATCCTTATTTCCTCTTTGCTTACCGATGGAACCAATACATATACCAACGTTCCGGACCTTAGAGATATCCAGAGCGCCAAAGATTTACTCGTGCATCTCGGTGCCAAAGTTGAAACAGATAAAGATACTGTTCAAATCGATGCCGGGAGTGTGGGCAACCACGATGCGCCATATGATCTTGTTCGAAAGATGCGTGCTTCAATTCTGGTTCTCGGTCCGCTGTTGGCAAGACTTAAAAAAGCCCGGGTGTCTTTGCCGGGAGGATGTGCCATCGGCGCTCGACCCATCAATCTTCATTTAAAAGGGCTTGCCTGTCTCGGTGCCGTGATTGATTTAAAACATGGTTACGTGGAGGCTGCGGCGGATCGTTTAAAAGGAGAAGAGATTTATATGGATATTTCCACTGTAACCGGAACTGAAAATCTCATGATGGCGGCGGTTCTGGCCAAAGGGACAACCGTGTTGAGCAATGCAGCCTGTGAGCCGGAAGTTGTTGCACTTGCTGATGTTTTGAACCGGATGGGCGCCAAAATAGAAGGGGTCGGCACTCCGGTTATTTCCATCGAAGGGGTATCAAAGCTGGAACCGGTATCGGTTAAAATCATACCCGACCGGATCGAAGCGGGTACCTTTATGGTTTCAGCAGCCTTGACCGGAGGGAATGTGACCATTTTGGATTGTGAACCCGACCACCTTGAAGCGGTGATCCACAAACTCAGATTGAGTGGTGCCGATGTATCTGTCAAAGATCGGTGTATAACTATAAAAGGGACAAAGAACATCGTGAGCGTTGATGTTAAAACGTTGCCTTACCCGGGATTTCCGACAGATATGCAGGCTCAGTTTATGGTGCTGATGTCGATTGCAAACGGGTTCAGTGTGATTTCGGAAACCATTTTTGAAAACCGTTTCATTCATGTCAGCGAACTGAAACGCATGGGGGCGGATATTAAAATATCGGGAAACACCGCCATGATTACCGGTGTGCCGATGCTGTCCGGTGCGCCGGTTATGGCATCGGATTTAAGGGCTAGCGCGTCGTTGATTCTGGCCGGGCTGGCGGCAAAAGGCACCACCGAGATCAGCCGGGTATATCACCTGGATCGCGGGTATGAGAAGATTGAAAAAAAGTTTTCTCAGCTCGGGGCAGCGATACGGCGCGTAAAAGCTTAAAAGCCATCTCAAAATAGTCTTTTCGTCCGATGTCGGCGTTGAGCCCTCGTCTCAAGTCCTCGACATACCCGAGTATGCCTGTGGGTTGATCCTCGACCTCGCCTTGATCTCGAACGAAAATCCTAATTTTGAGATGGCTTTCAGTGTCCTAATTCTTAATTATAATGGATAGAATACCTTTGAGTGGATCAAGTCCAAAATCATGAACAATTTTATGTGCACTCATGCACTGTTTTCTGTGCACTTTCCCATATCACTTACCATCATAAATTCATAGTACGTTAAGTCAACTCCTTGTTAATTCCCATCAAATAAGCATCTTTAATAGTACTAAACCTCAAATCGAAATTTGGCATATAAGTTGTATAGCATTCTATGACAAGCCAGCTCAAAAATACATCTAATGCCCAAAACTTTTTAATTCTAATAACTAAGAAAAAAAACTTCATAATCACTGGTTAGTGTTTTAAAATGTGGTCGCAATTTGCGACCGGCTAAAATCCGGGAACAAAGGATTTAATATCCATGCCCAAGAAAAAATCGATCGGCACTTGGCTGATTACGATGAACAGGTTATAGAATTGGTTAAAGCCATTAAGCAACTTTTAAAGCCAGACCTTCCACCAAAGAAAAGGCGGATTGGCTATTAAAGCAGACACTAATGTAGCCTATTTGACAATAAACTTGACATTTTAGTTCGAATCAAAAATAAAAATAAGGTGTTAAAATATTTGCAACCCTAAACAAAGGGAGAGCATATGATGGCAAAGAGAACCCCACTTTTTATATAAAGAGGAGGGGTTTTGTATTTGTGTTGATACCGATTAGGTCACAATTAAGCCGAATTCAAGTTAACTAATCATGAGAAAGGAGAGAAGGCGTCTTCAGAAGTTGTGTGAAAAACGTCAATTGACAATTCGTCTCCGCTCAAGTAATTGAAAGTTGATTGCCGCCGCAATCATTATGCTTTAACATATTGGCATCCGGCTCTGTTTCCAGGTGGGGCTTCGGCTTATAGAGCCTACAGCTCGGAGAGAGGGTAGTGCCTGCGCCCCTGAGGGCGGTTTCCCTGAACTTCAAACACAATCATAAAATTTCGATAAATTCCATTTTCAAAAAGGAGATATGATGAAAAAATTGTCCAAACTGTTATTTATTACGATAATCGGTCTTTTGTTTTTTGGATTAGCCTATGGGCAATTCGCCAAACCCGATGATGCTATCATGTACCGTCAATCAGTTATGACCATCATTGGTCACCATATGGGTCAGATGGGAGCCGTGGTTACGGGGAAAAAACCTTATGAAAAACAGGAGTTTTCTCACAATGCATCCGTAATGGAAATGCTCTCTACGCTGCCTTGGGAGGCTTTCATGGCTCCCGGCAGTGTCAAAGGCAATACAAAGTTGAAATCATCGGCCTTGAGGGAAAAAGACGAGTTTATGGCCAAGGCAAAGACCTTTGAAACCGAAATCCAGAAACTAGTCAAAGTGTCCGCGGGTGATGACCTCAATGCCATCAAGGCTCAGTTTGGTGAAGTCGCAAAAAACTGCAAGGGCTGCCACCACGACTATCGCTCCAAGGAGGCATGTCTAATCGGATGTTAGGCGATAAACCGATCCTTCCGTGGTATCAATGCACCACCCAAACCCGATCACGGAAAGGCAGACTCGCAACCACAAAAACATAATTACTTCTTACGATAATGTTGGTCTGTTTAGAAGGCAGGATCGCCTGAAGTAAACGCCTAAAACATCTCATGCACTTCCTCATCCGTGCCTGTCCGTTGTTTTGGGTCTTTTTATTTTGCCATCTTTTCTTCGTAGTCCCTCTGGCCACGGTCCATGACAGATTGTGGGGTTGAGGGCTTATAGAAGTCATCGCCTGCACTTTCTCGGTGCTGCTGACCCTGCCTTTTTCTATGTCCTGGACTTGTGCTTTCTGCTATGAAAGCGTAAATATCAAAGGTCGAAATTTTTTGTGATATCGTTTTTTCAAAAGGGGCAAATCATTTTTTCATGGTTTGCTCTTTTTGTTTTGATGATATATGTAAAAAAGTTAGAGTTGATTCAGGTTGCTAGAATGGCACAAGAAATCACAAGTTTGATTTAGTTTGAAATCTTCAATTTTTGGAAATGCATGATTGAGCCAAGACCTAATCACGGTAAAGAGTTTGGTAGATAACTTTCAAGCCATGAAACCAGGCACGAAACATTATTATTGTCAGAAGTGCAAATCCAGATTTATATTTTTTTTCATAACTTAAGTCTTTCTTTTCTATCCCATGCTTTGGAGTTAAGTTTTTAAAAACATTTGCCGATATCTTCAATAGAAGAAACGACATGATGGTACATTTAATTTTAACCATAACACTGTTCACCCTTTACTCGAAAAAAAAAGTTTCTTTACAGATTTACTTTGAAAGGAGGAGGAAATGAAAAGTGGATTGAAAGTGATTCTTTTTGCGATGATATTGATGTTCATGATGTCCGGAAACGGGATCACTGGAGAAACTGTGAAGTTTACCCTACGTGCAGACCCCGTTTCATTTATGATATCTCCAGATATTGACGGCTTTTATGTCCAGAGTTCGGGGATACGAGAAGAAATTGATGGATATACCGCCTGGACACCTAGTATTAATGCAGGAATAGGCTTTAACGCCGGAGACTCAGTGTTATTGGACGCGACATTGGGTGTGGGATGGTACTACGGAGGCGAAGCCCTAGAGTCAAGTTTCGTCACGCAAAGACTCTCGGTCCGTTTCAAACTCGGTAAGGTCGTTACCTTGGGTGCACAATTAGGATTGATACAATTTGATGACCTAGAGTGGAATGGTGATTATGCACAGTCAAATGTTAACTTCTCCGACTCCGACGGCTATTTAGCGGGACTATCATTCACTGCAGGCTCAGACAGAGTGTCATTTTCTCTTTCCGTTGATTATGTAAGTCTCGACGACTTCGATGTAACGACAACAGCAGGATGGACACCCAGTAGCACTAGCTTAGACCTTTCGGGAACTTTGATCAACATGGGTGTGCTTCTTCGCTTTTAACGCCTTATTGTTCATCACTCATTGGCGTATCATTTAACGATCCATGTGGATCGTCCTCTTGCAGGGGTATGGCATCATGTTTAGAATTCCAATAAGTACCTGACCCAACCTTTTAATTTCTGCTATGAAAATATAAATATCAAGTGTCTAAAATATTTATGATATCGTTTGTCGATTGGGGCAAATGCTTTTTCGGGGGTTTGCTCTTTTCGTTTTGATGATATATGTAAAAAAGTTAGAGTTGATTCAGGTTGATAGACTGGTAAGAAATCACAACTTTGATTTCGGGAGTATCCACGCCGGCTATTCAGCCACCCGCTCTATGTTTGGGCAGTATCAGAAAAGTAACAAAAGTTTCTAATTATTAATCGCTACATTAAATTAGGGGATACATAATGAAAAAATCATGTACCAGATTATTAAGAGTTCTATTTGCAATCATTATTAATACCATGGTTTTTGGATTTTTCATTCAGGGAGCAGCAGCCGAACCCGCTGAACAGCAGTTACTTGTAGATAAGGCGCGTGTAACGTTTGAACACTTCATGATAGATAAAGATCACACATGGCTACGGGAAAACCTGAACCAGGCCAAAGGTCTAATTATCATTCCGAGTTTACTAAAGGCCGGATTTTTTATTGGGGGTTCAGGAGGCAGTGGTCTGCTCATCGTCAAAGATGAAAAAACAGGGGAATGGAGTCAACCGGCGTTTTACACTCTCGGTGCTGGATCCCTCGGAATTCAGTTCGGTGCTGAAGCAGCGGAAATTATTATGATGGTAAGAACCAAAAAGGCTGTGGACAAATTGTTTACCTCTTCTTTCAAGATCGGGGGTGATACCTCTATTGCCGTTGGGCCAGTGGGTAAAGGTGTCAAATCGGATATCCTTGCTGACATTCTTTCCTTTTCTCGAACCGAAGGTGCTTATGCGGGTGTTTCATTGGAAGGTGCTGTTATCAAGACTAAGGACAAATGGAATGAAGCTTATTATGGCAAAGCAGTCCGACCCATCGATATTATTGTTAAACGCTCTGTCAGCAACTCCGGATCAAAGGTTTTGCGTACAAGCGTGGCTAAAGCTGCAGCCGGCAAATAAAATGCCGGTGAACGCAGACGATTTGACAATTGAAAATAATAGAATTTACTTAAACTGACACCAGAAAAATATGATATCTGCACTGGAAATCGAGATGCTTTGATCTTTAGTTTTGGCAAGTTATCTATAATTTTGACAAGTCCGATTTTTATAAGATAATCTCAATATTTTACAGCTAATGCCAGATCTTAGATACGGAATGGGATATCTTAAGAAACTCAGTCCATTGATATTTTGGGCTAAAAAGTTTTCTATGTCCTGACCCACTTCATTATCCTATTAATTATAAATTTCCGGTAATCCTTTTCGGGTGAAAAATAAAGATTTTCTTATACTCTTAAGGAAGTTAGATGACATGTATTAAATATCAAACACCCAATCGAACCCAACAAATTATCTGATATGTTTAAATTATTTTGATAAAAAGACCTCTCTATACCTATCTTCCTGAAGGATATTTCATACAAAACCCAGGCTGAAAATCATCCCTCTATTTACCAATTCTTTAATTAATCAAACAGTTATAAAAATGGCATGCTTATTGCCTTTATAGGTAATACAATGTAGTACATTGCGATTCGTTCGGTTTCTAACAATGAGAGAATATGAAATTTACCCTACCGATAGAGATTACTTTAATAGCATGGTGTACTGAAATCCTACGAATCCGAAAACCATACGGAACGATAATTAGGAAAGATTGGTTTGTTTCTGATTTTCCAGATGAAACCATGGATCACTTCAATAATAAACGTTGTGAATACATTGATTACTATCATTAGTTAAAAGGAAATATGATATGTTATTGTATATAATTTCAGGTATTACATTTCTTTGCACAGCCGTGGTGCTTTACCTGTATTTAACATCTGAAATGCCGAACCTATTTGAGGACTGAAAAAAATGAACACAAACTCCTTAAGAGAAATTAGAGAGTCTTTTTTGATCAGCAAAGCTGAACTCGCTAAAATGGCAGATATATCAGTACTAACCCTTACAAGAATAGAGCAAGGTAAACCCTGCGGAATGGAAACAGAACGAAAAATTCTTTTGGCCTTAGGGTTGAAAATTTCTGATAAAAACAAAGTGTTTCATTAATAAAAGGTTATTTCCAATTTGTGAAAGTGCATAAAGGTATTGCTACAATTTAGGAGGTAAAAAGATGGAAAATGGCAGAGATACTTTCCTAATGCACAATCTTGATAGTACTATGTACCATATTTTAGTCATTGATGATGAAAAATCGATATTAGATGCCATTAAGATAGTATTATCAAGAATCGGTTTTAAGGTTGAAATCGCCTTGAATGGTTTAGAGGGTATCCAAAAATTTAATCGCGGTCGATTTGACCTAGTCATCACAGATATCCAAATGCCGGGACTGGACGGTCGAGACATTGTTGATCACATCCATAATTCCGATAGACCTTGTACTCCAATCATAGGTATCTCCGGATCTCCTTGGCTCTTCAAAAATATTCAATTTGATGCTGTTTTAGCAAAACCATTTTACTTTGAAGATCTTATAAATTCAATCTGTCATATCTCCATGCAGGTCGACTACGATTGTGATGTAATCTAAATTGAACGCTTTCGATTAGTTGAAACAATGTATTGTGTAAAAATCAATCTGATGAATCTACTTTTTCGGTGATTCCAAAAGACATTTGAGATGAAAAAAATCATAATTCTAAGTGACGCCAGTAAAGCCCGTATTGAACTGTTTTCATATCTCAAGGAGCTATTTCCTGAATGTGAAATCCAGATAATCACGAACCAATCCAAAAGTGTTGATGAGGGTATGATCATTGAAACAACGCGCTTTAACCTGAATGAAGCAGGGAAAACGGTCAATTAAATGCCTCATTTAAACGGAAAACAAACTATGGCCATCTACTTAATTCCAGAACCTGTCAGCATGTTTTTGTTAGGTGTCGGGCTTGTGAGTCTTGCACGGTTCGGCCGGATGTTTTTTAAAAAACATGACCCGACAAAAAAACCCTATTATTGGATAGTGCGAAAAAGGCTACTGCCTATAGACTGTTTGAAGCTCAAATTAGAAAACATACAGAAAAAAGTTGAGAGACTAATATTAGAATTGAAAGAAATATTATCCGCAAAAGAAACAGCTGATAGCATAAATAAAGACAGATGTTCAAATATTGAGAGGCGTCAATTCTCATATAACCGATATATTCCAGAACGCAGGTGTCAAAAATAGAAGATATGGAAAGGAGAAAAGACGAAAGGCGAGAATTTCAGAATAATAAAAATGGTCCAAAGAATTATAGTCAACTATGTTTTAATCTTTTTGATGTTTAAATAGTTTATAGGTGTGGCAGAAGATTAAGCCTCAAACCTTTAAAAAGGAGGTAAATTCATGTCATCAAATTTCCAAATTTTTACTTTTAAAACAAAAAACAGTCTCCACCTGAAATTGGATGGTGATTTTGATGGAAGTTCTGCACACGAATTGATAAACACTTTAATTGAAAACAATTCTGGCCTATGGGATATATTTATAGACACAAATAACTTAAAAACGATCCATCCATTTGGTATAGATGTATTTCGAAAAAATCTCAATGGTATTCAAAGGGAATTAAAAAACCTCATCTTTGTTGGAGCAAATAAGCACAAAATTGCACCAAATTAGGAGCAAAAAAAGCATTCACACTAGAAGTTCTCAAGGTTGTAACGGCAGGGTCATTTTGGCTCTGCCGTTGCTATTTTTTGCAAGTTGTGTTTACTGCAATATATCTTTCATTCGCCAGGGTTCAAATTAAGTTGAGATATCGTATAATCTGATTCCATATTTTATCTACAAATCAATTCCCCTTTTACCTTAAAAATTGTCTTGATAGGCCAAGCACTCTCCCAAACCTTGCACAATTTAATGGGCATAAGTGCCCTGTTTTTTGTGCAGCATCATTATTTCTCTCTTAAACCAAACAGCAGGAAATCCTTTCAAAAGTTTATAAATTCAGTAGCATAGGATGGTTTTTATCTGTTTGACCGAATTGGCACAGATATTGAAAAACAATACTGCCATGGAAATAAATGAATTTCTCAAAGCTGCGAACGAAACTAACAAAGCCAATGACATGGCGTTTCGCTATGCTGTCTTGATTTTGGAAGATCTTAAAAATCTGACGCCTTAGGGTCAGTGCCTGATGGTTAATACTTTGATCAATGTAATTTCGGTGAAAAAGAAAGAGCCGGACATTAAGACATACAATCTGAGAGGATAGAGGATATGATCATTTGGAACATCAATGGAACGGGACAGAAAAAATGTAATTGCGGAAGCTGGCTTAAACATTGGGAAAAGTTCTCTGAGCAAACAGCAACTTTTTGCCCGGTTATAAATTGCCTTGAAATGGATTTGGAAGGTGCCCATGTCCAAAGAAACAGCTCTGAAGATAAAAACTGGTACATTTTTCCACTCTGTAGAATACATAATGCGGACAAAGGACATTCACTCGAGGTAAGTGACTTATACAAGCTTGTGCCTGCAGATGTCACTAAAACCTGCGGATGAGATTCCAGGTTCATCGGTTAATCGTGACGATAAATGCAACTTTATGGTAATGGTTTAAAATCATTGATAATGCTTTTAACTCAAACAATGAGGGAGCTATGATCTGTATATAGGCAAACCCCGTTTCTTGCATAGAGAGGTGGGATTTAAAAAAAATCTCAAAAAAATCTTCAAAAAATTTCTGTTATCAAAACAACTTTGATAAAAGTCACATTTCCAGTTATCGTAAACCAGTTGTAAAGAACTTTGCCGGTGACTTATAGTAATTTTAAGCCTTTAGTTTTAACACCCTCCATTACATAGCGCCTTTTTTGAAAATATATGGCGATGGTCTGCCTTCATCTAAATCACTCTGATTAAATACTATAAATGGAAACAAAAACATTTTACTCCCGTCCGGTCATTCCTCTCCTTTTTTCGATGATTTCAGGAATTGTCGTCGGCGCCCGGTTTCCGGGACACGGCGCATGGATGATTATGGTTGTTTCGGTATGTACAGCCACGCTGCTTTTTTTTATTATAAAAAAGAGAACATCCAAACTTTTCCCCATTGTTCTTTTTATTGCCCTGGGCTACCTGTCCATACAGCCATGGGTGGCCCCAACATTTCCTTCCAACCACGTCATCCACTTTATGGACACGCATCCGTGGAAAATAACCGGTGTTATTGTTACATCCGATGCCAGGCAGTTGAATCGGCAAAAGTGTATTCTTCGTACAGAATTCCTTGAAAATAAAAACAAGCCATTTCCCGTGAAGGGAAAAATCCGGTTAACTGTTTCAGGGTCTGCGCTCCATCTGTCAACAGGGGATCGGATTGTTTTTTGGGGAAAAATCAGATCCATTCGCAATTTCAGTAATCCCGGTGGATTTGATTATCAACGATATATGGCTTTCAAGAAAGTTTGGGGCAGTGCCTATGTTTCAGCCCACAAACTGACCCTGATCCAAAAAAATACGGATAACAGGGCGGGTGCCATTATCTCGGGTGCACGTCATCGGATATCCAATCTTATCGACCAAATTGGAGATAAAGAACAGCAGGGCGTGTTAAAAGCGCTGATTATAGGTGATCGGAACGCGATATCTCCTGAATTGAGAAAGGCATTCAACCGGGTCGGTGCCGGACACCTTCTCGCCATATCAGGACTTCACATCGGCATTATCGCAACGGCTTCATTTTTATTTTTCAAATGGATATTATCTCATATCCCGTTCTTTTTATTAAATGCCTGGACGAAAAAAGGTGCGGTTATTTTATCGATGGTTCCCGTGCTTGTATATGGTCTTCTTTCAGGCATGTCCCCGTCCACCCAACGGGCGGTGATCATGGTTATCGTTTTTTTGACGGCATTTTTATTTGAAAGAGAACATGATCTTATTAACACACTGGCAATAGCGGCAATGATAATTTTGATTGTTCATCCGCCTTCTGTTTTTTCAATTTCGTTTCAGCTCTCTTTTGCCGCGGTCCTTGCCATCATATACGGCTTTTCCAGACTTCCGCCGCTTTGGTCTACCGGCCAAAACAGCACCCGAAAACAAAAATGGTCAAAAGCGGCTATAAAGCTCTATTGCTTTGTCATGACGTCTTTCTTTGCCATCGTCGGTACGCTGCCCCTGGTGATGCATTATTTCAACCAGGTATCACTGGTCGGGCTTCCGGCAAACATTATTTTTATCCCCCTGATCGGTTTTGTGGTGGTTCCGTTGGGAATAATGGCGGTTTTTATATATCCATTGACAGTTACCGGTGCACTGGTTTGTCTCAAAGCAGGCTCGTCGGTTTTGGAATACGTCATAAAGATCATTAATTTAATATCCGGTTGGGCATTTGCGGCCATAAAGACCGTTACGCCGAATTATCCGGAGATATTTTGTTTTTATGTTCTATTTTGGGTGCTGCTGAACCTAAAAGGTGTAAAAATAAAAAGCTCGGCGGCTTTGAGTAAAAACCGGAACCATCCAGATAAAAATTCCATTCAAAAATCGGTGGTCATCGTTGGTCTGCTCACGGCGTTGATATTTAGCGCGGACGCGGGTTACTGGTTGTATCAGCGATATTGGCGAGATGATCTCAGGGTAACCATGATCGATGTCGGGCACGGCAATGCCTCGCTTTTGGAACTCCCGTACGGCTATAATATACTGATAGACGGCGGGGGATTTTCGGATAATCGGGTGTTTGATGTAGGGGCGAGTATTGTTGCGCCTTTTTTATGGCAAAAAAAGATTCGTACCATTGATTCCATTGTCCTGTCCCATCCCAACAGCGATCATTTAAACGGCCTGATCTATATTGCCGAAAATTTTAATGTTAAAAACGTATGGACAAACCATGAAGCCGCCGATACCTTTGGGTATCGATTATTCATGGAAACCATTAAAAAGAACAACATTCGAATGCCGGCGTATCATAAAATTGCCGGTGTTCACAATATCAACGGTGTTCATATCGACATATTGTATCCGCGAGAGGATTTTATTGAAAAAAGAAAGACTGAAACATGGCGTAATCTGGATAACAATTCACTGATATTAAAGGCGTCGTTTAAAGGCGTATCCTTTCTGTTTCCCGGAGATATCAAGGAAAGAGCGGAATATGAACTGGTCTCGACGGTCGGGAACAAATTAAGAAGCTCGGTCCTCTTGGCGCCACATCACGGCAGCAAAACATCAAGCACCGAAAGATTCTTGAAAAAGGTCAAACCCGAGGTGATCGTCATATCATCAAGATACAAAAGCAGATTCGGATTTCCCCACCCATCGGTTTTAAAACGATATCAGGATATGGGGTGCCGAGTGTTAGAAACCGCAAATAACGGTGCCGTATCCGTGCGGACAGACGGCCGGATATTGAAGATCGTGCCAACTGTCAACAACAAGAACTTATCTTTTGACGAGAGTAATGACATCGAATCTTCAACGAACGAAGAAATTGTGCAAAATAACATTCGCTAATTGTTTGTTGCAAAGATGAGATACAAGATCGATACAATGGAGATTATAAGCGATTAAAATCTTCATGCCGTACGATCTCACCCTCGATCAGATAGATGACCTCTTCGGCGATGTTGGTGGCATGATCGGCCACACGCTCAAGATGCCGGGAAATGAGGTACAGGTTGATCAAATAGGTCATTTCTTCGGGATGTTCCCGCATGGCCTGTTTGATTTGTGAATAGGCGTTGCCCTGGATATTGTCGACGTCATCATCCATTGTAATAACTCTGAAGGCCGTATCGATATCCAGATTGACCAGAGCATCCAGGCTCTGTTTCAACATAGCGGCGGCGATTTCAGCCATTTCGGTATAGTCAAAATTAAAACTATAATTTGAACGCTTGGCCATACTCTGGATGCGCTCGGCAATGTTCACCGCTTCATCACCGATTCTCTCTAAGTCGTTGTTGATTTTGATCACAGCAATGATGAATCGAAGGTCGATGGCCACCGGTTGGTGCAGGGCAAGTACTTTCAAACATTCTTCTTCAATTTCGACTTCGGTTTCATCAATTTCGTAATCTGAGCGAATAATTCTTGTCGCAAGATCGGGATCTTTGCTCTCAATAGCTTTGATTGCCAGATAAACCCGTTCTTCCACTATAGCGCCCAAAGAAAGGATTTTCTTTTTGAGTTTTTCCAGCTCTCTTACAAAATGTTTCGTCATATTTTAAACCTTTAAATTTAACAATCATTTGTTTTATCCGGTAGTTTTATCCCGGACATTTTAGTTTTCCATTCTTAAAATGCCCTTGTGCGGCCTTGATCAGAACAAAAATTGCTCATTTCTGAATTGGGCACCCATTGTGTTCGTTTTAGATTCATGGATGGACACTAATTAATAACGCTTTATTCATAATTCTTCAATGTTAAATCAATGTTAAAATATGGTAAGATTTATATGAGCACGACATAATAAAATCATTAAGTTCTTTTTTTAGAAACAATCTAACAAAATTTTATCTTTATCCTAATATTATCCTAACAATGATTAATTAAATTTACGTTCAGTTTTTAGTTTTATAATCGTTTTTATTTTTACTTAATCCAATAATTAAAAGGAGAGAAAAATGTTTAAAAAAGTTTTTATGTTGACAATGATCATTGCTGTTATGGTACTTTTATCTGCCGGTATCACGGCGCAGGCCACTGCTTCGGACGTCATGTCCATTTCCGGTGCCGGGGCTACTTTCCCCTATCCGGTATATGCCAAGTGGGCGGATGCCTATAATAAGGTAACCGGCATCAAACTCAACTACCAGTCTATCGGCTCAGGTGGCGGCATCAAACAGATCAAGGCCAAAACCGTGGATTTTGGTGCTTCCGACGCACCTTTAAAGCCAGAAGACCTGGACAAGTCTGGTTTATTGCAGTTTCCCATGATCATGGGGGGCGTGGTTCCGGTGGTAAATATTCCGGGAATTTCTTCCGGCAGTTTAAAAATGAGCAATGAATTGCTGGCGGATATCTATCTGGGCAAAGTCAAAAAATGGAATGACGAAAAAATTAAGACTGAAAATCCAGGCTTGAAACTTCCCGACAGAGCCATTACCGTAGTTCATCGTTCTGACGGATCAGGGACTACCTGGATTTTTACGAATTACCTCTCTAAGGTGAGTCCGGAATGGAAGAGTAAAGTAGGGAACGATAAGGCCGTTGCGTGGCCGGCGGGTGTTGGCGGAAAAGGCAACGAGGGGGTTGCTTCCTATGTCCAACGCATCAAAGGCTCCATTGGCTATGTGGAATACGCCTATGCTTTGCAGAATCAACTGACTTATGTCAAACTACATAATAGAAGCGGTGGATTTGTGGTCCCATCCATCAAAACATTCCAGGCTGCTGCTGCCAATGCGGACTGGACCCATGCCAAAGGGTTTTATATGGTGCTTACCGATCAGCCCGGGAAAGACAGTTGGCCCATTACCGGCGCCAGTTTTATTTTGGTATACAATAATCAACATAAACCCGATGTTGGAAAAGCTGCTTTAAAATTCTTTGACTGGTGCTACAGTAATGGCGCAAAAATGGCTGAAAAATTAGACTATGTCCCCATGCCTGACAATGTTGCGAACCTGGTAAGAGCAACGTGGCATGAAAAGATTAAAAACCCACAGGGTATGCCCATCTGGTAGTGTATTTTAATGGATACGAGTCTAAAAAGAGGGGCTGTTTTTGATAAATTATTTTATCACAGTACCCGTCTTTGTGCTTTTGCGGTATTGTTGGTGATCATCGCAATCATTATATCTTTGATTATCGGTGCGTGGCCGGCCCTGAAAAAATTTGGTTTTGGCTTTTTAACCAGCACCGCCTGGAATCCTGTTACTGAAGAATTCGGTGCACTTGTTTCGATTTATGGCACACTGCTTACTTCAGCAATTGCCATGGCAATTGGAGTTCCGGTAAGCTTTGGGATCGCATTGTTCATCACGGAGTTATGTCCGGTTTGGCTCAAACGTCCCATCGGAATCGCCATTGAATTATTAGCGGCTATTCCCAGTATTATTTACGGCATGTGGGGATTGTTTATTTTAGCGCCACTGTTTGGTGATTATGTTGAGCCCTGGTTTACGAATCATTTTGGCGATATACCTCTTCTTGGCGCCCTGTTCAGCGGACCACCCATGGGAATAGGTGTTGCCACTGCAGGTATTATCCTAGCGATTATGGTTATTCCTTTCATGGCGGCGGTCATGCGTGATATGTTCGAAGTCGTGCCCGCCGTTTTGAAAGAATCCGCATACGGTATCGGCGCCACCACCTGGGAAGTGATATACAAAGTGGTTCTTCCCTACACAAAAATAGGGGTGGTGGGGGGTATCATGCTGGGATTGGGACGTGCATTGGGCGAAACAATGGCCGTTACTTTTGTTATCGGCAATGCGAATCGGATCAATGCGTCTTTATTTATGCCTGGAAATACCATATCCTCCAGCCTGGCGAACCAGTTTACCGAAGCTGTGGGCGAAATATACACTTCATCGCTTATTGCGCTGGGACTTATCCTTTTTTTAATTACTTTTATTGTGCTGGCGCTGGCAAAACTTTTACTGTACCGCCTTTCCAAACAGGAGGGGAGCCGAACTTGATACAATCAAATATTGATATAAAACTTTATCGCCGGCGCCGGCTCTTCAATTACGTCGTTTTATTTGTTTCCGTGTTAACAACCATTTTCGGATTATTCTGGCTTGTCTGGTTATTATGGACATTAATCGGTCAGGGATTTCAATATATAAATCTGGATCTATTTTTCAAGGCAACACCGCCGCCGGGCAGCAACGGCGGCCTTGCCAATGCTATTGTCGGCAGTTTGATGTTGACCATTGTCGGTGTATTGATCGGCACACCAATGGGTGTGCTGGCAGGGACTTATCTGTCTGAATATGCAAGATATTCAAAATTGGCCACATTGATTCGTTTTGTCAATGACATACTGCTGAGTGCACCATCAATTATCCTGGGTGTGTTTGTTTATGAAATCGTCGTGATTTCCACAGGACATTTTTCAGGCTGGGCAGGTTCCCTTGCGCTATCCTTGATTGCTCTACCCATTGTTGTGCGTACAACCGAAGACATGCTGCGGCTGGTGCCAAATTCTGTTCGTGAGGCGGCCGCCGCTCTGGGCGCGCCACAGTGGAAGGTCACCATTGCCATTGTGTATCGTGCTGCACGGTCCGGCATTTTGACCGGTATTCTCCTTGCGGTGGCACGTATCAGCGGTGAAACAGCTCCCTTGCTCTTTACCGCTCTGAATAATCAATTCTGGAGCCATACCATGAATGAACCCATCGCCAACCTACCGGTCGTTATTTTTCAATTTGCCATGAGCCCATACGATGACTGGCAGCACCTTGCATGGGCTGGTGCGTTACTGATAACTTTCAGTGTTCTGACGCTTAACATTATTGTGAGACTGTTTTTAAGAACACCTAAATCGAGCTATTAATGCCATGAATTCCAATAAAACCTTATTTTTTCAAATACCATTCAACAACGAACGGTTCCAGTTCGATGTCTCAAAAGGAAATTCGGCAAAAAGATATTACAGATAAAATGTCCGGTGAAATGAACGATATCAAACTTTCCATTATAGATCTTGATTTTTTCTATGGCAAATTTCATGCGCTGCACAAAATTTCCATGGATATACTGGTCAATCGTGTGACTGCTTTTATTGGTCCTTCAGGATGCGGAAAATCCACACTTTTGAGATGTTTTAACCGAATTTATGAACTCTACCCGGCACAGTATGCTAAAGGCCGAATCTTGCTTGACGGTAATGATATTTTAGCCAAGGGAGAGAACCTTAATCTATTGCGATCTAAAATCGGCATGGTATTTCAAAAACCGACCCCTTTTCCCATGAGTGTTTATGAGAATATCGCTTTTGGAGTGAATTTGTATGAGCGACTTTCACGTCGAAAAATGGATGAACGCGTGGAATGGGCGTTAAAAAAAGCGGCGATTTGGGACGAAGTCAAGGATAAGCTCCAGCAGTCGGGAACGGCTCTGTCCGGTGGACAACAGCAGCGTTTATGTATTGCACGGGCCATTGCCATAAAACCCGAAATTTTGCTTCTGGATGAACCCGCTTCGGCACTGGACCCCATATCCTCACTAAAAATAGAAGAACTGATTGACGAATTGAAAAAAGATTACACCATCGTTATCGTTACTCACAATATGCAGCAAGCCGCCCGTGTTTCTGATTACACCGCATTTTTATATCTGGGTAAACTCATTGAATTTGATGACACCCAAAGAATGTTCACCAATCCCCGGAAAAAACAAACCGAAGATTATATCACCGGCCGCTTCGGATAAAAACACATTATGTTTTGATATTTTTTTGAAACGCAATAACAGCTTCTTGCCCTCTACCCTCGGCCACGGAACGCCGAAGGCCGATGTAATAAGGCCGACACTTTCAACTTCAAATCGTTCACCGCCTATGGCTTTCAAAAAGGTTTCCGCCATTTGGCTTCTTCCACTGTTATGAATGCAGAAAAATTAGGGGATCGGCAAATGCAATGAAAACGTGCTTCCTTTCCCGGGGATGCTGTCAACGGATACCTGGCCGCCATGGGCATGGGCAATGTGCTTGACGATGGCAAGACCGAGTCCCGTACCGCCAAGTTCACGGCTTCGGGCCTTATCGACCCGGTAGAATCTTTCAAAAAGACGGGACAAATGTTCCTTTGGAATTCCGATGCCATGATCCTGAACACTGATCCTCAACACTTTATTCTTTAAAGATGCTGAAATTTGAATACCACTTTTCTCGCTGCTGTAGTTGATTGCATTATCCAACAGATTTATTACGGCCTGGGCCATCAATCTGGAATCGAGCAGAACCGATATATCTTCCGGACATACAAAATCAATGGCGATTTCTTTGGCTTTTGCCTTTTCCCGGCATGTTTGAATGGCCGACGAAATCACACTTTTTACGGAATTTTCTTCAAGTTGAATGTCACTTTTCTCATCCTGCTGCTCGATTTTAGACAGTTTCATCAAATCTTCGATAATGGCTGCAAGGCGATTTGCATGCTTTTCAATAATGGCCAGAAACCGATCGGTTTCTTTTGGGTCGACACATTCTTCGGTACGAAGCGTTTCAACAAACCCCTTGATGGCCGTCAGCGGTGTTTTGATTTCATGGGAAACATTGGCGGCAAAATCTTTTCGCATATTTTCAAGTTTCCGGAGATGGGTGACATCATTCAGCACGACCAGAATGCCGCTTCGCTGACCATCAGGATCTTGAAGAGGGGTATTGTGGACATACAGAATTCGTTCGCCTCTCTGGTAGAGGGTAATATCTTCTTCTATGTTTTCTTTGCTGGAAAGTGCTTTGTTGATAAACTTCTGAAGGTCCGGATTTCGGATGGCTTCCGGGATACTTCTATTTAACAGGTTTTCAGGCAGGTTTTCAAAGATTCTTGCCGCGGCCCTGTTGATGCTGACAATCCTTTCATCCATATCTACCGCAATGACGCCTTCGACCATGCTCGACAAAACCGCCGTTAATTCATTTTTCTGACGAACGATTGTATTGAGGCGGTCTTCGAGTTGGCCGGCCATCTGGTTCAATGTCTCGATGAGACTGTCGATTTCAACCAGACCCGTACCCGACATACGGTGAGACAAATCGCCCCTGGCAAAAAAATCGGCACCTTGTTTCAGATTTTCAATGGGTCGACTGATGCGCCGTGAAACATAAAGACTGATTCCTGCCGCAAGCAGTGCGATGAAAAGCCCTCCAAGCATAATTTTGATCTGTATGACTTTTAGCGCCTGATCGATGGCGATAACCGGAAGTGCTGCCCGTATGACTGCAACAATCTTTTTTTTGTCTTTTAACGGAATGGCGACATACATCATCTGTTTCTGGAGGGTCATACTGAAACGTATGGATTTCCCAACATCTCCCTTTCGAGCCGTGATGACTTCAGGTCGCAATGCATGGTTGTTCATAATGGCCGGATCTTCATTGGAATCACCGATAACGCGTCCTGACGGCAGGATGACGGTAATGCGGGTGCCCGATGATAGGCCGATTTCCTTGCACATGGCGTCGACCACGCTGGTCTCCAAAGGCCCGAGGAATTGGGGAATCTGGTTTTCCAATAAGCGGGCCCTTGACAACAAATCAGAAGCGGTCTGTTCCAGAAAAAAATGCCGGATTGAATTCGATGCATACCAGGTAACGGCCACCAGTGATATCAGTGTAATCAGAAGATATGAGGGAAAAAGATGCCGGAGCAATCGTTTCTTTTTTTTCATGATCGTTCCTTAAATAGATTTACGAAACTCCTGTCGGTATCCACATTTTAAAAACGGACGAGAATCTTGATGCCTGAATGCAGAAGGCATAACGAAGACAGATGTGAGTTTTATACGATTTTATCCGTTGATATGAGAATTTAAGATGATTTTATCACAACACGTTAAGTAAAAGGTCGGTTCGTTGAATGGTTAAACGGGTTGTGATTATTAAGTTCCGGGATCGCTAAGTTCGTTTATTGTGTTGAAACGCCGGCTTTCACTTTAAATATTTCCTGAGCCTTTAGAAGCGCAGTATGATCGTCAATGCCCATGGTTTCATGCTCATCTTCAGCCAAAATGCATCCAACAGATTTTCCGTCATCCACCAGATACTCAACAAGATCAGTGATGAAAAATTCCTTTACAGGGGTGGTTTTGCCGCTTATCTCTTTGTAAACGATCTGTGGACGTGAGGCCATGACCGGAAGATACTTTTTTAGGATATTCTTTTTTACAGCGTAAATTCCTGAGTTACAGATCGTCAACTTTGCCTGTTCTTCTTCTGAGTAGTCCTTCCAGTATTTCCATTCGGTTATTTTTTGAACCAGATCGCCTTGGGTTTTCAGAACACCGTATTGCTTTTTATCACTTGGACAAAATCCTAAAATGACAAGGTCGATTGATTCCAGTTGCTGGACAAGCCGCAGATAGGTTGTCTTTTGGATAAAGGGAACGTCCCCCATGGTGATAATAAATTTAGAACATGACTGTGTCTCAATAAATGATTGGGCGGCCAAAAGAGCACCACCGGTGCCGTTGAGAACCGGCTGTTCGCAATAGGTAATATCCAAATGACGGGTGGCCGCCATTACATCTTTTTTGCAATGATTGACGATCAGGGCTTTTGGGCCGTCCGGCAAGTTCGCCAACAGTTGGTGTAAAATCAGATGATTTCCTTCAAAAGAAGAATTACCGGGCATCAACGGTAATAGTGTTTTATTGCCCGCATAACCTGTCATTCTGCTGCCCCGTCCCGCGGCCATAATAATGGATGCAATTTCAGAATCGAATGGTGTTTTGTGTCTCATGGTTCTATCCTTTACTATATTTTAAGGCTTCAATATCATATTACAGAGGGAATATCAAAACCATGCTGGATGAATTATGGTTTGAAGCAAAAGGCTCTTTTGAGCACTCTTGCGGCAGAATCTTTTTGTTTTGCTCCAGCCTTCGATTTCTTTTTTTAGACGCTTTCTTTAAACCGATACCCGACACCCCTAACGGTTTCGATGTATCGACCGGCGGATCCGAGTTTCTTTCTTAAACCCACTATCTGAACATCGACGCTGCGATCCGTAACCGGATAGTCATCACCTCTTACGGCATCGACGATTTGCGTACGGGTAAACACCCATCCGGGTCGCCGGACCAGGTAATACAGGACCTGAAACTCGGTATACGTCAGGGGCACCGGTGTTTCACCCACATGAACTTCCCGGCGCCCGGGGTGGATGGTCAGATCATGAACCTGAATCACAGCATTATTTTCGGGCTTCTCATCTCTTGTTCTGCGGATGATCGCCTTGATCCTGGCCAAAAGGACCCTGGGACTGAAAGGCTTGGTAATATATTCGTCGGCTCCCAGTTCCAGACCGGTGACAATGTCCGCCTCACTCCCTTTTGCCGTTAGCATAACGATAAAAATGTTTTGGGTCCGGGGATTGTTTTTCAGTCGCCGGGTCACTTCAAGGCCGTCCATTTCCGGTAACATAAGGTCGAGAACAATCAAGTCCAATGGTTGAGAGGCAACGATTCTCAGGGCTTCTTCCCCGGAGGCTGCACAAAAAACCTGGTAGTTTTCCCGCGCCAGATTGTATCTCACCAGCTCGAGGATATCTTCTTCGTCTTCAACAACGAGAATGCGTTCTTTAGGCATCGTAATCTCTTTATGGAGTATCCGGATTTACCTGCAATTTAGCATTTATCATATGATTAAAATATTGTTAATACAATATAAAAAACAATAAATGTGTTATCAAATGGTTAGTTTTGTGTTAGGTTTTTGTTATGGAGACCATTTTTATATATTGAATGGAATTTTTAAATACCGAAATTATTCATTGAACTAAATGAAGAGAAAGGGCATGCAAAAAAATCTGGTTGCCAACGAAAATTATTTGTTAAACTCCTGTATGGATTTTTCCGCCACCTATATGGCGGTTTCCATGCTTGAACATGATCTGAATGAAAATATCTCTTTAGCATCATCAAAAACGGTAAGTGCTTTGTATAATGTTATCCTAAAAAGAGTTCACTCTTTTCAGAGACAATCCTATTTTTTATACAGAAAAGCGGCCAACACCCTTTCGTTTCTTGCGTCCGCCTGTGAAGATCCGGGACTGGCTGCAGAATCTATAAAGCGTCTTAAACAAATTGTTGCTGATTCCGACGGACCTTCACATCGGGCGGCAGCTGAGGCGTTGGGCTCACTTCCTTTGAAAATAAAAGGGCCGTCTTTAAAGGAGCAGATTATAAATAAGGTGACTTCGATCCGCTGGGATGATTTATGCCGTAAAACAGGTTTAAATGCAGACTGCGATATGAAATGTATCGGCCGGAGTCTGGTGTTTTCCGTAGCGAAAGATCTTTTGTTTGTCATAAAATTATCGAAATCGGAATCCGAGAGTATTGCGTTGAATCGTGAGGCATTATGGATGGAGTATTTGCAGACGGTTAAACACGAATTTCCGGTAAAATTCGATATACCGACACCGTTTAGGTTCAAAGAAGCGTATCTCTTCAAACTTATAGATTTTCCGGATAAGCTGAAAAAGAAAATAAAGATGGATATGGATTCCGCCATAGCCTTTATGGTCCATCTCGACTATTTTGTTTATCCAAATCCTTTTCCTGATGAAGAAAGCGTTGATTGGAACAATTTTTTGGAGGTTATGAGGCGGAATGCCTGGCTCCTGGGAAGGCTTGCGTCTAAAGGTATCGTTCACACAGCTCCGGTACCTCTTTTTCACAATCGTGTACAACGGCACCGGCGGCGAGATGAAGGATATTATGAATGGCCGAAAGGAGGAAGGCTGGATAGATGGCTAATGTCATGCCGTTATCCTAACTTGGGGAAATCGGGTGTCAGAGATTTTGAGCACCTTGAGGCGGTTTCAGGGTCTTCTCGCAGGTATTACCGGCTTATCGGGAATCATTTTATGAGTATTATTCTAATATGTGCAAGTTATTTCCGCAATCATCATCCTGAACGGACAGGTTTTGATCAAAAGGGATGTCCCATCGATGTACGGAATCTTTTCTGTCCTGATTTAATGCAAGGGTTGATAGAGGCCTCGTTTAATTCCTATTATGAAGGATTCACTGGAAGAAAAACAGGTGATCGCTTGCCGGTTGATTTTGATGAGTTTGTGTTGCGTTCCATTGATGAATTCGGAGTCGATCAATATATGGAGGAAGTTTTCAGAGCGACCGATCAACAGGAAATGAGCGATGATGAATTCAATGAATTTTTATTGGAGCGCGGGTTTTCCCGGGACAACATAAATGGCCTATCAAAAGGTCTGGAAGATATAGCAATGATGACAGGTCCACATCTTGGAGGGTTTAATCAAAGAATTTCTTTGCCGGAACTTATTCACTTTACGGAAACTGCCGCTTCTTATTGTATCGGTGATCGGTATATTGTTGATCAAAGCCTTGACGGCTTCGTAAAAAGTCCAACTTCTGCGTTGCGCTGCATTCCTCGTCACTGCGGCGTACGATAAGTACACCTCATTCCTCGGAATTTGCGCGTCTTGAATTTGAAACTTTTTACTTTGCCGTCGAATATTAACTTTTTACGAGGCCATCAAATCTTCAATCTCATCGGCTTCGATAGGAATATTTTCCATAAGATCAACAGGCCCGTCTTTGGTGACCAAGATATCGTTTTCCAGCCGGATGCCGATCCCTTCTGCTTTAATGTAAATTCCCGGTTCACACGTAAACACCATGCCTTCTTCGAATTTTCGGTATTTACTTCCGAGATCATGTACATCCAGACCCAAATGATGGGTTGCGCCGTGCATGAAATATTGTTTGTATAGCGGCTCTTCCGGGGGCTGGTTCTTTATTGCTTTGGCGTCCAGCAAACCCAGATCAATGAGCTCTTTTTCCGTAATGAGGCCGACGTTTTTATTGTAG
This sequence comes from uncultured delta proteobacterium, assembly GCA_963731025.1. Classification (GTDB taxonomy): domain Bacteria; phylum Desulfobacterota; class Desulfobacteria; order Desulfobacterales; family UBA11574; genus UBA11574. Next base: position 145,773 of record CAVSVL010000012.1, on the reverse strand, counting down.
TTTTCAAAGGTGTTGCCCGGCGTGAGCATTTGAACGGCTGTTTTTTGGATGCGAAGTACAGCGTTGTAGATCTCTTTTTGGCGCGGAGTGAACTTGCCATTTACCGGGATTGTTCGCGTCAGGTCCGAGGCATAGTTGGCATATTCAGCGCCAAAATCCATCAGTACAAGATCGCCGTCTTTGCATTGCCGGTTGTTTTTGACATAATGTAAGATGCACGCATTGGCCCCTGAAGCAATAATGGACGCATACGCAGGTCCCCGTGATCGATTGGATAAAAATTCGTGATAAATCTCTGCTTCGATCTCGAATTCCCATATCCCGGGCCGGATAAAGTCAAGCAATCGCAAAAAGGCCTTTTTGGTAATGTTGCAGGCCTGTTTGATCAATGCCACTTCTATTTCCGATTTGATGGGCCGAATGTGGTGCATAACGGGTGCCAATCTTTCGTATTTATGCAACGGATATTTTTTTTTACACCATTTTAAAAAACGGATGTCTCTGGTTTCAACGAAAATGTCGGCCCGCAGGTGTTCATTGGAATTCAGATAAATCCGGTCAGCCTCAAGAACCAAACCTCTGAAAATATTTTCAAATTCCCGGGTCCAGTAAATCGTCTTAATTCCGGATATCTTCGATGCTTCTTCTTTCGAATATTTCGGTCCTTCCCACGTGGCAATTTTTTCGTTGGTTTCTTTAATAAACAGGATTTCTCTGTGCTTTTCTTCCCCGGAATATGGAAAAATTACAAGAATACTCTCTTCTTCATCAATTCCGCTTAAGTAAAAAAGATCGGTGTTTTGAATAAAAGATCGGACACCGTCGGCACTCGTTGGCATAACATCATTGGAATTCAGCACAGCAATAGCATTGGATTTGAGCTCGGCGGCAAATCTTTGCCGGTTTTGAATAAACAGGCTGCTGTCAATGGGTAAATATTTCATGAGATTTTCCCTGCCTTTTCCGATTTTAGTCACAGTTGAACACAGATTATTAAGATGTTTAAATTAAAAATTTAATCATATCTTAAGCTCTTTTAGATTCGACTTTTCTTAACGACTACAAAAAAAATATCTTTGCATATCCTCGGGATTTGTGTCTTGTTTTAACCTGTACAAACTCCATAGCAATAAACAGGGGTGTGTGGCAAATATAAAAACAATCCCCGAAAAGGCATTGTATTTTTAGACGGAACCGGTGTAAAAATACAATCTCTATAAACAGGGTGAAAAGGAATTGAATATGAAAGAGAAACTCATAAAAACTCTGGATCTGGAAAACGGATTGCAATTGAATATATATGATGCATCAAGAATGCTGGTGGGTGATCGGTGGCTGGTTTCTCTGATCGTTCGAATGGATGTTCCGGTGACGGAAACATTGAAAAAAGACAGCCGGCAGCCAATAGTAAATATAAATGAGATCAAGGATATTCTTGGGGACAGCGTGCTTTTTGAGAAGAAAAGAGAAAAAATTTTTATAGATACGGCCGAAAAAGAAACGGCGTTTAAAGAATTATGCGACATGTTCTTAAACAGCTCGCTGAATTATCTGTCAAAAGACATTTTTCCTAAACAGTATGTACTTAAAACATACGAAAAGGAGGTAAAGAAGATCTCATAATTAAACGCCAGCAGAGGTAAAGGATAACGCCATGAATTTCAAATTTTGTCCCTTTTGTGGGGAACCATTGCAGCTTATGATAAAAAAGCATCGAAAAAGGATGTTTTGCAATCACTGTAAATGGACCCACTATAAAAATCCCACGGTCGGTGTTGCAGTGATTGTATTGAAAGATAACGAACTGCTCTTGGTCAAACGGAACAGTTCCTATAAGGGGATGTGGTGTATCCCCTGCGGGCATGTAGAGTACGATGAAGATGTACGGGTGGCAGCGACACGCGAGTTTAAAGAAGAAACAGGGCTGGATGTGAAAATCGGGCCTGTTTTTGCCGTTTTTTCTAATTTTCATGACCCGGGAAATCAGACGGTGGGAATATGGTTTATGGGAACCCCTTTCAACGGCAAACTAGAGGCCGGATCCGATGCCAGTGAAGCAAAATTTTTCCCATTGGGCAATTTGCCAAAAGAAATGGCATTTCCCACGGATATTCTAGTATGTGAAAAACTGAGATCTGCACTATCGGGAGTTGGCCACCACCCGTGAAAAGCCCAACTCCTCCAGCTGCTGAGTTAGCTCCGCTTTTTTCTGATTAAATTCTTGAAGATTTTCTTTTTTGACAGGTTCAATGGATGGAATATCTTCCTTAAAAGGATCCACCTGTCGACCGTTTTTCCAGAATCTATAGCAAAGATGCGGTCCGGTAGCCAATCCGGTGGATCCCACATAGCCGATGATGTCTCCCTGTTTAACCTTAGCTCGCGGCTTGATTTTACGGGCAATTCTGGACATATGAAGATACTGGGTCGTATAGATGCCGTTATGTTTTATTTTGACATACCTGCCGTTCTTCGAGTCATAACCGGTTTTCACAACAACCCCATCACCGGTACTCATAATTGGCGTGCCGGTTTTGGCAGCGTAATCTATGCCAAAATGAGTCTTGTATTTTTTCAGGATCGGGTGGAATCTTCGTTTTGTATAGCCCGATGTAATTCTTGAAAATTTTATGGGGGCCTTGAGGAAGGCTTTTTCAAGGCTGTTCGCTTGCTCATCAAAATAACTGCCATGGCCATCCTGTTCGAAATAAAAAGCATAAAAAGATTTACCCTTGTGATCAAATTCAGCGGCCTTTATCCTTCCAAGCCCGATGGGTTTTTCTTTAATGAATTTCTTTTCAAAAATCGCCTGAAAGCGATCTCCCTTTTGAAGATGATGAAAATCAATGGTCCATGCGTAAATTTCGGAAAGTTTAATGGCAAGTTCAGGATCGATTTTTTTTTCCGTCAGGGTTTCCCATAACGATGATTCAATTGATTCCGAAACGGTTTCTATTTCAATACGTACAGGTTTTTTCCCTAAAGAAACGGTTGTCGGACCTTCGAGCTTGAAGACCACGAAATCCACAGCGTTTATTTCGTACACAAAATAACGAACCTTTCGAATAGGGTTATCGTAGCGGATAATGCAAAAAGGATTGCCGGCTTTAATTTTTCGAACGTCAAATACGGGTCTGGATGAAAACGCAACAGCATGGATTACAGCATTGGGAACTTTATACTTCGATAAGATATTCGACAGATTTTGCTTGGGTTGAACGGTATCTTTTACAAGGATGAAGTCGTCGCAATTAATGCCATACTCGTAGCACTGTTTTTTCAAGACGGGCGGTTTTTTGGAAATAGGCGCCCGAGCCTGCTCCTTGACATCCGAACATGCAAATGCAAAAACAAACAAAATGAGCAGCGCTGTCGAAATTTTTCGATTGAACTTTTTGTCTACAGTCACGGATTTTTTTGAATATTTTCAGATTGTGTTAGATCGTGAATAATAAAATTTAAGCGATCGTAAAAGACTTTTGCCTGTTAATCAATACTTTATTGACACCATATATCAATGAACGATAATATTTTGACCATTTCCTTTTTGACGTTTAGCCATAACCTGAAAAATTACTAAAAAAATACAAAGGTGAAAAATGAATCTTCAAAGTCAGATGAAAAAGGATTTGCACGCAGCAATAAAGGCAAAAGATGAACAGAAAAAAGACGCACTCCGTGTCATCCTTGGAGAGTTCGCAAGATTCGATAAAAAAGAACTTTCAGATGATGAAATTGTAAAGATCCTAAAAAAATTAATGAAAGCAGAAAAAGAAGTATTGGAACAAAAAGGTGAGACAGCGGATTCAGCGTTCATTAAAGTTATCGAGAACTATTTGCCGAAAATGGCCACTGAAGAGGAAATTACGGCATGGATTCATCAGAATATAGATTTCTCTCAGTTCAAAAACAAAATGCAGGCAATGGGTTTGGTTATGAAGCATTTCGGCGCAACGGCAGATGGTAATTTTGTAAAAACAATTATACAGAGGATGTAAAACAAAAGGCTTGATGCACTTCTATGATTTGTCGGGCTGGGTATACTGTTCGATGACCTTCAAGTACATGGTTTTTGGATATAAGCCTGTTAAGGAAAAAACATTTTCTTTGTTTTTAACAAAAGATACATAGGGGATGCCGGTTACGCGAAACGAATTCATCAGTTCGCGATGTCGATCAACATCAATCTTGTAGATTGATACGGTTTCACTTTTTTCCTTGGCGATTTTTTCAAGAATAGGGGCAAGCTCTTTACACGGAGGGCACCAATCAGCATAGAATTCTAAAATCAACAGGCGTTCGTTAGATATCTCGAAAACCTTATTAAGATGCGCCACATTGTCGATGCTGGTAATCATAGAATGGTTGGTCTGCGCTTGCACTTTCTCGTTGGTATTATTTTTGCATGATACAATACCGGAAAGAATAAAAACAGCAACAATGACCGCGAAGGCCCGGTTGAGATAAATACGGTATTTTGATCCTTTCTTCATATGATAATGTCCATTAAAACAATTTGTTATAGGTTTAATATATTTAACATCAATGGTTTTAAATACTAAAGATAACCAACAATGGTGATATTTGCAAACGTAAAATGATGACAAGAATCGGCATGAATTGTTTTTTTATCGGGATTTATACATTTTTATATATTATGAGTGCCATGGCGACGCCCCTGTATGCCGATATCTATGTTTATGCCGACAAAACAGGGGTGCTTCATTTTACAAACGTACCCACATCTTCCAAATCATCCAATTATAAGGTCTATATCAAAGAAACCCCAAACAGACCGTTAGAATCGAATATCAGTGACCTGTATGATCATGTTATTTCAGAAGCATCTCACACGCACGGCGTTTCTTTTTCATTACTGAAAGCGTTGATTAAAACAGAGTCGGATTTTAATCCGAGGGCGGTTTCAAGTGCCGGAGCAAGGGGTCTGATGCAACTTATGCCGGAGAATATCAAAACCCTTAAAATAAAAAACCCCTTTGATCCAAGGGAAAATATAATGGGCGGTACACAGTACCTAAAACAATTGATCAATCGTTTTAACGGAAAACTGCCGCTGGCACTTGCCGCCTATAATGCAGGTCCGGGAGTTGTTGAGAAATATCAGCGGATTCCTCCTTTTAAAGAAACAGAAAATTTTGTGAAACAGGTGATGAAATATTATTCTTTTTTTAACAAGAGTTAACCGTTCAACTAAAGATTAGATCTTTCTCTACAACGGTTCCTTCTTTGATTACAGCCTGTGATTTTCCTTTGTTTGTGATAACAATTTTGCCCTTGACGGCAACATTGCTTTCAAATCTCACATCTCCTTTGATGGACAGTGATTCACAATTCGTTAGTGACGGTACGCCTCTGGCAAATCTTTCATCAAATAGATCTATTTTTCCGTAGTATTTTGGGTCGATATCGACCCGGATCGTTTTTGTTCCAGTATTTGGATTTGCAATCAGATTGTTTTCTGCAGAAAAGAGAAAGCGGTCGGACCGGATCGCTAAAAGATCGCTACATTTTTTAACCGGCAAAAAACGTGATGTCGGCACTTTAATAACAGCCGCTCCTTCAAAAAGGGATATGGCAGCGCCCATGGCGGTTTCGATCTGAAAAACCTTTGGGCTGTTTTCATCTCTGGGGTCGAGGGTTTTGGGATTGCGGATTATGGGAAGTTTTACAGCCCCGCTCTTTTGAATCAACTTGTGAAGCACTTTGAGATTTATCCAGATGTTGTTGGTGTTAAAAAACCCATAGCGCTTTATGTCTCTGAATGCGCTCAGTTCATTTTTCGGGCACTGAGCCGACTCTCTCAGAATCAATCGTCCGTCTTTATGTCTTGCGATATGCCCTCCTTTTACGTCCGAAGGAGTTCTGGGCGCCACTTCCATCATAAAAGGGAAATTTTTTTCAACAAAATACCCCAGAAGCGATTCATCCAGTGTCGCCCCTAGATTGTCCGAATTGGAAATAAAAGCATATACGATGTTTTTGTCGAGTAGTGTGTTTAAAATCCCGGACGTATAGACAGCCGAGTATATATCACCATGCCCGGGAGGATTCCATTCCAGGTCAGGATGTTGGGGCCAGTCGGCAGGTGCAAAATTTTCCTGAAGGACCTTTGGGAACTTATTCTGAAGAAATAAAAGCGGTGAATCCTCCGGTTCAATTTTTAAAAGGGCGTCAAGCGTGTCCTCATGGGTGCTGAAACTGTTCATCAGGGCAAGTTTTACATGACGCTTTTCTGCCTGTTTTAATATGATTTCAAGAAAGGTTTTTTCATTTTTTACTTTAAGAAGAGACTTTGCCCGTTTAAGCCCCATACTGGTGCCCAGGCCGCCGTTGAGTTTTATCATTACAGCATTGTGAGACGCCTGTCTGCCCGCTTCGGTATATTTTTGAATGCGATCGGCGTCTTCGATTTCATCTGGAGTTATCGGCCGTATATCTTTGTCAGAGATAAGGCCGGTTGCACCTGAAATGATTTTTTTATAATAATGTGCAAACGTATCGATGACAACAGGATGAAGGTTTGCACGTTCCATCTTTAATATAAAGGATGGGAGGTGGTTTTGTGTATCTGAATTTTTCTGCATAAATTTTTATGTTTAAACGGGTTCTATCCATCCGGCAGGATCTTTGGTTTTACCGTATTGAATATCTGTTAATTCCTTGTAGAATCTGTTTGCCATGGCACCGACCTTGCCGTCACTGACGGTTATTACGGTATCTCCGTACTTAATTTCACCCACCGGGGATATAACGGCTGCAGTACCTGAACCAAAAATTTCATCAAGTTTTCCAGAGGCATGAACATCCATCACCTCACTGATGCCGATTTTTCGTTCAGAAACCTTTAGGCCCCACATTTTGGCAAGGCCCATGACAGAATCTCTGGTAATACCCGGAAGGATGCTTCCGTTCAGCATGGGGGTGATCAGTTCGCCATTAATGACGAAAAAGATGTTCATTGCACCGACTTCTTCGATATATTCCTGCTCAATGCCGTCAAGCCATAACACCTGGGTGTAACCATGCTTGTGTGCCTGTTCGCTGGCATAAAGACTTGCGGCGTAATTCCCGGGAGTTTTGGCTTCACCGACACCGCCCCGAACGGCTCGAACATGGTGTCGGGTGACCCAAATTTTGACGGGGTTGAACCCTTCGGCATAATAGGCGCCTACAGGAGAAAGAATGATGAAAAATCGATAGGTATGCGAGGCGCGCACACCCAAAAAAGGATCTGTGGCGATGATGGTCGGCCGTATGTAAAGAGAGGTCCCCGGAGCGCTGGGCACCCATTTTTTTTCAATGGTCAGAAGTTCTTTGAGGACGTCTAACGCAAGATTTTCATCAATCTCTGGTATGCACATAAGACGCGAAGAGTTGTTCATTCGTTTAAAATTGTCTTTTGGACGGAAAAGTTGGACAGCGCCTGTTTCTGTCCGGTATGCTTTGAGTCCTTCAAAAACACCCTGGCCATAATGAAGCATCATGGTCGCCGGATCCATATTTATGGGTGCATAGGGCTCGATGCGCGGATTATGCCATCCGTCTTGAGGATTATAATCCATGTTGAACATGTAATCTGTAAAAATGGTACCAAAACTGAGTTTGGAATCGTCAGGCTTGGTCTTTAATTGATCGGCTTTTGTAATATTCAGTTGCATGTTAACTTCCTCCCGGACTCTCTAAGTTCCACAGCATAAGCCCTGTTTTGTTGTCGTAAACCCTTTCTAAAGGTTTTCCGGTCATTTCTTGAAGATCAATTTCTCCGGCAAAGAGTATGGTTTCTGAAAAAAGGTGACCACCGGTTATTTTTCCGTGTTCGTCGGCCAGGACAATATGGGATTGGACGACCGGCGTATTATCCTTTAATGAAACATTACCGATACAATTTGCGATTTCCATAGCGGTATTTTCAGTAAAAGTAACGTAAACATGTTGTTTTTGGTCGTAAACACCTATGGTGGCAGATGAAACAGCACCGACAACGGAAAATGTTGCCATCCGTATATTGGATGCTGTGCAAAAGTTTTCAATGGATGTGATCAGGTCTTTTCCATGAGGAAGGCATCCTAAAAAGCGACGTCCGAGTTTGAATTCAGAGCAGACCAGTTCATCCATAAAAAACCTCTATGACATAAAAATTCTAACAATACCATACGATTCGAAAGCTATAGCATTTTTTGAGTTGAAATCAAGACCTAAGTTGAGTTTAAGGCAACTTCTCAAAAAATCGGCGCTACGGGTATTTGCCGTCCGGGACCCATTGAAACAATGCTTTTTAAGATAAATTTGTCAGATAATATCTCATTTTTCAATGGTTGACATTGGCCGGTGCTTCAGGTAGTAAGGTCCAAAATATTAATATGAAAAGGAAAAAAATATGAATTCATCAGATCGTATGGCTGATATAGAGCCTGTCCGGCTAAACTTAAACAGCAAGTTTAAATTTGAATGTCATAAAGGTGTAAAATGTTTTACCAAATGCTGTAGGGGGATTAATATCATATTAACGCCCTATGATATTATCAGACTAAAAAATCGCTTGCAGCTGTCTTCGGAGGATTTTCTTGCCGTATACACCACCCCCCAACTTTGGGAAAAAACGGATTTGCCGGTGGTGACCTTAAAGTTGATGGATGACGAATTACAATCATGTCCTTTTGTCAAGGATGATGGGTGCATCATTTATGCTGACAGACCCACCACCTGCCGGTATTATCCACTGGGAGTTGCTTCACTGAGCCATAAAAAGCAGGTGGGTGATGAAGGCTTTTATTTTTTTGTACATGAACCGCACTGTCTGGGGTTTGAAGAGGAAAAAGAATGGACCATCCGTGAGTGGCGAAAAGATCAGGGGGTCGACATCCATGACGACATCAACGCCGAATGGACCGATCTGGTGGTGCGGAAGCGATCCTTTCCTCCCAATCTCAAACTCATGGAAGAAAGTAAAAAAATGTTTTTTTTAGTCAGCTACAATATCGACAAATTTAAAGCCTTTGTTTTTGAAAGCTCTTTCTTGGATCGATATGACATCGATGCTGAAACCATAGAAAAAATCAAAGAAGATGAAGTAGAACTTTTGAAATTTGGATTAACATGGCTAAAAGATGTTCTGTTTAAAGAAGGCAAATTCCAGACAAAAGAGGGAGAGACCACTGACAGGAAGGGATAATCGTAATTATTTAAGCTGATTAAAAACTCAATTCAACCAAAATCATCATTCATTAGGACAGGGATCGGAAAACAGACGCAAGTCAGCTTTTCATCATTTCCTGATCTTTGGATACGGATTTTCGATCCCTTCCCATTTGTCCATTCACGCCATCGGTAAATTCATATCCGAATCCTTCAAGATCCAGCTAATACGATTCGTAATATAACCCTTCCAATAGGGATGGATCGTTTAAGCGTCCCTCAATGTCAACATTGAAGAATTCAGCCACAGGTTCCAATATTTCAGGATTATCCGCCTGTACTTTCCGTGCAGCTTTCAGCACCGTTTCCAAGCCGTTTCGTGTCATTTTCCCAAGAGGCTGCCTGCACCTGCCGGCGGGCATTCCTAAAATCGACATCAGTGCTTTGTAAGCCAACGGGTTTCTGGCGCGGCATACCACTTCACCAAAAGGTGTTGTTTCCATTGTTTTAACCGTTACCAGATCAAAAAGAGGTTGCAGGACGCTGAGCAGTTTTTTGGCTTCGGCCTGGTTACCCTCCTGAAGCAGGTGAACCATCTGGGCCACCGCTTTGGGCACAACATTCGTTGCCACGGAAATGACTCCGGAAGCTTTTATTTCAGGGTTCGACATCATTTCCAATGTCATCCCGTCATCCCCGGACAATATGGTAAAATCCGATCCGCAGCATCTTCTTGTATTTTTCATGTTTTCAAGATTTCCGGTGGCTTCTTTGACTGTATTCACATTATCAAACGATTCATTTAAAAGTGCAATATCTTCAGGCAGCAATTGCGCACCGGTTCTGCCCGGAATGACATAAGGAATAATTTCTATATTCGGGACAGCTTTGGCCACCGGAGCGATATATTCTTTGCGTATTTCAATAGAGCTGGGTCCATTGTAGTATGGATCTACCAGCAGAACCGCATCTGCACCGACCGAGGCCGCATGTTTTGCTCCTTCCAGGGATTCTTTTGTGTTGTTGCTTCCGGCACCGGCAATGCAAATACACTTACCTTTTGTTTTTTCTGCAACGGTTTCAATAACACGGTTATGTTCATCCCAGCTCAAAACAGGGCTTTCTCCGGTGGTCCCCACAGCCAGTATTCCGGTAATTCCATTTTTGATTTGAAAGTCTGATAATCTGCCCAGACCTTCATAGTCTACAGCATCGTCTTTAAATGGTGTAATAATTGCCGTGAAACATCCTGCGATCATAACATCCCCCTTTTTACATAATATGGTTGTTGTCTTTGAAAAACAATCAGGGTGTCGCCAAAATAAATTAAATATAAAAAATAAAGAAAACGGATCGGTTGTGTCAAGTAAAAAGATATGTATTCAAATAATATCCATATTTTGTTTTCCCTTGACAATCCGTTGAGGAAATAATAACCAAAACGGTTTAATATTAAAACTCGATTTTCGCACCCTTCATTTTCAGCAAATCCAGAAAGCGAAGCAGGCCGGAAAATCATTTTGATCTGCTGCATCAAAGATCTTTTTGCCGGATTCAGGTGCGACACGTGCCTTAAAACAAAAAACAAAAAAAAGGATGTTACAATGACAAAAGCAAAAAACGTACAAGAATATATTGCGCATCAAAGGGTGGCCATTGCCACAAACCCTGAATGCGGAACATCCCATTATAACCTGGCCATTGGCTTGCTGGGACTTAAAAAATACGAGGAAGCGAAAAAGGAGCTTTTAGTGGCTATCGAGTGTAGCCCGAATCTTGCGGAGGCGTATGTGCAGTTGGGAGGGATCTGTTTGCAGCGCGGGGACATAGAAGGCTGCCTTAAATACAATAAGGCGGCGGTACAGGCAAGGGCAGGGTTTGCCGAAGGTTATGGAAACATTGGATTTGCGCAGCTTCAACTGGGAAATATTGAGGAAGCGATTCCTGCCCTTGAAAAAGCGATCCGATGGAATCCCAAATTTTTGCAGGCCTATACCACATTGGCCAATGCATACCTCATGAAAGGGATGATTGATGAAAGCATCGAGACCAGCCTGAAGGTCATTGAATTTCAACCTGATTTTGCCGTGGCATACAACAACCTGGCCATCGCTTACCTCGAAAAAGGGGAATATGAGCTTGCCGTTAAACATGTGGATAAAGCGGCTGAACTCGGTTATGAGGTTGCGCCTGAAATATTAGATGAAATCAAAAAATACAGATAAGAAATATCAACAGAAGAAGCTCCTGCATGCCGAGATTTAAGTTTTTTTTATCCAGCAAAAACGATTCTGTCCGTGAGGATGATTTTATATGGTCGACGCCCATTCCCCTCAGCCGGCATCAATCTCCTTCAATATTAGATCAGGATATTGATATTCTTATAAATCACGGCCACTATTTTACTGCTGCGAGAGATTTTCTGGAAAGAGACCGATATGCAATTATTACACAGGCGGTCTGCCAATATCTTAATCGAAAGATATTATCCCAAGAAATAGAAGAGATCAGAATTTTTCTCGAAAAACACGGCGAGTTTTATCATCCAGCCAAAATTGAAACCGTTTTGCAGGCCGTCAAAATTCCCTTTGTTCTGAACGTTGCGGTGACAGATGTCGGAAAACAATGTGCTCAAAGAGAATACCGGCTTTTAAAAAAGCTCAACACACAGTACCCTGATTCCTTTGTTCCCAAAGTATATGGCCAGGGCAGCGCTTTTATAAAGATGGATCGAGCTGAAATCCGGATGTTTTTAGGCGAATGGTTCGAAAGGTTCAACGAATTTCACATCTCCCTTGATCCTGATGATAAAAAATACAAAATCATGGTATGGGATCATGAACACGGAAACTTTTTCCTTACACCCCATCAAACCATGGAACTTTACCGGCAGGCCGCAAAAATTTTAACCTATTATTATAACGTCGAAACCTTTGAACAGATATTTTCGTGGCATCATGCGGCCGGTGATTTTGTTTTAACGTGTCAAAAAGATGATATCGAATTAAAGCTCGTCACCGTAAGACAATACAGATCCATGTATGAGAATAATATCGCGATTGAATCTATAGAACCGGATTCCGAATTGATTTTAGAAGCGTTGCTGGTGTTTTTTTTAAATATGACAATAAAAATGCGTATTGACCGACTGGATGGGGTTAGAGACATCGTGTGGTCTGACGATGTGGCAATCAAAGGAATTCTGAAAGGCTTTTTTGAAGCACTGGCATTAAAACCGGAGTTCGGTGTGTTTGAAGAGCATTTAAGCCACTGTTTTAAGCAGCATCTTTTATCCTGCTGTCGGGCGGATTTTTTTGATCTGAATCACGCCATTGTTCATACATATCCATCACAGGCACCGGAAGTTCCGGTCATCCAACAGCATCTTGAAAAGCATGTTGAGGATCTATACAATAGCATCAGACAATTAGAAAAAGTGTAACCCCCCCAACTTCAAAATTAAATGATATTTAAGGTTTTGAAACCCTGCTTTTTTATTGACAAGCAGAATTATTAATTCTATATGATTCCCTTGTATGTTTTGACCTTATATACAAAGAAGTATTGAATGATAACATCCAAAAAAAATGAGAAAAATTGAGAGGAGGTGGTTGTTGGTGCCCTAAAAGGGGACGGTGATTTTTTTTTAGTCTGATAGGTTAATTTTCAATTAGAATGGAGGTAATACAATGGCAAAACATGAAACCCCTTTGCTGGACCAGCTTGAAAGCGGGCCATGGCCGAGTTTCGTGTCTGATCTAAAACAGGAGGCGGAATCAAGGACAAAGAATGAAAAAGGTGTGAATTTCCAGATTCCTGTGGACGTGTGTGAAGACCTTCTGGGTGTGATGGAGCTGTCATTCAAACACGGAAGAACGCACTGGAAGCATGGCGGCATCGTCGGCGTGTTCGGTTATGGCGGTGGTGTTATCGGCAGATATTGCGATCAGCCCAAGATGTTTCCGGGTGTTGCTCATTTTCACACCATGCGAGTCAACCAGCCGGCCGGCAAATTTTATACTACCGAGTATCTAAAACAAATTTGTGACCTGTGGGAATTTCGCGGCAGCGGCATCACCAACATGCACGGGTCCACCGGTGATATCATCCTTTTGGGTACGACGACGCCCCAGCTTGAAGAAATTTTTTGGACACTCACCCATGATATGAATCAGGATCTGGGCGGCTCCGGGTCAAACCTGAGAACCCCTTCCGATTGTGTAGGCCAGGCACGATGCGAATGGGCCTGCTATGATACCCAGGCGCTTTGTCATCAGCTTACCCTGGAATATCAGGATGAGCTTCATCGGCCGGCATTCCCATACAAGTTCAAATTTAAATTTGACGGGTGTCCCAACTGCTGCGTAGCATCCATTGCCCGTGCGGACATCTCTTTTGTCGGTACCTGGCGGGACAATATCCGAATCGATCAGGAAGCGGTCAAGGCCTATGTGGGCGGAGAGCTGCCACCCAATGGCGGATCTCATGCCGGGCGCGACTGGGGCCCGTTTGACATTCAGAAAGAGGTGATCGGCCTGTGTCCCACCAATTGTATGTGGATGGAGGGTGATGAACTGAAAATAGATGATCGTGAGTGCACCCGATGCATGCACTGCATCAATGTCATGCCAAGAGCCTTAAGGGTCGGTGAAGACCGGGGTTGTTCAATGCTGGTCGGCGCCAAAGCGCCGATTCTTGACGGTGCTCAGATGGGTTCCCTTTTGGTTCCGTTTATCAAGGTTGAAGAGCCTTACGACGAGATCAAAGAAGTCATTGAAAGCATCTGGGACTATTGGATGGAAGAAGGAAAAAACCGCGAACGACTCGGGGAACTCATGAAACGGCAAGGCTTCCAGAAACTGCTCGAGATGACGAATATTAAGCCTGTACCTCAGCATGTTCAGGAACCGCGTCACAATCCGTACATCTTCTGGAAAGAAGACGAAGTCGAAGGCGGATTCGAACGTGATGTTAACGAATTCAGAAAACACCATCTAAGATAGGGGGTATCGACCATGGCATTTATATCCTCAGGTTACAATCCTGACAAGCCGATGGAAAACAGAATAACTGACATCGGTCCAAGAAAATACGATGAATTCTATCCGCCGGTGATAAAGAATAACAAGGGCAAATGGCTGTATCATGAAATCCTGGAACCAGGCATCCTGGTTCATGTTTCGGAGATCCGGCGATGAAGTCTATTCCATAAGGGTCGGCGGGGCACGATCTGATGTCCGTTTCCCATATTCGTGAAATCTGTGAAATTGCCGACAAACATTGTGACGGGTATCTTCGGTTGACCACCCGTAACAACATCGAATTCATGGTGGACAGCAAAGACAAAATTGAACCGTTAAAAAAGGATCTCGCAAGCCCGAAAATTTGACGGCGGCAGCTTTAAATTCCCCATCGGCGGCACTGGCGCCGGTGTTACCAATATTATCCACACCCAGGGATGGATCCACTGCCACACACCGGCCACCGATGCATCCGGTCCGGTAAAAGCGACCATGGATGTGCTGTTTGACGATTTTCAAAATATGCGGCTTCCGGCACAGCTTCGTGTATCCCTGGCCTGCTGTTTGAATATGTGCGGTGCGGTCCATTGTTCGGATATCGCCATTTTGGGGTATCATCGCAAGCCGCCCATGCTGGATCATGAATACCTGGACAAGATGTGTGAAATTCCCCTGGCTATTGCCGCCTGCCCCACCGCAGCCATCAAGCCGGCTAAGGTGGAACTTGCCGATGGAACCAAGGTGAACAGTGTTGCCGTCAATGAACCCAGGTGTATGTTCTGCGGTAACTGTTATACCATGTGTCCGGCAATGCCCCTGGCCGACGATGTGGGCGACGGCATCGTGATTATGGCCGGTGGCAAGGTATCCAACCGTATTACCGCGCCAAAGTTTTCAAAAGTGGTTGTGGCGTTTCTGCCCAATAATGCTCCGCGTTGGCCGGAAACCACGGATTGTATCAAGAGAATCGTGGAAGCCTATGCAGCCGGCGCCAATAAGTACGAGCGTGTGGGTGAATGGGCCGAACGGATCGGATGGGAGAGATTCTTTGAAAAGTGTGAACTAGAATTTACCCATCATCTAATCGATGATTTCCGTGACCCGGCATATTATACCTGGCGCCAGACCACACAATTTAAGTTCTAAACAATTATAGACAACTAACGAGGATAAGGGGGGTACTTTTTGTACCCCCTATATCTGAAAAGAGGCTTGACAATGGACTATGAAGAGGCAAAACAGAAAATCGTCGAGGGATTGACAAAGAAGCAAAAAGTAAAGTCCAAATTTTATTTTAATGACCTGAGCAAAATACTCGGCGAGAAACCCAGGGTTGCCAAAAAGCTGATTAACCAGATGGTACAAGAGGGAATCCTTGAATACTGGTCCAGCGGAAGCACATCCATGTACGGACTCAAAGGTACCGGCAAACAGGCCCATGCCGAGCACGAAGATTAACAACCAAAGATCTTTTGTTTGAAACGGCTGACAGGGAACCTGTGTTTATTTAAACGTCCCATATGCAGCAGGAAGATATGGATTTCCCCCGAATTTTAATTTCAGCCCTGCGGGGAGGAGCGGGGAAGACCATCGTATCCATCGGAATCACTGCCGCATGGAAAGAAGCGGGCAAACACATCACACCCTTTAAAAAAGGGCCGGACTATATTGACGCCGGCTGGCTTTCTCTTGCGGCCGGCCGGCCTTGCTACAATCTAGACACCTTCCTGATTAAAACACCGCATATTTTTCAGTCATTTTTATCTCATTCCAGAAAAGACGGTATTTCGGTGATTGAAGGAAATCGTGGATTATACGATGGTATTGATATCCATGGGAGTACCAGTACCGCGGAATTGGCCAAGCTTCTCAAGGCCCCTGTTGTGCTCTGCATCGACTGCACAAAATCCACCCGAACTATGGCGGCGGCTGTGTTGGGATGTTTGAAGTTCGATCCTGATGTTGCCATAAAAGGGGTGATTCTAAATCGGGTGGCGGGACCCCGACATGAAAATGTTCTTCGGAAAAATATAGAGCAGTATTGCAATATCCCGGTGCTGGGAGCCATCCCGAAACTCGATTGGGATAAATTCCCGGAGAGACACTTGGGGCTGGTTCCAACCCCGGAACACGGATGTGCCATGGATGCCGTTCATGATGCATCCAAAATAGCAGCTCGTTATCTTGACCTTAAAGCCTTGACCGAAGTTGCTGTCAATGCCGGCGCATTTTCGGCTTCGGAAATCGCACAGGAAAAAATCCCATTCAAAGAGCACATCCAGCATCCTCGCCAAAACGGGATTTCCGATTCGATCCCATCGGCTCCTGTCATCGGTATCATCAAGGATTCTGCATTTCAGTTCTATTATCCGGAAAATATTGAGGCACTTCAGGCAGTCGGAGCAGAAACCATAATGATTAGCCCCTTTACATCAAATGACATTCCTTTGGTAGATGCGCTGTATATTGGTGGCGGATTCCCTGAAACCCACGCCCAAGAATTGGCAAATAACGTAACCTTCAGAAGGCAATTAAAAGATCTTGCAGAAAAAGGCCTGCCCATATATGCGGAGTGCGGTGGTCTTATGTATTTAGGGGAGGCGCTTGTTCTGGAGCAAGGGACCTTCCCCATGGCAGGGGTGCTTCCGGTGGTATTCGGATTTTCCAAAAAGCCCCAGGGGCACGGATACACGGTGATTTCAGTGGAACATGAGAATCCCTATTATAAAATCGGTTCTGAAATCAAAGGTCATGAGTTTCACTATTCGAAAGTCATAAAATGGCGTGGAACGGATAAAGATCTGGCCTTTGGCATGAAACGTGGGAGCGGTTTTTTGAATAAGCGGGACGGGGTCTGTTATAAAAATGTTTTGGCCACTTATACCCATATCCATGCCCTTGGCACGACTTTCTGGGCCGACGCTCTGGTCCGGAATGCGATGGCCTATAAAAATAACCGTTCAGGATTCAAGGTTCAAGATTGATGGTTTCGTAAAAAGTAATGTTTTCCTTTTTACGAATTCATCACGTTTAGATATATAATTTAATCTCCTATCAACCTTTGAACGGTGAACCCGGAACCTGTGAATGCAACCAAAAAAAGAAAAAAAGGGCAATCATCTCTCAAAACGATTACCCTTTTAATTTTATTATTTCTTAACTATTCTTTTTCGTCTTTTCCACCGTGGCACTGTTTACAAGTCACCGGTGCAGCGCCTTTATCTTTTGATTTCAACTTCATTTTTTTATTAAAGTCTCTATGGCATCCTTTGCAATTATCATGGATGGCATTGGCATGGTACTCGAGCTTTTGCTCTTTTGTCAGCCCTCTTGCTTCTTTACCTTTAATATATCCGGGTTTTTTGTGGCATTCGATGCAGTTTTTAACGTCGTCGCCTTCTTTCAGGTTTTTTAAGGGGACCGCTTTTCCATCTTTATCCGCGTGGTGGCATTCTCCGCAGCCATTTTTATAAAGTTCCGGGTTTTTCTCAGCATATTCCTTCGCGTGTTTCTTATGGTGAAAAGTTACGATGCCTTTGGTATGTTTTTCATATGCCTTATTATCCATCTTGATTTCATCTTTGACCTCTTTGCCGGCATAGATTCCGGTGGTAATAAAGAGGGTCGCTATTACCGCAATCGTTGCAATGATCCAGTGTCTTTTGCTCATAACCAATTGTCATCCCCTTTCATTATCTGTTTGAGTTGTGTCGAACAAAACGTGAAAATATCTAACAACTTAAAAATTATCTGTCAATATTAAAAACAGATAACCCTAAATGGACATAAATATTATTTTAATTTGTGTTTATTCGTGTTTATCCGTGGTTTTCTCTTTCCTCTTTCCTCCATTAGATGATTCTTTATTGCCGTTTTCCGATGATTTCTTTTTTCCGAAAATTTTCGCGCCGATAATACTAATTTCATAAAGCACCATCAGAGGCAACGCCATCATAATCTGCGTGACAACATCCGGAGGTGTTAATATGGCGGCGCCTACGAAAAACAAAAGAATGGCATATTTTCTGTTTTTCTTTAAAAAACTTACGGAAACTATGCCAAGTTTGGCGAGAAATGTAATAATCAAAGGAAGTTCAAAAACAAGCCCAAAAGCAAGTAACAATTTTGAGGCAAAACTTAAATATTCCCGCATGGATGGGAGTGGCCGAATAATTTCAGAGGCAAACCCTAAAAAAAACTTAAAGCCGTAAGGAAATACGATAAAATATCCGAAAAATGCACCACCGACAAAGAAGATGGTGGACAAAAAAACAATCGGGAGCATCAAACGTTTTTCCTTGGCATACAACCCCGGAGCGACAAACATCCAGAACTGATAAAAAATGATCGGGGTGGCCAGAATAATGCCGGAGAGAAATGCAACTTTCAGGTAAGTAAAAAACGCTTCGGGGAGGCCGGTAAATATAAGCTTGTCACCGGGTTGCATGACACCGATCAAGGGACGGGTTAAGATTTGAAACAGCTTTTCCTTAAAACCGTATGACAAAACAAAACCGACACCGACGGCGGCAAAACAGATAATTAGACGTTTTCTGAGTTCTTCAAGATGGGCGGTAAAAGGGATTTTGTCTTGATCATCCATTACTTATTGAACCGTTTGATTTTTTATTGATTTCTTTTTCATGGTCTTCCTTTACCGAATCATCATAAGTCTTCTGATCTACGGATTCTTTATCGACGTCTACATCGATGGTCCCTTTAATTTCCCTGCTCATGTCGTCAAAGGTTGTTTTAATATCTTTTAATTCAGAATCAATTTCTAAAGATTCTTTTAATTCGGAAGTGGCCCGCTTAAACTCGGCAAACGCACGTCCTAAGGACTTTGCAAGGTCAGGAAGTTTTTTAGGTCCGATAACAATCAATGCGATCGCCAAAATCAACAACATTTCAGGCATGCCAATGCCAAACATAGATGACTCCTCACCAGTACAAGCCATCTCAAAACTACATCTAACGCCCAATTACTGCGTTGCGAGCCTCTTCAAAATGCTCACATACTCCTATGTATGCTGTGCTTTTTCATCGGCTCGCGCCTTGTCCTCGAACGTAATCTGCATTTTTGAGATGGCTTGTTGAAAGAAATAATAAAAACTAAAAAATACTCATAAATTTTTTATAAAAAAGAGTCAAGCATGTAACCCTATTTATAATAAATTTGCAATGCTTGATTTACATTAAAGGATATCCGGTTTAAGGATCAAGAAATAAAGTTTGCCGAATTCCTGCATATAACCGGCTGCGATTTCAGCGTATGGGCCGTTTCCCCAGAACAGGTCGGCCCGGCCGGGACCGCGAATGGCACCGCCGGTATCCTGATTCAGAACAAATCGAGAAAACGCCATCCATTTGTGAATCGTCCCATCGCCATTAATCAAAGGCTTATTGGTTTCAATAAAAGCCAGACCGGCCTGAGGAAATAAACGACGATCCAAAGCAATGGATCGTCCTGGCGTCAATTTCACCTCTAACGATCCGAGAGGACCGTCTTTTTCGACTTTAAAGAAAACATAGCTTGGATTATAATTTAAAACAGTTTCAATTTCTTCAGGATGATTGCGTAAATAATCGCGAATTTTCTGCATGGATATTTCTTCGCGCGTTATTTTTCCTTCGTCAATAAGCAGCTTGCCGATGCTTCGGTAGGGCTGGCCGTTTGATCCATGGTAGTGGACATTAATGATTTCACCGTTATCAAGATAAATTTTTCCGGATCCTTGAATCTGTAAAAAGAAAAGGTCAAGGCGGTCCTTAAGCCAGGCGATTTCTTTGACCTTGCCTTCCAGAAGCCCTTGGTGTTCGATTTCTTTTCGGTCGTAGTAGGGCACAACGCGTTGATTAATATATCTGCCGACGATGGTTTCCCCTTTAAACTGCTGGGAAAAAGAGAGAGGTCAATGGTCGTCAAATCGTCAGGTCGAGCATAAATTGGAAATTGATATTCAGTATCTTTGTTGAGGCTTCCTTGTAAAACAGGTTCGAAATATCCTGTAAAAAGGACCGGACCCGGAGTATCACTGCCCTCGGTGGCGTAAACCAGAAAGTTATTTTTTATGTATCGTATCAGCTCATCTTTTGACGGTTTTGTTTGGATAAAATGGAGAAAATACTCCATGGATCTCATCATGTGGGCTGTGTTAAAAACGTCTTCTCCAAACCTGAAGGTTTTTGTCGGCGGCACCCGATTAAGATATGAAATACTTCCCAGAATGCAGTTCTCCAAACCATCATAGTCCATATCATCAAAAAAATCCGGATATTCGGATGAATCTATTTTTATCAAAGCGGTTTTTTTTATTTCAGGCGGTTTTTTTATGAAGATGCCGCATCCTGTGAACATCAGGAGAAAGAGAAATAAAAAGAGAATAATCGGGATATATTTGCTAATAAATTTGGGTTTCATTTATAATTTAGAAGTCAGCCGACCCAGGATAAGAAATAGAATACCGGCACAAAACAGCAATAGATATAACGGCATGGTAACAATATATTGAAAGATGTTGTGAACGATTCCATCGGGCATCCCTGAAATCCAATCAAAGTGGCTTTTGCCGATGACATCCATAAGTGCTAATTTTTTCCAGACCATTTCCCCGCTGGAACTAACACCGGATTTCATAAACACTTTCAGTGCCTGAAAACCGAGCAGTAGTCCGCTGAAAAACCAGGACACCAGACCGACAATTGTAAATTTTGACATAATGTAAACCTTTCTGAATACAGATTTCGTTAGTGGCCATCCATAAATGGTTACTTTTTCCTCATAAAAACACCACTTTTCCCTCCTGATTTTTCAATGAGGCATATATCGGAAATGATCATTTTACGATCATAAGATTTGCACATATCATAAATGGTCAGTCCGGCGATGGATACCGCAGTCAGAGCTTCCATTTCAACGCCAGTCTGATCGATAATGCGAACCACCCCTTCGATTTTTACGGCACTTTTTGTTTTGTCCGGAAAAAAATCGATGGCTATATGTGTGATGTTCAAAGGATGACACATGGGGATCAGTTCCGAAGTTTTCTTTGCAGCCATGATACCGGCAATTCGTGCAGTTTCGAGAACGTTTCCTTTTTGTACGGTTTGATTCATAATTTTATCGAATGTGTCCGGATTCATGGAGACAATCCCTTGGGCAACCGCAACCCGCAGGGTCGGTTCTTTTTCGGTAACATCGACCATCCTCACGCGTCCTTGTTTGTCAATGTGGGTAAATTCAGACATAAAGAATCCTCATATGGGCATAAAAAATTCTGTTTTACTCGTAACAGTGGTTTTAATGGCATTCAGTGTATCCTGCAGCACGGTAATAACATTTTCGCGAATATCGCCGGCAACAACCAGAAGCATCACGTCATCGCCGACGCTCAGGTGCCTGCTGTCGGCAATTTCAACGAGTATTTCTATTATTCCGGGCTGTTGTTTATATGTTTCGATGACATGTCGCAGTTTATTATAATCAACGGAAATCGTTAGGCCTGAAACCTTGCGCCCGTTACGCGATGTGCTACGGACAATTCCGTTATGGCACAGGATCATTCCCGCCCTGTGATAATCAGGGTGTTTTTTAATGGTGCCGACCATTCGAAGCAAATCCACTGTGACACCTCGGTTAAATTGGAAATCCCGAAGGGTTCCAGAATATTATTAAATTAACCATTTCAAAAATTTGCAACGCTCAGCATCGTTGCAGCTTGTTTGGCCCGGGCCAAATCGTCCGGTGTGTTGATATTAGAAAAAGAAACCAGATCCGGATCAACGTTGCGCAAAATATCTTCAGGGATTTTTTTAACACGAACCTTCTGAAACATCCGTTGAATTTTAAGAGATTTTTTTTCAAGTTGTTCTTCTATGGGCTTAAAACATCGTTTCGAATAAACGGAACACAGCGGCTCAACCCCTTTGGAAGTTTCAGGGATAACAATGTCTATGTTGGGTTCAACGCCATTGAGGAGGGTTTCTACCAACTCTTTTTTAAGAAAAGGGGTATCACAGGCCGCGAAAAAAGCATATGGCGTGGTGATATAAAATAGACCTGTGTGTATCCCTGTTAAGGAACTGCGAATGGGAAAAATGTCAGTTACAATATCAAAATCCCATTCCATATATTGAACCGGATCGTTGGTTACCAAAATAATCTTATCAAATAAAAGCGTAAAGACTTCATAAATACGGTCAAGGATACGTTTTTTGCCAATATGGACCAATGCCTTGTTTTTGCCGTAGAAACGGGAATTTTTTCCACCGGCCAATATCACACCTGTAAATTTGTTTTTCATAATTTTATACAATAGGAAAATTATAACTCAAAATCAAGACCATTTCCAAAAGCTTCACTATATCCATCATAATAAAATGTTATATTAATCTTGATCTTACAGTTGTGCGTGATATAGGAATTGAAACAGTCTGACTTTTGCCGAACCGATCGCATAGAACTTGCCGTTCTGGTTGACCGCGGTCACAGGGAACTTCCGATTCAGGCAAATTATGTTGGGAAATTCGTTGAAACAAAACGATCGGAAACCGTGAATGTATTGCTAAAAGAACATGATGGAGAGGATAAGGTTGTCATTGAATGATTGGAGATACAATGGGTATCAAAAAACACAAAGCAGGTGCGCCGAGAAAAGTTAGCATCGGTATTGTTACTGTTTCAAGCACCCGCGTTCTGGCGGATGATAAAAGTGGCCGGTGGATCAGTAAAAGAGCTAAGAAGGAGGGGCATGATGTTGTCGTGCATCGGGTTGTTCCCGATGATGCAGAGGCCATCGCCGAAATAATTCATAAGATTATCAACGATGGTGATACTCAGGTTGTCCTCTTGACCGGCGGCACAGGCATCAGCAGCAAAGATGTAACCATTGAAGCCGTCCGTCCGCTCTTGACAAAAGAGCTTACAGCTTTTGGTCCCCTTTTTGCCCAGCTTAGTTTTGAACAGATTGATTCCGCCGCTCTTTTATCCCGTGCAACGGCCGGCCTGATTGGAGAAACCGCTCTTTTTTGCATCCCCGGCAGTCTCAAGGCCTGTAAACTTGCCTGCAAAGCCCTCATTTTTCCTGAGCTTGGGCATCTGGTTAAGCATGTTCAGGAAAATTAAATTTACAAAACGATAGAGTCTATCTTTTCTTAAAGGTTTTCGAATAGCCGCGTCCATTGTTGAAAACGTTGCCGCTTCAGGTATAATTAAATTTTTGCTGAAAGAACTCGTGAATAAGGGCTCGTAATGAAAGAACCCTCTCGGGGCTATTCATATAAATTTCCGTTTTAATAGAGTGTTTTTCAATAGCGTTAAATTTTCTATGGTTCTTTCATAACGATCCCTAATCCACTCAGACAGCTTCCAGTCAAAAATTTAATCATACCTGAAGCTCTTTTAGAATCGATATGTTTCAAGGATAAACTATTACAATTTTCGAAACGGTAGAGGTTATCTTTTTTTAATAGTTTTCGAATAGCTGCATCCATTTTTGAAAGCGTATTACTTTTTCAGGGCCATATCTTTGAAGCGATTTCAGGATATCTTCAACGGATTTTTCACAGCGATCCATTTTGCCGTTTTTGGAAAAAAATTTGTCGGCAAAACAGATGATCTGTTCTTCTATGGATATTGGAACCATATCCCGTTGGGGCAATGGAAGATTGTTTAATTTTATTTCTTCAGCAGTGATTCCGATACCTACATGACGTTCGCATACAAGAGCATGTTGCGGAAAACTTTTCTTTTCCAGAATTTTTCTTCCCAGGTAGCCATGACAGACGTATGGATGTTTTCCTGAACATCCGAGTTCAGGGGTATTGGTTTCAAAAATACCAACATCATGCAGCATGGCGGCTTCATTTATAAACTTAAGATCCGGTTTAAGATGGGGAACTTTCATTGCGGTTTCGACGGCTTTATTTGCAACCTGTTCCCCATGCCTCACAAGAATTTGAAAGGATTCGGAGCCGGGTTCATAAAATTCGGCGATAATGTCAAGAGGATTCATAAATTAAATTTAAGATTTGTCTGAGAGTAATACCCCTTCAATAAACGGATCCAGATCGCCGTCAAGAACACCATTGATATTGCCCACTTCCATATTGATACGATGATCTTTAACCATCTGATAAGGGTGCATGACATAAGATCTGATTTGACTTCCCCAGGCGATGTCGTCCTTGTTGGCATGCATTTCCTGATGCTTTTCATCCTGTTTCTGTTTTTCAAGCTGATGCAGTCTGGATTTTAAGACTTTCATGGCCAGGTCTTTATTTCTATGCTGTGATTTTTCTTGTTGACACTGAACCGTGATTCCAGTGGGAAGATGGGTGATGCGGACGGCGCTGCTTGTTTTGTTGACATGTTGTCCGCCGGCACCGCTGGCCCGATAAACATCAATACGCAGATCCTTATCCTCGACGTTGACCACGATTTCATTGTCCAGTTCAGGGTAAACAAATACAGAGGCAAAGGAGGTGTGTCTTTTTCCGCCGGCATTAAACGGAGAAATTCTGACCAAACGATGCACACCGGTTTCCGTCTTTAAGTAACCGTAAGCATAATTCCCGGATGCGGTAAACGTAACGCTTTTTATCCCTGCTTCATCACCGGGTTGAAAATCGACGATATTGATGTTAAATCCTCTTCGATCAATCCATCGCATATACATTCTAAACAGCATTTCAGCCCAGTCTTGAGCTTCAGTTCCTCCGGCTCCCGCGTTAATGGATACGATGGCGTTATTCGGATCGTCTTCTCCATCCAGTGTAAGATCGATGGAAAATTTTTTTATTCTTTTTTCCAACCTTCTTATCTGACGGGAGGCTTCTTCAATTGTATCCTTATCCGATTCCTCAACACCGAGTTCATACAGTATTTGGTTCTCTTCCAGATCCCTGTTCAGGTCATTAAATCTGTCGATGACATTTGAAATTACGGTTCGTTCTTTTAGTACTGTTTTGCCGGATTCGGGGTCGTCCCAGAAGTGTTTTTTTGCGATCTTATTTTCGATTTCCTGAAGTCGTTTTTCCTTTTCGGGCAGGTCAAAGATAGTCCTTGATCTGTTCTAATTTTACAAATAATGCTTTTATATCTTCTTTAATTTCAACGGTCATGGGTTGTCTCCTTCTTAGCAGATGTTATTTAACTATTCTGAGCGTTTCAAATTTTTGAAATGAATGATTTAAAAACAAGTATAATACGATTTGTTATATGTTTCAATACCCCTTTCAATCAATATTCGAATTCCGCTAAAATTACTCCGGTATGGGACTTCAAGGGCCTTTCATTCTTATTCGGGTGCGAGATTTGAGGGAACGTAATATTATAAAAAACACGGACAACCCTAAACATACCATTGCAAACACATCTCCAAACCTTGAATATAGGGTCTCAACCTTTAGTATGGGAACTTTTTGGGTGATCACAGCATCTTTAAAAATTTGCGTGGTTTCAATAACACGGCCGGAAGGTCCTATAAATCCACTGATTCCGGTATTTGCAGCACGGACAAGGGAACGCCTATTTTCAACAGCCCTGAAAACAGACATGGAAAAATGCTGATAGGGTGCGCTGGATCTTCCGTACCATGCATCATTGGTGAGATTGACCAGCAGCGATGCATGGTTTTGAACCATAGCCCTGGAAAGGGCCGGAAAAATAATTTCATAACAGATCAGTATCCCGATACTGGATTTTTGCCATTTGATCGTTCGTCCCTTATCACCGGTATCAAAATCTCCCACACCCTCCACCATTTTGTTCACAAACGGGAGCCACTTTTTCATGGGAACGTATTCTCCAAAAGGGACGAGATGGGTCTTGTCATACCGGCCGTTGATGTTTCCGGCAGCGTCGACCAAGAAAGCACTGTTATAGTATTCAATCTTGTTGTTTTTCAGTGTAAAAGCCGGGCTCCCGATTAAAAAGTCCGCTCCGATCTCATGAATTTCCTTAAAGACCAGTTTAGACAGTTCGATGTCATGCATGAAGTAAAAAGGTGTTGCTGTTTCCGGCCATACCACAAGGTCCGGATGAAGGTCCTTTGAAAGAGATGAAAGATGAATATATTTCATTGTTGACGATTTTTGAAATGCAGGGTCCCATTTTATAGCCTGGTCGATATTCCCCTGGACAATGGTAACTTTAGACGATGGAGATTTTACAGCCAGTTCATGGATATTAACTATTCTCCATTTCCCATAAAACCATACAGCGCAAAAGATCACAACGAAAGCAGCCATGGCTCCGGCAGCCAGTTTCGTCTGAACCCTTTTTCCTTGCCAGTTGTTGTCCATAAGGCGAAGATAAATCAAAAAAGCGACGGCATTGCTTAAGACAATAGCAAAAGAGACCCCGTAAACACCGAATACATCCGAAATTTGTATGACATGCAGCATGTTGAACTGTGTATATCCCATGAGTTCCCACGGGAAACCAGTGAACAAAAATGATCGGATATATTCAAGTGAAACCCACAACAATGGCGGTATAAATAAAAGAGAAAACGGGCTTTGGCACAGGCGGGTGACTGCCATTGAAAAGAACGCGATGTAAAGCGCCAGATAGAATGATAAAAGAAAAAGGACGGGTATACTCACGTAAAAGGGAAGATGACCATAGGCTGACATGGTATATGCCAGCCAGTACATCAACGATAAATAGTGAACAATGCCGGTAAACAGACCCAGATAGAAACCTTTTTTAAGGGAAAGATTTCTTAGTGCAACAAACAAGGGAACAAAAGCGAACCAGGCCAGCCAGGAAATGCCGACTTTTGGGAAGGATAATGTCAGTAAAAAACCGCTGGATGCGGCTAAAAAAAAGTGGTGTATGTGGAGCTTATTTCTTTTCAACACAAAATTTTCCCGTATAAGATCCCGCAAGCGTGTTTGCCGGAGTCAGAGATAGATGGCTCTGCCTTGGCAGTTTTGTGTTTAAAAATACAAATTCCAAGCACCAAATTACAAATAAATCTCAAATTTCAATATTCAATGACCAAAACCTTCCAGGACAAGGCATTGTTTGGATTTTCGAATTTAGGTCTGGAATTTGTTTGATATTTGGGATTTGATATTTGAAATTTCAATAAACCAATGAACATTCAACAAAGCAAATCCCCTCTAAAGATAACCAAACCCTGGTCCTTTGAGCAAGGATTTTTACTTAGGGTATACCTTTGGCGCTGATATCCATGCAAGGAAAATATCACTTGTATGGTTGACAATTATTATAAAGATTGATTTGGAAGCCGATATCATAGAATCAATGTTTAAACGAAACCAAGGAAGAATATTAATTGAATCGTCAACATCAAAAGTCACATCGTGTTTTTTTCGGGATATCTTCCTTTCAGATGCTCGCCATGTTCCGGCGCGGATTGTTTTACAGCTATCTCTCCATCTATCTGCGCCATTTTTTGGGGTTAAGCGTTACGGAAACAACATTGTTTGCCACGTTGCCCATGGTGATGAATATTATTTTTCAGACATTTGTATGGGGCACGTTTTCGGATAAGCATCAGCTCAGGCGGACGTTGATCATATCCGGCGAAATACTGGCGGGATTCGGTACGATCCTGGTATGGTACGGCCACACCCTGACCAGGAATCTATCCTTGGCGGGATATGTAATTATCTTCGGTCTGTCGATCGTTGAAATCTTCTGGTCGATGTCCAATGTGGGTTGGAGCGCTTTGATATCGGATATCTATCGTCAACAGGAACGAAATGCGGTGCAGGGACGGCTGGCCAGTATTGGTGGTATCGGCCGAATTGCCGGTGTATGGATCGGGGGGTTGCTGTATGATGGATTGGGCCTTAAGTATAATGGGTGGGGTTTTCACGAAGGCGCACTCTTTTTTGTTGCAGGGGCTGCCATGTTTATCTCCGTTATTCCCATGATGTTGGTGCCCGAGGGGGGTATTCAGCGTGAAACTGAGGATGCGTCCGTTCCGGAAATCGACGCCTCGATATCCACTGGGAAAATTTTCACGATCTTTATCGTTGCGATGGTTTTTATCAATTTCGGCAGAAATTCTATTGCCGTTATTCAGCCACAGTACCTGGTTCTTGATTCCGGTTTTGCAGTTTCCAGTAAAGTGCTGAGTTATATTGTTAATACACAATCGGTTGCTATGATTCTTACGGGGCTTATTGCAGGCTGGATAGGCAGAAAAATAGGTGATGGGAATTTTATACTGTTGGGAACTGCTTTTGCGGTGGGATCGCTATTTTTGTTGGCGATTACCGGTAATTTGGGACTTATCTATGTCAGCAATTTTCTTAGAGGGTGTTCTGAAGTCATGATTTTTTCATCTTCGTATGCATTTGCATCCGTTTTGATTCCACCGGAAAAACGCGGCAAACTGTTCAGCATATTTAACGCTACATATTTTCTCAGTTGGGGCATCGCCGGAACCTTGATTGCCGGACCCATCACAGACATACTCCTGGCTTATGGTGCATCGGAGGTGTTTTCATATCAAATGGCGTTCGTGTTTGCGGCCGTCATGACCCTCATCGGTTTTTTCATCCTGGGAGTTCTGTTGTATGTATATATTCCAAGATACTCAAACTAATCTTCTAAATCCGGTTCAAAAAACAACCACAGTACCTGAGGGAACGCTCGTTTAAACCCGACTTCACAACGGTTGACGGCATTGACCAGTGATTCGGCGGAATCCATGTTTACCATTTTCGCTTTTACGGCCACCATCACATCCTTTCCCAATTGTAAGGTCAGTAAATTAAAGACCTCGTCGATGTCATCTTGTTTTTGCAAAAATTCGAGCATTTGAATCCGTTGTTTCGGTTCCACACTTTGACCGATCAACAGCGCCTTTACTTCGATCCCGATAGCAAAAGCAATAACCACAAGTAAAATGCCGATTAGAATACTGCCTATGGCATCATAGGCAGGATTATCTGTGATAATGGTTAGGGTTATTGCGATCATGGCGACACATAAACCGAGTAACGCGGCAAAATCCTCTCCAAAGATAACCAAAAGATCACTTTGACGCGTTTCTTTAAACCATTGTCTTAACGTTCTTCCCTGCCGCTCCTTGTTGACTTCCCGCAGGCAGCCCCACATGGAGAAACTCTCTGCTATGATGGAAAATAACAATACGCCGATGGCTACATAGGGATAGTTCAAAGATTCAGGATGATGAAATTTGTGAAACCCTTCGTAAATCGAAAACACCCCTCCCATACTGAATAACATTAAAGCGACAATAAAAGACCAGAAATAAATAGTCTTGCCAAAACCCAATGGGTAGTCCGGTGTCGGGGGCCGCTTTGCGCGTTTGATTCCCAATAACAAAAGAAGCTGGTTCCCGCTGTCCGCCAATGAATGAATGGATTCGGCCATCATGGAACCTGAACCCGTAACCGCCGCCGCGATAAGTTTCGAGACAGAGATGGCCAGATTGGCACATAAAGCAAAAATGATACTTTTTATGGAGTCAGCACCATGGGACATGAGTCGTCCTCTCCTTTTTTGTAATAGTTTAGCGATTTACAGTAAATCGATTTCAAACGAGCTTCAGGTATAATTAAATTTTTTCTGAAAGAACTCGTGGATAACGGCTCGTAATGAAAGAATCTGGCAGGATTATTTATAAAAGTCTTTGTTAAAAAGAATGTTTTTAGCATTAAATAAAATAGATTATGGTTCTTTCATAACGATCCATAATCCACTCAAACAGCTTCCAGTAAAAATTTAATTATACCTGAAGCTGCGTCAATTTTAAAAATCTAAAGTATTATCTTTTTAACCTGAATTCTTTATCCATCGTTCCATCATTTCTCCAATTACGGCACATTCCAGTCCGAACGGTAGATATCCTGCATACCCCAGAATCGGCATCTCAAAGATCTTAAAGCGATAAACGAAGGGGATGCTGTATTCCCACTTTGCTAAACTGTAAGTGTTCCACATCTCCCAGAAAAAACCGCAAAAAAGGGCTGCAACGGCGGATGATATCACAGGGCTCCAACGGCCGGCGCCCATTTCCGAGAGAATATGCTTTTCTCCCATCAGGGTCTGAAGTGACAAAATAATGATCAAAGGCGAGATCCAGAGCAGGGAAAAGAGGAGATCAGGCCAGACGCCGATGCACATCAGACCGATACCGGAGACGGAAAGGGCCGAAATGGCTGACATTTTTGGATGAAGGAATTTAAAGGGCTTAAAATTATCGGACCCCGGTCGAACCCATGAAAACGTGTTCATCAAATCTCGTGTTCCCAAAACTGCCGGCAGCACCGTTGAAAAGGAGAGCGTCGCATACAAAAAGTATTCCCAGGCGTCATAATGAACCCCCGTATAGTGCCAGTTTTGAACGAATCGATTCAGGTATTCAAAAAACCACCAGAATACGGCGCTGGCGGGGAACAAAAAAAGAAAAAACCGGGTATGATCGAGGATCATGCATCGTCCGGTTTGTCTTTGGCAGAATGCATTGATGACGAGGATATATGAGAGCCACAGCGGAGTAAACGTGTGGGGCTGAAACCTGGCAAACCAGGGAAATCGTGTCCATGCCAATATCCATGTCACCATACCGGTGATCATGCCCAACCATCCCCACCAGGGGAAAGCATATAAAGGAGAAGGTGTTATGTTTATTTGTCGGAAAGATTTGACAATCGCTACGAAAAGAGGAATTACAAAGCAAAGGATAAAAAGAGTGTATCCCGCAAAGACATCCCATGAAAACGGTGCATGATGGACATATTGGCTGTGGGGGGGAAACTCCAGATACCGTTGAACCGGAAAATTTGCCAGAACGATTCCCAAAAGCGGCAGGCCCAAAAGCATCATCGTCAAAATAAACAGCTTTAAAAATAGTCTTCTCACAGGTCTCAAACTAGCCTTTCGGCGATGGTAAAATCTTCACCACGGTCCTGTGCATTTTTTTATCGCTTTTCAAACGATATGACATCCGGACGGTTTTAAGTCGGCCTTCGGCAAACAGCTTGACACATTCCGGATAAAGCGCCCATTCCAGTTTTAAGCCTTTTTCCCTGACAGATTCTATGGTGTCGTCTTCTGATATCATATAGGCTCTTTGGCCGATAATGGGACCGGAATCCTCGCCGTAATCGACAAAATGAACCGTACAACCACCGATTTTACACCCATAACGAAACGTATCCCCATATCCGTCGATACCAGGAAACGCCGGGAGAAGTGCGGGGTGAATATTCATGATGCGGGGATGATTGGGAACCGTATTTACCCTGTCGATAAAATAGGGCGTCAAATTCCGCATAAAACCAGCCAGTACCAGAAGGTCGAATGGATAGTTTTTCATTTTGTCAATGAGCGTTGCTTCGGCAATTGCCCGTGTGGTAAAAAAGGCTTTTGTCATTTCCTTATCGGCATCGACGGGCAAAAGGTGTTGTTTTGATAGAATTTCATTGAGATCAAAATCGTCGGGAAGCGTTATTTCTTCAGGCGATTTTTTAAAACGTCGAATAATCGAACCATAATCAACAACAAAAGAAGGAATTTTTAAAGTTTTCCCCCTTTTAAGACCTTCAGCATCAGGATTGTCCGATCCAATGAATACGATTCTGCCGCGTATCTGTCCGGATTCACAAGCATCCATTATGGCCTGGAGGTTTGTTCCGCTTCCGGATATCAGTGCTCCGATACGAATGTTTTGGTTCATTGCTGACATCTTCAGGGTTACAATACTTTGATCATTAATGGAATGGCAACAAAGGTGCCGATGGAACTGCCTATGTTTGTAAAAACCACCACCAGAAGAATTCGTGTGATCTTGTTTTTCCAAAAACCTTTTATGGAGACAATGTCATTCGGCAAGTTCTCAAAGTCCCTGACCTTAGGCTTGCGTGTAAAGGCCTCTACAAGTCCTGAAACCCAGCCTGCTGCAATCATAGGGTTTAAAGAGGTCAGCGGAGCGGCCAGGATTGAAGACAAAATCGTCAACGGGTGGGCCAGGGCGATGACCGCTCCAAGACCTGCAAGGATACCGTTGGCCATCACCCACCATGTAATCATATTTGTTCCTACATGGGTTCCACCTTGATAAAAGCCCCATACAAAGAGAACAAGTATGCACAAAGGAATAATCCATTTTAAGACGCCGGTTAGTTTTCCTTTGGGCGGGATCTGATCTAAGCGTCCAATGTCGATTTTGGCCTTCCAGTATTTTTTAATGCCAGGAACATGACCGGCGCCAACAATAGCAACTATTTTTTTGCCGGGCGCTGTTCGTATTTTATAGGTCAGGTATTGATCCCTTTCGTCGATCAGGATATCCTTTAAAATAGGAAGTGACTTTCCTACATCGGCAAGGAGTGATTCAAGTACATCTTCTTGTTTCATTTTTTCAATGTCTTCCTCACTGATGTCTCCGATGTCACCCATGGACAAAATTAGTTGAAACAACAGCTTGATTTTACCCCATAATCCCATGGCTCGCCAGATTTTCGCCAAGGTGACGCGAATGTTCCTATCGGCAAGATGTATATCTGCACCGACGGCTTCACCGGCGTCGATGGCTTTAATCATTTCAGCTCCGGGTACAATATCAAATTTATCGGCGATCCGTTTTTGGAAAGATGCCAGAAGGAGATTCGACAACAGTAAAAAGGATTTTTTCTCTTTAATAACCTTAATGATATCCGTATCCAACCATTTGTCTTTCTGGCGAATGGACTGATACCTGGCCTCACACAATTCGACGCAGACCGTGTCCGGCTTTTCCTTTTCGATGACGTCGCTGACCAATTGAGCACTCTCCTTGGATACGTGTGCGGTGCCTACAAGTATGATTTCTTTTTCTTCAAAAATAAGGGAATGTATGTTATTTGTTTCGTTTTTCATTTAAATTCCATAATATAAAGTAATCGGTTCAAGGTTCAATGGTTCAAAGGCTGTGATGACTTGTCAGCGCTCACTTTTTTATAATGTGTCGATTGGCCTCTTTCACCCATCAGGTGAAACATTCTTATCACCGCAATGCGGCGAAATTTTCTTGATTTGAGCTTCATCCTGGAACGGTGAACATTGAATCACTCAACCCGAATATATATGAACAAACCAGTGTTTGACAAGCCCGAATAAAAATGCCTCAAAAAAACATTAAATGCAAACTGGAAAATTTATATCTAAGATATAATCAACCAAAATATATTCATCCGGATCCGATTGAGTTTCTCTATTTATACAAAGATATAAAAGACCGGGAGATTGTCGGATTGATTGCATCTTCCCTGGCTTATGGCAGGGTGAAACAAATACTAAAAAGCGTTTCATGTGTCCTTAATATGATGACACCCTCCCCCCATCTATTTCTTAAAGAATCAACGCATTCATCCATGTGTAAAGTTTTTAAGGGATTTAGACACAGGTTTGCCCATGGAGATCATCTTGCGGCGTTGCTACAGGGTATAAAAATCGTCATCAACAAATATGGTTCATTAAACGACTGTTTTGTTCATGCAATATCTGATGATGATAAGACCGTCATACCTGCCCTGAATTTTTTTGTAACGGCGCTTACAAAGGGGAACAGTAACCCCGGACACCTTATTGCTTTGCCCGAAAAGGGAAGCGCCTGCAAGCGGATGAATCTTTTTTTAAGATGGATGGTCCGAAAGGATCGTGTGGATCCCGGTGGATGGCATGGTGTGCCTGTGTCAAAACTCATCATTCCTCTGGATACTCATATGCATAAGATAAGCTTGAAACTGGGATTTACCGTAAAACAACAGGCAAACATG
The DNA here is from genome assembly GCA_963731025.1 of uncultured delta proteobacterium. Lineage (GTDB taxonomy): Bacteria > Desulfobacterota > Desulfobacteria > Desulfobacterales > UBA11574 > UBA11574. The sequence goes on along the minus strand of CAVSVL010000012.1, from coordinate 111,829 downwards.
CGCACCGCCCTTGAAATAACAGCCGGTTTTAGACAAATTATTCCTGATGATCCGGTAAGGTATGATTTTGTACTGACCCGGTTCGGGATCAGAGACGACATGAATATAGATAATCTTTGACAAAAAAGTACTAATATCTTATATCTACCCATTATGTCCGAAGCCATGATATCAAAAATACTCGCTGACAAGAAAAATCTGGAGCGTGTTCTCGACAACCTCAAGATCGGCATCATCGCCCATGATTTAAACCGCCGTATTTTTTATTTCAACAAGGAAGTCGAAAGAATTACCGGTTTCCACAGGAAAGAGGTTCTGGGCAAAGATTGCCATGACGTTTTTGGAGAACCTTTTTGTGGAGGACAATGTTCTTTTTGCGGCGACAAGCCTGCTATTAAAGACAAAAAGGAGTATGTAAACAATATTGTAACAAAAACCGGTGAATTCCGACGCGTCGAAATGTCTGTCACAATGATAACAGATAAAAACGGTCGGAATTTCGGTGTACTTGCTTCATTGGTAGATGTTACCGAAATTTTAAATCTTTCTATGAAGGCACGAAAACTGACCAGCTTTTCAGGTATTGTCGCCAAAGACAGCAAAATGATGACGGTTTTCCGGCAAATCCGGGATGTTGCCGGCTATGATTATCCGGTTAATATATCGGGTGAAACCGGTACCGGAAAGGAACTGGTTGCCAGTGCCATTCATAGTGAGAGTCACAGAAGCGGAGCACCTTTTGTCCCGATTAACTGCGGAGCACTTCCGGAGAGTCTCATTGAAAGTGAACTGTTCGGTCATGTCAAAGGTGCCTTTTCAGGTGCCCTTCGGGACAAAAAAGGACGTTTTGAACTGGCGGACAAAGGCACTATTTTCCTTGATGAGATCGCTGAACTTTCAAGACAGATGCAAGTAAAGCTTTTACGCTTTTTACAAGATGGTATGTTTGAAAAAGTCGGGGGAGAAAAGACGATTCATGTCAATGTCAGGGTGATCAGTGCCACCAACAAGGATCTTAAAAAGGAAGTTCAGCAAAAAAAATTTCGCAAGGATTTATTTTACAGGCTAAACGTTATTCCCATCCATCTTCCGCCGCTTCGTGAACGGAGAAACGACATTCCGTTGCTTGTGGATCATTTTTTAAAAGAAGCAGAAGAGATACATAAAAATAAGCCGCCTAAAATTTCCAAGGAAGCGGTTTCCGTAATGATGGGGTATCACTGGCCGGGTAATGTGCGGGAGTTGCAAAATGCCATACAGTTCGCCATCGTGAATTGCAGCGGTGATACGATTTTTCCTAAAAATCTTCCCATGGAACTTAAGGATCTGAGTCTTTTTGGTCCTTCTCGCGGTGCTTCGAGAAAATTAAATGTGGAAAACGTAAAAACCGCATTAATAAAAACCGGTAGTAACAAGGCAAAGGCCGCAAGAATCCTGGGTGTTGGCCGGGCCACGTTATATCGCTTTTTGGCCGATCACCCTGATGCTGTTCGAAAATAAATTATAATTAAAAAAGGCTCCTAAAAGGAGCCTTTTTTAATTGATGATGTTCCGGTGTTTCATCGGATTAGGCCTGGTGACATGTAGCCTCCATCATTTTTTATGCTTCAAGAGCCTGGCGATCCGCCATGTCCATCAGGATTCTGTCCCTGGCCTTGTCGATGCCGAGTTCTTTTCTCTTTTTATCGATATGCGCGATCATCATTTTTGCCATCTCATAGGGATCGGCTGTAAAACCCCATTTCCCAAGACCCTGTTCCTCCAGTCCCTCAAACAGCAGCTTATGAAACTTGGTTTCTTCAATAATGGGGAAGGTTACGCCGAAAACGGTAAACACACCCGACGCAACGAAATACTGGCCGATGCAGATGGCTTTTTCGCTCATCCACTCGGGTGCGGCACCGGCAACAGGTAGTTCAGCGAGGCTATGCCCAAGTCCCCCTTCTTTGACCATGGCGGAAGCCGCAATAAGAATCCGGCTGTTGTCTACGCAAGAACCGATACCTAACACCGGGGGCATCCCAACGGTTTCGCAGACTTCGTGCAACCCCGGTCCAGCGAGAATAGCCGCTTCAGGGGTGGTCAATCCGGCCTTGGCAAGGGCAATCTGAGAACAGCCGGTTTGGAGAACAAGGACGTCGTTTTTAATTAACTCCTTAACCAGTTCTACATGAACCCAGTCCTGTTTTACCCTTGGGTTTGTGCATCCCACCACACCTGCAACCCCTCGAATACGACCGTTCATGATATTGTCATTGAGCGGTGTGTAGGACCCTCGAAAGGTCCCGCCGAGCATGTAATTGATATACTCATGGGAGAATCCGTGGACACCCACATTTTTATTCTTTGGGATTTCTATTTCCGCGGTTCTGTTTTTGAAGCGGGAAATGGCCTTGATGACGATTTCATCGGTACAGGCACTTGGATTATGCTCATGGAATTCCATGTGTTGTGCACCTTCGATATGGCATCGCGGGTTGGTGGTGATCAGCGGGGTATTATAACATTCAGCCACTTTGGCCAGCCCCTGCTTGATACACTGTACGTCAACGGTCATGGCATCGACGGCACCGGTGACCAGTATGGCTTCCGTGGACATAAAATTCCCTGCATGGGGAATACCGTGACGCACCAGCATTTCAGCGCCCGAACAGCACATTCCCACCAGATTGATGCCGGCTGCCCCGGCTTTCTTGGCAGCTTCAATAAGTGTCGGTTCATTGGCCGACACTATCATGGATTCAAAAAGGTTCGGTTCGTGGCCATGTACGATAATATTGACCTGATCTGCTTTGAGGACACCCATATTTACTTCGATGCTGACCGGAGAGGGAGTTCCGAAAAGAATATCGGATATTTCCGTGGCTACCATCGAGCCTCCCCAGCCATCGGCAAGCGCAGTTCGACTGCATTGTTTGGTAATGTTTTCATAATGCTGATCCACACCCATATGGCTTCGATGCATTAGTTCCATAATTTCGCGCATGGCGCCCCTTGGAACGATGCCCAGCTTTCGCCAGGTTTCAAGTGTTTTTTCGGGAACCCGCTTAGCAAAGGGAATTTCTCCTTCCACTTGAGTATATGTCCGCTCGAGTTCTTTATAAAGATCCATGGCAATATCTTTGGTTTCGCGTCCCTCGACTTCAATACCGATGGATGTCGCAACGTCTTCGAGTTTTTGTGTATCTTTAATTTTATAGTCCGTAATATTGCCATTTACCACTTCACGGAAAAGATCGAGCATACTCATACCGTGATCCGTATGTGCTGCACCGCCGGCGGCAACCATTCGCGCAAAATTTCGGGACATGATCGTATCAATGGTTGCGCCACAGACCCCGACTTTACCGTAAGGATCTCTGGCATTCAGTCTGCACGGCCCCATGCCGCAATGCTTACAGCATGCGGAATCCGCACCAATAGGGCAGGCTTTCATACTGGCGGCCCTGTCAAATGCGGTTTCCACACCGTCTCTTTTGGCTTTTACCAGCATTTGTGCTGTAGCGTCACATATTGTAACGTCTTTTGGATTAATTTCCTTTTTTTTGGATAACACTTTCTTTTCTTCCATTTTTCCTCCTTTACGGAAACGTTGTTTTGTTAAAATTGAGATTTAATTTTATTGGTAATCATTACTATTAATATTAAAATACCACGTTGTTCCTTGTCAAGTAGAAAATACATCTTATTATTTATTAAAGACTTTAATTGTCCAATATTATAGAGGTTGTTTCTATAAGTTTCAGCATTTCTGAAATCGCCAGTGAGAATAAGGAAAAAACAATGGCTGAACATCAATCGAAATCAAATCGCCTCATCCATGAAAAAAGCCCGTATCTCCTTCAACATGCATACAATCCGGTGGACTGGTATCCATGGGGAGACGAAGCGCTGGAAAAAGCACACAAAGAAGATAAACCCATTCTTCTATCCATCGGTTATTCCACCTGCCACTGGTGTCATGTTATGGAAGAGGAATCGTTTATGAATCCCGACATTGCTGAGTCGATGAATACCCACTTTGTCTGCATTAAACTGGATCGAGAAGAGCGGCCGGACCTCGATAAAATCTACATGACCGCTGTCACCGCCATAACCGGTTCCGGAGGATGGCCTTTGAATGTGTTTTTAACACCGGATCTCAAACCGTTTTATGGTGGCACTTATTTCCCTCCGGTTCCAAAACAAGGTATGTTGGCATGGCCGGATATTCTAAGACTCATCGCCATTGCCTGGAAAGATCCTTCACAGCGGGACAAGTTTCATTCTTTCAGTTCGAATCTTCAAGAGAATATTGCCAATGCATTGTCATGGACGTCAAAAGACAACGTCATCAATACAGATGTGATAGATAAGGCCCTAAGTGCCTTTTCCTCAAGATTCGATAAAGAACTCGGAGGGTTTAGTCCGGCACCCAAGTTTCCGTCTCCATCCATTCAGAATTTTTTATTTGCCCATTATTTTTATACTAAAGATGGTGTAAAAAAAGACGATGCTTCCCTTTTAATGAGCAATGTGACCTTGCGTGCCATGGCAAACGGCGGCATATATGATCAATTGGGCGGCGGGTTTCATCGCTATTCCACGGACGCCAAATGGCATGTCCCTCATTTTGAGAAAATGCTGTATGACAATGCCCAGCTGTTAAAAAATTATCTGGATGCTTTTTTGATTACCGGTGACAGGTTTTTTGAGAAGATCGCCAGGGAAACGGCAGATTATGTTCTACGGGATATGACACACCTTGACGGCGGTTTTTATTCGGCTGAAGATGCAGACAGTCTTCCTTCCGGAAAGAATTTAGAGGATACAGACAAAAAAAAAGCTGAAGGCGCATTCTATGTGTGGGAGCAAAAAGAAATTAACGATCTGTTGGGTGACGGTCCTGGAAAAATATTTTCATTTCGCTATGGCGTAGAACCCGAAGGGAATGCCGAGTTTGATCCTTTTAATGAATTTAGAGGAAAAAACATTCTCTTCAATGCGCATTCCATTGAAGAAGTTGCTGAAAAATTCGATGTGTCGAAAGAAGACATCGAAACCTCCCTTATTCAATCGAAACTAAAACTTTTGGCAGTGCGTTCAAAAAGAGATCGGCCGCATCTTGACGATAAAGTTTTGACCTCTTGGAACGGACTGATGATATCCGCTCTTTCCAGATCTTACCAGGTGTTGGGAGAAAAAAGATACCTTGAAGCAGCAAGAAATACAGCGTTATTTTTAAGAAAAAACCTTTATGATGACAAAACCGGCACATTGTTTAAAAGGTGGCGTCAAGGGGAAAGAAAAATCGCTGGTATGGCTGATGACTATGCTTTTCTAATCCAGGGCTTAATAGACCTTTATGAGGCTGATTTTGATCCAGGCTGGATCGAATGGGCACTTACACTGATGGACGAGCAGATAAAGCTGTTTTACGATGCTAAAAACGGTGGTTTTTTTATGACCCGGAAGGGGCATGATAAAAAAATCGATCTGCGGATCAAGGAGGATACGGACAGTGTAATCCCTTCAGCAGGATCGGTGGCGGTGGCAAACGGATTGCGCCTTGCAAGGTTTGCCGACTCAAAAAAATATTCCATCGTAGTAGAGAAAACGTTTAAAAGTATTTTGGCAAGAATTCATTCTCATCCGGATTCGTCACCGGAACTTCTGGCGGCTCTGATTACGTCATTGACCCAACCCGTTGAAGTGATAATTGCCGGAGAACGGAATGCTGCGGAAACTCGATCCATGCTGAAAACAGTTAATTCAGTGTATTATCCTGGTAAAATTGTGATGCTGGTGGATAATGACACAACCCAAAACAGGCTGATCCAATATCTTCCATTTATCGCATCGGTTAAAAAGATCGACAACAAAACAACCGCTTATGTTTGTACAGACAAGACATGCAAGCCGCCGGTGACGGATCCTGAAGCCATCAAGAACTTTCTGATTTGACAACAAAAAGGTGTTAAGCCGTGGCGTCATCCAAATAGCGAAAAACTTTTGAAGCGATTGTTGTAAAATTTTACTGTATATGAGATAAAGAATGCCTGAAGCGGAAATGTTTTCAAAAGGCTAACGTGTTACGAAAAACCATATCTATAAAGGAAGCTAAAATGTCTGAAAAACCAGTTAAAGTGTATTCTTTGAGTACTTGCAGTCACTGTAAATCGACCAAGAAACTTTTAAGTGACTGCACGGTTTTGTATGAATTTGTCGATGTTGATCTTTTAGAAGGAGATGAACGCCAAGCCATACTGGAAGACGTTAAAAAATTCAACCCGAAATGCTCTTTTCCGACCATCATCATTGGAGATACGGTCATTGTAGGGTTTAAAGAAGAAAAAATCAAGGAGGCGCTGGGTTTGTAATGGAAGTCGAAAAACTTTATGAAATGTTAAAAACAAATCAGGAACCAAGGGGATACTATTTTAACATTGACAAAAAACGGGTATTTGAACTGTTGGAAGCGCTGATTATAAATAAAGACCGCTATGGCTATATGGCCTGCCCTTGCAGACTGGCTTCCGGGAGTAAAGAAAATGACAGGGACATTATCTGTCCATGCGTTTACCGGAAACCGGACGTTGAAGAATTCGGGAGCTGCTACTGCAACCTTTATGTTTCAACAGGGTGGAATCAGAATAAAATTCCCCATGAATATGTACCCGAGCGGCGTCCTCCTGAAAAAATTATGTTTTAAATTTGAATTCCCCCGCTAATTGTCTGAACACAGTGGACTTGTCCGCCGATCTTTGTGGCGGAGATTCCGATCCATTCGGGGTCGAAGTGAAATATAGATTTTCCTTGGTCGTGGCAGCGTGGGATGAATTCAAATAAAAGAAAAGATCGTTATACGATATTAACTTAAAAACTTTTTTCGGCTTGCTACCACGCCTGCTTTTCTTTGATATGCTGCCTTATTTGTTCTCTGTGTTGACTGCGTCTATCTGAACCCTTTCTACGATCTATACTGGATCTGCGCTCAGGAATGTGTGCGGCATAGGAAAATCGACGGCGATTAGTCCTCGAGCGTCTGCCGCCATTATCGATTAATATTTGTCTGTACATGATATCTACTTTTTCAACATTTAAGGGTCATAACGACACGTTGTCGTATTATAAAGAAGTTGGATTTCTATTATTTGCAAATATTATGCAAACACAAACTATTTCATTCATTAAATGAATAAAAAATATAATATCAAATAGATAGAAAAAATTATCTAATAACAACAACAATGAAGTTATAAGGACTATCGTGAGGATTATGTAATATATTACTTAAAAATTAGGTGGTTTTTTATATAGTCATAATGACAAGAGGAACTACCGGCAGTGTTCTAAAAAGGGTTTAAGAGAAGGGGTAATTAAACAAAATTCGAACGTATGGGCCTATCAATTGTGTGATGGAAGCTGTGAAGGATCATCGCCATGTGTTTTCGAAAAGAGCGATATGCTTTTCCGCTTCAGTTGTGTTTATCGGCGACACCATTTTTACAATGACTCAATATCTATGATTTATTACACTGCTTCTTATACAACTTCGAATATGTCACAAATCCAAAAATATTGAGTCACACCGAAATGTCAAAGTTCATTTTGCCTTAGCACAATCAAACATCGTGCTTGATTTTCGCAAGCACCTCGGGTGTAGGCTTGGGCAGTCCAGCGATTCTCCATGCAACAATCGGGTCAGGGAATTGTTGATAATGGCAATCTTTTGCTTGCTTTACATTCTTACACACTGCACGGAGTATGGGGAATGCCTCGAATTTTTTGTAATAGTCTCTCATGAATTTAAGGATCTCCATTCTTTCCTGGGTTAAAGGACATTCCTGGGAAACCCCTTCTTTGTCGGCCAACGCACAGGCTACATTCTCGTTCCAGTCTTCAAAGTTGCTCAGATATCCTTCTCCATCCAAAACAATGTTAAGATCTACATTTTCAAGTGTCATAATACTTTACCTCCCGTAGCAACGATTTTCTTAAGTCTCACACTCTGTTATCCTTACGTCAACAAAAATAATGCCGACACGCAAGTTGTCAAGCCGGGATTCCATTTGAACAGCGCGGTGATCGCATTTTTCATACCGCCTTCGGCGGGGTGCGGGGACTTTTCAGTTTGAGCGGCTTATAAACGGTTTAACAGTCTGGTAAAGTTTTTTGGCGTGATAAGAACTCCGGACAAACGGCCCGCTGGCCACTTCGGCAAATCCCACTTCAAGAGCGACGTTACGCCAGTCATCGAATTCTTTCGGCGGAATATAGCGTTCTACAGGGAGATGGGCTTTGGTGGGTTGCAGATACTGGCCTATTGTCACCAATTGACATCCTGCATCGAGAAGATCCTTTAGGGTGTTGAGAATCTCGCCGGGATGCTCTCCAAGGCCGAGCATCAGACCGGATTTTGTAATAATCGTGGAATCAAAAGTGACAACATGCTTTAAAAGATCAAGGGAACGACGATAGGCTGCTTCCGGCCGGACGATGGTGTAAAGACGTGGAACCGTTTCTATGTTATGATTTAGCACATCCGGTCGAACTTCGGCAATACTTCTCAGAGCATCTTTATTTCCCTGAAAGTCGGGAGTTAACAGCTCGATAAGTGCATGTGGAACCTTTCGACGGATTTCTTTAACTGTTCTTACAAAAAAAGAGGCCCCGCCGTCGGGAAGATCGTCCCGGGTAACCGAGGTGATAACAACGTAGTCCAGACTCAAATTATGAACCATTCGGGCAATCCTGAGCGGTTCCTCCGGGTCCGGGAACCGGTTTGGGCCGTTGGCAACAGCACAAAACCGACAGTTGCGCGTACAGTGATCACCCATAATCATGAAAGTTGCGGTCTTGCGGGAAAAGCATTCCCATATATTGGGACATTGTGCTTCCTGACAAACGGTATGAACTTTTGCATTGTTTATCAGGGTGCTGACCTCTTCGCAGATGAATCCTGACGGCAACCTCCGCTTAAGCCAGGGGGGTTTTACTTGTTGTTTTTTGGTCACTCGACCCGATGTCATGATAACCTCTATTGTTTCACAAAACCATCTTCAGCGACACCGTAATTTACAAGATGATTCATCTTTTTAGCATCCATCCTGACAAGGTCAAATCCGAAAGCGGATTTAAAATGATGCTTTACGACCTCTCGAACTTGACTCATGGATATTTTTTGCGATAACTCCTTTTCCATGGATGTAACGCCAACATTCTGGAGTCCGCATGGATTGATCCATTTAAAGGGCTTTAACGACAGGTTGACATTCAGTGCACAACCGTGAAAGGAGATGCCCCGTTTGACGGAAATACCGACACTGCCGAGTTTTCTGCCTGCAACCCAGATCCCCCTGTTTGCAGAATTCCTCTCAGCTGGTATCTTCCAATCTGCAGCCGTTCCGAGCATGATTTCTTCAAGACCTGTTACGTAATCAATAACTTTGAGTCCGGCCTTGGTCAGATCGATGATGGGATAAATGACCAGTTGACCCGGCCCGTGGAACGTAATATCCCCCCCACGGTCAACAGGTATGACCGGAATTTTTTTTCTTTCCAGAAAAGCGCTTGATACCTTCAAGTTTTCTGTACCGGCCCTTCGACCCAGGGTAAAAACAGGAGGATGCTCCAAAATTAGAACAACATCTTTTTCAATCACACCGGATTGTCGGGCAAGGGCAATATTTCGCTGAAGATCCAGCGCTGCCCTGTATTCCGTTAGCGACAACTCTAAACAAAAGCAGGTTTTAGCACTAAGGACGGGCATCAATTATCTTCCCGAATCTAAATAATTTTCGTTGGCGGTTCATCTTTTGCCATGAGCACAATATCTCTTGGGTTGCACAGTTGCTTGGGCAACTCTGCCACGCGACCGCAGGATATGCAAACAAAATTGATGTGCTGCAATTTGGGTTTGCAGATATGCCTCGGGTCTTCGTTTGTCAGACCACAGTGCTCACATACATAAGCTTCTTTCAGTTTCACAGGATCACACAGGTGGCCCGTACCTTCAGCGACTTTTCCACAATTATTACATATATGAACTTCGTTTGTCATGATAGTTTTCCTTTCAATTTCAAAGTAAAAATTTATTGTTAGATAAAGAGCCGTTTAAACACTCTAAAAAGTTTTTTTAAATTCACTCCAGCACTTCATTCATCTTAATAAATCAAAATTTATGCCAATTGTTCCGTGGATTCATTAAAAATATTAATACAATATATCAATGGGTTGTATTTTATTATTATTTCATCCAGGTAAAAATATATTACTGAAGATTTTCATGATACACTTTCATGATACATTATTGTTTCAAAGATACAAGAGGCAACCGGTGATCAATTGATCTTCCGATGATTACACGGCAGTATTCATTTTTACAGTTGGTTCGGGAGCGGCGTGTAACAATTCGATGGAATCCGATAATGCGTCGGACATCGATATTTTTGTCTGCGTCGATTTTCCTTCGCTTGCATTGATCAATGCCGGCGTTGCAAAGGTCAAATAAGGTTGATAAATTTATTCTTTTTATAACGTCTTGCCAGGAATTCATCATGATGATAATGTTAAATAAATAGCGATATAATGATGGTAACCACTTTATGGAATGGTGTCCATGAACGTCATATTCGTACTGATTGTTTTGATTGCGTTCTTATTTGCCGGATGGCAGCAACTATTTTTTGTTGCAACGCAAGGAGCATCGTCTCCCATGGAGATTCTCTCCAAAGCGATGATCACATCGGCCGGCGGGGCAGTGGAACTGGCTATCGGTCTGGTGGGGGTAATGGCCCTGTTTCTGGGACTGATGAAAGTGGCTGAAGCCGGCGGAATGCTCACCATTTTGGCGCGGCTGATTCGTCCGCTGATGGTGAAGCTTTTCCCTGATGTACCGGCGGAGCATCCGGCCATGGGTGCCATGATTTTGAATCTTTCTGCCAACATGCTGGGCCTTGGCAATGCCGCCACACCCTTTGGCATCCGGGCCATGCAGGAGCTTGACAAGCTTAACCCTCAGCGCGGAACAGCCACCAATGCCATGGCCCTTTTTCTGGCCATTAATACCTCCAGTGTGACCCTGTTGCCCAGCGGGGTTATCGCCCTTCGTGCAGCCGCCGGTTCGTCAGATCCGGCCGCGATTTTACCCACTACGTTATTTGCCACCATCGGTTCCACCGCTGTTGCCGTTGTTGCTGCCAAACTGTATCAGAGGCTCGTGCCACTCAAGGTTGATCCCGAAGCTTCTTTGCAGAAGGCACCTTCAGATGATGGGGAAGAAGTGCCGCTCAAAGACGCTGGCAAAGGATACCCGTTGTGGGTCAGTCTTGTGGCGCTTGCCTCCCTTGTAACATTGATACCCGTTTCCGTGGTTTATGGACGAACCATATCACCATGGATCATTCCGGCGCTCATGGTCGGGTTTTTAGGTTTTGGTCTGGTGCGTCACGTGCGCGTCTATGAAGAGTTTGTTGAAGGTGCAAAGGACGGTTTTAAGGTGGCGCTTCGGATCATCCCCTATCTAGTGGCCATCCTCGTGGCCGTGGATATGCTCCGGGCAAGTGGTGCTTTGAATGCCATGGTGGGTTTATTGAGCGGTTTTACCGGTCGTTTCGGTCTGCCTGCCGAGGCCCTTCCCATGGCGTTGATGCGGCCCCTTTCAGGATCAGGGGCATACGGCATTCTGGCTTCCATCATCAACGATCCGGCGATTGGTCCCGACAGCTACACCGGCTATCTGGTTTCTACCCTTCAGGGGTCCACCGAAACAACCTTTTATGTGTTGGCTGTTTATTTTGGGGCCGTTCAGGTTCGCCGTATTCGCCATTCGCTGGCCGCCGGATTAACCGCAGATGTGGCCGGCGTGATCTTTGCGGTTCTGGCCTGCTCCTTTTTTCTCGGATAAAACAATCGTATTGTATTTTGATACTTTTGATTAAACAGCTGTTCAAGATTCGCATGCAGTACCATCCGGCAAGGATAATATTGCAAAACAGGTCGGAGAAATTGAAAACTTCTCTCGCATATTTCTATTCAAGAACAAAACGGCCCGTGGGATTATTCGTCTTTTTTGGGTGGTTTTAATTTCAAGCCGAAGATAAACACAAAGGAAATTCCGATCATACCGATTAAGCCCGCCTTTCGCATATCTTCCAGGTCAGCATATCCCGATACATATCGGTAAAAGAAGTATCTGGGATCAATTTCCGCTGCCCTTTTAAGATCGGCGTTGGCCGGCACATCTTGACCCAACTCCAGGTAAGCCTTGGCTCGGGTTCTATAAGCGTCTGACAAAATTCGCAGATTATCTTCCATGGCAATAGCCCTGCTTGAATCCTCGATGGCTTCGTCCAGTCGACCAACCATGCGGAAAGCTTCCGCCCGGTAACCAAATACCCCCTTTATTTTCGGTTCCAGCTCGAGTGCCCTGTCAAAGTTGGCAATGGCTTTTTCATAGTTGTTTGTTTTGAGATAGGCTATCCCCAGCATTTTGTAGGCATTGGCTTTGTTGGGAACCAGCCGGATATAATTAGTAAAATCCTCGATCACCTCGTGGTATTTTCCTTGAAAATAATAATTCAATCCACGTTCTTCATAGGCGGGCGCGAGCCTCGGGTTCAATTCTATCGCTTTTGTAAAATAATTGGTCTTTTTATAGGCCATCGAGGTTTTCAAACCCAGATCGAAGTATTCTACAGCATTTCGGTCAAGTGCGTAAAGATTTTGAACATATTGGGGCCACGCTACTGTCACCAAGAGTAACAGTATGATAATATATATTTTTTTCATATCATTTTTCTTCCTCAAAATATTCCAACTGGATGTCCATTTTATGTTCTGGAGCCTTCAGCGGTTTTTTAAAAATGTTTTTAAAGAACTATGTTTTGAGACGTGTGTACCATTTCCATCCGGTCATATTTTACTCGCTCATTCCGGTTTACATATACAATAATTCTTTGTTTTCTGATTTCAACTTAAACCCAAATTTTTACTATAAATATCATTCATCGAGATGAAGATAGAATATCTAAATATAGTAATGTATTATTTTAGTAATCTTCTGTCGTTTTAAATGCACGTTGTAATATATTAAATACCGGACCATCATGAAGGATATTATAGTCAAAAAATTTAAATCCGTATTCCAAAAATGTTATTGTCGACTGTAAATATTCAATAGCAAATTTCATTCCAAAAATATCTGCTGAATGAATATTTTTATTTCTTTTAATAATAGCGAAAATTGACAACATGGGTATAACGTTGACATTGAAGAAGAACAAGATATGATATGGTTCAATAGTCGAATAGTTTCGCAATGATACGCCATGCTAAAAATATAAGGGTTTATGATTCGAAGTGACTAATTTCGGCGACCTTAACACATGTCGATATTTATTGATCGCGATTTAGGAATATATCAAATGGAAGTGTTTTGGACATAGAGAACGGATGTTTAAATGGCTGAAAAACCCATCGCTGCCGGAAAAAGCAGTTTTTATCTCATCGATTCATATAAATTGTTCTCTGAACTAAGCTTAAAAGAAGATACTTCATTCCTTGATTTGGTGTGTGGTAGGGGCGCATATTCCATAGCTGCTTCAGGGTATATTGGAGAAAAGGGAATAATATACGCTGTTGATCTGTTGAAAGAAGGGATCTATTTTTAAATTCCTTGGAAAATCATAACAACGCATGATTTGTCATCCATTTTTTCATTAAGAGTCGATTATGTTGAAATAAAAGTTGAACTTTTAAAAAGAGATCTTAAATTTAAAGTAGCAGGCCGAGGTTTTCGAATCGGTTTACTTTATCCGATAACAAAACCTTATTGAGTTTAAAATATCCTCGGTTCTTTAAAATTATGTGTTTTTGATGCCATGTTTAGCGCTGTTTTTCCGTCATATCTATGGCATCGCATAAGATTTGCCGAAAATGGAGTGCTGCCTGCTGAAATAAGGGGGTGATTGTATGAGTGACGATACAAAATCAGAACAAACAGAAAGTGCGGATCGAAACGTCTCTGAATCCTGTTGCTATATTGTTGATCCTTGTGGCTGCCGCGTGGTTGATCTTTGTGGCTGTTATGTTGATCCCTGCGGTTGTTATGTCGATCCTTGCTGTTGCTAAAAATATATAATTTTTTAAAAAAGGACCGGGATATGTCCCGGTCCTTTTTATTAGAACCTATCTCAAAAACAATCTAAGTGCCCATGGCTGCGTTGTTAAACGGTTAAAAATGCTCACATACTACGTGTATGCTCCGCTTTTTAACCGTTTAACGCTCCCGATTCTCGGGATTTCGCATAGCTCAACTTGCTATTTCTGGACCCTGATCTTATTTTTGAGATAGGTTCTAATTTAAAAAAATTACCCTACCTCTCAATTATTTAATTAAAATCACTGAGGAAAACCAGATAATTATTTCTTGAAGGGATTGTGTTACTCGATATCTGCGTGATACAATCGAAGACTGTTTGAGACCACGGAGATACTGCTGAACGCCATGGCCAGCGCCGCAAGAATCGGATGGAGTTGCCTAAGAAATAAGGGAACACTATCAAACGGTGCAAGAATCCCGGCAGCAACGGGAATGAGAACGATGTTGTAAATAAATGCAAAAAACAAATTTTGCCTGATGGTGGCCATGGTGGCGCGGCTGATTCGGATGGCTCTGGATACACCCGTTAAGCTGCCGCCGGATAAGATGACATCCCCGGTTTCAATGGCCACATCTGTTCCGGTTCCGATGGCCATTCCGACGTCTGCCTGGGCAAGGGCCGGAGCGTCATTGATTCCATCCCCCACCATGCCGGTTTTTTCGCCTTTGTCCTGAAGTTCTTTGATCTTGAATGATTTTTCCTCGGGACGGACTTCGGCGAAAATCTCATCGATGTTGACTTCCGAAGCAATAGCTTGGGCGGTCTGAAGATTGTCTCCGGTGAGCATGACCACTTTGAGATGCTGCGCATGGAGCTGTTCAATCGCTGCTTTTGATTCCGGTTTCAGGGTGTCCGACACGGCCACAAGCCCGCACAGTTTATTTTCCCTTGCGAGAACCATCACTGTTTTGCCCTGGGCCTGGAGCTGATCGATTTTGGTTTTGGCATGTTCGATATCTATTTCGGTTGAGTGAAACCATTTGGGTTTTCCCATTTTCACCCGTTTTCCCTGGATCCTGGCTTCAACTCCAAAGCCACGCAGAGCCTTAAAGTTTTCAGGCTCCCAAAGGTCGATGCCCCTTTTATTTGCTTCATTAACGATGGCCTTTCCCAGAGGATGTTCGGAACCTTTCTCCACCGAACCCGCAAGTCTTAAAAGTTGATCGTTGTTTTCAAAATCAGCATCAAAGGGGATAATGTCGACCACAGCGGGTTTTCCCATGGTGATGGTTCCGGTTTTATCGAGTACAATGGTGTTGAGTTTTGTAGCTGTTTCAAGGGCTTCGCTTCTCTTAAAGAGGACCCCTTTTTCAGCACCTTTCCCCGTGCCGGCCATAATGGCCGTTGGGGTCGCAAGACCAAGGGCGCATGGGCAGGCGATGACCAGCACCGCCACCAGGCGGATCATGGCCGGCACGAATTCACCGGTGATGCTCCACCAAAGGCCAAAGGTAATCAGGGCAATAACAATAACAGCCGGTACAAATATGGCCGCTACCCGGTCTGCAATGGCCTGGATAGGGGCCTTGCTTCCCTGGGCCTCCTGAACCAGTTTGATGATTTGTGCAAGGGCGGTCTCTTTCCCCACACGGGTGGCTTCAAACTTTAGCAGCCCTTCACCGTTGATAGTTCCGCCCACCACAAAGTCATTTACATGCTTGTCCACCGGAATCGGCTCGCCGCTGAGCATCGATTCGTCCACTGAGGATTCTCCCTCTATAATCGTGCCGTCTACAGGAATCCGCTCACCCGGCCTGACAATTACCACATGACCTGCCCTGACTCGGGTTAAAGGGACCTCATTTTCTTTGCCGTTATCCACAATTGTTGCGGTTTTAGGTTGAAGTCCGATCAGCTTTCGGATGGCGCCGCCGGTTTTGCCCTTGGTTCGGGATTCTATCATCTTGCCTAATTTGATCAGGGTAATGATTACTGCCGAGGTTTCAAAATAAACATGTTGACCCAACATTGGAAAAAGGAGAACCGATATTGAATAGACATAGGCGATGGATGATCCCATGGCCACAAGAACATCCATGTTTGCGCTTTTATTTCTAAGGCTTTTATATCCGTTTATGTAGAAATCCCATCCGGTATAGAACTGAACCGGCGTGGCAAGGACCAGAAAGAACCAGTTTACCCAAGGTGCGTGACTCCAAAGACCGATGAGGTTGAAATCCCGCATCATGCTGAGAGCAAACAAAGGAAGAGCAAAGATCACACCGATGATAAACTTCCGGGTTTGATCCTTGATTTCAGCCCGGCGTGCCGCCTGTTCCGCATCTTCCGCTTCCATGGCATCGTCCGGGAGTATGGCACCGTAACCGGCCTTTTCAATGGCCGATACGATATCGTCGATTCCGGAAACACCGGGGATATATTCCACCGACACCCGTTCCGTGGCAAAATTCACGGCAGCCTGTACAACGCCGGGGACTTTTTTGTTTAACGCTCTTTCGATGTTTGCCGCGCAGTTGGCGCAGGTCATCCCGGTCACCGGAAGTTCTATTTTTTCTGAGACTACCTTGTAGCCGGATCTCTCAATATTATTGACAACCTCTTTTACGTGAAGCTGTTTTGGATCAAAAGCAATGACCGCCTGTTCGGCTGCAAAATTGACATTGGTGTTTTGAACCCCTTCAAGTTTTTTTAAACCTCTTTCAATGTTTGCCGCGCAATTGGCGCAGGTCATCCCGGTTACCGGCAAGGTTATGGTTTGTTCCGACATGAAATTTATGCCCTCCGCTTATTCACCAAGATCATTTGTTGCGTTTCCACCAATCAGGCCATTTCTTCTTCTTTGGTGCAGGCAGAGTCAGTTTAAAAATCAGTACCAAGAAAATGGCAGCCATCATAGCTGCTCCCATTCTGCTGCTCCCTTTTATACTTCCGGATCGGCCGGCAGAATCTGCAAGGAACTCGGTGGTGGTAAACAATCTATAGATATCATACGCGGGATCTAAATTCACCGCCTTTTGTAAATCAGCCTCGGCCCGTTCGTTCTCCCCTAAATCTCTGTATGCCTTAGCTCGTGTCGAATAAGCCTTGCCAATGGTTCGATTGTTGCCACCAATTTCGATTGTTCGGGTGGCATCCTGAACGGCAAGATCCAATATCCCTTTTAAACGATAAGCTTCCGCCCGATAGCCATAAGCCTCAGCGAGTTTGGGTTTTAATTCAATAGCGCGCGTTAAGTTGGACACCGCTGAATCATAATCGTTCTTTTCAAAATATGCCACTCCCAGCATAGCGTAGCCATTTGCATTGTCAGGGCTCAACTTGGTAACTTTCAGAAAATCACGAATCATTTTAGCGTAGTGTTCCTGAAAATAATAGATCATCCCCCGTTCTTCATAGGCGGCGGACAACTCAGGATTCAATTCAATGGCTCTGGTGAAATAGTTGATTTTTGTGTTCGACATGGTGCTGTCCAGACCGAGATTATAAAAATATGTGGCATCATACCCCCAGGCAGGTCCGGCGATACAACACACAAAAATAATAATTAACGTTAATAATTTTTTCATGATACCATTTTATCCTTCCCGAAAAACAACTCCTAAAAGAGCCTCTGTTTGCTTTACCAAAACCTTAAGCTGACCGTTATACCATTAGAAACGATCAGTTTGTAAGAATGTTTCATGGACACTGATTTCTGATTATTTTCTATCACAAAGTGATACTTTTTAGTCGCTTGTCAAGGCCGAGCCTTACAATTATAATTTTCGTACCAATTTTAACTCAAGTTTCGCACCCTTAATTCCAGCGTTGCCAAATCGGTGTAGCAGGTCGAAAAAAACAGATCAGTTTTCGTTTCCTATACTTATGGCACAGCGAAAACCGATGTCTACGAAAGCTTCCCATGGATACCGGAAGTTTTAAATGGTTGACCGGGATATTGCGAAGTTACCACCGTCAGGCTTGGATAGAAGATATTCTCTTGAGCGCTAGCGTTGTTTGATTTGTCGCTTATTATAAAATGAGTTTAAAACATTAGGGTCATCTACC
The DNA here is from genome assembly GCA_963731025.1 of uncultured delta proteobacterium. Lineage (GTDB taxonomy): Bacteria > Desulfobacterota > Desulfobacteria > Desulfobacterales > UBA11574 > UBA11574. Next base: position 93,677 of record CAVSVL010000012.1, on the reverse strand, counting down.
TCATACGGACGCTCCGCATTTGCTGCAAAATCTATCATCTATATCTACCGGGTTGTCGCAATTACTACAAAATTTTGCATATGACTCTTTTTTGGCCTCAGCATTGCTGGTTATGGGTCGGTTGGACTCAGTTCGGCGGGTGGTAATTTTCCAAACAAAAACTATTAGAATAATTATACCACCCGCAACAATGGCTAAGAGAAACCAATTAACATCTGAGCCAGTCTTTGCTGTGGAAGGTAATCCAGGTTCTTGTGCACGTGTACTTGGCGGAGTCAAACGTTCAACTGACAATTGGGCCGTGGTCATTGTGTAATCCACGCGAACTGAAAATGACTGATCGGCCGGGACAGCTTGTTCAGGAAAGGCGTAATAGGTAAACCCGTCTTCACCGCTAAATATATTTATGGACACAGGTTCAGTGGTAAGCTGACTTGCGAATAAGGGGCGCTGTATCTTTAATCGAAATTTATTCACGGATATGGCAGCCAACCAGCTAAAGTTAAATGTGTGCTGGGAGTTGTTGACGGCATAAGGGAGATAGTACTCCAATCTAAAACGTAAATCAGGGGTAATGAAGCTGACTCCATCTGGGACAAGGCTGGAGGAGATATCATCTTTCATTTTGCCGTCATTGCTATCTATACGAGCTACCGCATTCAACTGGGCGGTTTTCGGAATCGGTAGTGTGACGGTTGCAGGTAGCGTTGTGTCAGCGGGCAGAGCACCAGTTAACAAAACCAGGACAGAAGCGCGGTCATAATCCGGCCAGAGTTCAATGGTAAGCGAGTCAATGGCCATCGCCTTGCTTTGTGTATGGCCTGCCGCCGGGAGTATCAGGGTAAAAAGAAGTATCAAAAACAAGCATCTTTGTTTCATTGTCTAAATCCTATTTTCGCACATTAAGGTTTTAGCTTAACGGCCGCCTGAATCTTTTATCAACACCTATTCTCATGCGGACAATATCATCGTATTTTTGATAAAGTGCATAGGCGGATAGAGCCTGGTCCTGGCAGATAGCAAAGTTATCAGCGTGTTTATCCACACTATTTTCCTAAATTCATGGCACATCGAAAGCCGACGTCTGCGAAAGCTTCCCATGGATACCGGAAGTTTTTAAATGGTTGACCGGGATATTGCAACGTTGCCACCGTCAGGCTTGGATAGAAGATATTCTCTTTTGATTTATCTTCATAGATGCTTTCTTGCCCCGTATCATTCCGTATGACCCATTCCTTGAAAATTTTTCCGAGCTTCTTGGGTGCGGGTGTCTTTGACTGACTCTTGCCGGCGTCGACTGTGGCGTCCATATCCATCATATGGGCGTGCATTTGGCTGCCGGTTAACGCTTTGCCGCTATTAATTTGAGGGTTATCCGCTTTATTCTTCGAAGGCTGTTTACTTGGAATCATGTGATTTGAGACCACATACTCCCACTCGGATTCCGTCAAGAGTCGTTTGCCGTAGTGGCGGGCATAGGCGGATGCGCCATACCATGTCACGCGGGTAACCGGGTCTGCTGCGTATCCGGCATCCCGCAAGTGGAATCGGTCATGTTTATAAATAATCTGTTGGACGGCTTCGGCACCTTCTCCCAGATAGAGCCAGATGTCTTTGTTATGTTTTACAATACCGTTTTCAACCACCAGCGCGTTCTTCATTTCATTTAAAAAATCGGCAAAGTGATGGTTTGTCACCATTTTTTCATCCATATAGAAAGGTGCGATTTGGACGGTTTGCCCTGCATCCTTTGTGTCTTTGCTTTCGGTCATAAGTTTTCCACCGGGAATAAGATGCATGGTCATGCCGTCTTTGCCCAGGATAAGGGGTTCATGAACTTTGGGTGTTGCGGTCTCCATCGTTAAAGACCCGGTGGAACCGGATGGCGACAACTTCATCCGGATTGTTTCCGGATTTTTCAAAGATGCATTTTCCTCTCCGGGATTACCCAACAGGTGCCAAAGGCCCATCGCCCCAATAGACAAAATCGCAATGACAATGCCTGTCCAGATGAACCGGGGCTGATATAACAGGGAGAGGGATTTGGAAGATTCCGGTCTGTCCGGAATGCTTTCGGTTTTCAGGATATTTAACGCCTCTATAATGACGTTTCGAAGATCACCCACTGATTTCAGTCGATCTTCCTTCTTATCGGCCGTAGCGTCTTGAATGATGTTGTCCAGTTTTTTTAAAAAAGGTGTATCCGGATTTTCCAGCCGGGCACCTTTAAAGGGAAGGACTTTTGAGGAGATTTTGCCGTCAACAGCCTCATAAAGGATCTTGCCCAGAGAATAAATATCACTTTGTCGATCCGCATTTTTAAAATCAAAAAAATGCTCCGGTGACATATATGCCGGGGTTCCTTTGACATCTAAAGATTGGGTTACTGGCTGCATGCAGATAGAACAGGCCAGTCCGAAGTCGGCGATCTTGGGGGTTGTGCCGTCCATGAGAACGTTTTCAGGCTTGAGGTCACGGTGAGAAATGTCCTTGGCATGGATGGCTTCGACGCCCTTTAATAATGGAAGATAGTAAGCGGCCAGCCAGACCGCGATCAAATCCTGTTCAGGATAGAATCCTTCTTCAGACATGGTAAAGCGAAGCGTGGCCCCTGGAATGTATTCCATAGCGATATATTCCACCGGAACATCACGATCATCTTTATGGATTGTGTCCGAGCCATAGTCGAAAATTTGCAGGACATTGTGATGCCGAACCCCTGCCATGGCCTGAACTTCGCGTCTGAATCTGTGTATAGCGGTTTCAATCTCTCCCGGATCGTCTTCCAAAGAAGCGAGCATTTCCCGCGAGATGACCTTAATCGCTACATCCCTTTTAAGATTCAGCTGGTGTGCACGATAAACCTCACCCATAGCGCCTTTTCCGATAAACTCGATGATCACCCATTTGTCGTTGAGGACATAGCCGATTTGGAATATACTTTTCGTTTGGTTACTCATGGCACAAGTAGGTCTCCCAAATTCATTCCGGTTTGCCAATTTGATGCTGGTTTTGGCGAATTCACCTTTATTGTCGTATTTTGCTGTATTGTTGCGAAGAACGTCAAGGGGAAATAGTATATCAGACAAAGGTTTGAACATAAATATTCCTTTCCATTAATCCAACGTACAGATGTCGCGGGTAGCAGAGTGATCGTCGCTTTCGATCAAATCAAGTTCTATAATGGTGCCTGGAGAATTAATCTCGTTTAGATATTTTAACAAGATGCGTAGAATCTGTTTTTGACGAAAGGTTTGCCCGGGAAAAGCGATGGGATGTCCGAGAGGAAAGCCGGGGTAAACGGCTCGCGGGGGTAAAACCTTTTGGCTGATATCTTTGGAGAGGCTGATGGAAATAGTCGCAATTCCCGATGCCTCTATGGTTCGCTGGATCAGCCCCACGGACTGATTACAGATACCTCAGGCAGGGGTTAAAATTACGATATCGACGTTATCCGATTTTAAAGCTGCTACAACGCGTGGCGCCGTTTCTTTCATAAGCGTTTTGATATGATGATGCATGATGTGTCCCATGAAAGAAAAGTGTCGATAATTTACGTCACCGATCTCATTGGATTGCTTTAGTTCTTGAACTCGCTCTATGGGGAAGACAATATTGACATCTTTATCGGCATCGGCATGGTCATAGTAATTATGAGTAATTGTTAAATCTGCCGGTCGCGTGTCTGCCGAAATTTTCCTGAATGTCGGGTCGCCTGCAGGGTCTTTCATATCAAAGGGTTTTTGTGACTTAAGATGCACGCCTCCGGTGGTTACCAGTGCCAGGCGGCATTTTGAGATATCTTTGTCAAATGGAGTCCATGGAGAATCGGAGAATTCTATGAATTTTGAGCGATGAACCCATTTTCTAAACAGTGACGGATATTTTGTAAGCCATTTAGCAATAAACTTGTCTTTCTTTTCTCTCAAGTCGAATTTATTATTCCTTTCTTTTTTGCTTTTGATAACATTTTAGTCGACGGCTTGCGCCACAGTTTTTAAATTATCCATTTCTACCTTATAACGCTTTACCAACACACAGATAAAGCGCCCCAAAGTACAATTCTCTAAACTCGACCATGGTCATATATCGAGCTACGGATTCCCATGGATGACGGTCGGCAATATCTAACGAAACTCCAAAAGGACGCGTAAGGATCACAAATAACTTTATCATCCACATCGGCCATTTGTCCGGTTTTTTTAAAATCCACAATCACAAATCGTGCATTGGGTGATAATGCGGCCGCGCCTTTTTGGATTACCCTGTCGTACTCTGGAACCAAAGTTAAGGCAAAGGTCGAAATAATTCCGTCTATATGCTCAGAGAACCGGTAGACGGCAGCATCGCTTTGAACTAATGTGACATTTTGCCAACTATTTCGTCTGATGCGTTTGTCCGCCTCTTCAAGCATCTCCAGTGTCAGATCGACGCCGATTATATTGCCGTTCGGACCGACTTCTTTTCTTAATAGGCTAAAATTGAGTCCCGTTCCACACCCTATTTCAACAACGGTATCGCCTTTCTTTAAGTTCAGGGCTTCTACGCCTATATTCCGATAGGCGAATTCCCTGAAACCAAGCAAATAGTAGGCATTGGCGCTGAAGTCATAGCGTTTGGCACGTTTCCTATAGAGAAGTGCAATCGAACTTTTATCAAGAGTCATAATGCTAATCTAATGCATAATAAACCGTTCCGCTATGGGTGTAGCCCAGTGGCCGTTAAGCAAAACGTATGCCCCAATTCCAGCAACAATCAGTGATAGAGTTATTATTGCTATATTGAATGTTTTCATTTTTGTTCCTCCTGTGAAATTTATTGTTAGCTTAGGCTCATTACAATTGATAACATCAGCCTGTTAATTCTTTAGAGCAAATTATTTGTTTAATCATAACATGTGCCTGCAACTATATGCGTTTTCAATTTAAAAATTTTCCAAATCATAGCCTTAAAACGCCCTTTTATCCTTACTGTGGGGGATCCAGTCCAGTATCCACCATATTTCAATAAAACTGTTTCGCTTAATCAGATGCTATTTTTCTAATTTCCACTCAAATGTTCTTTCAGGAACACCTGCGATATCTTTTGCGGTAAATACAATTAAAGCCCCAATTACTTTTGTTGAAATACTTCTTTTTAAATTATTCATTTGATTATCCCAATATGTTATTATAATGCCACCTCAGACATTAACACCATTTCATACAAATCAACGATTCTTTTTTTTATTACTGCTTTTCAGCTGAGATTTCTTTCACCAGAACGTTCATACCCCAGAATCCGTGAATAATAACTTTTTCTCCAACTGAAAAATTTTTTCCGTCAGCTATCGCATTCCAGATTTCCGAAGTATATTTGATTTTTCCCTCAGGGGCGATGTCCTTGATAACAACCACTGTTTTGCCCAGCATGGCTTCTCTTCCTACCCGAGGCTTCATCATCATGGCTTTAAAAATTAAGAAATACAGGAATACAGAGATTGCTAAGATGATAAGGTAGATGGGCAAAGCCGTTAAAAAAGGAAAAAACCAGAATATCGGCAGGGCAAAAACCGGCAAGAATAAAATTAAATGACACATAACTTAATCTGTTTTGATATTTAAAGAGCCAAGACTCGTTGAGAGGCCTTTTTCTTTTAATGACATTCTAAAGATTTGCCGCCGGTGGCTTTTTCCAGGCGCTCCAGATAGCGTCCCCACAACCCTTTACGTTTGGGATGTTTTCCCTTTAAATATTTTTTGGGGTTCGCTTCAAATGCTTTTCGACAGCATTCAGCGCAAAAGTAATAGGTGCAACCTTCATGGTTTACCAGTAAATGGGTCCGGGTAGGTTCAACTTTCATTCCGCACACCGGATCAACAACTGATTTTTTTAAAGTTTTTGATGTTTCGATCGTTTCCATAGCGAAACTCCCTTTGTCGTTTTCATCTAAGAATAACATAATCATTTTTTCCAACAATAACACTTTGTGGCACACGAATAAAATTAAGATTTAATGGCGGCTTTTATTGACAACCTCTTTGCCCTGCTTGGCATGGCCTTTTCTGAACATCAGGATATGGGCCAGAGGACATAACAGAAATAAAGCATAATATCCCCAGGAACCGAGAACTCCCAAATAGGATAATGACAACAAGGTTGCTATCGGAAGCGCGCAGCAGAGAATCATCAGTGACAGATGATTGCTTAGAATTTTATCAAACAGCATGACCTTCATGTATATTTCCTTAATTTTTGTCGTTGGTACTGGGGGTAAAGTTTTTTCTACCCCCATTTTAGAAGTTTAGTTCCAGCATGCGCCGGGGCCAAAGCCCATTCCGTAACCCATGCCGTATCCGCCCATCCTGTGACCATAACCGTATCCGCCACCGAATTGAGTATCCGGTGCGATTTTGCGGGCTTCAATTTCATTATTGACTGCTTTTTCATCAATCTTGGCCCGAAGCTCGGAAATATCTTTTTGAACTTTGCTAACTTTGCCAGAGTCAGGGTTTGTCTCGGATAAAAGTGCGTTGAGTTCGGCAGATTTTGACCACAGCTTGTCACGCAGGGCTCTGGTTTCATCGGAAAATTTTCGATTCAGGTCAGCCAATCGCCCCTGTTGTTCGCTGTTCAGCGCGTTATAATCTCTGTTATTTTGGTCATAATAGTCAGGGCCTCCGCCCCAGTAACTCATCATATGACCGCCACCTCTACCCCAACCATGTGCCCAGACAGCTACCGGCACAATGAGAAGGGCGCTTAAAAATGTGATGCCAACGATACTGGTTAATCTTTTCATGATGTTGTCTCCTTTTATTATTTGTTTTTTCAATACTGTGAACCTCACTAATACCGCTTGTTTTTATATGCGCAAACAATATTTAAAGCCCGATGGTCAAAGTTCTTGCAAGAACTCCTGAAGATATCAATCCGTTTTTATTCATTGTCCGAATCATTACTACAATTCCGAAAATATTCGAAATTACGCCCAGAAAGAAAAATTCCCATTGATATTCTGCCAACCCGGCTGCTACATCCGAAAAGAATGAAAGTCCAAATACCGGCAGGAAAGCTACGAGATAGTGAGCACAGCACGCTGCCATGGATGCGGTGGATACCCCTCCGGAAGCGGCCATACTTGATTTTGCAGCGGTTATCGCTTTTCCTTTAAGCTGGTTTCTAATATACGCAAATAACGTTGTCTGAATACCTAAACCGGTTGATAGGGCGATAACCCACCCCCCGTATCGTGCAAACTGCGACTTGGCATTGTACCAGTCCGATACCAGGGTCAAAAGGCCCAAGTAGAAACCGATAACGCCGGCTGCCGCCATGACACCAAATAGATATGGTTTCATATTGAAAGTTTGTTTCGAAAGCACACTTTGTGATTCATATGTGACTTTTGTGCTACTTGCACCGCTTTCCAAAACACTGAAGCCGGCAGCGTTTATTGCTTTTTTCAGATCGTCGGGATTGGCTTCATGTGGGTTGAAATGAACTGTCGCTTCCCGTTCAGATAATTCTACAACAGCAAAGGTAACTCCTGAACAGTTTAACAGCGCGGATTCAATCTTTCGAGCGCAGGCTGCACATGTCATGCCTTCAACAAAAAGAGTGATCTGAGAATTTTCTTTATCAATACCCTGATTCATAACATGGTCCTTAGTTTGTTTCAGAGAATTGACCGGAGTTGTGCAGCATTTAGAAAAATTTTGTTGAACTTTAATGACTTTATTTTTTTCTATCACGACGTACCTCCAATCTTTTCACAATCTATCTTGTGTTACATAGTGGTATTGCAAATGCTATGCCGTATCGCAAATAATTTATTTAACATCCTGATATAACGATTATTAACTAAGATATTAGAAGTTAAAAATCTCTTCCCGAACCAAGAGAATGGAATGGAGTGGATAAAAAGTACCCGGATGATATTCCTAAAAGTTGTTCAGATGTTTCTTAAATACCCATCTCTTTATTTGTTGAACAAGGAAGTTTGGGTACATTTTACCCGGTTGGCGTAATGATGCATTTATATCAAGTTGTCTTTCAAGCAGTAACGAATCTAAATTTTTAAGTAATTATTGAGAGTTGAGTTGTTTATGCCACATTGTGGCATACTGTTTTCACGATTAATTGGTGAAAATTGAAAAAATGCCGGAATGTGGATACAGAATTTCAGGAGTCTAATTGAATTCTTCTAAGGCTCAGCGTCGAGTGTGTCATTTTGAGAGGGCTTCTGGATAACGAACTTCCGGCGGAAAATTCAAATTATCACAATCAAGATTCTTTAATAAGGAGGATTGACAATGCAAAATATAATTCCGCTTATCTTAGGGGCTTTTGTTGTGTATTTCCTGTTTTTCCGAAAAGGAGGTATGGGTATGGGTTGCTGCGGCAGCCATGGCAGCCACTGTCGCCACAGCAGTCATGACCGTCACGGCGGTCATGGCCATGAACTTGACCAGGACAGGCATTTTAATGAATTGTCCGAAGATGGAAAAGAGGACGTCATCGATCTCTGGAAAGATCAGTATACCGTACTGACGGTTGAAGAGGACAACCACCCAAAAGCAGCAGATCGGATAGTTTCACAAAAAAACGAAAAAAATTGAGTCTAAACTATCAGTTATGCAATGCCATTGACAATGGTTCTTATAAGCTTATTCTAAGACTAAAGACCAAATCTTTAATAAAGAAAAAGAAATCAAATACTTTTTGAAGATGGAAAGCTTCGTGGAGGGGGTGAAAAAAATGGCTACCGATTTAGTTTGTGGAATGATTGTGAATCCCGCTTTGGCTCCGGCCAGGAAGACCTACGCGGGAAACGAATATAGTTTTTGTGCCACTCATTGCAAAGAGGTTTTTAAGAGGGACCCAGAAAAATTTATCCAGGATAGCAATCAGTGGAGCAAGGTGATTGATCCGGTTTGTGGTATGAGAGTTCCGATCCCTTTGGCGGGAGCCATGAGCGTGCATCAAGGGCAGTTCATCTATTTTTGCAACAAGGCCTGTAAAGAGATCTTTGATGATTCTCCTGACAAGTATTTAGAGGTTACGCAGGAAATGAAGCTGGTGTCCGTTCGGTCTGAAGAAGGTCTTAAAAAAGTTTAATTTCCACCGGAATGAGCTGTGCCAGTTGCGTTGCTAAAGTCGAAAAAGTGCGCTTAACCGAAAATAGAACGGCCTGCCAACCGGTTGATTTCATAAACTTAGGAGGGAGGTGATTTAAATGGCCGTTGATCCTGTTTGTAACATGAATGTGGATGAAAAGAAGGCTGCAGCGACTTACGAATATAAGGGTAAAACCTACTATTTCTGTGCAGCCGGCTGCAAGGAATCATTCGCAAAAAATCCTGAAAAATATCTTAACAAATAGTTAAAGGAATAAAAGATACCTTTATCCGGCAGGCAGAGCTTCTTCTTTTAAACAGAAGAAGATTCTGCCTTCCAGGGAAAGTGTAAGTAGCCAAGTATACAATAATAACTGATTTTGAATCAATAGGCGGATCGCATCCAGCCCGTGTTTTTGTCCACAAGAATTTTATCCACCAGAGAACCTTCTTTGGTTTCGATATTGACCTGATAATTGTTTCCCTTTTCTTCAATTTTCCCAAGTTTCAGGTTGGGATTTCTCATGGAACTTAAGTAATTTTCAACTTGCTGTTTGGCCTGATTCTTATCCAGCGGGTTCTGGGATTGCTGGTATTGACGCCCGTATTGAGGACCATACTGCTGGCCGTATCCATTGCCGGGTCCCATCATTCCCGGGCCCATGCCGTATCCCTGTCCCATCATGCCGGGTCCCATACCATATCCGGGACCGTATCCCTGTCCCATCATGCCGGGTCCCATGCCGTATCCGGGACCGTATCCCTGTCCCATCATGCCGGGTCCCATGCCGTATCCGGGACCGTATCCCTGTCCCATCATGCCAGGCCCCATGCCGTATCCGGGACCATATCCTTGGCCCATCTGCGCATTACCCTCGACTGAATAGAGGGAAACACCGATAAAAACAGTTGCAAACAAAAGTAGTATGATTTTTTTCATAATGATTTCCTTTCTTAAAAAATAAATTGATGATTAAAAGTAAGGCCGAGGATAGATCTCCCACCTTCCTCTCTTTTGCATTTTTTCCGTAAGCAAAACATGTACCTTTTGGAATGTTTTACGGGCGCTACAAAGGGTAAACATTAAACCGCTAATCGTCAGTATGCTGATAAAATTGATTGATAAAATATTCATTTAAATTCTCCTATAAACTTATTATAATGCCACATTGCGATATAGCAAGGCGCGTGCCAACTGTTGCCATTAAAACTTAACCAAATGTTAATGTTGCCGATTATACAAGGGATTATTAAAATAGGCTATTTTATTTATTCAATTTCGTCATGGAGGTGGATAAAAAGTATCCAAAGGTTATAAGGGAAATATCAAAGATGGCTAAAAAGGATTCAACGACTATCGCTTTACGCAGTAATCTTTATTATCCTTTTCGAGTAGTTGATTTGCTGGCCCACCATCATTATTTTATGATTATTTCCAGCTATAGTTTGGGTCTATTATCAGTGCTGCTTGATATAGCGCATAGCGAAGATCCGCCTTGCCCTTCTTAAAGCAACAATAAGTGATAGCGTTATTAGTACCTTATTTGCTTTCATTTTTGTTCCTCCTGTGAAATTTATGGTTAATTTAGGCTCATTACAATTTATAACATTAGCCTGTAAATATATAAGAACAAAAATCATATGCCAATATTATAGTGCGAAATGCGATCAATGGATAAAACTTTGAATAAATTGAATAAATATCTGCAACAAACTTATCGTCAAGGGGAAATGACATCCAAAGAAAAGGTCAAGAAAAGATAGTGGGTAGAAAACAGACAGCACGGCAGCTTAAATCGACTCAGATGGGTAAAAAATATCCATTTGTTAAATTACAACAACAAAGGCTGAATTCGACATCTGTGAGATCCATGCATATATTTATTAACATCGATTGAACATGTTTTATCATAGGACTGTAATTCAAGGGTAATTGGCACAAAGATTGCTCTACCATAATATAGATCTCGATTTTTTTCGGCAATTACCTTTGAACAAATTCTATCCGGAGGTGTAAAGTGAGACCTGTAAAAACTCTATTTTTATACATTATGATGATATTCGTGGCGTTTCTTTCAATCCCGTTAGCCAGCACTCAGGCCAACGCCCAAACAGGACAATATGGAGGCCATGGAGGATATGGCGGATGGGGAATGGGCACTGGAATGATGGGTGGATGGGGCACAGGTTGGTTTGGAGGCATATTAATGATTGTGTTCTGGATTCTCATTCTGGTGGGGTTGATATTTCTAATCAAGTGGCTGATTAAGTCCACCGGTCGTGATAAAACGACCGGAAGTGGCGGTAACCGTGCCCTTGAAATTCTGAAGGAACGCTATGCCAAAGGTGAGATCGATAAAGAAGAGTTTGAAAGCAAGAAGAAAGATCTGTCCGGATAGTTGTCTTTTGAATAAATAACTAAAAACAACAACCTATCATCCGAGCATGTCATGCACTTCAAATCGTTATCATTTTATTCTCGGCTCAATCCAAAGCAGCGCACCCTGATCGCCCGCATCCGATCGGCCGTCGAAAAAATACCTGCAACAGGGAAGTATTCAGGCAGTTCCATTGATAACGCTGAACGAATAATCACGATAATTGAAAGCTGGCTGATAGACAAGGAGCAAAAGACTGTTCTTTTCCGTAATTCCTGGAATACGTTCTTCATGTATGCATCGGTGTATCTCAAAAGTATCAAAAGGATTACAGGACATCGACATTTGCCGGGCATCACTGACAATTGCCAGATACCGGTCATCAACGAAATAATCCAAGCCGTTGACAGCATTCCAGCAAAAGGCGCCGACACTCATGAATATGACTGTTGCGATGCATATGGGGAGGTTCGCGTCGACTTGCTTGCAGCCGTAATTGCACTTGCTGAACGGCTGGATCTCCTGCATCGAAAGACCCTGGAAAAAATCCATCAGCATATTCTCAGACCGTCTGCCGACGCCCGGTTACAGTTATCCGTGCTTTTTTCCATTGAAAGCATAGGGCCTCACCCCGATCTTCCTGCAACCATACGCATTCAATGTAAGTGTCGGGACGCAGAAGTTCACCGGTCACTGAAACATTACGAAATTGCCTTGAATCGATATCTTGACCATCTTAACAAGTCTGTTCGGCCTCGCTTTTTGTATGTCAAGGTAATCATTGAGATCGCCCCCAGCGGTTATGAACCCATTGACCTGAAATTTGTTGTGGATACATCCGCAGCCCTGGAGTTGTTCACCGGTAATATACTGTACAGCGACAAACGTGTGTTTTTACGTGAACTGGTTCAAAACGCCGTCGACGCCTGCAATCTTAGAAAACTTTTCGATCCCAACGTCTCACCGTCCATCAATATATCATTTAATGAGTCCGAGAACAGAATCATCATAAGGGACAACGGAATCGGAATGGATCAGCAGTGGTTTAAAAAATATTTCATGAACATCGGCATTTCCTTTTATCGGTCAGATGAATTTAGTGATTCCGTAAGTTCGTCCGACCTTCGGTTCAGCTTTATCAGCACCTTCGGGATCGGATTTTTGTCCACTTTCATGGTGGCAGATCAGATACGCATCCGGACACGAAAACTCTCTGACAAGGGGCTAGAGATCACCATTGCTGATTTTAGAGATTACTTCGATATCCTGCCATTAGAAGAAGACTTCCCCGTGGGAACGGAAGTTATCCTGACACTGAAACCGCCTCGGAACAAAGCCTGGCGAGAGATGGAATATCTCGGCTATCTGAAAACCAATCTTCGTTTCGTACCCATCCCGATTTATTTCACCGATGAGAAAGGCAATTCTGTCACTATAGGGCGTGAGCCGCTGGATTTTTTTGACCCGAGTCCTTCGATGCGCAATTTTCCCGCACGCATCCGATTGCCGAATTCAGAAGGATATTTACTTCTGCGGACCCGAGGGAACCAGGGCATTATTTGGGATCTGGAATCCTCAGTCGGCGGTCTGTCAATCTTCCAGGATGGCATCTTCGTTACCCAGGTGGAATACCTCCTGCCGCAAAAAGCCAGAAAATATGTTGTCGGCCGAATCAATCTGATCGGGGCGGACAAGTGTACGCTGAGCATGGACCGCAATCGGATATTCTGGCCGGAAGAACAGTTGCGTCGGTTCCGATATGCGGCTCTTCATAGTATCGCAGTGTCGTCCGGTTATTTGCTGGATGCTTTTGAAAAACAGAATGACCCGCCAGATAGCCGACGGAAAATTATTCAAAAGATCGCTGATTTTTTCGATGTTACCGATGTGGACGATGCCATATTCGATACCCTTCATGAACAGATTCGAGAAATTCTTCAGTTGCGGTTTCGTTCCTTCGTAAGAACCTGCATATCAAAAGCCGATCTGGTGGACATGAACTTTGTTTCAATCACCGAATCCCACGGATTTCATTATCAGTGGCAGAGAACGGTCATCGACAATATCGCCCGGAACCTGCATGATCAGAAACAAATTGATAAAATCCAGGTATAATATCAGGGCTCTCAAAATAGACCCTTATTCATATTGGTAATTAATGGATGAACTTTTAATAGAAGAGGAGCGGTTTTCAAAAGATGGAGCAGAGCATATGGCAAGGAAGGCTATTTATAAAGGAATTTTTTTGATTTCATAAACTTTCGTTTCTTTGCATTGGTCAAAACGGAGGCATCGGCATTCGTCCCCAAAAATTTCGTTTGGGAGTCTTTTCCACCTCCACCACGGAACGATGTTCAAGATCAACATCTACCTTTAGCAACGGTAGATGTTTTACTGAAAAATTAAAGGCTTCGTCTGCAGGTGCGTATTTCCCATCAGGCCAAGTGAGTTGAGAAAATATCAAACTCACTCTGTTACTATTCATCTTCCCCATCATCGCTTGATGATTAGAAGGACTGAGAAACGGAAAAACAAAACCTATCACATTTCTCCATGAGGATCTTCTGATAGATTTCTCTTCCGAGTTAAAAGGCGCTAAAAAAAGACCTTGCATCATGTAGTGGACTGGCATCAAATGAACCAGAAAACCTTTGTGGCCGTCCTGTTGTCGGTACTCAGAAAGAATGGATACAATACGGCTGTCTGTATAGACAACATCCAGCGCATCTTTCATCGCTTGATCGGAGCGCGGGACAATCGAAACGACCGTTATCTGTTTTCCCGGCAAATAAATATTAGAAATTTGAGAAATTGTATAACGACGCAAGCCGAACGCCACCAGAATCGCAAAAAACAGCACCAATCCGTAGCCCATCGCCAGTGCCAGGTGCGGAGATTTAATCCAGCCCACAAAAACGCGAAAGATTTTTTTACCCGGCTCTCCGGGTACGAACATTGCGGTACGTTGCATATATGCAGCGTAGCTATCGCCATGTTGTTTCAGCATTCTATTCTCTTCGTTTTTGGCCAGGATGTAGTAGACAAACAACATACTGATATAAAGAATAAGAATTATAAATCGAGGCCAGAATAGCAACAGCCCCAATCCTGACAGGGCCAGAAACAGATATTGTGGATGACGCACCCAACGATACAGTATGGAGGAAACCATGCCTTTACGGCGGATTTTTGCTGAATAAATTTGCACGGCTCCAATAAGAAAAGCAATGAGGCCAAAGGAAAAAAGCAATCGACCTAGTGCATTCAAAAAATTGAGCAGATCATTCTTGGCGATGACGGCATGAGGCAGAAAAAATCCCGTTAACCATGAGGTTACCTTGAATCCATAGAGAAAGTTGAGTAGCGGTCCATACCCGGCATAAAAATAGCCCGCAAAAGGGCTGATCATAATGACAATTTCCAGTCCGATTAACAAATAAAAAAGTGTAACGGGCCCTTTTATCAAGCGATCATTAGCAACCATGAATTATTCTTGTGAACACAATTGTTTCGTTTGGTTTCGTAGCGTTTATCATCTTTGTCCTGCAAGATGGTATACTCATTATTTTACCTGGTAAGTAAATGCTTACGGCATCCGAGTTATTAGTTTCCTGGAACGATAGACGTTATTTGTCACTCCACCAAAAATCGTTTTTACCCACTGGGTCATAGGTTTTCTTCTTGCCGTTAATGAAAATCTGTGTCGACAATCTCGTTTCATCGCGACCGCAACGCATCAATCGGTCCATTGTCATTATCCATCCTACCAACATCCCATGTTTTTGAAGGCTTTGTAAGCTGTATTCGGAATCTGACGGATACATGGGGCATTCGCCGTATCTGACGGCAGAGAGATGATTCAACGGTCCCCGGTAAAAGCGGCCCATTAAAGACAACGGGTCAGTTTCCCGACCGGTTTCGGTCTGCATTGAATTCGAGTAGCTACACGATACAATTAGGCTGAAAAGGATCAGAAACAACATCGATTTAAAAAAGATTTTTTTCATGCTCCGAAAAATTAATGTAGCGAACCTGCTATGCCATTTTACAGAATATACATCTATAAGCATTCACATTATATGTCGATTATCGAAAGATAATTTGCACATCTATACCGGTCAATCATTGTTTCAAAGCTTGCACAGGAAAATAAATACAAAATTGTTAAAGTTGTAGCAAATACTATCATGGCTGAGTCTCCTTTTTTGTCGAGAATCGATTTAAGGTCGAGTAATTAGTGACACTTAGGCGGTTTACCATCGGTGGCCTTGTTCAACCGCTCCAAATATCGGCCCCACCAACCTTTACGCTTGGCTGGTTTAGACTCCAGATATTTGTCGGGGTTTAATTCAAAAGCCTTGCGACACGATTCTGCACAGAAATAGTAGGTGCGCATCTTATAAGTAAACGTGAAGTCTTTTTTGTCTGGTGCCACTTTCATAAAACAGACCGGGTCTATGAAGATTTGCCTCGGAGATGTTGATTTTCCCATGATAGTCCTCCTTGATGTTTTTTTGTCTTAAACTAAAGTTGGAGCAAATATAATGCCACATTGTAGTATTTTTTTCAACCGTTTAATTTAGCGCATATTATTTGTCTTATGAATTTTGAACATTTAGATTTCCTGCGATAAGGCTGCAAAGAGTGGATATTAAGTATACGGTTTTTCCTCTGGATACGATACAAGTGGATAATAATTATTCAGCGGATAGCGGTGGATCGGGTTTTGATCGGTATATGGATACGGCTTTTTGTGGTGACTTATTTTATAATGTTCAGACGAAGACTCAGCGCAGGTAATTGAGATTTGGAAGTAACCCCTTGTAATGAGAGGCTACTTCCAATTAAGGAGGAGTATGTTTATCGCCAGCAATAACCGCCAGCCCCGGAACCGTAACCCATTCCGCCGTTGCCCATAAAACCTCTTCCGGCGTTGGGATTGATTTTTCTCATTTCAACCATGTGATCAATCCGTTTTTGATTCAGCTGTGCCTGAAGTTTGGATATATCATTTTGTATATTCGAGGCTCTTTTAGAATCCGGACCCTCTTTGGCAAGTTCACTTCTCAGTTCAAGCTGTCTGGCGTAAAGGTCTTGCCGAAGATTTTCGGTTTCCTTAAAAAATTTATTACGCTGCGAACTCATCTCTTGAATTTCATCATCGCTGAAATTCTCCATCATATTACCGTAGCCGTTATACCCATAACCTCCATGATGCCATCCATGGCCATAATTGCCCCATCCGCCCATCATACCGGGCCCCATGCCCCAGTCGGCAAACGCATAGGCTCCGAATCCAAGAACAGCTACGATTGTTAAAACCATGAGACTTTTGTTTGTTAAAATCTTTTTCATTACTATACCTCCGTTTGTATTTATTACCTGAGCTGAGCGTTTCAAATTTTAAAAGGGGATAAAATATATTTTATTTTTAATGAAGTATATTTATTTGTATTTTTAAAATTTGGAACCCTTCGGGCTTGCCGATTTTACCGGATCTGCTGTGTTGCAGGACCCTTGCGGTAGCAGACTACAGCGGCACACCCTGCGCCTTGCAACTCCGGTAAACTCAACAATCGCTCAATTTAGGTATTCATTTGTATTCCATAAGAATTGCTTTTTGTTTCTTGATTTAAAAAGGACCGTTTAACGTCATGCCCGGGACCAGTGTCAGTCCCCGTTTATACTTCCTTATCATTCTCAGTGACATTTTCCTGAACCTATCGAAAATTCTTGTTTAACTTTGACTATAGTTTCGGGATAGAAATTTCTGAGCAATATGTAGGTTGATCCCACAACAATTAGCTGGCCGAAGAAATAAGATAATACCCAATTCACGCCTACTGTATCTAGAAAAGCTGATAAAGCCAGCCCAGTAAACATCAGAAAAGTAAATACGCCTCTAATTACAGATAACGTTCCAAAGCCAACTAGTAGGCCAAAGACTATAGATAAACCTGCAAAAACCGATATCAGTGATGTTTCCATAAGGATCACCTCCGGTGTATGGTGTAATGCTTTCAAGAAGCTTTGATGTCTATATAGAGCAAAGCTCGTGCCAGAATATTATTAATGAAATAAATGGATGATAACATGCTTAAAAAACAGTATAATAAAAACGAACCGACAAATACTGGGCTCAAAGATCTGTGATCAGGTCAAATCTGAATTGTATATTTTTTACCCGTGTTTGCCGATTGATTTCGAGTTATGTGTACAAAATACCCATTTCCTTCGTGTTACACAAAAAAAGCGCAACGCTCGAGCTGAGATTAATAAAGATGAGTTTGACAGTAAGAAGAAAGATCTAATAGGATAATCCTGGTTGCCCAAAACGACAGGGAAGAGTCTTGTTCTAATCCTTCCAACCGGGAAAACTTTTATGGCACACGATCATCACCATAGGTTTATGAATTACGATCGCGCCTTTGCCTTTGGTGTGGCTCTCAATGTAGGGTTTGTCATTATTGAAGCTGCTTATGGCATTATGGCTGGATCACTGGCCTTGCTGGCCGATGCCGGTCATAACCTGAGCGACGTTCTGGGATTGCTGCTGGCGTGGGGTGCCAATTATCTGGTACGGCGCAAGCCCACAGAACGTCGAACTTATGGATGGCGAAAATCATCGATCCTGGCGGCACTGATAAACGCCGTCATTCTTTTGGTTGCGCTTGGCGGCATTGCCTGGGAAGCTATCCAGCGTTTGGGCGCCCCTGTTCCGGTGGCCGGCAAGACCATCATCTTCGTGGCTCTGGTCGGCGTTGTCGTCAATACGGCAACAGCCCTTTTGTTTTTATCCGGCCGAAAAAGCGATTTAAATATCAGAGGCGCTTTTCTTCATATGGTTGCCGATGCCGGGGTGTCAGCGGGTGTTGTCATTGCCGGTGTTGCCATTCTTATGACCGGCAGACTCTGGATCGACCCGGCGGTCAGCCTTGTTATTACCGTTGTCATACTTTTCGGGACCTGGGGACTGTTTCATGATGCCTTCAATATGGCCATGGATGCCGTTCCAAGGAATATCGATCCGGAAGCCGTGAAGGCCTATCTTTCAAGTCTACCAGGTATTACCGGTGTTCATGATATGCATATCTGGGCCATGAGCACTACGGAAACTGCTCTGACAGTGCATCTTGTTAAACCGGATCCAGAAGATGACGATGTGCTCATCGAAATGGCGAGCAAGGAACTTCACGACCAGTTTGGCATTGATCACATTACTTTGCAGTGGGAACGCATACCTTCTACAAATCAATGTGGCGACTCATGTGAAATTAAATAGAGGACTCAACTTTTAAATCCTGTCTTCCTCTACGGACTCATTTTACCTAAAAAATTTATTTTGGCCTGAGACGTCAAAGGCTATGTAACCGAAAAAATTTTAAGTCGACGAAATATTTCGAAAAACCCGTTTGTGAAGACGTTCTCTGATGGATCCATGAATAATCCCGTTGTGCCGTTGATATGAACGGGCCTCTTCCATGAAATAGGCCAAAATATCCATATCTTCCGATAGATCGCTTCCATCCTTTTGCTTCGATAAAAGGCGTGCCAATAGGGCCAGCAGGCCGTAAAGGTAAACGCTTAAAAAGGTAATTCGGCGCAGAAAAAATTGTTTTTCCGTGATGTTGCGGCCGTGAATCATAAGCCCCACTATAATTAAAAAACGAATGCGTCTTGCAAGTGATCTGGCCAGTCGAGCTGCTCGGTTCAAGCGGCGATACCTAAATCTCATCTTCCAGGAGCTTCGACAAAAAAGTGATTTTAGCAGTTGACAAAACCGAGCGATTTTATCGGGGTGCATTTTTTGAATTTGTTTGGTCAGGGTTCGAATAACGAACAGTGCCGGATAAATAGAATGAATTTCAGTGGTCCCTTCAAAGATGGTGGTGACCCGAAAATCACGCATGCGCATTTCATAGGGATGGGTGCTCAGATATCCAGACCCACCAGCCACCTGAAGGGCATCGTAAAGCGAATTCCAGGCCCGGGTGGTGCCGAACAGTTTGCAATGAGAGCTTTCAATGGCCACCGGCGCCAAAGGGTTCTTTTCAAGCATTGCCGCCGTAAATGTTGTTATTGCCGAGACTACAGAAGCATTGACGCGGGCTGCAACGATCTTTTCCTGGACCAGTTCGTAATTTTGAATAGGGCGTCCGAACTGTCTCCGATTCTTGGAACGCTTGAGCATATCTTCCACCGCCTGGTTGAGAATTCCGACTGAGGCGGCTCCCAGTGCCAGTCGTCCGTAATTGAGAATGGTCATAGCGATTTTGAATCCGTCTCCGGGCGAACCCAACAGATTTTGTTTTGGAACGCGAACATCCTTAAAATGAACGGCAGCCGTAGAACTGGCTTTTAGCCCCATCTTTGGAATATCTTTTCCAACTTCGACCCCGTTCCATCCGGTTTCCACAATGAAAGCACCCATAAATCCCGGGCGCTTGGGATCCATTTGCGCGAAAACGGTCATGGCTTGGGCGTAATTGGCGTTGGTGATATAGGCTTTGCTGCCGTTGAGAAGATAGTATTGGCCGTCTTCAGACAAGGTTGCCGTGGTCTCGATGTGTTTGGCATCGGACCCGCGTTTTGGTTCGGTCAAGGCATAGGAAAAAATCATCTCTCCGGAGGCTGCCTTGGACAGATAGTATTGTTTTTGATGTTCATCGCCGAACAGTACAATTCCCTTCACCCCGATGGAAAGATGGGCAAGAGACGTAAATCCCAAAGCCAGGCTCTGGGCGGCGACCACCTCCACGACTTTCAAGTAGCGGCGCAGGCTCAACCCGGCACCGCCATAGGTTGAGGAAATATTCAGACCGAAAAAACCGATGGATTTCAATTCTTCCAGAAGCTCCGAACTTACACGGCCGTCGGCCTCCAGTTGCCGAGGCGGATACTGTTGGCTGATTTTAAGATAGTGTTCAATAAAATTACGCGCGCGATCATCCTCCGCTGAATCTTTGAATCCATGAAATATGTCTTTGTTCAAATGCCCGAAATAAATATCTGCCAGAAAATTGTTAAACTGTATCATTGTTTTCTCTGCCTTTTATTTAAAGATATAGTTATCATTTTACTGCCGCTACTAAAAAATAATACGAGAACCTAAATCAATGCTTCATCATTACCATAAATATAGTATCGATTTCAAATAGACAACAAATGCTGTGTTTTAAATATTCTTCTTAGCGAAATGTCAAAATAATTAAAGAGAGGACAGCAAAACCGTTATTCAGAAGATGTTTGTTGAAGGGAAATGAGGTTTATTGCCAGTGTTTCCATGATTTCAAGGTTAATAAAAAAGCTAAACTAAATCTTACTGTCTATTTTATTTTTTCACTAGATAAGGGTATCATCCCATATAAAGCTTCAGCAATATATTGATCACGAAAAGCGCAAACAGAGACGGAAGGATCATGGCTTTTCCTCTTGTGACAGGGTCGTTCACAATATCTTTAATTGCAAGAAATCCTCTGGTTAAGCCCAAATAAAGCCCTATCAGTAAAAGAATCCCCTGGATCATGGGAATCCACTCTGAATGAAAGGGGCTAAACGGATAATTTGCGGTCCCGAAAATATCCCAGCCCAGCCCAAGAGGATCGGACAATACCGAGAGAATATAATTATAGTTGACCATTACAGAGGGCAGGCTGAAGGCTATCCATGAAAAGATGCCGACAGGAATCAGAATATATGAAAGTCGGAGTGTCATTAAACGGTTGTTTACCGGTTTTCCGACAAGGCAGTTGGCGAACCTGGCTGTCTGGAAGAACAAACCGGGAAAAATAACAAGGGCTGAGAGCCAGATCACAGCAAGGTATGTCAGAAATGGAATGATTTGCCTGCTTTCGGTGACATTGGCCGCTGATTTGATAACGCCCCAGGGACCCAACATGGTAATACTGAAGGCAATGGCTACTACCAGCATGATCATGATGTTGATCATCTCATCATAACCCTTTATTTTTCGATCCGATCCAAAGGGTCTTAAAAAAATACCGATATTATTTTTGGGACAGCTTTTCAGACATTCCATGCAAAATCCGCAGTGATTGTTTCGGTTCATGTTCCCGATGTACTGTTTCCAGGGGCAGGCCCAGCCGCCCGGGGTACCAATATAACAGCATTTCTCCTTGTGTTTTCTGCAAACGTCAGGGTCTATTGCACGTATTTCCGTCATGGATGCCATGGAATAATTCCCCAGAAAACCGCCCACCGGGCATAAATACAGGCAAAATACCCTTAGGCGAAATATAAAGGCAAGAACGATGGTCGTCACCAAAATCGCCAGAAACATAATCGATGTGGCCACAGGACGGGTGATCAGGATCATTCCGAATGATATCATTGCCAAAAAAATAATATTCTGAAGCCACATATTTTGCATCATTTTGGGCCAGTCTTTTTGAAGACCGAGGAATCGATGGTGCAACCCTTTAAACGGTTTTTGAATATATTGCACCGCAGTCAGGCGTTTGCGGCTGAGCCATTCGGCAGGAGCAGGCAGGGGACACATCATACACCATATTCTGCCGCCCAGAGGAACGAAAATGGCCTTAAGGGCAAACCACCACAGTATCCATACAAAAATAATCGCGATGTTCCTGTTGCCCACAGGGCTTCCCCAAAGGCTGCTTAAAATAAACAAATAAAAAATAATGAAACCGGGTAAAAGAATCAGGAATTGAAAACTACGGCGATGAACCAGCCATTTGAGCCATGGTAGACGCTCAAGAATGTTGAATCGTCTGAAACCCGCAAATCGAATTTCGGCATTGACCCGAAACAGTAACAAGGTGCTGATGACAATCCATATGGAGAGTGAGATCATAAGATAATACGGGAAATTGGGTTTCACAATTAGTTCACCGGTCATAAAGGGATGCAGATTCCCGCAGATTTGTGTACACCGAAATGTGAATTTACCGGCTTCGTCAGCCTTGAATTTGACTTCTTTAACCTTGTCCCAATCGGTCTGGATGTTGTTATCGTCATCCTTCCATTGGTATTTTAAAAACGTCAATCCCTGCTGTTTCAAGATTGCATCAATGGCATATCCATCCAAAAGAAATCCATGCGTGACATCAAGGGAGGTTGGTTTTAAAATAACCGTATCTCCCTTATTTACAACAATCCTTCCAGGGGAGTAGCCGTATTTTTTGGCCTCAAGAGAAATTGTATGGACTTTGGGTTCATGCGGTATAAGTCGGATCAGCAGCGGAATCGCCAGTGCCGGTATCAGACTTAACAGAATTAGAAGATATGCTTTTTTTCTGCTCATGTTCGTTAATAGTTGTATTTCGTTCAACCCTGTTTATTAAATGCTCAAATAGAGCCATCGATTCTTTGCTGTCCCAATGCCGGCTTCCAAGAGCTTTGCCGATGATTCCGCCGTTTTTATCTATAATAAATGTCGTCGGGACGGCCCTTATCCCGAATTGCGGTCCTATTTTCCCTTTGGCGTCCAGAAGAATTGTAAACGTTAATGGATACTTCTTTAGAAAATCTTTTACCCGTAAAACAGGCTCCTGTAAATTAACGGCAATCATTGCAAAACCTTGTCCTTTGAACCTACTATGTAATTTTTCCATAGAGGGCATCTCTATACGGCATTGAGGGCACCATGTGGTCCAGAAATTTAAAAACACGATTTTACCCTTAAAATCAGAAAGCGTAACTTGTTGATCGTTTATGTCCGGAAGGCTGAAGTCTACGGGTGGCGCTATATGGGGGATGTTAAATATCTCCATTTTTCGGAACAATCTATCTGTTTTCGAGCCTGCTTCGTCTAAAGAAATTACTTGGCCAGCTTCCAACGAAAAACTCATGACAATAGAAAATATAATAAACAGACATAAAGGTAATATTTTCCAGATAGTAATGTATGTTTTATTTATTCTCATATGTTATCGGATATGGTTTTATAATGCGAATTTGCTGAGAAAGGGCAAATAGCCGGGAATTAGAATCAGCTTGTCGAAAAAAATCAAAAGACCAAGGAGTATCATTATTCCGCCGGTGATTTTTTCTAAAAGTCCAAGGTGTCGTTTTATTCGGTTAAAAAATCGGAAGAATTGATTCACACCAAATGCTGTCAATAAAAACGGGATCCCCAGACCGAGAGAATATACAGACAACAGAAGAATTCCCTGATTGACATGTTCCAGAGTACCGGCATAGGCGAGAATACCGGCCAAAAGAGGACCAATACACGGGGTCCAGCCAAAGGCAAATGATGCACCAATGATCAGGGCCCATATGAATCCCAATTTTTTATTCTCCACATTAAACCTGGCTTCTTTAAAGAAAAAGAGCGGACGAATGAGTCCTATTTTAAACAAGCCGAAAAAAATGATGACCAGTCCGGCAAGCCTTGTCAGAAAGGAAATTTTGGTTGACAGTAACTTTCCCAACCATGTTGTCGAGGCACCCAAAAGGATGAAAATTAGCGAAAATCCGACAATAAAGAATACGGAGTTGAGAACAACGAAAAGTTTTTGTCTGGTCAGCAGTCCATTACCGGTAGAACCAGCCTTCATCTCCTGCAGGGAAACGCCGGATACAAAGGAAATGTATCCTGGAATTAACGGGAGAACGCAGGGAGATAAAAATGAAATTAATCCTGCGACGAATGCCATGGTTATGGGAACATTATGTGTCATGGTTATTTATACAATACGCCAGGCGTACCTCTGGTAGCTGTTATTTCTACTGAAACATCTCCATTTTTCGGGATGGCTACCATCTGTTTTTGAGTTTTCAGTTTTTCATGCCAAATTTTTAAAATGTAATTGCCGGCAGGAAGATCCTTTATTCCTTTGATACCGTTTTGTTCAAGGTGTTTTGAATCCGAAATTTCAAACCGCCCCTGATCGTCTGTTACGGCGAAATAGGGATTTTTCAAAACCATAATGTAAGCTGCCATTTCCGCATGAACGTCGCAACGAAGTTCTACGATTCCAGGTTTATCAAAAAGAACGCTTTTGCTTTCTCCGGGCGGATAACTGCCAAGGTTAAATTTCTTGGTCCGGGACAGAGAAAAAATATTATGATCCACCTTGTCGTTATTGGGAAAATCAACCGATGCTCCGACAGGGATAGGCAAAATATGGGGATTAAAGGTCAGATTCTGTTGATCCATGATAAACTTTGTCTTGGCAAGATCTTCTTGAACCGGAGGTGCTTTCACCACATACACTAAAATGTTGGCCGGTGATCGTAATCCTTTAGTTTTTACAATACCAGTAATTTTTCCTGCCATGGCCTGTCCCGGCAGATACAAAAATAGTATAAAGACCATTGAACATATAACATTTAAATATCTTTTCAATACACTGTCCTCCTATAATCGTTCCATCCAAAATCACTGAGACTACCAGACATTGCTGGTAATTAGTATATCATCCACAGTCCACTTTTTACTTTTTGCCAGAGGACGCATGACCGGACGGTATATCAGTTTGGCTTCGACAGTGGGTTCGTCTTCAGGGTCCTTTAGAGCGAACTCATAGCTAAGCGTTGCCGTGGTTTTCGGCCGGATACGGGTATCTGTGGCAATTGACGTGGCTCGCCAAAACGGTACATTCAGATTTCCATTGTCATCTTTCAGCACCTTGGCGAAAACCGCTCCGGGCAACCCGGCATAGTTGCCGGCATCAACCTTTCCTTTGCCTGCCCATCCCGGAAGCTGTTCGCCCTTTATCATTTTTAAAGGGTTGCCGTTGGAATCCACTGCATTTATTACCAACATTACACTTCGCATGGTTTCTCCGGTGGGAACCCAGTGGCCGCCATTGGTATTGGTAATATACACATTGATGTTCAACTTATTACCGTTTGTCTTTCCTTCAAGCTCCATTGACAATGAGGTTTTAAGCTGAGTCTTGGTGCCGCCGTCAAAATGATGGGGACGTATATTCTTGGGCGAACGATATGTGCCCCACATATTTCGAGCACCGCCGTCCACGACATAGTTATCGTACGGCAGCATCTCTTTGCGCCAGCTCATATGGCAATCCTGGCATTTCTTTCCTTTGTTGGGATCTTTGGCAGAAAGTTGATCCTGCCAGTGTTTCCATTCCTGATAGGTGGTTTGGACCGGTAAAATCGTGTTGTCCTTCAAGCCAAACCCCTTCCATTCAGAATCAGAATAAACTTTGATGTGATTCCAGGTTTTGCCTTTTTCCAATGGTTCAAAATGGCCATGACATGAGGAACAAAAACGCCCTTTATCATAGATGGGAGAATAGGATGCCCCCATGGGAGGAACCACCACATCATCATAAGGTCCGAAGACCATAATTGACGATCCTTTGGTGGCGGTTTGTCTTTCCAGAACCGGCCTTTTACCGCTCGGCCTGGTTTTATCCGAAATGACGCTTCTCACTTTATGACAAAAATCACAGCTGATTCCGTCCCATTCGGTTCGAGCGGACCAGAGTGCTGTTTCCAAATCCTTGGTCCATGACCCGGCGGCTGCCACTGAAGGCGCGTGACAGGCAACGCAGTTGCCCTCTTTGTCCGGATTGTCGAGACGATATCCCGGAGCGACATTTTTATTCTGAAAGGCATCTCTTCCATAATATATATCAAGAACTTTTGGATTGGATGTGGTGTGGGCCATTTTGGACTGATCCCAGTATCGAGTGAGTTTGACGTGGCATCGGGAACAGGTGACCGGAGAAATAAAACGATAGTCCGGCTGGTCGTTATAGTAAATCGGATATAAAAAGATATCGTTCATACGACCGGAAGGCGGTGCAACCTGTGCGTTATTGAACCAGCCTTCTTTGCCGGCGGTTACCCAAAACTTATTGCCTGTCAGACTTTGGGTGGAGAGTTTGAAATTTCCCTGCCTGTCGGTGAGGACAAACGTTTCTTTCCCTGCCACTCTAACCCTGGCATTTTCAACCGGACCATATTCAGATATTACCTGACCCTGGATGATTCGATCATGGGTTGATATCAGCCTTGCCCGAGCAGAACCGGGTTTTTCAAAAAAAAGTACGGTGCAAACTCCCAGTATCAAAAAGAAACCGATCAACAAATTCATTTTTTTCATAAACATAAGCACCCTTGCTTAGGCCCTGACGATCAGTGTACCCTGCATTTTCTCATGGTTTTTGCCGCATATGGCATTGCATGAAAAGGTGAAGGTGCCGATCTTGTCCGCTGTAAAAGAAACCAGAACAACCTTTCCCGGATGGATACCGTCGGTGATAATAATACCGGCATCTTTAAGACTGAAGCCGTGAATCACATCGCTGCTTTTAAGTTTAAGTACCACCCGATCTCCTTTATTTACCTTTATTACCGGTTTCTCAACATGATTATGAGATTGTCCGATGGAAAAAACGTCCAGAGCATGAACTTCACCCAAAATCCAACCTCTTTTCGTATCACCGGTCAAAGTAAATTTTTTGGCGCTGGGTTCTATTTTATTTTGCCACACCTGACGATCATAGGCTCGTATACCGTAGGGCAAGCCGATGATAATTACAGCTAATAGCAATAGAAAGAGAAGATCCAAATATTTATTGGCAGAACGCATAAATTCCCTCTGTTGTGAAAATTAAATTCAATTTACAGGCGTTGCAACCGCTTGTTTAAAAATTCTTTGACACGGCATATGGTTATGACAAAAAACAGTTTTTAGCGATGGATTTTCGTCTACCTGCCTGTCGCGGCTTGTCACCTTAGGCCGTTACAGCGCTTTAATAAGGTAACGGCAGTTGTTTAATTGATGAGCAAAAGTCTGCCGGTCTCTTTATCCACGCCTATCAGCTGGACAACTTCATTATCTTCTGTAACGATTTCAGCTTCAAAAAGTCTTCCGGCATCGTTAAGCTGTCCAATTTTCAGGTTCGGATTCAATCTTTTTATGTGTCGGGACACCATTTCAAAGGCTTGCTCTTTGGTGATAAAGGATTTCCGGGCCAGATTGCCTGTTGAACCGCGCCGCTGAGGTATATAACTTTCACCACCTTGAGCGCCTACACCACAAGCGTCTGCACGACTTGGTCCGGCAATAAAAATATGACTGAATCCTATCATTGCCATAAAGAGAATCCCCGAGATAAAGATTTTCAGTAATTTTGTCATGTTAACACCTCCATATTTCATAATGTTTTCTTTCGCTGCAATATAAAAGCAATAGTCGCGCCAAATGGCGAAAAGTAACAATTTCTAATCTATTTTGTTGATTTTACAACATATATTCTTTTATCAGAGACGAAGTTTCTCGCAGAAGGAATCCATAACTGCATATTTAATACCCACACAGAATCGCCGGTTGAGTAATATGTGCCCACATTTTTCTTGAGCAGAGCAGTGAACGCAGAATGCCACGACCGGTGGTTGAGTATGAAAAACAATATACACCGCGTCTTGAAATCAAAAACCTAAGGCATATGTAATTGTGGTTCAAGGGTCCTAGCCTGGTAGGCTAACAGAGGAAAGAAAGGTTTTTAAGGTATATGGGTATGGTATCCGTCGAAATCTGGAAGTGGTCGCCATTGCCTTTTTTACTGACATTCTGTAATAAGGAAGTTCCGAAAATGGCAAAGGCAAAAGAGCCGCCAGTTTTCTGCTGATCTACGTTTAAAGACGATACAATGAAGATTTGTGCATCTGGTTCCGGATATTTCTTCAGGCTACACGGAGTATTTCCAATTGATGCCTGGCACATACGACCATGACCAGCAAGCATAAATATGGATGTCGATTTGCCGGCTTCAATCATCATACCGTTGCAGGTCAAGCACAATTGGCCCTCGCAATGGTTAACGGCATCTGCATTGGGCATATTTAAATTTATGCCCAACATCACGGCAAAAAAGACAACAATTAATTTCTTGGATAAAAAATTCATATCTGTAAAAAAAATGACGTTTAATTTTTCGAATTATATGCCACATTGTCGTAATTGTCAATACAAAACATCACATCATTCTTCTTTTCCGGATTTATCGAGAAGCTGACAAAGGTCGGATTTCTTTTTGGGCAAAAAGGAGGGAAATCCTCGAATTCTAAAGATGAGTTATCTTTCTATAACTGCGCTAACCGTTAAACGTATCAGATGCCCACGGGAGGTGAGCCCGTGGGCATCTATTTTTTTAACACACCAGTGAAAGTTCCCTTTTTTATATAAGCATATATCGGGCAAATGAAAAAATAGGGGTTATTCCGGGAATTTGATAGTAATCTTTTCTTTGCCGTCTTTTGCTTTGAACTTTATTTTAAGCGCTACACTGTCATTGCGAATACCCAAGGAAAGCGGTGTTTTCCCTTTGTCTTCCTCGATATGGGTAATTTCTCTAAGCGTATCCACAATCTTTCCCCCTACTTCCGACCCCGGAGAAGGCAGCTCGGATTCACGGTATTCTGCGACGATGCGCACATTTCCTTCCGAAGAACGGGTAATGCTAATTTCTTTGGCATTGTTGTTGACGCCGTGCAGGGCGGCAAGGGCCAGCCATTTTACAGCGGCTTCATCTTTATCTTCTTCGTTTTTAACGATAGACATCTCTTTAAGTGGGTCGCCGGTGGCATAACAGTCACACATTTCCTGAACCTTGAGATGCAAGTTTCGTTTTTCTTTCATTTTGAACCTCCTTTGAAATGCTTTTCACCAGACTTGGGACAGGAGTTCACTTGTATGAAGAATCATCCCCCTGCCGTCTGAGGGAATGCCGTATTGGCATAGAGGTACTCCATCTTTTCCTTGTGTTTCAACTCCTCATTGGCCATTTTCAGCAGCATTTCTTTGACATTGTTTTCATCATGCATATTGGCCAGTTCCGTATAAAACTGGTGGGATCTTGCTTCCCTGTGAGAGGCGATCAGATAGACATCTTCTCTTTTCGTCTCCTTTGTGATTTCGGGTTCTTCAAGATATTCAGCGATCTTGTATTCCACAACATCGGTCATCCTCAACGCATCCGGGCCATATTCCCCTTCACGGTAATTCACAAGGAATGCTTTGTGTTTCTTTTCTTCTTTGGCGATGAACTCCACCGTATCTTTAATGCTCGGATCTTCCAGTATGTTGAAAATATCCATGTAAAAGTCGTATGCTTCCTCTTCTCTTTGGATCGCCAAATCAATAATTTCTGAAAGTTGCTTGTCCATACCCTCGCCTCCTTTTTTGAATGGTAAATTATACGAATCCATTAAAGATATTAACTTAAAAATAGATACAAAACAACCTATGTCAACCGGCATTGAACCGGCGTGAAATATTTTTGTTAGAACCGAAGCGTTGGAATTCCAAAAAGAGGGTAATTATAATCGACATTCCCGATACCCAGCCCTAAGATACCCTGGCTGCAGAACATTTGCAATGAATCATAGAAGTCGTTGAATCCATGGGGTGCCACATCATAATCCCCGAATGCCATGAAGGGAATTTTCCTGTTGTTCATCAAATTTTGAAAATGGGTGTGGGTGATGCACAGAAACTGAATCCCTTCCGGCCCAAAGCAGGTATCTTGATCAAGTCGCATCAATAATTGAGACAGTTTCAAATTTTGGTATTTTTCACCGGTCTGAATTTTTGAAAAGTAAAATCCTTTGGGTCTGAGAGGTGCGTCAGGACGCAATCTGAGATGATCGGATCTGCCAAAGTGAATGTACTCACACTGCCATGTCTTACCCTTTCTGTGTTTACAGGCATATTCCCAAGCCATTTTGCCTGAAAGAACCGAATCAGCATTGCCGTGGCTGTCATCCCCAAATCCGTATGATAGGATGACATCGACAAATCCGTCGAACCGGTCCTTGTCTGTTATTTGGGGCGGTGCTTTAATCCGACCGAATTCATCCTCCCGGATACCCCAGGCCATCTTTTCATTGGCCTTTTGCCAGGAATCGACCTGTCGGGTAACAGGCAAAATGGTATCGTCCCGATCTTGGGAGTTGTCCGTTGTTAGCCCTATTATTGTTTCCCAGAAGTGGCGGATCCCATTAAAGATGGTTTTTTTGGGAAAATGGTCGTTCTTTTTTGGAAAAAATTTAACCATACTTGATCCTTTCGAAGAGCCTCATCCGGGTAGGATCACAGTTAAAATTGATGCAGATTCTGATTTAATATCGACGGATGCTAATCTGCCGATAATTGTTTACCGATTTGGGCCACCGAAAATTTTCCGGCATCAAAAATGACTTGGGCATGTAATGACGATGGAAGGACAATAACGAGTACAGTGATGAGACATATGATGGTTCGCATTATGGATTCATACTTCATAACATCGGACGATCTCTATAGATGGCAAAAGCCGTATACGGGATGATTCTCTCATATGGAGAACCATCCCGCTTTAGCGGATGTATTGGAATCGTCGAGAAAGATGCAGATCTATTGCCAGCAGGGATGCCCTGAAGAAGAACCGTATCCCATCATGTGGCCCCCTCTATATCCTCTGCCGTAACCATGGCCCATCATGCCGGGTCCCATAAATCCGGCACCCAAGCCGGGATTTATTTTTTTCATTTCAAGCAAATGTGCAATTCGCTTCTGATCGATTTGTGCTCTAAGATCGGATATTTCTTTTTGCAGATTTGCGGCATTTTTAGCGTCAGGATTCTTTTTAGCAAATTCACTTTCAAGGGCAAGTCTTTTTTGATAAATTTTCTGCCTCAAGTCTTCTGTGGATTTAAAGAATGCCTCGCGTTGCTCATCCATTTTTTGGATCTCTTCATCGCTCAGATCGCCCATTACGTTCCCATAACCAGGACATCCATATCCGCCATGATACCATCCTGCTCCCTGGTCGTCTCCTCCGCGGTGATGCCTGCCGTAATCCATTCCACTACCGGCAAATGCATTTACACCGAATCCCATAACTGCAAATACCGTCAGAACAACGAGTACTTTGCTTGCAATACGTTTCATTTTATTTTACCTCCTTGGTTTTTTTTGTGTTCACATTGTTTTGATGTTCTATGAAAGCAAATCGTATGCCACAATAACGGCCCAAAAATATATTGGAAATAACATCCTGTAAGTATTAATAATTGGTAAAAAACTTATTTTGTAGCATCATAAATACGGCTGTTGAATATGACTAAAATTAAAGCAGTGGGTATTAAATATCCAGGCCAATCGAATTTTTGGATTCAAGTGGGTATTAAGTATCCATGTTATTCACTTGTCCGCACTGATAAAAGCTTGATACATTATGGCATTACCCCCCTTTTCTTTTCATGTACCGGAAGTGATTGATGAACGATGTCGTTTATGACATTCTTCAGAGCACCCAGGTTCCAGCAACGCAACAAACTAAACCGAAAACTTCAGGATCTTTAAAAATTTGTTAATCTTGCGGATTGACTGTCTGATTTGTTTTTGATAACTATTAAACAGTCGATTAAAGACCTGAATTTTGCAAATGCTGAGATTGTCGCCGATGCAAGATTCAGGAAAAATGTCATTCTGATTATGGTACTGCAAAGCGCCGAAATCCATAACCTGATTCAGGTTATAAAAGGCAGATTTTTTAGGGATCAAGATTTGTGAAGCTGACGATTTATAAAAAAATGATGCTTGGTTTTGGTACCATCATCGTTATTATGATCATCGCCAGCACCTATATTCTGCTCAAGCTGAATGATGTATCGAACTCTGCCGAAACGACCCTTACTGCCAATGTTAAGTCGGTGGATCTTGCCAAACTACTCCAGGATATTCTCCACGAGGAAGACGTAGATGCTCAGAAATATTTTATTTCCCATGATGAGACCTATTTTTCTCTATTCATTGCAAGCAGTCGTCGGTTTGACAGTTATTTGGATTTGTTACTTCATGCGCAATCGGATGAGACATGGCGTTCTCTTATTAAAAACATGCGTCGAACCCATGAGACGTTTGTTGCCGGAGTGCAGAACGTTAAAAATCTTCAAAATTCAAAAGACAATTTGGATCGAGACAATTTGAAAGTGAACTCCGTGGAAACCCTGAACAGATCCCTTGATCATCTTATCAAAGTCAATCGGGGATCCATCGAGAGTGCCATGTCGATGATGAAGGCAACGACAACCCGTTCCGCCCAAATAGCATTGTTATTGATCATTGGAACTGTGCTGGTTGCTGTTTCGGCGGCTTTCATTATTGCCCGCACCGTCACAAGACCCATCGACGACCTGATACGAGAAACCCAGCAGATCGCACGTGGTAATTTTAAGCAGGTCCAAGTTTCTTCCAATGATGAAATTGCATTGCTCGTTAACGCGGTTAATGACATGAGCAAAAAAATCAAAGATATAACTGAATTGAGAACGCATATGATGCAACAGATTTCCCACGAGCTTCAAACCCCGTTACAGGTAATGTTATCCGGGCACGACCTCTTGAAAGACCAATGCTCCGACTTGATGAATGCTGAACAAGTTCAGATCCTTGACTCCATTCGTCGGGGGATTTTTAAACTGTCGAGTTTTAGCAGACAATATCTTGATCTTGCGAAGATTGACTCCGGCATGATGAAATATCACATGGTATGGACAGACCTTCTTCACATCGTTGAGCCGCTTGTTAAAGATGCTAAACTCATTGCCGAGCCTAAGAATATCACTGTAGAAATGTCTTCCGTTTCTGTCCCTAAAGTCAGAGTGGATTCAAACAAAATTTCAATTGTTGTGAGCAACCTGCTCAGCAATGCTATTAAATATACGAATGACAACGGAAAGGTCAGGGTAGACGTCGGCCCCTGTGCTCTGGGCGCACAGGTGAAAGTTCAGGATTCCGGAATCGGTATCTCACAGAAGGAGCTTCCCAAAATATTTACAAAGTTCTATCAAGCCGGAAATTCGGGCAGAATAAAGAGCGGGGGAACCGGGGTCGGTTTAGCCCTTGTCAAGGCATTTGTAGAAGGCCACAGTGGCAGGGTTTATGCTGAAAGTACTGTTGATCGTGGTTCGACATTTACAGTTGAACTGCCGGTCGAACCCGAGGAATTCCAAAGCTCGGCAATAAACTTACCAATCCAAACGTAAGGATGTGTTCATGAAAATTCGCAACATCATCATTATTATTTTATGCCTCCTCATGACCAGCTGTTTGTCTAGAGTTCAAGGATTGGAGTCGGAATTGAAAGCCCAGGATTACATGGATCGCGCTGCAACCCTTGAGAACGAAGGGGCATATCACCAAGCTGCCCAGGAATACGCGATGGTGGCCGAGCATTATCCTTCCACAAGTTACCATAAACTCGCGGTTTGGAAGGCGGCATTGCTTAACATACATCCGGCCAATCCGGAAATCAATTATGCTGAGGCCCTCAATTGGCTGCAAGTTTATCTCAAATTACCACTATCTACCGCGGAAAAAGAGACCGCAACATTGTATGTTTCCATGGTGGAACGTATTAATGATTTACAAGTCAAACTTTCCTCTATGGTTGAAGAAAAGGACAGGCTTCTGAAAATCACTCAAAAACAATCCATGAATATTGAATCTGACACCGAACGGCGAAAAGAATTGGAGGCTGAACTGGCCCACGCCTGGGATGAACTTCAAAAAATGAAAGCCGTAGATGTAAAGATGCATCGGAGCAAAGTGGACAAAAATCTTGGCAAACCGACTCAATCGGTTCAAAAGGCCCAAATAACAAAAAGCGATAACGCACAAACAACACTGCAATCCAGACAGCATGCTCCTGCAAAAGATCAAGAATTTTATCCCTATATGATTCAAGTCAGCTCTTTAAAAAGCAAGGAAGACTCCATGCGGGAAGCAATGATACTAAGGGATAAAGGGGACTCTGTCTGCATTTCTCATGCCCGTATTGCCGGAAAGGGAGACTGGTATCGCGTGCTCGTCGGTTTTTATCGAACTTTCGAAGCGGCACAAAAGGCGGTTTTAGAATTAAAAAAACGTGAGTATCGTCACGCATTTGTGGTAAGGCCGCCCTTTACTGTGGAACTCGGAATTTTCTCTGGGGATGAAAAATTGAATAAACTTAAAACCGATCTAATTTCAAAAGGATATTCGGCTTACAGCCTTCCAAACAGAGCAACCAAAAACAAAATCAGGCTCTTGGTCGGCGCCTTCTGGACCGAAAAAGAGGCCGAAACGGTCATCAAAGATTTACAGAAAGAGGGTTTCACACCCAAAGTGGTTCGGCGTTAGAATACGATTCTCACCCGATTCTTTACCAACACAATACGCTTAACAATGGGTAGCGCTGTTCCGGTAATCGTTACGGCATGAATTGATAAAACATATGTGTTCAGAGGGCAGTCATTCCCCCTTTACTTCGTTGCCTCCTTTATTTGTATTTTCGGTAAGTTAGCATCGGCGGCATTCCTGCTCCCTTCGCATTCCATCTTCGCTGTGTTTAGACTGGTGGCGGTCTCTGTAACTGCTAACTGACTGAAAATAAAAAGAGATTCCGCCAATAACGTTGCCGGAGAACAACTGCCCCTGAATTTTTTGATGTAAGGATTCAAGATTTTAAACGACAGAAAAAAACAACAGCAGAACATTCAGGGGTGATTATGACTGGTCTTTGAATGGAAAATAAGTAAGGAGGTCTCAAAATGAAACTCGCGATAATTGGCCTTGGACGAATGGGAATGAACATGGCCAAACGGCTTCTAAAAGGCGGCCATGAGGTGGTTGCGTATAATCGTTCTTCAGAAAAAACAGATCAGCTGGTTAAAGACGGTGCCATTGGTGCCTATTCTCTTTCAGAGGTGGCTGATAAACTTTCTCAACCCCGGATTGTGTGGATCATGCTTCCGGCCGGACAAGCAGTGGATGATCACATTCAAGAGATCGAGGATTTTCTTTCACCGGGAGATATCGTTATCGATGGTGGAAATACGTATTATAAAGATGATATTCGCAGAGCTAAATATCTCGAAGATAAAAATATCTGGTACATGGATGTTGGGGTTAGCGGAGGGATTTGGGGCCTTAAAATCGGCTATTGTTTGATGATCGGCGGAGATAAAGAGACATTCCAGCTTCTAAGACCCATATTTAAAACCCTGGCTCCTGAAGAAGGCTATCTTTACTGTGGGCCGACGGGTGCCGGTCATTTTGTTAAAATGGTGCATAACGGTATTGAATACGGGATGATGCAAGCTTATGGTGAAGGATTTGAAATCTTGGAGGCATCGGACTATGCAACATCTTTCAACTATGCCGATATTGCGCATTTATGGAATCAGGGGAGCGTCGTTCGCTCATGGCTGCTGGAACTTGCTGAAGATGCTTTTAGAAAAGATGAAAAGCTTTCGGATATCAAGGGATATGTGGAAGATTCCGGGGAGGGGAGATGGACCATTCAACAGGCGCTGGATACCGGTGTGCCGGCCCAGGTCATCGCCCTTTCTCTGTTGCGGCGTTTTCGCTCCCGGCAGGATAATCCTTTTTCAGACCGAGTTCTGGCGGCCCTTCGGCATGAATTTGGCGGACATGCCGTGATCCCGAAAAATGGAAAAGGCTAACACTTTTAGTCTGTTGAAAACATTACCGCTTCAGGTATAATTAAATTTTTTCTGAAAGAATTCGTGGATAAGGGCTCGTAATGAAAGAACCTGTCCGGGCTATTTATTAAGGTCTCTGTTTAAATAGGGGGTTTTATCCATAAAGTTAAGTCGCCTATGGTTCTTTCAAAACGATCCCTAATCCACTCAGACAGCTTTCAGCCAAAAATTTAATTATACCTGAAGCTCCTTTGAAATCGATTTGTTTCAAAGGACCAAACTATTACAAACGATCTGTTTTCAAAAAACCAACGTGTTACGATCCTTTTAAATAGTGAAAAGAGTGAATACCATGAACCATCATGATAAAAATAATTCCGATTCTCCAAGCATAACCATCAACGCCAAGGCGCCGGATCTGGGATTTGATCCCAAGGACTGCATAGGGGTTGAACACAGTGATCCTTGCACCATTGTTATTTTCGGAGCCACAGGTGATCTAACCGCCAGAAAACTGCTCCCCGCCCTTTTCAACCTGTACACGAACGATGGACTTCCCGAACCATTTCAGATTGTGGGGTGCGGTCGTACGAAATTGAGCGAACAGAAGTTTATAGACCGGATGAAAGATGCGTTGGATGCCACCCATATTCTAAACCATGACAAATGGCCCGCTTTTGCCGATGCCTTGTCATACCGGTCTATCGATTATGAGCAAATGGATTCTTTTTCAAATCTTTCTAAATTTTTGAAAGATTTGGATGAGAAGTACGGCACTCGAAGCAACAGAATCTTTTATCTGGCACTGCCACCCATTCTTTATCAGCCGGTAGTTCAAATGTTGGGGCAGTCGGGCTTGGGCAATGAAGAAGATAACCATAACGGCTGGTCACGGGTGGTGATCGAAAAACCTTTTGGTCGTGATCTGAAAACCGCAAAGGAACTGAACCAGAGCATCGGGAAGTACTTTAAAGAACACCAGGTGTACCGAATCGACCATTACCTGGCAAAAGAGACGGTCCAGAACATACTCATGTTCCGTTTTGCCAATGCGATCTTTGAGCCCATCTGGAATCGAAGATATATCGATCATGTCAATATTCTTGCCTCAGAGACGTTAGGTGTGGAACATCGAGCGGGCTATTATGATAAAGCGGGTGTCATTAGGGATATGTTTCAGAACCATATGATGCAACTTCTGGCACATACGGCCATGGAAGCGCCGTCACAATTTGAATCGGACCGTGTCAGGGATGAGAAGTTAAAAGTTTTTCGTTCTTTAAGGCCTTTTCCCATTGAAAAACTCCAGGAATACATTGTGCTCGGTCAATACGACCGGGGTAAAATTGATAAAAAACCGGTGCCGGCGTATCGAGAAGAACCGGGTATCAACCCTGACTCTTTGACGCCGACCTATGCCAAAATGAAAATTTTTATCGACAACTGGCGATGGCAGGGGGTTCCGTTTTATTTGATATCCGGCAAACGGTTGGCAAAGAAGATCACACAAATCGTCATCGGGTTCAAAGAGGTGCCTCATTCCATGTTACGGAAAACTCTGGATGAGACCATTGATGCCAACCGACTCACATTCGGTATTTACCCGGATGAGAAAGTCACCCTTACATTCCAGACAAAGAATCCGGGAGCGAGGTTATGCCTGCGGTCCGTCACCATGGATTTTTCGTATCATCAAAATTATACCGGGCCTGTTCTGGATGCCTATGAAAAAGTTCTCATTGATTGCATGCTGGGGGACCAGGTGCTTTTCTGGCGACAGGAGAGTATCGAGCGTTGTTGGTCGTTTTTGACGCCTATTTTAAATGAATGTGAAACATGCGGCGATCGATCAAAAATGCTTCAATTTTACGAATCCGGGAGTTGGGGACCCCAAACCTTTAAGAATATTTAAAGGAACAAGATAATGGAAAAAACATTGGAGCAACCTACAAAAAAAACTTCGAAACCAATATTTAAGGCCATTGTTTTCGTGGTTTTTATTATCGGCGCCATTTTCTTAATCCGTTTTACACCGGTGAAAAATTATCTTACGGCCGACGCCCTGGGCAGTTTTCTCGAAACAGCCGGTTTATGGGCGCCGGTGGTATATATGATGATCTATGCTGTGGGCGTTTGCCTTTTTCTGCCCGGTACCTTGCTGACCGGTTTAGGAGCCGCCATCTTCGGGGCTTACTGGGGGTTTTTATATGTCTGGATCGGTGCCATGATGGGTGCCAGCGCCGCTTTTTTTATTGGACGGACTCTGGGAAGGGACTTTGCCGCCTCTTTGATCGGTAATAAACTGAAAAAATATGATGATGCCATCGAACGTAACGGATTTGCAACGGTTTTATATCTTCGGCTGGTTTATTTTCCGTTTACGCCCATGAATTTCGGCATGGGACTGACCAAGGTTCGATTCCGGGACTATGTTGCCGGAACCGGATTGGGCATCATTGTCGGGACATTTATCTTCACTTTTTTCGTTGGAACGCTAAAAGATGTGTGGGCTTCCGGGAACTGGAGAGAACTGATATCCTTTAAGGTTTTCTTCTCAATAGGGCTCTTTATCTTTTCGTTTTTCATCCCCAAGATCCTCAAAAAGATTAAAGGCGAAAAATAGAAATCAAGCGAAAGAAGAGAAAAAAAGGTTGCAATATGTCGGATAATATAAAACGGATCATCATATCGAATTCAAATCAACTGGCCGAAAAGGGAGCCAAAATGTTTTGTGAAATCGCAAAAAAAAGTATTTTGGATCGCGGTCGGTTTGTGGTTGCTGTTTCCGGAGGGTCCACGCCCAGAGCCATGCATGTACGATTGTCCCAGGACCCGTATATTTCGGATGCTTTTTGGCAAGACACACATATTTTCTGGGTGGATGAACGAATGGTAGACTTTGCTCATCCGGACAGCAACTTCGGTACCGCCCGAAAGGATTTGTTGGGAAAAATTCCGATTCCCGTTAATCACATATACCCCATGCCTGTAATGATACATCCAAAAGAAGGGGCTGAACTTTACCAGATGACACTTAAAACCTTCTTTCAAAGTATTGGCCAGGATGATCCGGTGTTCGACCTCATCCTTCTCGGTATCGGTACAGACGGACATACTGCCTCATTATTTCCGGAGCAAGCGTTCACGTATTCGAATCAATCATGGGTGATTAGCGTTAAAGGTGGAAATCCGAATGTCTTTCGTTTGACGTTGACATATTTTGTTTTGAACCGCGCCAGGCACATCTTGTTTCTGGTTTCCGGAAAGGACAAAGCATTGATTGTTAAATCCCTTTTTGATGACAACACCGTTGACCTGCCGGCCAAAAACATAAGGCCCTTAAGGGGCACATTGACATGGCTCCTGGATCAAGAGGCTGCATCCCAACTGTTCTGATGTAACCCTCAAAGCGTAACCAATAATCGGCTTTCGAGAGAAAAAATAACAATTCGACCTACTTTAATGATGATAACATGTACTTGATATCTAAAGAACGTCTCATCATCTTCACCCGTTACCCAAAAACAGGATCTACCAAAACCAGGCTGATTCCGCTTTTAGGGGCCGAAGGTGCAGCAAATCTTCAGCGCAAAATGACTGAACATACCCTGTTACGGATGAAGGGGCTGACCGTCTCAAATGACTTTACCATTGAGATCCGATATGACGGGGGCAATGAAGAAGTGATGAAGCAATGGCTTGGATCCGAATTCGAGTATGCTTCACAGGGAGGCGGAGACATCGGAAAACGCATGCAACGGACTTTTGAGGATGCCTTTAAATCCGGGGCAACTGCTGTGGTCATTATCGGCACGGATATTCCCGATTTAACTGCTGTGGACATAACAAGCGCATTTGCTGTTCTGAAACAAAAAAACATGGTGCTGGGTCCGGCCAAAGACGGTGGTTATTATTTGATCGGGTTTCAAAAAAATGCTTTTTCACCGGCTGTTGGTGATCTATTTACCGGAATAACATGGGGAGAGCATGATGTTTTGAAAAAAACCTTGAACATTTCAAGTCACCTCGGGCTCAACTATTCTTTGCTAAAAGAGATGGATGACGTGGACCGGCCCGAAGATGTTTCCACATGGGAACGCTCTCAGATTTTGGGACATCGTGATGTCACATCCAGCGGCATTTCTGTGATCATACCGGCCCTAAACGAAGCTCATCACATTGCCGACACCATAGCAACCATTGGTCATGGAAATAACACAGAAATTATTGTGGTGGACGGCGGGAGTATAGACGATACGGTTTCCATTGCAAGACAGCTCGGTGCAACCGTCATTGAAGGTTCTCCGCCCCGTTCCCGGCAAATGAACCGGGGCGCTGATGCGGCATCCAATAAAATACTTCTTTTTCTCCATGCAGATACACGCCTGCCTGAAAATTTTGACCGGCACATCCTAAGGGCAGTGTATCAGCCGGGTGTCGTTGCCGGCGCATTTGAGCTTCGTATCGATTCCCCTGTTCTATCCCTCAGGTTCATAGAGCGCATGGCTAACTGGCGCTCCCGATGCCTTAACATGCCTTACGGTGACCAGGCGATTTTTATGTTTTCAAACGTTTTTTATCAAATGGGCGGATTTCCGGCGATGCCGATTATGGAAGATTTCGAGCTGATCCGGCGATTGCAAAAAAAAGGAGATGTGGTGACAATTTTCGAGCCGGTTGTCACGTCTCCTCGCCGATGGCTGAACCATGGTATTCTGAAAACCACCCTGATAAACCAACTGATCGTTCTTTGCTATTACATGGGCATTTCACCGGATACCATTGTCCGGTTGTATCGTTGCAGCAAGGGAATCTCCTGCAAAGGATGACGGCGTGACAACATATCCGGCGGTATTTGATTGAGCCAGCGGTTTAATCTCCCCTTGATCTCGACAAAGCCTCAACGCATCGTGGGTTATTTTTCCCCCATATTTTCATACAACCTGCCGATATATCTACTAAGTGTATATAGACCCATAGATCCGAGGAAGTAAGATTTAAGAAGAATATGGCATAAAATGATTAAATAATCCAGTATAATCAAAAATTTAAATCAATTTTTAAGAATATTTTTTTATGGGTTTTTAAAGCATTGCCTCAGAAAAGAAGGCTAATTTTAATTTTTTGGTACGGGTTGTGCGTGGGTCTTGAACTATGCAACCGATGATGCCGCCTTCTGTAACATATGAATGATCTTATGGAAAATCTGTCTTTAGACTGCGAGAATAGCGTAAACGGTTACCCATGTTCAAAGCGTTTTAATGGAAACGGTTCCAATAAAGGCTTTACGCTGATTGAATTATTTATTGTCATTGCGATTATCGGCTGCTTATCGGCCATCGCGTTGCCCAAATATCAGATGATCATCAATCATAAATTCTGCGGCCCATTGGTCAACTTTTCACATACGTTTAAGAAAGTCTCCCAGGGCGACTTAACCCGAAAAATTTATTTGCGGCAATATGATTTTCTTAAAAATGAAGCCGCTCAGGTTAATGACATGATCGATTTTTTGTCTGACCACATCATGACCCTTAAAAAAGACAGCGACCACTTGTTCTCTGCCATAGAAGGCATGTCAGGGGTTGAAGTAGAGATAGCCGAATATCAAAGCGCCATTGAGACGTTAAAAAAACAGGCGGATATTTGCCAAGAACACTTGTCTGTATTCAAAATAGAAGGTAACAGCGATTGAGAAAATAAGCACCGGTCTGATATGTAACACATACCAGTTTCTCCCCCTTTATTGTCTAATTGCCAAACATTCCTTTGACTTTTTTGCCGATATCATTGAGGCCTTCTTCTTTACCGATCGTGTCTCCTAATTTCTTTATCGCGTCTTCTCCAAGAGAATCTAAATTGACGCCAATGGAAGTGAGCTGTTTGTTCAACACATCTGTTACAGCAGGAGAGGTAATTTTTCCATACAAAGCTGCAAATATTTCTTTAAACGCTTCAGATGGTGATGCACCATTTTTTTTTGTTCCAATATCCTTAAGGTGGATGTTCGGTAAGGGCACACTGATTTGTTGTTTATCTTTGATTCCATATACCGATAAATCCAGATTAACTTTTCCGTTATTTACAATGAAATTTCGAATGATGAGTTTTTTTCCGGCCCCTTCTTTTTCTGATGTTTCTTTTGACCGCTTCTGCGAGTCTGAGGTTTTGGTGATATTTTTTAAAATCGCATTGAAATTATCATTTTTTCCGATTTTTTCGTAAGTAATTTCAGGGGTTATCACCTCGATCCGGTCAATAATAATCGTGTTGCTTGTCAAGGATTTCTCGTCGACGTTCACAAGAACCGAACCGACTTTCATGGCGCTCGGAGTCTTGAATCCGGCAGGGTTGCCGAGAAAAAATTGCTTAATTTTAGCTTCTCCTGAAAAAATAGAAATTCCCACATCATCCACATGCAATTTTGTTTTTGTTATTTTGGGTCCGTAAGAATTAACGGCTTGTTTTATGATAGGGCCCAGGTTTGAAAGCCCGAAAATAATGATAGCGATAACAACAACTATCGCGCCGATCCCAATGTAAATCCATTTTTTCATGATATATTCTCCTTCGCTGAGGGTCCTTGGTATCGGATAATATATGGTCATATTGGATATATAACTTTACCAATATAGGTTTGAAGGCCTTACATGTCAATTATAGAATACCGTCTCTTTTCCTGCTTATCTGCCGCAGCATTTTTTATACTTCTTTCCGCTTCCACAGGGGCAGGGTTCGTTACGTCCGACTTTCTTTTCGGCTTCTTTGGGTTCCGGCCGATTCAGCAAAATTTCTAAATCGGTAATATCCTCCGGCTTATCGGCCCCTATTTCTATTTTATATTCCCAATTGTTTTCTTCAAAAATCTTGGCAATTTCTTTCATTCTTTTTTTTGTTTTGACATGGACGACAGCGGGGTTCTTTTCGGTGCCCAATTTTACCGGTTTTTTACCGTCAAATATTTTTTTCATCTTTTCACCTTTTTTGTTTACGAGCAATTAGGGTAAAACATATCCTCTCCGAACAAGACCCAAACAGAATAAAAGATTATTTCGAGAGCAATATTTCTGCTATTCCGGCAGATAAAGTTTGCTGATTCTGCGGAAGGATTCTGTTTGTTCCTTTTCCCATTTGTGGTCGTGTCCCAGTTCCTGGGCCATGATCGAAGCGACTTTGGGTGCTGTTTCACTTGCGGCACGAGCGTTCAGTAAAAGACTGCGGGTCCGGCGGGCCAGGACATCGTCAACGGTGCGCGCCGCTTCGAATCGGACAGCCCAGATGACCTCTCCGACACAGGCCTGCAACGCAGGATGCAGTCGTTTCTTGAGGGTTGGATCTGCACGTATGAGATCTTGAATGGCCGGCGCATCGGACCCGTATAGTGCAAGATCTCCGAATTTTTCCGGAGTTTTGTGAAAACCGTGAATATTGAGCTGTTTGGTGACACAGGGTTTCGATTCGAGGCCCGCGAGAGAGAGTGCATAATTGACGCAAAGTTTCGCC
The DNA here is from genome assembly GCA_963731025.1 of uncultured delta proteobacterium. Lineage (GTDB taxonomy): Bacteria > Desulfobacterota > Desulfobacteria > Desulfobacterales > UBA11574 > UBA11574. The sequence continues at coordinate 50,263 of CAVSVL010000012.1, read as the reverse complement.
ATCAAACGATAGGTGGTCCATTTGCCGCCCGCGATGGTGAGCAGCCCCGAATTGGAGATTTGGATGATGTGGTCCCTGGACAAAGCAGCAGTGTTTTTTTCGTCGCCGGTTTTGATAAGCGGACGTATGCCCGCAAACACGCTCAGAATGTCTTTTCGGGACGGGACCTTTTCGAGGTATTCTCCTGCGGTTTCCAGTATGAAATCGATTTCCTCTGTCAGGGGATGAGGTTCAAGTTCGATGTTGAAAATGGGGGTATCGGTGGTGCCCACCAGCGTGACCCCCAGATAGGGAATGGCAAACATCACACGGCCGTCTTTGGTATGCGGCACCATGATGGCGGATCCGCCGGGCAGAAAGGACTTATCGAAGACCAGATGAATGCCCTGACTGGGTGAGATCAAGGGCAACGCGTTTGGATCATCCATCTGACAGATATGATCGGCGAACGGACCGGTTGCGTTGATGACCACCCTGGATCTCGCCCTGTGCTCCGTACCGGCCTCTATGTCCTCGAAAATTACGCCGTTTATGAAGCCGTCGCCGCCTTTGGTCAGCGAAACAACACGGGCGTAGTTCAACAAAGCGGCGCCCTGATGCGATGCGGTGCGGGCAAGATTGATGAGGAGCCGGGCATCGTCAAACTGACCGTCATAGTATATGATTCCGCCACGCAAGCCGTCGCGTTTAATTGTGGGAATTCGTTCCAGCGTTTCGTCTTTTGTGAGAATTTTAGAAGGCCCGAAACCGTAACGGCCTGCCAGCATGTCGTAAACCTTGAGCCCTATGCCGTAAAATGGCGCTTCCCACCAATCGTAGTTGGGAACAATAAAAGCCAGGTCATGCACCAGATGGGGTGCATTATTTCGCAGGATGCCGCGTTCTCTCAGCGCCTCCATGACCAGAGAGACGTTTCCTTGCTGGAGATAACGAACGCCTCCGTGTATGAGCTTTGTACTTCGGGAGGATGTTCCCTTTCCAAAATCGCTTTGTTCCAGGAGCAGAACGTCATATCCCCTCGAAGCGGCGTCCACCGCAATACCCACACCGGTTGCGCCGCCGCCGATAATCAGCATATCCCACGGGTCGGTTCGATCCGATATCCTGCCCAGCATTTCTTCGCGATTCACGATCAGCCTCTTTGTTTTAATGATCTCCCGCGTTGGAAGGGTTTTGAAGTCATCAATCTCGATGTATGTAAAAATTCAGATTTACTATTTTGAATGTATTCTCGATCAAAATTCGGTCAGGGCCATCCGACGGCATACGTGACCGTATTGTTTTTAAGCACTCTCTCCGGGTAGTTGGTGAAAACGCCGTCAACGCCGAGTTCTCTCATCTTATCTATATCCTCTGGGTGATCGACTGTAAACACAAATACGCGAAGATCCCGAGCGTGGGCATCTTTTACAAACCTGCGATCGATAAATTCAATGGAAAGATGAACCGAGTAGGCACCCAGAGATTCGGCAAATGCCGCATCATCTAAGGGAAGGCCGACCATCATGGCGCCGAGTTTTATTCTCGGATCGAGCTTGTTCACCAGCGACAGTTCCCGATGATTAAACGACGATACCAAAACAAGATCATCGTTCCAACCTGTTTCCCGCATGTTGGCGATAAACTCCGCCACCGGGCCGGCGGTACCGGGGCCTTTCAATTCGATATTCACCCCCGCATTTAAATTAATCGCTTCAAAGGCCTCTTTAAGCGTCGGAATCTTTTCGCCGTTTCCGGCGTCCAGCTTTCGCAGGTCGTCGAACTTTTGATCAAGCAAGTACCCTGTGCCGTTGGTCGTGCGTTCGAGCCGGTTGTCATGAAAAACAACAAGGTGTCCATCAACGCTGTAGACATCCATCTCCATGCAAGGCGCACCTATCGCCAGCGCCTTGCGAATGGATAAAAGCGTGTTCTCCGGCGCATGCCCCATCGCGCCTCTGTGTCCTATGCAAAGCAGTTGTTTGGTATGCATTTTTCTGTTGTCAATGTGTTTCATCCATCAACCTAATTCGTGTTGTCAGCTCGGGGTTTTTCCCCCGGACACCTTTGAAAAACTCTCGAATACGGTCCATATCCTTATTGATATCACCGGTAGGCAAAAAAGAAAGTCCAAGACATGCCTTTTTACGACGGTAGTCCAAATATCCACATAGTATGGGAACTTGCGCAGTATATGCAATCCAGTAAAAACCGGATTTCCAATAGGCTCTTTTTTTTCGTGTTCCTGAAGGCGCTATGGTAACAACAAGTTTCTGGGATTCATTAAATTGTTCGATGATCTGATCAACCACGCCGTGCTCGCTGCTTCGATCAACAGGGATTCCCCCCAACCACCTCATGATTTTTCCAAAAGGTTTTTTGAACAGGGTGTGTTTTCCCATCCAAGAGATTTTTAGGCGAAATATGTATAATGTGGCGAGCGCAAAAGGGAAATCCCAGTTACTGGTATGGGGCGCACCGATAAGGACGAATTTTCCACCATGGGGAACCCAGCCCATAACATTCCATCCGAATATCCACATCCATACACGACCGATGCAGTAGGGGATGAATCCGGAAATCGGACCATTATGTGTTATTTTGTAACCATGCATTTCCTGGATTCCTAGCAAAGTGCTTTTAATTTGTTGACTGCGTCAGCCACCACCCGGATCGTTTTATCGATCTCGGCTTCGGTGGTCATCCTGCCGACACTGAACCGGAGGGTTCCTTTGGCCCATTCCAGGGGGATTTTCATGGCTCTCAGGACATGGGAGATTTCCACAGAATCGGCGTGGCACGCCGCTCCGGCGGATGCGGCTACTTCGAGACCGATGTCTTCCAGGATGCGGTTGGCTTCCAGATCTTTGAAGGAAATGTTCAACGTATTCGGAAGTCGGTGCTGGAGGTGGCCGTTAAGGCGAATGTCGAAAATCCGTCCCAACAGACCCTCGTGCAGCCGATCACGCAGAAATTTCATGCGGGCCATATCCTTTTCCAGATTCTGTTGTGCGATTTCGCAGGCTTTTCCCAGCCCGACGATTTCCAGTACATTTTCTGTCCCGGCCCGCCGACCCATTTCCTGACCGGCGCCGAAACAGAATTTTTCAGGTTCAAGCGGCGAACGCACATACAGCGCACCGATGCCCTTGGGTGCATACACCTTGTGCCCGGCTACCGAGAGCAAATCCACCCCAAGTTGGTCGACATCGGTGGGAATTTTCCCTACCGATTGAGCGGCGTCGGTATGCATGGCAACACCGTGCTTTTTTGCGATGCGACTGATTTCGGCAATCGGCTGAATGGTCCCGACTTCGTTGTTGGCATGCATGACGGTGATCAGAATGGTCGTGGGACAAAGGGCCCTTTCCACATCGGCGGGATCCACCAGGCCGTCTTTACTGACCGGCAAATACGTGGTTTCGAACCCGTCTGCTTCGAGATACCGGCAGACCTCAATTACCGCCGGATGTTCGAAATTGCTGGTGATGATATGATTCCCTTTTTCCCTGAAACGCCTCGCCACACCGCGAATGGCGTGGTTGTTCGATTCCGTGCCGCCGCTGGTAAAAAAAACTTCGGTTGGGCGGCAGTTAAGGATGCCGGCCACCTGTCTGCGTGCAGTCTCAACGGCCTGTTTGGGTTTGATGCCGTACCAGTGAGAGCTGGAGGGGTTGCCGAATTCGGTTTCCAGAAACGGACGCATGGCCTCGATCACTTCCGGGTCATGGGGTGTGGTGGCGTTGTAATCCAAGTAAATCGGTTTGATCATGATTAATTCCTATTATTATAAATGAAATTGGACAATCCTAACAGGATTATGATATTCACCGGAGGGACAATAGTCAACTTTAAGGACAGATGATTTGAAAATTATCCTCACCAACAACCTGCGGCTTTCCAACATTCCTTCGGAGATCCGGAACCAGCTGATGAAGACCCTAACGTTTCCCAACCCCAAATGGATGGAAAACGAACGTATGGGCCGATGGAACCGGGGCACCCCTAAAATGCTCAAATTTTATGACAAAATTCGAGGGGGCAGTCTGTGGATACCCAGGGGATATATGCGTCAGCTCTTGCTGCTTTGCAGACGAAAAGGTGTAACATACGACATCGATGATCAGCGCCGGATCTTCAAGTCAATGGATTTTCATTTCGAGGGGGAGTTAAAGCCGTTTCAGAAAAAGGCCGTCAACGCCATGGTGTCAAAAGACTTCGGAACCCTGAGCGCCCCCACCGGCAGCGGAAAAACCGTGATGGCCCTTTTTATCATTGCCCAACGAAATCAGCCAGCCCTGATTGTGGTCCACACCAAGGATCTGGCGTTTCAGTGGATGGAACGTATCGAACAATTCTTGGGGATTCCAAAGGATGCGGTGGGGTTTATCGGCGGCGGTAAAATCAATATGGGTAAGAAGATGACCGTGGCCCTGGTTCAGACCCTGTACAAATATGCTGAAGCGGTTTCAAAAGAGATCGGATTTTTGGTGGTAGATGAATGCCACCGGTGCCCCAGCAGAACATTTACCGAGGCGGTGACCGAATTCGATTCTAAGTATATGCTGGGGCTTTCGGCAACACCTTTTCGTCGGGACAATCTGTCCCGGCTCATCTTCTGGCATTTGGGAGACGTTCACCACAAAATCGATCAGGACCGGCTGGTTCAAAGCGGTGATGTTTTAGCTGCCGAAGTCATTGTTCGGGAGACGGAATTCAAACCCTATTACGATCCGGTGAACGAGTATAGTAAAATGATGTCGGAGCTGACCCAGGACGACAAGCGAAACCGCCTTATCGCATCGGATATTGCTGCGGAAGTCGAGCATAACCAGGGGATCTGTCTGGTGCTTTCAGATCGAAAAAAACACTGTGAGACATTGCAGTCTATTTTACGATTCCGGTATAAAATTACCGCCGGGCTCTTGATCGGTGATCTCAGCGCAGCTGAGCGGCAGGCGGTGCTGGAACGTCTGGATCAGGGAGATGTCAGGGTGTTGATTGCTACCGGGCAGTTGATCGGGGAAGGCTTTGACCGAAGTGATCTGTCGCCGCTGTTTCTGGTAACCCCCATCAAATTCAGCGGCCGGGTATTGCAGTACCTGGGTCGTGTTTTACGGCCTGCGCCGGGTAAAGAAAAAGCCCGGGTTTATGATTATGTAGATGTTCATGTGGATGTGCTCAAGGCTATGGCAAGGTCACGGCAAAAAGTCTATAACCCCAAATTCTCATGAGGAACATCAAAGGTTGATTGGGAAATATTAGGATATCAAACAATCAAATCGGGAATTGCCGTAAATTCGGAACAGGAATGACAGCTTAATATGTAAAATAATTAAAGGTAAAATAATGGCAAATGGTCTTATGAAAAAATAATTATTTTGCCAATAATTGTTTTTAAAGCTTATGCGGCATGTAGGGATTTGAATGCCTTGGACAACGACGCATCCATGACCGCTTCATAGCCGGTCATCCGGGCCACCACAACTTCATGGGTATCTAAGAATGTGAAATCTCCTCTTATCTTGTGATTGGTGGCTTCTTTGATTTCAAGAACAGCGGTCACCCCATCCGAAGGGAACGCATCACGGTACTGACGATAGCTGGCACTGTAGCTGGGCAAAGACACCATGCCCCGTTCTTCAAAGCACCATAGTATCGCCATTTGGCACGCGGAATCAAGGACCAGGGGGTCGGCGATCCATCGGCTTCTTAAGGGTTCTTTCATCCATTTCACAGGGGAGGGCGCTGAAGAAATCCTTGCGGTGATGGATTGGGATGAATACCCGATAATCTCCCGGATGCCTTGAAGTTCAACCCCGTGGAACAGGATATTTTCATAAATTTCATCGATGGTTTTTGAATATCCGTTAATGCCGATATGTGCGGATAAGTCAAAAGCGGGCGGCGGTTCGAGTTGATCGGCTAAAATGGCCGTGGCCCCGGAGTGGATCACCTCGATGTTGTCCTTAATGCCGTCTCTGATTTGGACATCCACCTCAAAAGAAACGCCATTTTTTCTCGTTTTACCGGCCATGAGACGGATGTGTTTTTTATTTTTGTCGAGCTTGATGCCCTGGAAGATGCGCATATCGTCCAGGCCGTGAAGCAAAAGTCCCGGGTTTTCATGCAAAGCGCCGTGACCGAGCCATTCGGCGATCAAGGCAAAGGGCACCACGGGTTTTCCATCCAGAATATGGGCACCGAGAATCGGATATCGATCCACATCGATTTCGCGCTGAACGGTCATAGAAAGATTTTCTTTTTTATTCAGAACAACGGGCGGTGCCAATGCGGATTCTGCAATTTCGGCAACATCTTTTTCTTTTTCAGAAAGGATATTGGCGCCGATGACCACTTCCACCGGCAAGTTGCCGCGGCCTTTCATTTCATGAACCATGCACATGGCGCCGGCGTCCACGGGAATAAGTTCAATGCCGCTGGTTTCAAACTTTCGTTTGAGCGCCGAACAGACCATCCCGCCGTCCCAGGGTCCCCAGTTGATGGAAATGACTCTGCAATCCGGGCGTTGGATAGATTCTTTTTGGGCCATTTTATTTAACACCTCATTGGCCATGGCATAATCTGCCTGACCGATGTTTCCCACCCGGGCGGTGACCGACGAGAACAGCACCAGGTATTTGAGATGGTCTTTTTTTGTGGCGTCCAGAAGAACGTTTAGCCCCGTGACCTTGGTGTTAAAAACCGTTTCAAACTGCTCGACGGATTTGTCGACAATCCGGCAATCCGCAAGGCGTCCCGCACCATGGATAATCCCTTTTATGGGGCCAAGGGTGTTTCGAACATTATTTAAAATCGCGTTTATTGTGTCGGCATCTTGAACATCCACCGAATAATAGTGCACATCAGCGCCGAGATTTTTCATGGTTTCGAGATTTTTTTCGATTTCACGCTGGGCCATATAGGTCTTATAAATCTTTTCCAGTTGAACCGGTGTCGGGTTGCTTGTGGCAAATTCGTTGTCAAGAATGGCCTTTTTAGTTGCTGACGGGTCCTTGATCCCCAACAGCCATTCGGGTTCAACCGTTGGCGTTGCAGACCGTCCCAAAAGCACCAGGGTTGGTTTTGCGTGTTCTGCCAGGGCGCATGCCGCAGCAGCGGTGACGCCTCTGGCGCCGCCGGTGACGATGACGACATCTTTTGGACCCAGATCGATATTTCCTTGGGGATAGGGCAGGGATTTAAGCTCTAAAATCCATCTTGAATCCGAATCCAGGCCCACTTCCACCGGTTCTGTCGCATCTGCATACAAGAGTTCGGATACAAGGTTTTTTGCAATGGCGGAATGGTCCTGCCAAAGGGGCGAAATGTCAAACGCACGGCAACGCACATTTTCCCATTCAATGGCAGCGGTCTTTGCCAGACCGGCAAGACCCCCCTGGACAGGATGGTCGATCCAGAGACCTTTTAAGCCAAAAGCGCCGTCAAGGCGTGTGACGGTAGCAAACAGGGCACCGCCTTTTTCGGCAGAATCAAGAAGATCCGGACCGAGAGATTTTGACAGAGAAAATGCATGTTTTAAAAGGCTGTCATTTTGCAGCTCGAGTTGTGCCACAATAATCAGACCGCCAATATTTGTTAAGCGCGGTTCATTGTCCACACTCTGGAAGAATATATCGTTTGGTATGATTTCGGCAGAGATGTTCTGTGATTTGAATCGATCGACAATGGCCTGTGATAGACCTGCGTTATCATCCGTGACATAAACGGTCCGTCCAAAAGGCAGCGCTAAAAAATCCTTTTGAACGAACGGTTTTTTAGCAGCGGATACAACCTTTCTGCCAATGTTGTTCTCCAGGTATTCCGGAGACATATCAGAAAATTGTTGTGATGAGGGTTCCAAAGGTTCCCGGATGGGCTCTCCATGAAAAACAGACGGTGAAGCAGATATTTCAATTTCCGGTTTTTGGGATGTTGAGTTTCCGGCAAGGTACTCGACGATCTGCCCCAGTGTTTTAAGGGTGCCCATGACATCGGGAGAGACGGTGGACAGGTCAGGCATTTTTTCTTCCAGTGCCGAAAGGATCTCCACCCGCTTGATGGAGTCGATGCCGAGATCAGCCTCGATATCCATGTCCAAAGCGAGCATTTCAACAGGATAGCCGGTGAGCCGGCTGACCGTGTCCAACAGGCTGCCCTCTATTTTCCGGTGTTCGTCAGCGGATGGCCCAACATCCGTTGTTTCGGCAGATACGGCGGCATCATCCGGCGTGTCTGAAAGGTAGCTGACGATCTGTCCCAGTGTTTTGAGGGTGCCCATGACATCGGGAGAGACGGTGGGCAGGTCGGGCATTTTTTCTTCCAGTGCCGAAAGGATCTCCACCCGCTTGATGGAGTCGATGCCGAGATCAGCTTCGATATCCATGTCCAAGGCGAGCATTTCAACGGGGTATCCGGTCAACTGACTGACAGTGTTCAGCAGGAGATTTTCGATGTCTTTTTGACCGTCATGGGTTGGCGCAGGGTCTTTGGCAGCAGGCTGTATACGGGGTGTTTCGAGCATGGATTCAGACGGTAGCGTGTCAGAGATATCGGGCACATTGAAATGATCAGCCGGACTCTGTTGGGAGGCTTGAACTTCGGAAGTTACAGTATTTTTGTTCTTGTCCGTAAAAACATCCGATGACTTTTTGGCGTCATGAAAATTTTCTTTTATGGGTTCAACGGGAACACGGGACGTGATTCTATCCGTTTGAATTCCCAAAGATCCTTCAACCAGCCTCTGCGTACTTTCCATCATATGCTGAAGGGTTTTTGTCGCCTGGGTTTGGGTTTCCAAAAACTTTTGGTGGGTTTCGGCGGTTTGCTTTTGAAGCGCCTGCATGGATTTCAGACCGTCCTGCAATACCTGAAATGCATCCAGCATGATATTGTTTTGTGGTTGTTTCGTTTTCATGGTGTTTGTGTTATTTTGTATGTTTTGAGAGCGAATCTCCCGATGTTTCGGTCTGATTTCCGGATGCTCCGATGGTGTGTTCTGTTCAGTTTTTATAACCGATTTTTTGTCTTCTGATTTCTGATTTTTTGTTGCGGACTCCTGACTTCCGACCTCTGACCCCTGACCTCTGACCCCTGACCCCCGATCCCTGGTCCCTGCCTTCTGATTTTTATAATTGACGCCGGAGAGTAATATGCTCATCCGCTGTTTTGTCTCATTTCCATCCCAGGGTTCCCAGGCGCTCAGGTCCACAAAATGGCCGAGAGATGCAACAAGAGCGAGTGTTTGGGCAAGATCTGTGATTCCCGATGGTCTTCCAAAACTTTTGTCTAAAGAGACCGCCTTAAAATTTTGACCCTTGAGGATCGATGTTACGAGACCTGTCAGAACCGATTTGGGCCCAACTTCAACAAAAGTTCGCACGCCCATATTAAACAAATTTTTAATTTCGCTGACAAAATCCACCGGTGACAACAGATGGTCGCCCAGTAATTGTTTGGCTTTTTCAGCATCAGCAGGATAGGAGGAACCCGTGGTATTGGAAAATACCGGAATATCAGACGGCAAGATGCTGATGTTTTCTATGGCCTGGGAAAAAGGTTTTTGGGCGTGTTGAACAAAAGGGCTGTGAAACGCAGCGGAGACCGGAAGCCGAACGGTTCTAAATCCTTTTTCCTTGCATTTTTCTTCTGCTCTGGCCATAGCGTCCAACGATCCGGACAGAACGCCCTGTGTGGGACTGTTCCGGTTGGCCAGAATAACATCGGTTGTTGTGTCTTTGATGAGCTTTTCGAGTTCGTCCAGGGGGGCTTTAACGGCCACCATGCCCCCATTGTTTTGATCGTTGTTTTCACCAGACTTGGCCATTAAACGGCCTCGGATAATGGCAAGGGAAAGAAATGATTCCAAATCGATCCGGCCGGCGGCACAAAGGGCTGAGAGTTCTCCAAAGCTATGACCGCAGACAGCGTCGGGTCGAAGCCCGAAATACTGAAAGATTTTCAACATGGCCATGCTGATAGCGCCAATGGCCGGTTGGGCAATATCTGTTTTTCTCAAGGTTTCTTCTTGAAGGTGTCGGTCTTTTTTGTTTTGAGATGAAATTGGATAGATATGGTCGGTCAAACAGCCGGTGCTTTCGAATGTTTTGTTTGCACTCTCCATAACGTTCATTGCGTCTGGAAAAAAGCAGACCAGATCACGGCCCATGTTGACATATTGACTCCCCTGGCCGGGGAAGATAAATGCTATTTTCCCGGATGGTTCAGGGCCGCCGTAAAACATATTTTCAAATTGCCATGCTTTCCGTGAAGGGTTCTCTTCAAGGGCATGGACGGCGCGATCCAAAAGACCGATGACATCATTTGATGGTTCGAGAACCAACAAAAACCGATAGGGTTCTTTGGCCGAAAAATCATTCCTCGTCTTTGCGGCCTTTGTCGAAATGTCTTCATGCAAGGGCGCGTTGTCCACAAAAGTTTTAAAGCGTTTAACATCCTGTTTGAGTTGATGTTGATTCAAGGCGGAGAACGCAATGATTTCTATAGATCCATCCCAGGAGATTTTTTCTTTCTGTTTCCGGTATTCTTCGATCACTAAGTGAAAATTGCTGCCGCCGAAACCGAATGCACTGACACCTGCCCGGCGCGGATGTCCTTTTTTTGAAAACCAGGGTCGGGATTGGGTGTTCAGGTAAAAAGGACTTTTGTGAATGTTCAGTTTGGGATCCGGCTTATCGACCTTTAACGTCGGGGGGAGCACTTTGTGATAAACAGCAAGTGCTGCTTTCATCAGTCCTGCGGCACCGGCTGCTGCCTTGGTGTGTCCGATCATCGATTTTACGGAGCCGAGCGCACACCTTTTGTGGTTGTTGCCCGGATGGCTGAAAAGACCCTTTAACGCCTGAAATTCGACTTCATCGCCGACTTTAGTACCGGTGCCGTGGGCTTCGATGAGTTCCACGGTAGAGGGATCGATTCCAGCCTCATCATACGCCATATTAAGTGCTTTGGCCTGTCCCCGGGCATTGGGTGCATAGATGCTTTGGGATTTTCCGTCGCTGGATGATCCCACACCTTTGATGACCGCATAGATCCGGTTACCGTCTTTTTGGGCATCCTCGAGCCGTTTGAGAACAAACAACCCAATTCCTTCGCCCAGAACGGTCCCATCGGCCTCTTGTGAAAACGGTCGTGCATCACCTGTGGGGGAGAGCACCATGGTCTTGGAAAAACACATGTGCATGAAGATGTCGTTGAGCATGTCAACGCCACCGGTAATTACCGTATCGCTTCGACCTGAAATAAGTTCCATGACCGCAAGATGAATGGCACTCATGGAACTGGCGCAGGCCGCATCCACCACACAGTTCGTACCGCCGAGATCCAGACGATTGGAAATTCTGCCGGCCACAACATTCCCCAAAAGTCCGGGAAACGAGTTTTCCTGCCAGGATACATAAGAATCGGATATTTTCCGGATGACTTCTTCGGTTTTATGAGGATCGATTCCCGAATCTTCAAGGGCGCTTCGCCATATGGGATGCCCCAGCCGGGCCCCAAGGGGAATCACAAGCTCCTGGGTTCCGGTGACGCCAAGGATGACGCTGGTTTTGCTCCGGTTGAATGTGTTATCCGTTTTGTTGAAGGCATCTTCAAGGGCTTTTTTCGCCACAACCAGGCCGAAAAGCTGGGAGGTGTCCGTGGCTTCAAGAGAAGAGGGCGGGATGCCGAATTCAGTGGGATCAAAGGAAAGCGGAGGGATAAAACCGCCGCGTTTGCAGTAAACATGATCCGGTTTTTTTGGATCTGCGTCGAAGAAATCCTTCCAGGACCAGTGGGTTTCCGGCACGTCGGTGATGGCATCTTCACCATTAAAAAGGAGACGCCAGTATGCTTTTACCCCGGATGCTTTGGGAAAGAGACACCCCATGCCGATGATGGCCACCGGCAATTGGCGTGGTATTTTATATTTTGTCGGTTTCAATGATGAGCTCTTAGCCGCTACAACTTCACAGGAAGGTTATGCAGCAGATGATTCTATTTTAGTAAAGAAAAATCTGAACTTTTAATAAATTGTTAATTATAATGCAAGAAAAAAGTATTTGCAAGCAAATGATCTAAAAATATAGTTGACATATAGATATATCAAGTGATTAACTGGTGTCCATCAATAAATGGTTTTTTTCCCAATATCTGCGTTATGCTCAAAAAATAATCTTCGGAATATCAACCATATTCCTCCAGTTATTTTTTTCGCATGCTTTTTTATCCCGTTTTTTCCAGCGGGGATCTTGAACAAAAATCCTCATTTATTGATGAACACTAACTATGACAGTTCAATTGATAACATCGGGAAAAAACATTATCATTTTATGGATTTAAATTTAAACATGGGTGCAAAATATTATGTATAGTTGTTATATCAATATAACAAGGACTGGGAGGTTTGCATGATCAAATTTTTCACGAACAGAGAGCTTTCCGACAGACTGGGCATTAAACTATCGAAGTGGAAACGCTGGTCCCGGGAATTTTTGCCGCCGGACCCATTGGGCGGGATGCAGTCCGGATATGCCAGGCAATACCATCCGGATCAGGCGTTTACGGTTTTTTTGGGGGGCCATCTGGTGGCGGACTTGAAATTTTCGATTCCCGAAGCCAATCAAATCATTCAAGATTTGAATAAATGGCTGTCAGAGAAAGGTTTTTTCTTTGATCCAAGGTGGGCATTCAGTGTTCGATAACGGCCTGGATGCGCTGATCAAAAAATATATCATATTTATACGGCGTGAAAAGGGGCCGGATAAGCGCTTCCAATTTATTTACACGGCAAGAGGCGTCATTTCAAATGAACCGTTCCAATACAAGGGCTTTGAAATAATGAAGAAACTGTATGTGGAAACATCCGTCAATCAAGGACCTGAAAAACCGCCGGAGATGGATATGAATGTTGTTAAAACCTTATATATTACCGGTATATTGACTGATTTTGTCGATGTAATTGGGCTGGATAGGAAGAGATATGCGGTACTTTCAAAATAGTCTCCCTATGTTAATACTCCAGCAACTCCTGTATCTTTTCAAGGGGTATGGGAGCAAAATTATCCATACCGGGAGGCAAAACCGCTCCTTGATGCTTCAACCAGTTGACTCGGGTCACCACAGCAGCACCATAAAGAAGGTTCATGGCAACGGTAACTGTATTGCGGTTTTCAGGAGCTTGAAGGAAGGAGCCTTTAACCCACTGGTTGAAAGCGCCCATGGCCGGTCCGCACCATATCTGGTAATCGATTTTTCGTGATGGGTCGCCCGAGTTGGCCCAGTTGGAAGATTGGCCGAGATAAGATCGAAACACAAGGGCCATTTTGTGTTTAGGGTCTTTTTCGGCCCGTTCGATCTGTTTGGGGTCATGGCGTGTAAAATAGGCTTTGGTTTGCTCCCATTCTTCCTGAAAGTTACACCGAAAAAAATCTTTCTCCAGCATGTTTCTTTGTTTTTCGGAAATGCTCTCAAAACGGTCGTGAGTAGAATAGAGGTCGTAGAGTTTTGCAGCCCGAAGCGGAAACATGGTGCCCCGTTTGAGCACCTGGACCTTAACGCCCATTTCAAACATATCCGCTGCAGGGGCCATGGTCACATCAGCCTGGCCGGCGTCTGCCAGCATATGGCGAACGGTTTCGGATGTGCCGGCTTCCACGCAGGATTGATTGACGGAACCTGTGAGAATATAAGCGGCGCCCATGGCAAAGGCCGCTGCGGCGGAGTGTGGGGTGGAGATTCCGCCGGCGAGTCCCACGCAGGGCGGATTTTTGTATGTGTACTTTTCGGCCAGTTCATCGCGCAGGGCGATCATGGTCGGTAATAACGAAATCGCCGGCCGGTTGTCGGTATGGCCGCCGGAATCCGCTTCTGCGGTCAGGTCATCGGCCATAGGGATCATTCCGGCGAGTTCTGCTTCCGCCCGGGTGATCATGTTTTTATCAATGAGCTGTGCCAGAAGCTTTTGCGGCGGCGGGGAAAAATATTTAGCGGCCACTTCAACCCTGGAGACCTTTGCAATTACCTTGTTAGGACAAATTATCTCACCGTGCGCATCGCGATGAATTCCTTTTACCCGATAGTAAACCAAGGGAAGGGTGAGATCCAGATATGCCGAGGCGCTGACCAGCTTGATACCTCGTTGTAAATATAATCGAACCACGGCTGCTTCAAGCTCGGGGTCATTGGGACTGTGTATTAAATTAAAGCCAAAAGGGGTGTTTTTTAAGTTTTGTTGCAACCGGTCGATGGCGGATTCGATTTGATCGAGGGCAAGACCGGCAGCCCCAAAAAAGCCGACCAATCCGGCGTTTCCGGCCTTTTCGACCATCTTAACCGATGTAATACCGTTGGCCATGGCACCCACAATGTAGGCATAGCGAAGATGATGCTTGTCCTTAAACCGCTGATCCCCAAGATTTTCGGGGTGCAGCGGCGGTGCATATGCACGCAGCGGAGCAGCAGCGGATGCCAAAGGGGCATCACCGGCAATAGTGATGGTGCCGCCCCTGCCGACGGCCGGAAAGCCGTTTAGATCTAAGAGGTAAACCGGCTGTGTCACCTTTAAAATTGCCCATCGGACAGCTCGCTCTCCAGGTTCGGGTTCACTATCTCCAGGCAGCCACCATCCGAGAATATTTTTTCGTTTCGATGATTGCATTTGAAATTCCAATGGGTTCACGAGAAACTACACCCCGTGAGCTCTTACTTTAAGGATTTAACTCAATTTATTTATACAATGAACCTGTTTGTGTCAACAGTGTTGACCTAACACCGCGTAACTTTCAAAAATGAAAAACGAACCGGATTATTTGAAACATTCCATGCTGTGAACGTGTAAGTTTCTTACTCAAGATCAGCGCGTAATAAAACTTACATGGATATTGTGTTGAGGATAAGCGTGAACACACCGGGATCTATTCTATGGGACCAAACAATTTTGTTGCACCGGGTTCTGCTGATGATGGTTTGGATTCTACGGGTCCAAAAAGTTTTGTTGAATCTGCTTCTGGTATTGACTGTTCGGATTCTATGGGTCCGAATAGTTTGGGTGATTCGGATTGTGTTGATGCCTTCTTGGATAAGGAAGGCGGCGTAATTTTTTTGCGAACCGATGCACGCACGAAGGAATGGGGCATTGGCTTGCTCGAGGTCAACAGATCTTCAGGGATGGAAATCGTATCGCCAATATCGATTTTTTTAGGATCCAGTTCGGGATTTGCTTTGGCAATGGCTTTCCAGTTATTCACGCTCCCGGTGTACCATTTTGCGATATGAGAGTATGTCTCTTCCGGCCAGCGCACCTTGTGTAGATAGAAAACAGGTGGCTTGGGTGCGACAACGATTGTTTCCGCTTCCGGCGTGGCAGGCGTTAAGGGTTCTGAAACAGGAGTTTCGGACTTGATTTCAACAGGTGGTGTCGGTTTTAAGGGAGGTTGCTGGTATACACAAGCGTTAAGGGTCCAGATCAAGGTTAGCGCCAATATACCTTTGACGATTCCGGGTTGCTTGCCACACATCACTAAGACACTTCCTTATCATTTGTAAGCCGGTTCAGGTATTGTTGTGCCCTTTGATTCTTGGGGTTGTTTATCAACGCTTTTTCAAGATTGTCGATACATTGTTGTTTTTTCCCAAGTTTTTGTTGAACCACGGCAAGATTAAATAGCACTTTGTCGAGATAGAGTGGTTTTAAATCCGCAACATGAAGGAACATTTTTTCTGCATTTGCAAAATCGTTGGTTGCGGCATAGATAAAACCCATATTATAAAATGCGTCCGAAGAACGGTAACTTAGATTTGCTGCTTTTTGATAGGCTTTTATGGCTTTTGGGTAATCTTTTGATTTTGTATAAAGCCTTCCTAAATCAAAGTGGGCTTCGGCATTTTGAGGGTCAGCCTCAGCCGCCTTGGAGAGTAATATCTCGGCTTTACCGGGATTTTTTATAAATAAGCTCTCCGCCTGCCCTTGCAACGCCTTTGAGTAGTCCATCTTAATCGTTGTTGCATGTGTTGGATTTTGTGCAATGACCTTCTCAAACAATTCAATCGCCTGGTCAAACTTTTTATTATGCAGCGCTGTTTTAGCCTGCTCTAAAACATTGGGTTTCGATATTTCGTTTTTTGGAGGAGATGGTGCTTTTGTTTGGTGATCCGGGATAATTTCGGCAACTTTTATCTGGTCGTTTCGTGAGGTTAAATGACCTTCGGGTTCACCTGGAGATAATACCGCTGTTTTGAGAGCAAGTGCTGTAGGTTTGGGTGGATTGTTTTTCGTGGTAAACGTTTTCTGATAAAGACCTGTAATGACCAGGATCATCAGCGCCAAAGATATGGCAGATATCCAAAAAAACCGTCTTTTTCGAAGAAATTTTGGAAAAGATGCAGCAGAAACCCAGGAAAGCAGTCTTTTTTGCATACGCGCTATAAAAGAAATGGCAGCGAAAACCCAGGAAAGCAGTCTTTTTTGCATGCCTTTCATATAAGGTACGGTAGCAGCAACCCAGGAAAATAGTTTTTTTTGTATGCGTGTCGCAAAAGATACGACAGGCGTCCAGGAAAACTTTCTTTTTTGCACTGGCGTTACGATAGACCCTTTAGAGCCATCAGCAGTATTATTCTGAGTATCTTCTTGAGCGTTTATAGGTCTTTGGGTGCTTTCCGGCTGAGGTAAAATGAAAACCTGAGTACCTGTGTTTTCAGACGATACCGTTTCCTCGGCACTATCTTTTAAAAAAGGACACGTTAAAGAATGGGATCGGCATTCCGGATGATGTTGCTCATGGGAAATTGAATGAATGTTGTTACGGACTTCACCTATGGAATTGAATTGTTGAGCACATTCCGTGATAAAGTCCGGAGTGATTTTTTTGAAACCTCGCACATACCCAGTTAATAGAGCATGATCGCAGATGGTATTTATAAGACGCGGGTAACCCTTGGAAAAATGATGTATCTCTTGAACGGCATTTTGAGTAAAAATATTTTTTTCAGTCCCGGCGACTTTCAATCGGTGTTTGATGTATGCCAAAGTTTCATTCTCTGACAAAGGCTCAATCTGATAAACTAAACTGATTCGTTGTCGAAGGGCGCGACATTCAGGTAAGGCCAAGGTTTGATGTATTTCATTTTGGCCCACAAAAAATATGTTGATGAGTTTTTCTTCCGGGAGCTCTATGTTGGATAAAAGCCGAATATGTTCAAGAACGTCTTTTGATAAGCTGTGAACCTCGTCTATGATGAGAAGGACATTTCTATTTTCCGAGTATACTTTTTTTAAAAATCGGCTGAAATAAACAATAAAATCGATTTTACTGTCAAATTTCTTGGGGATATTGAATGATAATGCAACAAAATTAAAGAATTCAATGAGATTAAGCGCAGGGTCCGTAATGTTTGCCACCAGCGTATCTTCTTCGATACTTTCCAATAACGCATTAATCAATGTCGTCTTGCCCGTGCCCACGTCTCCGGTAACAAGCAGGAATCCCTTTTGGTCGATGACGCCATATTTTAAAGTTGCCAGTGCTTCCTTGTGCTTCTCACCGAGCCAAAGAAACTTTGGATCTGTGGTTAGCTGGAAGGGTTTTTTATCGAGACTGTAATAAGATCGGTACATATTTGAATTTTATCGATTTTAATATAAATCGTTGCATGATTTATTTGGACATATCCATAGTGACGTTGTGCATCGACCGGTCATAATGGTCTGTAGATAAGCCTCTTTTTAAATAGATGACATCCTGTGAGTCTGATACGTTATTGGATATTTGTTGTTTCTGCTGAAAAGAAAAGTCGTTCATCATTGTATTCAGCTGATTTCTTAAAACTGAATATGAATAATGACGGGATGCGACCTCGTAGTTTGTATTGACCATCTTTTCTTTTAGTTCAGGCGATTCAATAATTTCTTTTGTTTTATGAACGGTATTTTTTGTGAGAAATCCATCCATGACTATCATCTCAAAACCTTTGGGTTCTATATCCCTGATAAATGTGGCATATCGATTGACCAATATCGGTTTTTTAAAATAAACGGCTTCAATAAGCGCATTGCCAAAACCTTCGCAGACGCTGGGATATGTGATAAAATCTGCACAAGGATAGATATCCCAGAGTGTATATTCTGTTTGATAATTTCCATTTCCATTCCAGGGATCTGAAATTTGTGTGCTTAACATGCGAAGGTCCACCCCATGTTCCAAGGCATACTCTTTAAGCCATTTTGCATATTCAAACCCCTCATCACCGGCCTCGTGAGACACCACCAGTTTATAGCGAGGATCTTTCAGTTCCTTCACCAGTTCAATGGCTTGCTCTATACCTTTTCGTTGGATGATACGCGTGGGCTGTAAAATAATTTTATCATCGGGATTTAAACCAATGCTCTTTCTAAACGCTATAACCTTTTTTTCATCCACGACAGGTGGATGATCGAAATCCAACACATTTGGAACAATGATCGAAGAGATCCCCGTACGTAAAGCCATCTGTTCCAAAGCGTCTGAATTGATGACCACGTGCCGGATGTTGGGTATATTGGGTGGAAATGCCATTCGCAGATAATCGCTCACCGCATTGACCGAAAACCGTTCCCTTTCCCAGTAGAAATCATGATGGTGGGCAATGGTAGGGATTTCTGTTTCCGCTATCGTCTCCGCCAAAGCAAGTCCTAAAGAAATGTTAAGCGGTATGGTCAGGGCGTTTTCGACGATTAAAATATCAATATGAAACTGATTGATAAAATTGTAGAGCTGAATTTTCAAAAAAGATCTCAATGCATGTATCAGTTCGGTAATGGTGGGCTTTCTGCCTGTTTCCCCAAAAATCTGCGAATTGATCCATTGGTTTTGAGTGTGTTGAAAATGAGCTTTGGGCTCAAGAAAACTCTTTTCAGGATTCCGATCCAATTCACCGGCGAACCAGAAACAGTTGTGTCCGTCTTGTTCGAGGACTTCCGCCCACTTGCTGGCTTCCAAAGAAACACCATCGATGCCGGCAAAACGTGTTGAAATAAATCCGACGTTTTTATCCTTCATTTAACGCCTCCCATAGAAATATTATAAATATATTTAGTGTCCATTCATAAATGGTCTTTCTGTCCAATCTCTGCGTTATGCTCAAAAAATAATCCTCGGAATATCAAACATATGCCGGTTTGTCCCGGTACTTCAACGGGGTGGTTATTTTTTTCGCATGCCTTGATCTTGAACATAAATTCTCATTTATGGATGGACACTATTGAATATTATGTTGACCTGCATACTTATTTAAAATCGTGATTGGACCGTAAAAGTATAGAAAATTATAGCAAAAGCTATGCCACATGAAATGTTGCTAAATTATGTGATATATTATAGATAGTTACAATATTTTATGCAAAAGTCGGAGGGCGATATTGAGTAAAAAACATCCAAGAATTGTGAAATTAATTACACAATATGAACGGTAACAGCCTATAAATTATGGTTGTTTGTCTGGAAAAGACCCAAAATCGATGTTTTAACAGGGATCGTTGATGGGACGATGTATTTCGGAATAAAGCGGGGAAAATCTCGTAAACACCTACAATAAATGTAAGTTGATCATTTCCGCGACGTTTAGCATAATGCCGAAACAGCCTCGGGCAATTTTGCAAGAGGCCCTTTGAAGTCCGGGTCCGGAATATCTGAGATTTGAAGCGTTTGCAGAACTTTAGGGGTATCCACCGTTACCCTGCCGGCACCTTTACTGTCATCGACCCAATAGGTTTTCATTCCAGTATGTGCAGCAATCAGGTCATTGATGGGGTCGTTGCCGACCATCATGCAGTTTTCGGGGGGCTCATTGATTTTTTGACTGATTTCCAAATAATACTCGATTCTGGGTTTACAAAAAGACATGTTCTCGATGTGGGTCACCAAATCGAATGGCAAATGGTCCAATTTGGCCCAGGCCAGACGCTTCATTTGGACATTGAAGGGGAAAATCGGATTGGAAGCCAGCACCATTTTCAAGCCCGTCTGAACAATTTTGTCCATGGTTTCATACAAATGTTCCGGTAGCTTAAAATTGGCTTCAAGATTGTCGTACTCAGTCTCATAAAAATACAAAAACCGGTTCCACAGTTCTTTACGCCGGTCCTTATAATCTTGAGCAAAAGCCGTCATGAAGTATTCAGCATTCGTCATTTCACCGTTGTTTTGCACCAGGGCACGGGTTGCGCCGATCAGCCGTTCCACGAATTTATCCGCGGGCATAATGTCTGTGAACAGTTTTTCTATCTTTTGAAAGTACCCTTGGTAGAACCTGGCTTCGTCAAATAAAATCAATGTATTGTCTAAATCAAACAGAATGGCATTTAACATATCACAAAGTCTATCCTTAATATGGTTAGTGCGTCAACCCGGTTAACTAAAGCTTTGCAGAAATATTTAGATGAGGCAAATTTTTTGTCAGCCGGTAATATCGTGCAGCATCTGCGGAATAAATAAAAAGGGCTGTCCATATCAAAACAAAAGCGAATATCCGGGAGTTTGAAATCGGCTCATTGTACAAAAAGACACCCAGAAGAAACATGCAGCTCGGTGCGATATACTGTAAAAAACCGACAGTGGAAAGATTCAGCCGCCGCGTACCCAGTGTAAAAAGAAGAAGTGGAAAGGCGGTAAGGAAAGCGGTCCCCATAAGAAAAAGATCGATCTTGATACTGATGTGAAATATCGCTCCGATTCCTTTGCTGTTTAGAAAGAGGATATATGCCAAAGCCGGGCCTGAAAGAAAGAGCATTTCTATAAATAAACCTACCAGGGAACTGACCGGGGCCACTTTTCGGATCAGGCCGTAAAATCCGAAAGCAAAGGCAAGGGACAGGGCGATCCATGGGAATTCTCCATAATAAAAAGTTAAATATAGTACCGCGATTGCGGCCAGCGTCAAAGATACCGTCTGAATACGTCTCAATCGTTCCCTTAGAAAAACCATCCCCAACAGAACATTGACCAGCGGGTTGATAAAGTATCCAAGGCTTGCCTGGAGGATGTGTTCATTGTTGACAGCCCAGATGTAGATAAACCAGTTGAATCCAAGAAGTATTGTTGTGGGAAGCAGGATCACGAAGGTTTGCGGCTTTTTTATGGCCACTATGAATTCATTCCAGTGTCCCTGGAATAAAAGTACAATAACTAGAAAGAAAAACGACCAGATCACTCGATGCATAATGATTTCAAAGACAGGGATATTATGTAGTACTTTCCAGTAGATGGGGCTTAATCCCCAGATAAAAAATGCTGAAGATGCATACACCACACCGGACAAAGATTCCTGCCGTGATTTTGAAGAATTGATGGTTTTCATAAAATAATTGTGTCTTATAGAGTGAGTCAGATATAAAAGCGATCTAACGTAGACTATTTAAAAATTGATGTCAAAAGATATCCACCTTGACACAAAGCAGAGAATTCAAATAAAAGAGCGTAAAGCGCTTTTTTACTTTCATATAAACAAAGGAGAAGAAAATGGCGCAAATTGTGGCAATTTACGGAAGCCCCAGGCGGCGGGGAAATACCGCAACCTTGCTCAAACATGCTGTTAAAGGAGCCGCTGACGCCGGCGCCCAAGTCGATGAGATCATATTAAGAGACTTAAAGATGTCCCCTTGCTTGGAAATATACGCCTGTAAAAAGGAAGGGAAATGCGCCATAAAGGATGATTTTCAAAATGTTGTGGATCAAATCCTGTCGGCTGACGGATTAATCCTTGCCAGTCCAATTTTCTTTTATACGGTGAGTGCCCACACGAAAATTTTAATGGATCGATGTCAGTCGTTGTGGGTAAAAAAATACTGGATCGACAAGGTTCCTTTCGGTCAATGGGAGCCCAAACGAAAGGGTCTCTTTATTTCAGCCGGGGCGACCAAAGGCAAAAAGCTTTTTAATGGCGTCCTTTTGACGGTCAAATATTTTTTCGACGTGTTAGACATGGAGCTTTTTGGATCACTGTTGTATCGAGGGATTGAATTTGAAGAGGATGTTTTAACGCATCCGGAATATCTTGAAGAGGCCTATGAGGCCGGCAAGGCGCTTGCCAAGGCACTTTAAGAATGTTTTCCCGGGGCCGTCTTCATTGACAAAGAGATGCGGCCTCTGTCAATATCGACATTGATGACCGTCACCATGACGTTCTGGTTAACCTTGACGATATCCGCCGGATTTTTCACGTACCTGTCCGACAGTTCGCTGATGTGAACCAGTCCATCCTGGTGAACGCCTATGTCTACAAAAGCACCGAAAGCAGTGACGTTGGTGACAATGCCCGGAAGCTTCATACCGGGCTTTAGATCTTTGATCTCTTTAATACCGTCTGCAAAAGCAAATGCTGTAAATGATTCTCTGGGATCGCGTCCCGGCTTTGACAGCTCATCCAGTATATCATTTAAGGTCGGTATCCCGATCGTGTCTGTGACATATTTTGAGATGTCTATTTTTCCTCTGAGTGTTTCATCGGCCATCAAACCTGTTACCTTGCATCCAAGATCGCGGGCCATGGCATCGACGATGTAATAGCTTTCCGGGTGCACTGCACTTGCATCCAAAGGATTGTTGCCTTTATTTATTCTCAAAAACCCTGCTGACTGTTCGAAGGCCTTGGGACCGAGGCGCGGCACATTCTTTAACGCCATCCTGGATAGAAAGGGGCCGTTTTCATTTCTATAGGCCACGATATTTTGGGCCAATTGAGGACCCAGCCCCGAAACGTATGTCAGGAGCTGGACGCTGGCTTGATTGATATCCACTCCGACACTATTTACGCAGCTTGTCACCACGTCATCTAAGGCCTGTTTTAAAGAAGACTGATCCACATCATGTTGGTACTGACCGACACCGATGGATTTCGGATCGATTTTGACAAGCTCGGAAAGCGGGTCCATCAAACGTCTGCCGATGGAAATCGCGCCGCGGATGGTCAGATCGAGATCGGGAAATTCTTCACGGGCAATGGCCGATGATGAATAAATAGAAGCCCCGCTTTCGTTGACCAATATGACATGAACATCGTTAATGGACAAATTTTTAACAAAGTCTTCGGTTTCCCTGCCTGCGGTACCATTGCCGATGGCAATGGCTTCGATCTGATACTTGTGGCATAGCATTTTGACTGTTTGCGCAGCTTCCCGGGTCTTTTTTTCAGACAGATGAGGGTATATGGTTTCATGATGAAGGAATTTTCCTTGTCTGTCCAGACAGACAACTTTACACCCTGTCCTGAACCCCGGATCAATTCCCATAACCCTTTCGGCACCGAGAGGAGGGGCCAACAGGAGCTGCCGTAAATTGTCTTCAAATATCTTAATGGCATCGGCATCGGCACGTTCTTTTGAGAGCAAACGTATTTCTGTTTCCATGGATCGAGATAGAAGCCTTTTGTAGCTGTCGCGAACAGCGAGTTGAACCTGTTTTGAATCTTTGCCGTCCCCTTTGACAAAAAGTTTGTCCAATATCAAGAACGCATCTTCTTCAGGAGGTGCGATGGTAAGGTTTAAGATGTCTTCTTTTTCTCCCCGCCGCATGGCAAGTATCCTGTGTGAAGGCACTTTGGAAATAGGTTCTTCCCAATCAAAGTAGTCTTTATATTTGGCACCTTTTGATTCCATTCCGGATGAAACAACACTTTTTATAATTCCTTTTTCAGCAAATAATCGGCGTAACCAAGCTCTTGCCTTGGAATCCTCATTGACCCATTCCGCAATAATATGTCCGGCACCGGCGAGTGCGTCCCCAGCTGTATCCACTTTTTCCTCAGAATCTACAAAATCAGCGGCCAATACATTTGGATCTTTACCTGTTTGCTCAAATATCATTTTTGCCAGAGGCTCAAGGCCTTTTTCCATGGCAATCGTCGCTTTGGTCCGACGCTTGGGCCGGTAGGGAAGATAAATATCTTCAAGGATCGCCAAGGTTTCGGTTGCTAAAACAGCTTCTTTCAGTTCGTCTGTAAGATGGCCGTGTTTTTCAAGAGATTTCAAAATGGCTTCCCGACGATTATCCAGTTCTTTAAGCTGGCCCAACCGGTCCCGAATCGATGTGATTTCAACTTCATCCAGACTCCCTGTCGCTTCCTTTCGATATCGAGCGATAAATGGGATCGTTGCCCCTTCTTCAAGAAGCACTGTAACTGTCTGAACTTGTAATTCTTTTATACCGAGCTCTTTTGCTATTATGGATGGGTGTGTATGTTCCATTATATCCCTATCTTTTTGGATTTGGTGAATACAATCTAATGGAAGGTTCAGATTCTTCAATATTAGGATAAAGACATATTCGAGTGAACGACTCTAAATCATTTCCGCCAATGCCTTTAATGCGATCGTATATCCCTTTATACCCAGTCCGGCAATCTGGGCGGTGACAATATCCGATATCAAAGATTTATGTCGAAACGGTTCCCTTTTGTAGATATTTGAAATATGTATTTCGATGATCGGAATATCGAGGGCAAGCAGTGCATCGCGGATTGCGATGCTGGTGTGGGTATATGCTGCAGGATTAATGATAATCCCTTTTTGAGTGGCAGCAGCCTCCTGGATTTTTTCGACAATGGCCCCTTCGTGATTGGACTGAAAGGTTTCGACAGAAATTCCCAGTGTTGTCCCTAAGTTTTCAAGGTCGGAATTAATGTCAGCCAGGGTTGTCTTGCCGTATATCTCTGGCTCTCTTTTTCCCAGCATATTCAGATTGGGTCCGTGGATGACCAGCACCTTCGGCTTGGTTTTATTCTGATTCATCTTCTAACTACCTTTGTGTCCATTTGCTTGCCCCGTGTCTCCGTTGAACTACCGGAACAGGTCGGCAAATCGTACTGGGGCGTTTATCTATTTTCCATTTCCTATTTCCTATATTCTAACAGGATTGTTATTCGCCAATAAGTTTTCGGAATGTCGCGATGGTTTCTTTATAGTCCGGGCTTTTGAAAATGGCCGACCCGGCCACAAAGACATCCAGCTCCGGCATCTGAAATATTTTTAATGGTTTTTTCGTTCACCCCCCCATCGATCTCGATAAGTATGGACAGTCCCCGGTCTTGAATCATTTTGCGAAGGGCGCGGACTCTATCGATACTGTTGGGTATGAATTTCTGACCGCCAAATCCTGGATTTACACTCATGATCATCACAAAATCTACATCTTCAAGGATCCATTCAATGGCAGATAGCGGCGTTGAAGGATTCAGTACCACACCGGCACGCAAATCCAATGATTTTATCAGCTGGATGGTTCGGTTCAAGTGTATACAGGCTTCTACCTGAACTGAAATCAGGTCGGCACCTGCTTTTGCAAAGTCCTCAATGTAGCAGTCCGGATTTTCAATCATCAGGTGAACGTCAAGTGGGAGTGAAGTGATTCGCCGTGCAGCTTTAACGATTAAAGGACCGATGGTGATGTTTGGGACGAAATGGCCGTCCATGACATCCACATGAATCCAATCGGCGCCAGCTTTTTCCACAGATTTTATTTCATCTCCCAGTTTTGAAAAGTCAGCAGACAGTATCGATGGTGCAATATATTTCATTATTTAGACTCCTGTGCCGGATAATTCGAAAAGCAATTAATATCAAACAGTTTTGTTCACGATATTTGCATGATGAATACCCCGTGTCAAGTGTCAAAAACCTTTCTAGTCGCCATAAATTTGAGTCTTTATCAATTTGTCATCCTCATAAAGAAAAACGGTGGTATTGTTATTATTGGGGATGATGAGCCAGATCTCCTTTCCGGGTTGTACGAATTCATCAAATATGGTGTTCGAAACGCCGAAACTATTCAACACCACACGGATATGTTTTTTTAAAAAGCCGTCCTTGACCCTGTACCTGAAAAAACTCCCGCCAGGTGAACCTGCTAAATAACCATGGCCCTTCTTTCCGGGTTTTCTGTTGACGACAAGATCCACAGTGCCGCCTTCAGTCACAAAATATCCGGATAACGGTTCTTGGGCAACGATGGTATTCAAGGGTTTGTCTTGATAAAATACAGACTTTATTTTTCCGAGTATCAGATTGCTGTTTTCGATCAGGGGAATTGCACTGTCAAGAAATCGCCCCTTAAGATCCGGCATCTTGTATTCTTGTGGTCGAACGCCGATGCTGACCAAAAGGTTTACACATTCGCTCCGAGTTATCATCGTGCCGACAGCAGGAACCTGGGCAATAACCGAATTTTTTTTTATACGATTGCTGTAAATACTGGATATTTGTCCCTGGCACAAGCTGTTTTCTTCCAAAATGATCCGGGCCTGTTGAACAGGCATGTTTTCAAGGTTGGGCATCAGGATGGATTTTGGACCTTTTGATATGATGACCCTGACATCCCGTCCCTTTTTTATTTCCGATCCAGGTTCCGGTTCTTGAAAAATGACATTGTTCTTAGGTATATTGGTGCTGTATTCGGATCCTTCAACTTTTGTATTAAGTCCTAAATTTGTTAATAACTCAAGTGTATAAACAACATTTTTACCCGCAAGATCGGGCACGATCACCGAGTCCTCACTTTTTATAATCATTGTAAGGGTCAGGTAGGCACTTGCACCCACAATGAGGATAAACGCAAACAACAGGATAGCTATTTTTAATGCTCGCGAGATCATTTTGCCCGTTTCATACAGACAGCAAAAAAGCCATCCATATTGTGGAGATGGGGAAACGTTTTTAAATATCCGTTGTCGGTTAAAAGGGAACGTGCTTCATGGGGTAAACCGTCCGGATGTTTTTCTATAGCAAAATCTTGATGTTTATTCAAAAAACCATTTATCACAGATTCATTTTCTTCAGGTTCCATACTACAGACACAATAAACCAGAAGCCCTTCTGGTTTGACTTGATGCGCCAGGTTATCTAAAAATGTCGCCTGCCTTTTTGCATGACGAATCAGATCCTGTTCCAATGTGCGCCATTTTGTATCCGGATTCCTTCTTAAAACACCAAGGCCGGAGCAGGGTGCGTCCAATAAGATCCGATCAAATTTTCCAATGGATGTGTCGCCAACAGGATCATTCAGATCATAATTATGGGATGTGACCATCGAGATTCCGAGTCGGACCATTTCAGATTGAAGGAGATTCAGTTTTTTCGAATTGTTATCCATGGCAATCAGTTTTCCACGGTTTTTCATCATCTGGGAGATATACCCTGTTTTTCCGCCAAGACCGGCACATGCATCTAAAATCGTTTCCCCCGGCTTCGGATTTAAAAGAAGTGTCACCAGTTGGGCGGCTTCATCCTGAACCTGGAACAATCCGTCTTCAAATGCCTTCATTTTCGGGATAGATTTTTTTGGATGAGAGAAAAACGCACCGTCCGGTGCATAGTCTGTACGTCCAACCTTTTCCACATCTTTTTCAAGGC
Source organism: uncultured delta proteobacterium (assembly GCA_963731025.1). Lineage (GTDB taxonomy): Bacteria > Desulfobacterota > Desulfobacteria > Desulfobacterales > UBA11574 > UBA11574. The sequence goes on along the minus strand of CAVSVL010000012.1, from coordinate 22,908 downwards.
GTTTCAACAACGTTTTACGGCGGGTCTTCAGCGTATTGCAGCGTAGGGTTAAGGGCGGAATGGTGTTGATTGCATCACAAAGCAAAGCGGTCTCTTCCAGGCCAAACCGATCCAGCCATCTTTCAAGCATCCATTTTGGAAATGATTTGTTCACCGCCAATGCAGATGCCGGGTCTTTGCTCACATCCGGAAATAAGACCTGTTCATATTTTTTTGCGGCATTTCGCAATAGTCCGTTGATAAATCGAACAACATAAGGCTCGGCTATAGATTTTGCCATTTCAACGGAAGTGTTTACTGCTGCCGATACGGGTATCCGATCCAAATAAATGATCTGAAAAAGCGCGATCCGCAAAATATTCATCACTTTGGGATCGATTCGTTTCAAAGGGGTTTTAGAGAAATAATCGATGATCCAATCGAGTTTTGACCGCCACCGGAGAACACCGTATACAATGGCTTGAAGCAATGCACGATCTTTCTTTAAAAAAAAAGTGTGTTGGGAGAGAGCCTCATCCAATATGTTGTCTAAAGTTTTGTTCCCTTGATCCAGGGTGTTCAGGATGTGCAGTGATGTTTTGCGTGGGTTATTTAGCATCAATTTTTAAGATAGGTCCTATTGTAAATGAGTTCCAGGGGGCAATTGATATCCCCGCAGGAAATCCTTAATTAAAAGACGCTTTCCAGACTCACCCTGAATTTCCATAACAGACAGAACACCTTTTCCGGTTGAGATCCATAGTTCATCGGGGAAGCCTTTTATGACGGTACCGGGAGAAGCATCGGTATCCATAACAATGGTCCTGGCCTTGAAAATTTTAAGGCGTTTTTTTTCATGAAAGGTAAAAGCGCCGGGCCATGGCGTCATCCCGCGAATGAAGGCTTCAAGGGATTCTGCCGGCAGTTGCCAATTCATACGGCCATCATTTTTTTTAAGCATGGGTGCATAAGTAGCCTGGGTATGATCCTGAGAGATCGGATTAATGTTGCCGGTTTCAAAACTCTTCAAGGTTTGAATGAGAAGGTCTGCGCCGAGATCAGCCAGTCGGTCATGAAGGGTGCCCGAAGTGTCATCGGGCGCTATTTCAAGTTTTGAAGAAAGGAGAATATCGCCGGTATCCATGCCTTCGTCCATTAACATCGTCGTGACACCGGTCTCTTTTTCTTCATTGATGATGGCCCATTGGATCGGCGCAGGTCCGCGATATTTTGGAAGGAGTGAAGCGTGAATATTAATGGTGGCAATTTGGGGTATTGTCAGTATGTTTTTCGGGATAATATGGCCAAAGGCAACCACCACAATAAAGCCAGGGGCATGTTTTTCGATATTGTTCGAGAATTCGGCTGTTCGAACCGAAGATGGCTGAATAACTGAATATCCCAGATTCAAAGCTGTTTCTTTAACCGGAGAAAAAGTAAGTTTGCGTCCCCGACCTTTTGGCCGGTCGGGCTGGGTAATGACCAGCGCGATATTTTGATCATTTTTATGAAGGGCCTTTAAAGCAGGCACCGCAAATTGAGGTGTGCCCATGAATATGATTTCGGCCTTTTTTTTCATTTTTTTCTTAAGTTCTTTTGTATTTTTCTTTTATACATTCCCCTTTTCAAAGAGCTGATGCGGTCTATAAACAAAATGCCGTTTAAATGGTCGATTTCGTGCTGAAGGACCACAGCAAGGAATCCTTCCGCTTCTATCCGTAAAGGTTTCTCGTTTCTATCAAAGCCCTCAACGAGAATAGCGGCTGACCGTTTAACATCGGCCCTGAAATCAGGAACACTCAGACACCCTTCGCCCTCTGATAAGATACTCCCTTCACTCGATATAATTCTGGGGTTGATCAACACATGTAAAGATCGTTTTTCGTCTTTGGCTGAAACATCGTAAACAAGAAGACTTTTGTTAATCCCCACCTGTATTGCGGCCAAACCAATGCCGGGTTCCATGTACATCGTTTCAGCCATGTTTTCAATCAAGTCCTGGATGTTGCCATCGATGTTTTCAACCGGTTGGGTCGGCTCACTGAGGAATTTGTCCGGATATGTTACGATTTCCAGTTTAGCCATAGGGTGACCTCTTTCATCTATATAATAAATTAATCCTTAATTGATGTTGAATCGTCCGGGTTAAGGACAGCACTTGTCCTTTCTTTATATGAAACCTGAAAAATGTTTACACTGGTTACCATTGCGGAAATAAATCCCACAAAAATAACAGGGAATATTTGAATGGCATGATTTGCCAAAGTAAAACCGGCGGCATCTTTGGATGAAACTCCAAAAAGTAACAGGGCAAAGACGCCGCCTGCCTCCCAAATTCCCCAGTAGCCGGGAACAGAAGGAAGTGCGATAAAGAAACAGATGATGATCATCATCGCTGTAATTTCCATAAACGACAATTCGATTCCCGGACAGCCCAATGACACCAGATAATATGAAAAAGCTGCAAGACCCCAGATAACCACAGATAGACCGAAACAGGCACATATCTTCATGGGATATTTGACCAAGGTAAAACCAGTGGCGAAATTTTCGACGACACGCACCAAGGGTTCGCATATTTTTTTTTGTATCTTCTTTTTAAACTCAGCTCCGGCAAAAAAAAACATCCCCGGCATCCGTGTGATGAGATCGTTGATCATCTTCCGGGTCTTGTTGAAAGCCACCATGGCGATTCCCAAAATAAGCAGTAGAAGCAGTTTGAATGTTCCTTCACCGATCGCCATCAGGGTTGTTTTATTGAGATGGTACTTGCCAAAAACAATATTAATATTCGGATCTATCTCAATTGTGGCAAGAAGCATCGCAAAGAGAATAATCAGCATGCCGACATCAAACATCCGCTCAGCGCCAACCGTTGCAAGACCTGTGGAAAATGGAATATTTTCCTTTTTTTGCAAAATAACAGGTCTGGCTATTTCTCCCACCCTCCCGGGAAGAATACAATTGATCATAAAACCGATCATCAGAGGGTGAAATGATTGCCAGAAACTTATTTTACCCGCCGATTCAAGTATTATTTTCCAGCGATATGCCCTCAGAGCAAAACTCAATAATATAACCACAACCGCCGGCAATATCCATACATAATTGATAGATGCAAGATAGATGATAAGATCATTAAACGGGACATTTCTAAAAGCCAGATAAAGCGCCAGAATCGAGACCGCAAACCCCAAAATCAATGAAATGCCTATTTTTTTATTCATTCGAGTATCGTCACAGATCGGATCCAAATAAAAACCGAAGACTCACACATCAAGAAAGGATTTCGCGTGCCTTTTCAATATCTTTTTTAATCTGATCAGACAGTTCGGAAATATTCGAAAATTTTTCTTCGCCTCTGATTCGCTGTACAAAATTCACCCGAATATTCTGGCCGTATATGTCTTCATTAAAGTCAAGGATATGGACTTCCACTGAAAAAACGTGATCGTCAAAAGTGGGACTATAGCCGATATTGGCAACACCTTGAAAAACTCCTCCCATACAATCCACGGTAACCGCGTAAACACCGTTTTTTGGGCAAAGTTCGTCGTGAAGATTAATATTTGCTGTGGGGCATCCAAGAAGTTTCCCCCCCCTGTTGCGTCCGGTAGTGACAATCCCCCTAAGCTGATAATAACGACCCAATAGTTTTTGAGCCTCATCTACCCTGCCTTCTTCGACAAGTTCACGTGTTCGAGTACTGCTGATTCGACCCGGTCCATTCTTTGATGTTTGAATCCAGTCGGCAACAACGACTTCAAATCCTAAATCTTTGGCATAGGCTTGTAACAGATCTATATCTCCCTCTCGATTTCTACCAAAGGTATAATCTTCTCCCACGACAATCGCTTTCATTCCAATTGATTTGAGAAGAATGTCTTGCACAAATGTCTTTGCCGATATTGCCGCAAATTCTTCGGTGAAGGGGATACAAATCAAAACATCTATCCCCGAATTTTCAATGAGCTCGATTTTTTGATCATAGAGAGTGATGAGGGGTAAATGTCCGTTTTGTTTCAATACGCGAACAGGATGCGGTTCAAAGGTCATAACGATGGAGGTGCCGTCGATGGCGTCGGCTTTTTCTATTACCTCATGAAAAAGGGCTTGATGTCCGATGTGGACACCGTCGAAATTTCCGATGGTAATCACGGCATTTTTATATGGCTTTTCAATCGTATCGATGTGTTTAATGAGTTCCATTCTAATTTTCCCGTTAACAAATAACGACCTTGACAAAAATAAAAAAATCTATATATAAAGTATCCTTTATATTAAATCAATAATGATATTGTTCATGCCGAAGTGGCGGAATTGGTAGACGCGCTAGGTTCAGGGTCTAGTGGGGGTTTCTCCGTGGGAGTTCGAGTCTCCCCTTCGGCACTCTTTAGATCTTAAACTATTGATTGTATTATAGCTGTGTTATCAAAAACCTCCGATTGTACCACCGGCTACACACTGGTGCCATTTGGGGGTTTTACTTTGTATAAAAAGCCTGCTTGCTCATTCCTCAGAAACACCTCGATTATTCTGAAACTTTTCAAGATTGATGATTAAATTCATTTGGTAAATCTAGAATAATATTAGACAGGAAGGAAAAATGTCAACTCTATCCAAAACCCGATTGAAAAACATAATCAAGAAATATATCCAAGATGTTATTCATGATTTTGAGCTTAAGCAAATCACAAATGCAAGGTCACTTCGTTCAGGTATGTCAGGTTGAAGAGGCGTCCGGAAAGTTCTTTAAAAGAAAAAGGGTAACACGTTTTGTGTTACCCTTAATGTTTAATCATTCAGGATGTTAGCCACAGGCACTTGATGTTGGGCAGGCTGAGCATCCTTCTTCAAAATCTATTCCACAAGCAAATTGAAATCCAAACCCCGAAAAATCAACTTTGATGGGTTCTGCTTCTTTCATAAACTTTTTGTCAATAATGTATTTAAAACCGTCAATCTCAAAGACATTGTCTGTATCTCTTGGCTCATCCAGAGCCATGGCAAGAGATGGGCCTCCTCATCCTCCTGCATCTAAAAAGATACGGATCGGTGTGGCCTTTCTACCTTTTAAATATTCAGCAATCTTTTCTGTAGCTGATTTTGTAATTTCAAGCATAATATTCTCCTTTTATAAGAACCATCTGTATGACCGAATAATTTTAAAACTTATAGAAACATAGTTACGTCTATTGGATCTGTCAATACGAGTGTGGAATGTTAAAAAACTAAACCATTATCCAATTTATTGCATCTTCAAGGTTAAAGAAATGGGGGTTCAAAATCATCACAGGGCGCTTCCTTTTTTTAGGGTTGAATCAATAATTAATTTAAGGCTGTTCAGTTAGGTGTCCGAGACTCGTAGTTTTCGATGAATTTTTCAAGTATTTTGATTCGTTTTATATAGTGTTTTCTCAGCCTGCTGTTTTCGGGAATCGTTGACAGTTTATTCTTCAGTATTTCGATTTGTTTTTCATAGCCTTTTAGTATATCAGCAGCTTGCATTTCACTGTTGGGAAGTTGTATTACACTGCTGGCAGTTTGTGGTTCACTGCTGGCAGTTTGTGTTTCACTATTGGCAGCCTGTGTTCTACTATCTGTCAATTTTGTTGATTTCTTAGACTCTGAAAAAACAATAACCTTTGATATCATAGGCTTATTGTTCTTTGTGCCAGAATAAAATATGATGTGATTTAAATCTTTTAAAATATATTCCAATCCTTCACCAAGAGAAATTCCATTTTTATTAATTGTTATTTTCTTATCCATATAAACCGGGAGTTTAATATTAATGTTTGTTTTGTCTGAAAGTTCCAAAAGTACTTTTTTTAAATCAGCATCTTTTGTTGATATAGATAATAAATCATTTTTATAACTAATCAGCATCTTTTGATTATTACTTTGTGCATATATTGAAGAGCTTCCAATGGTCAAGTGAAGTGCCAAGAAGATGAAAATTAGGATTGCTCCAGCCTCTTTAAGCCTTAATGACTTTAATGAATTATTATAATACTTATAAATCATAGATAATATTTTAAAGGTTTTTTAATTGCTTTTTGATACCATTGAGATTCTTTTGAAATACATCTATACCAAATGAATTGATCGTTTTTAGGTTATTGGTGTCTATAAATATATCCCACAAACCGGTACTATGCGCAATCAAAGTATTGATCAATTCGTGCGCAGAACTTCCGTTAAAATCACCATCTAATTTCAGGTGGCGGCTGTTTTTGGTTTTAAAAGTAAAAATTTGGAAATTAGATGCCATTGGCATGCCTCCCTATCAGGAATTTATATTGCAAAAACCATGCAAATTCAATTATTTATGAAGCACGTTAATTTGAAGTGCTATAAAATTAGAATGTTACATCAATCGAATGGTCTTAATCGGTAGTGATAATTCATATAAAAATGCTTGAAATTATGTAAATATTTACCTAGACTTTGTGTAATTTGTTCTACAATATCAAAGAATTCGATATAAATTAGCACCATCATCTTTGTCATACGATATTATATAACGTTCTAATATTTATAAATATTTTATTTGATTTATCGATTTTGCATGACTTTTGCATAAGACTTACACAATAAATTCAATAAGTTTTGAACTGGTTGTCAGTGAAATTGCGTAAATGGCTATAACTGTCCGTTTTTTGAAGCTCCGTTCTTCAACAATAACGACCAAGCAACCATGCACTCCCCTTGGGGAAAAGCCGTAGCCGGGTACTCAGAAACCGAACAATTTATTCAACTTTTATCCATTATCAGGAAGAATAAAATTATGAAAGTCGCCAAAATCATTTTATGCATATTTTTAATTAATCTGTTTATCTGTTTAATTTCTGCAAGTTTGGTGGTGGCAGATCAATCTCACAGTGTTGATGCTTATGTGACTGACTGGAGGGATACAACGTATCTAATCAAAAATATTCGCTCCGACTTTCAACCTAATGATCCTCTTTCATTTTATGCATATTATGGTGTTTCAACTTTAACAATACCCTTTTCAAACATAAAGCGAATCATCGTCACAGACAGGGTTTTGTTAAACCCTTCAGAGGATTTTTCGGGAGCCAAATATTACAGCTCAGGGGAAATAATCTTAACAAACGATGAGCTTTTTCAATGTCACTGGATATCCCACGGTTGGAAAGGGTACAACAAGTATGATGGTCTAATTTCTATTGAGGGAAATTCTTGGAAAGAAATTAAATTCAGGAGTTTGCATAATCCGAAAAAGAGGGTAAAATTAGGCAAGCAAGGTGCGTATCCGTATACGATTCACGTCAGTTCCTATAAGAATAAACATGTTGCCAACAGTGTAGCTATAAAGCTAAGGGAAAAAGGGTTCCCTGCGTTTGTATGCCCCGTGCAAATTCCGAACAGGGGAGACTTTCATCGCATTTTTATTGGATTCTACAGTACTTTTAGGGAAACAAGGAAAGCTGCTCAGAAATTAAAAAGGGTAAAAAACCTCTTTCCACTTGAGGCGAAAATGCCTTATGCGATTCAGGTGGGGACTTTCAGTTCAGATCAAAAACTAAAAAAGCTTGAAGCCGACCTTCAATCGAAAACATACCTTACATACGCCATCCCAGACGCGACAGCAAATCACCGAACCAAGCTTTTATTTGGCGCTTTTAGGACAGCGGAAGAGACCGAAATATTCACCCAAAAGCTTCAAAACGAGGGCTTCGAGGCAAAAGTGGTTACGCGTTAAAATATTGTAATATCAAATTTCCCCATGGACTCTCGGGAATGGTCGTTTTGCCCAAACTCCAATTTTTATGGCAGGTATTAATTAAATCTTTTGATCTTGGCTGATTTTTTCAGATTTTCGATGTAACCTTGGATTTCAGTTTTTTCCTTTTCTTTTTTTAAATGTCCTTCGATCATCGGCATGACGTCTTTATAGGGAGTCGTTCCGGCCGGCTTTTTGTCGTTTACTTTGATCAGATGGTAACCAGATTTGGTCTCAATAATGCCGCTGACCTCACCGACGTTCAAAGCAAAGGCTGCATCTCTAATGGGATCTGCCGTCTTACCTCGCTTTAAATAGCCCCAAGCGCCTTCGCGCTGGGCATTGGGCCCTTCGGAATAGGCTTTGGCCAGTTTACCAAAGTCCTCACCCTGTTTGAGTTTTTTTTGAACCATTTCAATTTTCTTGCGGGCTTGATTTTTTTTGGATTCTTCATCGTCGGGCGTCACTTTTATCCAAATAAGGCTGATTTTAACTTGCTCCGGCTGTTTAAACAAATTCAAGTTGTTGTTATAATATTTTTTGCTCTCTGCATCGGTTACTGTAATTTTTTGGCGCACATTGGTATCAATCAACTGTTTTATGGCCAGGGCACGATGAATCTCGGTTCTAAATTCTTTTTCGGAAACATGCATCCTTGCCATCGCTTTTTTATACGCCGTTTCGTCAGAAAAACGCTTTTTCATCTTCTCAATCTGTTCGTTGACGGCCTGGTCGTCAACTTTAATCCCTTCTTTTTGGCATTGTTGATAGAGTACTTCAACATCAATCAAGTTTTCCAAAATCCGCTTTTTAACTGTCGTTAAAGCTGCATCGTTCATTGGCCCGCCTTTATGTGCGGCCCGTTTCTTAAAAACAGACAGTCTGCGTTCATACTGGCTTTTGGAAATAGGTTTGCCGTTGACCAAGGCGATTTCTTTACTGGAAGACGCTGTTTCATCTGTCCACGCCGGCCTGGTGAAAAAGGAGATGGCAACGACGACAATAATCAATAAGTTTATCCCTTGGAAAAATAATCGCATTTTTATATTCCTTTCAAAAGCATAGATTTGAGCTAAAGTTCACAAGGAGTGGCAGTTTGGAATCCCCCATCATTGCAGGAATGAATAGCCGATAAAAAAGAAATTGGAATCGATGCTTTTGTTATCGGCTTTAAAACCAGCATTGGAAATATGATGGTAGCGATAGGAGAACCTGATGAATTGGCCATCTTTTACTGCGTAACGAAGCCCAATGCCCACTTGGGGAGTAAAACCCCAATCCCCTCCAAAGCCTTTAGGGGGAAGGTTTGTTACAACAAAACCAACCCCTGCGTCAACATAGGGAGTCAATCTCCCATAATTTTTAAAGTTATAGATAAGTAAAGGCGTTGCACCGGCCAAGTAAGCGTCGTCACTTTCCTGTCTCGCATAACTGATAATGCCTTCCACACCATACGCCAAACTTGCATCACCGGTAAATTCCTTAAATACCTTATTCCAGGATACAAGTAAGGGCACGAACTTGATATCTTCACTCACATTTTGGTTTAGGTGAAAGTTTCTGCCATAACCCACGCTAAATGACCATTCGGTTATGCCTTCGTTGAATAGACCTCCAGCGTAAACCTGTAAGGGCCAAAGCATGCCCACAAGTAATCCTATTGTCAAAGTTGCTTTTTTCCTCATGGATTCTCAGGGTAAGGACAAACAAAATAATTCATATTATCTTTTCATTTGGTTTCGGCTAGTCCGACGTGCTTTCATCTACCCGGCGGAGGCCGCCCACAAAGTACATCATTTCGAAGGTGCGATTCAGCTTTCTGCTTTTAAAGTTGGCAACCGGAATGGCAGGAGGCACAAGGACCTTATCTCCGGGTTTTCCGTCAAAGGCCGGTACCGCGACCCAGACCCGCTTTTCTCCGGTGTCGATGTGAACATAAATGTGCCTGCCGGCATCGATCACCTCCACCACCGTGCCTTTAAACATCTTTGACATGCCTTCCGGCTCTATTGAAGGGGTTTGATTGCTCCCGGATGTTTTCCCGGCAGACTGTTCTTTAGCCTGGCCGGTCGCAGGCAAGAAACCAATGGAAATCGTCAGCACCAGCATTATCAACATATACCGTGACAAGCGATAATAACTTTTTTTCATATGCACCGCCTTATGATTACAAAGTCATAAACCTCTTTCTACTACGGATAAATATTCGCTTGATGGACACTGCCGTGGCATGTCAAATAGCATTGACCACGAAAGGGGCCGAGGCTAATATATTCAAGCCGTCCTGTAGGGGTCGATGAAACAATGGACAGATCGAAATTGATCAGATGGCTGTTGTTCTGGGCATTGCCCTGTATGGCGCTTATGCCGTGAGGATCATGGCAGGCTGAACATGGCGCTCGTTGATCCACGACATGTCTTTGGTGCTCGAAACTTACATCGGTTATCAAAACGGACCGGCTGTGGCATTGATAACACAGCGCATAGCTGGAAGGTGACTCCGGAGTATTATCATCGGTGATATACCTGTTGGTTAGAAGGTGTTGATAATCAGAGCCATGGGGCCCCGGGGGGTCTAATGGATCACTGTTGCCATGGCAATCCGTACAGCTGATGATGCTGGCGACAGTATATGGCGGCAGCAGGCTCGGTACATTGGAATTTTTCCCCTGGGTCACCACCGGATGGAACGACGGGTTTGCCGGATCGAACGAGATCCGTGTATTGAGCTCATTGATCTGACGGGTAACGGGCGGCGTACTGATGACATTGTTGTCGATGTCGCTATGGCATTTGAAACATATTTCATAAAGATACTGGGCCGAAGTTACCGCCTGACCCGACGCGGACATGCCCGATACACCCCTTGTTGCACCGGAAACCACGCCTCCTCCGGGAGACGGGTCTGCATTTGCCTGGTGGGCATTGTGGCAGTCACTGCACTCGACATGTTTGGGAACCCGCCCCAGCGTAAAATCCTCGGCTGCATCATGCACACCCGTAAAGTCCTGAACCCCATGACGAGATTGTTTTGCCAAAACCGATGCGATGTCAATGGATGATACATTCCCGTCATGGCAATCAAGACAGTTGTCCTCCTCGAATGCAAATAATAGAAGCCGCTCCTTGCTTCCGGCCGTATGCGGTGTGTGGCAGTTTTCACAACCGTTCTCACCAACGGTTGCATAATCGGTATTCAGCCACAGTCCGCCGGTTCTGTCGAGCGATGCCGTAGACCGAGCATGGGATGAATTGAACCAGTTTGTTTTGTCATGGCAAGCTGTACACAGGTATGAAGCCGTATTGTCCATCACCAGAAATCGACCAAAAGTGTTGTCATGGGGATCGTGGCAGGCCGTACACTGGAGCTGGTTGTTTTCAAGTCTCACTTGCGGGGGAAGAGCGGATGGGGATCTGATCTCCCTGTTATCCAGTGAGAGCATTTCATCATATACAAATGATATTGGATGGTCATCGGACAGGTCGGTGCCCAGATAAGACGAGCTGTATTCGGGTATAAACCGGATGCCGGCCCTAAACGGTATTTCTGTTGGGGAAGAGGCGATCGCGCCCAGCGCAATTGTGCCATCATGGCAGCTCAAGCACATTCGCGACGCCCCGGTGGGCTGCCCCACATCTGCCTTCAGTGTTGAAGAGAAATAAGGGATATAAGGATTCGCCGGGTCGAACCGATTCCAGAGATACCGTATCGCTGAACCTTTCTGATGAGGAATGTGGCAAAAAATGCAGATTTGGCTCTCCGATGAAGCTCTGATGGGGCCGGGTCCGCTAATGGAAAGATTATGTTTCGTGGAGCGGATGTCCACACTCCGGGTGGACGTGGTGTTATGCTTCGTGGAGCGGATATCCACGCCCAAAGCGGACGTGGCGAAAATCAACAGGATCAGGGCGGTACCACACAGTTTGGTATTAAAGGGTATCATTTGGTCATATCATCTTTCAGGTACTTGAAAATCTGCACCCGTCGGTTGCTTGAATCCGATACATAGATCAGATCGTTGTTATCAATATAAATCCCGGTGGGCAGCCAGAAGTCTCCATATCCTTTGCCATGTTCACCGAAGGACATCAACAGACGTCCATTTTTGTCGAAAACCTGGATATTGTCAAAAAGAGCATCCACCACATATATGTTGCCGTCGCTGTCAGCCGCCACGCCCTTGGGTCTTGAAAATGTTCCCGGTGCATCACCCATGCGGCCGAAGGTAAACAGAAAACGTCCTTTTGGTGAAAATACCTGGACTCTGAAATTCAAGGCATCGGATACGATGATATCACCGGTCAGTGTCACGAAGATGTTCGTCGGGTAATGAAACCGGCCTTCCGTTGCACCATCTGCGCCGAATGATCCTTTCGGCAACCGGTTTGACAGATCAAATCTGAAGACCCGCGACTGCAGCGTATCCATCACCAGCAGCTCCGATGTCTTCGGGTTGACGGCAATTCCTGTGGGCCGCTTGAAAATGTCGCGACCGATGGTTGAAAGAAATGTTTTGCCGTTATCTTTAAAAATGTAAACCATTCCCCTCTTTGAGTCGGTTATATAAACCATTCCGTCTTTGTCAATGGCAATACCCACGGGTGACGCAAGCATTGTTCTGTCCGCAGGGAAAAAAAAATATTGATTTCCCGCGGCATCGAAAACATGAATTCGCTTCATGAAGGTATCGACAACATAAAGCCTGCCTTGGGAATCAGTATTGATTCCATACGGGGAAACAATGGATGCTGCGGATCTCCCGACGACATAGTTAACCAAACGTTTCAAAATGCCGGGACGGATATTCAGATCCTCCGGTTTTGAAACAGCCTTGACAAACTCTATCCGCTTGACTTCCGGCGGATTCGGCCAGAAGATATCCGGACGCACGCCTGACACATCCGCATGCCTGGCGCAGCCGCTCATAACCAGGCAAACAGCCGCCGTAAATACAGCTGGGATGATATACCGGCAAACCATATAAAACGATCTACATCTTCGCACGCTTATTTTTTCAAGCACAGTCGGTGAAACCTCCCATTGAATCCGTTACCTGAAATTGCTACCAGAGGTGCCTGGTTAACTGAAAGATCATCTCTTGCCGCCGCAGGCTGTTTCCATACTGTTCATTATCTTGATCTCTCAGTCTGTAGGAAAGGCTACACATCCAGATTCTATATCTCAATTTGACGGTGGTGGCGAACTCTGTAATGAGTTCGTCCCGGCGATCCCCGGAAATGCTGTTACGCAGGCCGTTCAGACTAAAATTACACCACGATTTCGGGGTCCAGCCAATACTGGTTCCAAGCGAATAGAACCTTTCTTCTTCATTCACATCCGGGAAATCTCTGTCTCCGATATTTCCTAAAAAAGTGAGAAAGATATTTTTCACGGGTCGGAAATTGATGCGTTCGCTGATACTTCTGGTGACGCTGGAATTGCCATTGGTCCGGTCCTGATTGTCATATAGAAACTCCATGTCCGACCATTTTGTGACGAAACCGAGGCGCACTGTGTTAGACATATCATTCAGGGGATCATTGGGCGGCTCTCCGGATTGAATGTGTTGATCGATGCGGTTGTGCGAATACACCAGATGAAAAAAAGACCACAGCGCCAGACTGAATCGGTATGTCTGCCCGAAACGCGAATCATCATATCCGGCATCGATACGGTAGCTGTAATGCACAATGACCTGCTGACCATCTGAAATGGCGCCCGTCAGGGTGCGGCTGATACTCACCACCGATCCCACCGATTCAATCTGGTAATCGATATTTTCGGTATAAATGGTCGTATTGGTAAAATCGGTCACCACGATCGACCCAAGGTTAACGTTTTCTTTATCCAGAAACGTCTCCGTGCCGGTCGACAAGGTAAGTCGCTCATCTTTTGGAATGATTTTTTGAGTGCCGCTACGTTTCGTCACGTCATAATCATATGCGGCGCCAAGCTCGACGCTGCCCCAGGGAATGGAGCGGCGATAAAGGAAGTCGAGATTCGATTTATAGAGATCTTCATTGCCGCCGTCAAAATTGTTGAACGCGGCTGCAGCGCCCAGATCCGTTGTCAGTTGATCGAAGAGGTGATGGGTTAAAGCGGCGCTGAAGCGTGTTTCTTCGTTGACGGAATCGCCGAATTCCCGCCGGTTGTAATCGGCACGATACCGGGTGAGCAAATCTTTACTGTGCGTCCAAAAAAGATTTTCCGATAACATCCAGGTGTTTTGGTCGAGACCGTTATAATCAGCCTGCATATTATATACCTGGGAATCGAGCTTTACCCTGTTGTCATCCGTAATGAAATAGGCATTGGTGAATTCCGTGTTCACCGTCTTTACCGGGATATTTATGGTCTCGAAAGTGGTGCGTGTCGTCTCGGAACTGTTGTAGAGCATGTTCAGTTGGGTAGCACTTCTTTTTGCATTATGTTGGATTCTTACCTGTGCTTCATCGCGCTCCTCTTCCGATTGATAAAATCCGGTCTGGTCAAATTTGCGGTGTATCCATGCGATGGATACCGGCAGCGTCGCATTGGTAAAATTCAATCGGGTGCCATACGATTCCCTTTCAATATCGGAATCCTGAGCGTCGGTGAAATCGATTTCCCCTGTTTTCCGATTGGCAAAGATATTCAGTGAAAGGGGTTTGTGCTTAAGAAGCGTTGCCCCCACGTCGAAGGCAAGGACTGACGCATTCCTTCTGTAGGATTGATCAGCACCAATTGCTGGTTGAGATTGATGAAAAGTTTCCTGCTGCCACTCGGGTTCAAAAGAAAGGAGGAACTCCATTAGATTGGGATGATAAATCCACCCGTTCGTCTCGATAGTCATACTTTCCCGGAACTTCTGGTTCGTGGCTTTTGTTTGAATGTTTGCGGTTTTCCTTTGTTCATCCACATGTTTGTAGTATGTACCCAATCCCAGTTTCGGCCGCTGAATAAAAAAAACCCTGTCATCCTGAGCATTCTGAACATTGTAATTCCCGTCTATTGAGGATTTTGTCGTCCGAATCATCTGATCTGTGCCCGTAGGCTCGGTCAATACAACTTTATCGGGCTCAGCATGTAACGGTTTCTCCGTATCAGGCTCAACATGCAAAGGTTCCTCTGTATCGGGCTTAGCATGCAGTGATTCCTCTGTATCGGGTGCAGTATTTAAAGGTCCTGCTTGCAATGACTCTTGCGACTCACTTGTTTTTGGTGGTGAAGATATCCTGTATGCGTCAATGATAAAGCGGTCGGGATTTGAAAGAGAAAAGGTTTTTAGCTTAAAATAGGGAAAGGATAGCGTGATGTTGGCTGTCAAACGAGATTCTTTCTGAATCAGTTCAACGGATTGAATCCCTTTAGTTGTTTTGTTCAATATCTGGCGGGGTAAGGCTGTAGTCACGTCGAAAAAAATTACGTTAAAATTTCCTCTGCCTTTTATGGTAGGCGCCGTTGGTCGAACCATGCCTTCAAATTCAAAAACAATTCTTGTAAAAGATCCATGTTCCCCGGCCCTAACATATTTTAAGTCAGCAGCCTGAGCCCATCCCAATGGGGGCCACCCAAAAAGCACAGCAAGAATCAGGATTAAGGCCGATTTCATAGTATATTGTTGAATTATTATGGAGTTGAATAAATAGAGTTTTCTTCTATACAATAAGTTAAGATTTGTATTCTCTGTTTCCACTTGGTTTTCCGATGGTACCAATATATTCCAACCACACATGGGTTGTCCGGATATTCTGCATGAGAATCATTGAAGCAATTGGAGCCCATTGCTCATTTTGCTTCACAAAGCCAACTGCTGCATCAATGGTCCGGATCATTAATCAGCGGCGAGTGTTTTATTCTCCGGGTAAGGATTCTCCGGTCCAATGTCCGAAGCCATAAACATTCAGCATGTTTTTGCCAAACATATTGGTCACGTAAACAAGGTATTCCAGTTTGAAATCCGGATATGCAAATTTCTGGAAATACGCTACATTGTTATCATCAACGGCAACCCCGGCCGGAAGGTAGAGATTGCCCGGGCCGCTGCCTGGACCGCCGAAAAAGAGCAGCATTCGGCCCTGGTCGTCAAATATCTGTACATTTTCAAACGCGGCATCCACCACATATAGTCGGTCGTTTTTATCTACGGCCACCCCCTTGGGTCGCACAAAGCCGCCGATTTGATCGCCATGAAACCCGATGGTATCGAGGAACTTGCCATCGGCGGAAAACTTCTTGATCAGGAAGTGAAATGCATCGGTAACGAAAACATTGCCTGAGGGGCCGACGGTCACATGGGACGGTTTGAAAAATTCGCCTTTCTCGCCGACGGTTTTGATCACCTGGCCGGTATCCCTATCCAGAATAAACAACCGTTCTTTATCTATGTCGACCACATATATTCGTTTTCCATAAACAGCAACGTCAACCGGCTTTTCAAATACCTCCGGGCTGCCGTAGGTTCTCAAAAAGTGGTCGTTTCCATCAAATGCCACCACCTGCTTTCTCTGCATATCCGCTACATATTTGATATCCTCTTTTGAAACCCAGATGCCGGAAGGATCACCGAGTCTTCCGATCCCGTGATCATTTAGAAACGACATTTTCTTGTTGGCCAGGTCTAGGATAACAATTTTTTTATACATCCTGTCCAAGATGTATATTTTTTCCTTGCAGGCGGCAACATCATAAGGTTTTCTCAACAATTGGTCATAGTTTTTGCCGAAAAGAAATTCCTGGAACGCGCTCTGTTTTTTCCCCAGATCATTCTCTCCGGATATCGAATGCAAAAACTGCAGCCGGGGCCTTTGCGGCAGCTCCGGGTAAAATATGGCTGCCGGGGGGGCGGCTGGATTTTCGGGCATGGAAGCGCACCCCATGAAGATGATCAGTATGGAGAGAATAAAGGCCTGCTTTTTCATTTCAAAGCGCTTTCCTTCAGGTGATTTCAAACATCGCCGCATATCTCAACGGATGCGGCCGGCGCTATTTATTGTGACACGTCAAACAAAGCGCCGATCCGGCATTGTCTTTCACCAACAGCTTCGTTTTCGGCACCGCATATTTATTGTGAACATCATGACAGGATGAACATTCCATCCTGTTTAAAAAAAGCATATCCGCATTGATGGTTCCGGTACTGCCGTTCAGGCCTGAAAGCCTGGTCGACGGATCATAGAGTTTGCCGTCTTTTATAGCACGTTCGGTGTTGTATACAAAAGAAATCGGGTGATTATTACTCGGGAAGGTGTCGATTAGACCCTTGTCGGAAAGAATGGCGGTTCCACATGTATTACCGCCATAGGCATCAGGCGCAACAATTCCGTCGTGGCACGCAAGGCATATTTTAGACATCCCGTCCGGCTGGCTGCTCACTTTCTCTTCCATGGTCGGGGGGTGGGTTTGGCTGTATGTGATGTATATTTGTGTGGGCAAATCATGATTCCACAGTGGGGCAGGCAATGTCTTTGTTCCGCGCAACGCATGGCAAGGATTGCAGATCTCGCCGCTGCGTTTCCATTGATATCCTCGAAAATCATGGGGAGACCCCTCGAGGGTCCCAGCCGAGGTGATGGATGATGAAAGGAATATTAGAATTATCGCCGCTGCCGATATTTTGTTCTTCCACGTCCTCATATGCTGCATCCGATTCCTTTTAAAATGAAGTTTTCTGGCAAACAAAATGGACTTACGAATCGAATCCGCTCCCGCCCCAATTCATCTCTTATAAAAAAAATTAGCATATCAGACGAATTGTGGCAAGGTCAATTTGCCGCCCCGAGTCATGGTGACAAAAATCACTTGTGCCATTTATTTGTCTGAACTTCAACCTCGTCGTGTGTTCGTTTGCGAGGATCATGAAAAAATTTTATCCGTAAAAGTGTATCAGAGCCATGGCAGTCTTTACACAACACCTGCATCGCTTGTGATCTGAGAAAGCTATTGGTTGCATCGCCATCAACATTAATCCCTTTTCCCTTTGCGGGTATTCTTGAATTCCATTGATGGGCATTATGACATGATGGACATGAAATATTTCCGAAGGGAATCTGATTTCCTGATATATCATCAAAAATTGGAAAAAAATCGGGCTTTCCTTTAATGTTTCTCCCGACATTCAAAATCAGTTTATCCTTAGGATGAGAAAAGATTTCAGGAATTCTATTTTTTGCAGAGCCGTTTTGTGAATGGCAGGACAGGCACATCTTTTCCATGATACTGCTACCGGAGTCCAGGGTCTGTGCCCAAAGTAAAATCCGTTTTTTGTCGCTGTGAACAATATGGCAGGCGCCGCACACTCCCGATTCAAGAGGAGTCTGGTGAATGATATTTTTTGAAAAAGGTGCTGTAACGCTAAGGTCATGGTCTGTCTTTTCAACATAGGCCTTATCCGAGTGACAGTTTTCGCAAAGCTTTGGGGAAGGTGAATTCTCAAGTCTTAAAAAACTGTTTTGAGAGTTGCCCTCCTGATCAAAGTGCTTTGCGACAACCGTTTTCAGCGGGTTCCAGCGATGGGGATCATGGCATGTGCTGCAGTTCATGACGCCGTTTTTGGAAATTTTACCGTTTTGTTGGAAAAGCGGCAGGGTGGTATTCAATCCTTTTTCAGCCGGTGAAATGTTTAGGGCATGAGAAGCATCTATGATGATTTTCTTCATGGAAATGCCCTTTTCATTGTGGCAGCTCATACACAAATCTTCCTGGATGCTCCCACTTTTTACAGTGATTTTCCTTGCCCACATAAAATTTTCGTTTCCGCCATGGACGGCATGGCAGCTTCCGCAGAGCCCTGATTCCGAAGGGGTTTGGTTTAAGATATTTTTACTTTCAGGGACCATCTTAAGAAGATCGTGTTTGGAGTTCGCGATGGCAAATTTTTGGCCGTGGCATTCACCACAAATATTTGGTGCCTGTTTTCTCAAAAAATAAGTGCCCTGATGTTCTTTTACATGTTTGGTTGCTTTTCTATTGTTAGAATCCGTCCGCGATTCATGAGGATTATGGCAGGTCGAACAGGTCATGTATCCATTTTCATCCTGGACACCTAATTTATTAAAAAGCGGAAGCATTAATTTATTCTTGTCAACATCGATAATTGTTACGCCCGAATGGGTATATTTGTTATTAAAAGGATTCACGTCTAAAGGATGCGCACTGCCGGTAAAACCTTTTTTCCCTGCGACAGTCCCTTTTCCGTGACAACTCATACAGAGCTGGGTCGAAAAATCCTTTCCCCCGGAAAGTTTTCTGGCTGCTCGATGCGGGAGATGACAAGCAGAGCACACCCCCGCCACTGCTGCTGTTTTGCCTTCCAGATTCTTTTCCAGTGGAGCAGAACGCATGAGGTTATGTTTTGTGTCTGCTATAAATTGTTTGTCAGGATGGCAGATCAGGCAAAAGGTGGATTTTTCATCATTTTCAACGACCAGCAATTGTTTTTTTACCTTGTTATTATGAACCTTATGGCATGACTGGCAGGTAATTATTCCGTTGTAACCCAATTTTGCCCCTTTTTTAATAAGGCTTTCAGGAATGACTGCTTTTTTCGGTGCAACATTGAAGACGTGAACGGTGTTTCTTTTTCCATCCGGTGTTAAGATATTCTTGTCGCCGTGACAGTCAAGGCACAAGGCGGAATTCCCTGCACCATCAATTAACAGGCTTTCATAAAGAGAGCCGTGAGCGGTATGACAGGTTTCACAAATCATCTGGTTCTTTTTTTCCCCGGTAATGGCACCCCCATCGATCAGCTTTTTTGCTATGGATTGTTTGGCGGTTCCCATCGGGTGATTTCCCGTTACGATGCCACCCGTTTTATCAGGGTGACATTCACGGCACATGGCAGAATCTTTGTTTGAGGTTCTCATGAAGATCGTCTCTTGCGAGTCCGGTCCGCTCGGTACACCATGAGCTGTGTGGCATGTGGCGCATTGCAATTTACCGTCTTTATCCAGCGGAAATATTTCGGGGATTTTCATCTTGTTCGGCGGGGGCACATTGGTTTTATGTCCGTTACCATTAATCATCTTAACTCTTGAATCTTTAACACTGCCGTCATGGCAGGAAAAGCACATTTCAGGGGTTGCCACAACCTTTTCCGACTCATACTCGACAAGTTCCGAACCTTTGCCTTCTATAAAAAAGGTATCGATCCAGCGGTAATGGCATATGGCGCAACCCTTTGCAGAATTCGGATTCTTCGGGGGTTCAACAGCTGCCGCCGGTTTGATTATTGCCAAAAGCAGGCCCGTCATAAAAAAAAGAATATATTTATTAATCAAGTGTAAAATCTTCTGGATCATTCAGTTTCAATGCGGTAGACACTGACCCTGTTGGCCAGCATTTCAACAACATACAGCCGGTTATTGTTGTCAATGAATAGTCCCGTCGGTGTTTTGAATTTTTTTGGTGCGCTTTTAGCCGGGTCACCAACCACGGCAAAAAACTCACCGTTTGAGTCAAAAATTTGAATGACCCCCATATAACTGTCACTGACATAGACCCGATTATTTCGGTCTATAGCCACGCCCTTGGGCCTGAAAAATTCTCCTTTCTCAACACCCCAACCGCCGATGAATGCCACAAACAGTCCGTCAGGGTTGAGCACCTGAACCCTTGTATTGATGACATCAACGATATAAAGGTATTTATCTTTGTCTAGGGTAATCAAAAAGGGATACCTGAAGGCGAGTTTTCCGGAACCGGGAGAGCCGTATGTTCTAATCAACTTACGGTTTGAAAGGTCGTAAACCAGAATATAATGGTTGTCATTATCTACAATATAGCATCTGTTTCTGGAGTCATCAACAACGACATCGGTCGGGTCTGCAGGTTGTTTATTATTTGAAGGAATGGTTATTTTAGCGATAAATTTGCCGTCTGGATTAAAAATCTGAAGTCTGTGGTTTCCGGAGTCGGCGATATAGACTTTCCCTGAATTGTCAATATCTATCCCCAGCGGGAATCTAAATTCGCCGTTTTCAGAACCTTTTTTCCCAAAGGAGGATAAATATTTGCCGTTTCTATCGAAGATCCTGATTTTATTATTTGCGCCGTCGACGACATAGATTCGATGGTCTTTTGATACTGAGACATCGCTTGCCGCGTTGAGATTAGCGGTCATATCAAAAAGGTGTTTAACATTTATCCGTCTAATTCCATAGGCAGGTTTGGGCATAATCAATATTATCGAGATGCACAACCATACAAAAAAAAAGTGACATAAAGAGTTAACGTTATGAGTTCGGATTATATTTATTCGATCTATTTCCATGATTAGAAAAACTATTTTGAGGTTGCTGTCGGTGCATTGAAATTTTTTCAAACGCTCTATGGATAATGCTTTTTTCAAACCGTGCAAACTCTCCAACCCCTCAACCGACTAACGGTCAAATAGATGAGGAAAGTAAAAGGTTTTATATTTGGTCACCAATCCTTTAATATTCAAATAGATGAGATCTTTCGTCTTTTTCTCGTCAAATCCAAGCTTGTTGAAATCGAGAATACTGTTTGAAGAATGGCATTCATTGCAGGCCACGCTGATTTCTTTTTTCTCGATATCCTTGTGAAAATATGCCAATTCTTTTTTTTTCGCATCCGGCTTCAGGTTTTTTTGTTTTCCAAGAAAGGCTTTTGCCCTTGCAGTATCCCAGATATTTGTCAACGAACGTTTTTTCCCATTACTGGTTGTAAAGGCGGCTATTCTGGAAATAAAATGACTATCTTTATGGGCGTTTTTAGTACGTGGGTTATAGAACGTTCCGAAAGGCTTACCGCTAAATTCCGCATTTTCAGAACTTTCCCACTCATAAGAAAGATTTTTAAATTTATTTCTATTGATATGACATACTTCACAGAACATGAACCCGGCATGCAAGTTAAGAAAACCCCTTACCAAAGTGTTGTCACTGTGCGGATATAAAGGATGGCAGGCCCGGCAGGATGAGTTGTCCTTCAATTTGACAATGAAAGATTGCTCTTGTCTGTGAAAACCTTTGAGAGAATAGTTTTCGGGCAATTTTTTTTCCTTGTCGCCCTTGTCTCCCTTATGGCACTTGGTGGTGCAGTCAATTTTTGTCTCACCGGCGTGTGGAACCTTAACAATTGTGACGTGGCATTGAATGCATCGCAATTTGCCGTGGGGTGAGTTGAAATATTTGACTTCGTCAATATGAAGCGCCTTTAATCCATCAGGTTTTGCGAGTCTCACCAGACCGGGGTACTGGTGACAGGTAAGGCAACCACCTTCATCCAAGGCCAAGACGTTGTTTGTCGTTAAGGCAACCAGAGAGAATGCCATGGCCATTAAAATAGGGAGAAATAATTTTTTCATTTTTTTGTTTTACCGAGTCGAAAATCGATTTTATTTTTCAAAGGAGTTTTCATTGCCAAAATCAATTGCAGAAGGTAGATAAAACGTCTTGTATTTTTCGATCATGCCGACGACTTCGGAAGAATTGAGATGATTAATTCTTTGTATGGGAAATCCAAGCTTGGCATAATCAAGATAGCCGTCTTTTTTGTGACAATCCGAACAAGACACCGGTTCTGGTGAAATGTGTTCGTGCATTTTCTTTTTTGCTTGAGCAACCTGGTCCGGAGAATATTTATCCTTTGTCAATAAAAATTGCCGGGCCGCTTGATCGTCGACCGGTCTGTATATCTTTTTATGGCCGTCGGCGGTGATCTGTATCGGAAAGATTTTGGCCGGGTATTTGCCATACTGTCCTTGGACGTTAGCGGCGATCTCTCCGGTCTTACGATCAATCCAAACGAAATCGATACTTTTGTCTCCAGGTTTTTTGCGGGCATGACATACCGCACACGCGATAAAACCGGTATGAAAATTTAGAATCGATCGCACCTTCTTTTCCTTGCTGTGGGGATAAGTCCCGTGGCACATGAGGCAAAGTGGCGGATTTGATTCCGGCTTGGTGATATATTCATCAACCATGTGAAAATGTTCTCGAGCGATAAGCTCATTTTGTTGTAAAATCGTTCTGAAAATATTTTCATCTTCTGCCTTGTGATGCGTCATATCAATTATTTTATGGGTATCGAACTGTGGAAAATAAAGCATCTGAATCAGCCACAGACCGAACAATAAAAACGGCAGTATATAAATGGCTTTTATTAAAAAAACCGGAAATTTTGTTAATTTGTAAAAAATTCTTCCCATGAATGCCTTTGGCGTATGGTT
>CAVSVL010000011.1:432500-435277 GCA_963731025.1 uncultured delta proteobacterium | reverse complement strand
CTGGAGTCTGAAGAAGGCCTTAACTTCATTGAATTTAATTATATGCTTTTGCAAGCATATGATTTTCTGGAGCTCTTTGATCATTATGAATGTCGATTGCAGATGGGGGGCAGCGATCAGTGGGGAAATATCGTTGCCGGAATTGAACTGGTCAGAAAAGTTCGTCAAGAGACGGTATACGGCATTACATTTCCTTTGATAACCACGAGCAGTGGTGCGAAGATGGGAAAGACGGCAAAGGGGGCTGTTTGGCTGGATTCGGACAGAACATCTCCTTATGATTATTATCAATATTGGATTAACACAGATGATCGAGATGTTGCCAGATTCATGGCCCTTTTTACATTTTTGCCCATGAAAGAAATAAAACAACTTGGAAAATTAAGCGGGGAAGATTTGAACAGCGCCAAAGCTGTTCTGGCTTTTGAAGCCACACGGATTGCTCATGGCAGAGAAGAAGCCCTCAAGGCGTATTTCGCTGCGGAACGTATGTTTGGTTCTCGAGTTGTGCCTGAAGATATCATGCCGTCAAGCTCGATTATCCGAAATAATTCTGAAAGTAATAATCCGTCGAACACGCAGGATGTATCTTCGTTGGACTCGGAAAAATTGGCCATGGAAGCTCTGGATTCAATACCACAATCACAAATCGAAGAAGACCGATTTAAAGACGGCATCCCGGCTTTCAAGTTGTTTCATCAAGTTAAGTTGCAACCCTCGAGTAGTTCGGCCAGAAGGCTCATTGAACAGGGGGGCGCCTATATTAACGGCCAGCGTGTAACATCCTTTGATTATTTGTTAACTACTGATGATATTGTTGATTTCGAGATCATCTTGAGGGCAGGAAAGAAACGCTATCATAAACTTAAAATAGTTAAAAATAAGTCTTGACAAAGTCAGTGATTAATTTTAAATATATCGCTTCTGCTCGCTAAAAGAAAGTTTTAAAATTTTGGCGAAAATTTAAGAAAAAACGATAATAAATGTTGACAATATATATCGTTTTCTTATAATAAAAGTTTCCGGCTGGTTCCTTTTAACAGTTGGGTTAAGCGCCGTTACATTTAACGGCTCCTTGGTCTTTGAAAACTAAATAGTAACAGCTTGTGAGTTAAGGTTCATAGTTAATTCATTGCATCAGCTTCACAGCAGGTGCAATTGATTTGGTTTAATTGGAGAGTTTGATCCTGGCTCAGAATGAACGCTGGCGGCGTGCTTAACACATGCAAGTCGTACGAGAACTCTTCTGCTTGCAGAAGATAGTAAAGTGGCGCACGGGTGAGTAACGCGTGGGTAATCTACCTCCGAATCGGGGATAACCCGCCGAAAGGCGAGCTAATACCGGATAATATCTTTAGAACTTCGGTTTTAAAGATCAAAGATGGTCTCTACATGTAAGCTACTGTTTGGAGATGAGCCCGCGTACCATTAGCTTGTTGGTAGGGTAATGGCCTACCAAGGCCGCGATGGTTAGCTGGTCTGAGAGGATGATCAGCCACACTGGAACTGACACACGGTCCAGACTCCTACGGGAGGCAGCAGTGAGGAATTTTGCGCAATGGGGGAAACCCTGACGCAGCAACGCCGCGTGAGTGATGAAGGCTTTCGGGTCGTAAAGCTCTGTCAAGTGGGAAGAACCTGTTAGATACTAATACCATCTAGCACTGACGGTACCACTAAAGGAAGCACCGGCTAACTCCGTGCCAGCAGCCGCGGTAATACGGGGGGTGCAAGCGTTATTCGGAATTATTGGGCGTAAAGGGCGCGTAGGCGGTCTCTAAAGTCAGATGTGAAAGCCCGGGGCTTAACCCCGGAAGTGCATTTGAAACTTAGGGACTTGAGTATGGGAGAGGGAAGTGGAATTCCTGGTGTAGCGGTGAAATGCGTAGATATCAGGAGGAACACCAGTGGCGAAGGCGACTTCCTGGACCAATACTGACGCTGAGGCGCGAAGGCGTGGGGAGCAAACAGGATTAGATACCCTGGTAGTCCACGCAGTAAACGGTGAACACTAGGTGTAGCGGGTATTGACCCCTGCTGTGCCGCAGCTAACGCATTAAGTGTTCCGCCTGGGGAGTACGATCGCAAGATTAAAACTCAAAGGAATTGACGGGGGCCCGCACAAGCGGTGGAGCATGTGGTTTAATTCGACGCAACGCGAAGAACCTTACCTGGGTTTGACATCCCGAGAAGTCATTCGAAAGATTGATGTGCCCTTCGGGGAACTCGGTGACAGGTGCTGCATGGCTGTCGTCAGCTCGTGTCGTGAGATGTTGGGTTAAGTCCCGCAACGAGCGCAACCCCTATCTTTAGTTACCAGCAATTCGGTTGGGGACTCTAGAGATACTGCCCCGGTTAACGGGGAGGAAGGTGGGGATGACGTCAAGTCCTCATGGCCTTTATATCCAGGGCTACACACGTGCTACAATGGGCTGTACAAAGGGTCGCGACCTCGCGAGAGTGAGCCAATCCCATAAAGCAGTTCTTAGTTCGGATTGGAGTCTGCAACTCGACTCCATGAAGCTGGAATCGCTAGTAATCGCGGATCAGCATGCCGCGGTGAATACGTTCCCGGGCCTTGTACACACCGCCCGTCACACCATGAGAGTTGGCTGTACCAGAAGTTGTTGGGCTAACTCCACATTAGTGGAGAGGCAGGCACCTAAGGTATGGTTGGCGATTAGGGTGAAGTCGTAACAAGGTAGCCGTTGGGGAACCAGCGGCTGGATCACCTCCTTTCTAAGGATGATAATCTTAAGAAAGACAAAATAGACAAC
>CAVSVL010000011.1:0-427500 GCA_963731025.1 uncultured delta proteobacterium | reverse complement strand
GGACTTAAGATTGCTCGCGGAAAATGATGGTGTTATTGCGGATTTGAATCAGTTAAGGCAGGTTTTTTTGAATCTGATGATCAATGCCGCGGATGCAATTTTATCGTCAAAAAATCCTTCAGAGGGAAGAATATCGATTATCAGCGATGTCCAAAAAAACATCAAAGGATAACGTATTTTCCCAAAAACGATTGCTCATTATAGATGATGAAGAAAACATGCGCCATATGTTATCTTCAATGCTTAAGAAATCCGGCTACCGGGTTTATACGGCATCCAATGGTTCAGAGGCTCTGGATATGGTTGATCAGACATTATACGATTTCATTCTTTGTGATCTTAAAATGCCGGGTATGAGCGGGATGGAGTTTTTTGAAGCCGCACGGGACAAGCTGTGGGCCAGCACTGTCATTATGATGTCGGCATATGCCAGCATCGATACCGCCGTTGAAGCCATGAAAAAAGGCGCATATGATTTCATATCCAAACCCTTTAAGTTAGATGAGGTGCTTCTTACCCTTAAAAAAGCAGAAGAGCGCGAGAGTTTGAAAAGAGAGAATCGCTGGTTAAAGGAACGCATCAGAAAGATTCAGGATGATTATCACTTTGGGAATATGGTTGCAAAAAGCAAAGGCATGGAGGCGGTATTCAAAATGGCCGAGAAAGTCGCTCAGTACGATACCACGGTGTTGATTTGTGGCGCCAGCGGTACCGGAAAGGAATTGATCGCACAGGGTATTCACTTTGCAGGAAAAAGGGCGAAAAATACACTGGTTCCTGTCAACTGTGGCGGCATACCTGAGAACCTACTGGAAAGTGAGCTTTTTGGATATAAAAAAGGCGCTTTTACAGGTGCGGACAGCGATCGAAAGGGACTTTTTGAAGAAGCAGATCGAGGAACAATTTTTTTGGATGAGATCGGGGAGTTACCCCTATCCTTGCAGGTGAAACTCCTGCGGGTATTGCAGGAAAATGAAATCAGACCCGTGGGTGATTCAAAGACAAAAAAAATAGATGTTCGGGTCATTGCTGCGACGTCTAAAAACCTTGATGATGAAGTCAAAAATGGTACGTTTCGGGAAGATCTTTTTTTCCGGCTGAATGTGATGCCCATTCAGTTGCCTCTCCTTTATGATTAAATTTTTGTCTGAAAGAACTCGTGTATAAGGGCTCGTAATGAAAGAACCTGCCCAGAATTTTAATAAAATTATCTGCTATTGACGGAGTGGGGCATCCATAATGTTAAATGACCTATGGTTCTTTCAAAACGATCCGTAATTCACTTAAACAGCTTCCAGACAAAAATTTAATCATACCTGAAGCTATCTGGACTATAACAGTATTAAAGGACTATAATTATTACTTATGATCTATCTTTTACAAAGACAGGAGAAGAAAGTTGAAGGGCATTGCTGAGATTAAACACATCCTTAACGATATTTACGGTACAAAGACCGGAAAACTGGCTTTTGAGAAGATTGCTGCCTTAATCGAAAGATTTCCGGTTAAAAAAAATCCGGGCGAAGGCTATTTTTCCGAAAAGGATGTGTTCTTGATCACCTATGGCGACACCTTAAATAAAAAGGGGGAACTTTCCTTAAAGACGCTGTATGACTTCGCTGCGAGTCATTTTAAAGATGCGTTTTCAACAATTCATATCCTGCCGTTTTTTCCATATTCTTCAGATGATGGATTTTCGGTGATCGATTTTTTTGCGGTGAATCCTGAGCTTGGTGATTGGAAGGATATTCGCCGATTGGGTGATGAGTTCCAGTTGATGTTTGATCTTGTGCTCAATCACGTTTCAGCACAGAGTCTGTGGTTTCAAGACTATTTGAAAGAGAAGACAACCTATAAGGAGTTCGCCATCGAGGTCGATCCATCCATGGATCTGTCCATGGTGACAAGACCTCGATCCTTACCGCTGTTAACCCCATTCAAAAAAACCTCCGATGAAATCGTGCATGTTTGGACGACCTTCAGTTCCGATCAGATCGATTTGAATTACAAGAGCTTGGAGGTTCTTGAAAAAATGATTGAAGCCCTTCTTTTTTATGTGGATCAAGGGGCAACCTCCATCCGTCTTGATGCCATTGCCTATCTTTGGAAGGAAATCGGAACAACATGCATTCATCTGAAACAGACCCATCAGGTGGTGCAACTTTTTCGGAAAATATTGGACGTTGTTGCGCCGGACGTCCTGCTGATTACCGAGACCAATGTCCCTCATCATGAAAATATAAGTTATTATGGGGATGGACAAAATGAAGCACAAATGATTTATAATTTCACTTTGCCGCCGCTCCTTTTTTATTCTTTTGTTCAAGAGGATGCAACGGTATTGTCCGAATGGGCCAAATGTTTACGAGTAAATTCTCCTCATAATACGTTTTTCAATTTCACGGCTTCCCATGATGGCATCGGCGTGCGACCTTTGGAAGGGATTTTAGCCCGACCCGAAATTGACAGGCTCATTGATATTGTGAAACAGAACGGCGGGAGCGTTTCTTATAAAAAAAACCCGGATGGTTCCCAAAGCCCGTATGAGTTGAATATAACTTATGTGGATGCTCTGTTAGATCCTAAGCGCAAGGTAGATCTTTGGCATATACCAAAGTTTCTGGCTTCACAATCTATCCAGTACGCCTTACCGGGGGTTCCTGCCTCATATATCCACAGTGTCCTCGGCTCACGGAACTGGAAGATGGGTTTACGTCAGACCCAAAGAGCAAGAACCATCAATCGGGAAAAACTACAGGTTGCTGAAGTGTTATCACAACTAAAAGATCCTGAAACATTCCGTTCCAAGATCTTTTATAATTATATTAACATGATCAAAACCAGGAAAAGGCAACCTGCTTTTCATCCAAATGCCGATTTTGAAATACTTAGCATCGATCCAAAAGCGTTTGTTATCGCAAGATATGCCAAGGATCAGATCATATATGCCGTTACCAACATTTCATCAAAACAGATGGTGGTTTCATTATCGGGTGCAAAAGCGCCTCTTTGGATGAAAGACCTGATTACCGGCGTGAATTTCCGTACCGATGCGTTAAAATTGACGCCCTATCAATTCTTATGGCTTAGCACAACGGATCGATAATGGGAGATCACTGACCGTTAATCTTGTCTCTTAACTTCCCTGAACACTTGAATGTGACAACCTTGCGTTCTTTTAGAGTCAAGTCGGCGCCTGTCGCAGGGTTTCGACCTCTCCGCTGTTTTTTTTGCTTTACACAAAATTTGCCGAATCCTGAAATCAGTACATCCTCACTTTTTTCCAGTGTACTTTTCATGATTTCCAACAGCGTTTCAATGATGTCCACAGACTTTTTTTTGGTAAAACCCAGTTCGTGTACACTTGTAACAATATCATTTTTTGTTAATGCCATGGCACCTCCTAATCAACTGATTCCTTTTAAAATCGTTATTAACGTTAATCCTGATTTTGTCTCGAGTTATCATTGCTAATAAGGCCAAACTCTTCGATTCTTTTCATTGTTTCAGTGATATTTGACATAATTTCATCGATTTCGGCTTTCAGCTTCTCATCATCCCGATCATCCATTCAGTTTCCTCCTCATGTTTGGTCTATTATATCGGTATGATAAAACAGATCTATTTGTCAAGACAGTTAAATTAAAAACTTTATGTTATTTCTAAATGACTGGTTCCGGGTTCTCCGTTCAACGTTCAAGGATGTAAAAGATATTCAGTCACAGCCCATTGAGTTCTGTTTATAGCCAGTTGGAACAATCATCCATTGGGTGAACTGATAAGTGTTGCTGAGTTTTTTATAACTCCTTTTAATTCGGAATGTTGGAGTTATTAAACCGTGAACCGTATAACCTATATTATTTAAATTTTTTATGTTTTAATGATGATAAATAGAACATCCAATTTTACAGCACTATTTTTGTTGGAGCAATTTTTCGGCGATATCAAAATGGTTCCCAATATCATTTCGTAAATCCAGCCGATTTCCTTCAGGATTTTCACGGGGTATGACTCTTATTTTACCATTTTCAAAAGCGGTCAATACTTTTCTGCGCAGCTGCTCAGCCAATCGTGATCTGCTTTCTCCGGTTTTTACGGTGGCATTAACATTACAATAAACGACCCTGCTGCCATCTGACTTGAAAAGTTTCTCTTCTTCTGAATAGGTCATGGCAGAAGGAATCACCTGGATCTTTTTTTTCTTCAGATAGCCAAAATCAATATGGACCGGTTCTCCTTTTGTACAGGAGCCCGGATACCCTTTTTGGTTCTGGGGACCGCCAGATCCTGTAACCAGAGCCGTACAGATGGATATTTGTTCTGATCGAACCTCCGGTGTCACTTCGTTCAAATTGCCTTCAACTGTGGCTTTAATCAGCGCCCCCAGGTTCCTTATCCTGCGCACAATCGGTTGCCATTCGGGTTCCGGAGGTCGAATGTTTATTTCACAAACTCGAATTCTGGTTGGCTTCATATTGTTGTCAAACGTCAAAAAGCAGCCGGGATACACCAGGCATGGGCGTAACATATTTTTTTCTTTCAAGGCTTTTATCAACGGTTTTACAATATTTTCGGCAGTCATTTCGAAAAGATCGGGTGTTTCCATGGGATGGGGCGAGATACTGCCCATGCCACCGGTAATTGGGTTGTCTTTACTGGCAGGTCCCGGAAAACGTTCCGGATAATCCATGGATGTGGGAAGAATTTGAAAATTGCCGTTTTTGTCAATCAGAATGTTAAACGATATCTCCACCCCTGACATCCTCGATTCGATTAAAAGCGGCCACTCTGAATTTTTTCCGAATCGTCGTTTGTAATCTTTTTTATAATCTTTGATGAGCGTATCGTATACCTCTTTGATTTCCCAGGCGTTTAAAATAATACGGGAGCCTTTACCGCCGGCGCTGTAAGGATATTTCAGAACTGCGCCGCCGAATTCGTCGATGAGCAAGAGGCAGGTTTTTAACACTTTTTCGTAATTTTGCGCATCGACGTCATGCCATTGGTCTGCTACGGGAATGCCATATCGGCGACACAAATATTTGCAGGCGATCTTGTCACCCTCAATAAAAGCACCTTCTTGATTAAAACCGATGATTCGATCGATAAAACCGGATTTTTCAAGTTCATCAACCAGACCATTGAGCAGCAAATCTTCCGGCATCGGCATGACGCAGTCGATGGATCCGTTCTTTAGGGCTTCGATAATCGCCGCGGCATATCCCTCTTTAGAGTTGTCCGCCGTTGGGATGAAATTCACCGGCCATTTCATGGATGCCGCAAATGGTTGCATGGCCGGCATCCCTCGAATGATCACTCCCTGAAAATCGTCCTGATAATGTTCACTTGTCGCCGTAGAGGCAACCAAAGCACTAAGAAGGGTCCTTCCGTCCGTTCCTGCAAATCCAATTTTATAACTCACAATATCTCCTATTATTTTGGCAAAAAGTATTTTGCCGGAGCTTAAACGCCGGTTGCACTATAATACGAATTGGGTTATAGCGATTTGAAGAAATACCTAATTGTAACGGCAAGAGATAAAAAGGATTTTCAGAATAAATGATGAAAACCCCTCAAAAGGTGGAGCCGACGGGCGGATTCGAACCGCCTACCTGCTGATTACGAATCAGCTGCTCTACCAACTGAGCTACGCCGGCACAATTAAACGTCTCGGATTTTCTGCAACCTAATGAAAATATGAAAAATTTGTTGAGGCCTATTCACTTGCCTCGATTATGGAATAATGGAATAATGGATTGTTGGAAAGTTGGTTTTTAAAAGGATGTAATCCATTTTTTATTTTACTGTCAGCAAGAATTTTACAATTAGCCCAATACTCCATTATTCCATCATTCCATTAGTCCAATTAGGGCGAAGCCCTGATTTTGAAATTAACTACTTTGTTTATGAATCAAAATCAAGAAAAAATATCACTAAAATACCTTTTTGATACGAGTCCTTATACGGATTGCGATGTTGTTTGCACCGGGCTTTCCGGTTCGGAAAAAGCCTATTTTGTGAACCGCTTGTATATGAAACACAGGGCACCGGTTGTTGTCATCACCGCATCAACCAAAGAAGCGGAAACATATTTGGAAGATCTCGATTTCTTTACAGAAAGGCCCTCTTTTCCTCTGATTTATTACCCGCCGTATAATATTACACCATTTAAATATCTATCATATCACAACGAAACAGCAGCCAAACGGATAAGGACGCTTTATCAGCTCATTGTGGGTGATGTGCCGCCGGTGGTCGTAACGACCATATCGGCGTTGATGCAGAGAATTTTGCCCAAGCAGGAACTCTGTGACTATGCAGAACTGGTTATGGTGGAGGAAGATATCGATCGGGATCGGTTGGCGGACAAGCTTATATCCAGTGGTTATGAACGATCATCGATGGTTGAAGAACCTGGAGATTTCAGTATAAGAGGAGGCATTTTCGACATTTTTTCGCCACTCTATTCAGACCCGATCCGAATTGAACTTTTTGGTGATACGGTAGAGTCCATTCGATTTTTTTCGGCAATCACCCAGCGAACGATCAAAAACATTACAGAAGCCGTTATACTGCCGGCCAGGGAAACCATTCTCAAATCATCCCACCTCACTCAGATCATCAATCGAATAAGAAAGCAGTCATCCAAACTGAATATCCCTGTAACCAAGACAAGAGGCTTAGTCCATCGAATCAGAAAAGAGGGTGTTTTCCCGGGAATTGAGAGTCTGATCCCCCTGATTTATCCTCATCCGGGTTCTTTTTTCGACTATGTTCCAAAAGACACATTTTTTATTTTGAATGAACCTGCTGAACTGGAGAATATGGCAGACCGTACGCTTGGACAGGCATTAAAAAGTTTTGATGCTGCGCAGAAAGAATCGCGGCTTTGTACTGAACCTGAGCATCTTTATCTCACCTGGCAGGAGACCAAAGCGTTATTTGAGCAGCAAAAGACGCTTTTTGTGAAAAAGCTCCATGTATCCAAAGAAACCCTATCTGACGCGCCCTCTTTAAAGCAATTTCATTGTTCAGTGAAAAATAATACGGACATCAGCCTGGAGCTTGGACGTCGCCGCGAAAAAGACCTTTTTTCTCCTTTGACAAACTGGATCAATCATCAAAGGCTGTCCGGTTTTGATACCCTGATGGTTTGCCATACCCGGACACAGGCCAAGAGACTGGCGTCACTATTGGTCCCATATGGAATTCATCTTATAGGCATTGAAAGATTTGATGATATCGAACAAAACAAAGGGCAGGTATCTGTCTGTCTGGGTCGAGTTTCTTCGGGATTTGTATGGCCGGCTGAATCTTTGGCGATCATCACAGAGGATGAAATATTCGGATTAAAGCGCCGGCCAAAAGTAACACCCGAGCAGCAAATTCGAGCCCGGCTTTTTGCCATTGAAGATTTGAAAAAAGGAGATCTTGTTGTTCACGTCGATCACGGGATAGGGCAATATGAGGGGCTGGTTGAATTGACATTGAATGGAACGCGCAATGATTTCCTCCTGATTGTCTATAAAGATGAGGATAAGCTTTATTTGCCTGTGGATCGTATGGGCATGGTTCAAAAATACATGGGTGTGGATGGCGTCGAAGCGGTTCTCGACAAGATGGGCGGGAAATCATGGGAACGGGTTAAGGAAAGGGTCAAAAGATCGGCAGAAAAAATTGCCGGAGAACTCTTAAAACTCTATGCTGGACGTAAAGTCAGCCGAGGACATGCTTTCAGGGAGCTGGACATTGATTTTAAAAACTTTGAAATGGGTTTTCCTTATGAAGAAACCGCTGACCAACTCGTGGCCATCGAAGATGTGTATAATGATATGAAAACGCAAATTCCAATGGACCGACTGGTATGTGGTGATGTCGGATACGGAAAAACGGAAGTTGCTCTGCGCGCTTCTTTGATGGCGGTTAATGATGGTAAACAGGTTGCCGTACTGGTACCAACGACGGTACTTGCAGAGCAGCATTTTGCGACGTTTTCAGAACGTTTTCAAAGGTATCCGGTAAACATTGCATGCTTGAGCAGGTTTCGTTCTTTAAGGGCACAACGCAAGATTATAAATGATCTTAACACCGGAAAGACAGATATTGTCATTGGAACACATCGGCTGATTCAAAAAGATGTAATGTTTAAAGATCTGGGACTGTTAATCCTTGATGAAGAACAGCGGTTCGGGGTCAAACATAAAGAAAAATTGAAAAAAATCAGGCGTTCGGTGGATGTTCTTGCTTTAACCGCCACGCCAATACCCAGAACGCTTCACATGTCGCTGATGGGGGTACGGGATATCAGCATCATTTCAACACCACCTGAGCATCGCAAGTCTATTATCACCTACATTTCCGAGTTTGATGATGCCGTCATTTCCGATGCCATACAAAAGGAACTCGGCAGAAAGGGACAGATCTTTTTTGTTCACAATAATATTCATACCATAAGCGCAATGGCAGATCATCTTCAGAGGCTGGTACCCGATGTCAGACTCGATGTGGCGCACGGCCGTCTGAATGAGGAAGAACTGGAAGTTGTTATGCTGCGTTTTATGAATAATGAGATAGACTTGCTGGTGTGCACCACTATTATAGAGTCAGGACTTGATATTCCTTCCGCCAATACCATACTGATCAATCGGGCAGACCGATTCGGGCTTGCTCAGATTTATCAGTTGCGCGGCCGTGTCGGGCGCCTGGATGAACAGGCCTATGCATATCTTTTTATCCCCAAGGAAAGTACTTTGGGCAAAGATGCTCAAAAACGTCTGAAAGTTTTAATGGAACACAGTGATCTCGGCTCGGGCTTTCAAATTGCCATGAGTGATTTAAAAATCAGGGGCGGCGGAACGATTTTAGGTGCTTCCCAATCCGGTCATATCGCTGCGGTGGGTTATGACATGTTTCTCAAGCTGATGGAAAATTCCATGGCTGAACTGAAAGGAGAAAAGATTCAGGAAAGTCTTGAACCGGAGATCAACATTAATATGCCTGCTTCGATACCCGAGTCCTATATCTCTGATATTGATCAACGTCTTAGTGTATATCGTCGACTTGCAAAAATGACGGAACTTAATGAGATTGCCGATTTAAAAACGGAGTTGATGGATAGATTCGGTGATTTGAACACTGAAACGGAAAACCTTCTTTTGAAAATCATGCTCAGGGTATTGGCCATAAAGGCCGGTGTCAACCGGGTTGATCTTAAAGGATATCAGCTTTTACTTTCATTTTCACAAGCACACCAAAAAAATCCTTCCGGCATTGTAGACATGATCCTTTCAGAACAAAATCGATTTGAAATTACGCCGGATCATATTTTGAAGGTCAAACTGAAAGAAGGGAATATATCCTTTCTGATTTCTCAGACTAAAAACATCTTGAAAGAAATCATGCAGCGTGTTAATAGTAAAAGTTTAAACGGTTTAGGAGTTAATTTGGAAACATCTCAATAAGTTTTGGATGACGCAGCTGGTATGTTGAACCATAAGTTTTTGAGAAGTTAACTGATTTGGGTTTGCATGTGAACGTTTATGATTTCTGATGATAAGATATTCTATTAAATGTGTTTCTTTAATTTGTTTTTTGTGGGTCGGGTTTACGTTAGCCGGGTGCTCTGATGTCGAACATAAACAAAAAGATGAATATTTAATCAAACTCAAGGACAGAATCATAACCGTTGCTGATTTCAACAAAGCTTTTGAAATTGCTAAGAATGCATATCCGCAAAATAGAATACAGCAACCTTATGTGGCCCGAAAAGCTCGGCTTTGGCTTATTCAACAAATGACTGAAGAGATAATTCTTTTGGAAAGGGCTGAAGAACTCGGCATTACGATGACTGATTCTCAGGTCGAAAAGGCCATAAGGGATATAAAAAGGGACTATCCTGACAATGTATTCCAGGAAATACTGGTTGAGTATGCCGTTCCTTACCGGTCTTGGAAAGAAGGATTAAAGACACGTTTGCTTATGGAGAAGGTGATTACACAAGAGTTGGGCGATAAAATCGAAATAACGCATGATGACATATCGAAATATTATGAAGAGCACTTCAAAGATGACAACACATCACCTGATATGGAAACTATATCAAAAGATGTAAACAGTATCATTATAAAAATATTGCGCAAAGAGAAGATGGAACAAGCGTATACATCGTGGATAAAAAACCTTAAAAACAAGTATGCTGTTGAAATAAACAAAAAAGAACTGGAAAAAATGACCGGTTTATAAAAATAGTTTATGATTTGTTGATATGAGAAGCAGGTCCTTTAAAAATATTCGATTCTATTCAATATGTTGTATTTTATATACATTATTTTTTTGTGTGTTCGGCTCTTTTTTGATTACAACCGCCAAAGGTTCAGAAATTGTTGATCGTATTGTTGCCGTGGTTAACGATGAGATCATTACACTTACGGAACTTAACAACTCACTTAAACCTTATGCGGAAAAAATTCAATCTCTTGGATATCCTTCGGAAAAAGAGCAACAACTTCTCTTTAAAGTTAGAAAGGATATACTTGACCGCCTTATCAATCAGAAAATTGAAGATCAGGAGATTGAGCGTTCAAAGGTAAAAATCGGCGAGGAGCAGATCAATCAAACCATCGAGCGGATCAAAGAGACGAATTATCTTACAGATGAACAGCTAAGGGCGGCATTGGCCAAAGACGGGCTGACCATGGAGGCGTATCGCGAAAAGATCAAAGGTGAGATACTCAGAGCAAGGCTTGTCAATCTTAAAGTCAAATCAAAAATCGTGATTACCAAAGAAGACGTTAAAGCGTATTATGAAGAACATATCAAAGAGTATGGCGGGAAACAAAAATATCATCTTCGCAATATCATTATGAAAGTTCCTCTGTTTTTGGATTCGGAAAAGAAACTTGAGATTAAAGCGAAGATGGATGAGATTCTGGAAAAATTAAAAGCAGGAGAATCTTTTGAAGTTCTGGCGGCAAAGTATTCAGAATCGCCGGCTGCTTCTGATGGCGGAAATTTGGGTACGTTCGAATTCGACTCCCTGTCACCACAGCTTCAAAAGGCCATCGAAAAAATAAAACCCGGTGAGTTTACACCCGTGATCGATACAGATCAGGGGTATCAAATTTTTTATCTAGAAGAGATAATAAGTGCTCAAGGAAAGACGCTTGAGGAGGTTACACCGGAAATTGAAAGAAAACTCCTAAATGAAAGCATTGATAAAAAATATCGGGCATGGATTGAAGATTTGCGAAAACAATCCGCTATCAAAATCATCCAGTAGCTCTTCAAACCGATGAACATGATTTTATCGTGACATATGCATAGTGAATCCAACAAAATACTCCTTGAAAGCATTAAAAGGCTGCTAAGGAGAGATGCCACCTACCACCTTCTTAAGATTGTAAAAAAAACCCACGCTGCGGATTTGGCCCTGGTGCTTGGTTCTTTGTCGGTTCATAACCAGATAAGGCTTTTTGACCTCATCGATGATATCGACCTAAAGGGAGAAATCTTCAGTAATCTCGACGTCGACACCTTTTTAAATCTCGTGGAACGAATGGATTTGGACGATATCGTCGATATCCTGGATCTCATGCCGAAAGATGACGTCGCCGACCTGTTGGGACGACTACCTGTCGAGAAGTCCGATGCCATTCTTGAGAAGATGAAACGAGAGGGCTCCGAAGAAGTTGAAGGTCTGCTTCACTATGAGGATGATACCGCAGGCGGCATCATGGTCCCTGAATTCATCGCCTTAAAAGAAAGTACCACCGCCGAGGATGCCATTCATTCGCTTCAAAAAGAGCATTTGGATGTAGAGATGCCGTTTTATCTTTACGTGGTTGATGAGAATGGCAAATTGATCGGTGTCAGTTCTTTGAGGCAACTGGTGGTCGTTCCGCCCGACACCCCTTTGAAAGATTTTATGATTACGGACGTTTTTACTGTAAAAACAGATATGGATCAGGAAGAGGTGGCAAAAATCGTTGCCCGTTATGATATCCTCGCCGTACCGGTGGTGGACGATACAAACAAGTTGGTCGGTATCGTAACAGTGGATGATGTCATCGATATTATCAGAGAAGAAGCAACGGAAGATATTTTGAAAATGGTGGGTGCCGGGGAGGAATTCATTGAAACCAAATCCATATATAAGAATATCAAAATGCGCATGCCGTGGCTGTTTGCGAGCTGTGTCGGTGGCATCATCGCTTCCTTTATTATCGGTTATTTTCAATCAAGCTTAAGTAAGTTGGCCTATCTGGCGGCATTTATTCCGGTGATCATGGGAATGGGCGGAAATGTCGGCGTTCAGTCCTCTACCATTACGGTTCGGGGACTTGCCACCGGACGTCTCAGTATCCGTGATATCTGGTCGGTGGTTTCCAAGCAACTTATGGTGGGGCTGATGCTGGGTCTTTTTTACGGTTTTATCGTCGGCATGGTGGCTCAATTGAAATATACTCAGACGCTGTTTGCTTTATCCGTAGCTATTGGCGTATTTTCTTCCATGACCATGGCAGCCCTTGCAGGATCTCTGGTACCGATGACCCTGGCCAAAATAAATGTCGATCCAGCCATTGCGTCAGGTCCTTTTGTCACCACGGCAATCGACATTATCAGCGTGACCATCTATTTTGTTATTGCCACAACCCTCCTGGGTATATGAAAAGATGTCAAGCTTTTCAACGCCTGCAATCGTTTTACGCCGTATTGATTATGGGGAATATGATGTTATCCTTACGCTTTTTACGCTGAAAAACGGCAAAACTTCAGTCATTGCAAAATCTGCAAAAAAAAGTAAAAAACGATTTGCCGGAATACTTGAACTCTTTTCAATATTAGACGTGGTATGCAGTGTCGGTCGAAGAAAAGGGCTTCCTGTTTTGCAGGAAGCCGCATTAAAGTATCCGTTTTTCGACATCAGATCCAGCGCATTAAAAACCGCCTATGCCAGCTACTGGGCAGAACTCATCAACGAATGGCTGGAAAGCGGTCAAAAACAAATTGAGCTTTACCAGCTCT
This sequence comes from uncultured delta proteobacterium, assembly GCA_963731025.1. Classification (GTDB taxonomy): domain Bacteria; phylum Desulfobacterota; class Desulfobacteria; order Desulfobacterales; family UBA11574; genus UBA11574. Next base: position 414,477 of record CAVSVL010000011.1, on the reverse strand, counting down.
TTCAGTACGTTTTGAGGGAACTCGATTCATGCCGGGTATCGGAAGCAGCACTTTCTATTTTGTTTCAGATAAAGTTTATGACCTTATCCGGTCTCTCACCAAATTTAAGAAAATGCAGCGTCTGCGGTATTGAAATAGAAAATATAAAGGAAACCAGAGTTAAATTTGATTTTGCAAAGGGAGGAATTTTGTGCAACGGATGTACTTCCAAAACCTTGCAAAAAACGTTTCTTTCAAAGGGAATCATTAAACTGCTTTTGTGGATAGAAAAGGGGGATTTAGTCAAATCGGAAAGGGTCAGGTTCACTTCGGATGCGTTAAGGGAAGGTTTGGAGTTCTTGGAGACCTTTGTGCCCTATCATGTGGGAAAAGAACCCCGGAGTTTGAAATTTTTGCAACAAATAAGAAAGTGGAAGTAACCGGATGAAAGACATTGCCTCGTGATACGGAAAATCATTGAATCCCATCAAATTGAAGCGTCGGCTCCATGCAGGATCGACATGGGGGGCACTTTGGATATCAGCACCTTTTATTATCCCCTAAGGCATCTTTTCCCGTGTACCGTCAATATTGCGATAGATTTAAGGACAACGGTACGACTTTTTCCATATGATAAAAATAAAATAAAAGTCACTTCAAAAGGATTTAAGGGCGCTGAATATCTTCCGGATAAAGCGCCTTTTGATCATCCGCTCGGCCTCATCTTCGCCATAGCTGTGTATTTCAGAGCTGAAGGGATCCATATTGATATCGACTCATCATCTCCTCCCCGGAGTGCTTTGGGCGGGTCTTCCGTAGCTGCAGTGGCCCTTGTCGAAGCTTTTTCAAAGGTTAATGAAAAAAAAGGAGACCCCCCCATTTCCGGAAAAAACATTGCTTTACTATCACAGACCATCGAGGCAAGCGTGGCCGGTGTGCCGTGTGGCTTTCAGGATCAATTGGCGGCTGTTTACGGCGGTGCAAATGTTTGGTATTGGCCGGGAGATTGCCAGGGTCCTTTTTTTAAGAAACAAACCATCATTCCGAAGCGGCACTTGCCAAAATTCGAACGACACTTGTTGCTGGCATACTGCGGGGTGCCTCACGAATCAAAAGATGTTAATAAAAAATGGGTAAAGCAATTTCTTTCCGGAAAGCACCATGGACTTTGGGCTGAAATTATAGTATGTACACAAAAATTTGCCGATGCGCTCATTAAAAGAGACATCCCTGCTGCATGCGAACAGATGAATAAAGAAACCGCTATCAGAAGAAAGATGACGCCTGAAGTACTTGATGAAATCGGCAATGCACTTGTTAAATCCGCCATAAAAAATCGTTGCGGTGCAAGATTCACAGGGGCAGGTGGCGGAGGCTGTATATGGGCACTGGGTCGCATCGAGGATATTGACAAGCTCAAAGGCACATGGGAAGGTATTCTCTCAACAAGAAAGGATGCCCGCTTGCTGAGTGCGAAGATTGATTCAGAAGGGCTTTTGTAGTTTTTTTGGACGAGATAATTGTGAATAACTCAATTAGATATCGGCATAACCTTTATTAATGAAAATGATTCCAAAAGCCGTTCCTAAGTGCCTAAAATTGAGGAATGCGCTTTCAGCGGGATCAATTATAATTAAAATAGATAGAATACATTAACTTTAGGCATTTTAGCTCACTTTAGGCACTTTAAACTTTTGTCTATATAGAATGGATAAGTTAATCTATAAATACGTGACCGTATTTACGAGAATATTTACTTAGTATAATAAAACGTAACGGCTCGCTGGCTGCAAGTTGCATAAAACATCCAGCATCACCAACTAATCACAAAAAGATTGATAAGGAAGGGAAAATGAATTTTCAGGATGTAATTATGTCGCTAGAGAAATTCTGGGCACAAAAAGGCTGTGTGGTGGCCCAGCCGTATGATATGGAAGTCGGCGCCGGGACATTTCATCCCACCACACTTCTAAAAGCGCTCGGCCCCGAACCCTGGAATGTTGCTTATGTTCAGCCGTCGCGGCGGCCGACCGACGGTCGATACGGTGAAAACCCGAACCGGCTGCAACATTATTACCAGTATCAGGTGATATTGAAACCTTCTCCTTATGATGTTCAGCAACAGTATCTCCAGAGCTTGAAAGTGTTGGGTATAGATCCTTTGGAGCATGACATCCGATTTGTGGAAGACGATTGGGAATCTCCCACACTGGGTGCAGCAGGTCTGGGATGGGAGGTCTGGCTGGATGGTATGGAAATCACTCAGTTCACCTATTTTCAATTGTGCGGTAGTGTCGAGTTGTCTCCCATATCTGTAGAGCTCACATACGGGCTGGAACGTATCGCCATGTATCTGCAAAAAGTGGACAGTGTGTACGATTTGAAATGGACCGATACCGTGACTTACGGCCATGTGCATCATCAGCAGGAAGTCGAACAGTCGACTTACAATTTTGAAAAGGCGAATGTAAGCATGCTGTTGGAGTTTTTCAATCAGTATGAGGCTGAATCCGCGCGAATGATTAAAGAAAAATTGGTACTTCCGGCCTATGAATACTGCCTGAAATGTTCGCATACGTTTAACCTTCTCGATGCTCGAGGCGCCATAAGCGTTGCCGAAAGGACCGGTTATATCGGCCGAATAAGAAATCTTGCCAGAGCATGTGCGGAAGGGTATCTGAAACAAAGAGAAGCTATGGGGTTTCCCCTGTTGAAAAAATAAAAATAAATATTTTGTAAGAATTTTTTTACAACTGATCGCGTCATATATGATTAAATTTTTGCTGAAAGAACTCGTGAATAAGGGCTCGTAATGAAAGAACCTGTCTGGGTTATTTATAAAGGTCTTTTGCTTTAACAAAGGGATTCACCCATAAAGTTATATCGCATATGGTTCTTTCAAAACGATCCCTAATTTACTCAGACAGCTTCCAGTCAAAAATTTAATCATGCATGACGCTTCTTTAACATCGACTTGTTTCAAAAAACTAAATGGTTAAAAAAACTATAAAAAATGATTGGAAAACAAGATAACTTGATGCATTCAAAAGACAGAGGTGATTATGAAAAGTTTATTGCTTGAGATAGGGACTGAGGAAATCCCGGCGGGTTATATTGAACCGGCGCTTGAATTCTTGTCGTCGGCGCTCTTACAGAAAATGACCGATGCTCGCATCGAACATGGCAACGCGCAAGTCTTTGGTACGCCGAGACGACTTGCAATAGAAATTCAACAGGTGGCAGACAAACAGAAATCTTTAACCTCCGAAGTATTGGGGCCTCCTGAAAAAGTCGGTTTTGATAATAACGGCAATCCCACAACGGCTGCATTGAAATTTGCTGAAAAGGTCGGGGTCTCCGTAAACACATTAAAAATAAAAGAGACCAAAAAAGGCCGTTATGTCTGTGTGCGGGTTGCAGAGCGAGGACAGGCAACCCGGACGCTTCTTAAAACCATACTGCCGGAAATGATTCTGAAAACGCCCTTTCCAAAAACCATGAAATGGGCGGAACTCAACATCACCTTTGCCAGACCCATCCATTATATCGTGGCCCTTTTGGGAAATCAGGTCATTCCGTTTGAAGTAGGCGCTACAAAGAGCGGGCGGCATTCCTTCGGACACTATTTTATGCAGCCAAAAAAAATAAAAATCTCCTCACCCGACGATTATGTGAAAACCCTTAAAGATGCCCAGGTGATTATCGATTTTGAAGAACGGCGAAAACTGGTTGAAAAAGAAATTAATAAAGCTGCCAAAGGCGTCGGCGGCAAGGTATTACCGGATGAAGCGCTCATCGATATCAATAAGAATCTGGTTGAATTTCCCATTGCCACGGCAGGAAACTTTGATAAAGTGTTTCTGGAAGTCCCCGGCGAAATCCTGATTACCGCCATGCGTCATCATCAGAAATATTTTGCCGTAGTGGATGACAACGGCAATCTCATGCCCAGCTTTATCGCCGTGAACAATACCCGTACAAAAGATATGAATCTTGTCGCCACCGGGCATGAACGGGTGCTAAGAGCCCGGCTTTCGGATGCACAATTCTTTTTCAACAGCGATATTCAAGAATCCATGGATGAATGGGTCGAGAGGCTCAAGGGCGTTCTTTTCCAGGCCAAACTGGGAAGTATGTACGAAAAGGTGCAACGGATTCAAAAAATTGCAGCGTATCTGGCAGATGCCACAGGACAGAAAGAGAATGTAAAAAAACAGGTGTTAAGGGCTGCCTGGTTGTGCAAGGCCGATCTGGTCAGCCAAGTGGTTTACGAATTTCCGAATTTGCAGGGCGTTATGGGAAGAAATTATGCGACCATCAAGAAAGAACCCAAAGCCGTAGCAGTCGCGATAGAGGAGCATTACCGGCCGACCTATTCCGGCGGCCCCCTTCCGGAGACCGAGATCGGAGGGCTTCTCAGTATTGCCGATAAGATCGATTCCATTTGTGGATTCTTTTCGGTGGGACTCACACCTACCGGCGCGTCTGATGCCTATGCGCTTCGCCGACAGGGAATCGGTATTATCCAGATCATGAATGACCGGGGCTTTTCGTTTTCCTTGAAAAAATTGATTGAAAAAAGCCTGAGCATTTACGGTATAAAAGGTGCAAAAAAGATCAAAGAAATTTCCGATCCGATTTACACGTTCATACAAAACCGCGTGACGTATCAGTTGGTAGAGGAAGGTTTTTCCAAAGATGTCATTGCGGCGATTGCCGATGCTGATACAGATCATGTGCCGAATGTATGGAATCGCGCGCGTGCGCTTCAAGACTTGAAAGCGGCCGCGGATTTTGAACCTTTGGCCATTGCTTTCAAACGCGTGGTCAATATTATTAAAAAGGCCGATCTTCCTGCAAAGAAGAAAGTCGATGAAAAACTGTTTGAACATGAATCTGAAAAAGCATTGTATTCAGCCTATAAAGACCTGAAAGGAAAGGTGTCGAATCATCTTGCCAAAGGACATTTTGATCGGGCGCTTCGGGAGATTGCCAAGTTGCGCGATCCGGTGGATGCTTTTTTCGACGGTGTCATGGTCATGAGCAAAGAGAAAAAAATTCGCAACAACCGGCTGTCTTTGCTTGGGTTGATTTCAGATTTGTTCGGGTTGTTCGCCGATTTTTCAAAAATTTCGACCTGATGCTAAAAATATGAAAGAGGAAAGAGCAAAGAGCAAAGAGGAAATAGGGAAGAGGAAAGAGCAAGAAGGTGAGAAGGTGTGAAGGTAAGAAGGTTGGCATGTTTTAGAGCTTCCGATCTTCTAATTTTCTAACCTTCTTAACTTCCTGTTTTCCGAGATCTTCTCATCTTCTAATTACATTTGCGTCTATTTGAGTCTATCTATTTCCTATTTTCTAAACGACTTGAGGAGTCGTTCAAATGAAAGCAATGGTATTAAATGAGATCTGCGATCTCGAGGAAAACAGAACCCCGCTTCAATTGACAACCCTGCCGAACCCGATTCCCAAAGAAAAAGAAATACTAGTAAAAATATCCGCCTGTGGGGTTTGCCACACCGAGCTGGATGAAATCGAGGGGAGAACCCCTCCGTCTCGATTTCCCATGGTTCTGGGGCACCAGGTTGTGGGAAGGGTCCAAGAGAAAGGACCCCATGCCGGCCAATATAAAACAGGTGACCGGGTAGGGATCGCCTGGATTTATTCGGCATGCGGCCATTGTGATTTTTGCCGACAAGGTGAAGAGAATTTGTGTGAGGAGTTCCGAGCCACCGGCCGGGATGCCAATGGCGGATATGCAGAATATATGACGGTATCCGAAGACTTTGCGTACGAAATTCCGGATGTTTTTTCCGACTCCCAGGCAGCGCCGCTTTTATGTGCCGGCGCCATCGGTTATCGGTCTTTGCGACTGGCCGACATCAAAGATGGACAGAACCTGGGACTGACCGGTTTCGGGGCATCAGCCCATCTTGTACTTAAAATGGTCAACTATCAACATTCCGATGTAAAGGTTTTTGTTTTTGCCAGAAGTGAAAAAGAAAGGGATTTTGCCCGAGAGCTCGACGCGGTCTGGGCCGGGAATACCGAAGACAAGTCGCCGGAAAAGCTGGATGCTATCATCGATACAACGCCGGCCTGGAAGCCGGTTGTTGAAGCATTGAACCATTTGAGACCCGGCGGAAGACTGGTGATCAATGCCATTCGCAAAGAAGACAGAGACAAAGATTATCTGCTGAAACTGAATTATCATGAACATCTCTGGATGGAAAAGGAGATAAAGAGTGTGGCCAACGTCGTCAGGAAAGATGTCAGCGAATTCATCAAACTGGCCGCCGAAATCCCCATCATACCGGAATTCGAGGAGTATCCCCTGGAATCTGCAAATGAGGCATTGCTGGAACTGAAAGAGAGAAAGATACGAGGGGCTAAAGTCTTAAAAATTGCATAGAATTGTTCCAAACCTTTGGTTTTTGTACGTTTAAATATGTATTTTAAAATATTTTTAAAAAAAACAAATATTTAGCTTGATTTCTCTCTAAATAAAGATTATTATATCTTTAGTCAATTAAGTCCTGTTTAATTTACAGGATAGTTTCTTTCTGAAGGAAAAATCCATTTGTCAAAGTGGCACCCTCCAGTTTGTAACGTTGAAAATTTTTAAGAAAGGAGGATGTTATCATGACCAATGGTACTGTTAAGTGGTTTAATGACCACAAAGGGTTCGGATTCATTGAGCAGGAAGACGGAGAAGATGTGTTTGTTCATCATTCTGCAATCAATGCAGACGGTTTTAAATCCCTCAATGAAGGCGATCGAGTTTCCTTTGATATAGAGCAAGGACAAAAAGGTCCTGCTGCTGCAAATGTTACTTTGATGTAACCTTATATTCTGAGTAAAAAAGGCATTCCTTCTAATATTGAGGGGATGCCTTTTGTTTCTTTTGAATTAGTACTATCCCTATCTGTAATTACAAGATCTTAAATTCAAAAAAATCCCGGCCAAATTCCTTTTCCTTTCATCACTATCAAGAATAACGGCTTCCGAGGTGACAATATGGCGAAATCACGTGAATCATTTAAAAAGCGTAAAAACGAATTCGCAAGGAAAGAAAAGAAAGCTCAAAAAAGACAACGCAAACTGGATAAAAGGACCATAAACACCGAAGAGAATCCAAATCGGTCCCAGAATGAAGGAGAGTATCTATAAGCATAGAAACCGAATTCCCAGTGAATAGAGATAATGTGCCTGATCACAACACGCTGCCAGGCGAAAAAGATACTATCCTTGGTATGAGTGGTGATTTAAAAGAAGGATTTATTGAGGAGGCAAAAAAATGGAAAACAGATTAGATGATTTGTTTCTGAGGTTTGAAACAAAGGGGTTTATGCATATTGAAATCCCAGGGCTCATCAAAGATGTTTTGAATATTTCAGGTAATGGTGAATATTACACGTTAACCGCTGTTAACCAAGAAATGGAGGATTTAGGGTGGGGGATAGAAATCGTGGATGATGTTACGTACGAATTGGTAATCTCCATGGTTCAAAATACTTAAGTTTGTTTATGTAAAAAGGCTCATTCATAGTAATCACCTATCCACAAATATCCTTGTTATTAAGCGATTGACCCATATTCAGAAATATTAATTCAAAGCTCAGGACGTTCTGATAAGAGTTAACACAAGGATGTGCATGGCTAAACCCAATTTCCTATTAATCGGTGCACAAAAGTCGGCGACGACCAGCATCAGTGTAATGCTATCGCATCACCCCGATGTTTTTGTTGTCAGAGGAAAAGAGCCACATTTCTTCTCCGAAAGCCGGCAGTACAGACGCGGTTGGGACTGGTATATGGCCCTTTTTTCGGGCTACAATGGCGAAAGGGCTATCATCGATACGTCCACGTCATACTCACGTACAAACGCCTTTCCAAATACGATATCGCGGATAATAAAACATGTTCCGGACGTAAAAATCCTTTATTCAGTCCGCCATCCACTTGACCGAATGGAATCTGCTTATGTCGAATGGATGTCAACGCCAAGCTTTCTGTTCTCAAACAACTCAATAAATGATATGGTTCGTAAAAAGCCAAACATTATCCAATCGAGCCGATACTGGAAAAATATCAGCGCATACCGAAAATACTTTCCGGACCAACGAATCAAGATCATATGGTTTGATGAGTACGTTAATCATCCGGATGAAGTGCTTGCCGACGTTTTCGAATTTATCGGTGTAGATCCTTCTATTGTCATCCCATACTCCCATTTACCTATTGCGTCGCGAAAGAGTCGAATTAACAACATGAAAATGTCTGGCCGAACAACCTCAATTGATACAACATGGAACCGATCGACCCGGCATTGGGTAATAGAACAACTCGGCAGTGATACAAGACAATTTCTTGAATGGTGCGGCAAATCAGCAGACCATTGGCGAATCGATCCGAATGACAAGACCTGCTGACTATCGCTTTCAGCGGAATTGGGTTGCTTCCAGCTCGTATGAGCTTACAGCTCGGAGAGAGGAGCGCTTCGCTTTAGGCATAAGAAAAACCGATGGAAGAAGGAAGACCGCTTCGCTTGGACGAGGGACGTTAAGAATGCATCGACCTTTCGTCCATCGTCCTTCGTCCTTCCTCGGACCTCTAACCTCCAACCTAAAACCTCCAACCTCATCCAAAATGAACACTATTTTAATAACCAATGCGAGATTCGTTCATCCAACCCAAGAGAAACGGCAGGGCCACTTTGCCGTACTTCAAGAGATAAGAATTCTAACGTTATAACGTCATAATGTCATAACTATAATGCGAGGTGACGTTATGGCAACACAGAATAAAAGAACTACCATCTATTTTGATCCCGACCTACATAAAGCGTTACGGCTTAAAGCCGTTGAAACGTCTCGATCCGTTTCTGATCTTGTCAACGAGGCTGTCAAAGAGGCACTTGCCGAAGATGCGGATGATCTCTTGGCCTTTGATGAAAGGGCTGATGAACCTTTGATAAGTTACGATGAAATGGTCAAGAGGCTTAAAAAAGATGGCCGCATATAAACTTTTTTTCAAAAAGTCGGTGCAGAAAGATTTTGATAGTATTCCCAAAAAGGATCTGAAAAGAATTCTCAGTCGCATTGAGTCGCTTTCAGAAGACCCCCGCCCTAAAGAATGTGAAAAATTGGCCGGCCAGGAAAGATATCGTCTGCGTCAAGGACGATATCGTATTGTATATTCGATTCAAGATGATGAACTTACGGTCTGGGTGGTAAAGGTTGGACACCGTAAGGATATTTATCGCTGAAGCGAACATGGCGTTTCACCAGACACCAAAAACCTGGCAGCTTTTGGTGTCTGGTGAACTTCTCGTTTGATCCATCAAGGAGGGAATGAAAATGTATATGGTCACACTTTGCCGTTTGTTGACCCAGTTGACATAAACTCCATAGTTGTCGCTGACAGGTCCTTTCCTCGTCATAGCTGTAAGCTCTTGGATCGTGGTGGTCAAAAGGCACGACTTAGTCAGGTCCTGCCTGCAGCTGCCGGCGACCGGGTTCATCACGCCTTACTTGCTTTCGGCTGTCTCCATTCATGTTGGTTCTGGCTGGGTTCGTCGTTACCCGCTGGTACCGCCGTGTGGAAACCCCACTGACTGGCAATCCGTCCGTTCTCTGCTGCGCCAGGACCGGACAGTCGGATTACCGCCGATAGCCTTGTCATATCCGCTCTAATGAACTGGACCCTGGCTTTAACAGTTTTTCCACAACATTGCATTTACCTTGGTTCAGAAGTAAGAGTTACATCGACTTTGATTTCGGGCATCAAGAAAAATCAATTACCTGTTTATTTCACTAGTTATTGTGCTGGCTATTGGCACTGCCAGCGCCACTGCCCAAGGCATACAACCATCAGGCAAGGAAATAGGACTAGATAAGCAGGGAAATACTATCTATCAAGTCCAAACGAATGGAATTAAAATAGGCTACAAATTAATTGGCTCAGGTGAACCACTTGTCATGATTATGGGGTTGGGCGCTACAATGGATCTTTGGCCTATGGAGATCATCCAAATGTTATCAAAGAATTATCAACTGATCATACTGGACAACCGGGGCATGGGATATACAACGACTAATGACGAAACGTTTAATTATAAATTGTTTGCAGATGACGTCATTGGTCTCCTTACCGTTCTTGGTGTAAAAAAGACAAATGTGCTAGGATATTCCATGGGAAGTGTGATCACCCAAGAACTATTACTGGAGTATCCAGACCATTTTAATAAAGCAATTATCCACGCAACCTCTGCAGATGGAAGTGATGTCGCTAAAGCTTTAACAGGTAAAACGCCTGACAACCCAACCATTATAAGATAAGTTTCAGCTACAATTCATTGGAAGACCCCCATGGATCAACTACTTTCCATTGCTAATCAGGTCATGTTTATTGTTGGAACTTCGGATCACATAGTCGGAATTGAAAGTTCAAAGACCCTCGCTTCCGCAATTCCTGGGGCATGGTTGGTTCAATTCAAAAATGGAACTCACCATTTGATAAATGAAGCACCTATCGAATTTGCCAAGGTCGTTTTAACCTTCCTAAATATTAATGAGACGATTGATGTGAAATAATTGCTGCACTAGGAATTTTCATCCACTGCGCTCCTGAAAATCCTGTGAGCTCCACGTTATGTTTCCATTAACCTTTAACTATAAAAGGAAATCTTACAATGACAGACAGTCTGTTAAAAACCATATACCATGAACATAGAAACCTTTCCGAAAACCTGTAACGCCTCCAACTAAAAAATCGGAGTGAAGACTGTTCCATCGGAATGTATCGTTCTCGACTTTGCCTATATTGTGATTATTATACTTGAAGATGCTATGGGTTAGAAACAAATGAAATTTCATAACTAATTAAAAATACGAAATTTAAATCATTATAATCGTTGCAAGCGGCGTACTCATCATTTAACCTCGGAATTTTGAAGACGCGCCAAACCTTGCCGTTCGGATGCCGCGATCGTTTACTCCGCTTGGAACGGACAAAGGAGAAGAACGACCATGAATCTCAACTTAGACAACAAACTGTCACTGGTTACCGGAAGTACGGCCGGAATCGGATATGCCATAGCGACGTCGCTGGCACGTGAAGGCGCCCGCGTTGTTATAAACGGTCGATCTCAGGCATCCGTAGATGATGCCGTGGTTAGGATAAAATCCGACACAGGCGGTAACATTTCCGGTTTTACCGGAGATATAGGTATTGATACCATTGCAGAACAGCTTGCCGAAAAATTCCCTGACGTGGAAATCCTCGTCAACAATTTAGGGATTTTTGAGCCGATGGAATTCGAAGACATCACGGATGCCGACTGGCGGCGCTTTTTCGATGTAAATGTTCTCAGCGGCGTACGACTGGCACGTCTGTTCCTGCCCGGTATGAGACGCCGCAACTGGGGCCGCATTATTTTTATCTCCAGCGAAAGTGCTGTCCAGATTCCTGCTGAAATGATACACTACGGAATGACCAAAACCGCACAGCTCGCTGTGTCGCGCGGTCTTGCCGAAGCCGTTGCCGGAACCGGCATCACTGTAAACAGCATTCTTCCCGGACCGACCAAATCCCGGGGAGTCAGCGAATTCGTGGGCTCACTTGCCAAGGCAGAGGGCAAGTCATTTGAAGCGTTCGAGAAGGAGTTTTTCGAAAAGTTTCGGCCCACCTCCCTCATCAAGCGCTTTGCAAAGCCGGAAGAAGTTGCTTCACTGGTCACCTATATTGCCAGCCCGATGGCATCCGCTACGACCGGTGCGGCCCTGCGGGTGGACGGAGGCGTGGTAAAAAGCGCATTTTGAGAGTGTCTATAGGGATATTAGTAGTGTTATTTTTGATGCACTTGCAACTTGAATTCACCAATAATGAAATGGAGGACAACATAACATGGACTATGTCAATTTAGGTCAAACCGGTCTCAAGGTATCACGCATCTGCCTTGGCATGATGACTTACGGAACTTCGCAATGGCGGCCGTGGGTACTCGATGAGGCTGATGCGCGTCCAATTGTCCAGAGCGCCGTTGAGCTGGGTGTCAACTTTTTCGATACCGCCGACATGTATTCAGCCGGCGCTTCGGAGGAACTGACCGGCAAGTTTCTTCGGGAGTTTACCCGAAGGGACGAAGTTGTGATTGCCACCAAAGTGTTTTTTCCGGTGGATATCGCCTTTCAGGGTGGCCACGCAGATTCCGCACCACCCCCGCCGAACATCGCCGGATTGTCTCGCAAGCATATCTTTGAAGCAGTAGAAGCTTCCCTCAAGCGCCTGGGGATCGATTATATCGACCTGTATCAGATCCATCGCTGGGATTACGAAACACCCATCGAAGAGACCATGGAGGCCTTGAACGATGTCGTCAAATCGGGCAAAGTGCGTTATATCGGGGCGTCCAGCATGTATGCCTGGCAGTTTGCCAAGGCGCAGCACATTGCCCGATCGAAAGGGACGGTGCGGTTCGTATCGATGCAAAACCATTACAACCTGATTTATCGGGAAGAAGAACGTGAGATGATTCCGCTTTGCCGCGATCAGGGCGTTGCTTTGATTCCCTGGAGTCCACTGGCCAGAGGCTTTTTAGCCGGCAACCGTACACCGGACGATATCTCGACCGGTCGCACGACACGTGCCAAGACCGACGACTTCGCGCAAAAGCTTTACTATCGGGAAGAAGATTTCGCTGTGGTGAACAGCCTCAGCGAACTTGCCTCCCAACGCGGCGAAAGTAATGCCAGAATCGCCTACGCCTGGTTGTTGCATCAGCCGGGATTGGCGGCACCCATCGTCGGTGCCAGCAAGGTCGCTCATATCGAGGAGGCGGTGGCGGCCACCCAAGTCAAGCTCAGTGCGGACGAGATTAAGCTCCTCGGCTCGTCTTACAAGGCGCATGAAGTGTTAGGACATACCTGAGGCATTTTCCTATCAGACGGGTGCCAAGTTTAAAAAAAGTATGGAAGATTGATATCGGATGAAACAAAATTTTTTTTCAACACGTTTTTTAGATCGGGCGTCATTAAAACGAAGCAATGAAATATGGATTGATGATCAATTTAATAATGAATCGGCTCGAATAATTCCAGTAAGTCATTCTGAGGTTTTTTGTACATCAATCCAAAATCCAAGGACGATTTACCTTACAAAAAATGATTTGAATGATGTTTCTAATGCACGCGAGTTATCAATACTTTTAGGAATTAGTGATAAAAAGACCTATTTTGCAATTGACATAGAATCAATAAAATCTGCTTCAATTTTAAGGGATAAAAGTAGTGGGGAATTTCATGATTTTAAACAAGTAATGCCGTTGCTTAATTTTCGTGATAGTGCATTGTTGGCGATAGCCCGTTTTATGATAAACTGGCAGTCAAGAAATCAATATTGCGGAAAATGCGGTACTCCAACTAAAAGCGCTGTAGCTGGTAATTTACGTATTTGCGAAAATACTAATTGTGGACAGAACCATTTCCCAAGTATGGACCCCGCAATAATTGTTCTGGTGTCCTTTGGTGAGTATTGTCTGCTTGGACGTCAAAAGATTTGGCCAAAAGGTATGTATTCAACAATTGCTGGATTTGTCGAGCCGGGTGAGAGTGTCGAGGATGCTGTGATTCGTGAAGTCAATGAAGAAACCGGAGTAATAGTTGAAAAAGTAGAATATCAACATTCCCAGCCCTGGCTTTTTCCCAGTTCATTAATGTTAGGTTTTACCGCCACAGCAAAGGGAAATGAAATTAAAATTGATAAAAATGAGCTGGAAGACGCATGTTGGTTTTCAAGAAAAGAAATTAAAGATAATTTGATAAAAGGATTGCTGAGAATACCGAGTAAAGAAGCTATAGCTTATCATCTAATTGAAGAATGGTTTAATAAAGGTGATGTGGGTAAGTTGAGTGGGGTTGAATCGAAATAATGTACTTATATTAATCCATTGCCAAACACATAGAAACCTTCCCGAAAACCTAAAACGCCTCCAATAAAAAACAATATCGCTCTCTTTTGTACAGAAAAATATGCCTCCAATATGCCATAAAAATGAAACTTGGAACTTCCGAGACGCCCCTTAAATTATAATTCCATTTTTGTAAATATATGATATGCCACGCAAAGCAAAAATAGATGCGCCAGGTGTACTGCATCATGTGACCGTCAGGGGCATCGAACGCGGGAAAATGTTTCGATCCGATTATGAACAAAAGAATTTTTTAAATCGGCTCGCGAAATTGATTTCTGTTTTACCTTACAATTTATTTGTATTACCAATCATCCGTCGCCGTTTTTCAGTCTGAGATAGAAAAATGTACAAGGCAACACCGCAGGCCATCATCAAACCGCAAAGCAGCTGGCCCATGGAAAATGACATAAAGACAAAACCGAGCTGGGGATCGGGCTGGCGATAAAATTCTATAAAAAACCGGACAAAACCATAGCCGATGATATAAAAGGAGAGCATGGCACCTTTAGGTGTTTTTAATTTTCTTAAATTCCACAACACAATAAACAAAACAATTCCCTCAAAAAAAGCTTCGTAAAGCTGTGAGGGGTGTCTGAGACTTTGTCCGGGCGCAAGTGGAAAATACATGCCTATGGGTGCCGAGGTGACTCTTCCATACAGCTCGCCGTTGATAAAATTTCCGATTCGCCCGAATGTATACCCTAAAGGTACAACAGGTGCGAACAAATCGACGGTGTTCCAAAAATTAAAACCAGCCTTACGCGTAAACATCCAGATTGAAACGATCACCCCGATCAGCCCGCCGTGAAAAGACATGCCTGAAATTCCGGTAAAGGTGATACCGTTTGAAAAATTAAAGGGGAGAAATATTTCAAGAGGATGTTTAAGGTAATATAACGGGTTATAAATAAAAACATATCCAAGACGTCCGCCGACAATAACACCGATCATCATAAAAATCATGAGGTTCTGGACCTCATCGACAGATATTCGAAATCGTTTTTCTCGTTTTATACGATAGACCACCAGAATGTAAACAACGGCAAACGCAACGAGATACATCAGTCCGTAATAATGCAGTCTGAACCCTCCGATACTAAAGATGGTGGGATTCATTTTTTCGGGCAAATGCTGCCACCAGATTAAGAATTCGTTCATTTATTTTGTTATCTTTATGACCAGAAATCCTCGATTCATTCTCCGGATAAAAAGGTTGATGGTTTCACCTTCCGGGGTGTCATCAATCGCCTTATTAAGGTCGCTCACCGATGTAATATTCTTGTGGTTGATCTCCCTGATAATGTCGTGTACCTGTAGTCCGGCTTTGGCTGCTTTGCTTTCCGGATCCACGTCGGTAACAATAACACCTTTGGCATCTTTCAGGTTAAACCTGCGAGCAGTTTCAGGTGTGATTTCAGAAACTTGAATTCCAAGTTGGGATTCTTCTTGCTTTTGGACGCCTCTTTTTGAAATTTTGGTTTCCTCTCTCTTGGCAATTTTGACGTCAATGGTTCGGGTTTTGCCGTCGCGATTGATTTTGATCTGAACGGTATCGTTGACGCGGGTATCTGCAATTATAGCTGTGAGTTGTCTGGCACTATCCACTGTCTTTCCATTGACTGAAAGTATGATGTCTTTGGGCTTTATTCCTGCTACATCGGCAGGGTCATCTGGAAACACTTCTGTAACCAGAACGCCCTTTTTTTCCTTTATGCCGTAATACTCCGCGACTTCCTCGCTGATATCCTGGATACCCACTCCAAGCCAGCCGCGTGTCACCTCTCCGGTGTTTTTGAGCTGAGCAATGATATTTTTTGCAAGGTTGACCGGAATGGCAAATCCGATTCCCTGCCCACCGGCGACGATGGCTGTATTTATTCCAACAACTTCTCCCTTCATATTGAGCAGCGGACCGCCACTATTTCCCGGGTTGATGGAAGCGTCGGTTTGTATGAAATCATCATAGGGCCCTGATCCGATGACCCGTCCCTTGGCGCTGACAATTCCTGCTGTGACGGTTTGCTCCAAACCAAAAGGATTTCCGATGGCCACCACCCATTGACCCACTTTAAGGGAATCGGAATCTCCGAATCGCAATACAGGAAGATTATGATTCAAATTGATTTTGATCAATGCCAGATCTGTATTTTTATCACGTCCGACAATCTGTGCTTCGAACTCTTTTTCGTCACTTAATATCACGACAATTTTGTCTGCATTGTCTATCACGTGATTGTTGGTTACGATATAGCCGTCTTTATCGATAATGAATCCCGAACCAAGGCTTCGTTGTTTAAAATCTCTTTTTTGATCTTCATCAAAAAAACGGTCGAAAAAATCTTTCATGGGATCGTCATCGCCAAAAGGGCCTTTTTTAAAGTGACGAAATACGCGACCTCCTCCCTTGATGGTCTTGACGGTTCTGATGTTAACCACGGCCGGACTGGCCGATTCAGCCAGGTTAGAAAAACTGTCAGGGGGTAAAAAGGCTGTGTCGGATTTTGCAGCGATACTGTACGTCGGATAAAAACTGCCCGAAAATATAATGATGGCTGCCAGGAGCATTGCGAAGAAAAACATTTTTCTTTTTGGAACACATTGGTTTTTTACAAAAAAATTCATTTATGGACTCCTTTTATTATTTTATTGATCGTATAAAATAGTAACGGTATAGGAAAATGCAAGCTGTGTGCCACAAATAATCTTTGAATAATGCCTGGCCCAAATTTTATCCCCCAACAGGCTAAAAAAGCCTTATAATCCGTCTCTACCGTGTGGCGGATGACGTTGCAGGATGAATTAAATATTTTACTTTAGAGATTTTAACGTCAATATTTGCTCCAGCTGGACTATGGATGGGTAAAAAATATCCGGTTTAACGTATTGAAAAGTGCTTGTGGATAAAAAGTATCCATTCTTCCCGGTTGTCAGAAGCGGCTGTTTTCAATGGCCGGTTAACCTGATTTTCACAGAGTTGGCATGGGCATCAAGACCTTCTATTTCCGCAAGGCGAATGACATCACCGGCTTCACGATTAAAGGCTGCCTGTGAATAACGGATCAGACTGGTCTTTTTTACAAAAGTATCCACTGACAGCGCAGAAGAAAATCTTGCCGTGCCGGCAGTTGGAAGCACATGGTTGGGGCCGGCGATATAATCACCAATGGGTTCCGGTGTATAATCGCCCAAAAATACGGCTCCTGCATTACGGATCTGTCCGACATAGGCCAATGGATCTTTGATGTGAAGCTCAAGGTGCTCAGGCGCAATTTGATTTGAAAGATCAATTGCCATATCAAGATCAGACACAATCATTATGGCGCCGAATCTGGAAAGTGCTTTTTGAGCTATCTCTTTGCGTGAAAGATCCTGAAGTTGCTCCTTTACAAGGGTGGCAACTGTTTTGGCTGTGTCTTTGGAATCCGTAACCAAGATTGCAGAAGCCAAAATGTCATGTTCTGCCTGTGAGAGGAGATCTGCTGCTATAAATTCAGGGGTTGACGTATCGTCTGCGATGATAAGGATTTCGCTGGGACCTGCAATCATATCAACACCTACGATTCCTGATACGATCTTCTTGGCAATGGTCACATAAATATTTCCGGGCCCGACGATAACATCCACTTTTGGTATTGTTTCGGTGCCGTAAGCCAGGGCAGCAATGGCCCAGGCACTCCCGACCTTGTAGACAGCATCCACCCCGACCTTTTTAGCCGCAACCAGAAGATGGGGATTGATCGAGCCGTTTTGGGTGGGTGGCGTTACCATGGCAATATGATTGACGCCCGCAACTTTAGCGGGAATGACGCCCATGAGGACCGAGGAAACCAGCGGTGTTTCACCCCCCATTCCTCCAGGGACATAAATCCCTGCCACATCGACAGGGTTTATCAACTGTCCCAAAAGTGTCCCCGGTCTTTGGGTATGGATCCAGGATTTACTGAGTTGCTGTTTGTGAAAGGATTCGATTTGATTCACTGCTCGGTTTAGGGTCCGTACAAAGGATCGGTCTACACGTTTTGAGGCATCACCAATTTCTTGGCGTGTCACCCGAATGGACGCTGTGGTCAGTTTCGGTGAATCGAATTGATTCGTATATTTAATGAGGGCCCGGTCTCTGTTTCTCCTCACATCCTCGATAATACGTGTGACCGCAAGCAGATCTTTTTTCTTAAATCCTGCACCGCGGTTGACGATGGATGCAATTTTTCTTTCTGCCGTTGTTGATGGATAGGTGTAGATCTTCATAAAATTGTTACCTTATAGATATATCATTTAAAAAAATACCTAAACTGAGCGTTTCAAATAGTGACAGGGCAATAAAAAAGCAATACTAAAAACAAATATACATTACAAAAGTCATCAATCGTTCAATTTAGGTAAAATTCTATTCAATGCTTTCAATAGCCAAGAGATGCTGTTTTGTCAACATCGGCTAATTACGGGGTTATAATTTCACAGTATCCATAAAAAATACTCATTGACATATTTAATTCTATCTGTACAAATAAATCCTTTTTTAAAGTATAAAATTGTTCAAACATAAATTATATGGAGGAAATCGATGAAGGAAAACAGAATTTATAACTTTAACGCCGGTCCTGCCGCACTTCCCCTTGAAGTGCTTGAAGAAATCAAGGATTCATTCTTAAGTTTCGGCGGTTCCGGTATGTCGATCACAGAGATCAGCCACCGGTCAACGTTGTTTGACGATGTTATAAACGATGCCGTTGCCAGAACCCGGCGTTTGCTGAAGCTTGATGACAAGTTTCGCGTATTGTTTGTCCAGGGAGGTGCCAGTTTGCAGTTCTGTATGATTCCCCTGAACCTTCTCGGAGAAGGTGATGCCGCAGACTATGTGAATACAGGCACCTGGTCCACAAAAGCCATCAAGGAAGCTGAAATTATGGGTAAAACCGTAAATGTTGTGGCATCTTCCGAAGATAACAATTTTTCCTAACATTCCCAAAAACATATCGTTTAACAGCAATGCGGTCTATGCACACATAACATCCAATAACACCATCAAAGGAACCCAATGGGCGTCTTTTCCAGAGACAGGCGAAGTTCCCCTGATTGCCGATATGTCGTCCGATATTATGTCAAGACCTCTTGATGTCGATAAGTTCGGTCTGATTTATGCCGGTGCCCAAAAAAATATCGGTCCTGCCGGCGTATGTATGGTCATCATTCGGGATGATATGCTGAAAAGAGTGCCGGACACGGTCCCGTCCATGCTAAAGTATACCACTTATGCTTCCAAAAATTCCATGTTCAATACGCCTCCTTGTTTTGCAATCTATATGATTCAACTGGTCATGAAGTGGCTGGAGGAAAGCGTTGGCGGCCTTGAAAAAATGGCAGAGTTGAATCAAGCAAAGGCCCGGATACTTTATGAAGCCATAGACGCCAGTGGGTTTTATCAAGGAACGGCTGAAACGGATAGTCGTTCGTTGATGAATGTCACTTTTCGTCTTCCGGATGAAGCACTTGAAAAACAATTTGTTGAGCAGGCACTTAAAAACTCAATGGGCGGTCTTAAAGGTCATCGATCCGTAGGGGGGTGCCGTGCGTCGATTTATAATGCAACGCCGCTGGCGGCAGTTGAAGCTCTTGTTGATTTTATGAAGCAATTTGAGCAGAAAAATGGATGACTTTTAGTATTCGGCGCTTTGCAGATTGATTGGTTAAGTTTTGCACTCAATATTAAAAAAGTGTTTTAGCCTTTTAAGAATATTACCGCTTCAGGTATAATTAAATTTTTGCTGAAAGAACTCGTGGATAAGGGCTCGTAATGAAAGAACCTGCCCGGGCTATTCATAAAGGTCACTGTTTTAACAGGGGGTTTCATCCATAAAGTTAAATCACCTATGGTTCTTTCAAAACGATCCCTAACCCACTCAGACAGCTTCCAGTCAAAAATTTAATCATACCTGAAGCTCCCATGGAATCGGTTTGTTTCAATAGACTAAACTATTACAAAAAAAGCCTGTTTTTTTACAATTCAATCTTGTTTGATTGCTGAATGATACGTATCATCATCCACCATAAGAAATGCGCGGGCTAATCGCACAGTTCGAAAAGTGCGGCAGCGCCCATTCCTCCGCCGATACACATCGATTCGATGCCGTATTTCACGCCGCGTTCCTTCATGTTGGCAAGCAGTGTTGCACACAGCTTGGCACCTGTGCATCCCAGCGGATGCCCCAATGCAATGGCGCCGCCGTGGATGTTGACCCTGTCCATGTCAATGCCGAGTTCCCGGATACAATACACCGCTTGAGATGCAAAAGCCTCGTTGATTTCAAAAAGACCGATATCTTCAAGATCCATGCCGGCCATATCCAGAAGTTTGGGAATGGCGTATCGGGGTCCCACTCCCATCTCTTCGGCCTTGCAGCCAACGGTGGTGTAATATTTTAACTTGGCGATGGGTTTCAGTCCAAGGGCATCGAGCTTCTGGGCACTCATGATAATACTTGCGGCTGCACCGTCGGTGGTCTGAGAAGAGTTTCCCGCAGTCACCGTTCCGCCTAAAGCAAATACCGGGTTCAGTTTGGCCAACCCTTCCACGGTAGTGGAGGGCCGTATACCGTCGTCATCTTTGACAAGAAAGGTCTCTTTCTTGAAGGTGCCATTATTGTCACTTACAAATTTGTGTGCCGGCGTGGGAACGATTTCGGTAAAAAGTTTTTTGTTCATGGCCTCTGAGGCCTTCATTTGAGAGTGATAGGCGAATTCATCCTGTTCTTCTCTGGAAACGTTGTACCGGTTGGCAACGGTTTCTGCGGTGATTCCCATGGAAACGTAAAGATCAGCGTGCTGTTTAGTATATTCAGGATGAGGTCTTGGAAGATTTCCGCCCATGGGAACGAAGGTCATGGATTCCAATCCCCCGCCAATGACGATATCCGACCATCCCGACATAACGCGCAAGGAGGCCTGGGCGATGGCCTCGAGGCCGGAAGCACAGAACCGGTTCACCGTGGCTCCGGAAACTTGCGCCGGAAATCCAGCGATCTGGGATGCGACCCTGCCGATGTTCAGCCCCTGTTCAGCTTCGGGAAACGCGCAGCCGATCATAATGTCATCCACATCTTTCATTTCAAGGTTCGGCGTTTTTTCGATGGCCGATTTTAAAATAAAGGTTAGCAGGTCTTCAGGTCGTGTATCTTTAAAAGCCCCTTTACTTTTCTTGCAGCCGGGTGTTCTGACGGATTGGACAATGTAGGCATCTCTCATACTCCCTCCTTTGAGACCTTTCTAAAAGCTTTAAAAGGTTTCAATTGGTTATCAAATAAAAATGACCAGTGATCCTTTGTTAATTTCTTAAGGGTTTGCCGGTTTTTAGCATATGTTCAACCCTGGCCATGGTTTTTTCTTCTTTCCAGAAATCGACAAAAGCCTCTCTTTCAAGATTAAGGATGACGTCTTCATTGACGCTGCTGTTGTCTCTTACTTCTCCACCACTGATGACAAAGGCGATTCTTTTTGCAAGAAATGCATCGTATTCTGAGATAAATTTTCCTTTCAGCATATTAAAAATTTCCACCTCAATCATTCCCTGGGCAGCCTGTCCCAAAACCTTTATCGGTTGTTTTATCGGCGGTGCGTATCCTTCATCGACCATCTTCAAAACCTCTTTTTTGGCTTCGCCGATCAGATAGTCCCGGTTAAATACGATTCTGTCCGTGGGGACCAAAAAACCGTTGTTTCTGGCTTCAGCAGCAGATTTTGAAACTTGGGCCAGTGCGACAGACATGAACACCGGAACGAAAAACTTGGCAAGGTCGACATCGGTGACCGCTTCAGGGATCGTCTGAACAAACTTTTTCCAAAGATTTAAACATCCGCCGCCCGATGGGAGCAGACCGACGCCAATTTCAACAAGTCCCATGTAGAGTTCGGCATGGGCCACCATCCTGTCGGCGCCGAGGCACACCTCGCATCCACCGCCAAGGGTCATGCCGTAAGGGGCTGCGACCACCGGAAAGCTCGAATATTTTTCTTTCTGTATAGCATCTTGCGCCATGCTTAAAAATGCATCGATCTCCGAGTATTTCTTTTCCTTTGCCAGACCGGCCATGAAAAACAGATCGCCGCCTGCGGAAAAGGCCCCCGGCATTCCGCCGGCCTGGTTTCCGATGACAAGCCCCAAACCGTTGGCATCCACATATTCCATGGCTTCTTGCTGAAATTCGATAATTTCTTTGTTCAAGGCATTCATCTTGGTATGAAATTCCAAACAAAAGACACCGTCATCAAGATCTATTAAGGAAGCGGATTTACAGGACTGAACGAGGTTGCCCGCACCTTTTAGGGCTTCAAGAGAAATCATCGTTTCACTGGCAACAATCTCTGTATAGCTTTCGCTGGCAAAATCATATGCAAAACGTTTACCCATTTCGGTTTTGTAAAATGAGATATGGCCTGCTGCAAGCATCTGCTTTATTTTTTCAGGGACTTCAAATCCGTCCTTTTCCATCTTATCTACAGAAGCCTCGATGCCGATGGCATCCCAGGTTTCAAAGGGGCCCATCTCAAAGTTGAATCCCCATTTCATGGCATTGTCGATGTCAACGATGGTATCGGAAATTTCAGCCATCCTATTCGCCGCGTAGATCAGGCCGTTTGCCACTACTTTCCAGGCAAATCTGGCCCCGTTGTCCTGACCATAGACGATGGCTTTGATTTTTTCAGGAAGTGTTTTTGCCTTTTTAGCTTCGACAAGGCATGGAAAGTCGGGAGGTTCATACTCAGAATATTCTAACGTTTGTGGGTCGATGACCTTTCGAATTTTTTTCCATTCGGGTGTTACGTCGGTCTTGTAAAAGCCGCTTTTGGTTTTTGTCCCCAGTAGGTTTTTTTGGATCATCTGGCCCACGAATTCGGGAAGAACGAAGCTGTTTCTCTGTTCGTCATCCACCACCAAGTCATAAGTGTTTTTTGCCACATGCCCCAGGGTGTCGAGACCGACAATGTCACATGTCTTGAACATAGCGGTCTTGGGTCTGCCCATGGGGGTTCCGAAAAGTGCGTCCACTTCAGGGATCGACAGGCCGTCTTCAAGCATGAGCTGCATGGCCTTGACAATTCCCTGAACGCCGATCCTGTTTCCGACAAAATTAGGGGTGTCCTTGGCCCATACAATGCCTTTGCCGAGAATCCGTTCTCCAAAATCAGACATGAATTCAAGAACTTCAGGTAGTGTTTCTTCTCCTGCTATGATTTCCAGAAGATGCATATATCTTACTGGATTAAAAAAATGTGTGCCCAAAAAATGCTGTTTAAAATCGAGGTTGAGGCCTTGGGACATGGCTTTTAGCGGCAGCCCGGAGGTATTGGAAGAAACAATGGCGTTGGGCTTTCTTTTTGTTTCAATTCGCTTAAAAAGATCCTGCTTAATTTTCAGATTTTCCACAACCACTTCTACAATCCAGTCGCAGTCTGAAATTCTGTCAAAATCGTCTTCCAAATTGCCGATGGTGATGCGATCGACATCTTTTTTCTGCATGAGAAGTGATGGGCTCGACATCAAAACTGAATCCAAACCGGCTTTCACGATTCGATTTCTGGCAACCGGGTCATTTCTTTCGTCTTCTTTTAGATCAAAAGGAACAATATCCAGCAAAAATGTCTTTATGCCGGCCCCGGCCAATAGGGCAGCGATGCCTCCGCCCATGACACCAGAGCCAATGACCGCTGCCTGCTTGATTTTTCTAACCATGATAGCCTCCTGTAAGGATTAAAGAATGAATTCCAACACGATGAATGAGCATTCATTAATTTAACAGAACATATCTTTATATGTCAAGAAAAAAACAAAGAATTTATATCATCCCAACAAGAGTTATAAATATTATATAATCAATATATTATATTTCAATAGATGTGTGTTGAAAACTAAATGAATAATTTTTTGCAGTATTATTAACTTCAATATGTATAATGAATAATTATTCATTTAAAGGAAATAAGCATTGCCAAACAAGATTTTTTACGGTTATAAAACATATTACGAGATCATCAGACTGATCACATGCGAAAGTCATGTACTTAATTTTTCGTAATACTTGAAGCGGCAATATTTTCAAAAGGCCAAAGTGTTACAGTTTTTCTTGTTTTTGCAATTATCTTGAGCATATTGTTGAAACAATATGCTTTTTCCATAGGACAATAGAATAATGACCAAAGAAAACGATGTCGTAATCATTTACTTTGAGAACCAGCCGATATCATTTGCCAGAATAGAGGACATCTCTCCGGATATCAAAAGAGACTGGTATCATGTTAAACTTTTGCTGCTGCAATTTCCCCTTCAAGTGGTCAACTGGATACTGCGCGATATTTATATTAACGGCCAGGAATTTACCATGGAAGGAAAAAAAATACGTCTTGAAAAGGTGGTTTGCCCCAAAGAGACCGAACCGGATGAAAAAGAAAAAGCAACACCTGGAAAACCAGGTAATCAAAAAGTGATATCTTTAGCTGATCTTAAGAAAAAATAATCGTGAAGTTGATTTTGGGGTTATGAAGCACTCAAATCAAACCGTTATCTCAGCCTCAAGACGCACCGATATTCCTGCCTTTTACATGGATTGGTTCATGGAACAGATCAAAAAAGGGCGGTTTGAAGTGACCAATCCATATAACCGGCGCAAGTTCATCGTGCCTGCAACGCCGGAACAAATACATACCATTGTATTCTGGTCAAAAAATTTCGCTCCTTTTATTAAGGGGGGGTTCGGCGAGACGCTTTTGAAAAAGGGATACAATCTTTTTTTTAACTTTACCATAAATTCAAATATTCCGTTACTTGAACCTCGAGTGCCTTCTTTAAAACAAAAACTTGTTCAACTTCGAGACCTTAGCCGAAACTTCGATTCGAAAACGATAAACTGGAGATTCGATCCGATCTGTTTTTATACCTATGAAGAAAAGATCGTCAAAGGCACCCTTCATGATTTTTCCAGAATTGCGGCATGGGCATCACAGTGTGGTGTTTCACGGTGTATTACCAGTTTCATGGATCATTATGCCAAGATAAAAAAACGTATAAAATCAATACCCGGATTTTCTTTTATCGATCCAGTTCTGTCGGAAAAGATAGAAGTTCTTCTTGAAATGGAAAAAAAACTTTCAGAAAAAAAAATTGATCTGTATACGTGCTGTGAAAAGGAAGTTCTGAATGCCCTGCCTTCAGGTTCGAACATCAGGAAAAGCTCGTGTATTCCAAATGATCTTTTTGTAAAAATGTTTGGTGGAAACCTCAGCTTTAAAAAGGATACGGGCCAGCGGTCGTCAAAGGGGTGCGGATGTATGATTTCAGTGGATATCGGGTCGTATCACCTGCATCCATGCTATCATAACTGCCTGTTTTGCTATGCCAATCCAACTAAAGCCACATTAAAAAATAAAATTTGTAAAAAGATATGAAAATTGGTTCAGTTGTTCTTGACAATATAACGATTTTAGCCCCGCTTGCCGGTATCACTCATTTGCCGTTTCGACTGTTGGCAAAGGCTTCCGGGTGTGGCCTGGTCTGTTCAGAAATGATCAGTGCCAACGGGCTGGTTCACAGATCCCTCAAAACACATGAAATGCTCAATAGCCGGATCGAGGAAAAACCGTTATCGGTTCAGATATTCGGCTCAGATCCCTCTATAATGGCTGAAGCAGCAGCCATGGTTGAGGACTCGGGTGCCGACATTCTTGATATCAATCTTGGTTGTGCTGTAAAAAAGGTGTTGAAAACCGGATCAGGGGCGGCTTTAATGAAAGCAGCCAATAAGGCTGAAAAAATTTTCCTGGCTGTCCGAAAAGCCATAAGCATTCCCCTTACCGTTAAAATGAGAGCGGGCTGGGATAAATCCGGGTGTGAGGCTTTTGCCATCGCTAAAGTCGCAGAGGGGAGCGGAGTGGACGGCATCGCCGTGCATCCACGTCTGGCGACTCAAGGATTTGGGGGCATCGCCGACTGGTCTTTAATTGCGGCTATAAAAAATTGCGTGTCCATCCCTGTGATCGGCAACGGAGATGTTGTAATGCCGGAAGATGTATTAACCATGCAAAAGGAAACGGGTTGTGATGCGGTAATGATCGGTCGGGCAGCCATTGGAAATCCATGGTTATTTTCCCAGGTGATATCTCTGATGAATGGTAAAGAAAGAATGCCCCCGGATCTTTTCGAACGTTTTGATGCGATGACGACGTATCTTAATACTTCCATAGAATGCTTTGGAGAGAAACGGGCTTGTCGAATGATGCGAAGTCATCTGGGATGGTTTGTCAAAGGGTTGCGTTACGGCAGCAGGTTTCGTGAATCCATCAAGAAGATATCGACGGAAAAGGAAGCACGGTCGTTAATTGGGGAATATAAAAGCTTTCTGCTCGACTCAAATAATATCGAATATTGAAAATAATATATTTATCAATAAGAGAATGTACCAAGGAGTTTATATGAAAAAACAGTTATTTTTTGTGCCGACTCTTGTGTTTTTGCTGACGTTTTCTGTCTTTGGATCTACTGATAATTCTAAAGAAGTTGTTGAACTAAAGGAAAGTGGGAGTATCAATTGGAGCAGGGGGGTCGTCCAGGCCAAAGGAATCGGTATTCCTCCAGCAAAAATGTCTAAAGATTCCAATGCTCGAACCGTGGCGCTGACAGATGCAAAGCTTAATGCTTTTCGCGTAATCCTAGAAATTATAAAAGAGCTAAGGATTAGCGGCACGACTGTTGTTGGAGATTATGCAATTCAAGACCCTGCCATTATATCGAAAATTGAGAATATGGTAAAAAATGCAAAAGTGGTCAAAAAAGAATATCTGACAGACGGGACGGTAACAATAATAATGGAAATGAATCTTCGCGGAGGATTTGCCCAACTTGTACTTCCGAAAGACATCAAGCCCCTTGACTCAATCACGCTTGTGACGATGAATAAAACATCGTCACCGGTTTTTACAGGACTTGTGGTCGATGCCAAGGGACTTGGGATCAGGCCTGTAATGGTTCCAAGAATACTGGATGAAAACAATCAGGAAGTTTATGGTTCTGCTTTTGTCAGCAGAGAATATGCCGTTCAGCAGGGTATGAGCGGATATGCTCGGAATCTAAAGGAAATTCTGGATAACCAGAGGGTTTCAGATCATCCTTTGGTGGTTAAAGGGTTAAAGACATTGGAACCGGGTTGTTCTGAAATTGTCATCAGTAATGCAGATGCTTCAAAGCTCAGAAGTACTTCGGAAAGCCTTTATTTTATGAAAAAATGCCGTGTTATTATTGTGATTGACTAGCCCGTAATTCTGATGAAAAAAATTATTATAAAAAAATGTTATTGTCAATATCATACATATGATTAAGATGCCTTGTCCCTGAACCGCTAAGGTTCATAATAGATGCGGGCTTAACTGGAGGAATCATGAAATTAAAAAAAACATACGTTTTTTTTGCAGTTTTGTGCCTATTTTTTATATGCGCATGTGTCCCAACGTCCATGGAATCGAAGCCATGGCTCGATACACCTGTTCACCATGTTAAAAATGGTAACACACTCTTAAAAGCAGGTAAAATTGATGATGCCTTTCGAGAGTTCAATCGAGCAAAGGAACTTGATCCGAATTATTCACCCGCTTATGTGGGTCTCAGTTTGGTACACGGCTTAAGAGGTGACGATGCGACTTCCGCCATGTATCTGAAAAAGGCGGTTGAGCTGTTAAAGGGAACACATCAAAAGTAGACGTTTATCCACACGTAGCCTTAAATACGATGATGAATGAGAGTACTATGTTCCAAAACTCCATGATGCCAGATATTTTTTCTGTTCAGGGGTGAGCTTGTCGATTTTTACATTCATTGACGTCAATTTTTCTCTTGCAATGGCCTTGTCTATCTCTTCGGGCACGGGATAAACAGTATTTTCAAGACTTTTTGGGCTGGTCACCATATATTCGACACTCAAGGCCTGATTGGCGAAGCTCATATCCATTACACTTGACGGATGCCCTTCGGCAGCTGCAAGATTTATCAATCTGCCATCACCTAACACATTAATACATTTACCATTTTCAAGAACATATTCTTCAACGAAAGGTCGAATTGTTCTTCGGGATTTTGCTATGGATTCAAGTCCTTTAAGATCGAGTTCCACGTTGAAATGACCGGAGTTGGCGACAATGGCCCCGTCTTTCATAATTTGGAAGTGTTCTTTTCGTATGACATTAATGTTGCCTGTGACCGTGCAGAAAAAATCACCTATTCGCGCTGCCTGACGGATGGGCATCGCGGTGAACCCGTCCATGACCGCTTCAAGTGCGGCGGTGGGATCGACCTCGGTGACAATGACATTGGCTCCCATCCCCCGTGCCCTCAGGGCAAGACCTTTGCCACACCATCCATACCCGCAAACGACAAAGTTAGATCCGGCAATGAGACGGTTTGTGGCCCGAATAATTCCGTCCATTGTGCTCTGACCGGTCCCGTAGCGGTTATCAAAGAAATGTTTGGTCTTGGCATCATTTACGGCTATGATGGGGTATTGTAAAACACCATCTGCGGCCATACTTTTAAGTCGGATGATACCGGTGGTTGTTTCTTCAGTGCCGCCTCGTACATTCTCAATAAGCTCCTGGCGTTCGGAGTGAATGGTGGAAACCAGATCCGCACCGTCATCCATTGTAAATTGAGGTTTGATGTCCAGGGCTGAATGAATGTGCTTGTAGTATGTCTTATTGTCTTCACCCTTGATGGCAAAAACAGATATTTTGTCATGTTTTACCAGTGACGCCGCTACATCGTCCTGAGTACTCAGCGGGTTGGAAGCGCAGAGCGTAATTTTGGCGCCCCCTGCCTTTAATGTTTGCATCAGGGAAGCGGTTTCGGTGGTCACATGAAGGCAGGCAGCGATGCTTACGCCTTTTAAGGGCTTCTCTTTTGCAAACCTGTTTTTAATGTTGTTGAGTACTTGCATACTCTGATTTGCCCATTCGATCCGAAGCAAACCGTTTTTTGCCAATTTTATATCTTTAATATCGTAATTCATTAACCCTTTTCCCCTTTTGAGTTGTTTTTGCTACTGCTCATTCGTTTTTGACTGCTACCAATCTTCAACGGGCAATCAATTATGCCTATTAAAGACCCGCTTTTTCCTTTAAAATATCAGCCATATTCGTCTTTTCCCAGGTAAATTCAGGCTCATTTCTCCCAAAGTGACCGTAAGCCGAGGTTTTTTGATAGATGGGACGCAAGAGATCAAGATACTCGATGATGGCGGCCGGTCTTAAATCAAATACATCAAGGACTGCTTTTTCAACCCGGTGTTTAGGTACGACACCGGTTCCCATGAGATCGACCATTACAGAAACAGGATGTGCAACACCAATGGCATAGGCGATCTGAATCTCACATTTTTTTGCAAGACCGGCGGCGACAACATTTTTTGCGATATGCCGAGCCATATATGACGCACTCCGATCAACTTTGGAAGGATCTTTACCGGAAAAACATCCACCGCCGTGGCTCCCCTGACCCCCATATGTATCTACGATAATCTTTCGTCCGGTCAGGCCGCAGTCTCCCATGGGACCGCCGATAATAAACTTGCCTGTGGCGTTGATAAAATATCTGGTATCACCGTCTGTGTACTTTTTCGGAATCACTTTTTTAATGACTTCTTCAATGATTGCTTCTTTTAAATCTTCGTAAGAAATATCCGGTTTGTGCTGGGCAGCGATGACGACGGTATCAACGCGTTTGGGGGTCCCGTTTTCGTATTCTATGGTGACCTGAGATTTGCCGTCCGGTCGCAAAAAATCAAGGGCACCGTTTTTACGAACCGTGGCAAGGCGCTGGCACAGCTTGTGGGCATATACAATGGGCATGGGCATCAGCTCGGGTGTCTCATCCGTAGCAAATCCAAACATAAGACCCTGGTCGCCGGCTCCTTGGTCCTTGAAAAGACCTTCACCAGTATTGACTCCCTGAGCGATATCCGGTGATTGATGATCAATGCTGGTAATGACCGAGCAGGTCTGCCAGTCAAAGCCCATTTGCGAAGAATGGTATCCGATTTCGCGAATAGTACCCCTTACAATCTCTGGCATGTCAACATAACATTCGGTAGTAATTTCTCCGGCGATAAAAGCCAGGCCGGTTGTTACAAGGGTTTCACAGGCAACCCTGCATTTTTTGTCTTGTTCCATAATAGCGTCGAGTATGGAATCTGATATGGCGTCGGCAACCTTGTCAGGATGGCCTTCGGCAACCGATTCTGATGTAAAGAAAAATTGTTCGTTACTCATCAAGGGCTCCTTTGTTTTTGTTCAGATATATTATTATGTTAAACGAAAATATCAATTCAGAGGAAAATCATACCGTGTTTTAGAGCGATTCAGCTGCGGCAATGGAAACGATTAATACCCAAACATTTGTTTCCATTCCTCGCTTCCTTTTTTAAAAAAAACTTCATCCTTACCTATATGCATCACAATGACATTGTCAATAGATTCTCTTTCCCTCAAAATAAGACCGTTAATTACAGCGAGGCGACTTTTCGGATCGTTGGACCAGGCAATTGCCTGCACTTCGATCTTGGTTTGATTCGATCGCTTAACCGGCATTGATGCAAACCGATCGGCTTTTGTATTTTGTTCGGGTTTTTCGCTGCGTTTTACAGCAACTGTCTCTTTTCGAACCTGTTTCGAAGGCGATGTCTTTTTGTTAAGAAAAGCGGCAGTATTTCCCCGGGACTTCTGAGCAGACGGGGGTACCGTTTTTTCTGCTTTTGGAATCGGTTCGAATTTTTTTACATCCTTTCGGGAAGACAATTCTTTTTGAACCCTATCCGGTATGGCCGCCTTCTTTTGTGGAAGACGTGCGGGTTTCTGCAGGATGGCCTTTTTATCCGGCATGGCCGCTTTTTTTTCAAGAGGACGGACGGATTTCTGGAGTATCGTTTTGTTATCCGGCATGGCCGCTTTCTTTTCAGGAAGACGGACAGGTTTTTGGAGTATAGCTTCTTTTTTTGTTATTAATTGCGGTTTTTTTTCATAAAGTTTCTGGCTAAGGATCAACCCTGCGCCCACAGCAAAGACAAAACCGGCGAAAATAATGACATTGCGTTTTTTTAAACGCGGATGATCATTTATCTGCTTATGGTCGCCGCCGATTGGCATCTGGGTTTTTGGCCGCCGGAATCGAACGTGGTTTTTATCTGCAGCTTGGTTTTCAAGCTTTCTTAGTGCCTTTAAAATGGAACTCAATTTTTAAATACCTTCTGTAAACCCTTAAGGAAAATATGTTTGTCACGAAATAAAATCTGTCCCCCTTGTTCGTTGTCAACTTGAAGACAAAAAAAAATCATCGAACAAACGAATTGACGTCATTGACAATATGGGGTTGTTTGAAAAC
The DNA here is from genome assembly GCA_963731025.1 of uncultured delta proteobacterium. GTDB lineage: Bacteria > Desulfobacterota > Desulfobacteria > Desulfobacterales > UBA11574 > UBA11574. The sequence continues at coordinate 383,122 of CAVSVL010000011.1, read as the reverse complement.
CTTTTTTTCATTATAAAGGGCAATTTTGGTTGTAGAACCTACCGTGCCATCAATATATAAGCCGTATTTTTTTTGGATTTCTTTGACCGCCTGCCGGGTTTTATCGTCGTAAAATGGGCTTATTTCAACCTCTTTAAATCCAATATTCCGCAAGAGCATTTTGAGGGTTGTTATGGAATCCTTCGGACAATTTATTGGAATGGTACCTTTTAATGAGAGGAAATTTTTCCATAGAATGTATGCCACGCCTGACCAATAAGATTCTAGCTCAGCCGGTGACAGCTCTATTGAAATATCCTGTTTTCCTCCTCTGAGCGTAACTTTTCGGGCATCTATTTTAATGAGCGCAAGATATACAGGAGGAATGCCTTTATTCAAATGAACGGCTAAAACAACCGGCAGGTTTAATTTTTTTATGGCATTTAAATTTCCTGTGATTCGGCGTATCAAAAGATTGTTTTCCTTTGAGACACGTCTAAAAAAAACCTGATCATCATCAATGGTATCCAGGTTTGGTTTTATTTCGGGATCAATATTCCATAAATTAAATGCCACCTTAATGGCCATATGTCGCGAAGAGAGCCTATTCATTGTTTTCAGAAGATTCCCCAAATTTCGGACAGGGACTGTAATGGGTTCTACAACAGCTTTAAGTGTTTTTACTTTCTGTGCATCAATATTTTTTGACCCAGATACTGTAACAACTTGAACCGGTTCTTTTTTAATAGGAGTAGTAACGGCGGGATCCGGCTTTGTTGACTCAGTTGCAGTGGCGGTTGGAACCACTTTCTTTGACTCAGATGCAGTAGGGGCGGGAACCCCTTTGTCTGGCTCAGATACTGTAAAAACTTGAACCGGGTTTTTTGTGCTATTTGAATGAAGTGTATTGAGTTTTTTTATTTCAGGTGAATTGAAAATCGTATTTGCCCTAAATAATTCGGGATGGTAATAAATAATCATAGAGATAGTTAAAGACAAGATAGAAATAAATAGAATTGCTTTTTTCCGTTTCTTAAAGCTGTTTTTATTAATATCACTCCTACCGGTCAGTTCCTTGATGGATTCCCTGACGATTTTCTGTGTAATTTCCTTTTGGTCAAGGCCGAATGCAGTCAGAAGCGCCCGGTCGCAGACGATGTTGATGAGTCGAGGGATGCCCTGTGAATAGTTATAAATAGAGCGATATGCGGCATCGGCAAATTGGATTCCCGGTTTCCCGGAGGCGACATGGATACGATGTTGAATATAATTCTGAACGTCTTTAAAGCTCAAAGGCATCAGCCGGCAACTCAAAGATATTCTTTGTTTCAATTGTCTGAGTTCGTGGGAATCGAGTTTTTCCTTCAATTCCGGCTGTCCCACTAAAATGATATGTAAAAGCTTATGTTTAACGGTCTCAAGATTGGAGAGCAACCGCAACAGTTCCAAAACCTCATTTGTCAGATTCTGAGCTTCGTCGATAAGGAGAACCGTGTTTTTCCTCCGGGTTTTTTGCTCGATAAGAAAGGCGTTTAAAGTGTCGATTAAGTCTTTGGCGTTATCTGCATCCGATGGGATACCAAATTCATCATTAATGGCTTTTAGCAGCTCTAAGGAGTCAAGGTTTGGGTTAAAAATATACGCCACTTTCGTATCATTGTCCAGATGTTCGAGGAATGCCCGGCAGAGTGTTGTTTTGCCGGTCCCGACTTCACCCGTGATCTCCATAAAACCCTCACCCTGGATAACGGCATAGGTAAGATGGGCCAGCGCCTCTTCGTGACTTCTGCTCAGAAAAAGATAAGCAGGGTTCGGAACGAGCTTGAACGGTCTTTCATTGAAGCCAAAAAAATCTTTATACATCTATGTCGACTCCTCGGGATCCTCTCTATTACATTTTAATTCGATAATCATAACATTATCAAAAAGTTGAGAAAAGTGTCAAATTGATTGTCTTTAAGCAAATTAACACTTTGGAACAGGTAATGTTTTTCGCAAAAGAAGCTGCCAGTCTTCATCCACCATGTTCTGGATCTGTTCGAAATTTTCATCGGTTAAATGTTTAAAACGGCCCTGAATCTTAAAATAATCCGTTACCGGTCGATTTCCCTTGATGTTGATGGTATAGTCAACACCGTTTTCGACTTCATATAAGGGAAAGACATTGGATTGAACGGCGAGTCGGGCGATTTTGACGGACATTTCAGATGGGATACGCCAACCTGTGGGACAGGTGGCAAAAACATGAAGGAATCTTGTTCCGCCTTTCATCCGGCGGGCTTTATCAAACTTTTGGATCATATCTTCCGGATAAGCAATACTGGCTGTGGCGGCATAAGGAATACGGTGAGCAGCAAGTATTTCAACCATGTTCTTCTTACGGCTTTTTTTCCATCCCTTACCCGGTGTTGTTGTGGTACGCGTGCCGAAAGGGGTGGCAGAACTGCGCTGTACACCCGTATTCATGTAAGCCTCGTTATCATAACACACATAAATAAAATCCTCGTTACGTTCTACTGCACCGCTGAGTGCCTGTATTCCGATATCAAAGGTTCCGCCGTCGCCGGCCCATGCCATAACGGTGGTCTCTGAATCTCCCTTCATGTCCAGCGCTGCCCTCAAACCACTGGCGGTTGCACCTGCCGTTGCAAAGGCGGTCTGAAGTATCGGCACTTTAAGCGATGACTGTGGGTAAGGTCCTGCAATGACCCCCCAGCAGCAGGCCGGGATAACCACCATGGTTTTTTCTCCCAAAGCTTTCAGTGCAAACCGCATGGCAATGGTTGCGCCGCATCCGGGACATCCCACATGCCCGGAATACATATAGTCCATATCTGGAATCTTGAATTGGGTCATCGTTTAAAAATCTCCGGTTTAATTTAATCATCCATCATAAATCATCAATCCACAAGTCCCACCCATATGCTTTCATCTGTTGGTGCATTGCTTTTTTTTGTTTTCCAGTAAATTTCCGTTAGAATTTCAGGCGTTACATCACGACCGCCGAGTCCTGTAATATAACCGAATACCGGAGGATGGTCGTGGTTGTTGCACAGTGCTGCTCTGATTTCCTGGGCAAAGATACCACTGGCGCCAAAAGAAAAATTCCTGTCAATCACGGCGATCTTTTGAACATGACCGAGATGTTTTCGAATCAGATCTGTTGGGAACGGTCGAAACATTTTAAGCTTGAGCATTCCGACTTTTTCTCCCTGAGAACGAAGATCGAAGATGACCTTACGGCATGTGCTTGCTGCCGTCCCGGTGGTTATCATAATGATTTGGGCGTCATCGCAAAAGACTTTTTCCACCATTCCGTATGCCCGACCGAATATTTGGGTGAATTCTTCTTCTACTTTGGCAAAGATGCCCGAAACCTGTTCCATGGCCTTTTGAATATCGTGTCGCATCTCCATGTATACATTTGGCGGTGCCATTTGGCCCATGGCAAAAGGATTCGACGTGTCCAGCGCAATTCGAGGTGAGAACGGCGGCAGAAAACGATCCACCAGTTCCTGATCAGGTATATCCACAGGCTCAAAGGTATGGGAAAGAAAAAACGCATCCAGAACCACCATCACCGGCAGATTGACGGTTTCAGCCAAACGATAGGCCTGAAGTGTGGTGTCAAAAACCTCCTGGCCATCCTCACAATAAAGCTGAATCCAACCGGTATCCCGTTGGGCCAGGCTGTCTGTCTGGTCCATCCATATATTCCATCCAGGCGCCAGGGCACGGTTGACCTCAGCCATGACAATGGGTAGACGGGCGGCCGACGTCCAGTGCAAGAGTTCGTGCATCAATGCCAGGCCCTGAGAAGAAGTGGCGGTAAAGGTTCGAACACCTGCACTCGAAGCTCCGATAACGGCAGCCATTGCCGAATGTTCGCTTTCAACACATAAAAATCGGGCATTCATGGTTCCGTCGGAGCAATATTCTGATAAAGCTTCGACGATATGGGTCTGGGGAGTAATGGGATAGGCGGACACCACCTGTACTTTTGCCAGCCTTACTGCTTCAGAAACTGCGTGGCTTCCTTCTAAAACCTGTTTCATAATTCCTCCTCCAGGCTCATGGCGCTGCGCGGGCATTCAAAAACGCAGATTCCACATCCTTTACAGTAATCAAGATTAATCTTCCTTTTGCCACCTTGGAGAATTACGGCAATTTCCGGGCAGAATATGCGGCAATTGTCGCAAGCATTACAGATGCCGCAGTTGAAACAGCGCCGGGTTTCTTCCATGGCCTGGTTGGTGGAAAACGTTAATTCTATTTCATCGAAAGAATTCAATCGGTTATTGATACCAAGTGATTCTGATTCAACCCGAGGCGTCCGGGAAAAATAATCGAGATTGATGTCATCATTAGATACGATTTGAGGATTTCTAATCAATCGCTTCCCCCCCATATAACACTCCATGGAGAGGGCAGGTCCGTTTCCCACAAGACAGGAATTCAAACGGTCAGCAATGGAATGCCTTCCCTGTTTAAAGAAAATATCAAGGGCCATGGCTGCCTGTTTTCCTGAAGCGACGGCATCCGTGACACTTTTTGTAGTGTTGGTCAGATCACCGCCAAACAGAAGCGGTGGCTTAGAAGCCGCAAATGTACAGTGGCTGAAACACAGGGCTTTGGCATTTTTGCGAGAGGGGAACTGCCATAAGGCTGAAGGTTCTGCGCCTATGGCGACAATAATTTTCCGGACGCGTAAGTGTTGCATGATTCGGCTGTCCGGAACGACGCGTGCTCGGCCGCGGTCTGTTTCCATGCCGCTGGTTTTCATCCTCTGCAAGGATAAAACATATTCACCGCCGTCTTCATGTATTTCAAGCGGGGAATACAGCTCCATAATGCTGACACCTTCCTCATCGGCTTTTTCCACTTCGTCTTTAAATGCCGGCATATCCTGTTTTCGTCTGCGGTATACCAGTGTCGTTGTCGTTCCCAACCGAACAAGAGATCGGGCAACGTCAATAGCGGTGTTGCCGCCACCGATAACCGCTGCTGATCCATTTGAAGGTGATACTTTTCCCATACGCAGAAGGTTAAGAAATTCAAGGCCGTCAAAGGCCATATTTTCACCGGGGATATTCATTTTCAGTGATCGGCCGTGACCGCATCCGATAAAAAAGGCATGGTAACGGTTTTTGATATCTTGGAGAAATTTTTGAGTCACCGGTGTATTACAAATTATGTTTACACCCGTCTTTTTAATCCGTTCGATTTCAGAGGCAACGACGTCACCCGGCAGCCGGTATCGCGGTATCCCCCATCGTAAGATACCACCGGGTTCTGACCGGGCTTCATAAATGTCACACGAATATCCCAGCTGCGATAAAAAATAGCCGGCAGCCAGACCTGACGGACCTGCACCGACAATACATATGGTTTTTCCATTTTCAGGGGAATTTTTCAATTTAAGTGTCAATTCATCCTTAATGGCCATATCGCCAATAAAACGTTCTAAAGCATGTATGGCGACCGGATCATCGAGCCCCGCGCGATTGCAGACGGTTTCACAGGGATGAAAACATACGCGGCCGCAGACCGAAGGAAAAGGGTTTTCAAGAAGTATGGTCTCTACTGCATCTTGGTATCGCCCTTGATTGGAAAGCATTTCAATGCGTGGAATATCTTCACCGGCAGGGCAGGCCGCACTGCACGGTGCTGTTTTCTCGTTGTATTTTGGTCTCATAAACCGCCATGTTCCGGTTTTATTTATTTCGGTGGAGATGTTTGACCGTGATATGAACAATGATATTTTTTCAGCGTGTTTTGGTTGGGTTGTCATTTCCTTTTACCCTGATAAATTATTTCGGCCTTCTAAATGCAAGGCTTTTTAGCAATGTTAGGATGCGATACTATTTTCTACCATTCCATAAAGGTTTACTTCTTCATAGGCTTGTTGAGCTGCCGATACATTCTGTTTCGTCTTTATATGGATATCATTTTTGATAGCCGCTGCAATCATATCCAACGGGGGCATTTCCAAAACCCTCGCAAAAGCGCCGATCATGGCAGTGTTAATGATTGGATGGGTGCGCGTTCCAAGACCGTTGCTGGCTGCGATGTGGTCGGCGTCGACAAAAGCAAGCCGATACCCTGAAAAAAAGTCTATATTATCGGGGAGATTTCTTGAATTAATCAAAATTAAACCACCGGGCTTGAGGCCTTTTGTAACATCGATGCTGTGTATCAGTTTCATATCTTGAACGACAATATGGTCCGGTGTGTAGATATTGCTCCGAATCAAAATTTTTTCTTTATCCAGCCTGAGATAGGATTCAACCGGTGCTCCCCGTCTTTCCACACCGAAAAGCGGAAAGGTTTGAACATAATAGCCGGTTTTAAAAAAGGCCTTTGCCAGCAGAATCGAAGCGACGACAGTACCCTGACCGCCACGACCGTGAAAACGGATTTCATACATAATTATTTTCCTGTTTAAATATAGGCGATGAGTCGGGGAGTTTTTCTAAACAACCGCTACATGGATAATCTTTTTTTAAACCGCATGAACTCGCGGCAAGGGATCGTAAAGAAAAAACAGGAAACTATCTTTGAAATATCAATAGGTTCTCTGCATTATTTTAAAATTATTCTAAAGATACGATTTCGGTGTGCGCCTGTTTTTTCTAACGATCCCTAAGCCACTCAGACAGCATCCAATTTAAAAAAAGATCATCCATTCCGCTATATTCAAGGATTTTAGAGAAAAACTCCCAGACCCATCATATAGGTATAAATGTCAAAGACTCTCTTTTAATCAACCCCACAATATTTCTTGAAAAGCGTAGAAAATAAAGATATTATCATTTTGATTTTTGAAAATCAAACAATGACTTGCATTCCAACTCGGACGATCCGGAAACAAACAAATTATTAGAATGATAAAGATATAAAATGACGTTTCCGAAAAAAAGCACGAAACTTGTCATTGAGAAACCAAGGGTTCTTCATAATGCCGGTATATGAATATACAGCTCTGGATATAAAAGGCAAGACAATCTCAGGCATCATTGATGCAGACAGCTCCCGTACGGCCCGTCAGAAACTGCGGACATCTAAAATTTTTCCGGTTTCCATTAAAGAGGTTCATGATACTTCAGCAATAAAGACGCCAAAGTCTTTTTCTTTGAGAGATTCTATTTCCCGCGTCAGACCCTATGAAATTTCAATGATGACGAAACAACTGGCAACCCTTCTGGGTGCAGGCCTTCCGCTTGTTTCGGCCATGGATGCCTTGATATCACAAATCAGATCTCAGGCATTTAAAAAAATGCTGGCAAAAATCAAGGATTCAGTTGTGGAAGGAAACAGCTTCGCCCGGTCGCTGTCTTTGTTTCCGGGGACTTTTTCATCATTGTATATCAGCATGGTTCAAGCGGGTGAAAGTTCAGGGGCCTTAGACATCGTATTAGAACGGCTGGCCGACATTACCGAAAAACAGGAGGCCTTAAAAAACCGCATTCGAGCGGCCATGGCCTATCCGATTTTAATGGGCTGTATCGGAATGCTGGTTCTGTTTCTTCTTTTGACGTTTATTGTTCCCAATATAACGTCCATTTTCTCTGATATGAATCAAACGCTTCCGACACCAACGCTCTTTCTTATCAAAATCAGCGGTATTTTTAAGAACTACTGGTGGATGATTTTTATTGTTTTGGCAGTCATCTTGTTTTCATTAAACAGAATTCGGAAAACTGTAAAAGGGAGATATTCTTTCGATAAAATAAAACTCTTATTACCACGTTTCGGACTTTTAGCTAAAAAAATAGCGGTGGCTCGTTTTTCCCGAACACTTGCTTCGCTTCTTGAGAATGGTGTCCCCATGTTGTCTGCTCTCGAAATAGTAAAGAATATCGTCGGAAATGCCCTCATTTCCGATGCAATTGAAGAGGCTTCAAAAGAAGTGGGAAAGGGACAGGGATTGGGCCCTGCTCTGGCGGGCAGCAACATATTTCCTGATCTTACCATTCAAATGATTCTGGTGGGGGAACAGAGTGGAAAGCTGGAAGCCATGTTGGATAAAGTCGCAGATGTATTTGAGAATGAAGTGGAAAATAGTATAATGAGCATGACATCACTTTTAGAACCTGTTATGATACTGATTATGGCTGTTATTGTCGGTTTCATCGTTCTTTCGATATGCCTGCCGATTTTTGAAATGAGCACGCTTGTTAGATAGTATATGTTTAAAAAATATCATATGTCCAAAAGACACCCTTCGTTTGGGGTAAAACTGTATTTTTAGGTGAGAAATCAATGAATCGTATATCTTATTTTAAAAAGACAGACAGCCGTGGATTTACACTGATTGAACTCATGGTTGTCATCGTCATACTTGGGATCCTTGCAGGCCTTATTATACCGCGGATCATGGGTCGCCCCGAAGAGGCAAAACAAGTTAAAGCAAAAATACAGATTGAGAGCCTGGAAACCGCCCTGAATTTATATAAGCTTGATAATGGAGCGTACCCGGATACGGAACAGGGACTGCAGGCACTTATTGAGAAGCCCGAAACAGGAAGGCTGCCAAAGAAATGGCGTAAAGGCGGGTATCTCGAGAAAGGAAGACTACCAAAAGATCCATGGGGCAACGATTTTATTTATCTTTCTCCTGGTGCTCATGGTGATTATGACATTATTTCATATGGTTATGACGGCATTCCAGGGGGTGAAGACAAGAACAAAGATATTAACAGCTGGGAGATTGAACAATAATAACTGTATGCTTTTTTTCCTTCTAGGGCCACCGATTTTCATTAGAAGCTATCTCAAAATAATCTTTTGGCCCAACCTAAGCGTTGGAGTCTCGTTTTAAGTCCTCGACATACTTGAGTATGCCTGTGGGTTAAAAACTCGGCTCCGCCTTAATCTTGAACCAAAATCTTTATTTTGAGACGGCTTCTAAAGTATAACTGTTGATGAACCCGTAAGACGTTTTTGGGCATTCATTAAATGTTACATACCAATAAACCATTATGCCTTGCTCCGAACGAATCAAAGGTTTCACGCTTATAGAGCTCATTGTCGTTATTTCTCTGATCAGCATTATGCTGTTTTTTGCAATTCCTCGATTTCAGCGTGATGTTCTGTCAGATAGCACCAAAGACGTGTCGCGATGGATTTTGTTGAAAATCCCATATTTAAAAGAAAGGGCCGCCAGAGAGCAAAAAAAATATATTCTTCACGTGAGTCTTGAATCCAATAAATTGTGGATAACCCACGAAGCAATGCCCGAAGAAGCGCTGCAATCTGCAGAAACGAATGGATATGAACTTCCGGAGGACATAAAATTACTGGATGTTGAATATCCGGATCGAGAAAAAATATCAGCGGGACAGGCAGATATTTATTTTAATGAAAAGGGTTATTCTGACAAGGCAATCATTCATCTTGAAAATGACGACAATGAAAAATTTTCTTTTCTTATCGAACCTTTTTTACTACGGGTTCGTTTGTATAATCGTTATGCGGAGTTTGGAGATTGAATAAAACCTACGAGCAGAGAATAGAGGAAAGCGATCAGAAAAAAGGTTTTACACTGCTTGAAGTCATGGTCGCACTTTCCATCATCGCTATTGTTCTTGTTAGCGTGTATAAGTTGCATGCACAGACCGTTTCCATGAACAATGAGGTAAGATTTTATGTAACCGCCCCCATGCTGGCACAAATAAAAATGGCTGAAATTGAGTCCGAAAGTCTGGAAGATATAGGAGACGATTCAGGTGATTATGGAGATGAGTTCCCGGATTATCGCTGGAATATTGTCATTGATGATGTTGAGTCGACGGCACTTGGAAATATTGCTAAAGATCTGAAAAAAATTGATCTTATTATATCTTTTAACAACGATGAATTTACTTACAACTTAAGGGCTTATAATTATTTTAAAGATTGATGCCGTGTAATAATTTAAATCTTACAAAATGGGTCACGTCAGAGAATTTTTGGCCGTATTCGGACATTTAAGTTGAGTAAATTAATTTAATTATATGCTTTAACTCGATTTGAAGATCATTTTGAAACCAGGTTTTGTCAAAGAAATTGATAGGTCAAGATCGATAGTAATGCTTGAAAAGTTACAAGAAAATCACCTGTTGCCTGCGGCGTTTTCTCGTTATCGGGTATTTGTCACATGCTGTAGGGATCGCGGCTTTACACTGCTTGAGATCTTGATTGCGATGTTTATTTTCGCAATCATCGCTACAACCATTTTCACTTCATATACTTCCCTATTATCCGGAAACGAAACCTCTGATCAGGGGACCGCATCTTATGAAATGGCAAAAAACTGTTTGAACCGAATGATGGTTGATCTTGAGTCCACCCATGTAACACTTCCTCCAGGTTATTCACCACCGGTATTGGGTGAACCACCTGAACTTTATCGAATTGTTGGTGAAATTTTTGATGTTCAGGGAGTCTCCTTCCCCAGACTTAGATTTACGTCGCTGTCACACCTATCCTTTGGCGAAAAAACGGAAAAAGGAATTGCGGAAATCGTTTACTACGTTCAGGCTTCAGGTGATGGGAATTATGTGTTAAAGCGCGCCGACAACTTGTATCCTTATAAAACATTTGAAGAAAAAGCTGGAGATCCTGTATTGTGTACAGACATTAAATCTCTGACATTTAAATATTATGACCAGGATGGAACAGCGTATGACTTGTGGGATTCCGATGATGAAGACTTCGGGTATGCAACACCTAAAGCCATCGATATAAATCTTGAATTGGCCAATAATTCAAATTCGTTGTGGTTCAAAACCATGGTAACACTACCGGTTTGTCGGAAGAAGAAAGAATAACATAACATTCATGACGATAAGATTTTTAAAAAACACGCACGGAGTCGTCCTTCTTGTCACATTGTCCATTGTTACGGTACTCATTGTGGCGTCACTGGAAATGAACAAAAAAATGCGATCGGCCGTTTTTTCGGCGGCCACAACCAGGGACCGTTTGACGCTTTTGAATATGGCGTCATCAGGTGTAAATCTTGCAGCAGCAATGTTGGTCAAAGATAAGAAAGATTCAAGTTCTGATTCACTTCAGGAGGACTGGGCCGACCCTGAAAAAATTAGCGAAATTTTGGGTGCTATCCCATTTGAAGATGGCAGCATCGCGTTAACCATCCATGATGAACTCGGTAAAATTCAGCTTAACAGCCTTGTTCAATTCCCTGAAGGACACAGCTTCAATGAATCCCAAAGGGTTATGTGGGAGCGGTTTTTAAGCCTTTTAATATATAAAAATGAAGCGTTTGAGGATATGGAACCGATGACGATCATCAATTCCATCAAAGATTGGCTCGACTCCGGCGATGATGATGCCATCACAGGTCTAAACGGAGCGGAATCAGATTATTACCTGGATCTTGATTCCCCGTACCCCTGTAAAAACGGTCCGTTCACCTATATTGGAGAGCTTGTTCTCGTGAGAGGTGTAACACCGGAGATTTTTCGGGGAGCAGGAGGGGAGCAGGGACTTTCCAATTTCATAACCGTCTTTGGAATGACCGAATCTTCGAACAATTCTTTTACATATGATGGAAAAATAAATATCAATACTGCGGATCTGCCGGTCCTTGTGGCGATGTTGCCTTCAGGAAATGAAGACCTTGCAAAAGCTATTTATGAATACCGGATGGAAACTTCCGATTCCGTATATATCCATGACCTTTCAAGTCCGACCTGGTATAAGAACGTTCCAGGGATCGGTGATACTAAAATCGATCCAAATCTTATCACAACCTCAAGTAATTTTTTTCGAATCGAGTCGACAGCAAAGTTAAAGGAAATGAAGACAACGATAACAGCAGTGGTAAAAAGAGAAAATGATGCCAAAACAGGAAAATGGGAGTGTAACGTCTTGAGATGGGAAATAGAGTAAAAATGTCGAAATACTCGACTTCAAATAATAGAGGAAAAGACTTGACTTGACACATCAACCATAACTTACTATAATTACACTTATTTTAACTTAGAGAAAACCATGAGCAGAAAGATCTTGGGATTAGATATTCGACCTGATGCGGTTTCAGCGGTTCTCATCAACAGCAGTATTAAGGGAACCGTCATCGAAGCCCATGGATATGTTCCGCTATCTGGCCGAAAAGAAGATAGAAACGGTTTGTCCGCTTCACTTGAAACCATTGAACAAAAGATGGATATATCCGATGCTATCTGCGTGGCTTCCTTTCCTGCCGAAGAGATATCTTTCAGAAATATTCAAGTTCCGTTTAAGGGACAAAAAAAAATTAAAAAGATATTGCCGTATGAACTTGAACCGACCCTTCCGATTCCGGTAGAAGATCTTATCATCGATTTTATCCATCTGGAAACACCTGACCATATAAATGCTAAAAACCTTATCACGGCTGCAGTAGAAAAGTCGAAGCTTCAATCTTTTTTAGAGACACTTGCGGAAGTTAATATAGAGCCGGAAATTGTTACCGTTGGGGGTTTCCCCACAGCATTTTCACTTGCCAATTTTTTAGACAGCCATAAAAATTGGCTCTTTATCGATATAGACAAAAATAAAAGCACGATATTTATCATTTCGTCCGGCAAAATTTGTTTGATACGTTCTTTCACAATACGTTCGGCTGCCCGCTCTTATAAGATAAAATCGCTTTGTGGCAACATACGGCGAACACTTTATGCTTTAGAAGAGACCCTTGGATCGGATTTTGAGCCTGATGGAGGATTTATTACCGGATGTGGGATTGATGATCTGGCTTTTGATAAAGACATGGAACAGGCATTAGGATTTTCCATTGAACGGGTGGACATTTTGCGATTCGCAGGCATTCTAAAACAACAGCCTTCTCCCCCATCATGGGTCCCTTTTTTGATGGATAATGCACTATCACTGGCATTGATGGAAATTGAAGGGATAAAGGGCTTTAATTTTAGAAAAGGTCCTTTTGCATTAAAAAAATTCTGGGCGGAAAATAAAAAAAACCTGATTCAAACCGGCGCTATTTTTGTCATGGTTTTGTTATTAGGCTGGTTCAATGTCTTTCTTGATTCATACTTTATGCAAAAAAAGCTGGCCCGACTTAATCGTCAAATAACAGGTATCTTTACCTCGACATTCCCGGAGGTTAAAAATATTGTCGATCCGGTTCAGCAGATGAAAATAAAAATTCAACAAGCAGGAAAAACTGCTTTATTACCAGGTGATCCCGAAAAACAGATAAGGGCCATAGACATTTTGAACACCATCAGCAAGGCTATACCCGAGAATATGGATGTTATTTTTACAAGATTTGTAATGGGATCGGAAAGTGTCAACATTTCGGGGGATACCGACAGCTTCAACTCTGTAGACAATATAAAGAGCAATTTGGAACAGTCGGATATTTTTAAAAAAATTGTTATTAGCGCTGCCAATATAGACAAGTTCGACAAACGTGTACGTTTCAAACTTAAGGTGAATTTGTAATGATGAATATGCAAAACTTGAAGCCTTTAAGCTATAAATAGCGGGGTATCCGGGGAGGGTGACGGCTAAAATGTCCGCGTTTTATTTTAAGATTCAAGTTTTCGGAATTATACGTAAAAGACGGTGTTTATGGTAAAAAAGCTGACCAAAAGAGAAAAATACGCCATCTATGCTTTATCGGGTGCGATTGTCTTGTTTATTTTATTTCAATTTATTGTTTTTCCGTCAATAGACAAGAGAAAGCGGTTGAAAAGGACACTTCAGATTAAAGAAGATATTCTTTTGGAGATGATGACGCTCAAATCCGATTACGACGCAATAGAAAAAAGAATAAGTTTAGCAAAAGTACGTTTTGAGAACAGGGAAAAGGGTTTTACGCTCTTTTCCTTTCTTGATGGACTCACGGGTAAAGCAAGAATTAAAGAATATGTAACATATATGAAACCTTCGACAACTGTTCAAAAAAACAATTCGTACAAAATTTCTCAGGTTGAAATGAAGTTCAAAGGTTTAACATTACAGCAGTTGACCACTTATTTATACATGGTCGAAACATCAAAAAACATGGTAAATATAAAAAGGCTTTCAATTTCAAAGACAGGCAAACAAGAAGGTTTTATAGATGCTGTTTTGCAAGTTGAGACGGTTGAAAAATAATGATGAAGAATACCCCCAAATGGCTGCTGTATTCCATATATGTTTTAGCGGCCATGGTATTTTTTATTTACTACCTGTTTCCGTCAGATAAAGTTAAAAACTATGTGACGTCTGGCTTCAATAAGCTCAATTCTAATATAAACATTCGTATTGATCATGTAAGCCCGGCTTTCCCGCCTGGTTTAAAGTTGTATAAAGTTAGCTTTAATCACATGGACAATACATTAGTTGAATTCGAGCAGATTAAAGTCGTTCCAAACCTCTTGTCGCTTTTCCGCTCTAAAAAAATATTTTTTTTCAAAGGCGGCGCCTATAAAGGCGTTTTAGAAGGTAAGGGAGCGTTCATTAAAGACAGGCCGGAGAAAAATGTTGTTATCGAGGGAAAATTTTCTAATATTAATATAAAAGAAATACCTGCTGTTAAACCGTTTGTTGGACGTAATTTAACTGGAATACTTGAGGGAAACTTTACCTATCGCAATGGCGGAAAATTAGGCGGAATCTCAGAGGCAAAATTTATCATTTCAGATGGTAATGTAGAACTTCTAACCCCTGTTTTCAAGCTAAAAAGCGTATATTTTAGTAAAATCGAAGCTGATATGACAATGGAAAATAAGAGGGTTAAGGTTAAGCGATGCATCATAAATGCAAGTCCGATGGATGGTAACGTTTCCGGTCTTATCAATTTAAGGGAACCTTTTGGGCAAAGTTATTTAAGACTTTTAGGCGTGATAAAACCCAACCAAGAATTCCTTGCAGAACTTGGAAAAGATTTTCCGACAAATTTGTTGCCTAAAGAGATATTTAACAAAAGAGTGGTTCGAATCCGAATTTATGGTACGTTGGACGAACCCCGTTTTTTTCTGGACTAATCAGGACGTTGCGGATGATAATTTCGATTTTTTGAATTCATTCAAATATAGATCATGAAACGATATTTTATCATATTGAATATTTTATTCATTGCCGGCATTGTTTTTTTTATGGTGAAGGTGTTTTATAAAATCGCTACAGCCCACATCGACACCAGCGATTCTTCCAAAACAACAGCCAGACATCTTGTCCCAAGTGTAAGCACAGCGCAACATGAGCTGTCTTATTACCAGACAATTATTGAGCGCAATCTGTTCAAAACAAACACAGAAACCGGAAGTGGGCCCGACAAACTCGACATAGAAACCCTTCAACCCACAGAGCTAAATTTGAACCTACTCGGGACGATTACGGGTGATCAGAAAGAAGCCTATGCCGTCATTGAAGATACTGCTGTAAAGAAACAGGATCTTTACAGAATCGGAGATACCATCCAAAATGCAACGGTTAAAATGATCTTGAGAGAAAAGGTCGTGCTTAATGTCAACGGTAAAGATGAAATTTTAGGGATAGAGAAAACAAACGGAAGTCAAAAAATAAGGAAACCTTCCACGGAATTGGGCAGGGCAGGTTCTCAGAATATAACCGTAAAGCGTTCTCAGATAGATTCAGCCATTAAAGATGTCAATACCCTTATGAAACAGGTAAGAATACGACCCAATTTTAAAAATGGAAAACCTGATGGTTTCCGTTTGACAGGTATCAGACCAAATTCCATTTTTTATAAAATGGGTTTGAAAAGCGGAGATGTCATCATGGGGGTGGATGGTAAAGATATCGAATCTGTTGACGATGCTTTAAAATTTTATCAAAACTTACAGTCGTCCCCAAATGTTCAGCTTCAGATAAAACGACGGGGCCGGCTTAAAACCATTGACTATCGTATTGAATAAACGATAAATATATGATATACTAAAAAGGTTTTGTACGATTCTTTAAGATTTTGGTTTCCAAATGTATTTTTGATGAATTCGCAACAGGTCGAATTCATTTTGTTTTTGGTTTGATGGTGTACATTCCTGCCGGCCAATTTGTGTAATTTTGACGGTTAGTTGAGTGCAAGCTGATCACAAAAGAATTTTTATTTTAACTTATTATGGAACCTTATCTTTAAGTGACTGAAAATTGAGTTTGATAACAACAATACCGTAGAATCATCAATGATGAAATCACACGATCGCGGCTCAAAAATTATTAGATACATATTTACTTTCATTGTGCTGATATTGACCTTGAATCTGGCAATTGGTGCTCAGGCCCAAACTTCCGTAAAGACCACCAAATCATCAGATGATACAAAAGCAACACAGGGAAAACAGGACTCGGAACGCTTTATTTCAATAGATTTCAACAATGTGGATATCAATGTTTTTATTAAATTTATCAGTGAATTGACGTCAAGAAACTTTGTCGTTGACCAACGTGTAAGGGGGAAAGTAACGATCATTTCACCCAGCAAAATTTCTGTCAAAGAAGCTTATAAAGTGTTTGAATCGGTTCTGGAAGTCCATGGTTATACCACCATAAAATCCGGTGAAGTGACTAAAATCGTTCCATCTCCTGATGCACGATCAAAAAATATTGAAACACTGCTTAAACAAGAGGCTGTCTCTCCTGAAGACCGGGTGGTCACTCAATTAATCCCCCTAAAATTCGCAAATCCGTCTGAAATAAAAAGGCTGTTCGCTCCGCTGGTTTCCAAAAGTAGTGTTATTCTGGATTACCCGCCGACAAACATGCTGATTTTAACAGATGTATATTCAAATATACAACGATTGCTTCGAATCCTGAAGGCCATTGATGTAGCCGGCATGGGACAGGAACTTTCGGTTATTCCGCTTAATTATGCTGAGGCCACAAAATTTGTTAAAATTCTTGATTCTGTTTTCCAGGAAAAAAGAAGATCCAAAGCACAAAGCACGTTTTCGGGCACCAAGTTTGTGGCCGATGAAAGGACCAATACCATTATCGTCATGGCCAGCGAGGTGGAAACTTTAAAGATTAAAAGGCTGATCAACATGCTGGACCGGGAAACACCCCGGGGAAAAGAGAAGATCCACGTCTATTACCTTGAAAACGCCAATGCCGAAGATTTGGCCAAGGTTCTTCAGGAATTGCCGACGAAAAAGACCGGGGGACCCCAAAAGAAACTTCCGTTTGTTTCGGAAGATGTTAAAGTAACTGCAGACAAAGCCACCAACAGTCTGATTATCATGGCCGGCAAGGAGGATTACCTGGTTCTCGATGAGATCATCAAGAAACTGGATGTTCCAAGGTCCATGGTCTATATTGAATGTCTGATTATGGAAGTGAATATCAATAAGGAGTTTAATCTTGGCGTCCAATGGCAAGCAGGGGGGACAACCACAATCAACGATAAAAGTGCGGCATTTGGCGGTGGATTTGAACCCGAAGTCCCTATTATTTCGTCAACCGGTACAGCAACATTGCCGTCACCGGCAGGTTTCTCTTTGGGAATATTCAGTGAAGTGATTACCATCGGCGGCATCACCTTTCCCAACCTTTCTGCCATCGTAAATGCGTATAAAAAAGATAAAGATGTTCATTTTCTCTCCACACCACAGATTCTGACCACGGACAATGAAGAAGCAAGCATTACGGTTGGAAAAAATGTTCCGTTCCAGACCCGGTCGGCTGCAGACAGCGGAGTGGAAACTTACAGTTCCTATGAGTACAAAGATGTTGGCATCACCTTGAAAATTACCCCTCAAATCAGTCACGACCGCCTGGTACGGCTTTATATCAATACGGAATCGACCAAACTCGATGAACAGGCTACGACGTCTTCGGATCGTCCCACTACACTAAAGCGAACCGTCGATACAACGGTAATTGTTAAAGATACAAATACGGTTGTCATCGGCGGGTTGATTGACGACAGTTTTTCGGAAACAAGATATACAGTTCCCTGCCTGGGAGATATCCCTTTACTCGGTTACTTGTTCAAAACAACGGCAAGGGGAGGTGACAAGACGAATCTTTACGTATTTATCACCCCCCACGTTGTTGAAAATCCTGCTGAAGCAAAAGCGATTTTGGATAGTAAAAAAGATGAAATTGACAAGATCAAAGAGGGAAAAATAAAAATGTACGAACAAAGTATAGATGCACTCGGATCAGACCCCAAAAAATAAACCAAATTTTTATTTATCATTCCTTGAAAACATACAAACCGTAAAACAGCATGCAAAAAAACCTTCCCCAGATATTCAGAGAACACCTCAACATTTCAGAAGAAGATCTAAAAGAGGCTCAAAGGATAAAAGCTGAAAAAGGCGGCGATTTCGGACAAATACTTGTCACCAAAAAAATGATTACCGAAAAACAGCTCCTTGAAGCTTTGAGCATCCAATATGACATTCCTTTTTGGCCGGAACTGCCCCTTGAAAAATATAAAACCGATTTTACCGACCATGTTCCGATCCAATTCCTAAAAAGATATATCATGATTCCCCTCATCAGCGAAACCCAGCCCCCCGGCGTTGAAGAAAAACTGGATGACAAAAATCGGCAAGATTCAAAAGAAAGTTTAATTGAACATGAATCGGTCATCGCTGTTAACAACCCTGCTTTCATACAGCAAATGGATGACCTGATCAGGATTCTTGGATGCCACGATGTTAAGCTTGTTCTTTCGACAAAGGACGCAATTCTATTTGCCATCAATATATCCTATGACCTCAGCAGGGACTCTGCAGAACAGCTCGTTCAGAATATGGAAGAAGACGGCAGTTCCATTATCAGCGAGATAGAGGAAAGGGCGGATTTACTGGATGACATCAGTGATGCGCCCATTATAAAACTTGTGAACCACATCATCTCTCAATCCGTGAAAGCACGGGCCAGCGATGTTCATATCGAACCTTACCAGGACAGTTTCAAAGTTCGTTATCGTGTCGACGGTATTTTGTACGACCTCCTGTCTCCTCCCAAATGGGTCCAGCTGGGGCTTATCTCAAGGATTAAGGTTATGGCAAAAATGAACATCGCGGAAAAACGCCTTCCCCAGGATGGTCGTTTGGATGTAAAAATCGGCCATCAGGAGATTGATGTGCGGGTGTCCACTATACCGACCTCCTTTGGAGAACGGGTGGTACTCAGGCTTCTTGACAAATCAGGATCCTTAATATCACTTTCGGATCTGGGACTTAAATCCGACAGACTTGATATGCTTGAAAGTCTTGTGAAATCTCCCAATGGAATTATCCTTGTAACCGGACCCACGGGCAGCGGCAAGACCACGACGCTCTATGCCGTCCTGTCGTCTATCAATAACTCGGATATCAATATTATCACAGTGGAAGATCCCATTGAATACAAGATTGAAGGCATCAACCAGATACAGGTCAATCCAAAGATAGGCCTTACCTTTGCCAGCGGCCTTAGATCCATTGTCAGACAGGACCCTGATGTTATTCTGGTGGGAGAAATACGGGATAAAGAGACCGCTGAAATCGCAGTTCAATCCGCACTGACAGGACATCTTGTTTTTTCCACACTTCACACCAACGATTCTGCAAGCGCCATTACGCGCCTTGTAGATATTGGTGTTGAACCCTTTTTAATTTCATCGGCCGTTTTGGCTGTTGTTGCCCAGAGACTGATTCGAGTTCTTTGTAAAGATTGTAAGGAGGCTTACACCCCCGATGAACTGGCTTTAAGAAGCATCGGAATTACCGATGACCAGGCTCAAAAGTCTGTCATTTACAGGGTAAGAGGGTGTGAAAACTGTTTTCATACCGGCTACAAAGGGCGGAGAGCCATTTTTGAAATGATGATTTTAGGTTCCAGCTTAAAAAGAGTCATCCTTAAGACCTATGATTCGAACCAGATAAAAAATGAAGCCTTGAGCCAGAATATGATTACCCTGCGCGAGGACGGTGTTCAAAAGGTTTTAAGCGGCATTTCAACCATAGAAGAGATACTCAGGGTTACTCAGAAATAAGTAATGAAAAAAATATTGAGTTTTATCATTTTTTTTATCGTTTTAGCCGCATTATCCGGGAGTGTTCTTGCCGGGCAGGATGTGAAAATTGATGATCAACCTCAAGGTTCACATGAAGCTGATGAGAACCGGGAGAATGCGCCCCTTTATCCCATAAAATTTTATCAAGATCATATTTCAAGAATTGATGGTAATCGCTGCCCGATGCATCCGACATGTTCACAATACTGTATTGAAGCATTTAGAAAACATGGCACCTTCTTGGGATGGATCATGTGTTCGGACCGTCTTATGCGTTGCGGTCGAGACGAAAACAAATTATCTGATCCGGTCTGGATAGACGGTAAAAAGCGCACCTATGATCCTGTAAGTAATAACGACTTCTGGCGGTAGTAATTAATCATCATGCAGATCCGAAACTACCATACTGTTTATCTGCTCTTTACGTTTTTTGGCATATTTTTTCTTTTTATTCCATGTTCTCAATCTTTTGCCGGCTCCGGATCTCAAAACGCTTCCGACCCTTCTCTTATTCTCAGTCCTGATAAACAGTTTAATTATGCACAAGATCTTTTTTCGGTCGAAGATTATTCAACGGCTGTAAACGAATACAAGCGGTTTATCTATTTTTTCCCAAAAGATAAAAGGGTAGAATTGGCGATGTTCCAAGTCGGCATGTCCTATTTTCTCGGCAGACATTTTAAGGAGGCCGTCGATTCCTTTAAAAAATTAACAAATCAGTACTTTGAAACCGAATATGCAATAAAATCATATTTTATGATGAGTGAAGCCTATGCAAATCTGAAGGCTTTTAATCTCGCTCTAATCAATCTTAACAATCTTATCACGATTACCCAAGATGAGGATATAAAAGATGAAGCCTACTACAGAATCGGATGGATTTATATCGAAACGGCATCATGGGACAAAGCAAGACATTATTTTAAAAAAATCAGCACTAAAAATAGAAAAAAATACAGACTTGAAAGGCTTTCTGATGAACTGGATAAGGAAACTTTAATTCCACAAAAGGATCCGAATCTGGCGGGATTTTTTTCGATCATTCCTGGGGGCGGATATCTTTATTGTGAAAGATATCAGGATGCACTGATCGCCTTTTTGCTAAACGGCGGTCTTATATATGCCGCGTACGAATCTTTCGATGAAGGGCATGATGCACTCGGTGGACTTTTGACGTTTGTCGGGTTCGGTTTTTATGCCGGAAACATATACGGTGCTGTAACAAGCGCCCACAAATTCAATCGAAAAGAAACCGGTCAATTTATCTATAATTTAAAGAAAAATGCCCGGGTTAATCTTTCGGCTGATTTGGAAAACAAAGGAGTGCTTCTTTCCTTCCGATTCTCCTTTTAATCCAATAGAGAAGAATTTGAAATTTCTATTTTTAGAACCATTTTATGGCGGATCACATCAAGATTTTGCCCAGGGTCTGGTTTCACACTCTAAATACAAGATCGATCTCGTTACGCTGCCGGCCCGTTTCTGGAAATGGCGGATGCGAGGCGCAGCCTTATACTTTGTAAAAAAAATTCCCCCGCTTAAAAACTACGATGGATTGATTACTACCGATCTTATGAGTCTGTCGGATTTCAAGGCATTATGCGGGCCATTTTGTCCTCCTTCAATGGTCTATTTTCATGAGAATCAACTGACCTATCCCCTGGCGCCGGGGGAAGGCAGGGATTTTCAGTTTGGATTCACAGATATCACCACTTCCTTGGCGGCGAACCGGATTGTTTTTAACTCTCAAACTCATTTTGAGGCCTTTTTCTCAAAGCTGCCGGTTTTTTTAAACATGATGCCCGAATATCAACCCATATGGGTGGTTGATGAGATACGCAGTAAAGCCCGGGTTCTCTATCCGGGATGTCATTTCCCGGCTCCGGTAAATATACCACACGCATTGCCCGAAGCGGACCTGCCACCGTTGATCGTCTGGAATCACCGTTGGGAGTTTGATAAAAATCCGGCAGGCTTTTTCAGTGCTCTTGATGAGGTGCTCGATCGGGGTCTGAATTTTCGACTGGCACTTTTAGGAGAAAACTTTCAGGTGGTTCCAAAAGAGTTTGTTGCCGCCAGGAAGCGTTTCAAAAACCGAATTGTCTGCTACGGCTATGAAGACTCCAGAGAGAAATATCGTCAATGGCTTATGCAGGGGACCATCATCATCAGCACGGCAAACCAGGAGAATTTCGGTATATCGGTGGTTGAAGCGATTCGTTATGGTTGTATTCCTTTACTACCTGACCGTCTTTCATATCCCGAAATTATCCCGAAGGTATTCCACGGGGATTTTCTCTATAGAAATCAGACAGAACTGGTGGAAAAACTGTGTTTTCTTATTCTAAATTATTCCCAGTTTACAGAAAAGCAACAACATCTCTCTGCGGCCATGGAACGATTTGCATGGGAAAACATCATCGATCAATATGATGAGACATTGAAAAATTTGGCTTTAAAATGAAAAAGGTTTATTTGTGGTCGATTGAGGTTCTTATTTTAAACTTGGATACTTTCGACTTCAACGTGTTTTGTAAATGAGCATCACAATTACGCCTACCAATATGATGGATGTCAAGCCCAGAGCATAAAAAACTGCTTCGATACTATAGGCTGTTTCAATGGCCTTAATCATTTTCACCGAAAGGGCTCCCACACCGAAAGTTAACACAAATTTTGAACCAAAGGCTGAATGGTGAAATTTTTTAGGAGTGAATTTTGCCACAAGGGTATTCTCGATGGGCTGCATGCCGAGCAGAAAGAAAAAGTAGATCAAGGCAAGAAATATCAAGGGTAGATCTACGGCTAAAGCCATTAAAAACGCCGCAGGAATCGTTATGGCATGAAAAATTAGGTAGCAAATCCGAAGATCAAAACGCTCTGCCGTTCTTCCGCCGGTATATTGTCCCAGCATGCCCACGATGTAGATAAAAGAAACACTGGTGGTGGCCACAAGATTTTCAGAGAGGCCGCCTCCTACAAGAGAACTCAGCCACTGAAAAATTGCCTGGTTTTTGAGTTCAAAATAGGCCGGAAGAATAACGGTTGCTCCTCGGTATACCACCCCGCCCAGCATCATGGCCACCAGAAGGATGAGAAATGCAACTAAAAGACCATTCCCATCACCGGTGTTTTTGCTTCCCGATCGGTGGACCTCTATGCGTGGTAAGACAACAATCAAACCGACACCCAAGAGATTCAACACGCCAAGACACAGGTAGGCCGCCGAAGGTCCCCAAAGCCAGTTGACCACACCGGTCAACAATGGGGCCGTGGCAAGTCCAAGATTTCCAAACATGCCGTTATAGGCCATCCCCAAACTGACCCGTTTGATCTCCTTTGAAATCATTCCCAGGCCGATGGGATGGTATATACCTGAAAAAAGACCGATCATTGCCAAAGCTATGGAAAACTTTGAAGGCTGATCAATCCACACGGCTGCTGCCAGCCCGCTGCACCCTGCACCTATATAATAGATCAGAAACAAAGATTTGCTGCCCCAGCGGTCGGCGATCATCCCCCAGGGAAGCGCCGTGATTCCGAATAGACAATACATCCAGAAAGAAAGGTCCAGGATATAGGCCATGTCCATCTTGAGACGCCCGGCCAAAGGAAGAACTACTGCCGGAAATACCAGCATGTTGAAATGGCTCATAAAATGGCCGTAACAGGTGGCGATCAGAATGCGAGATTCACGAGAGTCCATTCAGCATACCTTAAATGTTTTATGAATATCGAGTCAATTTTGACGACACATTTAGAATTGTTAACATATTTAAACGATGGGATGTATCTCATCATCGGCACAAGCCAGGAAACACACTAAACAACATAAAATAAAGAATGACGCTATTAAAATCAAGTCTGAAAAGTTGCCAAAATGAGA
This sequence comes from uncultured delta proteobacterium, assembly GCA_963731025.1. Taxonomy (GTDB): domain Bacteria; phylum Desulfobacterota; class Desulfobacteria; order Desulfobacterales; family UBA11574; genus UBA11574. The sequence goes on along the minus strand of CAVSVL010000011.1, from coordinate 359,288 downwards.
CGAATTGCTCAATCCACTTCCCCCTACTATTTTGAATACAACGTTCAACATCAGCGATAAAATTACGAATCCTCCAATATGTTAAGGTTTAATTTCCATAGATTACGAATCATTAAAGCTTTCAGGTTTTCGCTTGATTTTCAAAGATAATATCCGGCAGTATCTTCATCTTTCGAAAACCTGTTCAATAGTCCACACCTATTATTTGCCTCCACATTTATCCACTTTAAAATGATTCTTCTAATTCTGTTTTAACATTTTTGAATTATTATAAAAAAATATTACATATTCATTCATTTTTTCTTGACATTTAATGAGAAATGTACTTTTAAACTAAAAGAGTGGATTAAAGTGGTTGTTAGGGGAGATAAATGTTTCGAGGAAGCTCATTTCATACCATCGATACAAAAGGGCGTATCATCATTCCGGCCAGATTCCGTGATGTCATAAAAGCAGATGGATCATATGGTGTTATGCTTTCCAGAATGGATGGGGCGCTTATCGCATATACCTATGATGAATGGCGAAAAATTGAAAGCCGTATATTGTCCCTGGCCGAAAAAAGCGAAAGCATGCGTCGATTCAGAAGGGTTTTTATCGGAGGTTCCTTTGAATGCCCCTGTGACAAACAAGATCGTATTTTGATTCCACAGAACCTGAGAGAATATGCAGGGTTCGAAAAAGACATCGTACTGGTCGGCGTCCTCGACCATTTTGAAATCTGGTCACGAGATAGCTGGGACCGAGAAAATATGGATCTGGAAAAAGACATGAAAAAGGAGGACGTAAGAAACGAAATTGCAAAGTTAGGGCTCTGATCATATGCCGCTTAAACATATTCCGGTAATGATTCCTGAAGTGCTCTATTATCTCAACTGCAGGCCCGGCAAGATCTATGTTGACGGTACGCTGGGAGGTTCGGGGCATGCCAGGATGATCTGCCGCAACATTTCTCCGGACGGCGTTTTTATCGGCATTGATCAGGATGTTGATGCCGTCAAAAATGCGGAAAACGTTTTAAAATCGTTCGATTTAAGCCTCCACCTCTTTCACGGTAACTTTATAGATCTTCCCGGGTTTCTACGACAGCTGAAAATTAAAGCGGTGGACGGTATTCTTCTGGATCTTGGGATTTCACTTCATCAAATCGAATCCAGCGGGCGTGGCTTCAGTTTTCTAAGAGACGAACCACTCGATATGCGCATGAACAGAACGTCGAGAACAACCGCTGAAGATCTGGTTAACAGGATGGATGAAAAAAGCCTTAAACAGGTTTTTCGAGAATACGGGGAAGAACGATGGGCGGGGCAAATCGCAAAAAAAATCGTAAGGTCAAGAAAGCAAAACGCAATAAGATCCAGTAGTCAACTGGCCCGCATCGTATGCGATGCCGTTCCAAAATCATCATCATTTCATCAAAAAATTCATCCGGCAACACGGGTTTTCATGGCACTTAGAATCGCTGTCAACAAGGAGCTGGAAATGCTCAATGTATTCATGGAAAACGTTGCAGAGCTTCTAAACCCCAAAGCTCGCCTGTGTGTTCTATCTTTTCATTCTCTTGAAGACCGGATTGTAAAACATCGATTTAAAGCACTTGAAAAAGGATGTGTCTGTCCCTCAGATTTTCCGGAATGTGTCTGTAACCAAAAACCGGTCCTTCGTTTGCTGACGAAAAAAGTCGTGCGTCCTTCAAAAGAAGAGATTGAAAGAAATCCCATGGCGAGAAGCACAAAGCTAAGAGCAGCGGAAAAGATATAATGGCCCGTAAAACACGCAAAACAAACGACGATGTAAATAAAACGGGAATATGGATTATTTTCATGGTCGTATTTATCGCCGAACTATTCCTGTATACGTGGTGCCGTGTCAACTATATCGATGTGGGATATGAGATTTCAAAAGAAACCAAGAAACAGCATGAGCTTATTGCCTTGCAGAATAACTTAAAGATCGAGCTGGCAAGCCTGAAATCTCCGGAACGGATCGCAAAAATCGCGAAAGATCAACTCGGATTGAAAACGCCTACAAAAAGCCAGACGATTATTATTCCATGATTCGGATTTGATATGAAACATATAAAATTACGTGTAATTATCATTGGGGCCTTCTTTACCTTCTTTTTTATTATTATCGGCGTCAAGGCCATGTACCTTCAGGTTTTTCGTGGCTCATGGCTGTCCCAGAAAGCCGCAGATCAATACGAAGTGTCTTTTAAATCTTCGGGGAAACGTGGAACCATTTTTGACAGAAACCTCAGGGAAATGGCGGTGAGCATTGATGTGATGTCTATTGCTGGGCACCCGCAACAGATAAAACATCCCCAAGACGCAGCAAGATCCCTTTCAAAAGCCCTTAAAATAGACCGCAGAGTGCTTGCTAAAAAACTAAATTCTAAAAAAAAGTTTGTATGGATCAAAAGAAAGGTCACACCCAAAGAGGCTGAAGCCGTCAAAAAGCTTAACATGGACGGTCTTGATTTCATCCCTGAACATAAGCGTTTTTATCCAAACAAAACACTTGCTGCCCAGCTCATTGGATTTACTGATATTGATGATCATGGTTTGGAAGGTATCGAATTTAATTATGACGACGATCTCAGTGGAGAAGTGGTTCAATACACGGTGTTAAGAGATGCCCACGGCCGTAGATTTGAAGCTGAAAATATGACCGGCCTGTCCTCCAGCGGCAAAAATCTCGTTCTTACCATTGACAGTACGATCCAGTACATCACAGAAAAAACGCTTGACGAGACCGTGAAAAAATATTCGGCAACATCCGGAATGGCCATTGTCATGGTTCCCAAGACCGGTGCTATATTGGCGATGGCGCATGTTCCTTTATTCAATCCCAATGCATTAAAAAGGTCCAATAGAAAGAACTGGAGAAACAGGATTATCACCGATCCGTTTGAACCGGGTTCAACTATGAAGATTTTCAGCGCGGCGGCAGCCATAGAATCCGGCAGCAGCTCTCCAAGCAGCATCTTTTTTTGCGAGAACGGTGCCTACAAGATGGGGAGACACGTTATTCACGACACCCATGAGCATGGATGGCTGTCTCTGCAGCAGATTATCAAATATTCGAGCAATATCGGCGCCATCAAATTCAGTGCAATTATGGGGCATGAATATCTGTCAAAGATCCTTCAAAATTTCGGTTTCGGAACGAAGACCGGAATCGACTGCCCCGGTGAAACCTCCGGCAACCTGCCCCCTTTTAGACGTTGGACAAAAGTGGACGCCGGAACCATCTCTTTTGGACAGGGGATTTCGGTCTCTGCCTTACAGCTTATCGTGGCAACATCCGCTGTTGCAAACAAAGGAGTCCTTATGAAGCCTTATGTGGTTCAGGCAATTACCGATATTAATGGCCAGCTGATCAAGAGCTTTGGTCCAAAGAGAATCAGAAGGGTAATTTCAGAAAAAACCGCCGGGACATTGGGCAGAATTATGCAGACGGTCATTACCGAAGGAGGGACCGGTGTCAATGCCGCCCTCGAAGGATATTCCGTTTGCGGCAAAACGGGCACCGCTCAAAAAATCGACGAAAACGGTAGATATTCTTATGAGAAATATGTGGCGTCCTTTGTTGGATTTGCACCTATGGAAAACCCGAAAATTGCTGTTTTGGTGGTTGTTGATGAACCCAATAAACAGCATTACGGAAGTATTGTTGCAGCGCCTGCATTTAAAGCCATCGCCCAGAAAACACTGGACTATATGCATATAGCGCCGAAAATAAAAGCCGAAAAATTAATGGTCTCTATGGGGAGATATAAAAAAGGATGCGGCTTTCAGAATTATTAAAAACTGTCGATCCAGTAAGATTTTACGGTTTAAAGGCAGAACAGAGCGGGCATGTTTCGGATATCCGAAATACTGAGCACTCTGATCCGGATGCCGGATTTTTGCTTTCACCGGATCCCGAGATAAGCTCCGTCCATTACAAGGCTCAGGATGTTCAGCCGGGCGGACTCTTTGTTGCCATAAAGGGGCTTGCTGCCGACGGCCATGACTTTATCGATGAAGCGCTGACAAGGGGCGCATCAGCCATTGTTACCCAGAAACCCGTGAAAAGTGAATCCATCATTATCGAAGTCGAAAATACCAGAAAAGCCTTAGCCGCCATATCCGCCCGATTTTTTATAAATCCATCGGAAAAACTTTTTTTGATCGGTATCACAGGTACTAACGGAAAGACAACCACTGCATTTTTGATCGAACATATTCTTCATAAAACAGGTATTCATGTGGGCGTTATCGGAACTTTAAACTACAGATATGCCGGCAAGACGTTTGAAAATCCCATGACAACCCCCGAATCTTTTGATCTCCAGAAAATCCTGGCAGAAATGCTGGATCACGGAGTGACCCATGTGGTCATGGAAGTTTCTTCACATGCCCTCGATCTATACAGAGTTCATCACTGTAAATTCGATCTCGTAATATTTACCAATTTGACCCAGGATCATCTGGATTATCATAAGGACATGGATTCCTACTGGTCCTGTAAAAAAAGGCTTTTCACAGAAATTCTCGACATTAAAACAGACAATGATCGGGTGCAGGCCATCATCAACCAAAATGACGAAAGAGGCAGAGAACTTAGTCATAACCTCGAATCACGTCTTGGCCAAGGGTCTGTGCTCTCTTTAGGCTTTTCAGCCAACAATCGCATACGGCCCGAAAATTTCAGTTACGATTTGGACGGCATTATCGGTAAAATTTCCACCCCTAACGGCGCTTTCAAGTTCAAATCACATCTTGTGGGACTGCATAATCTGGAGAACATTCTCTGTGCCACAGGCGTGGGTATTGCCCTCGGTCTTTCAGTGGACGCCGTCAAACGCGGCATTGAATCGGTTAAAGCCGTGCCCGGGCGTCTCGAATCAATCCCCAATGATCACCACCGATTTGTATATGTGGATTATGCCCATACACCGGATGCGCTCGAGAATGTGCTCGCTTCGTTACGAGAATGCTCTCCGGGCCGGCTTATCTGCGTATTTGGTTGCGGCGGCAACCGGGACAAGGCAAAACGACCTCAAATGGGTGACATCGCCGGAAGGTTCTCTGATCTTGTGGTGATCACATCGGATAATCCAAGAAACGAATCCCCCATTAAAATTATCGACCAGATTCTCGAGGGTATAAAAAGATCGATGCCTCATGCGTTTACACCGTCGGATCTCAATGAGAATGTTCCCATGAGAGGATATGTGGTTGAGCCGGATCGAAAAAGCGCCATCACTCTTGCCATAAAAGTGTCCAGACCCAACGATGCGATTCTGATAGCGGGAAAGGGGAACGAACCCTACCAAATCATCGGCAACAAAACCATTACCTTTGATGACAGAAAAAAAGCCAAAGAAGCCCTTTCAACGTTAAGCTTAAATCGTTTCGCATCCAAAACAAGATCCGACCCGAAGGTCCTGTCCGAAAATCCAAAACCTGTAAATTCCGATCTAATCCCATGGCGTGTTGCTGAAATTATAGACGCCACCGGAGGACAGTTGTTTTGCGGGGATCCGGCACACACGTTTACCGGCGTTTCCATTGATTCTCGAAAGATATCTGTCGATGATCTTTTCATCGCCATTAAAGGGGAGGTTCATGACGGCCATGGTTTTGTCGGCAGTGTTATTGAACAGGGCGTCAAAGGATGTTTGATCGACCAAAATAAAGCCCACATGCTTTCCAAATCAGAATGGTCAGCTATCGGTGTCGTTTGTATTACTGTAGATGATACAACTAAAGCGCTAGGTGATATGGCAGCATTTAATAGAAGACGCACACCCGTTTCAGTGATTGCCATCACAGGGTCAAACGGGAAAACCAGCACCCGCAAAATGGTTTCAGACGTGGTTTCCCGTCGGTTTTGCACATTGTCGACCCAGGGGAATTTAAACAATGACATCGGACTTCCCCTAACGCTGCTGAATCTGAACAGAGACCATCAATGGGCTGTTGTGGAACTGGGAATGAACAGACCCGGGGAGATCCAACGGCTGGCTGAAATCTGTCTCCCGGATATTGGCCTTATTACGAATATCGGTCCGGCGCATCTTGAAGGATTGGGTTCAATGGAAGCCGTCACAAAGGCCAAAGGTGAACTGCTGGGAAAAATCAAGCCCGACGGTACGGCGATTCTCAATGCAGATGATCCGGGGCTGCTGAAAATGGCAGATATTACACCCATAAATGTATTGTTTTTCGGCATGTCCAAAGATGCAGTAATCAGAGCTGAATCGGTTGAAAAGAAAGGAGAAGGGCTCTCTTTTTCCCTCGTGTTGCCTGATGAAACGATTTTGGTTCATCTTCAAACACCGGCAATGTTTATGATTTCAAATGCTCTGTCGGCTGCGGCCGCAGGCCATCTTTTGGGTTTAACCGCCGTTGAAATCAAGAATGGACTTGAAGCCTTCAAACCGGTTCAAGGAAGGATGAACATCCATAACACCGGTAAAGGAATCCATATTATCGACGACACGTACAATGCCAATCCAGGTTCAATGCAGGCCGCCATCATTACGCTTACCTCATTGAAGGGAAGGAACAAAGGGTTTCTGATTGCCGGAGATATGCTTGAACTGGGAGAACACTCGGCGCCCATGCATCAAAAGATAGGCGCCGTTGCCGCCAGGTCGGAAATTGCTGGTCTTTATGTGACTGGCAAATACGCTGAAGATGTTGCGAAAGGTGCATTGGAAGAGCATATGAGTCCGAATGACATTTTTAAAGGCACTCACGAAGAGATCATAGATGCTGTTTCAGACCGGCTCAATGCCGGCGACTGGGTTCTGGTAAAGGGGTCCAGAGGGATGGCCATGGAAAAAGTTGTCCAGGCTCTGTTGAACCAATTTTAGATAGATTAAAGCTGCCAGAAGAAGAGTAAGATTAAAGCATGCTGTATCATTTATTATATCCGCTTCATACGACGATTTCAGTTTTTAATGTATTTAGATACATTACGTTCAGGACCATCTATGCCAGTTTGACGGCTTTTTTAATCTGTTTTTTACTGGGTCCCTGGGTGATACGAAAATTGAGTTATATGCAGATCGGTCAATATGTTAGAGATGACGGTCCACAGACACACCTTAAAAAGGCCGGAACACCGACCATGGGTGGAACGTTGATCATTTTTTCGGTCGTTGTTTCCACATTGTTGTGGGCTAATTTGACCAATTATTTTGTGTGGATCGTGCTTTTGGTAATGGTTGGCTACGGAGGTATCGGTTTTATTGACGACTATCTCATGCAGATCAAGAAGCAGAGCAAGGGACTGACTGTTCGGAAAAAATTTCTGCTTCAGGCGATTTTGGCGTTGGTTACGGGGATTCTGGTCTATGTGAGTCCGGACTTTTCCACTCGCATCACCATTCCGTTTTTTAAGAACATTTCACCCGATCTCGGGTATGGGTATATCCTGTTCGCTGCATTGGTCATTATCGGTACGTCCAATGCCGTCAATATCACTGACGGACTGGATGGTCTTGCCATCGGACCGTTTATTATTGCTTCAGCCGCGTACATGGTTTTTGCATATGTGGCCGGACACGTTAAGATCGCCAATTATTTACAGATCAATTATGTTGCGGGGAGTGGGGAGATTGCAGTTTTCTGTGGCGCCATGGCCGGTTCGGGTTTGGGATTTTTGTGGTTCAATTCGTATCCGGCACAAATTTTTATGGGGGATGTGGGTTCCCTGTCGCTGGGTGCAGCCATTGGTACTGTGGCGTTGATCACCAAGCAGGAGATACTTCTGGCACTGGTGGGAGGTCTATTTGTCATTGAAACGCTGTCCGTTATTTTTCAGGTCGGTTTCTTCAAAATGACAAATGGTCGCAGAATTTTCCGAATGGCGCCCCTTCATCACCATTTTGAGCTTAAAGGATGGTCGGAGCCTAAAGTCATTGTCCGATTCTGGATCATCGCTATCGCTCTGGCGTTGATTTCCATGAGTACGTTGAAATTAAGATAAAGGAAGTGAGGTAATAGGTCATGGGTAATAGGTAATGGGTTAAGGAATAACAGTAAAAATAATAAAAATGCAAACCTATCACCCATCACCTATGATCTGGTTGAATTTATGGAACTTTATCAAAAAAACATTCTTATCGTCGGTCTTGGCATATCCGGTATGGCCGCAGCGCGATTCGCCAAAAACAAGGGAGGGATCGTAACGATAACCGATATTGCCAAAGACGACGCCCTGGCCGGTTATTTGCCGGAGGTTCAGAAAATAAATATCAGAACAGAACTGGGAAGTCATAACATCAAGACGTTTGAGAATGCCGATCTTATCATTGTGAGTCCCGGGGTTCCCCATACCATTTTCCCCATTAAACGGGCCAAGGAAAAGGGCATTCCAATATTAGGGGAAATAGAACTTGCTTCACGTTATATCCGGGAACCTATTATCGCTATATCTGGTACCAACGGTAAAACGACAACAACACGACTTTTGGGCCATATGATGAAAAATTCCGGGTTTAAGGTTTTTGTGGGCGGGAATATCGGCAACCCGTTGATCGATTATGCCGGAGGAGAGGATATTGCCGACATTGTTGTGGCTGAAGTCAGCAGTTTTCAGCTCGACACCATCGATACGTTCAGACCCCGGATCAGTGTCCTCTTGAACATCAGTGCGGATCATCTTGATCGATATCCGGATTTCGTTTCTTATGTAATGTCCAAAGGCCGCATCTTTAAAAACCAGGCCGAAGGCGATACCGCAGTGATAAATGGGTCTGACCCCTCCATTTCTTTAATTCGCAAAACGCTTCGAACCCGCGTACTGCCCTTTTATCATCAGGATGATTTTCATACTAAAAATCGAGAATATGCCCTTATCAGTAGCAGAAACGGACAACATGCACCGATGATCAATATTTTTACAAAAGAAGATCCCAAAGGTTTTCTCGATCTTTCGCGGGTAAATCTTTTAGGACGACACAATATGGAAAATATCGCGGCAGCGGCCCTGGCAGCTCTGGCCGCCGGCGGGACTTTGGAAGGCATTCAATCCGCATTAAACGATTTCAAAGGGCTTTCTCATCGTCTGGAATTTGTTAAAACCATCAACGGTGTTCACTTTTACGATGATTCAAAGGGAACAAACATCGATGCAGTGGCCAGAGCGCTTGAAGTCTTCGATCAACCGGTGGTTCTTATTATGGGCGGGCGTGATAAAGGCGGAGACTTTGGACAACTGCGCGAGCGGGTACGGCAACATGCGAAAAAACTGATCGTTATGGGCGAAGCAGGAAACACTATCCAATCGGCGCTTGAAGATGTGTGTCGGGATGGCGCTCAGAGTGCATCCACAATGGAGAATGCAGTGAGTTTAGCGTATCTGGCGTCGTCGCCCGGGGATGTGGTGCTTTTGTCTCCCGGCTGTTCCAGTTTCGACATGTACCAAAGTTATGCACATCGGGGTGAAGTATTTTGTAAGGCGGTTGAAAATCTTGAAAGTTCAGATGGGAATATAACGCATGACCGATGACAAACAAAAAAAAACAAGCGTTCTCAAACAGCCCATGCAATACGATATCGCACTGTTATTTCCGGTGTTATTCCTCGTGGGAATCGGTATTGTCATGGTCTACAGTGCGAGTTCGGCACTGGCCCTGAAAAAGTTTGGAACGAGTTATTATTTTTTAAAAAAACAATCCATTTTTGCGTTGTTGGGTATTGTTGTACTGGTCATAAGTTGTCATGTTCCATATCATATTTTTCGTTCTTTGACATATCCATTGCTTATTTTGGCCGTTATACTTCTTTTTGTGATTCTTATTTCCGGATTCGGATATTCGGCAGGTGGGGCAAAACGGTGGTTTCGAATTGCCGGCTTTACGTTTCAGCCCTCTGAATTTGCCCGTTTTGTGCTGGTGATCTATCTGGCGTATTCAATGAACAAAAAAATGAGTCGAATTAAGGAGTTTAAGGTTGGTTTTTTGCCCCATGTTTTGGTCCTGATCATGTTTACGGTTCTGATCATGTTACAGCCCGACTTTGGATCTGTGGTTATTTTTGGTGCCATTACATGGATCATGCTTTTTGTCGGTGGGGTTCGTATCTCATATCTACTGGGATCTCTGGTCTTGGTCATCCCCATCATCTACTCTTTAATGATCAGTGCCGATTATCGAATAGAACGCATCATGTCTTTTATGAATCCGTGGCAATATTCTGCGGATAAAGGCTACCAGGTCATCCATTCTCTATTGGCCTTCGGTACAGGGGGAATATGGGGCACCGGCATCGGCAAGGGCTATCAAAAACTGTTTTATCTCCCTGAACCTCACACCGATTTTATATTTTCGGTCATTGGAGAGGAACTCGGTCTTATCGGGGTATTGATTATTTTGGGACTTTATACCTTGATTTTGTGGAGGGGGATATCCATTGCCAGGAACAGCAAAGATACATTCGGATCATTTGTGGCCGTTGGTCTCACAACGGCAATAGGTTTGCAGATTTGTGTCAACATGGGGGTCGCTTTAGGACTTCTTCCGACTAAAGGGCTTACGCTGCCGTTTTTGAGTTATGGCGGCACCTCCCTTTTGATGAACATGGTGTCTATCGGGGTACTGATGAACATCGGTGCTATGAGGAAGGTTCGCAAACAAGTGGTCCGAGACGAGTGATCCGTGACAGATAGCAAACGGCAATTATGGATCAAGATGATAAAAGAAGGATGGAGGGAAAAAAATTTCGCTCGATGAGAACGTCTGCACAAGCCCTTCGGGTCGTCATTGCAGGAGGAGGGACCGGCGGCCATCTTTTTCCGGGAATTGCCATTGCTCAGGAGTTTTTGGCAAAAAATGCCGAAAACAGTGTCTTGTTCGTAGGCACAGGGAGGCCGTTTGAAATTTCGATTTTGTCGGAAACCGGTTTTGCCCATAAACGCATTACCGCCGAGGGGTTTAAGGGGCGAGGGGTTTGGAATCAGCTTGTCTCGATCGCAAAAATACCCAAAGGGATCATTGAATCGATGTTGATCCTTAAAGGCTTTAAACCGGATATCGTGATTGGTGTCGGCGGATACTCCGCAGGGCCTTTGGTCATAGGCGCCCGCTTTTTGGGAATTAAAATTGCTTTGCATGAGCAGAATATTCTGCCGGGGATCACCAATCGAATTCTTTCACGTTTTGCAGACCGGATATATGTTTCGTTTTCAGAAACGATAATGGGAGAAACTCCCAAAAAAATCCGGTTTACCGGAAATCCGGTGAGAAAAGAAATCGTTCAATGTGCAGAAACGTTAAAAAATACAGACATCAAGGCGTCGAAAAAAAAGAAAAAATTTACGATCCTGATACTGGGGGGAAGCCAGGGCGCCCATAGTATAAATATGGCGCTTTTGGATACCCTAGAATATCTCGAAAATAAAGAAGATATATTCTTTGTTCACCAAACCGGCGCAATGGATGAGGAACAGGTAGAGCGAAAATATAAACAACACGGCATTGAAAACGATACACGGGCTTTTTTCAAAGATATGGCCTGTCAGTATCAACGTGCGGATCTCATTATATGCCGTGCAGGGGCGACCACTGTGGCGGAGATCAAAGCTGTCGGCAAAGGAACTATCTTTATTCCGTTTCCTTTTGCGGCAGATAACCATCAGGTACTAAACGCCCGGTCTCTGGAAATGGCCGGTGCTGCTGAGATAATTCTTGAAAAAAATCTCAACGGCAAAATCTTTGCGGATCGAATCAATTATTATGCTCAACAGCCGGAAGCCCTGCAATTAATGGCCCTGCGGTCTAAAAAGCTTGGACGTGTCGATGCCGCAACAATGATTGTCGATGATTGTTATGAGTTGATTTCTTAATTATGAATTTTGTGGCAAAACTTTTTTCTTTTCGTCACAAAGGCATCAAGACACTAAGAAAGAATCATAAAATAAAATCCTTTGTGTCTTTGTGCCTTGGTGGCAAATATTTCTTGGTTCAGGATTATCCGGATTCGGTTAGTTAAACCAATAAAACAAATTGAAATAAACGAATGTTTCTCAAAAAATACCATATCCACTTTGTAGGAATCGGCGGTATCGGAATGAGCGGAATTGCCGAGCTTTTGCTCAACCTCGGCTATAAAGTATCCGGGTCAGACCTTAGTTCTTCAGACATTACCCGGCGCCTGGAAAGCCTTGGCGGCATCATATTTAAAGGCCATTCCGAAACACAAATTCTCGGGGCTGATGTTGTTGTCATATCATCGGCCGTGGGTCCTGAAAATCCTGAAGTTGTTGCAGCAGGCAGAGGGTCGATCCCGGTTATACCCAGAGCAGAGATGTTGGCGGAACTGATGCGATTAAAATACAGTGTGGCCATTGCCGGTGCACACGGGAAAACATCCACCACGTCGATTGTTGCCTCGGTGCTGGGTAAAGGGGGGCTTGATCCGACGATTGTTATTGGTGGAAAACTCAAAAGCATCGATTCCAATGCGCTGCTTGGAGAAGGAGATTTCATCGTGGCCGAAGCAGATGAAAGTGACGGTTCCTTTCTAAAAATCTCCCCGACCATCGCTGTGGTCACCAATATTGATCGAGAGCATCTCGATTTTTATCGGGATCTCGACCACATTAAGGACGTCTTTTTGAGCTTTATTGAAAAAATACCGTTCTATGGCCTGGCGGTTCTTTGTTTGGACAATGAGCCCATCCAGTCACTGATTCCGAAGATTCATAAACGGTTTACAACCTATGGAATGAGTACACAGGCCGATTTTAAAGCAAAAGACGTGGCATTTGAAGGGTTAAAAAGCAGATTTACGGTGGATCATCTTGGAACATCTTTGGGAGAGATTACCTTAAATCTCCCGGGCATCCATAATGTATACAATGCTCTGGCAAGCATTGCCGTGGGTGTCGAACTCGATATACCCTTTGATGTGATAAAATCTGCGCTCCAAACAGTAGAAGGCGTTCAACGAAGACTGGAAATTAAAGGCGAAAAGAAGGGGATTACGGTTGTTGATGATTACGGTCATCATCCTACGGAGATTAAGGCCACGCTTTCTGCCGCAAGGGAAAGCTGGCCGGACAGGCGGATTGCGGTGGTGTTTCAGCCACATCGCTATACCCGAACCCAGGCGCTGTTCGAAGACTTTACCCGTGCGTTCTACGAATCGGACCTTCTTGTTGTTCTTCCCATTTATGCTGCCGGAGAAGAAAAGATAGAAGGTGTCAAAGGGGTTGCCTTGTTTGAAGAGATTCAGCGTCATGGGCATAAGGATGTCATTTATATGGAAAGCCTTGAAGCAGCGGTTTTACATCTGAAAACAATTTTAGCATCCAATGATATTCTCCTGACCCTGGGTGCGGGAGATGTCTGGAAGGTTGGAGAAATGCTGCTGAAAGAGTTGTAAAAGGAAATAACGGTTATGTCGCTTGATTCGGATTCCATCAAATGGCTTGAACGCCGTTTTAAACATAATATCAAATTTGATGAACCGATGTCCAGACACACATCGTTACGCGTCGGCGGACCGGCCGAGGCTTTTGTAACGCCTGAAAATGTTGAAGATTTAAAAATGTTGGTCAAATGGTCGTGGGATAGAGGACTTGCTTATCTGATCATCGGTAAAGGCACCAATCTTCTGGTCAAGGACACCGGCATCCATGGCATTGCCATTGCGTTGACAAAGTGTCTAAAAACAATTGATCAGACCGATATAAACACCGACGAAGTGATTGTTACGGCAATGGCAGGTGCGAATCTGAAAACCCTGTGTGCTTATGCCCTGAAACAGGGTCTTGAAGGCATGAATTTTGCCCTGGGTATTCCAGGCACGGTTGGCGGAGGCATTATCATGAATGCCGGAACATCTCATGGTTCTATGGAAAATGTGCTTAAATCCATCGATGTTCTTTTACCCGAAGGACATACACGCAGAATAAAAAAAGAGGCGCTCGATTTTGATTATCGGAAGCTTTCATGGATCCCGGAGTTGACGGATGGTTATCTCGATCAAACCGTTATTTTGGACGGAAGATTCCGTCTTTGTCCTTCGGATCCGGTAGCACTCAAAAAAACGGCTCGAGAAATTATAAGAACACGCAAGCAAAGACAGCCCATTGGTTGGCCGAGTGCCGGATGTTTCTTTAAAAATCCGGTATCCGGAGAAACCGCAGGCCAGCTTATTGAGATGGCCGGTCTGAAGGGAAAATCCGTTGGCGGAGCGGAAATATCATCAAAACATGCCAATTTTTTTATCAACCGGTACAATGCATCAGCCGCCGACTTTCTAATGCTGATGGATTTAGCTGAGAAAGCTGTATTGGAAAAGTTCGATGTTCATCTGGAAAGAGAGGTTAAGATTGTTGGGGCGTAAACGTATACGTAAAAACTATTACAAAAACAGCGGCGCCGGAAAGCGAAATGAAATGTTAAAGCGCTTTGCCTTTGGATTAAAACTAACCGTCCTTGGAACAACGTTGGTGTTTGTCAGTCTGCTTTTTGTGTTTAGTTACGATGTCTTCACCCAGTGCGAATATTTCAAGGCAAAGGAATTGATGGTTGTCGGCACCCATCGACTCACACAAGACCAGGTTTTGAAACAGGCGAATATCACCAACGGCGTCAATATTTTTTCAGTGAATCTCTCTAAGGTTCGGAGACGACTGCTGGCACATTCATGGATTGAAGATGCAGAAGTCAGAAGAGAACTGCCTTCGGGAATCAATATCAGAATAAAGGAACAAAAGCCCTTTGCCGTTCTTGACCTTGGCCGAAAATTTATTATCAATACCCATGGTGAAATATTCAAAGAAATGGATAAGGCAGACCATTGTAAGTTGCCCATGATCAGCGGGCTTGAATTTTCAGACATTAATGTGAAGGGCGAGTTAAGAAGCATTCCTTTTGATGCGGTAATGAAAATATTAGGGCTTGGACAAAAAACTGAAAGTGTTCTCCCTTACAGCATGATAAAGAAAATCCACGTGGATCGCGAAATGGGCCTTACCATTTATGCCTTTGATCACATCAGAGAAATAAAGATCGGATATAATAATTATCCGGACAAGTATGCCATGCTAAAAGATGTTCTGTTTTATCTGAAAAAGAATGGCGGGTTTTCACGCCTCGAATCAATTGATCTTAACAATTTGAATCGCATCGTTGTAAATCCTGCGAAAATAGAATCCGTTGCCAAGGGTCGTAAGGAGGTTTGAAATGCAGGGACAGGAAAATATTATTGTCGGGCTGGATATCGGAACGACGAAAATATGTGCTGTGGTCGGTGAAGTCACAGGGGATAAAATCAATATTGTCGGTATTGGAACACATCCCTCCATCGGACTCCGAAAGGGCGTTGTCGTAAATATTGAGTCCACCGTGGAATCGATTCAGAAGGCGATTGAAGAGGCGGAACTTATGGCAGGATGTGAAATTTCATCCGTGTATGCCGGCATCGCAGGTGGTCATATCACCGGTTTTAACAGTCGTGGAATCGTAGCAATTAAAGGACCTGAAGTGAACCAGCAGGATGTAGACCGGGTCATCGATGCTGCACGTGCCGTTGCAATTCCCATGGACCGTGAGGTTATTCATGTGATTCCCCAGGAATTCATAATCGACGAACAGGGTGGCATCCAGAACCCTGTGGGTATGTCCGGTGTTCGGTTGGAAGCCAAGATTCATATTGTGACCGGTGCGGTAACATCTGCACACAACATTGTGAAAAGTGCCAATCGGTCAGGCCTTGATGTCTGTGATATCGTTCTGGAACCGCTTGCTTCGGGAGAAGCGGTGTTGACCAGTGAAGAAAAAGATCTGGGTACGGCTCTTATGGACCTCGGAGGCGGTACGAGCGATCTCGCCATTTTTTCAGGGAAGAACATCAAACACACATTTGTTCTGGCACTTGGCGGTAACAACCTGACAAACGATATCAGTATCGGTTTACGTGCATCCATGGCCGAGGCCGAAAAGATCAAGAAAAAATACGGTACCTGTATTCCTAGAAACGTCAGTGCCGATGACACCATCGACGTTCCCGGAATGGGCGGACGTAAGCCCAGAAAACTTCAGCGGCAGATTCTCGGTGAAATACTGGAACCACGTATGGAAGAGATCTTTTCGCTGATAAAAAGAGAAATTTACAGGGCTGGAATGGAAAAAATCATTACTTCCGGTGTTGTTTTAACCGGTGGGACATCTCTTTTAGAGGGCGTTACGGATATTGCGGAATCGGTTTTCGATCTGCCAACCCGATTGGGTACGCCTATGGGGATTAGCGGCCTCACGGATGTCGTCAATAATCCAATGTATGCCACGGGTGTGGGACTCGTATTATACGGTGCCAGAAATCAACCCAAAAAGAAATTCAGGATTCGTGACTCAAATATTTTCAACCGAGTCATGACCCGGATGAAAAGATGGTTTAAGGAGGTTATATGAAATGAGTTGATACGGAATCGAAAAGGTATGGAACAAAGCGGATATGGGGACCGCTGGAAATTAATAAATAAAAGCAAACTATTTTACAGGAGGTGGGGGAAATGACGTTTACTTTGGTAGAAAACGACAATTTTGCAAAGATCATGGTTATTGGTGTTGGCGGCGCCGGTGGAAATGCCATCAACAACATGATCGAATCCAAGCTTCAGGGCGTGAAGTTTATCGCTGCCAATACAGATGCCCAGGCCCTTGAGGTTTCCAAAGCAACAGTTAAGCTTCAGATCGGGGAACAACTCACACAGGGACTCGGAGCCGGTGCCAACCCTCAAATCGGACGGGAAGCGGCGCTGGAGAATGCCGAAACCATCAAAAACACACTCGAAGGCAGCCATATGGTGTTCATTACGGCAGGGTTCGGAGGCGGCACCGGAACAGGTGCTGCTCCGGTCATTGCTGAACTCTGCAAAGAAATTGATGTTTTGACGGTGGCGGTGGTCACAAAACCGTTTTCATTCGAAGGTCGAAAAAGGGCCAAGCAGGCTGAAGACGGAATTGATTTTCTCAAAAAAACAGCGGATACGGTGATCACCATCCCCAACGACAGGCTAAGGGGTCTTGCATCCAAAAATGCCAGAATGATCGATATGTTTAAAAAAGCCGACGAGGTGCTGCTTCATTCCGTCAAAGGAATCACGGATCTTATCATGATGCCGGGACTGATCAACCTTGATTTTGCCGATGTTAAAACGATTATGTCCAAAGCAGGCATGGCCATCATGGGCATCGGCATCGCAAGTGGAGAAAATCGTGCCATAGAGGCTGCCCAGCGGGCCATATCCCATCCATTGTTGGAAGATATCTCCATTTCCGGTGCAAAGGGTGTTTTAATGAACATCACCAGCAATACCGACTTGACAATGGAGGAGATGACCGAAGCTTCTGATCGGATATACAATGAAGTCGGGGAGGATGCCGACATTATATGGGGAACTGCAGTAGATGACAGTATTGGCGATGAAATGCGTGTCACTGTCATTGCCACTGGAATCGATTCGGGTCCTGACACCAGCATAAAAAATGAGCTCAGGGGCAAGGTCAGAGATATTACGATGGACGACATAAATGATGCAGTTGATTATGATGAACCGACATTTATTCGTCGGAAGCACGCGGTAGGTGAATCGAGTGGCAGCACCTACAGGGGATACAGGGGTATTGTCGTCGACAATGCCGATCTTGCGAATTTAGATGTCCCGACATTTTTACGGAGAAAGGCAGACTAGAGATTGACGTTAACTATCCATGACGTGGAACACCCATAAATTTGATAAGAAAATTAAGGATATCGAAACCGGCGTTATCCGTAAAAAATGGAACGGACGCATCAAGGTTGCGCTGGTGTATCCGAACACGTATCACGTTGGAATGTCCAATCTCGGTTTTCAATCAGTATATGAACTCATCAATACGTTTGAACATGTCGTATGTGAAAGGTCATTTTTTCCGGATAATCATTCGGGTAAAACAGAACGCATTACCACCACAGAGTCCGGAAATCCTATTTCCGCTTTTGACCTTATCGCTTTTTCAGTTTCATATGAGAATGACTACCCCAACCTCCTTACAATTCTTGAGAAAGCAAAACTCCCCCTGCGATCCAAAGACAGAGGAATCCCCCACCCTCTCGTTATCGCAGGGGGGGTTGCTTTTTTTCTAAACCCGGAACCATTGGCGTCCTTTATCGACTGTTTTCTTATTGGTGAAGCTGAGGCCATTTTGCCCCGATTTTTTGATACGGTTTCACATGATCTATTGGCCCGAGACAGAAGATCATGTTTACATACCCTTGCCCGTGAAATCCCTGGCGTTTATGTCCCATCATTTTATAAGGCTGCATACCATTCAGACGGAACCCTTGATGCATTTGAACCGATATCCGACGTGCCGGACAAAGTTGAACGCCAGTATGTGGAAGATCTTTCCCGGATTTCCACCTGTAGTCCGATCATCACACCCGATACCATTTTTGATAACACGTTTCTCATGGAAGTCAGCAGGGGTTGTCCGCATGGTTGCAGATTCTGCGGTACAGGATTTGTTTACAGACCGCCAAGATTCAGGCCCTTTTCACTATTAAAAGAATGCATGGAACAAGGGGCTTCAAAGACGAATAAAATAGGACTTGTGGGTGCGGCCGTATCGGATCTTCCGGATCTCGATAAAATTTGCGGGCAAGAATTTGAAACGGACGCCCGGCTATCTTTCAGCTCCCTTAGAGCGGACGCTTTGACGCCCAAACTCCTGTCGACCCTCAAAAAAAGTAAAACCAAAACCGCTACCATTGCGCCGGATGCCGGATCAGAACGGATGCGAAACGTCATTAACAAGGGCATCAGTGAAACCGATATTCTGAACGCTGCCGAACAGATTGTCAATGGCGGCATCCCCAACATAAAGCTTTATTTCATGGTCGGTCTTCCCACGGAAACCATGGACGATGTTGAAGCCATTGTCACACTGTGCAAAAAAATCAAACATCAATTCCTCAAATCGAGCCGGGCCAAAAAACGCATGGGAGAAATCACCATCAGTCTGAACAGCTTTGTTCCCAAACCGTTCACTCCTTTTCAATGGGTCGAGATGGATGATGTTCATGTGCTTAAAGAAAAGATAAAGAAAGTCAAAAATGGGCTGAAAAGGGTGGCAAATGTTCGTGTCCATGCGGATATTCCCCGATGGGCTTACATTCAGGCACTGCTGTCACGGGGAGATCGCAAGGTTGCACAACTATTGTCCCTGGTGAACATGAATCAGGGAAACTGGCCCAAAACCTTTAAATCTTCTCCCATAAATCCTGATTTTTATGTTTTAAGGGAACGTTCATTAGACGAACTTCTTCCCTGGGACTTTATCGATCACGGTATTGACAAGTCTTTTCTCAAAACAGAGTATAAAAGAGCCCTTCAGGGTAAAACCTCGCCCCCTTGCCCCATGGAATCTTGCAATATCTGCGGCGTTTGCAAAGAAAAAGTCAAAAGCGAAACTTGATTTTTCAGAGTTTCTTTTTTTCCTGCCATGGATATGTCACCCGGGAATGGAATGTGGCCTCTATGGAATGGGTCAGTGTCTCGACAATTTTTGCAATATCGCTTGTAGATACATTGCATTCGTCGAATTGACCGTCAGCAATTCGTTTTACAATATTGAGAAGAATCATTCTTTCAATTTGTTCCTGTGTCGGCGCCTCCATGGACCTGAAGGTAGCTTCAACCGAATCCACTATCATCAATATTGCGGCTTCAAGGCTTTGGGGCTTTGGGCCTGGATACCGGAAATCTGTTTTACGGGGTTTGGATTTGCTATTTGCCTTTACGGCTTTGTTATAAAAAAATTCAACAAACAGCGTTCCATGATGCTGCTTGATAAGGTCTAAAATAATTTCGGGGAGTCCATTCTCCCTTCCGATTTTTTCACCATTTTTAACATGATTGATGATGATTTGAGCACTCTCTAACGGGTCCAATTTATCATGAGGATTTTCGCCACCTGATTGATTTTCAGAAAAAAGCATAGGATTTGCCATTTTCCCCAAATCATGATAGTAAGCTCCAGTCCTCAAAAGGAGCGTGTTTGCTCCAACAGCTTCTCCTGCCGCTTGGGCAAGGGATGCCATTGTCATGCTGTGTTGATAAGTTGCCGGGATTTTAGAGAAGAGGTCTTTTAGAAGGGGATGTTGGAGGTCGGAGTACTTTGCGAGTTTAAAGTTCGAGGTGGCATAACGGCCCGCTTCCAGTATCGGTAATAGACATAATGCAATGGGTCCTGATAGAACGCCGCCCGTAAATGCCCAGCCCAGACTATCGGATAAATGCTTTTCAAAAACCATGGCCTTTAAAGACATCCAAATTTCGTTTGAGTTCCCCAGCAAAGGAGCGATGTTTTGCCACTTTATAGAAAACGCCAACAGCACAACCACATTGATAATTCCAACGACAATTGACGGGAGTAAAATATGGACACGTTTTTTTATCTTGGAGGAGAACAAGATAGCAGCCAAACCGGCGAAAGTGAAAAAAAGGAATACCTGAAAGGATCGGGCTGAAAACAGGGTTAGCAGTATCGCTCCTATTACCGTGGACCATGTGGCAGCAACTCTTCCGTGATTTAAAAGAATGATGATAAGTGGGAGCATGGCGAAAGGGACAAAATACAAGGGAAAAGGAGTGAACAAGAGGCAAGACTTGAAAAGAAAGACACTTGTGATCAATAGAGAGAGGAGCGGACGGAAGTGAATTGTTTTCCGCTGCCCAGAACCCAATATTTTCAAAATAAACATGTCATTAAACACTATTATCAGCAGTGTTACAACACATACAAAGGGAATTATGCTGTAAAGATTTTTATGAGCAAACTTCAAATGAGATACAATCAGCAATAAATCTTCTTCATTGATCACTTTGCGAAACGGGACGAGGACATCCCCTGGTTGGTAATGAATAACTTTGGAGGGATAACGCCTGACGATCTCTTCAATCCTTCTGTTGTTCTCATCGTCGTCATATTTCAGGGTTGGCAGAAGGGCGGATTGTAATATTTCTATAACAGGTTCCAAGACGCGTTTATCTACCTGCCAAAACAGCTTGGTGGCTTTTTCCTGTAGCACAAGACGGGCCTGTTTTAGGGTAAGAATTTCATCCGTTGGTTGGGCCACAATTCCCTTTGGTTCAGGATAAAGTACCTCAACAGTGATTTTATCACTGTATGGCGTCGAGTCCTCCACGATAATATTTTTCATGATGCTTTTTTCAACGGTCAGGATGCCGCTCAAAAGTTTCGTCATATTCTGGTAATGAAGAAATTTGTTTGCTTCATCCAGGTCGAGTTTCAATCCGAAGGCTTCATGAAGATACTCTACCAGTTCATTCCCTGTAAAAGGTTTTTGTTCTTGAAGGAATGAGATCTCTTTTATTAGCTCCTCCATTCTTTTTCTTGTTTTTTGGACATTACCTGGAAGATAGGTATACAAAGGAATATACTGGGAAAGCGCTATATCGCGTCTTCCGCCAAGAGCCTTGTTTTGGTCAAAAGTAAAAAACCCCTGGGATCGAACGGTGAAAGGAGCAACCTTGCCCAGTTTAGGTGGAACGAGAGTGAAATAACCATACTCGACATAGGATGCAAGTATGGTTGAGATCAAAAGTATGATGTTGAGGATCAGTCTCATGTCGGTTTTGTTCAAGGTTTAAAATTAAATTCCCCGCTGCTTGTTGGAGAAAAGCGAAAATCTCGCCTACTATGATCAAATTGTAGTAAAGATTTCGTATCTCAAAGCTGCGGGGATAGCCAATTTAGCCCGCCGGCGGCGAGCAATCCTTTCGAAAATTTATGCAGCATTGCCAATATCTAAAAAAGTTACCATATAAATATCAGAAATAATGCATTCAGTCAACCCAACGAATTTTTATGATTTATAAAATTTAAAAGAGGTTACGTACATTTTACAATGGGTATTGGAGATTGGATTTAAGCAACTTTTGGTTCGATCTTTCATTTTGCTGAAACTATTATTGATTTATTATGATTTCATTTGTCGTTGTCAGGTGTGCATTCACGTGTCTCCCACCACTCGTTACCATAATTGATAAACAGCTGCTCACCGGCAGAGACATCTTTTATCGTATGGAAAACGATCAGGTCCCGATCCGAATCGTGCCAGTATTCCGTATTGTGTTTATCAGAGTGATTGAAAATACTTCCACATCCCAGCGGGAGCGAGTAGCATTCGGACGATTCTTGTGAATCCTCCTCCTCCGCTATACTATAAACGTAGTCGTCTATAATACCCGAGCAGTCTTCCTTTCTAATACGCAAGTGATAGCATTCTTCCAGTGTTGTATCAGCCGGAATATGTTCGGTCGCGAAAACGCCGTGGCCGAATTTACAGGGCGCTACAACCAGATCAGGGTGTCTAAATAATGGTTGAGATAAGTGTTTGTTCATGTTTCTTTTCCGGTGTTTTATCGTTATGATCACTTAAATTGAGCGATTGTCGAGTTTGCCCGCATGCGGGAAATCATTGCCCAATTCTCTCATACCTTCGACTTTTAGCCCATTGATACAGGGGGGGTCAATAAAAATTGAATCTATTTCAGTTGATGGTCCATGGGCTTTTCATAAACCAATATGCATCTATATCTTTAAAATAACTTGGAATGTAAAATATGAATATCATATACGGAGATTTTGTAAAAATAGACAAAGAGCGCGGGCAAACATCGGTGAATGTTGAACGATATATCATCTTCGCCCGTTGGCAAATCAATAAAACAATGATAAAAAGGTTGATGCTTAAATTTTTGCGAGGGGTGTTGTGCTAAAGTGATATTCATCAATATATGATAATACATAATATTTAATAAAGTTGATAGGTTAGAGATTTAAATAATAATGAATTCATATCAAAAAGAGCAGGCAGAAACGTTGAATATGGTATATCGTCACCTAAAGACGATTTTCGTACAGGAAAGACAACGACTTTTATCACAAATTTCTGATTATCTGCTGTTTCGCGATGCAGTGGATGCATTTCTTGGTGAGCACTTTGAAAACCTGTGCACCCAAAAGTGTTATCAAAGCAAAATAAGTGCCTGCTGTTCCCGTGAAGGCATCATCACGTTTTTCGGAGATGTGGTGGTGAACGTACTGGTATCGAATGAAACGGAAATCAAAGCGTTGGCGAGGGTGCTAAATAAACCCAATGACGGATTTAAATGCATTTATTTGGGTGGTCATGGGTGCATGTGGCGAATCAAGCCGATTATCTGTGAGATGTTTCTTTGTGATCCGGCTAAGGAATCGGTCTTCAAGGAAAAACCTTTGACGAATAAATTATGGATGGAATTCAAGCAGCGCGAGAAACATTACCGGTGGCCTGATCGACCGGTTCTTTTTGATGATCTTGAAAAATATTTTATGGCTGTAGGATATTCCTCTCCACTCATGTATCTTAATAACAGCCCCGGACTTTTGCGAGTGAAAGAACTGGCCAAGAAAAGCCGTCGGAAATAATTTTAAAATCGCCATTTTTTTCTTTTGCGCCACTTTTTTTTAAAAAAAGTGTTGCAATTTATAAAAAATGTGTTTAATAATATAAACAACTCGGTTTCAACACATAAAAAAACAGGGGATGAATATGGTTGCTTTTCAGTTTGAATCTTTTTTACAACGGGTTTTTGAAGCCACTGGGATCGCTTCACAAACTGAATTGGCGTCTGCTTTGAATATTAACCGATCCGCGATCACGCAAGCCCGGAAAAAAGATTCCATACCCGACAAATGGATATTGAAATTGTACCGAACCTTTGGTTTAAGCCCTGAATGGATTGAAACCGGGTATGGTCCGACTTTTCTGAAACAATCTGATCCAAACGATTCTCTTTTTAGAAATGTTCCAAAGGTTAAAGCCCGATTGAGTGCGGGAGGCGGTTCTTTTGAAGTCGGATCTGAAATAAAAGGATATTACGGCTTTCGAAAGGACTGGCTGACAACCAAGGGCAACGTAAATAAGATGATCTTAATGGACATCTTTGGTAACAGTATGGAACCTGAAATAAAGGATGGAGATACTGTTCTGGTCGATGAATCTCAAAAGGACATTTTAGCAGGTGCCATATATGCTGTTGGTATTGATGATACAATAATGGTCAAAAGGCTGGAAAAACATCCCAATAAACTGGTTCTACGCAGTGATAACAAAGCATATTCTCCGATTTATCTTCAAGGCAGTGACATAAACAGCATCCGTATTATTGGAAAAGTTATCTGGACTTGCAGGGAATTCAGGTAATTTTTTTTGTCGTTAATGTTTATAAATATAAACTACAGATAATAAAGATAAACACATGGGCCTTTGAAAGGAGAATAACAATGACACTGCAAAACTATTATTCAGATTATTATGAAAACTATGAATATCATGGAAACACCGCGGTTGAAATAACGCTTGTAAAGAATGGAGTTACAATCAAACGAGATTGGATATTCTTTGATTCTGTACAGGAAGCCCAGAATTTTTTTTATGAAAATTATAGTGATTCTCAAAATTAAGCCGCTGGTCAATCGCCCAAAGTCGGATAAATTGAGACATATTTTAGAGAATATCCTCAACAAGCTTGAAATGGATATTTAAAAACCTATGTATTTGAACTCGGATAAATGTTCCATGAAACATTCGGGTTGATGATTACGGAGGATACCATGTTCGATAGAATCATTGACGGCATATTAGATTTTGTTTTTATGGTTATGATTTTAATACTGTCGATTTTGGGAACGTTGGTTGTGGGTATGTAATTAATTCCAATTTGATTGATGGATCGGGGAGTTTTTCTAAACACCCGCTCCATGGATAATCTTTTTTTAAACCGCATGAACTCGCGGCAAGGGATCATAAAGAAAAAACAGGAAGCTATCTTTGAAATATCAATAGGTTTTCTACAGTATTTTAAAATTCTTTTAAAGCTAAAATTTCAGTATGCGCCTGTTTTTTCTAACGATCCCTAAGCCACTCAGACAGCATCCGATTTAAAAAAAGATCATCCATTCCGCTCTCCGATGCGTAAGCTCCCCGAGCCGGAGGCTATTATTCAATAATTTAAGAGAAAAAGTCACCCCCCCAATTAATAGTTATTTGTCAACCGGATTTCCACTTTATCTTTCAGATAATCTTTTACAGCCGCTATTGGCACTTCTTTTCTGTGAAAGATTCCTGCCGCCAATGCGGATTCTGCTTTTGTTTTTGTAAACACATCATAAAAATGCTCCGCACATCCAGCACCGCTGGATGCAATGACCGGGATGGTTACGGCGTTTTTGACCGCATTGACAAGCTCAATATCATAACCCGAATTCGTTCCGTCTTTATCGATACAGTTTAACAGTACCTCTCCGGCGCCCAGCTTTTCACACACCTGTGCAAGGGTTACGGCATCCAGATCTCTGCCCTCTCTGCCGCCTTTAATGGTACACTGATACCAGCAATACCCTTCTCCGTTGGGCCCCTTGATATTTGTTTCAATCACATGACGGTCGGCGTTATCCGGTGACGAAAGATAAACTCTCCGGGGGTCGATGGATACGACAACGGCCTGGGCGCCATATACTTCGGATATCTGCTCGATGGAACTTTTGCCGGTCATTTTGCCTGTCTTTACATAATCTTCAGCAATTAAAACCGCATCACTTCCAATGGAAATTTTGTCTGCGCCTGACCGAAAATAGGCTGAAGCAACCTCTAAAGCGGTATATGTCCTTCCCTTTTGATCGGTATAATCCCTAATACCGCCACCGATGGTCAATGGGACAAAGACATGTTCGGACGTCTGTTTTAATACCGATAACATGGGAATGTCTTCCAAAGGAGAATCCCTAAACCCTGTAATGTTTAAAAAAGTAATCTCGTCAGCCCCTTCTCTGTAATACCTTCCGGCAAGTTCAACCGGCTTTCCAAGGTTTCTGACATCGCCGTTTTCTCTGACATCGTATTGATCGCCCTTTGTCACCACCAGATCTCCCTGGTCGTTGGATCGGACATCCAGACAGGCGATGATCCTTTTGGCCAGACGGGTTTCATTGGAAACATGGCTCAATGCTATTTGTTCACGGGGAGATCGGATAAAATTATTTAGTAGTTTTATCCCGGTATTTCCACTCTTTTCCGGATGGAACTGTGTTGCCGTGATGTTTTCTTTTTGAATACTGCTCACAAACTCTATACCATAGTTGGTTGTGGTCAAAACAACGGTGTCGTCTTCGGGTTCAACGTAGAATGAATGCACAAAATAAAACTTTTCATCACCCCGCAGCCCGTTAAATGTCTGACTCGTTTTTTTTATGTTGACGCCATTCCATCCAATATGCGGAACTGAAAGGTCGATGTCGAATTTTTTAACCTGTCCTGTAAAAAAGCCCAAACCACTTGTATCAGGGGCTTCTTCACTTTTTTCAAACAGAGCATGTAATCCCAAACATATGCCAAAGAACGGTCTGCCGGAGCGAAGGTAATCTTTTAACGGATCCACATATTGTTTTTGATACAGAATCCGCATCATACTGCCGAAATTACCGACTCCGGGGAAAACCAATTTTTCAGCAGACAGAATATCATCCACATCAGAGACAACTTTGATGTTTTCTCCAATACTTTCTATGGCATTAATGACGCTTCGAACATTGCCGGCGCCGTAATCTAACAGTGTAATCATTGGAAATTCCTACCTAAGCTAAGCGTTTCAAATTTTTGAAATGGGTAATTTAATAATATTTTTGAGGTATTCTGACATATTGAATTTCAATAATTTGAAACCCTAGGGGATTTCCAATTTCACCGCATTTAGTGCGTCAGATGCCGTTCCGCATAGACGACTATAGCGAAACAACATCTTCCTTGTATCTGCGGTAAACTTGAAAATCGCTCAACTTAGGTCTTATATTGTTTTTTGAATTCGGTCACAAAATTTATCCTGACTCAGCTTAAAATAAGTGTGCCCAATGATCAAGCATCATTATTGACATTTTTTCTTGAGTGAGCATTTTAATACTACATAGTGATATTTTCCTGTTGCATCCAATTGTGTCTTCTTCATCCGGTTTCAGATATCTGCGCAAAAGCCAGCGACTCATAAGAGGCGAAAAACGGTTTTTTATGTCGTATCTAAGGATTAAATCGTTAAGAATCGGATTAGGGGTTAAAACGTATATTCTGTATTGATATAGGCACTTAAAATGTACTTAAAAATAAAATCATCCGTACAACAACGGGTTGAATTAAATGAAGAGATATTAAAAAAAATTCTTAAAAGAATTTCCAGTGGCAGGATATCAGAGGTGGCTGATGATATCGGGCTTCCGTATGATTTGGTATATAATCTGGTGCATGGAAGGATTAATTCTCTTTCAGCAGAAAATTACAAATTGATTTTTGGTGAAGCACCGCCGAATCAGGCTGTAAAAAGAGTCGATGGGACATATTTTAGAGAAATGGTGCAGTTGTGGTTGTTTTTGAATAGCGATGTGTCAGAAGCGGATCTTTACAGGGAGTTCTATCGAGATAAAAATATCAAAAAGGTCGACTATAGAATTTTCAGCGAGGTGACCCAGACCGTTGAGAAAAAAATAGAACAGGCAATGGAACAAAAATTTATCGATCAGGGATTTGACAGATTTGACATCATCGAATTGATAAGAGAACTTTTTTTCATCGAGAAACAAGAGCGCGTCCTTTATAAAGATATAAAACCGATTTTAAGCTTTTTAGCGGAGACGTTGGAAATTAATCCAACACGTATATTAAACCAGTGGTTTGTTCGCTATGAGGACGGTGAGCTAAAAACGGTCAGCAAAAAGGTATATGATAATGCGTTGGAACTTAAAAATAGAACAAAGAGTGCACTGCGTTCAGGGTCAAGACACAAAGTTGAAAAAATCCGGGAAGAAATCTATGGCAAAAAAACGGGGTATACGTTGTTTTCCGAGATCGAAGAGGAACTGGAATTTTTAAGAAAGTTTGGAGGGAAAAATTCCAGACAATATTTGGGAAGAAGTGTCAGTCATTATAAAAAATCAAGACTTAAACGAATCGCTTCCTGGAGGGCTTTGAAAATAAAAGACGCATGTCGCAAACTGATTGATGATCATCCTGAATTCGCTCTTAAATCTCTACCAAATTTTCATAGAAGAACAAAGCTAATAAAACTGCTGACGGTTTTAAAGTCGTATTCAATTTCGAAAGTAATAAAAAAAGAAGATGGCATTGAAAGATTTATATTAATGCCTGCAAATGATTATGAAGAATACAATACGAATGAGTATGGATTGATAAGTCTAAATAAAGCCGGATATTTTCTGGGGATGAGTAAAATTGCTTTCGACTTGTTGGTTTCAGAACATCTTGATGTGTTCAGAAGAATTGGGACATATAATAAGGAATGGTATCTACCGTATCTATATTTAGAAAAAATCAAAGAAAAAAGTGGGTTTGATATCGTAAAAGCGAAATATGAAATGCTGGCAAAAAAATATAAAACCTGACCGGTTATTTCCGTTGATGGTAGGTTTGAGCTGTTATGAACTGATATTTATTATCGCATTGACCATTAGATTTTCACGCTTATATTTGAAGTGAAGAAATAATCAGCATCAAAAGTCCTTGTGCTTCAAAAATACGAGATGAAAAGGAGTTAATTATGGAATTAAAGGAATACTTCGAAAATACAAAGGGTCTCGGAGTGATGGCCACTGCCGATACTGACGGGCGAGTCGATGTGGCGGTTTACGCAAGACCCCACATCATGGAAGATGGATTGCTGGCATTTATCATGCGGGAGCGAACCACTCATGCCAACACCCAAGCCAATCCCCATGCAACGTTTCTCTTTAAAGAAGAAGGACCGGGATATAAGGGAAAACGTCTATTTTTGACCAAAGTGAGAGAAGAAGAAGACGCCGAACTCATTAAACGCCTTAGTCGAAGAAATTATTCGTCTGATGAAAACAGCAAAGAAGCAAAGTTTCTGGTCTATTTTAAAGTCGACAAAGAGCGCCCCTTGATCGGTGATTGAAGTGTCGGCAAAATGGATCATAAGCCACTGAGTCAAAATCGCTATTCAAACACAGCCTAAACAACTGTTGTTCGAAATTTGTTATACGTGAAATTATTTTTTTAAAGCGCCATAAATTCTTTCGTAAGTGGGTGCAGATAAACCATACAAAAATTGCTCATTTCTGAATTGGAAATATATTGCGTTCATTTTGAATTCATGGATAGACAATAATTAACGGCTGCGTTCTTCTTCAAAGATCTTCAGGTCTATTTTGAGCAGGGTTTTCTGTAACAGATCCTTCATATCCCTAAAGCGTCCGGTTTATCTCAGATAGATCGTTTCAAGGTATTCTTTAACTTGGCCGGTGGTTGAAAGGAACATTTTCGAGCCGGTCATAAATGTGAAGATATCATCTGCGTTCCCGCAGGTCCTCGCAAACTCCGGGCCGATGACGGTGGAAGGCTCCGATGCCTCTGGGTTTTGGGCCATGGCATCCACATACATGTCGAGCCGTTCCTGTAAAATTTGAAAATAATCGATATCTTGACCGATCATAAGTTCGGTGGTTGTTGACAGATGCTGTGAAAATTCATAAATCGCCATCCAGAAAAGCTCTAAAAGCGGGTTCTTGTGGGGATTGTTTTCCAGATAATACGATATACTCCACCCGACACTGATGATCTTTAATATCTGAAGTTCGTATTCAACCGTGCTGCGTTTGATGTTTGCCTCTTTTGGGAGCCGTTCCATGAGCCATTTGATACCTTCCCGGTCAATGGCGAAATTGAACAGATCATCTCGAACTTTCTCAATTTCTGATTTTTTTTCTTCGGAATGTTCCATGGATTACCTAATATCGTTCTCCGGGTTATCAGGGGTGTCCTTTATTCGATGGAAATGATGGTTTTTCTGTTTTTATTGTGTTCTTCGATCTCGGCAAGGATTCCCAATGGTTCTTCGGTTTTTGAGATTTCGATGATTTCATCAAGGTCGATACCCAAATCGTTGAGGACCTTTACGGCTTTTCGCGGTACCAATTTTGATGCCACTTTTATGACCGCAAGTGGAACCGTCATGGTGGTGTCCGGTGCGGTATCATTATTTTTAAAAATCCTAATTTTCAGCTTTAGCATAAACGCTTTCCTTATTCGTATTTTAAATTCAATTCAAAGAAAGTCGCGCCTTCAATGGGATTGAATCGATACGGCGCGATTTGTTTGAACCCCAGGGCGCTGTATAACATATTTGCCTGTTTCATTGAAGGGATCGTATCGAGTCTCATATGATCATACCCCATATCCCTGGCAGCTTTGATGACAACCTCGGCCAATAATTTTCCGACCTTTTGTCCTCTGGAATTCGGCTTTACGTAAAGACGCTTCATTTCACAGATACCTTGTCCGAAATCTCGAAGTGCCACACAACCGATGGGTTGATTCTCATCCAACGCAATATACAAACAACCCTGGGGCAAGGTGTATTGTCCGGGAAAATTCTCCATCTCTTGATCAAAATCCTGAAAGCTCAAATCAAATTCTAAGGATTGGGCATATTCCCGAACCAATTCCTTTGATTTTTCAATCAATTCTTTTGTATTGGCTTCGATAATGTTTATCATGGTTAGGTGAAATCTAAGAACTTCAGACGAGGTTGTCAATGACATTCGGAGCTGGCTTGAATTCGACAACAAACATACCACTGTGTTGTAAGTCGCAATTCAAGGTTTGAAAAGAAAAAGCTATGGCAATGCATAAATGCAGATTTTAAAGCTGTTATGTGAATATGAAAGGAGGTGTTAAATATAACTTGTCGAATTTGTTCCTATTCTTTTGTGCGTTAGCAAAGATGAATCGCTCGTCTTGAGAAAAAAGCTAAAGTTTACAAAAATTTAACTCCAGGTAACGCCGCCATCCGTGCTAGTTAAAATTGAGATGCCTCCAGCGGTATTCACATTAATACGCAAAATACGATTGGTTGGATTAGTCAAATCGACTCGGCCCTGGACGAGGGCCGGAGCGAAGCCGTTGGGCAACAACCCCCTATTGTTGAATCCACAGGTATTTACCGTTAAATTCGAACCTGTAATATCTACGCCATTTTCCAACGGAACGTTGCTTTTAATAGGGATGTCTGTTCCGTTTAGATAGCCCGCAATTCCATCAACGTCAAAAAATACAGTATAAGTTTCAGTTATTGGATAAAACTCGATACATGCATTTCTGTTGTCTTTTACTGCCCGAATTTTCGCCAGATTTATGTCATCGTAAATCTGTCTTGCAGATGTTTGGAGTCTATGTCTGGGCAACCAGGAAATAAAGCTGGGTATTGCAATAGCTGTCAATATACCGAGGAGGCTCAAGACAACGACAACTTCAGTCATCGTGAACCCTTTTCTGTTTTTAAATTTCTTCCAAAAACTAAACGATCTTTTTTTATGCATCAGTTTCTCCCAAAAACAAGGCGATCTTTGTTTTTCCGCCGGCAACCGGCGTATATGTATCAATCATTAAACCTTCACTGCCTTTAAAAAGCGCCAAGAATGCGGTGTTTTCCGGGTCATTTATATAAAACGGCTTAAATCTCCGTTCAATCCGAATATACCAACCTGTTCGGGCCATATGATTTTTATAATATTCCAAAACTTTTTCCCCGGAATCGATGGTTTCGAGTTCTGCATAGCACCCGCCATTCAGCCGCATGATGTTTACAATCTTAGCGTTTGGGTAGCGGGATACCTTGCCGTTGAAATTGTAGGGCATTCTATCCATGCAACCTGAAATAATGCACACGGATGTCATCAACAGCAGAGAGAACACAAAAGTCTTGGATTTCATAAGTTGTCCCTTTATTTTTATATCGGAACTCTTTCAGTAAAGTTTATGCAAGAATCATGCAAAATAACGGGGAAAACTATAAAAAGGTAAGATATCGATGGATTAGTATGGATGGACACATCGTCGAATCAAGAGCTTGCGACAATATTCGGCAATTTTTTTGCCGGTTTTTGGCAGTTTTTACCGGTACAATTCATCGTTTCGCACTCATATTTTTATGTAAACTTATTTAATGGTTATACATCTAAAAAAATGTTATAATTTAAAGTTCTTTGACTCACTCGATATGGCGGGGGGAGGGTTGCAAGCTCAACTTGCAACTTTGAAAAAAATCGACAATGATATAATCAAGTACATAATTTCTTGATATTTATGTTTGCAAATCGTAGTTAGTGTCCATCTATGAAAAATCATGTAAACAGGTTTATGTTAACCATCATTTTGTTGCTGGTTACATCCTGCGCCCCGTTCAAGCCCCAGGAAAGGCAGTCCCCGGAAGGTGAATTGCCGCGCTCTTTTTCGCTCTATACGGCAGAATCCGAACCCGAAGTGCGGTGGTGGGAAGAATTTAATGATCCTGATCTCAATGTGCTTGTCAAAGAAGCGCTTTCCGACAACTTAACGTTGAAAGAAATCTGGTCCCGCCTTGTTCAAGCCCGGGCGTTGGCTGTTCAGGCCGGTGCAGCACTTTATCCGGATCTCACGGGAACCGCCGGAGCTGATTATGCGCGTCAGCGGTCAGACGACGGTTCTGCAAAAACCACATCGACTGAAGATTATTCCCTGGGAGTTGTCAGCAGCTACGAACTGGATCTCTGGGGACGTATTCGGGCAGAGCGAGAATTCGCCCTGCTGGAAGTGACCGCTGCCCGGGAAGACTTAAACACGGCGGCAATGACCCTGGCGGCTGAGGTGGCCAATCGCTGGGTGAACATTATTTCCCAGCGGATGCAAAAACGGCTTTTGGAACGTCAGCTTCGAACCAACTTGACATTACTGGAGCTCATCGAACTCAGGTTTCGAATGTCTATGGTATCGGCACTTGATGTTTATCAACAAAAACAAGTTGTTGAAAACGTCAAGGCTGAGGTTCCGCTGGTTGAGGCCGAGGAACAGCTTCTATTGCATGAATTGGCTCTTTTGCTGGGAAAGCCTACGGGAACATCGTTAAAGATCAGCCGGGAAGACTTTCCGGAATCCACTGAAATTCCGGCGACCGGATTGCCGGCCGATCTTCTCTCATCACGCCCGGATTTGCGAAGGGCTGGAATGCGTTTGCAGGCTGCTGACTGGCAAGTGGCAGCTGCTCGGGCAAATCGCTTACCGGCAATTCGACTGACGGCTACGGCCCAATATGGGAAAGGCGATATGGATGTGCTTTTCGACAACTGGCTGCTCAGCCTGGCGGGCAATTTGACTGCACCCATATTCGATGGGGGCCGACGGGCTGCAGAAGTGGATCGCAGACAGGCTCTCGCGGATGAAAACTTGTCTGCATACCGGCAAGCGGTTTTAACGGCCATCAAAGAAGTTGAAGATGCGCTGGTCAGTGAGGTCAAGCAACGGGAATACATCAAGGCCCTTGAAAATGTTCTGGTTACTGCCCGTAGGGCATTAGAGGAGGCAGGGATTCGATATCGTAACGGACTTACCGATTACCTGCCGGTGTTGACTCAATTGTTGGCGGTTCAGAACCTCGAAAGGAACTTAATTCGACAGCGGGCGAGCCTGCTTAATGCACGCATCAGTCTCTATCGCTCGCTGGGCGGAACATGGACGGACTCACTGACGCCTTGAGGAATAAAATTTAACTGGTGTCCATCCATGAATTAAAAATGAATACAATACAGGAATGAAAATGGGAGAAAAAAAGCAAGAGGATGTATTGCCGGAGAAACAGCCGAATCCTGCCAAAAGTCCACGACCCATCATTAGAATTGTCCTATCGCTTGTTATACTCGGTGTTGGTATAGGTGCAGCATCTTACATAAAAAACAGTGCGCCCCGAACCCGGAAACGACCGCCGGTTAGGCTGAGTCCGACGGTTCTGATTCAAACGGTAAAACCTTCCGGCTATCAGATTATCGTAACAGCCATGGGAACTGTTATTCCTGCGCGGGAAGTGGTGCTAAAATCCCGTGTGTCCGGAGAAATTATAAAGATTCATCCTGAGTTCACGGAAGGAGGGTTTTTAAAAAAGGACACGAGAATTATCCAAATCGATCCTCAAGATTACGAACTGGCTCTGGCTCGAAAGCGAAGTGCGGTGACCGATGCCGAGTATGCCCTGAAACTGGAGTTGGGACATCAACAAGTGGCCAAGCGAGAATGGGAGCTTTTAAACCAGGGCAAACCGGCGCAGGATATTGAAAAGGAACTGGCGCTGCGCCAGCCGCACTTAAGCAAGGTCAGAGCGGATCTGTCGGCAACAGAGGCCGAACTAAAAGCGGCCATGCTCGATCTTGAGCGGACCCATATCACAGCGCCTTTCAATGCCATGGTGCGTTCAAAGTCGGTGGATCGAGGCTCCATGGTAATATCCCAGGAACCGCTGGCCGAACTGGTGGGCACCGATGCTTTCAGAATCCAGGTATCCTTACCGGTGGATCGTCTCGAATGGATCGATGTTCCGGTTCAGGCCGGCGATCCTGGTTCCAAAGCCCGAATCATTTATGGCCAGGGTCATGAATGCAATGGGACGGTTATCCGGTTGATGGGGGATCTGGCAACCGAAGGGCGCATGGCCCGAATCCTGGTAGAGGTTGCCGATCCACTCGGCTTGAACGCTTCCAATCAGGACCGCACACCCCTTTTAATCGGCGAGTATGTCAGTGTAAAAATCCTGGGCCGCAAACTTGACAACGTATTTCAAATTCCGCGTACGGCCTTGAAAGATAATTCAAGTATCTGGATCGTTAGTGAAAACCAAACATTGGAAATTCGAAAGGTACGTTCGGTCTGGCGTGATGCCGACGTTGTCCTGCTGCAAGATGGCCTGACACCCGGAGAACAGTTGATCGTTTCGGATTTACCTGCACCTGTGGAAGGAATGGCCGTGCGAGTCGAACCATTGAAATCTGAAATCAAAAGCGAACCATCTGTGAAAGAAAAATCAGCAAAGGGTGGGGATTCATAGTATGAAAAGCCTTCCCCAAGATGATCCCCAAAAAAAAGGGCCCATTGCCTGGATGGCCAGTCATTCAGTGACAGCCAACCTTCTCATGCTGGTGCTTATTGTGGGAGGATTTTTTCTGGGCTTTCGCATCAAGAAGGAAGTATTTCCTTACTTTGAATTGGATCGGGTCCAAATCACCGTTCCCTATCCCGGTGCGAGCCCCCAGGAAGTGGAGAGGGGCATCATATTGGCCATAGAGGAAGCCGTACAAGGGTTGGAAGGTGTCGATGAAGTCCGGTCATCTGCAAAAGAAGGGGTTGGTACGGTTACCGTAGAGATGATAGAAGGCGAAAACCTGCAAAAGCTGGGTCAGGACATCCAGGCTGAAGTGGATCGGATTACGTCTTTCCCCGAAGAAGCAGAAGAGCCCCGGGTGGTGATTGTTTCCAGAAAGCGTTTTGTCGTTTCTCTGGCGCTTTACGGCGATCAAAGCGAAGGGGTATTACGTGAATATGCCGAGTATTTGCGAGACCGATTGCTCCAGGACCCGGATATCACCCAGGTGGAGCTGGTAGGGGTGCGTAACTATGAAATCAGCGTCGAAATCTCCCAGGACAAATTACGAACGTATAACCTTACTCTGGAGGAAGTTGCCCAACGGATCGGCAGGACATCCGTTGAGCTTCCCGGCGGCGCCGTAAAAACTCCCGGCGGCGATATTCTCATTCGCGTGAAGGAGCGTAAGGATTACGGACATGAATTCGGAAAGATTCCGATTATTACAGCCAACGACGGAACCCAGGTTCTGCTTGAAAATATTGCCGATATTAAGGACGGATTCGAAGAAACCGATAATGCCGCCACATACAACGGCAAACCCTCCGTAATGGTCGAGGTCTACCGGATCGGCGATCAAACCCCTGTTTCAGTATCCAATGCCGCCAAACGGGTGGTGGAGGATGTAAACCAGGAGCTGCCTCCGGGTCTGACGGTTGTACTTCGCAATGACCGGTCGGACATCTATCGGCAACGAATGGGACTGCTCATCAAAAACGGATGTATGGGCCTGGGACTCGTGTTTATTTTACTGGCATTGTTTCTGGAGATCCGTCTGGCCTTCTGGGTGGCTCTGGGTATTCCCATCTCTTTTCTGGGGTCTCTTTTAGTGTTGCCGGCCATGGGTGTCAGCATCAATATGGTTTCCATGTTCGCGTTTATCGTCACCCTCGGTATCGTGGTGGACGATGCCATTGTGGTTGGGGAAAATGTTTATCATCATCACCAACGCGGTGTTCCCTGGTTCAACGCCGCCGTGTCAGGGACCCGAGAGATTACCATGCCGGTGACCTTTAGTGTGCTGACCAACATGATTGCTTTTGCACCCATGTTTTTCATTCCCGGAATCCTGGGAAAGGTTTTTAAACAAATTCCAGTGGTTGTAATCAGTGTCTTCGCGATTTCGCTGATCGAATGCTTTTTGATTCTTCCTGCTCATGTCGGCCATCAGAAACCGTTGCGTCAAGGATTTTTCGGCAGGATACATGCTTGGCAGCAAAGATTCAGCAACGCCTTTGTCCGTTTTGTTAACCAGAGATACGGTCCATTGTTGGGACTGGCCCTGCGCTGGCGATATGTGACGATGTGTTTGGGTATTGCTGTTTTACTGGTTGTGGCCGGATATGCGAAAAGTGGGCGCATGGGATTTGAACTTTTTCCCAAGATCGAATCCGATTATGCCAAGGTGACAGCCACACTGCCGTTTGGAACCGCCTTTCAAAAAACCGAAAAGGTGCAGCAGATGCTGGTCAAAGCCGCCCAGGAGGTTGTTGCTGAAAATGGTGGAAAAACACTCATGGAAGGAATTTTCGCCAGGATCAATGGCAACCAGGCCGATGTTCGCATCTATTTGACTCCGCCGAATAAACGCCCGATCTCGACCGCACAAATAACGGAACGTTGGCGGGAACGGGTGGGGATTGTTCCGGGATTGGAATCAATTTTATTTGAATCCGATGCCGGTGGACCCGGTCGCGGGGCTGCCATTACCGTAGAACTCAGCCACAAAGATATCGGTCTGCTGGAAAAGGCCGCTGCCGACGTTGCCAAAGCCCTGAGTTTTTATCCGATTGTAAAAGATATCGATGATGGTTTTGCTCCCGGCAAGCAGCAGATCGATTTTCAAATCAAACCGGAAGCCCGCAGTCTTGGATTAAGGTCCAAAGAGGTGGCCAGGCAAGTCCGGCATGCCTACTACGGTGCCGAGGCATTACGACAACAGCGAGGTCGTAATGAAGTCAAAGTCATGGTCAGACTCCCCAAGGAAGAACGGATTTCCGAGTATAATCTTGAAGAAATGATATTGCGGACGCCGACCGGTAATGAAATTCCATTGCGATCTGCCGTCACCATACACCGGGGGCGTGCCTATACCGATATCAATCGTCGAGACGGCCGCCGGATTGTGACGGTGGAAGCCGACGTTCGGCCCAGAAGCAAGGCGGGCGAGGTGTTGCAGCCGCTTATCGCTGAAACCCTGCCGGAATTGCAAAACAAATATCCCGGTCTGAGCTATAGTTTCGAGGGCCGACAGGCTGACCGGAGGGAAAGCATGCAGAGCCTGATGCAAGGACTTTTAGTAGCCCTTGTGATCATTTTTGCCATGCTGGCTGTTCCATTGAACAGCTATATCCAGCCGGTGATTATTATGACGGCCATTCCCTTCGGCATTGTGGGGGCAGTGATCGGGCATCTGATTATGGGCTATAGCCTGAGCGTGCTCAGTATGTTCGGCGTGGTGGCGCTTTCCGGGGTGGTGGTCAATGATTCGCTGGTGCTGATCGATTTTGCCAACCGCAAGGAACGGGCAGGAGTGAATCGGCGCGACGCGATTCAGCAGGCGGGTATTCACCGTTTTCGGCCGATTATATTAACCACCTTGACCACTTTTGGCGGTCTGTCACCGATGATCTTTGAAACGTCCCGACAGGCCCGATTTTTGATTCCCATGGCCATTTCCTTGGGTTTCGGTATTTTGTTCGCGACCTTGATTACGTTGATTCTGGTGCCGTCTCTTTATCTTATTGTCGAAGATATCCGTCAACTCATCAGTCCTAAACTGAGCGTTTCAAAGAGTGACAGCGTTATAAAAAATTGATTCATATTAAATTTCAAGTTAACAATAAACATATCTGATCATTAATTGGGTATTATCGATCGACCGGCGTGTAAGGAGGACGTTATGGTTAAAAAACTTATAATGGGAATAACCGCAGCGTTTTTTTTCTTTTCCTTGTCGTTTATAACCTCAGGAACAGCCATGGGGGGCGATAAGACGTTTACGTTTGGATTGCTCTTAGTCGGCCCCTATAATGATCACGGATGGAGCCAGGCGCATTTTGAAGGGGGAAAATATGTGGAAAAAATGATTCCCGATACCAAAATGATATATATCGATAAGGTCAATCCTGCCGATCGTCCCGGCATTACGATTCCCCAGCTCGTAGATGATATGGTGGAAAAAGGAGCCAGATTAATTATCGCAAATTCTGATGACATGAAAGACGGAACCAGGGAAGCGGCCCGGATGCACCCTGAGATACATTTTCTTCATATTTCCGGTGACGATGTTCTCACCGCAAAGGCACCAAAGAATCTTAGCAACCTGATGGGGAGAATGGAATACGGAAAGATGATGGCCGGATTTGTCGCAGCAATGACCACTAAAACCGGTAAAATCGGATACCTTGGTCCTCTTGTAAACGAAGAAACCCGACGGCTGGCTGTTTCGAGTTATCTGGGAGCAAAATATGCCTGGGAAAAGGTTCTCAAAAATGATCCGGCTAAGTTGAAATTTCAAGTGACCTGGATTGGCTTTTGGTTTAATATACCCGGTGTGACTGCTGATCCCTCCCAAGTCGCCCATAACTTTTACAACACCGGATATGATGTTGTTCTTTCCGGAATAGACACCACTGAAGCTGTCGTTGTTGCGACGCAGAAACAAAGTGCGGGAAAAGAGGTTTGGGCAGTTCCTTACGATTATATCGGCGCCTGCACAGGCGGTGCTGATGTTTGCCTGGGGGTTCCCTATTTCAATTGGGGCCCGGGATATGTTTCTTTTGTAAAAGCAGCCATGGCAGGAAAATGGACGTCCAAATGGGTCTGGCTGGGGCCTGATTGGAAGGATATCAACAATCCTGATACCAGTACGGTTGGTTTTGTGACCGGACCGGCGTTGTCTTTGTCAGCCAAAACAGCTCTGAATAAATTTATCAAGGATCTCGGAACAGGCAAAGCAGAACTTTTTAAAGGCCCCCTTTTTTATCAGGACGGCACTTTATTTCTTAAAGACGGTGAAATCGCGATTGACAAAAAGATCTGGTACATGAAACAGCTTTTAAAGGGGATGAGCGGGCAAAGCAGCGCTAAATAGAACAAATGAATCTTTGAGGATATTTCCTAAGATGTGGATAGAACTCCGTGAGATCCACAAATATTATGGGCCGATAAAGGCCAATCACGGCGTCAATCTCACCATTGAGCCGGGCGTTATCCATGGCATTCTCGGAGAGAATGGTGCGGGTAAAACCACATTAATGAAAATTCTTGCCGGTTACAGCGAAAAAACCAGTGGTACCATTCTTGTTGATCATTCCTCTGTAAATTACAAGACACCGGCCCAAGCCTCGGGACTGGGTATCGGCATGCTTTACCAGGACCCTCTCGACTTTCCTACTCTGTCGGTGTTGGACAACTTTATGTTGGGACAAACCACCGGAATAGTAAACCAGAAAAAAACATTTAGAAAGATTTTCCAAAAGACGGCAAATTCGTTTAATTTTTCTCTTCAGCCGGATACTCTTGTTAAACGTCTTGCCATTGGTGAAAGACAGCAGCTTGAAATTCTGAGGCTTTTGGCCCGGGGAATTCAGGTCCTGATTCTTGATGAACCCACCACCGGCATATCCAGTTTGCAGAAGGAAACCCTTTTTCAGGCCCTTAAAAAACTCGCTTCAGAGGGTAAAAGCGTCATCCTGGTGTCTCACAAACTGGAAGATGTGCAAGCCTTGTGCGATAAAATAACGGTGCTGCGACAAGGAATTATAGCCGGGGAAATGGAAAGACCTTTTACGACAAACACTTTGCTGGAAATGATGTTCGGTGAACCTCCTCTTCTTCCTATGCGCACCA
The DNA here is from genome assembly GCA_963731025.1 of uncultured delta proteobacterium. Taxonomy (GTDB): domain Bacteria; phylum Desulfobacterota; class Desulfobacteria; order Desulfobacterales; family UBA11574; genus UBA11574. Next base: position 319,130 of record CAVSVL010000011.1, on the reverse strand, counting down.
AAACTAAAATCGGAGAAATCATTCTTGAAATGCGTCAGGTATCTGCTCCAGGTGGTCGCACAGGCTTAAAAAACTGTGACATTACCGTTCGCCAGGGAGAGGTGGTCGGTTTGGCCGGGCTCGAAGGAAGCGGCCAGGATGTTTTTCTCCGGACCGCCGCCGGGACCAAGCAGCCATCCGGAGGATCAATATATATTGAAGGCGTCAAGATGAACGGCAGAGATTATCATGTATTCAAAAACCATGGCGTTACATACCTACCGGCCTCTCGCATTGAAGAGGGATTGATATCAGGATTGAACATCGCTGAACATATCTCACTTTTGGATAGACAAAAAACGTTTTTTGTAAAACGTCGAGACGCATTTCAAACAGCGGAAAAAAAGATCGCTGAGTTTCGTATCAAAGGAGAGCCTGATTCAAAGATCGAATCTCTGTCCGGGGGAAACCAGCAACGGCTGCTTCTTTCTTTTTTACCCGAGGTTCCTGTACTGCTTCTCTTGGGGAATCCCACAAGAGGATTGGACATGGAATCCGTTCTTTGGGTTTGGCAGCACCTTCAACAATATTGTGAACACAAGGCGTGTATTGTCTTTTCATCTTCAGAACTCGATGAAATCCTGGCGAATGCAGATCGAGTCCTGGTCTTTTTTAATGGCATTGTTATTAAAGATGTACGGACAGACCAAACAGATGCCCATGAACTTGGACGGGCTATTGCGGGCAAAACTTAACCCGGATATTTTACGCGCCTGATTCGTCCATTGGCTGCGTTATCAGGGGGTCGCGGTAGTGTACTACAGCTTCCCCCCTGAGTGTGCCTTGTTGGAGCGAAGCGGAAATCCCGCTATCGGGGCCAATGAATAAATCAGACTCGTAAAATATCCGGGTTGATTAAAGTCATTATGAAAATATTATTTAGATATGTATTTGAAGGCGTTCTGACGCTGTTTGCGGTGTTTTTTTTCACTACAATAATTCTGCTTGTTTCCGGCGCCCCGCCTTTTGCCGCCTATTATTATATTTTAAAGGGATCACTGGGATCCTGGATTAAATTGGGCCAGGTCATACAAGTCTGGATACCGCTGACACTTTGCGCCGCCGGCCTCCTTTATACATTCAGAATCGATCTCTGGAATATCGGTATTGAGGGACAGATCATGTTGGGCGCTGTCTTCGCAACAGCAGTTCTCAGGATTGACGCGGCAAAGAGCATGCCGATGCTTTTTCTTGGATTGTCGTTTCTGGCCGGTATCGCAGGTGGTGCGATATGGGCGATCGTTGCAGGAGTTTTAAAAACAAAAGGAGGGGTTAATGAAATTTTTGCAGGGCTAGGACTTAACTTTGTGGGGCAGGGGATTATACTTTGGCTGATATTCGGACCCTGGCGTCGTCCCGGAGTCGCTTCCATGAGCGGAACCGAACTCTTTCCTCAGGAATTGTGGCTTCCCTTTTTTCAGGCCTTTCGGCTTTCCCCTGTTGGACTGGTTTTTGCTTTAACAGCATTGGTTTTAACGGCACTGTTACTGCGTTATACTCATATGGGGTTAAACTTGAAAGCCATCGGGAATAATCGCGAGGCAGCCTATCTGTTCGGACTGAAACCCGACCGATATATGATCATCGCCATGATTTTCGCCGGAGGGTTTGCAGGTCTGGCCGGGAGTATTCAGGTTGTCGGCGTGTATCATCGTCTGTTACCAGCCATTTCCAGTAACTACGGATATCTGGCTCTTCTTGTCGTGATGCTTGCAAACTACAACGTGTGGATAACGCCATGGGTCGCTTTCTTTTTTGCGTGCTTAAACGTCGGCAGTATCCAGCTTCCCATGATGCTTGAGCTCGATTCGTCATTGAGCGGCGTGATTCAGGGATCGCTGGTTTTGGCGACGCTGGCCGTATATTCATGGCAAGTTCACAGGAAAATGGCCAAAGGAACTCCTGTGACATGATCGAGCTTAATGTGACCATGTTATTTGCCGGTGTTGTGGCCGGAGCCGCGCCCATCGTCCTGGCGACGCTGGGGGAAACGGTTACGGAAAAGGCCGGCATTATCAATCTTTCCCTGGACGGGACCATACTCTTAAGTGCCATGACAGCCTTTGTTGTTGCTTTTGAAACCAACAATATTTTATTGGGATTTGTTTTTGCTGCCGTGGTGGGAGGTATTATTGCGGCAATCGTTGCTTTTTTCAGCATCTACCTTAACCAATCACAGGTAGCGGTGGGATTTGTTCTAACACTCATGACCCGTGATCTCGCCTATTTTCTCGGCAATTCTTATTCCCGTTTGCGAGGTCCCCAGGTTGTTCCTCTTCCGGTTCCGCTGTTAAAAGATATTCCCTTTCTCGGGCAGATATTTTTTAATCAGAACTTGTTGGTTTATTTCAGCCTGGCCATGATCGTATTTTGTTGGTGGTACATGTATAGAACCCCTCTTGGGTTGAAGCTCAGATCCGTTGGAGAAAACCCCCGGGCATCCTATGCCAGAGGGATAAATCCTAGAAAGCTGCAAATGATGTATTCAATTATAGGCGGACTGTTGGTGGGGATAGCCGGAGCAACATTTTCTCTGTCCGTGAAACCGGGCTGGGGACGGCCCCAGGGAGCTGAGGGCGTTGGATGGATTGCCCTTGTGCTGGTTATTTTCGGAGGGTGGCATCCGATAAAAGCTGCGATGGGTGCCTATCTTTTTTCATTTTTGCAAGTCATTGGAATATACTGTCAGGGATGGTTGCCCACCGTTCCGGCCCAGGTTTTTCAAGTGGCGCCGTTTCCATTGATGATTTTTACCCTTTTGGTCATGTCGTTGGCCCAGAAGGAGTCTGTGGTGAACTGGGCCGAATATCACCCTAAGATGAAATCGATACTGGCTTTTCTTTCCGGAAGCGTACCCACCTCTTTGGGCAAACCCTTCAGACAGGACTGATTGACAACTTTTTAAATCTATTATATTAATTGCAATGATTTTTTTATTATTAAGTGAGTAGATATATCTAATTCAGGGGTCGGGGAGTTTTTCTAAATTATCGCTACATGGATAATCTTTTTTTAAATCGCATGAACTCGCGGCAAGGGATCGTAAAGAATAATCAGAAAACTATCTTTGAAATATCAATAGGTTATCTGCATTATTTTAAAATTCTTTTAAAGATACAATTTCGGTATGCGCCTGTTTTTCTAACGATCCCTAAGCCACTCAAACAGCATCCGATTTAAAAAAAGATCATCCATTCTGCTATATTCAAGGATTTAGGAGAAAAACTCCCCGACTCCTCATCTAATTAGTGGAGTTATTACGATGCTAAAGATCGGAATTATCGGAGGTTCCGGATTGGATGATCCGGGAATACTAAACAATCCGGAGATCATACAGGCAGACACCCCATATGGAAAACCGTCTTCCGCATTGTCTGTGGGCAAAATTAACGGGGTCGATGTTGTCCTTATTGCAAGGCACGGGGAAAAACACAAGTTGAGTCCGAGCCAGGTCAACTACAGGGCAAATATTTACGCCTTAAAGGACCAGGGCACTACTCATATCCTTGCAACAACGGCTTGTGGCAGTCTTAAAGAAGAAATAGAAAGAGGACATTTTGTCATTGTTGATCAGTTTATTGATTTTACAAAACACCGAAAAATAACATTTCATGATTCTTTTGAAAATGGAGCTGTGCATACGGACATGGCCGAACCGTTTGATATCGAGCTGCGAAAAACGCTTTATAAAGCGGCAATAGATTTGAATTATGAAACCCACTTTGGCGGAACAGTGATCACCATCGAGGGTCCGAGGTTTTCAACCAAGGCAGAGTCAAAGATGTTTAAGATGTGGGGCGGGGATATTATCAACATGTCGATTGCGACAGAAGCGGTTCTGTCCAATGAAGCAAAGATACCGTATGCGGTGGTCGCCATGTCTACCGATTACGACTGCTGGAAGGAAGATGAGTCGCCGGTTTCATGGGAAGAAATCCTGGCGGTATTTAATCAGAATGCTGATCGAGTTAAAAAGCTTCTAGTTAATGCTGTCTCAAACATAACCTAGTGGCCATCCATAAATGGTCTTTTTGCCCAATTTCTTCGTTATGCTCAAAAAATAGTCCTCGGAATATTATACATATGCCGGCTTGTCCCGGTACTTCAACAGGGCGGTTATTTTTTTCGCATGCCTTGATCTTGAACAAAAATCTTCATTTATGGATGGCCACTACCTAAGGGAGTTCGTATGAATCTTAAAGAAAAGATCAGAACCGTACCGCACTGGCCCATTAAAGGGGTGATGTTCCGGGATATTACAACCCTTTTGCAGGATCCCGCGGCATTTAAAGAAACATGTGACATGCTCTATGATCGTTATCGAGACATGGAGATTGAAAAGGTGGTCGCCATTGATGCAAGGGGGTTCATTTTCGGTGCGGTGCTGGCCTATAAACTCAATGTCGGATTCGTTCCGGTAAGAAAAGCGGGGAAGTTGCCCTATAAAACCATCAGCGAGTCATATACCCTTGAATACGGTAAGAGCATTGTGGAGATGCATATCGATGCCATTAAAAAGGGTGAAAGGGTTTTGGTGGTAGATGATTTGATCGCCACGGGCGGCACGATATCCGCAGCAACAAAGCTGGTGGAAAAACTGGAAGGTGAAATCGTTGAGTGCGTATTTATTATAGAACTTCCTGACCTTAACGGTAAGCAAAAGATAAAAAAATATAAAGCATTTGCCTTAACCGAGTTTGAAGGGGAATAATATATGACCTGAATCTTGCATGAAAATTGATGAGAATCTTTAAATTAATTCATATTATCGGCATCAAACTTTTCAATACCCTTACTCCGGTCAATAAATGATTCCAAATTATCCTTTACGATTTCATAACTTGACATCGTCATAGCAAATTTATTGATAATCGGATCATCATCTCCCAGTTGTTTTCTAATGTCATTCAGCATTTTCTCTCCTTGTTGAAAATGCTTTCTAATCTTTATAAGGAAAGCTTTTCGTTTCTCATGTTTTGTCCGCTCTTTACTAATAATCGGCAATAATCTTTGGATGGAATATTCAACCAGTACATCCCTGGATGCATTAAACATGTTGGAAATCTCATCTAATGAAGCGAGTGATTTTCTGCTGATCACAAACGTTTTATGGATTTGGCCCTGTTTTTTTATTTTCATTTGTTTAAATTCACGGGCGATAGATTTTAGACTCCCCATATCCTCAGCCAGATGATCGAAAAGTGATTTTTGTTTGATACCCATTTGATTGGCCAGGATGCCAATAGCCTCAATACAACCTTGCGTCAGCCTGAAAGTGGCACGAACCGATTGTCTGCCTTTTAAATCAGAAGTAAATGCCCTGGTCAGTGAAATTTTTTCTTTCTGTTGTTTATCATTTTCCTTTGACATCTTGTTCACCTCCGGAACCAATATCCATTACCAATGTATACATAGTTGAAAAAGTAATTCAAGAAAAAAAATGAATAGAAATCTTGACAAATATTTTTATGAAATTATTTTTTTATTAAATAAATTTCCGTCAGGTTGGAAAATACATCTAACCACTTAAGAAAGCACAAAATAACGAAGAAAGGAGGAGGTATTATGTTTTACAGAAAGTTATTCAATATTCCGACTTGGGGACTCAATAGGTCTTTTCGTGATTTCGATCGGTTACGAAGGCAGATGGATGAACTTTATGGTGCCTTATCCGGTGGAAACCTTCCAATGCCGACAGCCGGAGTATTTCCTCTGACCAATGTAACTGAGGATACTGAAAACTATTATGTAAGGGCTGAGTTGCCCGGTATTAAATCTGGTGAGCTGGACATTCAGGTTACGTCAGAAGGAATTTCCATTTCCGGCGAAAGGAAAATAGCTGAAGAAGGCAACAACGTAAAGTACCACCGACGCGAGAGAGACGCGGGAAAATTTTCCAGATTGATCAATTTGCCGGGAAAAGTTGATATCAATAAAGTTGAGGCCTTTATGGAAAATGGTATGTTGAAGGTGACCATACCGAAATCCGAGGCAGCCAAACCCCGACAGATTGCGGTCCAATAAGTTAATTTAAATACAATGGAAGGAGGGATTACAATGACGGATAAAGAATCCAAGGATCTTCAAGTAAAGCCGAAACAGGAATTATCCTCACCGGCTGAGCAGACACGACCGGGGGTGGTGTTTACGCCCAGTGTCGACATTTTCGAGACAGATCATGAAATTACTCTTTTGGCCGATATGCCTGGGGTTTCAACCGATAACCTGACCATTGATCTTAGAGAAAACATATTAACTTTAACTGGTGATGTCGCACCTTTTGAGGACGCTAATGAAGAGGATATTCTGATTGAGTACGAAACCGGCAAGTACCACCGGCAATTTAATCTTTCCAGCTTAATTGATCAGAGCAAGATCGACGCCAAGCTAAACGATGGCGTGCTGAGGCTTTCACTCCCGAAGATCGAGGAAGTCAAGCCCCGTAAGATTGAGATTAAAACCGGATAAACATCCTATGCGCCGGATGTTCATAAGTTTACAAGGACATCCGGTGCTTTTTCCAAATAATTATTTCTCGGCCTGTTCAATGTTAATAAAAATGTTATGGAGAAGATCATGGAAACCAAAGATTCTTATTTGAAAAAAATGAAGGAAAAGTTTGATGACCTAAATTATAAATGGAGCATTGAACGAAATAAATTAGAGGCCAAAACACAACAAGCCAAGGTTGAAGTAAAGGAAAAATATGAGGAAAAATTAAAAACCCTTCAGGAACGGCGAGAACAAATGAGACAAAAGTTGGATCAAATCGATAACGCCGGTGAAGAAGCATGGCGTGATATTAAAGAAGGCGTAGACAGTGCCTGGCAATCTGTGAATGAGGCGATAAAAAAAGCACGATCACACTTTGATTAGATACAAGATCGAATTTCAGTTTTTACGTTTTATGTGCAAAGCGATATCTGCCATTTTTCCAAGAATATCTTCCATATTTACTGTCAACGGTTTCCTGTTTTTTAAAAGAACCTTTCCGTCAACGATGACATCTCGAACATCCGATCCTTGAGCAGCATAGACGATATGGGACACCGGGTTGTAAACCGGCACGAGATGGGGCTTATGGGTGTCGATTATAATGATGTCCGCTTTTTTCCCGATTTCCAGTGATCCAATGATATCTTGAAGTCCCAAAGCTTTCGCTCCTTCGATGGTGGCCATTTTCAAAACGGTAACGGCATCCATCACCGTGGGGTCCATGGCGCTGACCTTGTGGAGTTTGGCCGCCGTATCCATCTCTGAAAATAGATCCAGATTGTTATTGCTGGCACACCCGTCCGTACCCAGACTCACCGTTACGCCGGCCTTTAACAGTGCCGGAACCGGTGCAATCCCCGACGCAAGCTTCATGTTGCTTTCAGGATTGTGGGAAACGCTTGCCCGGCGTTCGGCAATAATTTCGATGTCATCATCATCCAGCCAGACCGCATGAACCAGGAGTGTGTTTTGATCGATAATGCCGATCTTATCCAGGTATTTTACGGGTGTAGTGTGATGTTTTGTTTGAATGGATACATATTCGTCTTTGGTTTCGGCAGCATGAATCTGGAAAAGCACGCCTTTAGCGTCAGCAGCATCCTTGGCTTTTTTTAATGTCGCTTCGGAACAGGTATAGGGGGAGTGACAAAATATCGAAGGGGTAATCAGCGGTGAGATGTTTTTCCATTTTTGTATAAATTTTATAGCGTTGTTGACGTTGTCCTCCGGTTTCGGGACCCCGGGTGCCGGAAAATCGATGACTCCCTGACCCAATATCGCCCGCATTCCGATGTCGTTCACTGCTGCTGCAACATGGTCTTCATAAAAATATCCGTCACAGCAAGTGGTGGTTCCGGACAGCAACATTTCTGCCCCCGAAAGCAGGGCTCCGAGCTTTACGGATTCAGGGTGGATATGGTTTGCTTCGGCGGGGAAAATATATTCGTTCAGCCATTTGGAAAGGGGAAGGTCATCTGCCAGGCCTCTAAACAGTGCCATGGGGAGGTGGGTATGGGTGTTGACAAGGCCCGGCATAATGATGCCACCTTGGGCATCGATGATCTTGTCTCCTTCAGGGAGCGGCGTATCGATATCAAGAGAATCGATTTTGACCAGTTTATCGTTTTCTATGCAAAGAAGGCCATTTTCAATGATATCAAGATCAGGGTTCATTGTAAGAATCGTGCCGTTGTGTATGACAATATCATAAATCATTGTGTTAAACCCTGACACATTTTTGCGACGACATTTTTGATAATCGCTTCAAGTCTTGGAGCAGTTTTATCGGCAACAGCGATAACCTTGTCAACGGTTGTCGGCATCGGGTTGTCCGGATCATTGATGTTGGTGATGGTTGACAGACCGAGCACTTTTATTCCTGCATGGACCGCGGCAACAACTTCCTGAACGGTTGAAAAACCCACGGCATCGGCACCAATGGCCCTTAAAAAGCGAACTTCGGCCCGGGTTTCAAGGGACGGTCCTTTAAGGCCGACATACACCCCCTTTTGCAATGGGATGCCTTCATTTCTTCCGGCGGTTTCGGCAAGTTCGACCAGCTCTTTATCATACGCTTCGATCATATCCGGAAACCGGATGCCCCAACTATCTTCATTGGGCCCCATCAAAGGGTTTGAACCGGTCAAATTGATATGATCAACAATGATCATAATGTCGCCGGCTGTAAACTCAGGATTCAGACCGCCGGCCGCATTTGAAAGGATCAGCGCCTTAACGCCGAGTTCTTGCATCACCCGTATGGGAAAGGTCACCTCCAGAGGCGAATACCCCTCATAAAGGTGAAATCGTCCCTGCATGGCCATGATCTGTTCACCGCACATGTCTCCGAAAAGAAGCCGGCCATAATGACTCTCGACCGTTGATGTCGGGAAATGCGGTAGATCTTCATATTCAAAGGATTTAGATGTGCCCAAGGACTCGGTGATCGCTCCGAGACCGGTTCCGGTCATCAGTGCGATTTTTGGTGGCTTTTTGATATAAGATTTTAGAAATTGAGCAGTTTCAACGGCTTTTTGTTTATCCTTTTTCATTATTAAGCACTTGTTTGCAAATTTTATGTATTTTGGGGCAAATATTTTAAAATTATCACGAGAGCTTGAAACAAAAATAAGTTCGTGTTCTGATGATAAATATGCTTTTTCAGTTTCATCTGAAACGGAATCATAATTAAACATCGTCGTCGCCGTCAAGAAGATGAAAAAAGAGTTTTATATATTGACATGTTATTTTGAAGTAAATAATATTACAAGTTTGTATTAAATACTATGATTGTCAGACTAACACAATATTATTACCAGGAGAATTAAACCATGTCCAAAGAGAACATCGGATCGGTGCTGGTTGTAGGCGGTGGAATTGCCGGGATGCAATCTGCTCTGGATTTGGCTGATTCGGGATTTTATGTTCATCTCGTTGAAAAGTCGCCGGCCATCGGCGGCATCATGTCACAACTGGACAAGACCTTTCCGACCAATGATTGTGCCATGTGAATTATCTCACCGAAACTGGTCGAGGTCGGCCGGCACATCAATATAGAGCTTCACACCCTATCCGAAATTAACGAGATAACCGGTGAAGCCGGCAATTTTAAGGTGACGCTGAACAAGGGCGCACGATATATCGATATGGACAAATGTACCGCATGCGGGGACTGTACACAAGTGTGTCCGGTGAGCCTTGAAAATCTTTACGAAGAGTGTCTCATAGACAGAAAAGCGGTTTACAAGCCTTACGCACAGGCCGTACCCGGCGCATATTCCATAGATAAAAGGGATCAATCGCCCTGCACCAATGCCTGCCCGAACAGCGTCAATGCCCACGGCTATGTGGCTATGATCGCCCAGGGCAAATATCAGGAGGCCCTGGAGGTCATCACCCGGACGCTGCCCCTTCCCGGCGTGCTGGGCCGGATTTGCCCCCACCCGTGTGAAACCGCATGCCGAAGGGAGGAGGTGGATGAACCGATTTCTATCTGCGCCCTGAAACGTTTTGTGGCAGATCAGGTGGATATCGATGATTTGCCCCTGATTGATATTCCGACCAGGGATGAAAGAATCGCTGTTATCGGCGCAGGGCCTGCCGGTCTCACGGCCGCCTATTTTCTGGCCAAAGACGGTTTCAAGGTGACCATTTTCGAGGCCCTTCCCGTGGCCGGCGGTATGCTCAGGGTGGGCATCCCCGATTACCGGCTTCCGCCGGATGTTCTTGAAAAAGAAATACAATGGATCACCCGGTTTGGGGTTGAGATTAAATATAACACCGCCCTGGGCCGGGACATCACCGTTGACGGTCTGATGGATGACGGATACAAGGCCGTTTATCTGGCCATCGGCTGTCATGCCAACATGAAACTGAACATTCCCAACGAAGATACAGACGGCGTGATTCCAGGGGTTAAATTTTTAAGGGATGTTTCTTTGGGCGATCTCAAAGCCCTCAAAGGCAATGTGGTTATCGTGGGCGGAGGGGATGTGGCCATCGATGCGGCAAGATCCGCGTTACGCCTCGGGGCAGACAAGGTCAGCATCCTTTACCGGCGGACACATGCAGAGATGCCGGCCCGGGAGGAGGAAATTGAAGATGCCCTTGAAGAAGGGGTTGATATTCAGTTCCTCATGGCACCGGTTGAAGTGGTGGAACGTGACGGAAAAGTCGTGGGCCTCAAATGCATTAAAATGAAACTGGGCGAGCCTGACAAAAGCGGCCGACGCCGACCCGTCCCTGTTGAAGGGAGTGAATTTGTTGTTGACACCGATGTCATCATACCCGCCATCGGCCAGAAAACCGACACCGCTTTTCTTAAAAATACCACAGACATTGAACTGGACCGTTGGAACAACTTCAAAGTCGATCCCATCAGCTTCGAGACCACCAAAAAAGGGGTGTTTGCCGGTGGTGACGCCCAAACCGGTGCATCCATCGCTATTGCAGCGGTAGCCGCCGGACGAGAGGCTGCCGTTTCCATAAAGAGATATCTGAATGGAAAGGATTTGACCGAAGGACGAGAGCCCATTGAAAGGCCTCAGAAAAACTTTTATCCCATCAAAAAGGATATCCAAGAGGTCAAACGGGCGAAGATGTCCAGAATTTCCATGAAAGAGCGGAAAACGGGGTTCACAGAGGTGGAACAGGGCCTCAGTGAGGCAGCAGCCGTTGCCGATGCCAACAAATGCCTCAATTGCATGGTATGCTGCGAGTGTTTGGAATGTGTAAAAGTCTGCAAGGCCGAAGCCGTTACCCTTGAAACCCATTCCCAGAAGAATGAAACCGTTCAGGTTGATGTCGGTTCGATCATATTGGCGCCGGGAGCGGAGGTGTATGATCCCGGATTGCACGACACCTACAATTATGCGAAGCATCCCAATGTGGTGACGTCCATGGAATTCGAGCGGATTCTATCGGCATCGGGTCCGTACGGTGGACACATGGTTCGGCCGTCGGATCATATAGAGCCGAAAAAGATTGCCTGGCTGCAGTGTGTGGGTTCCAGGGATGTGCACCTGGGCGCTCATGGCTACTGTTCGGGGGTGTGCTGCACCTACGCCATCAAGGAGGCCATGCTGGCCAAGGAGCACAGCAGCAACGGATTGGATGCGGCGGTGTTTTACATCGATATGCGCACGTTCGGCAAAGACTTCGAACAGTATTACAACCGTGCCAGAGAGGAGTCCGGGGTCCGGTTCGTCAAATCGAAAATCACCCATGTGGAATCCAACGACGAGACGGGCATGCAGGTGATCCGATATGTGGACGAGGCCGGCCGTCGTCTGGAAGAGGAATTTGATATGGTGGTGCTGTCCGTGGGATTGAGTGCCTCTATGAAGACGGCGGAGCAGGCCAAAAAGTGGGGCATCGATCTGGATCATTACAACTTTGCAAGCACCAACAGTTTTGATCCGGTAAAGACGTCCCGCCCCGGCATCTATGTATGCGGTACGTTCCAGGGCCCCAAGGACATCCCGTCATCGGTGATCGATTCCAGCGCAGCAGCGGGGGTTGCCGGGAGCAGTCTGGCGGATGTTCGCTGGACCCTGACCAAGACCCGGGAGATTCCCGAAGAAATGGATGTTCGGGGTGAGCCGCCCCGGATCGGTGTGTTTGTGTGCCGGTGCGGGACGAATATTGCAGGGACGGTGGATGTGCCGGACGTGACGGAATTTGCCAAAGAAATTGCCGGGGTGGTGTATGCGGAAGAAAACATGTTCAGCTGCTCCCAGGACACCCAGGACAAGATGACGGAGATCATCAAGGAACATCGCCTGAACCGTGTGGTGGTGGCGGCGTGTACGCCCAAGACCCACGAGCCGTTGTTTCAGGAGACGCTGATCAACGCAGGGATCAACAAATACCTGTTCGAGATGGGGAACATCCGGAACCAGTGTTCCTGGGTTCATAAAGACGATCCGGACCGTGCCACGGAAGAAATCAAAAGATATCGTGAGAATGGCGGTGGCCAAGGCCGGTCTTTTGGAGCCGCTGGCGGAATCGACCATGGGGGTCACCCAGTCGGTTCTGGTGATCGGTGGCGGGGTTGCCGGCATGGCGGCGGCCCGGAACATGTCGGAGCAGGGGTATCCTACCTATCTGATCGAAAAAGCGGATGCGTTGGGGGGTCAGGCCCGGCACCTTCACGAGACCTGGCGGGGCGAGGACATCCAGGGATATCTGACCCAACTCACGGATGCGGTTCAATCGGACGATAACATCGAGGTGTTTGTCAATGCCCGGATCACCCATGTGGACGGTTTTGTGGGGAATTTCAAGACCACCGTCACGACCAATGGCGAAAACCGGGTTCTGGAGCACGGAGTGACCATCATCGCTTCCGGGGCATCGGAATTCAAACCGGCCGGGTATTTATACGGCCAGGATTCGCGAGTGGTCACGGGATTGGAGCTTCAGCAGCGGTTTATCGACAAGGACCCATCGTCTGGATCGACGTGGGCACGGCGGTATTTATCCAGTGCGTGGGGTCGCGGATACCGGAACGTCCGTATTGTTCCAAGGTGTGCTGCACCCAATCCATCAAGAGTGCGATGACGCTAAAAGAGATCAACCCCCAAATGAATGTGTTTGTTTTGTACCGGGATATGCGGCCGTATGGTCTTCGGGAGGATCTTTACCGTGAGGCGCGTACGGCGGGGATTAGTTTTATCCGGTACAATGCGGATAAGGATCTTAATGTGACCAATGGAGACCAAGGGCTCAAGGTGAGTTTTAGCGACCGGGTTCTGGGAAGGATGATGGACATTCATCCGGATCTGTTGGTTCTGGCGTCGGCGGTGGTGCCGCCGGCCGAGAATCCGCTGGCGCAGCTGTACAAGGTGCCGGTGAATGCCGACGGATTTTTTGCCGAAGCCCATGTGAAGCTTCGTCCGGTGGATTTTGCCACGGACGGGGTGTTTGTGTGCGGGCTGGCCCATGCGCCCAAACCCATCGATGAATCCATTACACAGGCACAGGCCGCTGTGTCACGCGCCGTGACACTTTTATCCAAAAAAGCTTTTCTTACCAGCGGAATTGTTGCCGAAACAAATCCGTCTGAATTGCAGTTCCTGCGGCGTGTGTGTGTCTGTATGTCCTTACTCGGCGCCGGGTTTCATCGAACAGGGGCCCTTTACCGGAAAGGCGCAGATCAATCCGGTACTTTGCAAAGGCTGCGGTCTTTGCGTGGCATCCTGCCGATCCGGTGCGATCCGTCTCAAAGGTTTTGATAATGATCAGATCTTTGCACAGATTTTTGCGTTGGATAAGACAATATAGAAAATAGTCAGAGAAATAGGAAATAGGGAATAAATACAGGTCATAGGTAATAGGTGATGAGGTGAGAGGATAATGAAAAAAATCCTTTACCTATAACCTATTACCCATTACCCATGACCTGAAACGGGAGTTTTTAATATGTCAGACTGGGAACCCAAAATCGTCAGTTTTTTATGCAACTGGTGCAGTTATGGCGCCGCAGATCTTGCGGGAGTCAGCAGAATGGAATATCCACCCAATATCCGTGTGATTCGAATTCCCTGTACCGGTCGAATGAGTTCGAAGTTTATTCTGGCCGCCTTCAGACAGGGCGCGGACGGCGTCTGGGTGTCCGGGTGACATCCGGGAGATTGCCATTACCTGGAAGGTAATTACTATGCCCGAAGAAAATTTGCGCTGTTTAAAAACTTTATTGAATATATGGGGATTGAGCCCGAACGCCTCCAGTTTTCCTGGATCTCGTCTGCAGAATCGACGAAATTTGTGGAAGTGGTCAATGAGATCACTGATGTGATCAAGGCGCTGGGACCTCTTGAAAAATTCGTAAAAACAGAAGCCAAGGTCGCTTAAGATGCTATCCTACATTGATAAAATAAAAGAAATTTCCCGCCGGCTCTTAAAAGAAGCCAAAGTGGACATGGTGATCGGATTCAGAAAAGGCACCATGCCGATGATGAATGAACCCTGTTTTGTGAAAACAGTGGAGGATGTTGACTATCTGGTGTGGGACAGCAACTGCGGAATTAATCTTGCGAATTATCTGACCAACAGAAAGGAAAAAATCGGTATTGTGGCCAAAGGATGTGATTCTCGAAACATTGTCACCCATATTATCGAAAACAAAATCAAACGGGATCAGGTGGTGATTATCGGCGTGCCCTGCAAAGGAATGATCGACCGGCACAACGTCGAAGCCATGGCCGAAGGCTGAAATCCAAGAAGTGTTAGAGACCGATGACACCATCCGAATCAAGGGCGACGGTTTTGAAAAAACACTGGATAAAAAAGAAGTGCTCCAGCAAAACTGTGCCATCTGCATTCACCGAAACCCGGTGATTTATGATGAACTGGTGGCCGATGAAGTAAAAGAGCAGACCGATGTGGATCGGTATGAAGATGTTCGTCATATTGAAGCCTTGTCACCCGATGAGAAATGGGATTTTTTCGAAGACCTTTTGTCGACGTGTATCCGCTGTTATGCATGTAGAAACGCCTGTCCGCTCTGCTACTGTCCCACCTGCTTTGTGGATGAATCACGGCCCCAATGGGTGGGAAAAAGCCAGGATCCCACAGACATCAGGACGTTTCATTTTTTAAGAGCATACCATTGTGCCGGCCGATGTACCGATTGCGGGGCCTGTGAGCGCGCCTGTCCCATGGGAATCAAGGTTCGATTGTTGACAAAAAAGCTGGAGAAAGACTGCCTGGAGCTGTTTGACTGGGAAGCGGGAATGACATTGGAGAAACGGCCGCCACTGGATACTTATAAGCCGGATGATCCGGATGAGTTTATAAAATAACGACTCGGTTTATAATGATGTAAAAGTTTACATCTTTGACAATTGATCGCCTCGGGTATGATTAAATTTTTGCTGAAAGAACTCGTGGATAAAGGCTCGTAATGAAAAAACCGGTCTTATCTTTTGATAAGGGGAATCACGGATAAACACAAATATTTTGAAAAATAAGAACGTAAGAAGGTGGGAAGGTAAAAAGGTTGGCATATCTTAGATCCTCCGACCCCTGGTCGCCTCTGGCGCCGCCGATCCGAAGGATTCCGGATTCCTGCGGAAAGGCTGGTAACACTTCTGATTTTTTAACCTTTCTTAACTTCTTTTTCTGCACACTTTCAACAAAGGCATACATGATGAAGGTCATCAAGATCGACAAGAAGGAATGGGCCGAAGGGATTAGACAAGCATCCAAGACCTATCAATTGTTCGGTCCAATAGAGCAGGATGCGTTTTTTATCTTCAAAGCGCTGGGAGACGGTGAACTCCCGGATTTGGATGTACAAAACACCCGGCTTTCGCCAAGATCCATTATATATCCGCAATCTGAAAAAATGTTTGAATACACCCTGGATGAAAACCAGGAGGATCATCACATTTTAAAAGAAATAGACAAAGACTATTCGCCCCGGGCCGTCATCGGCATCAGACCCTGCGATGCCAAGGCGTTTTTGCTGGTCAAGCGAAACTTTGATGCACCGGAATATAAGGACCCATACTGGATCAAATCTTACGAGGCAACCACCTTTATTGGCCATGCCTGCAATGGGCCGTGCAGCAGTTGTTTCTGCACCACCGCCGGTTGCGGTCCTTTTCATGAGGAAGGTCTGGACATACTTTTAGTGGATGTTGGCGACACTTATTTGGCCAAGATCATAACGGAAAAAGGAAAAAGACTTATTGAAGCAGCCGGCTGGGAGACCC
Source organism: uncultured delta proteobacterium (assembly GCA_963731025.1). Lineage (GTDB taxonomy): Bacteria > Desulfobacterota > Desulfobacteria > Desulfobacterales > UBA11574 > UBA11574. The sequence continues at coordinate 302,877 of CAVSVL010000011.1, read as the reverse complement.
AAGCGGATCAAGCTCTAAGTGATCGGATTGAAACCATAAAGGCAGCAGCAGAGGCAAAGATAACCTCCCGTGTGTCCACGGATCAATTGAAAGATAAAAGCACCACAGATCTTTTTGAAGCGTCTTTTTGGGAAGATGTGGCGTTTGCCTGCATCAACTGCGGGACCTGCACCTATGTTTGTCCGACATGCTGGTGTTTTGATATTCAGGATGAAACCCATGGACTTTCCGGTATCCGCATGCGCAACTGGGACAGTTGCATGTATCCGCTCTTCACGTTTCACGGCTCCGGCCATAACCCCAGGGATACAAAGACCCAGAGAGTCCGCCAGCGGTTTATGCACAAGCTGAAATATTACGTGGACAAATATGACAATGGCATTCAATGTGTGGGATGCGGTCGATGCGTTCGTTTCTGTCCGGTGAATATCGATATTCGAAGGGTCTGCGATTTGATGAACCGTTTTGAAGCTTAATCCGATGTAACTCATAAAGAGTTTGATAGAAAAGAAAAGAATTTGGTAACTGTTTAACCTTTTGAAGCCATTGCCGCTTCAGGTATGATTAAATTTTTACTGAAAGAACTCATAGATAAGGGCTCGTAATGAAAGAACCTGACCGGACTGTTCATAAAGGTCTTCTGCATTAACAAAGGGTTTCATCCATATAGTTAAATCTCATGTGGTTCTTTCATAACGATCCCTAATCCACTCAGACAGCTTTCAGCCAAAAATTTAATCATACCTGAAGCTCTCTGGTAAACGACTTGTTTCAAAGGACTAAACTGTTACAAATTTTGTAATCTTTTTCGTGTTTTCGTAATTTCGTGCTTTCGTGATAAGAAATTTTTCATGTTACTAAATCCTATAGGGAAGGAGCAGCAGACGTGCAAAATCCGTATTTGCCGTATCCGGTTCGGATCGAAGAGATCATCACCGAAACCGAAGATAAAAACCTTAAAACATTCAAACTGGTGTTTTTAAACCCGGATGATGAAAAGAAATTCAATTACAAGGCCGGCCAGTTTGCCGAACTTTCCATTGCCGGAAAAGGAGAAATTCCCATCGGCATCGCTTCCTCGCCAACGGAAAAAGGGTTCTTAATGTTTACCGTCAACAAAGTGGGGCTGGTGACAACGCATCTTCACAACATGAAACCCGGAGATATCATGGGGGTGCGCGGCCCTTTGGGGAACTGGTATCCATGGGATATCATGGAAGGAAAGAATGTGGTCATCATCGGCGGCGGTTTTGCCTTTACCACCCTTCGGTCGTCCATCATATACATGCTGGATCCGGCCAATCGTTCAAAGTTCGGCGACATTCACGTGATATACGGTGCGCGAACGCCCGGAATGCTTCTGTACAGGGATGAACTGGCCCAATGGGAAAAGCGGGATGATATTCACATGCATATTACGGTGGATGCCACCGATGATCCGGACTGGAAGTATAATGTCGGTTTTGTTCCCACCATTACCGATCAGAAAGCCCCTCCCGGAAACGCAGACACCTATGCCATTGTCTGCGGACCTCCCATCATGATCAAGTTTACCCAACCGGTGTTGGACAAACTTGACTATGCTCATGATCACATCATCATGTCCCTTGAAATGCGCATGAAATGCGGTATCGGAATTTGCGGCCGATGCAACATCGGCAAAGAGTTTGTTTGCAAAGACGGACCGGTTTTTACGCTGGATCAGTTGAATCATATGCCTAAAGAATATTAATCCAATTGCCCGATCGGATTCGTCAAAATATCTTCCCAAATCTCATCTAAAGTTCGTGACTTTTTAAAAACATGTGTTATTTTTTGGAATGAGAAGACATTAATCTCCGAGAAAAGGAAACATCATGGCCACTGAAGAAGCCATTGTCACAAAAATCGAATCCACGACAACCGCATGGGTAAAAACCACAAAAAGCGGTGCCTGCAAATCCTGCTCTGCCAGGAATTCTTGTCATAGTATGGGAGGCGGGGAGGAAATGGAAGTGGAAGTAATTAATCATGCCGGGGCCCAGGTGGGGCAGAAGGTAGTGCTGAGTTTTGATACCTCTCCGTTATTAAAAGCCACTTTTTTGCTGTACGTGTTTCCGATTATCACTATGATTATCGGCGCGTTTGTCGGACAGAAGCTGGCACCTAGTTTTAGTTTTAACCCATCCATTATATCTGCAATTTTCGGGTTTTTGTTTTTCGGACTTACCATTCTATTCGTACGGTCCAAAGGGAATAAACTGGCCCAAAGAGATGAATACCGACCCAAGATTATCAGAGTTATCGGCCAATCCTAACTGGTGTCCATCCACAAATGGCCCTTTTTGTCCTGCTCGGCGTTCTCTGCGGGTTTCCGGCTGCGGCGTACAGACGTACGCCTCACCGCAAACCCTTGTGCGGCCTTGATCAGAACAAAAATTGCTCATTTCTGAATCGGACACCAATTTTGTTCATTTTGAATTCATGGATGTATACTAACAGGATACTTTCAATGTCAGAGCACCCACCGGACATGCTTTGACGCAGGAATCACACTCCCCGCATGAAAGCGATGACGCATCTGTTGAACTATACGTGCTGATAACCGTGTCAAACCCTCTTTTGGCAAAGGTTAAAACAGATTGACCATGTTTTCCCCTGCAAATATGCACGCATTTTCCACACAAAACGCATCGGTTCGGATAGTGGATTAAGAAAGGATGGGTCTCGTCGATTTGTGTTTCTTTAAGATATCGCTCCAGACGCTTCGGCTTTAAGCTGACTTTCAGGAATTTGGCAATATTCTGAAGTTCGCATTTTTTATTGGCGTGACAATTCTTGCAATCCACATCGTGAACCGACAAAAGAAGGCGAAGGGCGGTTCGTTGCAGTTGTCTAACCACAGGCGTATCGGTTTTAACAACCATATCATCTTTAACTTGAACGGTACATGATGGGACCGGCTGTGGCATACCTTCAATTTCAACAAAGCACATTCTACAGGAAGCCGAAGGACTTTCCATATTTTCCAGGTAGCACAGGTTCGGGATATAAATCCGGTTGTCAAGGCATGCCTGAAGCAGCGTCTTTCCTTCTTTCGTTTCAATCTCTTGGTTGTCCACCCGGAGTTTTAACATCATTTAACGTCCTTTTTCTCTTTTTCCGGCGGCTTTTCGATGAAAGGAACCAAATCCGGGGGAGATACTTTCCGAACCGCATCATACTCCGGTGGACAGGCCACCAGGCACTCACCACACTTTACACAAAGTTCCTGATCAACCCCTTTCTTTCGATTGCTGGTGGTAAACACCGCATCAACCGGACAGCAGGTGGCACAGGCATCACAGCCGCGTGCACAAAGCTCCAGATCGAAATAAAAAGCGGTCAGCGGCCGGCACATCAGGGCAGGACAGCGCTTTTCTTTGACATGGGCCTCATATTCATCCCTGAAATATTTAAGGGAAGTGAGTACGGGGTTCGGAGCGGTTTTACCCAGGCCGCAAAGTGAACCGGCTTTGATGTCCTGACTCAAGGTTTCCAGCAATTCCAGATCACCTTCCTGTCCTTCTCCTTTGGTTAATCGCTCGAGTATTTTAAGCAGATGATAGGTTCCGATTCTGCAAAACGTGCACTTGCCGCAAGACTCCTTCTGGGTAAAATCGAGGAAATACCGGGAGACTTCCACCATGCAGGTGTCTTCATCCATAACCACCATGCCGCCGGAGCCCATCATTGCACCGGCTTCTGTAAGAGAATCGAAATCAATGGGTGTATCCAGAAAATCTTCGTTAAGGCATCCACCGGAAGGCCCGCCGATCTGAACCGCTTTGAATTTTTTGTTGTTCGGGATCCCGCCGCATATATCAAATATAAGGGTTCGTAGCGACACCCCCATGGGAATTTCCACCAACCCTGCATGAACAACATTTCCCACAATGGAAAAAATTGCGGTTCCAGGGCTGTTTTGTGTGCCGATGCTTCTGTACCAGGTCGCGCCATGATCCAATATGGGAGGAACAGATGCCAGGGTTTTTACATTATTGATTATCGTCGGCTTGTTCCACAGACCTTTTTGAACCGGATACGGCGGTCGATGCCGGGGCATGCCTCGATACCCTTCAACGGATCGAATCAAAGCTGTTTCTTCGCCGCAAACAAAGGCCCCGGATCCTTGAAACACATCAACTTTTAAATCAAAGGGGCTGCCCAAAATTCCGTTTCCCAAAAGTCCCAGTTTTTCTGCCTGTTCGATGGCATCTGTGACAAGTTTGACAGCCAAAGGATATTCCGATCTGACATATACCATGGCTTTTTGAGCGCCGACAGCATAGGCACAAATGGCCATGCCTTCTATCACTTGATGCGGGTTGCTTTCCAGGATGGTTCGGTCCATGTATGCGCCGGGGTCCCCTTCATCTGCATTGCAGATGACTATCTTTTCCGGGTTCTCGACACTTCTTGCCAGTTTCCATTTTCTTCCGGTTGGAAATCCGGCTCCGCCTCTGCCTCTTAAGCCGGAATGCTCCACTTCTTTGATCACTTCTTCAGGATCGAGCTTTAACGCCTTTGCAAGGGTTGAATATCCGCCCGCATCAATGTAGTCATAGATATCTTCGGGATCAATTTGCCCGCATTTTTCCATAACGATCCGTGTTTCCTGGTTAAATCTGGAAAATTCGGTCACCGAAGGAATCAGTTCGTTTTCTTCGGTGGCCCCGTAAACGTGTTCGAACCGCGGATCGCCGCCTCCCAAAAAGAGTTTTACGAGCATTTTGGCTTTACCCGGGGTCACCTCGTGATAGAAAATCGGGGGAAACCCGGAGTCAGGATGATCGATAATCACCACCGGCTCTGCATAGCAATGACCGCAGCATCCGACGGTATGGATGCGGGCGTCAATATTGTTTTCAACCAGGGCTTCTTCAAACGCTTTTTGGGTTTCAATGGCTCCGGAAGCAATGCCGCAGGTGGCCATGCCGATGTGGATTTTGGGGACCGGAACCTCCCGGAATGCATCCCGGCGTTTTTCGGCCTCTTCACGGATGGCGTTGAATTTTATATCGATGTTTTTATGATTGTCCGGGCTCATTTTTTTTCTTTTCTCTTTCTTCCATTTCTTCTTGTAATTTTATCCGCAAAATAAGCCCTTCGACTTTACTGGGTGCCATGTGTCCGTGTACGGTTTCATCGATAATGGCCACAGGCGCCAGCGCACAGCAACCGACACAGGCCACCCTTTCTATGCTGAATTCCCTGTCAGGTGTGGTTTGGCCTTCGGGAATTTCAAGTTTACGTTCAAAATTTTCAAGGATGATATCACCCGCTCTGACATGGCATGCGGTACCCAGGCAAACTTTAACGGGGTGTTTGCCGGGTGGATGAAATCGGAACTGGTTATAAAACGTTGCAACGCCGTAAACTTCGCTTTCGAGGACTTCGAGGTGCTGTGCCACGATTTGTAAGGCTTCAGAAGGGAGATAGGACAGGTTGTTCTGGACCATCTGAAGGATGGGGATTAGATTTTTTCTATGTTTTTCAAAGGTTTCAAGTTTTAAGGCGATTTGATTTAAGGCCTCTTTTTCTTCCTCTGTCAACTCTTCATTCATAGAGCAGCCTTTTATACAACTTCAATTGAGCGTGAACAAAACCGGTTATTTTTTTACATTGCAAAAAAGAAAATGTCAATCTATGTATATAAAGAATTTGGGATCAGTTCATGTAACATACTATAAAAAATAAATAATTTAATAAATTGAAAAATGCAGGGTGACTTTATCTGGATATAAACTGCCTATTGTCTATCCAGAATTTGGGAGCATTTCAAGATCAGTCCTCCGCCAAGGGCGATGAAACTGCTGATCATAAAAAGTGTAAATGTTCCAAGTGTTTCAAACAGATACCCGTTTATGAAAAACCCGACCATTAATCCAAGCCCATAGGTTACGGCGTTATTTACCGCCTGTCCCAGAGTCTTACCTTCATCCGGCGTTAATGAATCAATATAGAGAATGCTGGATACATGAAACGTACCGTACGTGACGGCATGTAACACCTGCAAAAACAGAATGATCACAGAAGATGTCGTAAAAGAGAGGCCCATCCATCTGAGTGCCGCCACCATAAAAGAAAAAAACAGAACATTATCCGTGGAAAAGCGCTTAAAGATGATATCGGATTTTATCATCACAATAATCTCTGCGATGGATGCCAGCGCCCATGAAATGCCGATAAATGTTTTGCCGTAACCCAGGTTTTCAAGATGAATAGAATAAAAACCATAGTATGTTCCGTGACTTACCAGCATTAAAAAGGCACAGAACAGAAAAACAATCACAGGCCTTTTTAAAAGCACTTTGGCGTTTGAAGAAAAAGAGGTTTGTTTTTTGATCTGAATGTCAGGGATTTTGATAGAAATGATCGCTTGTGCCATAGAACCGAAGAAAATGAGGGTAATGATGATTTCGATGGAGTAAATATCTATGACTTTGCCCAGCAAAAGAACCATCATAATAAATGCAATGGTTCCCCATCCTCTCATCTTTCCATAGCTTTTCTTTTCTGTGCCCAATACATCCATGGTAAAGGCTTCCAGAAAGGAAATGATCGGAGAGTAAAATATTCCGTAAAAAACGGTGATCAGCAGCATTGCCCAAAAATCGGTTGTATAGAGATAAAATGCCCATATCGCGGTACTGATAAAACTGCAAAAAATATATATGGGTCTTCTGATGTGAAATCGATCTGCCAGCCCTGCCCATACCAGCGGAAATAAAACCAGTGCAATGGATCTGATGCCCGACAGAACACCGATTTGGAAGCCGCTGAATTTGAGATGGTAGCAATATAAATTGAAGTAGGGCAAAAATACGCCCATGACGCCGAAATATAAAAAATACTGGGAACCGATAACCAGCTTGAACGAATTATTGGGATAATTGTCCATAGACCATAAATATTTCATTTAGGGTTAAAACACAATTTTTATGTTGCCATTTATGTCGTTACAACTTTCCTTTACAAACGCTGACTGAAATGTTAATTATCCAAATTCAGGTTAAACACAACCGAAATTTTTTATAGCCCTGTCACTATTTGAAACGCTCGGTTTAGGTAATTGTAAGCTTTAACAATTAGGTAGGAGCTTTAAAATGGACTATATCAAAATAAGATTCACCAAAGATATCGATCAACTTGGTTCTACGTTTGAAAAAAGGGTTGAGGATCTGTTCAGAACGATAAACCCGATGTTTTCAATTGTTGAGCAAAAATGGAAGCCTCAAATGGACATGTATGAAACGCCTGAAGAAATAATTATTATGGGTGAGATTGCCGGGGTTAACAAAGAGGACCTGGAACTTGAAATCAGCAGCAAGGCGGTAAGAGTCCAAGGAAACCGCATCCAATTTCCTCGAATAGATAACGCTAAATACAGACTGGCGGAAATACAGTACGGTAAATTTGAGCGAATCCTCTATCTTCCTTCGCCCATTGACCCTGAAGTCGTATCAGCGTCATACGCGAACGGTTTTCTCCAGGTTCGGCTTGCAAAGCTCGAACTGAACAAAACATTCAAAGTCCCAATTTCAGAAGAATAGCTGTTGAATGATTTATTTGAAGCAACATCTGGAAAAATCACATCAATTCTGGCCTTAATTCTTGACTTTGATTCTTGAATGCCGGATCGAACTCGACATAGACTCGTTGGAGGTTCTCATGACAGAACAGCACAAATCACCTGAAATCAGCACGGAAAAAATACCGGAAACTCTTCCGATCCTGCCTTTGTTTGACGCCGCTCTTTTTCCCAAAATGGTTTTGCCCCTTGTTGTTATGCAGCCGGAATCGATTCAACTGGTGGATGAAGCCATGGCCAAGGATCGACTCATCGGACTTGTTGTTGCGAAAAAGCCGGTAGAGGAAAATGTGAACGCGAAGGATAACCTCAACACCGTGGGAACTGTTGCATTGATTCTTAAAATGGCAAAAACGGAAGATAACAAACTGCAATTACTGGCTCAGGGTTTGGGTAGGTTCGAAGTTGAAAAATATGTACAGGAAAAGCCGTATCTCAAAGCCAGTGTCAAACATATTAAAGACATTGAAACAAAGGACAAAGAGATAGACGCTTTGATGTCCAACATGATCGGTCAGTTTTCAAGGATTGCCGAGCTTTCTCCGGGTTTACCCCAGGAGATCGTGGCGATGGCCAAATCGATACAGGAGCCCGGCATATTGGCCGATATGATTTCCTCCACTATCAATACCAGTCTTGAGGAAAAGCAGCGAATTCTTGAGATTTACGATATAAAGAAGCGGTTGAAAGAAGTCACACGGTTTCTAAACTATCAGTTGGAAATATTAGAGCTGGGCAGCAAAATTCAATCCCAGGTTAAAGGGGATATGGATAAACGGCAGCGGGAATACTTCCTTCGCGAGCAGCTCAAAGCCATTAAAGAAGAATTGGGTGAAAAAGATGAGGCTGCTGTTGAAGTTGAAGACTACAAAGCAAAAATCGAGGAAAAAAATCTTCCTGAAGACGCCCGCAAGGAAGCTGAACGGGAACTGAATCGCCTTTCCCGGATGCATCCCTCTTCAGCTGAATATACGGTGGCTTCCACATATCTGGACTGGCTGACCGCACTCCCCTGGAATGACAGCACAGAAGACAACATGGATATAAAAAAGGCGAGAAAGATTTTAGACCAAGACCATTTCGGACTTGATAAGGCCAAACAGCGAATTATAGAATATCTTGCCGTGCGAAAGTTAAAACCGGAGTCAAAAGGACCTATCCTGTGCTTTGTCGGTCCTCCGGGTACCGGGAAAACATCTCTGGGCCGTTCCATCGCCAATGCTTTGGGGCGAAAATTTTTTCGAATCTCGCTGGGCGGCGTTCGGGATGAGGCTGAAATAAGAGGACATCGACGAACCTATATCGGGGCGCTTCCCGGCCGAATTATTCAAGGGATTAGACGATCCGAGTCAAACAATCCGGTGTTTATGCTGGATGAAATCGACAAGGTGGGAAGTGATTTTCGAGGAGATCCGTCGTCTGCTTTGCTGGAAGTTCTCGATCCGGAACAAAACTTTTCCTTTTCCGATCATTATCTGGACGTACCTTTTGATCTGTCAAAGGTCATGTTTATCACCACCGCCAATATACTTGATACCATTCCTCCGGCGTTGCAGGATCGCATGGAGGTATTGAAACTTTTAGGATATACCCTTGAAGAAAAAGTAAAAATTGCCATTCGTTACCTTATTCCTCGCCAACGCGACGCCCATGGACTCAACGCCGGTCAAATAAGGTTTACAAAAGGTGCTATCAAACATATTATTTCCGGATATACCCGTGAGGCCGGTTTGAGAAATCTCGAACGGGAAATCGCAAATATTTGTCGTGGTGTTGCAGCCGGTATTGCTGAGGAAAAAATAAAGTCAATTGCCATAAAAGTTGAAAATATCTCCGAGTATCTGGGTCCTGTAAGATTGACCCATGAAGTTAAAGCCAGAACGGCAATTCCCGGCGTAGCCACAGGATTGGCCTGGACACAAACAGGGGGAGAACTTCTTTTTGTAGAAGCCACCTCCATGAGGGGAAACAAGGGCCTGACCTTGACCGGCCAGCTGGGAGACGTCATGAAAGAATCCGCAACCGCGGCATTGAGCTTCATTCGGTCCAATGCCGCGTCACTCGGCATTCCTGACGATTATTTCGAAAAACATGATATACATATTCACGTTCCCGCAGGTGCTATCCCGAAAGACGGCCCGTCAGCGGGTGTTACCATGCTAACCGCCCTGGTATCGCTGCTGACCAATAAGACCATTAGAAAAGATCTTGCCATGACCGGTGAAATCACATTGAGAGGCCAGGTCCTGCCGATTGGCGGCCTAAAGGAAAAGGTGCTGGCTGCCCATCGCGCGGGAATTAAAACAATCATTATCCCGAAGTTGAACGAAAAAGATCTGTACGACGTATCCGAAGAGATTCAAAAGAAAATCGATTTTAAACCTGTGGAAAGGATGCAGGATGTTTTAAAAATCGCATTTGAAAAAAAGTAATGGCCGTTTATTTCTTGAAAAGACATTGGCATATTATTATATATCGAAATTTCGATAAGACATTGAGACTAATAGTTCTTTTATTCTTTATTCTTGTCATCCAATTGGAATGTTGGAATGTTGGAATGTTGGAATAATGGAATAATGGGTGAAAGAATGGAAAGTGCCAAATTTATATTGATGTTTTTTCTTCCGTTAAACTCAAAATTCCATCACTCCATTCTTCCAATATTCCAGATGCGGAGCAAAGCGAAGCTAAGTTCTATTTTTTTTGTTTTTTGCAGTATTTCGGCCCTTCTTTTATGTGGATGTTCAACAGTAGAACCACCACCTCCAACACCTCCCGGCCACCCCAAACCCTATAAAGTCGGGAGAATCTGGTATCAACCGCTGCCGCATGCACAAAGCTTCAGCCAGTGGGGAAAAGCATCCTGGTACGGAACAAAATTCCATGGGAAAAAAACAGCCAACGGTGAAATCTACAATATGTACGCCATGACGGCTGCACACAAAACCCTTCCTTTTGACACGGTTGTCAGCGTAAAAAATGTAGAAAACAACAGAGCGATTAAGGTTAGAATCAATGACCGCGGACCTTTTGCCAGAGGCAGGATCATCGATCTTTCTTATGCAGCGGCAAAAAAGCTCGGCATGGTCGGACCGGGTACAGCGTATGTCAAAATTGACGCGCTTGCCAGACCCATTCAATCAGACATGTCGAAAAGTAACACAGGGTCGCATCCGGCAACAGATTTGTATGAAGGTAATTTTACGGTTCAAATCGGAGCATTCGGTGAAATGAAAAACGCCGAAAGACTCAGGAGAGAACTTGCTCGAACCTATGAAAATGTTTACATTACACCCTATTTCATTGGAAAAAATACCGTTTACCGGGTAAAGGTTGGCAGGTATACAAACCTGGCCCAGGCAAACCGGTTAGAACGCATCATGATCCAAAACGGATATAAGGATGCGTTTGCCATCGCTGAGGATTAGTTTCCAATTCAGAAATGGCCCTTTTTCCGCCGAGCGGCGTTCTCCGCGGGTTTCCGGCTGCGACGTACGCTGAGTACGCCTCGCCGTAAACCCTTGTGCGGCCTTGCTCGACGAAAAAATGATCATTTCTGAATCGGAAACTAACTATTATCCATGTAGCGGTTGTTAAAAGAAACTCCCCGACCCCTCATGTAAATTAAAAGTCGACCCAAACAATAGTATTGATGACTGGACAAAGGAAAATGCAAAATGTGGTCTTTTTGGATCGGGACGGCGTCATAAATTATGATTCTCCGGATTATATAAAAAGCTGGTCTGAATTTGAGTTTCTTCCCGGCACTCTGGAGGCATTAAAACAGCTGACGCTGAATGGATTCTCCGTCATTATCATTACAAACCAGTCTGCGATTCATCGCAAGATGATATCCAAAGAAGATCTGGATGTCATCCATGATATGATGAAAAAAACCGTTCAATCGAATGGCGGTGAAATAAAAGACATCTTTTATTGCCCCCATATACCTCAAGACAGGTGTGATTGCCGTAAACCAAAGCCTGGATTGATTTACAGGGCAAAAAAGAGATACCGGATCGACCTTGAGACGTCGATCATGGTGGGTGACAGCGCAAAGGATATAGAATGTGCACGGAATGCCGGATGCGGATCGGCAATTTTGGTTAAAACCGGAAATGGTATTATGGCTGAAAAAACATTAAAAGAAAAGATGATCCATCCGGATGTTATCGTTCGAGATCTTTTAAACGCCGTCAACTGGATCGTCACCCGAAATCATCCGGCAGCGATTCCGGACAACGGGTAATACCGATGAACAGGTCCCTCCCCACAACCATCCTAGAAGGAGAGCTGGAAAGAATTACCTACTTCAATGCCGAGAATCATTATACCATCGCAAAATTAAAAACCAGCAAAACCAATAGCATCGTTACAATTGTCGGCACCATGTCCGCCGTCAAAGCCGGTCAATTCCTTAAGATGGAAGGAACCTGGGAAATCCATCCCAAATACGGGCAGCAGTTTAAGATTAGGACCTATGAAGAAACTTTGCCTGCAACCATTGACGGTATCAAAAAATATCTAAAATCCGGTATTGTCAAAGGGATCGGACCTTCAACAGCCGATAAAATGATCAACTATTTTAAAACCGAAGTTTTTGACATCATAGAGAAATATCCGGAAAAACTTCTGAAAATAGACGGCATTGGAGAAGCTAAGGCTGCATCGATATGCAATGCATGGAAATACAATCATGCGGCAAGAGGTCTGATGCAATTGCTGCAAAAAGCAGGTGTTAAAACATCTTATTGTGCGAAAATGCTTAAACAATATGGTACAGAAGCGGAGGATGTTATCCGCAACGATCCTTATTGCCTGACGGTTGATATCCCGGGTATCGGTTTTTATCTGGCGGACAGGATCGCTCTGAATCTGGGTGTCTCAAACGATGATCCAGCACGTGTGAGGGCGTGTATTGTCCACGTGATGCAGCAATTCACAAATGAAGGACATGTCTTTGCTTATGAACATCAACTGATTGAACATTGCCGGCGTCTTTATCAGTTGGAAGCCGATATCATCGAATATTCCATAGAGACGCTGGCTGCCGGGAAAGAACTGGTCGTTGAAAGTGCAGTGGATTCTTCCGAAAATAGAATCATTTATCTAAAAGAATTTCATCAGGCGGAAAACGGTATATCAAACCGGCTTAAAGCGCTGATGTCCGTTCCGATGACACCGTATTCCATCGATGCCGAACGTATTTCAACGGAAGTTCAAAAAAAACTGGCCATAGCGCTTTCTGAAGAACAAGTGGATGCCCTCGAAAAAATACTTTCCCACCGGGTTGCGATCATCACCGGAGGGCCCGGAACCGGCAAAACAACGTTGATACGCTCTATCAATGCCATATTTGAAGTGTTCGGAAAAAAGGTGCTTCTTGCGGCACCCACCGGACGGGCAGCCAGGCGGTTGTCCGAGGTGACCCGAAGGGAGGCAAAAACCATTCACAGATTGTTGGGGGTTAATTTTCAAGACGGACTGTTTAATAAAAACACGGATAATCCCCTTGATGCGGATGCCGTGATTATCGATGAAGCATCCATGTTGGACACACTTTTAATGTTTCATCTGATCAATGCCATCCCCATGACCGCTGTATTGGTTCTGGTGGGTGACGTATTCCAGCTTCCATCCATAGGACCCGGCAACATACTTTCCGACATGATAAAATCAGCTCAAGCTCCTGTTTTTTATCTTAAAAAAATATTCAGACAGGCCCATCAAAGCCCCATCATTTTGAATGCTCACAGAATTCGAAATGGTGAGTTGCCGGTCTTAAAGTCTATGGACGATTCAGAGGGCCTTTCAGAGTTTTACTTTTTGGAGCAGGGTGATCCGAATAAGGTTGTTTCCGCTGTTGTTGAATTATGCACAGAAATAATCCCCGAGGAGTTCTCTTTTGATCCCATGCGCGATGTTCAAGTGTTAACACCGATGCATAAGGGTCTTGTGGGCACAACCCATCTCAATCAGGTTTTACAAAAGGCATTGAACCCGAACCCGGTGATGGTTGAAACCACAGGCACAACATTGAAACTTGGGGATAAGGTCATGCACCTTAAAAACAACTATCAAAAAGATGTTTTCAATGGAGATATCGGAACCATAAACGCTATAGATACAAAAGAACATATGTTTTCGGTGGATTACTACGAAAGGACGGTAAATTACGATTTTACGGAAACAGATGAAGTTTCTTTGGCATATGCCATCTCCGTCCATAAATCACAGGGGTCCGAATACCCGGCCGTCATCGTACCGATCATGGTTCAGCATTATGTGCTTCTTCAAAGAAACCTATTATACACTGCCATTACACGGGGTAAAAATCTGGTTGTTATTATCGGTACAAAAAAAGCCCTGACAATTGCTCTAAAAAACGATATGCCTAAAAAGCGCTTATCCGGACTTGCTTACAGGCTTATGCATAATTAACTTAGAGGCAATACCTTGTTTTTAAGTGCTAAAATAAATATAAATGAAAAATCTTGACAATGCGTATTATTTCAATTAGTTAAACTTCAACCTTTATTGAGGCCCATTTTTTAAAGTTTTTAAATAAAAACAATTAATTAGGTGATTACTTATGGCAGTTCCAAAACGAAAAAAATCAAAATCAAAGCGGAATAAACGTCGGACGCATCAAAAGATTTCAGCCCCTAATCTGACCAGTTGTCCCCAGTGCGGTGATTCCAGGCTTCCACACCATGCATGCCCCGGTTGCGGCACATACAAGGGCCGTACTGTAATTGATGTCGAATAATTTTGTTCGTTTCCAAAAAACATCCTTTTTACTCGGTGCGAGAGGATTTTTAGAATTTTTGGAAACGTGACCACTTCAAGTGTAATACTCAGGGTGATATCATGGCCGAAAATAGAACACCCATTGTCATCGGCAGCGATCATGCGGCCTATGCTTTGAAAGAAACAATCAAAGCGTTTCTAATTGAAAGATCCATTGATGTTGAGGATGTCGGCTGCTATAGCGAAGAATCGGTGGACTATCCGGATATTGGAATTAAAGTGGCGTCGATGGTGTCATCGGGGAAATTCGGGCAAGGCATACTCATGTGCGGTACAGGGATCGGTATGTCCATGGTGGCCAACAAATTTCCTCATGTCAGGGCGGCCTTGTGCGCCGATATTTTCTCCGCTATCATGAGCAGACGACACAATAATGCCAATATCCTGGTTTTGGGGGGGCGTGTTATCGGAGACATTCTTGCCACAGAGATCGTGAAAGTCTGGCTGGAAACGCCTTTTGACGGTGGAAGACATCAGCGAAGGTTGGAAAAGTTCGATCAGATAAATAGTGCCTAAACGAAAACTGTCTTTTTCGCCAATATCTGTGTCAGACTTAAATTTTAATTCTCAAAATACTACCAGTATTACTGTGGTTAAAATTTTCGTCTTCCTTGATCTTAACTAAAAATCATAGTTTTCGTTCAGGCACTAAATAAGGATTTTACCAGTAAAACCAAGTAAGGGATACGTATTTGAACTTCAAACTTATCGAAAAAGCAGATCCCGAAATCGCCCGTGCAATTTCTATGGAGATTGACCGGCAGATGCACACGCTGGAGCTTATTGCATCCGAAAATATTGCCAGTCCTGCAGTGATGGCGACTCAGGCAAGTGTTCTAACCAATAAGTATGCCGAGGGTTATCCGGATAAACGCTATTATGGGGGATGCGAATTTGTTGATGTTGCAGAAAAGCTGGCGGTAGATCGAGTAAAAAAATTATTTAATGCAGCATATGCAAATGTTCAGCCCCATTCGGGCTCCCAAGCCAACATGGCCGTGTACTTTGCTTTGTTAGAGCCCGGGGATACGGTTCTCGGGATGAGTTTATCCCATGGCGGACACCTTACCCATGGAAGCCCTGCCAGTTTTTCAGGCAAATTGTATCATTTTATTCATTATGGCGTAGATGCGGATACCGGCACCATAGACTATGAAGAACTGAAACGATTGGCAAATAAGCACCGACCAAAGCTGATTGTTGCCGGTGCAAGTGCGTATCCTCGTATTATAGATTTTGATGCTTTTGCGAAAATCGCGGCGTCGGTGAACGCTTATCTGATGGTGGACATGGCCCATATCGCAGGCCTGGTGGCAGCCGGGCTTCATCCATCTCCCATACCTTTTGCCGATGTGATCACTTCGACAACGCACAAAACCTTGAGGGGGCCCCGCGGTGGCTTGATTTTGGCAAGGACAGATTACAGCACAAAATTAAACAAAGAAATATTCCCCGGTATCCAGGGCGGACCACTCATGCATATTATTGCCGCAAAAGCGGTTGCTTTTAAGGAGGCGTTGAGTGAGTCGTTTACGACCTATCAGAAAGATACTGTAAAAAATGCGCGGGCTCTTGCCGGCCATTTGATGGACAGCGGCATTAAACTCATTTCCGACGGCACCGACAATCATTTGATGATCGTCGATTTGAGGAATCTGAAAATTACAGGCAAAGATGCTGAAGATGCCTTGGGTTGTGCCGGGATTACCGTCAACAAAAATTCCATACCATTCGATACGCTCAGCCCGACACTTACCAGCGGCATCCGCATCGGGACTCCCGCCATTACCACAAGGGGTATGAAGACACCGGAGATGGAGACCATTGCAAAACTTATCGTCCAGGTGCTTTACAACCACACGGATGATAACATTATTGCGACGACAAAGAAAAAAGTTTTTGAGCTTTGCGAAACGTTTCCGCTGTATTACAACTGGCAAAAAGAGGCGGAATAAAATGGCTTCGGGAGGCGACCGTCCATCATGGGAAGCCTATTTCATGGATATTACGTTTCTTGTGGCCAGACGTTCCACCTGTCTTCGACGTGCGGTCGGAGCGATTGTCGTCAAAGATAAAAGAATCTTATCGACAGGTTACAATGGTGCCCCCACCGGCATAAAACACTGTCTTGAAGCAGGATGCCTTCGAGAGAAACTGAATATCGCGTCGGGAAAAAATCATGAGCTCTGTCGCGGTATACATGCCGAACAGAATGCAATCATACAGGCCGCCTATCATGGTGTCTCAATAAAGGGTGCATCACTTTTCTGCACAAACCTGCCGTGCTCCATATGTGCCAAGATGATTATCAATGCAGGGATAAACAGAATCTGTTATGCCTCCGGGTATGCCGATTCCATGTCCAAAGAAATGTTGAAGGAAGCAGGGATCGACATTAAAAAGATCAATGCCGGTTCATCCGATGTAACTTTGAAAAATCCGGAATAGTACCAGGGAGGAATTCATGAAGTGTCCATTTTGCACTGAAATTGATAACAAAGTGATCGACTCTAGATTGAGTAAAGATGGGAACGTCATCCGGAGACGCAGGGAGTGCATCATATGTAGCAGACGGTTTACCACCTATGAACATATTGAAGAAATTCCTGTTATGATAGTGAAAAAAGATGGGCGTCGTGAAGTTTTCTCCCGTGAAAAGTTACGTTCGGGTCTCCAAAAGGCCTGTCAGAAACGAGATATCAGCGTTAACGTTATCGACGAATTCCTTGATGAACTGGAGCGTGATCTCAGAGAAGCCGGAGAAAAGGAAATATCTTCTAACAAAATCGGTGAAAAGGTTATGGCAAAGCTACATGAAATAGATGATGTCGCATATGTAAGATTTGCTTCGGTTTACAGGGAATTCAAAGATGTAAACGATTTTGTTTCCGAACTAAAAAATCTTTTAAGCAATCATAAGTAAGGATGAATTCGTGATCATTCGGATTCTTCAGGGATTGGGTCCCCCGTAGCATTTTGACATATACAGAAGATAAACGTTTTATGCAGATGGCACTTGATCTTGCCAAAAAAGGAGAGGGCTTCACCTCGCCCAATCCCATGGTGGGTGCCGTTATTGTTAAAGATCAAGAGGTTGTCGGAAAAGGATATCATAAAGCTGCCGGAGAAGCTCATGCTGAAGTCAATGCCATTGACGATGCCGGGGCTTTGGCCAAAAACGCAACCCTTTATGTTACACTCGAGCCGTGTAATCATACGGGACGCACACCTCCTTGTACCGAAAAAGTTGTCGCTTCCGGTATCCGACGGGTTGTCGCTGCAATGAATGATCCAAATCCCGGGGTAAAAGGTGGCGGGTTAGACTATTTAAAAAGTTGCGGCATCAGTATCACGGTGGGGGTTTGTGAAAAACAGGCAAAAAAACTCAATGAAATTTTTATAAAATATGCCCTAACAAAACGTCCCTTTACCATTGTTAAATGCGCAGCCACTCTGGACGGTCGCATTGCAACAAAAACAGGGGATTCAAGATGGGTGACCGGTGAAGAATCAAGGCAGTTTGTCCACCAACTCCGGCATGCGGTGGATGCCATTATGGTGGGTATAAACACCGTGAAAAAAGATAACCCCAGTTTGACCACCCGTTTGACGACCCGTCAAAAAAATACAAAACAGCTGGATCCAACCCGGATTATTCTCGACACGCACCTTCGAATTTCTGAAAAAGCCAAACTCTTGCAGCTTCATTCGGATTCTGATACGATACTGATCACCGGTCCTTTGGTTGCAAGAGATAAAAAGACCCGATTAGAAAATAAAGGTGTCAGGATTATTGAATCGCCGGTAATAGATGGTCTGATCGACCTTGACGGGCTTATGAATATCCTGGGATCTTTGGGCATCACCAGCCTCCTTATTGAAGGCGGGAGTCGGGTTTTCGCTTCAGCCCTATCCACCGGAATCGTTGATAAAGTCCTGTTTTTCTATGCGCCTAAAATTCTGGGAGGAGATGACGGCATTCCCATTTGTAAAGGTCCTGGTGTGGATTTAATGGATCATTGTATTCCGGTTAAGGATATTCAAGTCAGGCGGTTCGACGATGATGTAATGATCGAAGGATACATTACCTGAATCTTGCACGAGCCGGAGGCTTCCATTTGCTGTATTATTAAGGGCTCGCAATAGCCGGACTATGGCTTCGCCCTTAAGTGCCTTGCATATGAAAGCCTCAAACTCGTGAAAGATTCAGGTACTAAAGCGCAAGTTTATAAGACGCTTAAATTTCAGCAACGCCGATAAAGCTGAAAAGGTCGGGGAATTTTTTACGGTAACACCAACATTTAAACAGGTTTTTTTCTTGATTGTTCAGCTGACAATCTTGAATTGACAATTTTATGACTTATGTTTACAGGCATCATAGAAGGTTTTGGAACCATTCGTGAAATTCGGCCGGAAAGTCAGGGAAAACGCATGACCGTTGATGCGGATTTTTTCCTTGAACAAACCATGCTCGGAGACAGCATCTGTGTTAGCGGTGCCTGTTTGACGGTCGTTATGATCGACAACAAACGTTTTACGGTCGACGTTTCACCTGAAACGCTTGCGAAGACGACGTTTGGAAGTGCCAAGATCGGTGATCGCGTAAACCTTGAAAGGGCCCTTCGCCTTTCTGACCGCATCGATGGTCACCTTGTTTCAGGTCATATCGACGGAATTGGAACTGTCACGCTCAAACAAAATATAGGAAACGCGATTATTGTCTCCTTTAATGTCCCGGAATCCATTTCACATTATATGATTCAAAAGGGATCTGTCGCAGTGGACGGCACCAGCCTGACCATTAACAATTGTAGTCGCGATAGTTTTGATGTCAGCATCATCCCCCATACGGCAAAATTGACGACCATCGGCTTTAAAAAGGCCGGAGATCTTGTCAACATAGAGACAGATATGATAGGTAAATACGTTGAACGTTTTGTCGGGGGCAAACGCCATGATGAAAAGAAAAAAGAAGCCGGAAGCTCCTTAGACATGGAGTTTCTTGCAAAGAGCGGTTTTGTTTAAATTTGAATGATCCGCTGCTTGTCAAAGCGCAGCGAAGGTCCCGATCTTTCGGGGTCTTATCATTACTGATTTATTTTAGGAGATCATAGATATAAATGCCATTAATAACCATTAAAGATGCAATTAAAGACATAAAAGCCGGACGTATGGTCATTCTCGTTGATGATGAAGATCGTGAAAATGAGGGCGACCTTACTATGGCTGCTGAAGCAGTTACACCCGAGGCCATTAATTTTATGGCCAAACATGGAAGGGGGTTGATTTGCCTGTCCATGACCGGAGAAAAAATCGATTCTCTTAACCTCCCGTTGATGGTCGAGCACAATACCTCTTCGTTTCAAACCGGTTTTACGGTTTCCATCGAAGCCCGGTGCGGCGTAACAACCGGTATTTCCGCAGCGGATCGTGCCACAACAATTCTTACGGCTGTAGCGGATGATGCCCAACCCACCGATCTTGTTAGACCCGGTCATGTATTTCCTTTACGTGGCAGGAATGGCGGTGTCATGGTGCGTGCCGGGCAGACAGAGGGGTCCATTGATTTGGCACGTATAGCCGGTTTAAAGCCGGCAGGCGTAATATGTGAAGTTATGGATGAAGATGGTTCTATGGCCAGAATGCCGGCGCTTGAAGAATTCAGTGAAAAACATGGTATTGGCATATGCACCATCGCCGATCTTATAGAATACCGGATGCGCAAGGAGTCATTTGTGAGGAGATCGGCGGAAACCATTATCCCCACTTCAATTGCGGGAGAATTCAAAGCCATTGTGTATGAAAATGATGTGGATGACTTATTGCATATTGCTTTGGTTAAAGGGAAAATTGATCCTGAAAAAGCGGTTCTTGTTAGAGTTCACTCTGAGTGTCTCACAGGGGATATTTTTGGTTCCCTTCGATGTGATTGCGGTGATCAGTTGCAGACGGCAATGGAAATGATCGACCAGGAGGGCTCCGGAGTGCTTCTTTATATCCGGCAAGAAGGACGCGGTATCGGGCTTGTCAATAAAATAAAAGCCTATGCGCTTCAGGATCAGGGCCTCGATACGGTTGAAGCGAATGAGAGGCTTGGATTCCAGCCGGACCTTAGAAATTACGGAATTGGTGCACAAATTCTGGTGGATCTTGGTGTGAAAAAAATGAGGCTTCTTACCAATAATCCCAAGAAAATGGTCGGGCTTGACGGATATGGCCTCAAAATCGTTGAGCAGATGGAAATCGAGACAGAACCCAATGAATACAATCGGCGGTATTTAAAGTGTAAACAACTTAAAATGGGACACCTGTTAAATATCGATACTGTGTCGTAGCAATTAAGCCAGAAAGAGAAAAGAGGATAAAAGAAACCACGGATGAACGCGAATAAACACGAATTAGAATAAAAATATTTATGTTCATTTGCGTCCATTTGCGGTCATCTATTTTCTAATTCCTATTTCCTAATTACCGCCGGTATCTTGCAAGATTCAGTCAACGAAAACAGGAGGAAAGTTATATGCCAAAAATTTTTGAAGCCAAGCTTCTTGCCGAGGGAAAAAGATTTGCGATTGTTGTCAGCCGTTTTAATGATTTTATTTCTGAAAGACTGCTTGAGGGGGCTTTGGATGGACTGTTAAGATCCGGGGCCAGGGACGAGGATATTGAAGTCGTCCGGGTTCCCGGTGCTTTTGAAATACCATTGATGGCAAAAAAGATGGCTTCAACGGCTCGATATCATGCCGTTATCTGTCTGGGAGCTGTCATCAGAGGTGCCACCCCGCACTTTGATTATGTCAGCGCCGAGGTTTCCAAAGGCATTGCCATGGTCAGTTTGGAATCCGAAATTCCGGTCATTTTTGGCATTATCACCACGGACACCATTGAACAGGCCATTGAACGGGCCGGAACAAAAGCCGGCAATAAAGGATGGAGTGCGGCAATATCGGCCATAGAGATGGCAAATTTGATTGAGGTTGTCGACCAGGCGTAACCATGGGAAACCGTCGCAAGTCCCGAGAACTTGCTATGCAGGCGCTCTTTTATATGGATATGAACCAGAACGACTCAAATGAGTTGCTGGAACGTTTCTGTCTTAATTTCACCTTTTCGAAAAAGGCCCGCCTCTTTTTTCTAAAGCTTGTCAAAGGCGTCATTCAAGCAAAACCCGAGATTGATTCAATCATTGAGACCTTTTCCGATAACTGGAAAATAAACCGAATGTCCTGCGTGGACAGAAATATTATGAGAATCGCGGTGTATGAGCTGCTTTACTGTCAGGACATTCCATCAAAAGTATCTATCAACGAGGCAATTGACGTGGGGAAGAAATTCGGCACCGAAGAATCCGGCGCTTTTATCAATGGAATTCTCGACAGTATACGTATCGCTCTTAAACAAAAGAAAATTAAAATAAAAACTGATATACTAATAAACGAAACCGGTTAAACAATGGATGAAAATATCGATCAGCTTGAGCGAAGATGTCCCAGACTGGGTGGGCTTGTTTCTTTTGCCTATTGCAGAACGAGCAGCGAAGATCATTCGGTCTGCTGGAAAATCTTTGACTGCTGGTGGGAATGCTTTGATGTGGTGGGACATTTGAAAAAATCCCTTCCGGAGGACACATTTAAAAAACTTGTAAATGCGAAGCCTAAACCGAAAATCGTCAGCCTTGTCGAGCTTATAGAGCAGGCAAAAAAGAGGGTTTCGTGAATGTTGCTTTTGATCATATAAGTTGGGGTAACACTTTAGCTAACGTATTGCCGCTTCAGGTATGATTAAATCTTTGATGCAAGAACTCGTGAATAAGGGCTCATAATGAAAGAACCGGCCTGGGCTATTTAGAAAGGTCTCTGCCTTAACGAAGAGTTCCATCCATAAAGTTAAATCGCCGGTGGTTCTTTCAAAATGATCCCTAACTCACTCAAACAGCTTCCATCCAAAAATTTAATCATACCTGAAGCTTCTTCCATGTTGGGCGAGGCTGAATTGGTCTTCGCTTTCAGCTATGTTCCAACAAGAGCGAAGATCAATGAAATCAATTTGTTTTAAAGGCCAATATCATTACTAAGGAGGATATTTTGATTATTAAAGAACTGACCGTTGGGCCACTTATGGCAAACTGTTTTATATGTGGGTGTTCGAAAACAAAAGAAGCTGTTGTCATTGACCCGGGAGGTGATGCAGACAGAATCCTGCTGGCGCTTGCCGATAATAAACTTAAAGTAAAATATATCATTAATACCCACGGACATTTTGACCATGTCAGCGCAAACGGGAAGATGAAAGATGCAACCGACGCTGACATCCTCATCCATCCTCTTGATGCACCCATGCTTGAAAGTCTTTCATCAAATGCTGCGTTTTTTGGTATTTCAGTGGAAAACTCGCCGCCCTGTGATCAAACGTTGGAAGAAGGCGATACGGTTTCTTTTGGAGACATTGCCTTAAGCGTAATTCATACCCCGGGACATACACCGGGCGGCATCTCTCTTTATACAGATGGGGTTGTCTTTGTTGGCGACACGCTGTTTGCCGGTTCCATCGGCCGCACCGATTTCCCCGGAGGAGATTTCGATACATTGATATCGAGCATTAAGACAAAGCTTTTCAAAATGGATGATGAAGTAAAGGTCCTTTCAGGGCATGGGCCGGAGACCAGCATTGGAAGGGAAAAACGTTATAATCCTTTTGTGGGGCAGTCTTAGGAACACCGGGCTAGTTAAAAAAGAATGTTTCACCATGCTTGATATCCACCAGTCGGTCGCTCAATCCTTCCTTTTCCAGTTCTTTTTTCAGATCTTTGGGTGGAAAATGGACGGGTTCGTCGCCCAGACGAAATGTTCCCCAGTGAACGATCATCATCTTTTTGGCATTGAGTTCTTTAAACGCCTGAACCGCTTCACGGGGATTGATATGGCTGGAAGCCATGAACCATCGGGGTTCATAGGCGCCAAGATTGATGACAACCAGGTCGATGTCGAAATCCTGTCCGATTTCTGAAAATCCGTCGAAGTATCCTGAATCCCCCATGATGTAAATCGTGTGTCCGACGGATGTTTCGATCAAATATCCTCCCCATAAAGACCGATTGGGACCCCGGAAAGGGTTTCGCATGGTCCAATGATTGCCGGGCAGAAATGTGATTGATTGATTGCCGTTGCGATAGGTGTCATACCAATCAAGCTGGGTTCTATTTTTCATTTCCAAATCCTGAAATACCTGATGATGTCCCAAGGGGGAGATCACATGGGTGGCTTTATCCAGGGTAGACAGAGAAGACTTGTCCATGTGGTCGTAATGGCCGTGCGTGATCAAAACGTGATCCGGTTTTGGGATCTGTTTCGGGTTGAATGCTAATGGTGAAAAATCTTCGATAAACCATGTCAGATCGGAAAAGATCGGATCCACCATCAGATATTTGTCGTCATCCTTGATGAGAACGCCGGCGTGCTTTAGAAAAGTTACACTGACGCCCTGATGTGACTGTATCGGAGACCAGTTTATAATAATGGGATGAACGGACTGGTCTGTAAGATAGGGACTAAACTGACTTGAACTGAGCTTCCATTTCAGAAGTTGCAGAAATCTTCTTTTACGCAAAGGTCCGATGGGATTTATGAAAACGCCGTTGCCATGATGCTCTTTTTTTAGCGCGATATCCCTCAAACTTCGTCCGTTTAAAGGCTTATAATGCAATTGATGATCTTTCATTTTTCCAATGGCTGCCAGCACAACAGCAGGGTGAATAAAACGCATCAAAAACAGGGTTTGTACACTCATAAGTAATTTTTTTATAAAAGCTCTGCGTCTCATTTTTCATTGACCACGTAAAATGCATATACTTATTTTTTACATAGTAAGCATGAAATTTAAGAGGAAAAGTTTTATTATCAAAATTCTGATTTAAAGATCCTTAAAAAGCTCCGAGTTGACAATCATTTATTTTAATCCCCATGCCTTCGCAGGCAGCACTGACCGTCATTTTGCCGACGTGCAACCGGGATGCGATGTCCCATGCCTGCTTACAAGAAAGCCTTCCATGAGCAAGCGCATCGGAGACAGCATCTTTTACATCCTCTTTTATATTGTCCTGAGGCTTAACAATCTTTTTTTTGGGCTGATATCCAAACAGCCCCATCTGGCATTTGGTCAATTTAAAATTCATCAGGTCAGCCGTCTTGCCCACCTTTTCCGGTGAAATCTGTAACACCTTCGCAATTTCAAATGCCATTGCACAGGGGATTTTTTCATTTTTTGTCTGTTTCAATATCTCATTTTTAATCGAGGTGTCAGGTTTTTCATCGGGTCCATGTTTTGTTGAAAAACTTTTGCCTTTAGGAAGACTCATTGCGCACTCCTTTCGTGAGGTTTTTGCTGTAAAAACGTGATAAATTTGGCTGTTTTCAGATCAATCTATTTTGAAACCAATCCGGGATCTGCATTTTGCTTGAATTTCAGGGTGCTGTCTGTTATCTATACGTTTTATTCACTTTATAAAAAAACGTAACACTTTTGCAATCATTGCCGCTTCAGGTATAATTAAATTTTTGCTGAAAGAACTCGTGAATAAGAGCTCGTAATGAAAGAACCTGCCCAGGCTATTAATAAAGGTCTCTGCTTTAATAGGGGACTTTATCCATAAAATTAAATCGCCGATGGTTCTTTCAAAACGATCCCTAATTCACTCAGACAGCTTCCAATCAAAAATTTAATCATACCTGAAGCTTCTTTGAAAACGATTTGTTTCAAAGGACTAAACTATTACAAAAAATCATTGTCAGATTTATTTAATAACAGGTCATCATGGCTTTTTCAATAAAACGAATAAAAACCCGCCAGATTAAGGTCGGAGATGTCAGTGTGGGTGGAACAGCGCCGGTTGCCGTCCAATCCATGACCAATACCTATACCCAGGATGTTCGGTCTACCGTTTCACAAATCCATCGCCTGGAAAAAGCCGGGTGCGAAATTGTCAGGGCGGCTGTGCCTGACCATGAAGCTGCTGAAGCGATATCTTCAATTAAGCAACACATTTCGATACCGATTATTGCCGACATCCATTTCGACCATCGACTGGCAATTGCTTCGGCGAAGTCCGGCGCCGACGGCCTGCGAATTAACCCGGGAAATATCGGCGGTGAAAAAAAAGTAAAGGCGGTTGTCGATTGCGCAAAGGACATTAACATTCCCATTAGGATCGGGGTAAATTCAGGTTCTCTTGAAAAAGATATCCTAAAGAAATATAATGGGGCAAGCGCGGAGGCCATGGTTGAAAGCGCTATGCGGCATATTGATCTGTTAAAATCTTTCGACTTTAACAATATAAAAATATCGATAAAGGCTTCCGACGTTCATCGTACCGTAGAGGCATACCGGCTGCTTTCCTCAAAGACCGATCTGCCCCTTCATGTGGGCGTCACAGAGGCAGGAGGACTCTATCCCGGGGTCGTCAAGTCGTCTCTTGGCATCGGCATGCTCCTCGCAGAAGGGATCGGGGATACGATTCGTGTTTCTTTGACCCGGGACCCGGTGGAAGAGGTCAGGGTTGGATACGAAATCTTAAAAGCCCTGGACATCCGCCGATACGGGCCGGACATTATATCCTGCCCTACTTGCGGTCGCTGCAAAATCGACCTGTTTAAAATTCTCGAACAGGTTGAAAACGCTTTATTATTAAAGCCGCTGCCCATCAAACTTGCCATTATGGGCTGTGTAGTGAACGGGCCGGGAGAGGCCAAAGAGGCCGATATCGGTGTTGCCGGCGGCGATGGCACAGGAATTCTTTTTAAAAAAGGAAAGGTCATAAAAAAATTTCCTGAAGATAAAATTGTCGAAGTATTAATGGCTGAGATTGATAAATTTGATGAGTCGAGGAATGATTAAATGGGAAAACAGGTCAAGACTGCAATAACACCAACGCGAGCTGAAGATTATCCTCAATGGTATCAGGAGGTGGTCAAAGCATCGGATATGGCGGAACGATCACCGGTGAGAGGGTGTATGGTTATAAAACCATGGGGATATTCTCTTTGGGAAAACATCGTTAGGGAAATGGATGACATGTTTAAAGAAACAGGGGTTAAAAATGCATATTTTCCGCTTTTTATCCCCCTGTCTTTTCTCGAGAAAGAGGCCGAACATGTAGAAGGATTTGCAAAAGAATGTGCTGTTGTGACCCACCACCGGCTGGAAAAAGGATTAGACGGCGGGCTTGAACCCGCGGGTAAACTCAATGAACCTTTGATTGTACGCCCTACTTCTGAAACGATCATTGGAGATTCGTTTTCAAAATGGGTTGGAAGTTATCGAGATCTCCCCATACTTATCAATCAATGGGCAAATGTCGTGAGATGGGAAATGCGAACGCGCCTTTTCTTACGAACCAGTGAATTTTTATGGCAAGAAGGCCACACAGCCCATGCAACCAAAGAAGAAGCCATTGAACGGACGAAATTAATGCTCGATGTTTATGCCAGGATGGCTGAAGAATACCTTGCCATGCCGGTGATTAAAGGAAGAAAATCAACTGCCGAAAGATTTCCCGGAGCGGTCGATACCCTGTCCATGGAAGCAATGATGCAAGACAGAAAGGGTCTTCAGGCCGGCACGTCACATTTTTTGGGACAAAATTTTGCAAAGGCTTCCGATATCAAGTTTCAGAACGCCCAGGAGACTGAAGAATATGCGTGGACCACGTCGTGGGGTTCATCCACCCGGCTTATCGGCGGACTCATCATGTCCCACGGTGATGATGACGGTATCGTTCTCCCGCCAAAGGTTGCGTCTTCACATGTCGTTTTGATGCCCATCATCCGAAAGCCTGAAGACCGAGCAAACGTGATGGAATTTGTGGAAAGCTTGAACAAAGAGCTGAAAGACAAAACCTACCATCATCGTCGGCTCAGGGTTGAGATTGACAGTCGCGAGATCGGTGGCGCCAGGGGGTGGGAATGGATAAAAAAAGGGATACCGGTTCGGGTGGAAATCGGACCTAGAGATATTGCCGAAAATTCCGTATACGTTGCGCGCAGAGACAAACCACACAAAGAAAAAGCGTCCATGAAAAAAGATCATTTTGTCGGAGAAATAACCCACATTCTGGATGAAATTCAGGACACATTATTTGAACGTGCCGTGTCTTTTAGAAAAAAATACACCTTTTCAATCGATGATAAGAATGAATTTTATGATTTTTTCACCCCTGAAAATCAGGAAAAGCCTGAAATACACGGTGGGTTCGCACAATCCCACTGGTGCGGGGAAGATGTTTGTGAGACGAAAATCAAAGACGATCTTGCGGTTACGATTCGATGTATTCCATTTGACAACCCCTTGGAGAAAGGTAAGTGTATATGCTGCGGCAATCCTAGCTCCGGTCGAGTCGTCTTCGCTAAGGCATATTGATTGACACCATGATCCGAATTAACGACATCATCGACAAAATTACCGAGTATTATCCGGATGCGGATCTTGATATTATCGATCGAGCATATATCTACTCTGCCAGGGTTCACGATGGGCAGGTTCGCCTTTCCGGAGAGCCCTATTTATCCCATCCCCTTGAAGTTGCCGGCATTCTTACCGACATGAAGCTCGATGTCGTCAGTGTTGCCGCCGGCCTGTTACACGATGTTGTTGAAGATACACATGCCACCATAGAAGAAATCCATGAGATGTTCGGCAAGGACGTCAGCCATATTGTATCGGGCGTAACCAAACTGAGTGTCCTCCCTTTTAGCAGTGGCTCCCAGGCACGACAGGCTGAAAGCATCAGAAAAATGATCCTGGCAATGGCGGATGATATCCGGGTCATATTTATCAAACTGGCAGACCGACTTCACAATATGAGGACGTTGAAGTTTCATTCGCCGAAAAAAAAGGAAAAAATTGCTAGAGAAACTCTCGACATATACGCTCCGATTGCCGGCCGTCTCGGCATTTACTGGATCAAAAAGGAACTTGAAGACGCATCGTTTATGTATATCCAACCTGATGAATATTTTAAGATAGAACAGCACGTAAATAAAGATAAAGAAGAAGGCGAAAAATATATTGGAACGGTTAAAGACCTCATCAAAAAAAAGATGGATGAGCACAACCTTGAATGCGAAGTTCTCGGAAGGTATAAATATTTTTACAGTATATATAAGAAAATGTTGTCCCAGAACCTTGAATTTGAAGATGTCTACGATATCATCGCGTTTAGAATAATTCTGGATACAGTACCTCATTGTTATGAAGCACTCGGGGTGATTCATTCTCTGTGGAAACCGGTTGCTAAAAAGTTCAAGGATTATATCGGGGTCCCCAAGCCTAATATGTACCAGTCCCTCCACACAACCGTCATCGGCCCTTTTGGAGAACGTATTGAGATTCAGATTCGAACATGGGACATGGATAAAGTTGCCAAATCAGGTATCGCTGCCCACTGGAGCTACAAGGAAGGTCTTCACCCTGATGAGAAGACAACCAAAACGTTTTCCTGGATACAGAACCTGGTGGAAAACCAGGAAAATTTTAAAAATCCGGATGAATTTTTGGAAAACGTCCGCATTGATCTCTTTCCGGATGAAGTGTATGTTTTTACTCCCCGAGGAGAGATAAAGACGGTGCCCAATGGCGCTACTCCTGTGGATTTTGCATACTTAATCCATACAGAGGTCGGGAATCAGTGTGTCGGGGCCAAAGTGAACGGTCGAATCGTCCCTTTGCAATATGAATTGAAAACCGGAGATACCGTTGAAATATCCACATCAAAAAAGAGTCATCCCAGTAAAGACTGGCTCAATTTTGTTAAAACAGTCAAAGCCCGTTCCAGGATCAGACAATGGATAAAAACCCAGGAAAAAGAACGAAGCATTACCCTCGGTCGGGAGATGTGCGAAAAGGCATTTCGAAAATACCGCCTAAATTTTAATACCCTCTTGAAATCGGAAGAGATGGAGAAGGTGGTGGAACATTTTGGTTTTAAGCATGTGGATGATCTGATTGCAAGTGTTGGTTATGGAAAAATCACGCCTTTGCAGATTATTCGAAAAGTTGAGCCGAAACCCGATGAAAAAGAAGATTCCGCATCCTTTCTTGATAAAATCATTAGCCGCGTTAAAAAGAAAAAGCCGAAAACGGGTGTGACTGTAAAAGGTGTCGACGATATTTTGATCAAGTTCGGAAAATGCTGTCAGCCGGTTCCAGGAGATTCTATTATAGGTTATATTACAAGAGGGTATGGAGTCACCGTTCATCGCACAAGTTGTGTTAATGCTATGAAAATGAGTCCCGAGCGACAAATAGATGTAGAATGGAGTGTGGATATAGCGGATACATATCCTGTAAAGATTTTGGTTCGTTCTTATGACAGGGTTGGCTTGCTGGCTGATATCACTGCAAATATCAGCAAAAATGGGGCTAATATTTTAAGCGCGAACACAGAAACACGACAGACTAAAATCGTCGACAGTTTATTTACCATAGCCGTTGAAAACACCGATCATTTAAACAAGGTTCTCTCGGCTATTAGAAAGATAAAACATATTCAGGATGTCAGAAGAATTGACTGATGATCGGTATTTGCTTTGGTTTTTTTTAAAGCCTTTTAAGAATGTATCATTAAGACCCTTTTTGATTTAGGGTGCTTTAACAATATGTCCTGATTTGATACAACTGGTACAAACCATCATCTTCTTAACCCTTCCTTTTTGTAATGTTTTTACCTTCTGAAGGTTTGGATTAAAGCGACGTTTCGTTACATTATGAGCATGGCTTATATTGTGGCCAACGAGGGGCTTTTTCCCGCATATTTCGCACATTTTGGACATGATTATTTCTCCTTATTTAAAAAAAAGAACTAGATTTACTATAATATTATAGTATATATGTAAAGTGTTTTTATCTAATTTATCTGATCTTTTGTGAGCAATACTTCACAACGGCTGAGATATTGGAGCGCCTGCTGTTGAACTCCGACATCAGGAAAGTTGGATAATACCGATTTGAAGCGGTTTAGGGCTGCTTTATAATGCTTGCCCTTATAATAAAATAATCCAACATAAAATTCGTGTCCGGCAAGGCTTTTTATACATTTTGTAATGTGATATTCGGCTCTGTGAGCATAACTATCTTCAGGAAACTGTTTTTTAAGACGATTGAAAGTATCGAGTGCATTTTTTGCAGGGGTTTGATCCCTGTCGACGGTATCGATTTGGTCATAATAACAGAGCCCGATTTGAAAAATGACATAGGGAATGGCTTCGTTGCGGGGATGAAGGTTTTCAAATGCTTCATATGCTGCCACAGCTTCTTCATAATTTTTTATGTGGTAATACGCATCTGCAATTTTCAGTTCAGCAAGAATAACATACTTGCTGAAAGGGTACCAATCTCTAAGTTTTTCAAAGGATTCTATAGAATCCTGATAATCCTCGTTGTTGAATTGATCCATTCCGTTGCTGACCAGTTCCAGTGCGGTCTCTTCTTCTTTTGATTGAAACCATGCACAACCGGAAAGCACAAACAATGAAATAAGGATTAAAGCAATAATTCGTTTCATTTTTTCCAACAAAAAGACCTTTAATTAGGAACGTGCCGCATAAAGACCGGCGGCAAGCCCAGAAGGGCTACCGCCGATAATGACCCGTTCGTAATCGACATTTTTCATTAGCAAGGTTTCCTGCTAAACGTTAGATATCATTTCCTCGAGTCTCGATTTTGCTACGATACCAATAACCTTGTCCTGAATTTCTCCATCTTTAAAGAAAATAAGGGTCGGAATGGATTTTATGCCGTATTTGGTAGGGGTTGTCGGGTTTTCATCGACATTACATTTTGTAAACTTAACCTTGTCGCCGAAATTTTCAGCAAGTTCTTCGACGATGGGTGCAATTGCCCTGCAAGGGCCACACCAGGGTGCCCAAAAATCGACCAGAACAGGTTTATCTGATTTTAATACTTCGGATTCAAAGCTGCTATCGCCTACCTCAAGAATATCTTTTGCCATAAAATTGTTTCCTTTCTGTATTTTTTTTAAACTCCAACATTTGGCTGAAATATAGTGACATGAATGGGTCTTGTCAACCTTTTCGGATGAACGTTGCAAATCGTTGAAATGATACTTTCCACCCGTCTTTTATACTGAAGGCACTGATGACGGCAATGGAACATGGGGTCAAGAGTGTTTGAAGATTGGGTTGATCCGTCAAAAATCATAAAAAGAGGATAAAAAACACAATCACAGACGGTATTACAAGTGAACAGCTATTGTGCTGATTTCAATGTTTTCACATCTCTAAATATTGCATCCCATCTAAAATACAACGTAACGGTCACACGATTCAATCATTTCCGCATTTCTTGCCTGGGTGGCAAAGTCTTTGAATCCGACGCCCGGCACATCACCCGAAAGACCGTTTGCTCGAAAACTAACGTCACATACTGAAAGTTTGGCTTTGCCCACCAGTTGCTCAAATTCCGGTTTTTGTGTAAGAAGAACTCCGTGGCCGGTAAAAAATATCTGAACACTTTTCCCTTTATCATGAGAGGCTGTGGTTAAGGCGATGACATAATCAAGGTGCTTGTCTGAGCTTACGAGAATCCCTAATTTATTAGCCATGGCTTTTGTTCCTTTTTATTGAGTTGAGTTAAAATTTCAACTCCAAATTTATAATACATGTTATACAAGATTCGAATTCCGGATGGAAACGATTTACCACCAGCATACGACCTTGTCATATGAAAAGATATCATCCACCAATGCGGACCAGTCTATATTTCCTTCATAAAGAACGACTTTTTTAGTCTCTTCGTCCTTTGAGAAGTCTTCGATAAACATTTTTGTAGTTTCGTCCGGTTCTGTCCGAATAATATTTAATAGTTTCATAATGGTATATCCTCTAAAAAGGAATAATCAGGTCTGCTTCTTTAAGCTTGACCAGCATTTCCTCGATGGTGATCGATTTGAAGCCATATTTTTCAACATTGGCCGGATGATTGGAATATCGTTCTCCCTCCATCTCGTCAATAAATTCCATGTTTTCACTATAGGCTTCGTCCATATTTCCAATTTCATGATTCAGGACATACATCTGAACAGAAGCCGCTTCCAGAAGCAAACCAAGGCTGGTTCTAAGCCCTTCATACTGCTGGTCCACGTCTTTAATAAGTACGGCGATGGTTTCCATTTAACAAATCACCCCCCTTTTTTGATCAAAAATTTTGTATACCCTGCCTCATCCTCTAAGCCGAGAAACTCGTCTCCCTGCTTTTTGGCATAATCGGGTATATCATTTTTAGATCCTGGATCCGTTCCCAAAACTTCCAGTATTTGTCCGGGTTTTAGTTTTTTTAATGCCTTTTTGACCTTAAGCAGCGGCATGGGGCAGCTCAGTCCCCGGCAGTCCAATGTTTCATCCGGTGTAACATTTTCGACCATAATAAAAATCCTCCTTAATTGTTAATTATAACCGTGTAGCAGCTTTTTATAACATCGCATAGTGATTTTATAATTCTACAACAAATTTTTCCGTTTCTTCATTCCAGGCGGTGATGAGATAATATGCCAGCATAATGACAATTATCAAAATCAGGCTCCATTTATAGCTGATGAAGTTCGGCATAAAGACTCTGAAGCCCATGAGCGAGGTGAGACCTGCCGAGCTTCTGATCCATGCTTTGAACAGCGAAGTGGACAACGCAAAAAAGACCACGGCCAGTATCAGCTTGATTTGACCTTCGCCAGCCCGCCATACGGAACCGCTTCCACAGCCGCCCGCTATCACCATACCGATTCCAAAGATAACGCCCCCCACCAGGCCTCCGAACCAAAATGCCTGGGGAACGTAAACATTTTCTCCGCGTACCCCCGAATATTTAAGGGCCGCAAATCCGAGAGCACTGATAATAACGGCGATGGCGATCGCTCTTGGCATTTGGCTTTCGCCGGTCATGAAAGGTTCTCGAAATCCCCTGACAAAACAAAACCGGGTTCTTTGAATAATTATGCCAAACGCGATGCCGCACAGCAACAGGCCGCCGACACGCGCATATGCATTCTTGCTGTATATCCATGTACAAACGAGGGCGGCAATGAGTACGATCGCTCCTAAATAGGGCTCTATTTTCAACCAATCAATGCCTTTTTCCCCTTTGGTTTCCGAGACTTTGATGGACCCCGAGGGAAGATGCTCAAGCTCCCAGTACAGATACCTCAGTCCCAAATATGCGCCGATGAGCAGTCCGATCATCATGGCAATGCCGCTGGCGGACATGGCGCTGACGGCTGAGAAAAAACCACCCACATTGCAGCCGCCGGCCATTGCCGAACCGATACCCATCAATGTTCCGCCAACAATCCCTTTCCCGAGTTCTAAAGGAGGCGCTTTGCGAATGGCAAACTGCCTGGATAAAAGGGCAGATCCAAAGGCGCCCCATAGTAATCCCAGGGTAAGAATGGAGTTTGTTGAAATCAGCGGCGATTGTGGTTGCTGCGCATAAATCCCCATGGAACTGAAAAACCAGTCCCCCCAGTTTCTCAGTCCACCGGCAACCCCCCACGGCCTGGCCCAGGCAAAAGTAATGACACTCATGAGACCGATCAAAATGCCGCCGAGCCACATGGGCCAGTTTTCGTCAAAGACTTTTTGATACCCGCTGGTCAGGATTCCGGTTAAAACACTGCTCTGTTTTTCATCATTCATGGTAGTAGAACCTCACAAAATTACTAACAACCCTCATCATCTAAAATTTTAAATCCGCTGTTCTCTTGCTGGCCCATAGCCGGTTTTGGTGGCACCGGCGGCGCTTTCGGGGATAATCCGCCGCTTGCTTCCTGTCTGCTGGAGACATCCGGTAACACCAAATTTGCATTTTTTTCTACTTTTTCAGCCAGAGCAAAGATAATCGCCTGATCATAATATCGCCAGGCTTTAAGGGATGTGGGATCGGCTTTTATCGCCTTTCTGAAATACTCCTTGGCATCCAGGTATTTACCTCTGGCATAGGCCTCATTACCAAATCTTAGCATCCGGGAACAAAGTTCCTTGTCAGGCGGACAATTTGCCGGATCTTGGGCCGTTATATAGGTTGAGGCTGTAAAAATTATGGTTAGTAAAAAAACAACCGCAATCAAAATAGACCATTTTGAATTCACAACGTACTCCTTTAACAATAAGTTATTTTTTTTAAAATTCAATCCGCTTGTGACGGATTGATCTACCAAACGATATTTTCCTTAAGTAAAACAACTTATTTCCTATCAAAACAAAATAATGTGGTCAAGCACGATTCCAAAAATGATAATTACATCGGGAGGGTAAGATTCAAATTGATCCCATGAATGTTCGGTTTTGACCGATGCAAAACTTGACCTGTAAATCGGACCAAAAAAAACCTTGATGGTTGGTGGGAGTTTTGTGCTGTAGATCTAACAATACTCCCGCCGGGGAATTGAACATAGCGGGAGTCATCAGCACTGGCGTGCGGTTATTCGGTGAACTCCATCACCGTTTTACGTCTATATTACATCCAAAATATTTTATCAAGTAGATTAAAAAACATTTTTATCTGACATCAACGGAATAAACGGTTCTCTCAATGAGTATTTAAAACCTGGATGCCGTCCGATGGACCGATGGTGCCGCCTTTGAGAACCTTTACAAAAATTCCCTCTCTGGGCATCACACAATCTCCTACCTGTTTGAATATGGCACAGCGGTCATGGCATTCTTTGCCGATTTGGGTGACTTCAACCAGTGCGTTTTCTCCCAGTTTCAGGCGGGTGCCCACGGGCAGTTCCCAAAGTTTGATGCCTTTGGTGGTAATATTTTCCGCAAAATCGCCTGGATTAACGTCAAGGCCCTTTTTCCGAATTTTGGAAATACTTTCAACGGCCAGGAGACTGACCTGGCGATGCCAATCACCGGCATGGGCGTCGTTTTCCAGGCCGTAGTTTTCGATAAGGCTTCCCAGAAGAATATTTGTTTTTTTGATGCCTTTTTTAGGGCTAATGGAAACAGCTACGATTCGACCATCGCTGGTGTGTTCATCATCGGTCATGCTTTCCTCCATCTTTGGGTCTGAATTTTCATTTAGCCCAAAGATTTTCATGAAATACTCGAGTTAGGTTCCTTTACCGAACGAACAATGCGGATAGGTGCATTCCGGGCAATCCTGACAAAGTCCGCCGTGGCTTAAAAACGCCAGTTCTTTTTTGCCGATTTTTTCTCCAGCCAGAATTCGGGGCAGAACCAGATCGAGCACGGTGGTGCGGTGATGAAGGCCACAGGCCGGTACGCCGATCAGCGGGACGTTACCGATGTAAGCCACCAGAAACATGGCGCCGGGAAGCGCTGCCGCACCATAATGCATCTCATCAGCACCTGCCAGGCGAATTCCTTTTCGGGTAACGTCATCAGGGTCCACGCTCATACCGCCGCTCAAAAGAATCAGGTCGCAGCCACGCTCAAGATGCGCACAGATGGCCTGGCGAATGATTTCAGCATCGTCCGGTGCAAATCGGATGCGATCCACTGCACAGCCCAGATCGGTAAGTTTTCGGGTCAGAATGGGCGCAAATCGGTCTTCGATAAGACCCTGATACACCTCGCTTCCCGTGATGATGAGCCCGGCTTTACCCTGCCGAAGGGAGTGTACGGAAACCACACCGCCGCTTTGACCGGCAATGGCGGCGGCCCGTTCGATGGGCGCACGCTTCATGACCAGGGGTATGGCACGGGTGGCGGCCACCAGTTCACCTGATTTCACCAATGTGTGGTTATGTAAAGTGGCGCACATCACCTCTTCGATCATGTTAAATGCTGCCAGGGCTGCAACGTTGATGGTTAGCAGCCCGTCTCTATCCGCCTTTAAACCGATTTTTCCTTCACGAGGTTCATTTTTCCATACCACCCCTTTGCCGGCCAGGGCTCTGGCCATAATGGCGGCCGCCTCGTTTTCGTGAATCTCGTCTTCTTCTAAATCAATAAGATAAAGATGATTCTTTCCGAGCTTCTGCAACCGACACAAATCCTCGTTGCATACCGTGTGCCCTTTATGAAAAGCCGCGCCTTTAAATTCTCCGGGACGGATTTCGGTGATGTCATGGGCCAGTTTCGTGCCCACCGCATCTTTTAATTTTATGGTCTTAATCACTTTTTATCCCCTTATTTTTTGCCACAAAGATGTCAAGGCTCAAAGAATTTTTTCGTATCTATTATTCGTCGTGTCTTAGTGCATTGGTGGCGACAAACATTTGCTCTTCTTTTTGAGCGGGTGTCCAGTTCATATCCGGCCATGTGATTTCCTCTGCTTCCGAGAAGTAGACCCCTTGAGCGCAAGGTTTGCAAAGGATATGACCGTTTTGAACCACCTCCCGGTTGTCTCGAACCACCTGGCCGCATCGGCTGCAGGTAACCTTTTTTCTGGTGGGACCCGGTAAATCGTATTCGCTCATATCCACCCGGACCTTTTGAACCCGAAACAAGACGCTGTCCGGCATCCGCTTATAGGCTTCGAGCTGCCGGGGATACTTTTCCGGTATTTCTGGTGCATAAACCGTCGCCAAATCTCTGGCATCTTCTGTGGAAATCACCCGAAACGCGTTGTTGGTTTCCAAATTCACAAAAGTAGCGGCCATGATCCCATAGTCCATGAATTTCAAGGATCGACGTCCTAGTTTGGCTCCCGTGACAAAGGCCACCGCATCGCCGGTACAGCGATCCATCTCGACAAAAACAATGAGTTTTTTGATCTGGTCGATACGGGTCGGTTCATCCAGGCCGATGAGACGGCATCCCAGCATGGCCATTCGTACCCCTACCACCTGGCCCGGGCACAAATGCCCGTGGGCAGCGGCTGAATTTTTCAGTAACGTGTCGAAATCCTGCATGTCGTTACCCATTATTTATGTTATGTTAATATCAACATAACATATTGCCAAAAAAAAATAAATCAACACCCAAAACCGGGGGAACACCGTATTTTTTACTTCCCCTCATGTTCAAGAACTTCGTCAACCCAGTTTAGGGCAGCGATCATGTTCGGAAAACCTGTGGTCGTCAGGGATAATAAGACCGCATGTCTAATTTCTTCCGAGGTGGCGCCGGATGCCAGCGCTTTTCGAACAGAGGACATCACCGCACCTCTGGAATTGGCACCGATGGCGATGCCGAGCTTGACAAGGTCCTGGCATTTATTTTCCAGGGGGCCGGCTTCCCGGCAGGCTTTGCCCAATCGCTGATAATCTTTCATGATCTCTGAAAATGTGTCTGAAAAATCTTCATATGTCTTGGGTAAATACATAACATCTCCTTTTATCCTATCACAAGTTTTACGAAACCATCAAGTTGATGAAGATGCTAATTTCGGAGTCGTAAACCCCTAATCAGCATCCCATATCTTCTTCAATTGATAAACGCCGGGTGACGCTGTTCATCCTTCTTTTCGGATTCCTCTTTCATAGGTATCGGTTTATGGTTCTCGAGTTTATTTAAGGCCTTCATACCCCCGATCAGGTAATAAACAACAAAGCCCCGAGCGGATAATATCTTGGCCGCTACAGAACTTTGTTGTCCGGAAGGGCAAATGAGAATCAGCGTTCTGTTCTTGGGAAATTGCAAGGTGTTTTCTTTAATCTGCTTTAGAGAAATATGCACGGCGTTTTTGGACCCGCCGAACCGGCGTTCAAATTCGGTGCCGCTGCCAATATATAACACATAAAGGTTAGGGTCGATTTTCATTAGCCGAGATAGATGGCGGGCATCAATTCCGATTGCCATACCTTTACCGGCGATATCATCCATAGCCAGAACGCTTGAATGTTGCCTGCTTGTCTTTAGCCGAACAGAATGGTTTTCACCACTTTTCGCCGGAGCAACAACAAGCAGGCACAATACAAAGAATATAATAGTAATAACAAAAACAACTGTATTTTTCATAGTTGAAAAATCATGATCTATGGAGCGATTTAATAAATAAAAAGACTCTGATCCCTGAATATCTTCTATTATAATGGTCTCAGACCGACCCTGCTGTTGGAAAACGATGCACTGCCTCCGATGGGATCGGTCAGACAGACGTCTTTGATTACCGGATCCACCGCCAGCAAAGGATTGGTACAAAGTCCGCCGGCACGGCGCTTGTCACCGTTCATCTTCTTCCCGTCCACAACAACTTCATTGGATCCGTAAGCCCAGTGTCCGTAGTGCCAGGATACCGCCAGAGCCCCGGGTCTCATTCCCTCAAAGATATTTACTCGACCGATCATGTCAATCACTCTGTTTTTCCCGTCTTTAAGTTCCAGCCGACCCTCGGGGTTGTCTGCAGAGACCAGCCTAATTTTTTGATCCTGCTTAATCCCCATTTTGCGCGCATCTGATGGATGTATCAGGATTTTATTGGCCGGTTGCAGGTTAATATTCCCCCAGTAGTTGGAAATGGTACGGGACTGGCCGCCGAACGGTTCCTTGTAAGTAATAATCCGAAAGGGATAGGCTTCGGACCGAACCAGGGGTTTTCCAGCGGCATCAAATTCGCCCCCGATTATCGGTACGCCGCTGAAAAATTTTCCACTGATACTGTTCTTTTGCTTGGCCACTTCTTCTACGAACAGATGGAACATGGTGCCGAGTTTAGATTTCATATAAGCGCCATTGTAGTTACTCCCGTATGGAGCAAAGCGGCCGCCCCGGTTGAGGACATAAACCGTCTTTCGCCACTGTGTTTCCGATCCAAGGGATTTTTTCCAGCGAGCTTCATCAAAGATCGATGGCGGTAGGTGTCTTCTGGCCTTACGGAAAATCTCCATCTCGGTTTCGTCCGCATTCGGTACTGCCTCGCCCTCCTTATCTCCGAAGGCGATATTGGCGGCATGCTTCAGATACCAGTCTTCGGTCCTTGTAAAATCCATTCCCGGCCCGAAAGCATTTTTGCCGAAACCGGAAAGATTTAACTTTTTGGTTATGGCAATCATAAAGGTTTCCAGGCAAATAGGCATCTTTTCGCCTTCCACCGTTACCTCTTCGGTCAGGGGTTTTCCAACCGGTTGACGGATTTTGCTGATTTTGGTGGCATTATCGGGTGAGGCATGGGGCATTCCCCATCGCTCCAAAAATGTCAGATCAGGCAAAATATAATCCGCATACATGGATGTTTCTCCGATGACAATATCCGACGCAATATAAAGCGGCACCTTTTTTTGATTTTTGAGCATATCTATGATTTTCTGATTCCCGCCGGGAATGGCAAATGCCGGCGTCCCCATGTGGGTTAACAGGATTTTTCCCGGATAGGGATAGCCGGAGGCAAAAGAAGGGATGATTTCCTGGTAGACATTGCCTGTGAACGGATACCACGGACGTTGGGCCGGGTAACCTTTTTCCCTGAACAAGGTGGAATCTTCGTAGCGGCTTTGTTCCCGGGTCATCTTGGGGCCGAAAGCCTTCAGCGCGCCTGGATGCATCTTTCCCAGGTTATAGACATTTCCCGGCTTTCCGCCGCCTTCATGCCAGTGACCGCCGCCCTTTATGAGTCCTCCTTTGTAATCTGCGTTTCCGATCAACACGTTCAAAGTGATGACCAGACATCCTGAATAATAGCCGTCGGTTTGCTGTACCGGCCCCCGGTACATGTCCACAGCCGCCCGTTTGCCGTGGGAGGTCAATTCCCGGGCGACGTCAACGATGGTTTTTAGTTCCACACCGCATTCATCGGCATAGGTTTGCAAAGGTTTTGCAAAGGCTTCTTCAGCCAGGAGCTGAAAGGCACTTTTAATCGGGATCTCTTTCACTTGGGTTTTTACGAACAGATCGCCTTCCACGGGATGGTTTTCATTTTCAGGGTCCACTGCAACAAATCGTCCGTTTTTGGATACCACATACTGGTTCTCGGAGCCGACACCGACTTCAGATGCCCGCAGCAGTTCCAGGGGATGACCCTCCACGATTTTAACCAGATGAGTGGCATTGCTCCAGGTGGGCTCGTTGTCGGCTTTGGCCGCGGCTTTGTTGGCATTTTCCAGATAGTGTTGATCATAACGGTTATTTTCCAGGATCCAGCGAATCATAGCCATGGCCAGGGTACCGTTTTTTTCAGGCTGTACCGGCAGCCACCAGTCGGCTTTTCCGGCGTCATGGGACAGGCGCGGGTCGACCACGGCCGTTTTCATTCCCCGGCTCACCTGACCGGTTGTCGCTTTTTCCGCCATGGATGTGAGTCCGAAATTGGCCGTAAATGCGCCGGTTCCCCAGAACAATACAAATTCGCAGTTCATCAGATCCGGTTTCATATGTTCACTTTTGTGAGCAGTCATCTTCTTATAAGCGATATGGTGAGATTGTTCGCAAATGGTGGTGTGCTCATAGGCATTTTTTGAGCCCAGGGTCTTGTCGGTAAACCGTTTCATCAATTCCTTGCGGCCATGCTCGATGCGCCCGGCCATGAACGCAAACCCGTTGTTTTTGGGTCCCAGATCCGGATGATCCGGATCAATCAGTTTGTCCAGGTGATCCTGATATTTTGCTTTAAATTCAGCCACAGTCATTTTGCCTTTGCCGCAATTTTTGGCATCCGCTGCCATGTCCGCTGAGAGTTTTGGGTCCCGAAGGACGATGACTTCCTCAAACCCGGGATAGTGACTGTCGTCACCGATATCCGAAAACAGCTTTCCTCCTTTGGTGACTTCATTGATGAATTGATCGAAGGGGATGGCTTTCCATTTGTCGGATCCCCGGTTGCCGGCGCGTTTCAGGACCTTACGAACCCGATAGGGATCATAGTAAGTCTGAATGGCGGTCTGGCCCTTAGCGCAAAGCTTACCGTCTATAGTGGCCGAGTCTTTCGGGCCGGTATCATACGGAATGTGGGGGAGTAAGTTTTGCGGGCTATAAGGATTTCCGCTCAGCTTGGCCAGGGTGCCGTCCCAGATCTTGGCTTTAATCGGGCACGATGTATGACATTGCAGGCAAGTGCTGTAAAGCAGGTTTTGCGGCTCCGACAGTATATAGGGCGCTGCTTGTTGCATGGCGGCCGAAGCCTCTTTGCTAAACAAGCCTCCAAAGGTTTTTGCAGCCTGCAACCCCAGAACGGCAGAGCTGCCCACGAAGGCCGAGGATTTTATAAAATTACGCCGGGAAAGATGTGCTTTCTCGATTTGATTCTTTTGAGTCATTCGTGTATTTATCTCCTTGTTCATGGTTATTGTCCTCCCTCGTCAACGGATTTGAGTGAACCAATGGGTGGTAGAATGCGGCTGCCCAGCCAAAACAGGGCGATACAGACGGCTACGGAAAAAGCAAAAACCGCCCATTCGGTGGGAGATGGGAAATATTGAAACGTCAGCCATTTGTCCGTATAGGCCTCTTGCAAACCCTTCATGGCCGGGGTGATCTGGCCCGGGATTACATGATTCAAGCGGACCGCCAGATAGGTTGTCGCTACCAGTGCTCCGGAAAAACCGGCGACCAGTCGTTGGGCAGGTTGCCACAGCAAAAGAAATAAAGGTAAAATGGATCCGATAGCCAGATGGACAATCCAGAACACATACCAGTAGTGGCCGAAAAGGATGGATGAAATAGAAGCGTAGTCGCCACCTCGACCATACCACATGGCGACCGAATATTCGGACCATTCCAATACCAGCACAAAAAGAATAAGACCAATCACTATCCGGCTCAATATCTTAATAATTTGTTCATCAATGTCGTCGTCTGACAAAGCGCTGACGGCTAGCACCAGGGCAATTCCGGAAAGCATGGCGCCACCTATGGACAAAATGGGTCCTATGGCGGAATGCCAGTAAGGGCTGGAAACCATGGTGGCGAACTCGGCACCATTGGCACCGGAAAAAATGATGGCGATAAAGATGCCGATCCACCCCCAAACACGGGGGACATTCCCTGGTTGTCGCCCGGATTTAAGATCAATTCCCAATACAATTATCAGATATATCAGATAGATCAAGGACAACCAGGAGGCGATGGCCAGAAGGGAAGAGAAATTGGGTCTTGTATAAACTTCATACAAGCGCCACATGTGTCCCAGGTCAAAAAGTATGACTAAAAGGCCGGCGATTATGGTGGCAATTGAAACCAGCAGAGATATTCGTGCCAACGATTTAAGGGGCTGGATGTTAAACGCGTAAATTACCCATGTCAGCAGCGATGCCCCTACGGCAAGACCGACAAAATATACTTTTCCGGCCACCCATAATCCCCAGGGGATATAACTCCCATAATTTAATGTGAGTTCTCCTGTAGTCATACGCTGGAAAACCCCGATCAGTCCCCAAACCATCAGAACCAGCCAGATGATAAACAATATGGTTTTTTGTGGTTTATTCATCATTTATTCTCCTTTTTTATACTAAATAATATACGGAAGGTTTGGTACCCAGCTCTTCTTTTAATCGTTTGACCCGGGGGGTTCCGATAAGTTCGTGAACCAGACTGTGATTGTTGTTATAATCGCCGAAATACGTTGCACCACCCAGACATGTGGTAACACAGGCAGGCAGCATGCCGACTCGTATTCGGTGCAGGCAGAAAGTGCATTTTCGGGCGTTTCCGATGGGAGATTTGCCGGTGCCCGGTTTTCTGACCCAGTCTTTGCTATATTCGTAGTTGGGCCGGGTTTCATAACTCATGATCTCCGGGGTTCCCCTGCCAAAAAAATCACCAAAATCGGCGGTTCGCGAATTATATGGACACGATGCCACACAATTGCGGCACCCGATGCAGATATCGTAATCGATAACCACGGTGCCGTCTTCCTGCTTTCTGGTGGCCTTAACCGGACAAACCGGTACACAGGGCGGCTGGTCACAGTGCATGCAGGGCTTGGGTGTAAATATCCAGGACACATTCGGAAATGTTCCGACATCCTGTTTCGGAACCGGACGGTAGACCACACCCGGCGGCAAGTTATTCTCCGCATTGCAGGATACGGTGCATGAATCACAGCCCACGCATTTTTTCTGGTCGATCACCATTACCCATTTACGTTCGGCAACCGGTTTTTTCAGGGCCTGTAAAAGCTCTACCCGCATGCGCTCCAGTGAACCTCCGTCGACCAAACTTTCCGGAAATGGCAAAGTAGCTGCTTTTTGCTCATCGTCGGCCAGGGCATCTCTTTCCAGAAAATAGTTCATTGAACCAAGACTGCCGACTGCCAATAAAGAATTTTTTAGGAACTTTCTACGCTTTAGGTTTACGCTTGCAGGCTCAAAAGCGGAACCGTCTTCTTTCTTCGAATTCGGGCTCCGATTTAATGGAGTGCTCTTTTCCATTTCATACCTCCTTCATTAAGTGTTATTGAGATTATTGAAAGTTATTTCACAAGCTTTTTTCATGAATCTTTCTCTTCATATATACTCTTTACCCAGTAAAGCAGTTCATCCGGATCAACCGGTTTATTGATACATGCGTAGATGTGGTAACACAGGGCCTCTTTTAGGTGAGGATGAAATCGGTCACTGGATAAACATAAAAAGTAGACTCCCGGGTATTTTACAGTCAATTCTCGGATGATCCGGTTGCCAATGGGAATCGTATCGAGATCCATAATCACAACCATGCATTCAATATCCTGAATTAACGTAATCATCTCCGGCAAAGAGTAGGTTGGGGTGGCAAGATACTGCTGTTCATTCAGAAAGGCACATAGTTCACCGCATTCTTTTTCATCAGCGTTCATCACGAGAATTTTCTTTTTCATCTCTGATCTTCTTTAAAGGGGTTGCGTTTGGCGAGACCGGAATCATCACTAACTAATGACTCAGCAAGACCTGTGCCATGAATATTTAGAAAGGGGCAATAGCCCTGACGAGGTATCCAAAGATACGTTTATATAGGTGGATGGGTGTGCCATCTATCTGAAATTAAACAGTAAGTTGGTCATTGATAAGAAAGAAGGATGTATGATTGAGCTGAATAAAGAATGCAATGGATTTAAAAAAGGTAAAAGATCAAATTGTATGGTGTGTAAGATTCCTGGACATAATATTTTGATATAATAAATATTATATGTGATAATAATATGTTATAAAAGTCCAGCTTATAGACACATCTATATGATCCTGGGCATTTCCTGGAAGTGAGGAGGGTGGATTGAAATCAATGGGATTTAATGATAAGTTGTTGGTTTTAAATGATATTTTTTGAGTTTGACGTATAGAGTACTGCGGCCGATGCCCAACATTTCAGCGGCTTTCTTTTTATTCCATTGGCATTTATCCAGGACTTCCATGAGGTGTTGCTTTTCGGTTTCCTCAAGACTTACCGTTTTAACCAAAACAGGTGTTTCTGTTTTTAAGAAAGCAGAGGGCAGATCAGACACCTTGATCTCTTTATCTTTGGCCAGAACCACGGCATGTTCAATGGTGTTTTCCAACTCTCGA
The DNA here is from genome assembly GCA_963731025.1 of uncultured delta proteobacterium. Taxonomy (GTDB): domain Bacteria; phylum Desulfobacterota; class Desulfobacteria; order Desulfobacterales; family UBA11574; genus UBA11574. The sequence continues at coordinate 258,070 of CAVSVL010000011.1, read as the reverse complement.
ACGTTGCCCGGCCATGAATAATCCATAAGCCTTCTCATGACTTCCGTGGAAAAATCTTTTACGGTTTTGTTTTGTACCTTGGAAAACCGATCCAGAAAGTGCCTGGTAAGAAGGAACAAATCGTTTCGCCGATCCCTCAACGGCGGTAGATGGATCGGAATGACGTTTAGTCGATAGAAAAGATCCTCACGAAATCGGCCGTCCTTGACCTCCTGCAACAGGTTTTTATTGGTTGCCGCCAGAATGCGTACATTCACGTTCAGGGTCTCTCTGCCGCCCAATCGCTCGAACTTTCTGCTTTGCAATATCCGAAGCAGCTTAATTTGAGCGGAAGGGGGTATTTCGCCGATTTCATCCAAAAAGACAGTACCACCGTCGGCCTGTTCAAAACGACCGGGCTTGGTTTTCAGTGCACCGGTAAACGCTCCTTTCTCATGACCGAAAAGCTCGCTTTCCAGAAGTGTCGTCGGATATGCTGAACAGTTGATCACCACAAAGGGATTGTCTTTGCGGTAACTTTTGCGATGAATGGCATGGGCTACCATTTCTTTTCCGGTACCGCTTTCACCCTGGATCAATACCGTAGCATCCGACGGCGCAACATCCTCGATCAGTTTAAATATTACCTGGATCTGGGGATCTTTACCGATCATGCCGGAAAATCCGGTTTGATCGACCTTTTGTTTCAAATCGCCAATTTCGTCCTCATATAAGGCTGCCCGCAAAATCGCTCCGGCGGTTTGATTCAGAATCAGGTCGATAATATCGAGTTCACTGACGGCACAATCGCATTCATTGGGACATCCGATATATAACGCTCCCAGCAGCCTCTTTTCGAGCTGAACAGGGTACACCATTATTTTTTGGGTCGAGGCCAGTTCGTTAAACTTAAAAGGGATTTGATTCCTGTCGACAAATTCTATCTGTTTAATTTCCGCCAGAGCCGTTGCCAGGATATCGACCCTATTTCCTTCTATGGTGATGATATTCTTTTCCGAATAGGCGAATAAAACCGATTTTTTGTTGCTGAAAACCACAAAAACCATATTTTGACATTTGACAACATTCTGAAGCTTTTTAATAAGAAATTCGCACACCGCCTTTAAGTTCGGCAAGGCGCCAACTTCCTTGGCAATTTCGAAAGAGATCCGGGTTTGTCGATGGGCCAGATTCAATTGACGATTCTTTTCTTCGAGGCGATTGGTATATTCTGTAAGCCGAAGCGTGTAATTCTGGATACGTGTCAGCATCTGTTTGAAAGAAGCACTCAAGCGACCGATTTCATCATGGTCGTAAATTTCGATGTTCACATCCATATGCCCCTCGTCGATCTTTTCAACCTGTTCGGTGAGCTGAACCAGGGGGCGGGTAATATGTTTGACCAGAAGGTGTGCAAGAACCAGCGCGAGTATCAGGATTACGAATGTTATGATGCTCATTTGAAGCCAGAGTTGATGGATCTGGTTTCGAAACGGTTTTTCAGTTATTCCGAGACGCAGAATACCGGCTTTGCCTTCAAAAATCGGCCATGCGAAATCCATGTAGCGATCATTTGTGTTTGAAATAATTCTTTTCAAATGACCTTGGTAGTTGTCTGCGGGAACATTGGCGTTTATCAGCTCAATTGGTACGCCTTTGGAAAATGTGTGGACGAGGATACGGTTGCCTCTGACGACAAATAGATAGGCGATTTTTGGATTGCTTCGTACCCGGTCGTCGAGAAGATTTTGCAAAGAAACCAAATCGTTGATGAGAATTTTATCGGCGGCATCCAGGGCAAGGCTATGTGCGATAATTTCACCCTGGGCAGCGGCCACCTGGAACAGGGTGGCGCTGTATTGATGGGTGACGATTTGGGAAATAATCAGGCCGCTCATAATAACAACCACGGCGATGGTCAAAATAAGCTTTTTTCTAAAATCTTTCGGCCACATCCGAACCTTTGTATGCAATATTCAGTTGTTTTTTTATGTCGCGAATGGGTTGATACCAGGTGTCTTTTGGAGATACAAAACGGTCGATCATCAGCTCTTTTAAAATGGATCTACCTTTTGGATCTTGATGCATGTCAAGAAGAAGATCTCGGGCTTTTTCCTTGATTTTAGGTGTCAGGTATTTGGAGGCCACAAAAGGGGGGCTTCCAAAAGGAATCGATTTTTTAATTACCCGGGTTTGGGATGTATATAGAGGATTACGGGCGTTGTAATACTCCCATATTACGCCGTCCACGGCAGCACCGTCCACCAAAGACTTTGCAACGGCGAGAATTGAATTGTCGTGGCTGTATGTATACGTCACATTTTTAAAAAAGGTTTCCGGTTTCTCCCCCATCTCCGCCAGCCAAAATAGTGGAACCATAGCACCGGTGTTCGACGCCGGGTCCGTCATGGCAAACACGCTTCCCCTCAAATCTTCAATGTTTTCGATGAGGCTGTTTTTGTTCACAATAAGGTACGACCGATAAAGAGGATTCTCCCGGATAACAGGGGTGGCCAATGCTTCGAAACCATATTTTTCTTTACCCACGGCATAAGGTCCGGAACAAATAAATGCAAGGTCGATCTGTTGTTTCAAAAAAAGTTCGTTAATTTCACCGTATGTCTTTCGTTGAATAAGTTGAATCTTGTAATGCAGATGGTCTCCGATATAGTCAAGCAGATTCCGGTAAGTTGAAAAGGTTTCCTTGGGAGAGACCATTGCCGATATGGCGACTTTTAGGGTGGGTTCTTTGTCATTTAAAGAAGTGGTTTTATCTATTTTGATGGTGTTTGAGAAATCAACCGGCGTATATTCGGCATCACGACTGCATCCGGAAACAAGGAGCATAATCACGACAATAGAGCGCCCCAGACATAAAAAAAGTGTTTTTGAAACCAGGGATAGCGGTTTCATGGTTTATCTCTCTTAAGATTATAGATTTATTGAAAATATAGAGGATTAAATTTTATACAACAATTATTTTCTACCACCTTGTGTCATTTGTGTCAACCCATCTTCGCCGCTGGATATTACCCCTTTGTTCCTTCAAACCAATGGGGCGTTTTCAAACAGATTTTAACCAGCATGAGCATCACCGGGACTTCAATGAGCACACCCACTACCGTGGCCAGGGCTGCTCCGGACGACAGGCCGAAGAGCATGGTTGACGTAGCAATGGCCACTTCAAAATGATTGGAAGCGCCAATCATGGCCGCCGGTGCCGCATCCACATAGCGGAGTTTCAAAAGGCGCGCCAGACCATAGCCAAGCCAGAAAATCAGGTTGGTCTGGATAAATAGCGGGATAGCGATCCAGAGGATCGTCAGAGGATTGGCGACAATGACTTCTCCTTTGAAGCTGAACAGCAGCACCAGCGTAATCAGCAGTGCGATGATGGTTACCGGGGTCAACACGTGGAGAAATTTTTCCTTAAACCATCTCTCACCTTTCGCGGAGATAATCCATTTTCGTGAAAGATAGCCCGCTACCAGGGGAAGGGCTACGTAAATGCTGATGGACAGCAGCAACGCCTGCCAAGGTACCGGCAAACGTCCCACGCCCAATAAAAATCCCCCCAGAACACCATAAAGCACGAGCATGGTCAGAGAGTTGATGGCCACCATCACCAATGTCAGACCATCGTTTCCTTTAGCAAGATAACTCCATACCAGGACCATGGCGGTACACGGCGCAACTCCCAAGAGAATGCAACCGGCCAAATAGCTTCTCCAAAGGGGCACCTGAAGCATTTTTACACCGCCGGCCATCACCACCGTACCGGCGCCGTGGGTCGCACCCACCGGAAGATCGAGGCCGAACGGCATTTTGACCAAATCCACGGCATTTGGACCTATAAAGCCGTAGAACAGTGTTCCCAGAAAAAAGAGGGCAATGGCATACATGGTAAATGGTTTGATGCACCAGTTGACGAACAGGGTCAAGAACACCGGTTTTCCGCTTTTACCCGCCTTAATGACTTCATTGAAATCGATTTTAACCATGATGGGATACATCATGAAAAAGAGACAGATGGCAATGGGAATAGACACCACCGGCGCTCCCTTGACATAGATGGCCAACCCATCGAGGTATTGCGCCACGCCAGGGGCGATTTCGCCGAGCAGGATGCCGGCGATAATACACAGCACCACCCATAAAGACAGGAATCGTTCGAAAATACTAGTCATTTTTCGATCATTGTTTAAAATAGCATCATTATTCATCAAAAATCGTTTCCTCGTAATTTTATCATTAAAAAGATCTTATTTTTTATTTGAATTCATTCAACGCTGCCCTGAGAGACGAGATTTCTGCCACACGTAAAAGGCAGACAAGTCCGCTTCGCTCCGACAGGCAGCGGGAAATTCAAATTTAAAAGTCAAAACGAAATTGCTCCAAATAACTCGACAATCGCTCTCTGTTTGCTTCGTCCAATGGCGGGCAGTTTTCAGATCCTTTGGCCCCTTCAGCCACCTGGGTGGCAAAAACCATACAGGTGGGCTGGCCGCATTCTTTGCAGTTGGTTTTTGGGAGCAGTTTTAGAATTTCAATGATCTTGGGCTGGGGGGCCGCTTCATGCCGGGGCTCAATCTTGTCTCGATTTTTCCAGGCCAAATTGATCTCCCGTTTTAGCCATTCGATGATTTTGGTGGCTTCGTCCTCATCTTTAAGGGCATTGACGGCAATCTTTCTGGCGTGAACGGTGATCAATTTCCCTTGGGCTTTGAATGTTACACTTGGGGGATCTTTGGTATAGGTGAATCCTCCGAGAACAGCATTCAGATAGGGAATTGCCTGGCCGACATCCTGGTCCAAGTGGGCGAAACAGTGTAACGCTTCAAATCCCGGGTTGCACTCGGCCCTGAAAATTTCTTTGGTATAGGTTTCCAGTAACATCTTTATCCTCCTGATTCCAAACATACAAAATAGACAACAGCATGAAATTATTTAATCCTTGAATGATGCTCTGTTTTGAACCTTGCAGAGAACTTCGGGATCGATTTTTAAAATATCGTTTAAGCGTTCCGTGTCCTGCTGAATTTGCGGTGAATTGGATAATGATCTGAACGTACAGGCAATGGCTTCCAGCACTTCATCCGGTGCATTATCACCGGCCAGACGGTAATATCGCCATCGCCCTTCTTGACGGCCCTCAACAAGGCGGGCATTGGCAAGAATCGACATATGCTTGGAAACCGTTGACGGTGCCAGCCCTAAAAGTTCAATAATCTGGCACACACACAGTTCACGACCGTTCAATGCCAGTAACATACGAACCCGGTTTTGATCTGACAGCGCCCTTGTGATCGCCATAAACGTAAACATAAACGTCTCCTTTGATTTTCAATCCGTCACTTCGCCATATGACGAAATATAAAAGATGTCAATATATCTGTCAAGTCATCATTTAAACATTATTTTTTTGCGTATGAACTTGATATTTATTATATTTCTGATAGGATATCTAATTAATGTCCATCCATAAATAGCCTTTTTTGTCCTGCTCGGCGTTCTGCGGGTTTCCGGCTGCGGCGTACAGACGTACGCCTTCCTGTCCCGCGTGCGGGGACCGCAAACCCTTGTGCGGCCTTGATCAGAACAAAAATTGCTCATTTCTGAATTGGACACCCATTGTGTTCATTTTGGATTCATGGATGGACACTAATGAGTTATTTTACTTTTCCACTCTCTTCCGGACGTCTCAATTGGTATGTTGAAATGAGGCGGTTTGAAATGCTTTTTGAAATGAAAATAAAAAAATTGATGTCAACAAAAGGGATCTTGGCCTTCATTTTAACAGTTTTGTTGTTTACGGTGTCATGCGCCCAAAAAGATGCTTTGGAAAGGATAGAATCATCAGGTAAAATCGTCGTGCTTACGAGGAACAATGCGCACTGTTACTATATCTATCGTGAACATCCAATGGGTTTTGAATACGATCTGGCCAAAGCCTTTAGCAAATATCTGAATGTTGAACTGGAGGTTAGAACGCCGACATGGGAAGGACTCATTGAGGAACTTGATGAAGAAAAAGGTGACTTTATTGCAGCCAGCATGAGTATTACTTCATCGAGAAAGAAGATGGTTTATTTTTCAGCGCCTTATCTTGCCATACAGCAAAAGGTGATTCTTCGTAAATACAACAACAGTGTCAATAAGATTGAAGATCTGGAAGGAAGGACTGTTCATGTGAGACGAGGGACGTCTTATGAGGAACGCTTGAACGAATTGAACAGAGAAGGGATGCATATCAAAATTAAGACCCATGACGATATCCCAACTGAAGAATTGATAGAGATGGTGCAGGATAGAAAAATCGAAATTACGGTTGCTGACTCGAATATCGCTTTGTTAAATCGACGCTACTATCCGGATATAAAAATCAGCTTTGCATTAGAAGAACAACAATCTTTGGCCTGGGGCGTCAAAAGAGGCGAAAGAAGACTTTTGAAGAAGATCAACAAATTTTTCAAAAAGATAAAAAAAGACGGTACATTTCAAAAGATCTATCATAAATATTATGCATATTATGGTATTTTCGATCCCTTTGATCTCAAAAAATATCAACGACGTCTGAAAACACGACTTCCCAAATACAAAGGCATCATTCAGAAAGCGGCAAATAAGTACGCATTCGACTGGAGGCTTATTGCGTCTGTTATATACCAGGAATCCCACTTTGATTCCGAAGCCCTAAGCCACACGGGTGTGAAAGGTATGATGCAGCTTACCAGAGATACAGCTATGGAGATGGGCATCAGGGATCGTCGTGATCCCGAGCAGAGTATTATGGGTGGGGTGAAATATCTTCGAATGCTTTTTGACAGATTTTATAATATCAACGGTCCGGATCGGCTTTTTATTGCTCTGGCAAGCTATAACATCGGAGAAGGCCATGTCAGAGATGCCCAAATATTGGCAAAAAATCAGGGTAAAAACCCGAATAGCTGGACTGTTTTGGAGCATACCTTACCGCTGCTTCGTGATCCCAAGTATTATAAAAAAACCCGATACGGATACTGCCGGGGCACAGAGCCGGTAAGATACGTAAAAAGGATACGCACCTACTTTGATATCCTTAAAAGGGAGGCGATCATGTGAAAAGAGCCCCCACACTTTCTCCGCAGTGTATGCGCTTTATTGCCTCGGCAAATAGAGGCCCCACAGATAGAATTTTTAAGTGCTCCATCTTTTTTTTAACGGGGACTTCTACCGTATCGGTCACAACGATTTCTTCGGCACACAAATCCGTGAGGTTTTTAATTGCCGGTCCGGACAGGACAGGATGTGTTGCCCCCACATAGATTTTTCTGACGCCGGCTTTTTCGAGGGTTTCTACTGAAGCTATTATTGTACCGCCGGTGGAAATTTCATCATCGAAAATAATCGCATCTTTTCCTTTTACTTCGCCCACGACCAAGCCTTGAACAACATCGGTATCACTGATTCGTCTTTTATCGATGATCGCCATGGAAGTGTTCATTTTTTTGGCAAAACGTCCGACTCTCTTAGCGCCGCCGGCATCTGTTGCAACGGCGACGGTATTCGAAATGTCAAGACGATGCTGAAAGTGGTCGCAGATGATAGGAACGGCCGTAAGGTGATCAACCGGTATGCTGAAGAACCCGTGCACCGAATCGGCATGAAGATCCATGGTCAATACTCGGTTTGCACCTGCGGTTTTGAGAAGGTCTGCCATGAGTCTTCCGGCGATGGAGATTCTGGGCGCATCCTTTTTATCGGATCTTGCATATGAGTAGTACGGAACCACGGCGGTAATTCTCTTGGCAGAAGCGCTGCGCAAGGCATCAAGGGTGATCAATAGTTCCATAATGTGATTGCTGACGGGCCGGCTGAAGGATTGAATCACAAAAACATCTTTTTCTCTGACATTTTCCTTGACCTGTACGAACAGGTTATCATTGGAAAACCTTGAGATATCCAGTTTGCTTAAGGGGATGTCGAGATGCCGGCATATTTCCTTTGCAAGGCCCTTGTTTGAGTTCCCGGAAAAAACTTTTAGGTCGTTATACATTATTCTCTCCGTAAGTCGTTTATTGATGCAGTCCATTCCAAATTTTATAATGGCTTATTGCCAAAATAACTCTATAGTCTATATAATTTCAACCTAAAAATCTGAAAATTTTGATTACACCGCAGCTTTGCGATGGAAGGGTTTATATGGATAGCAAATTATTCCGCAAATGCTTTGATAACTCATTTAAGGCGGGGGATGGTTACCGCAGCCGCTTTTAGCGGCTGCGGTATGGTAAGAAAAGTTGAATCGTTACGCCAACTGTTCCTCCACTGACATGGCCTGATAGATGCAGACCTCCAGACAGGAGAAACAGACAATACACTTTTCAGGATCAAATGATACATTCCAAGACTCACGATCTACGTCCAGCGCCTGAGTCGGACAATGAGGCACACAGGACGTGCAGCTGGTGCATCGGTCTTCGAGATGCCGGATCTCCTGTGCCAATGGCGTAACCAGTACTCCGACCTTTTCAAGATAGTTCAGTCCCTGAGAAATTTGGACCTCCTCGCCGGCCAATTCTACTACCATTCGACCCTGCATTCCAGGATTGATGCTGGCGCGCAATATATTGACCCGGACGCCATAATCGGCAATCAAATGGTAGGTTACGGGCTCTTCAACAATATTTTCCGGAAAAATAAAAACAAGTTTCATTTGTTTCATTTTGTCGTCTCCTTTTCTATGGCAGCACCCGGAAGCGGCGCCTGGAATTGTGTCAGTAAAAAATCGCCGTTATGGATAAGCTGTTTGAGGTGATGGGCCACCTTGCGGGCCAGGGCATAACTGGAAAAAGATCCGGTTGGCACATCCTGGTCTTTAATGTGAATGCTTCCGGATTTCAATTCCTTATAAGAGACCTCACCCAGCTTTGCTTCCCCTTGACCGGTTGGATAGAATTCACTGTAATCAACCACCGGTGCTTTAAGCTGTTCGTCGGTAATTGAAACCGAGCGCAGCATGTCTTCATCCAGAATGGGAATGGGGACGCCCACGGCCACGCTCAGCGTTACGCCGTATCCAGTATAGGAAACCGCCCGAAGCCACTCGGTGCTCATCTGTCGCATATCCCCGATCAGGGCAATGGTTCCGGCCGGGGTTTGCGGGGTGCCGTTTTGCAGTCGCGGCGCATTGGGATTGTGCTGGGTACCGGGCCAGGCAACATAACCCTCTGAACCGCATAAAAATACCCGGGTGCCAATACCGATGGTACGAAAATACGGATCATTGAACAGGGGGGACAGTTGACCGGCACTGCAATAATAGGCATTCCCCAGCTTTGGTTTGAGTTTGCCCATATAGGTATATATGGGTTTGTCGGAAAGGTTTACGGCAACATTATAGTTCTGATAGCAGTTCCTCGGGTTGAACAAAAATGCATCGTTCATGTCATCCAAACCGACCATCTGTTCGCGGGTTCTCAGCGGATAACAATCGGTTCCATATCCACCGCCCCTTAGCAGGACTTTTTTTCCGGCAACCAAATCTTCGATAACGTGAGCGCCGCCATACCGGAACTTACCGGGACGGCCGTTGCTGTTGCGGGGATCGCCGTCGGGAATTGCCGTTGCTCCCACGTAAATGTCAGCCGCCGCCAGACCGGCATATGCCGGCACACCGTTCAACGTGGCGAATCCGCCGCCGAGCTTCATCTTTTCTTTCGGCTGTTTTATATTGAAAAAAGCGCCCGAAGAACACATGGGACTAAAGGTTCCGGTGGTAACGACATCCACCTCACGAACAGCCTGTTTGATCCCTTTTTCTTGAACCACATCGATAATCTCTTCGGCGGTGAACACCACCACTTTCCCGGATCGGATTTTGGCATTGATTTCTTCTATGGTTTTGGCCATTATAACCTCCTTGTTTTTGATTTGTAGCTATATTATCAGGATTAACTTCGATGAGACGGCTCCTCAGGGAGCCCGGACATTATCCATAGACATGCCCGGATATGAGTGAGGACAATATAGAAATCTGATATAAAAGGCGTTAATAGCATTGGATGATTCTTCCTGAAGAAATAAAAAAAGCCGTGGGTTTTTCAGCACCCACGGCTTTAATGATCGAAAACTCCAAATGATCAGTCCATGGGCGCACCTCGGGTGTGCATCATGGACATCATGCTGTAAACGTTCGATATGGATGGATCATTCGTTGTCATGTCAATTACCATTTGGTTATGATACATTGTAGTATCAGAAGCGATAAATCGATGTCAAGCACAAAATTATAAGTCATTAATATTTTATTCGACAATCAAAACCGATATATCTTCAACGGCATGAAGGACTTTCTGGGATACGCTTCCAAAAAAGAATTCCTTCAAACCTGAATGACCCCGTCGTCCCAAAACGATCAGGTCATAACCGGTACGGGCTTCTTCTATAATCGTCAACGCGATATCAATCTTCATTACTTCAATTTTCGTTAAAATCGATTCCGCTTTAAAGCCGGCTTCCAAAAATACCTGCCTTCCGGCCTGTAGCGTCTCCTCCAAAAGCCTCTTTTTTTCATCTTGAATCGTCCGGCAATAATCCGGATATTGTTTTGGAGCAAATCCTTTGATAAACGGCGGGTCCAGTTCGCATAAAAGGTCCACATTGGGGATTACGCTTAACAGTGTAATGAACGAATTTTCGGAAACGGTTTTTGCCGCAAACTCGACAATCTTTGATGATATTTCAGATCCATCCAATGCAATTAGAATTTTTTGAGGCATTTGTTTTCTCCATATTTTTATTTGAGTATTTCTCAAAGGTCTCGTTACATCACCGCTCTCGATCTCCATACCACTTTTCCGATAATATGGAAACGGTCCATCTCATTCGGACTTAAGCAAATTGGTTCATAATCTTTATTTTCGCTTCTTAAAATCAGTTTGCCCGGATGCTTTTCGATTCGTTTTACCATAATTGTATCGTTAGTACCTAATATCCGTTTCTGACGCAACGCATAAATTGGAGTTTTAACAATGCCGTCAACATTGCATTATCCCAAAACCGATTGTTCCATTAACCGGGCTTATTTGAATTAATTTTGGGCATCCTGTTTCCTTTTTTGGCCTATATGAATCAAATCTCAGGTCGAAGAGAGATGTAAACTTCGGAAATTTATAAATCCTGATACAAAATCAAACCTTTACAATCCCCATAAATATTGGTATAGCAACTTTGACCCGTATAAGCGGCTCAGTCCAACATGGTTTTATCCTTCATCCCGCTGAAGGATGATCAAAAGCTCCCTGACCCACTATCTATCACTGCTAATCTTACAACTTTGCTCAATCCAACATGCGGGACAAAGGATGAAACCCTATACGTTGGGCCATTGCTTACCCTAAACGAACATACACAGTAGTAGGAGATAATATCATGACAAAATATAAATATGTTAAAAAATACTACATTCTTGCAGTTGCCGCGATCGCACTTGTTTCAATTGTCGGGTGTTCAGCCTTTTAACATGGGAACGAAAACCAGAGAAAGAATTACGGCTAATGCAGTAAGCCTCAACCCGAAAGATGCTAACTCGTACCGATCTTTCGCTCCGATATTGGAAAAAACCAAGGCGAGGAAACCGCAACTTGACCCCGTGACTCAATTGTATGTTGAAGAAGTGAAGCCAAACCTTTTCTATGTTACAGATGGTATTTACCAATCCGCATTCTTGAAGACAGGAGAAGGGATTATAATCTTTGATGCTCCTCCAAGTTTTGCTGCGAAGTTGCCCGCAAATCTTGAACAGCGTGCCCCGAATCAAGAGATCAAGTACTTGGTTTACAGCCACAGCCATGCAGATCAATTCGGCGTTGCCAGCGTATTCAGCGACATCCAAGGTTTGCAAGTCATCGCCCCACTAAAAGTGGCCGAGAGTATAAAAGAGGGAAATAATCCCGGCATCCTCCCGCCTACAATTACCTTTCAAGATCAGTATGATTTATCACTTGGAGGCGAAAAAGTTGAGTTGAAGACCGCTTCTTTTCACTCTGAAGATGCAGATACGTTAATATATTTGCCGAAGGAAAAATTCATTATGGCAGTTGACACGATAACACCGGGTGAAGCTCCGTTTATGAATTTTGGAGCAACATCAGATATTGGGAAATATCTAATGTTTTTTGATGAAGTCTTGGCGTATGATTTTGATACTATTCTCTCCGGGCACGTTTCCATCTTAGGTAATCGCAACGATGTTATCGAGGCAAAAGAATATGCTTTTGATGTACGAGATGCTGTACTAAATAGGATGCCGACTTTTCTGGAACAATTTGAGAAATATTATGAGGCATTTGAATATACGAATGACAATCTAGCTTATCGGGCTGCTATTGAGTCGGTGAGAGGAGACTGCTCTGCCGAGATAATTGAAAAATGGAAAGATAGACTGTCTGTGGTGGATGTTTGGGCAGACAGCCATTGCGAGACAATGATCCTGTATTTCATTATGCATTAAGTATAGGTTATACTATGGCAATAGAAATAATCTCTAAAATTTCATTGAACTTGGCTGCATTTCTGTGTTCCCTGGTGGCAGGGTTTTTATTTTCTTTTGCCGTAGTGGTAATGCCGGGCATAAGTAATTTAAATAACCGGGAGTTTATCAGAGCTTTCCAGGAAATAGATCGGGTTATCCAGAATAATCAGCCAATTTTTATGGTGGTCTGGCTCGGCTCAGTTGTGGCTTTGGTGATTTCATCTGTGCTTGGAATCTGGCAATTGAATGGAGCTATGCGTCTGCTAATTATCTTCGCCGCACTCTCCTATCTTTTCGGAGTCCAATTACCAACCGCCACTATTAATATACCATTGAATAACAAACTGCAAAGTCTAGTTGTCGACACTATGGATGATAAAACGCAAGAAACAGCCCGCTATTCAGGCTTTGAAAAGAACAGTAGATAATCACAATTAGCCCAACAAAAAAATTAACTCAGACCGGCGGAAAAGCTGCCGGCTGGTTATTTTAGTCGTTCGCCTGATAAATATTTCATCTTTGCTTTAGAACGAAATGAGTGATAAAATGGCTATAAATTACAATTTTGAGTGGGATCATAGAAAGGCTCTTGGCAACCGAGACAAGCATGCTGTAACTTTTGACGAAGCGGCAACGGTATTTAGAGATTCAAAAGCACTTTCCATATTTGACCCAGACCACAGTGAAACTGAAGAGAGATGGATAACTTTGGGTATTTCGGAAAAAGGAAGATTGTTGATCGTAATCCATACTTTTCAAGAAGAAAGCGAAGATGCTGTTACGATTAGAATTATTTCAAGCCGGAAAGCAACACAACAAGAAATTAAAACATATGGTGAATGAACATGAGAAAAGAGTATAATTTTTCAAAAGGGCAAAGAGGCAAATTTTATCATCCAGATATAAAACTAAATATTCCCGTTTATCTTGATGAAGAAGTTTCTGCTTTCGTAGAGAAAATCGCGAAGAAGAAAGGGCTTGATCGATCCTCGGTGGTGAACGAGCTTCTCAGGGGCGATATAAAAATTTCCGAGGCAATGTAGTTGATCATTCGCCCAACAAAGCTTTTGCAGGGCGAGGGAATGGTGTCAAATCTTGAATAGTGAATAAAAAATTGACATGAATACATTGTTGCTGTAAAAGACATCATTATGGGCAGAGCATGGCGAATTGAATATAAAGGGGCATTGTACCATATTTTGTCTCGGGGTAATGAGCAGAAGGACATTTTCTATGACGATCAAGATCGCTTATTGTTTTTAGATGCAATTGGTGAGATGTCCGAACGTTTTGAGATGGATGTTTTTGCCTATGTGTTAATGGGAAATCACTATCATTTGCTGTTAAAGACGAATCGTGCCAATCTTTCTAAGAGCATGCAGTGGTTAGGGGTAACGTACACTCGGCGGTTCAACCTGCGACATTTTCGTTCGGGTCACTTGTTCCAGGGCAGGTTCAAGAGTATCATTGTTCAAAATGACGCCTACTTGATGAGGCTCTCTTGCTATATTCACCGCAATCCGCTTAGAGCCGGCATCGTTAAACGGCTGGCAGATTATCGATGGAGCAGTTATAAGGCCTATGCTTATGCCGACAAAGCTCCTGAATGGCTTGTAACAAAGCAAATATTTTCCCAATTCAAAGGAACGGATAAATACAAAGCCTACAGGGAAAAAGTTCAACGCTATGCCAAGGAGGAGAAAAAGCTTTTGGAAGATTTTCGTTACGGAATGATTATCGGGTCAAAGAAATTTGTCAACAAAATCCGCAACACATATCTGCCGGAAACACCACACAAAGAAATTCCTCAACAACGTGATTTAGCCAGGCATTTCGATCCTGTTGTCAGGTTAAGGGAAGCAGCGAAGATTCTTGATTGTGACATTGATCATTTCAGGCATGTACCAAGAATCACAAAATCTGAAAGAGATGACCGCGATTTATTGGTGTTTTCTGTTTGGAAGACAGGTTTGTTGACAAACGATAAAATCGGTCGTTTATTTGGAATGACGTATTCCTCGATCAGCCATATCGTAAAGAAGGTAAGGTCGAGAATGGAGGAAGACCGCGACTTAAAAGAAAAATTCAGCCAAATTTATTCACAATTCAAGATTTGACACCATTATATTCCTGCTTTCAGATTACTTTGAAGCAGATGTTGAAAAAGTAACAGCCGATGGGTTGCGTTTGGTTGCATCTCGATTCCGGGGTTTTGAGGATAATTATCCGGGAGTTCATTGGATATCAATAATGCCAACTGATTTGAAATTTGGCCTTGCCAGAATGTGGCAAGCTTATGCAAAGGAACTTATCAGCAATACACATGTTGTTAGATCTCGTGATGATGCGGAAAAAATCATTTCCTCTATCACAAACTTGATAACTCTAAGCGATGATAACACCTATTTATGAAACGTTTTCACTCTAAATTAAGATGGATAGCCTGGTCAGCCCCCAATAGGCCCCATCCCTAAATGATAGATAAGATATCAGAGACACTCCGCCTCTTAATAGAACTTAGGGGTTTCGCTTCAATTGGGATAATGGAGGCTCAACAGATACTTTTTTTTCAATCCGATGGATCGGATATACATCTCCTGGCCGAAGCTGATAACTCAGACTGACCGCGACATTTACATCTTTGACGATTTCAGGAACCTTGATTTCAAATGTTTCCTCTTTGGGTGCAAACGGTTGAATGCTCGTATCCCTGATGATTCCGAGCTTTTTGTCAGGGCCGTAGACCATGGTGTTGTTCAGCGATGTGGTCGACTGTGGCATGTAGATCTTTGATGCTTCGAATATCTTTTTCCCTTTATTGTCCGTCGCGGTCACTTCCAGGACCACCCGATTCTTGGACGGTCAGCCGTCCGGAATTCTATGTCCGGCCTTGCTGGTGATCTTTGTCTTAACGATAATGGTTGAAACGAATTTTTTTTCAAGGGGCTGAAACCGGTAACTCAATGTATCCACTTCAATGGGCAGGGCCTGTCTCAGTCTTTCAGACACATCTTTTCTGTCATTAAAGTTGGGCGGACAGGTATGGTCGGCCTTTTTCATATGGCACTCCTGACAGGTTTGAGTGCCGTTGGACGGGATGTAAGCATGCAGGTAGCTTCCGTAGAGCGTGGCGCATTGAATCGGATGTTCAAATTCAAAAATGGGTCCCAAGCCGTGGCACTGGCCACACATGGCAGCTTGCGTGATGAAAGGGCTCTTTTTGACCTTCATGTGCTCTTTTTCGGGATATTCTTTTTTAGCCTTAGGACCATACATGACGTTGCTTTCCGGCAAACCATGGACAACGGCTTTGTCCTGGTGACAGACCATGCAGGAAATATTAAGTTTTTTCATAGTGGTTCTGTCATTGTTTAAAATAACCCCGGCAATTTCTGCCGCCACTGCATCGGTTGCTTTTTCCAGTTGTGGAAGATGGCATTTAAAACAGGGAAAATTCTTTTTGGTGGCATCTCTGGGATCCTTCACCGATAGAGGGCCTATCTTAAGATACCGCTCCATGAATATCCCTGTGATGGATCTTGCATGATGGGAATTTTGCCATTGGTCATAGATTTCTTCATGGCATTCCCGGCAACCTGTCGGGTCATACATTTCTATCAGTTGTTTCAATGTTTCGGGCTGTTGATCCGATGCATTGCATAGGGTTGGAAAGATAAAAATAATGGTGACGATGACGCCTTTAAAGAGTATTAAACGATGTCTTTTTTTGTTTAAAAATAATCCGTGCAGCAGAGACCGGTAGTAAGTGAGCAACGAATGATTCATTTTCTTATCCATTCAAATGGGATTTCATGCCCTGATGCTTCTGCTGTTCCAGCCTTTTGATAAAGCTTTTAATCAATCGAAGAGCTTCATCTTTGTCATCATCCATGGCGGCCATTCGCATTTCATGAAATTCCTGGTCTGTAATTGTTAAGATCATTTTTAAAAACCTCTTAATCTGTCTTTTAAATACGAGTTTAATTTAGATCGGTATCAAAAAAATAAATCGAGCGAACCTCGTAATCGCCCATTAATACCCTGATTTGCCCGTCGTTTTCAAAGACGTTGTCGACAAGTTCTTTTTCAATGTAAAGCTCGATACTGTTTGCTTCAAAGAAAACATATTCCCGGTTATTTACGGGTTTTCCGATCCGACCGATCGGTCGTTTAATGCCCCTTTCTCACCCGATGACGGTAGCGCTGTTAAATACAGACATGACACCGCCTCCTTCTGAAATGAAATCGACCAAAAAATCGGAAAGTTGTATCTGTTTATTTTGCATGGATACTCATTGGTTGAAAATTGATGAGAAAAAAGGAAGTATAAAGACTCCCACCAATTTTCATACAAGATTCAGGTGTTAAATCGATCAAACTGCCCGGGGCCGTAACTGACCTCGAAAACCGGCACTCAATGAGGCTGCAAGATCTTTTCGATCTGTTTGACGAGACGGCCCTTGATATATTCAAGTGCCTTTTCTTTGTCTTCATCCAGGGCGATGGACAATACCTGCTGAACGTCAGAAATGTTCAGTTCTATTTGTACTTTTTTTAAATTCATTTTTAAATTTCTATTCTTATCTGTATTTATTTCGCTCCTCTTTTCGCAGGATTATTTATCAGTAAAAACCAGTATATTTTTCCGGGACATACTCCATTAGATGGAGAATGACTGTTTCTGTTCCCGGGCATGATTACTGGCAGTGGATATTTTTTTATGCTGATCAGCCATGATACCTGGACTTGAATTGCTGTCGTCCGCTTTCCAGAAGATGAAACAATACCGGCACCACGAGCAGAGTGAGAAAGGTGCCGACGATAAGACCGCCAATGGCGACCACTGCCATGGGGGATAGTCGTTCAATGCCCACGGCCCATTCAAGGGCAATGGGGATCATGCCAACGGCTGAGGCGCTTGCTGTCATGAGAATGGGTCGCGTTCTGTGCCTGACAGCGTCCAGCAAGGCGTCACGCGAGTTCTTACCTTGTCGCAACCCTGACTTGGTGAAATCAACCAGAAGAATTCCGTTATTGACCACAATACCCATGAGCAGAATAAACCCCATGAACGAGGGAAGACATCCGTGTTTTCCGGCCAGCATCATGGCCCAGGCTGCACCGATGACAGCCATGGGCAGGCTGATCATAATGGCCAGAGGATCAAGAAAAGATTTGAAGGCAATGGCCAACATCAGGAAGAGAAAAGCCAGTCCAAGGGCCAGGGATTTTGCCAGACGGGTAAAAGACTCGTTCATCTGTTTAATCTCGCCCTCGTAACTGATATGATAACCGCGTGGCAGTTCCAGATCAGCCAGGGCTGCCTTGACGTTATGGTGGAGATGCGTCACAGCAATATTACGCCGATATCCAAGCACATCGATGGTGGGCAGTAAGCCCTGATGAGTTTCTGCCGTTGGCACATAAGCCACATCAAGTTGTGCCACAGAGGAGAGGGGTATTGTTTTTCCATCCTTTGTCCTGACAGGTAAAGCCTTAAGCTGTTCGGGGTCAGAGCGCTGCGCAGGTTTGAGCCGAACCCTGATGGAAACAGGGTTTTCACCGGTGATCCGCAGATCTCCGCCAGACAATCCTCCCACTGCAAAGGCAACCTGATGAGCAACGTCTCTGGCAGTAAGACCGTAGAGGTGTGCTTTGAACGGATCAACATTAAGATTGATCCGCTGCGACATCCCCTGCCAGGTACGTTCCGTGCCGGTAAGCCCTCTCACACCCTCAAGCCGTGCCAGAACTTCATCTGCAAGCTTATCCAGTACGGAGGTATCCGGGCCGGTAATCATGATATCCACGGAGGAACGAATCGAGGACAATGGGGTAGCGCCGAACTCTGTGACATTTGAGGAAATAAGTCCGGGTATCTTTTTTAAACGGGTGCGAATTCCACTTTCAATATCATAGATAGTCCGGTTACGCTGGAAACGATCAATCAGGTTTACCGTAATCTTGCCCTGTTGCAGCAGGCGGGATGCACCAAAGGATTTGACTCCCGGTTCCGAGCCGATAACTGTTGACATGGTGAGCAGCCATTTTTCAGGGATTTCCTCTTTGATCTCTTGTTCCACCCGCCCGGCAAGTTGCATCATTTCAGGGTCATCGGTATTGGGCTGGGCTTCAAAATCAACCGAGATGACGCCGGTGTCCATGAGCGGCATTAACTCTCTACCCAGAAGGGGCATCTGAAGGGCTGAAAAAATAAACAGTCCGACCAGTACCAGTAATACCAACAGCCGATGTTGCAGCCCCCAGTCCACCATGGCCACGTATTTTTTTTTCAGCGGTTCAAGGATAAAACGCTCAAAAGGACTCAGTAATCGTGCAATGGGGTCGGCGGCACCGGGTTTGAGCAGCCAGGGCACCAGCAGGGGAATAATGGTGATAGAGACAATTAGGGATGAGGCCAGTGCCACTGCCAGTACAACGGTCAACGGTCGCAGTACCGTCTGCACATATCCGCCGATAAACATAATCGGCAGCAGAACAATGATGACGCTCAGTGTGCCGGCAGTATCGGCCAGCAGAATTTCCGATGTCCCCTGGGCGGCAACCTTGAGACCCCCTCTACCGGTCTCGCGGATATGCCGTTCGATATTTTCAATCACCACGATAGCATCATCGGTGAGCAGGCCCACGGCAATGATGATGGCCGTTAATGTGACCATGTTGAACTCAAACCCGAGAAGTTTCATGGAGGCAAAGGTTAGGACGTAGGTAAAAGGCAGTGATAGGGCGGTAATAAAAGAGGCCCTGGTATTACCAAGAAAAAGCAGAATAACACACAGGGTCATAATCACCGCATCACGCAGTGCACTTAGCATATTGTCCACTGTCAGATCAATTAGACGACCCTGGGTATCAGCTACTTCCATGTGCAGCATGGGAAATTTTGCTTCAATGGATGGTAACATTTTTTGAATTTCTGCTATAACTTCACGTGCATGTCCTTTTTCACTGCGCAATAAAGAGACCGCCACTGCCGGTTTTCCATTACCCCTGTAGAGTGATGTTGCATCCGCTTTTCCCCAGGCGACGGTACCGAGGTCACCGACCCTGACGTAGGAACCCTTAGACACGGCCACCATAATGGCCGCAATGTCTTCGGGATTACGTGACAGTGCCTCCGCAGTCAGCAGGTAACGGTTATCCCTGCGATGCACCAGACCGGTAGGAATGGAAACATTAGAACCGGTGAGGGCATTTGCCACTTCAGCCACTGTTATGCCATAAGCCTCCAGTTGATTGCGGTCAAGGTACACAGAAATCTCGCGCCGGTCACCGCCGAACACCTCGGCCTCGGCCACACCGGGGATGGCAAGCAGGCTATCCCGCAGCTGATTTTCGGCCAGACGGCGTACCTGTCCCGAATCCAGTTTTGTTCCCGCAGCCGGGGTAAGTGCCAGAACCATCAGCGGCTGGGCAGCATCAGTAATTTTAAAGATAAGGGAATCGTGGACGCCTGCGGGAAGCATACTTTTTACCCGCCGCAGTTCAGTTGTCACCTTGTTGGCAGCCGTATCGATATCGTTTTCATATTCAAATTCAACCTGAACAGCCGATACCTGATCCTTAGAGGTGGAGGTGACACGACGAACACCGTCAATTGATGAAAGACGCACCTCGATAGGATGCGTTACATCCGAGGCCACATCATTTGCCGCAGCTCCGGGCCATTGGGTGACTACGGCGATCATGGGCCGATTGGTATTCGGGAAAAGATTCATGGGCAGGGTTGTATAAGCCAGCAGGCCAGCCACCACGCCGACCAGAGACAGAGCGATAATGGCATGTGGAAATCGCAGGAACCGTTCCATGGCGTTCATGGTAATTCTCCCTGGGCAATTGTGACAGGATCACCGTCCTTGAGCTGTAACAACACACTCTCATGGGCCACGATTACTCTGTCGTCTGCTGTCAGCCCACCGTCCACAGCGATACCGTCATGGCCTCGCAGTTTCACGGTAACAGGAACCATTTTCAGGATATCTTTGTTGTTTTGCCGGAGGACCTTAAAGAGGCGGCATTGCTGCTGGTCTCCACCGCAGAGCAGGCTGCCATAAGGGACCTGGATGCTGTCGCTAACTTGCTTTAAGATAATTCTACAGGCAACTCTGCCCCCACTGGGCAGGTCAAAGGGAATTTTGTCGAGATCCGCCTCAGCAATGCCGAGAGCACGCGCATCCACGGTGGGGAAAATACGGTTGATTGGAACGTTGATCTGCTCGCCATTATGATACAGCACCATTGGGGTGCCGGGATGTACTTCGTTCAGAATGGACTGGGGCAACTCTACCCGGGCCAGAGCCCCGGTGCTTTCAGTGATTTTGTACAAGGGACGACCAGGGACGGCCATATCACCAGGTTCTGCCAGTCGTTTGGCAACAATACCATCAGCCGTAACATTGATTCTTCCATATCCTTTGCGTACCCTCAGAGAGTTTATTTCATGTTCAATGGAGATGACTTTCTGCTTGGCAGTTACAAAAGCAATATCCCTAGTTTCCACGGCGCTCTCATTGCTGCCACCATCTCTGAAGAGTTTTTTCTCTCTGACCATTTCGTCGCTGGTACGCTTTGCGTCAGCCTGAGCTGCCACATATTGGGCCTTTAAAGAATTGATAGTGTCTTCGACTTCCCGGGTATCTATGTGGACCAGAAGATCGCCGGCCTTAACCCGGACACCTTCACGTGGACCCATTTCAAGTATCCTTCCGGAAATCCTGGCCATGATGGTCACCTCTTCACGGGTAGAAACCATTGCCAGGGCAGGAAAACCTGAATCCGCCGGCTTATCGCTCACCCTGGCAACATGCAGGGCCCAGGGGGTGATCGGTTCTTCGGGAATGTGGGCAACTTCTGCCGCCCGTTTCTTATGCAGCATAGCACCCCCGGCAACCAGGGCCACCAAGATGAGCAATGCAAACAGGTAGTGCCGGATTCTTTTTTTATCAGCCATAGATTACTCCTATTGTTCTTTAACGTATGTTAAGCATTTCACTCATTTGAAAAATGAAAAGCAATCAACTTCGGTGAGACTCTGCTTGCTGTTTCATGGTTTTACCTTACCTATCCGATAAGCAGAAGGCTCCAGGCCAACAGCATGCCTGAGACGATCTTCCGCCTGCCACCAGTGCGTCAGTGCCAGAGCACGGTCGGACCGCGCCCCGGACAGGGCTGCTTCAGCATCAACCAGGTCGACTGCAGAAAGTCGACCTTCTGCAAAACGGTCGGTTTGTATTCTTGCTGTTTCTCTTGCGGCATCCACTGAGGCTACGGTGGCCCTATAGCTTATTTCAGCCGCCTGCCAGTCTGCTTTCGCCGCAACAAGTTCTGCCTTGGCTTGATTCTGTAGGGCTGTCAATTCGTGCCGGGTAGCCCTGCGGCCAGCCTCGGCTTTAGCTATGGCCGATCTGCGGTTGCCACCATCCCATAAGGGCAGCTGGAGTTGTACTAACAGGGTCCAGGTATCATCCCCATCTCCATTAAATCCCTGATTTTGAATCCAGGTACCATTTATATTAAGCTCGGGAAAACGATTAGCTTCAGCCGCATTCACATCCGCATCCGCTGCCTCACCCTGGGCCAGCAAGGCTTGGATATCAGGACGCTTCATAATGCCGTTAGCTGCTTCAGCAGTATTTTTTAGCGGATCGTGAATGGGAATGACGGTGTCGAAAAAGGACTCTGTTCCCATCAGCGCTGCCAGTCTGGCTCTGATTCCTTGCTCCTGTCCCTTGAGTACTGCCAGTTTCCCTTTTACGGCTTCCTTATCTGCAACCAACCGTAATTTTTCCACCATAGCGGTTCTGCCTGCTTCAATGGAAGTAGTGGCGACTTTGATATGTGCTGTCAGAGCCTCAATCTGTTTCTGAAGGGCTTCTTCCAATGCTTTGACCCCTTCAAGGCTGTGGTACAGGTCGGCAGCGCCATGCAGAAGCTGCAACCGGACATTGCCTTCTTGGGCACGGGCGGCCTCCATCTGCTTGCCGGCAGCATCAACTCCGGCAGTGATGCGGCCATTGATGTCTAACGGGAGGCGGGCATTCAGGCCGTAACCAATCTGGTTGTTATCAAAGAGTTGCGGCTGAAGGTTAACCGGGTAGCTGATGGGATTGATCAACCGATCAGGGTCATAGTTACTGTTTCTGACCAGTGCATCGACTTCCCCGAAATAGCGGCTTTTTGCCTGCCGAGTTGCTGCCCGTTGTATTTCAGTCTTGGCGTGGGCGGCCTGAAGGGATGGGGTGTGTTTTTCTATCTGTGCTAAAATATCACCCAGATCTCTGCTTTCTGCGTTTACCCATAAACACAAAATAATGGCAATAGCTACAAACGGAGTTAAATATCGAACTCTTGATAAAGGGGAATACATGGCCTTGTTAAACCTCCTTGGAATTAATTCAAATCTGAATTATGCGGCACTTTTCCCAAAACCCAGTTCCGCATGCCCATTTGCCAATTTTCGATCAAATTCTCTCTCTTCAAAGTGGATATTTGTTTTGGAAAAGTCCAAAACACCATCATACCGCTCCATGAATATCCATGAGATGGATCTTGCATGACGGGAATTTTGCCATTGAGCATAGATTTCTTCATGGCATTCCCGGCAATCTGTCGGGTCATACATTTCTATCAGTTGTTTCAATGTCTCGGAATTTTGATCCGATCCATTGCATAGGGTTGGAAAGATAAAAATAATGGTGACGATGACGCCTTTAAAGAGTATTAAACGATGTCTTTTATTGTTTAAAAATAATCCGTGCAGAAGAGACCGGCAGAAAGTGAGTAACGAACGATTCATTCTCTTATCCATTTAAACGCGATTTCATTCCGTGTTGCTTCTGCTGCTCCAGCCTTTTGATAAAATCCTTGACCAGGCGTAAGGCTTCATCTTTGTCATCATCCATGGCCGCCATTCGCATCTTTTGGAATTCCTGGTTTGAAATTATCAAAATCATTTTCTTCCTCCTTAACTATTGCAACAATCTGCTGCCTTCATCGACCAAAACGATCTGTTTGTGAAGGGCCGTAACTGGCCTCGAAAACCGGCACTCAATGAGGCTGCAAGATCTTTTCGATCTGTTTGACGAGACGGCCCTTGATATATTCAAGAGCCTTGTCTTTATCCTCATCCAGGGCGATGCCCAATACCTGCTGGACATCAAAAATGTCCAGTTCTATCTGCACTTTTTTTAAATTCATTTTAAAAATTTCTCTTAAGTTTAAACCGGGGTGTACTGTTAATAATCAAATTTAAACCCTCTCATGTATTTCGACGGTAATCATTTTACCTTGTGATTCAAACGAGACAGAAGGCGGTTCTTTGGTATAGGCAAA
This sequence comes from uncultured delta proteobacterium, assembly GCA_963731025.1. Lineage (GTDB taxonomy): Bacteria > Desulfobacterota > Desulfobacteria > Desulfobacterales > UBA11574 > UBA11574. The sequence continues at coordinate 234,225 of CAVSVL010000011.1, read as the reverse complement.
CCCGCCGAGACGGCATATGGAGCTTCCATATTTCCAAAGAATAGCTCTTTCAAGCAGCATATCTCCTTTTAAGGTTCACAGGTAACATGACAGACGCCTGTTGGGGTTTCCACGGCATACGGAAAATACTTACGTTTAAACCAGAGCGCAACATTGACCAGGCTGATGAGTACCGGGACTTCAACCAGCGGGCCGATTACCGCCGCAAAGGCCTGGCCGGAATCGATGCCGAATACGGCTACGGCTACGGCAATAGCCAATTCAAAGTTGTTGGAGGCTGCCGTAAAACTTAATGTTGTGGACTGTTCGTAGGTGGCCCCTACTTTCATGGACAGATAGAAAGAAACAAAAAACATAATTACGAAATAAACGCAAAGCGGAATGGCCACCCGAATAACATCCAGCGGCAGCTGGACGATATATTCTCCCTTCAAGGAAAACATCACCAGAATGGTAAACAAAAGTGCAATCAGAGTAATCGGGCTGATCCTGGGGATGAACTTTGTTTCATACCATTCTTTGCCCTTTGTCTTCAGCCCGATCACCCGCGAGATGATACCGGCAATAAAAGGGATGCCCAGATAGATAAAAACACTTTCGGCAATCTGTCCGATGGAAATTTTTACAACCATTCCCTGGAGTCCGATCCACTGCGGAAGAACGGTTATAAAGATATATGCGTAAACGGAAAAGAAGAGCACCTGGAAAATGGAGTTAAACGCCACAAGGCCTGCGCAGTATTCGGCATCGCCGGATGCCAGATCGTTCCAGACGATCACCATGGCGATGCAGCGCGCCAGGCCGATCAGGATCAATCCGACCATATATTCATGATACCCTGACAAAAAGGTGACGGCCAGTAAAAACATCAGGATGGGGCCGATAACCCAGTTCTGGACCAATGAAAGCAAAAGGACTTTAAAGTTGCGAAATACCTGCCCCAACTGCTCGTATTTGACCTTGGCCAGCGGCGGATACATCATCAGGATCAATCCGATGGCAATGGGAATGTTGGTGGTACCCACCTGGAAAAAATTGATGACCATCCTGAATGCCCGGAAACAGATAACCGCTCATGACGCCGACGAACATGGCCAGAAAGATCCATAACGTCAGAAAGCGGTCTAAGAACGACAATCGTTTGATTTCAGACATTGCAACCTCCTTGTCAGTCGACAATTTTTTACACGATAACAAACGGATTCAATATGAAATAAACACCCAGTAGTCCGATTATTACACCGGCACCTTTGCGAAAATAGGCACCCGCTCCCTGCCATGTTCTGTTTTCAATCAGGCGTCTGACGACGGCAGTAGAACTCCCGGCGATCACGATCGGCAGGCAGTGGCCGACAGCAAACAGCACAATAAACAGAATCCCGGCTGCCAGTTTTTGCTGGATCGTAATAATCGCCAGAATCGGGGCAATAAATCCGAAGGTACAGGAACCGGAAAGAACCCCGTATGCCAGACCCAGTGCAAACGCCCCGAACAACCCTTTTAAATTCAGACGATACAGCAGGCTTCCGGACATAGCGCATTTCTCAACGCCCAGCATACCCAAGGCCACCCAGACCAGCACCAGGCCGATGAGAATTTGCCAGTAATTCCCCACGTCGCCAAGCATCCGGCCCAGCAATGCGCAAACAATGCCGATGACCGCAATGGTGATAAACAGCCCCAGCGTAAATAGGACCGCATATGTACTCGCCTGTTTGGGACTCAATGCCCGCTGCTGGCCGCCCACATAGGCAATGATAAGCGGAATCGATGCCAGATGGCACGGACTGAACAACACGCTGATCATTCCCCACACAAAACAGCCCAGAGCGGCAATGGCAGTACCGCCGGCAATCCATTCATTTACCGTCAAAAAGAATGATTCAATCATAACGATTTACTTGACACCCATTTTCTCCAGTATTGCGATAATATTTTTTTCAGCCAAAAATCCTTCATGCCGGTAAACTTCCTGACCGTTTTTATCGAAAAAGATTTGTGTGGGGATTGCCCGGATACCGAACCGAGTGACGGGTTCCCGATGCTCCCATACATCGATAAAAGCGATGACCGCTTTCCCTTTGTACACTATTTCCATTTTTTCCATGATCGGCGCCATCATTTTGCATGGGATGCACTTTTTGGCGCCCAGATCGATCATGGTGACCATCCCTTTGACCGGCAGGTTTTCAAATTCATCTGCCCGGACATTTCCTAAAATCGGTATGAATAAAAACAAACATATCAAGAGTAAAAGACAAATCCCCAATCGTAGTTTTTTCACCAAATCAACTCCTTTATTTATTTAACCATGACTTGATATCCTCTTTTGTGGGGATCTTGCCGACGCTTTTTACTTCCCCATCAATGATCACAGAAGGAGTGCCGAAAACACCATAGCCGGCAATTTCCATGATATCAGTAACTTTTTCGACCGTGGCATCCACGCCGGTTTCAGCAACCGCGTCCTTGACATTCTTTTCGGTCTGCTTGCATTTTGGGCATCCGGGGCCCAGTACTTTAATTTCCATGTTTTTTCTCCTTTTTTGTTATTTTGTTTAGACAGGATCTACAGGATTCTTTGGAGTTTTCTTCTTTTCATCAGAGAAGGAAGAAATAAAAGAAAGATCATAGAAATCCCGTTAATCATGTCTAATATAGTAAAAATAAATGATCTTTGATTCCATTTTAAAAATTGAAACGCTCAAATTAGGTAGAAAATTTTGCTGCCGCCATCAACCATTCTTTGAGTTTTTTAGTCGGCGGGACGGACCCAACGACTTTGACTTGGCCATTAATGACCAATGCCGGCGATCCCATGACACCGTAGCTTGCGATCTCTAATGGATTCCGGACATGTTCAAGATCGCCGGCAATATTGAGTTCGGCCATCATTGTCATGAGATCCTGCTCGAGTTTTTCACAGCGAGGACAACCCGGGCCCAATACTTTGATTTCCAGCCCGCCAGCTTCGGTGTCTTCAAAGGGTTCTTCGACGAACTTTTTGTATTCTCTTAAAAATGCGTGGCCGTAGACATCTCTGGTCCTACTGCTGATGTAGTTTTTTTGAGACAATCGATTTAAAAGTTCGGCCTTGATTTCATCGTCGGTTTTGCCTTTAAATTCATTGGCAACTTCTTCGAGGATCGGTTGCAGTCCGATGATACCCGTAGCGTGTCTACCGACGCTGATTCGCGTGACCTTATCATCTGACATAATGCTTTCTCCTTGGATCTAAAAACTTGAGACATAAAGACACAAAAACACAAAAGATTATCGTATAATTTTTTAATGCCATTTTTAATAGGTGGCATGTTATATTTTTGGGCGAGAGATATTTCTTCTTTTGATGATGGTTTATAATTCATACTCATTTTTGGTGCCTTTGTGTCTTAGTGGCTGAATAGATTATCTTCTATATAAAAAAATGCCCGAAGATCATTCCGCTGATGGTGGCCATAATGACGACCAGGGTGATGTAGGCAATGGTCTTCTTGGTGCCCAGCACACTTCGGATCACCAGCATGTTCGGCAGGCTCAAAGCAGGCCCGGCAAGGAGCAGCGCCAGGGCCGGCCCCTGGCCCATGCCGGAACCAAGGAGCCCTTGTAAAATCGGCACCTCCGTGAGTGTGGCAAAGTACATGAATGCGCCGGCAACTGAAGCAAAAAGATTTGCCCACAGGGAGTTCCCGCCCACTAGGCCGCTTACCCACTTTGAAGAGATAAGGCCTTCTGAACCGGGTCGTCCCAGAAGGAGACCGGCTACCAGAACCCCGGCAAAGAGTAGCGGCATGATCTGCTTTGTGAAATCCCAGGAAGAAAGAAACCAGTTTTCGGTTTCTCCACGGGTGGTGGTGATCATCCATACCAGCCCGATGATCCCTGTTGAAAAAGCGATGAGCGGCTCGTGCGGGAAAAGAAGCGCCAGGACCACCACCGATGCGCCGGCCAAAGCGACCTTATAGGCTTTAACCTTGAACCAGATGACGAGAAGTGCGCCCAGGATCATCGCAAAAAAACCGGTCATCATCCATTTGATACTGTAAATGGCATGCCACAGGCCGGTGGGTTCGCCTGGTTTACCCCAGGTGGCAGAAATCAGAATAAACACCATGACGGCAAAATAGATGACATTTTGCCACAGGGGACGTTCAACCTCAGGTTCGGGCATATGCATGGCTGCCTGGGCTTTGGCTTCTTCTTCTTTTCTAAAAAGAAAATGCATGATCAGACCGATGACGATACTAAAGATGATCGCGCCTATTGCTCGAGCGATGCCGATGGGAAGCCCTAAAACCCGGGCGGTCAGAACAATGGCCAGGATATTAATGGCCGGGCCGGAATAGAGAAAGGCAATGGCCGGTCCGAGTCCCGCGCCCCGCTTCCAGATGCTTGCAAAGAGAGGTAAGACCGTACAGGAGCAGACCGCCAGAATGGACCCGGATACGGATGCAACACCGTACGCCAGAACTTTTTTGGCGCCCGCACCCAGGTATTTCATGACTGCGGCCTGGGAAATGAAACAGGCAATGGCACCGGCAATAAAAAAGGCCGGCACCAGGCAGAGGATCACGTGCTCCTGGGCATACCACTTGGCGAGGGCCAGCGACTCGATCACGGCCCCGTTAAAGCGGCTGTTGCCCACGGGAAGCCAGAAAAAGATAATAAAAACGCCAATGATTACGCTCAGCGGTTTCCAGATGGTTTTCCAATCGATAAGACTCGGTTCGACTTCCTTTTCAATTTCTTCAGATTCTTTCACCGCTGCCGTTGTTTTTTGGGTTATGGTTGCGTTTCCCATCTTTTATCCTCCTTGATATAATTAATAGGACACAGATTTTCGCAGATATACTCAGATACTATTATTTTTTGACTTGAGCATATTGAAAATCTGTGTTCCTCTGTGTCCTCAAAAAAAATCCTATGTTTTATATGTTGTTGAAACAAGGCAGACCTATAAATTATAATATGCTTATTTAGCTATATATTAAGGCAAAAAAAATTATGTGCTACATATTTCTTCTCGATTTAAAGACGGTACTTTTTGGATCAGGTCAGCCACTTGGGGATCATCGTTCAGCCAGTGCTTGATGTTCCCCAACAGGCTGGCGGCATAGGGACTGTGGTGACCGTCCGATAAATAATAGTTGACCCACAGACCATCTTTCTGATAATCGACCAACCCAGCGTCTTCGAGTATTTTCAAATGTTTGGAAACGCTCGGCTGGGAAATTTTCAAGGCTGCCCGAAGTTCGCAGACGCACATCACTTTTTGCTGAAGCAATTTTACAATTTTAATCCTGTTGGGATCGGAAAGAGCCTTCATCACCTTTACAAATGTTTTCATGGGTGCTCCTTATATTCTTTTTATGGAATATATAACACATGCCGGAGCAAGTCAAACATTTTTTAAAAAATTTTAAAAGGAAAATGATTTGAGTGTATAGAAATGAAGAAAAAAAGAAAAGCCATCAAGGGAAAAGAATGGCTTCTTTTCCCTTGATGATGGTGATTGGCTATTAATAGGGATGCCACATTCTTATACGGTAACCTGACATTTCCGCTTTGGAAGGACTCTTGCGGTATTCCTTGATGTAGAAAGTTCCGGTAAACTGGTTGACAAACGGAAAGCCTGCCTGGGCCCAGCCGACCACGCCTCCAACGTTTTTATTCCCATTCTTGGTAACAGAGCTGACAAGATAAACATTCTTGTATCCATATTTATAAAGAAAGCCCGCAACATATTTGGCCCGATGCGATGTACGGCACCAGATGTAAATCTCCGCATTTGGATCTGTTATCTTCTTAGGAATAACATACATATGCCCGGCCTGAATATGATCTGTTCCTTCAATATGAAACGCATTCCACTCGGAGTCTGTCCGCACATCAATTAAGTAGATCTTCGCGCGATAGGCAGGATCTGCCATGGCTTTTTCCCAGACTTCATGAAGTTTGAATACGTCTATAACGTGGCTTTTCGGGATCGCTTTTGTAAAATCTTGGTGTACTGCTTTTTCTCCTGCTTGCAATGGATTATCTGCAGCAAATGCAAAACCCACCGCTCCTAATACAAACGCCAAAACAACCGCAAAAACAACTGTCTTTCTCATGTTAAAACCTCCTAGCTTAAACGAGAGTTGAGTAATATATTAAGTAGTGACCATTAAAAGGCAGCCATCACCTCCTTTCCTTTTTAAAATAAAACAGTATAGATCAAAAAAATATTCCAAATACTGAACCTTGTCAAGCTCTGATTCAAAAGATATCAGCAACGTTATAACACGGTAATATTATTAAACTTATGGGGCAAATTTTAGAACACTTCCGATAAACAGTCGTTTTTTTTTATATGGGTTTGATCACATTTTATTCGTTATGAGTTCACGATATGTATTAGATTTTTCAATTCATCTTTTGTAAGTTTGATGGGCAGCATTTGCGAATTGATCCTGATATCACGGGGATTGTTCAGCCACTGCTCCAGTCTGTTTACATTCCAGGATTTGCCGTCTTTAAAGTTTTTAAAATAGAACCGGCTAAGAATCCCTGAAAGATTGGGACCGATATCGCCATGTCCGAAACCGCCGAACTGTTGCGTCAACACCCGATGGCATGAACCACAATGTTTGTTAAACGTATTGTTGCCGTCTTCTTTGCTTTTTTCAAAGTAAATGACCTTGGGGCTTTCTCCGGAATCCAACCCCCAAACAGCGCTTGACCCCAGGATGGCGTTCACCAGTTTGAGAGTTTCCGGTTCATTAAAATGAAAATTGGGCATAAATACTGCCGGATATATAATGGCATGGGTAAGACCTTCGGGCAGCGTTTTATCCAAAGACGCATCCAGGTCTGATGCCAGACGATTTCCTTGCCGGCTGGTCTTATGGCATCGCCGGCACCCGGATGTATCGATCAACCGGCGACCGTCTCTTGTAACAGGATCTTCCGGAAGCGTAAAACAGGCATATTTCCCTTGAATCAATCGATAATGGGCGATCTGAGTCCGGTCGGTTCCGGGGTTTCCCCGGTGACAGTCGACACACGAAGCTTCGGCTTCATAATGGGGGATATGGCATTCGATGCAACCTTTGTGGCCTTTATAAAAATAAGGGCCGGTTGACCACAAAAGCCCCAATAAGAGAGTTAAAATAGAGACACGAAGGCCCAATTTTCCCCCCTAAAAAACATGGCGATAATCGTTAATGCGGATATTCCGAAAAAAATAATTAAGGCAACGGTATTGATCCATTGCTGATCTTTAGGCAGCCATTTAGCCTGCTTGGCTTCTGAAATTCCCGGTAGAAAGGGCAGCAGTAAAAAGAAGAGGCCGATCAACATAATCATATATACAAGATATTTCGAGTAGCTTGCCAGTTCCTGAACCCAGAGAAAAAACCAGGCCGCTTTGGCAGGATTCGGCGTTTGGGTAATATTCGCCGGTTCATTCAACGGTGCAGGGGCAACTATTGCCAATAACAGCAAAATGCCAACCAGCAAAACCATGGCTATTTTGACGATTCGAAAAAGGTACGGCGAGCTTGGTAAGAAATCTTTCACAGGTACGGTAACACCTCCTTGTTCTGGCGTATGCGATAGAAATGTAAAAATGAGAGTACTAGCACAACCACAGGGATAATGACAATATGGAGAATGTAGAAACGCAGCAGAGAAATCGGCTGCCCAATACCGTCCGGCGCCAGAATATTCGCAACCAGTTTTCCAATAGGAACGGTTTTGATGAGTTCCATTCCGGTTTGGGTCGCCCATAACGCGAGTTGATCCATGGGCAGAAGATATCCGGTATATGCTTCAAAAAGCGCCAGGCAGAGCAGAAAAAAACCGATGATCCAATTCAATTCCCGGGGTTTTCGAAAGGCACCGGTGAGAATCACCCTCAAGGTGTGCAGAAAAATAAGTACCAGAAATGCATGGGACGCCAGGCGGTGAAGGCTGCGAACGTATAGTCCGGCCGGAACCGATGATTCTAAAAAGAGTATCGAACCGAATGCGCCTTCGGAAGAGGGTTGATAATAAAACAACAGGAGCAAACCGGTGGCCATGAGCACTATAAACGCTGTAAACGCCAATCCTCCCAGACAGAACGTGTACGTGATCTTAAGGTTCTGCCGACGCACCATCCGGGGGAACAGGTGACGGATGAATTCGTTAAACAGACTGTTTTCGTTCTGCATCCTTTAATCCTGAAAATCTAAACTGCTATAACCATAATTAAATTCTTGGCTGAAAGATCTCTCCGAAGGCGGATAAACCCACCCGAGGCGGACAAGACTTGTGAGCAAGAGCTCACTTTTATAAATTTCTAACGATTAGAACACCAACAAACCTAAATCAGCTTTTAATTAAAACATCATCGCCCTGTTCCTCGACAGCGAGTCTTTTCAAAGGCCGATCAGCCGGTCCTTTGACAACGTCGCCGCGGGTGGTAAATACACTGCCGTGACAGGGACAGACAAATCCCTGGGGCGTCGCATTCACCGTACAGCCCAGATGGGTGCAGGTGAGGTTGAGTGCGTAAATTTCTTGATTCTTTCTTATCACGGCAATCTTTTTTTGTCCAAAAATCAGGGCACCGCCACCCGGAACATTTTCTTTTTTTATCCGTAAAAGTGCTTTTCGGTGCACTATCCTGGGAATCAGAAACTTTCCGATCAGGGGCAGAGAAATTGCCGACAAGATCAGTGTCTTGATCAGTTTTCGACGGCCTTTATGAGTCGTTTCCATTTTTTAACATATGCGTTTTTGAATTCAGGGGGTTTTGACGTCATTTTTTTAAAGCGCTCAGGTGAAATAAACGATCCATTGCCAACGGTTTGTCCCTTTTGGGACCAGAACGAGGTCAATGTCATGCCGTTTTTTTGAAGTCGATACATACGATCTTCTTCTTTTTCCAGAAGAAATCTTTCGGGATTATTGTGGCAGCCGTCGCACATGACCGTACCGCGGGTAATGGTATGCGGAAAAAAGGCCTTCCATCGGGCGGCAAGCAGTCGGTTTTCTTCACCAACCGGTCTGTTGTTTTCGATGTCGGTAAAATAGACGATGAACTGCGGCCGGATGGGGCTGATCTTTCCGCGTTGATTGATGCCCAGGGGCGGCGAATCCTGTTTTTTTATAAAACCGCTCTTGATATAATTTTCGTTACCCCACGGGCGCAGCCGAAAATATTGTTTGTTGGAACTGTCCTTGAACCGGACGAAAAAAGTGCCGTACTCCTGGGAGGCCCATGCACTGTGACAGGCATAACACTCGAGATTTTTTTTATGGGCATCAATACGGTGCTCGATAACCGCCGGGTCTGCCTTATGACAGTCAACACACGTTTTCGATGATTTTTTCCCGGCCATCAGGCTCTTCATGGAATGACAGTCGCCGCATTCCATGCCTGCCCGGGCATGAACATCCGGCAGCATTTTGAGAAACGTTTCTCCCTCGACCGTTTTACCACGCTGATATCGCAGGTTGTCTTCACGGGGCGCTCTTCCGTAATATTCCCATCCGGTGAAATATCCTTTGTGACAATCCAGACATTGACTCGACGTTGGGCGTATGAGAACGTCTCCGTCTCTTTTATGGCAGTCATCACAGCTTTTAACGTGGCATGATTCACAATTTTTATTAAAAAATTCAGGATCTTCCTTTCCGAGGGTTTTCTGAACAAAAGTTTTTTCAGTAGATCGCGTACTCATCATTTGATCAAAAATGACATGGTACGTTGAACCTGGAATATCCTTGATTTGAAACCGGACTTTTTCCCGTTCAAGCATGACGGGGTAAGCCTTGGTAATTTTTCGAACTCTCGGTAACTCGATGGTTGCCGGGCCGGACCGGTTGAGACAAATGTTTAGCATGGTTTCATCGAGTGGCTTTTGATAAATCGGATCTTTGGGATCATCATGGCACACAAGACACTGGTTTACTGCCAGAATTCTTTTTATTTCCGGGCCGTTCAGAGGCCGTGATTTTTCGCGGGTAATGCCGGAAAAGGCGCTGACTTTTCCGTTTTTCATTTTCAAGAAACCATCCAAAGGTTTTTCTTTTGATTTTTCACACAGTAAGGTGGCCTGGATGCTGTTTTCGTTGACCACATGTTGTCCGAAACCTAAAAACATCGGGTTTGCATGACATTCTGAACAACCGACGGCGGTTCTTCCGGTATTGTGAGAATAAAACGGCGCAAAGCGCAATTGTTTTTTCCCCTTAAATTTTGCCACATATTCTTTTTGGGTTGTCCTGCCGTATTCATCCACCACCGTCACAAAGGTCTGGCACCCCGGTGTTACCGGAGATATTTTGCCGCGCTGGTTAAGGGATAGGGGAAATGGATAAAGTTTACGCCAGTCCTCGGTTTCGCTGAACTTTCCTTTTGTTTCACGATCCTTTATATAATCTTTGCCCAATTTGGTCTGATCATACCGGGTGTGACAGCCAAAACACTGGGGCACGGCTCGGGAGTGACATGTATAACACTCCATACGTTCATGCCCTGCGATGGTATGTTCCGGGGTTCCGGTAATCACCGGGGTTTGATGTAACTTTCCAGTGCGTTTGCTAAGCACATAAACCTTGCCGGATTCATAAAACACGTTGGAATATTTGCGGCCCTTACCGGTGACGATCATTTTCATACCGGGCTGCATTTTAATGGAGTAGCTTTTTGATTCCCGCATGGCTTCATCGTTTTCACGGGTAATTTCTCTAAAATCGGGGTGCTTTTTTCCGGTGCCGTGGCAGTCCTCACAGCGGATCTCTGTCTGATGGTACATGTTTTCATAGGCATAGCCGTCACCCATGATGTCTCTGGACGTATGACAGTCAATACAGTCCATTCCCCCGGCAAAATGGATGTCTTCTGTAATATATGTGAGATTGCGAGCGCCGCTGATTATTCTGGGACCCGGAAGGCCGTTTCGGGTCGGCATCAAACCATTATTTCCGTCAAAAAGTCCCTGATAAGAAAGTGCCATACGGCCGCTGCGGTTGTGACAGCGCAAACAGACATCATTTCCGGGAAGGGCCGCCAATCGATGGTTTGCCGAATAAGGTTGCTTGCCTTTGACGGTCAGATCGTTCCCCTGATAGGTGGCAATATCGTTGTATGGGAAATGGCATGCCGCACACCCGGAGGCGTGGCTGGCGGCGTATTTTCCATCGGCCTCGATTCCCACATGACACTGTGAGCAGAATTTTCGATACAGCTCACCGGAAAGGTTGTTCAATTGAGAGACACCTTTTAATTCAAGGGGCATTCCATTTGCGGAAAAGAGATTTTCCGGCTGTGTACTGTAAAGCTTGTTGTCCTCTCCTTCCCAGGTTTTCTGAATGTTTTTGATCATCCCGGTATTGGTGAGCATGATAGTGGCCCGAACTCGATTCAGCTGATAGGGATGACACTTTCCGCAGGTTTGTTCCCAGAATTTTGGATCCGATGGATTTTTAGGACCGAGCATGGTTTTGTGAGAGATGTTTTTATCTTCGGATTTTGAATCGCCGCCGTGGCAGTCGATACAGATGGGGTGGGTGACGGAAGCCGGTTCCAGTCCCTGATGACAGGAAACACAGGTGGATCTGATCGTCAAATCAGCATTACAAGCGATAAGAGCGCAAGTAATACCGACAAAAATGAAAATGACGAATGATCGGGACATCAATTGACCGGATTTCGAATTTGGAGATGATTATTTTTTCTTTTTATATCTAAAGACCAAACGACCGATAACAAACCATGCTATATAAACCATCAGCATGGAAAGTACAAACCATAAAACCGAGCCGATTTTAACGACGTTTCCGTTAAAATTAACAAATTTAAGTATATAATCCCGCCCGAAATTTTCAAGCAGGTTCTTTGATTTAAAGGTCTCGTTGACATAGGCGAGCATGATGAGAATGGGCAAGTATTTCGTAGGTATGCTGTTTAAAAGACCTTCGAAAAAATAATCGTAATACACCTGATTGAGTCGGGCTTGGTCGATATTTTTAGCAAGGGCTTTGCCTTTTTCAGAATCTTTGCAGGTAAGTGCTTCGTTTCGGAGATTGTAAAGGTATTGAAACTCTTCTTGCAGCTCGAGATATCGCTTTGTTTTGTAGATTCTGCTTAAGAACTTGGTGGATGCAACCGTCAACACCACGATGACCGATATCGCCACTGCCGGTCCCAAAGGATTCAGCGGGGCGAATAAAAAATCAAGAACTTTGACCAACGCATGGATAGAAACCAGTATTTTCAGCCATGCGATGTCAAAAACATCTTCCATAAAAAAGTAAAAAGCGGTTCAGGGTTCCCTGTTCAGTTTTGCGAAACTATTCGGTTATATGTAAGTTGTACTTCGCAATCCCAAAAGGGCTGAACCATTGAACCTTGAACCCTGAACCGCTTAACCTATGTTATTATTATATCCAGATCTCGATCTTGAAGAAACGGAAAAACAGAAAGAACAGCGTAATCGCCAGAACGATCTTCAGCGTTTTTTCGCTGAACAGTTTCTGGGCACGGCTTCCCAGCATGCCGCCCACAAATCCGCCGATAATGATGGAGATCATCAGCACCATATCCGGATAATAGTCGTTTAACAAATATCCGACAAAAGACCCAATACTGCTGAAACAAGTCCCGATCAATGAAATCGGCACCGCAACATACATGGGAAGTGCCCCCAGGGTGGTCATGGCCGGCACCAGTAAAAATCCCCCACCGATCCCAAAGCTTCTGGAAACCACGCCGATGCCGAGGCCCAAAAGTCCGAAAAGCAAAGGATTGATGGTAAACTCTTCGCCCCAGAATTTGAAACGATAATCGGTTAGTCCGGTTTTGACAGGCTCGATCTTTCCCATTTCCACGGCAGTCCCTTCAGCTTTGGCTTTAGCCACCGCCTCGTTGAATTTCTTCACCATGGCTTTGATGTTTTTTCGCTTTTCCATGACTTTGGGCGTGAGTTCGTAGAGGGTTCTGATGCCCATGAGTACCACCAGAACGGCCAGCCACTCTTTATAGGTTTGCATGGGCAGAAACTTGGTGGCATATTTCCCCAGCCAAATGGAGCCGATAAAAATCCCTACGCCGAATGAAATTCCCACCGGCCAGGCCACACGCCTTTCTTTGACCGCATACCGGTAGAAGGACCCTAACGGAGAAAACAGGGTCAACGCCATATTGGAGGGGCGGAGGACATTGGCGGCATTAATTCCCACAGGGCCGGCGGTTTGCACCACCATAACCTGGAAGGCTGCCATGAGCATGCCTCCAGCCGCGCCGATCATGGAAAAATAGGTTCCCACAAGAATTGCGCCGATGATGATCCAGATGGGATTCATATACCGGCCGCCTAAATTCAGCCAGAAGCCGTTGGCCTTCACATTGTAACTGCCGGCTTTTTCACCGTTGACATAGACGTCAAATTTTGTATCAGGTGGGGTGTGGCGAAAGGACTTAAAAGAGGCCTTGAATTTTCCGGTGGTTTTATCCAGGACAATGGAGGTTCCTTTATCCCAGTAATTTTTGCTGATTTTGTAATCGCCTAATACACTTCTGGCAAAAATGGTAACTTTTCCAACATTGGTGCCTTCCTTGACGATCGTATTGATGCCGTAACTGCTTTCGTGGGCGTATTTGAAGAAATTCCATTCCTGATCGGTTTTGATGGTTGCCAGGGAAGCTTTTGCTTCAGGACCGAGTGCATCAAATTTCGACAATTTGAACCAAGTGGTTTCATAGAGCCCTCTTTTACCTTTCTGGGTAAAAAAAGACGGCCCGCCGTATTTCTTTTTGGTAATTTCCCCGAATTTTTCCGGATTCGACGTCAGCATATAATAGAGATCGGGTATGGATGTTTCCATGGTGAACCCATTTTTCTTTGCGTCTGTATTCAAATGTTTGGTCTCATGAACGCCTTTTGAGTCCTTGGGTGCAAAGATTTTTTGAGACGAAACCGCAATGTAAAGGTCCTGGCCGGGATCGATGCTTCCCTCTATGGTCACCGTGTCGCCGGCTTTGTAATCCGTCGCGGAAATGGTTGCAGTAGTACTGCAAATACCCGCACTCGCAAAGAGAAAAACCAATCCCAAAGATAGTAGTACTACCGGAATTAGGCATTTTTTCATAACCTACCTCCCTATGCCTTCTATGTGGTTGAAAGATTATTGATGACTAAGCAAAAGTTTATCTTTTTGACCTTATACTGCTTTAAATTATAAAATAAAAACTATTTTATCCTCTTTTTAAATTTTAAGCCCTGATTTTAGGTTTCAGTTATTCGATACATCAAAGTTTAAAATATCTTATGGCGAGAATCGCACCCAGAAAACTGAAAACGCCGCCGAGAAAAGCTAATAATAAAAAGTAAACCATATTAACGATATAGCCGCCGATATAGTGATAAAAGGCGATGTTTAACATCAAAGCGACGCCGATAACCATAAGAATTCCAGATACAGCACTCAAGATCCGTTTATGTTTTAAACCGTCTTTTATCCGGATGATCAGATTATATCCGGTTAAGGCTGCATTAAATCCTATGATAAACGGTAAAAGTTTCTCGATGGTTCTGACGGACATTATACTGATAAAAAACATTACCAGCAATACAGATCCAAAGATTCCTACCAACGTTGCACTGAAAAAATTAACCAAATGTTTATATCGCTTCATTAAAAACCCTGTTGCGCCGGAAATCAATACCATTTTTGGATTTTTTAAAAAAAATTCCGAATTCTCCCTTGACTTTTTTTATTTTGTGGAGGAAATTTTCTACCATTAAGATGATTATGTTATTATCTCAAATTAATGCGAAAGGACAATAATATTTGGTATAACGCCGAATTTTGTTTCGGCTGCACCATCGATTCTTTGAAGAGACCTTTGGAAAATGTTCAATTCTATGCAAAGCCAAGTAAGGCGAAAATTTTAACCATCCCGATGAAAAAGCCATCGGGACAGGCATCCATACATTGAGTATTTCGAAGATTAACCCGCCCATGTTCGGTAGCGGGTTAAAATTTGAGCCTGTTGATAAATCGCGATTTCGGGGACGCAGGAATTGGGCAAAAGAGGGCGTTTTGCAAAGGTCTCTGGAAGTGATTCGGATATTACGAGCTATTTTCAGACAAGAGGTGAGCAGCATGAAAGAATCTGTTTTCAGTATTTGTGGCATGTGCAGCGTCAGGTGCCCCATTCGCGTCGAGGTGGAAGACGGTATCGTGAAATGGATCGAGGGAAATCCCCATGATCCGGGAATGGCCGGGCGACTTTGCGCAAAAGGATCGGCTGGTTTGGCCATGGAGTACGACTATGAAAGACCTCATCATCCGTTAATACGGAAAGGCAAGCGGGGCGAAGGAGAGTGGGAAAAGGCAAGCTGGGACGAAGCCATAGATTACATTGCCGGCAAGTTAAAACCGATTATCGATGAATTCGGCGGCAAGGCCGTCGCTTTGAGCGATCGCGGCGGGCCGTTTAGAGATATTCACCGCAGTTTTCTGCGGGCCATCGGTTCTCCCAACTATTTTAACCACGACTGCACATGCGGTCGGAACGTCCAGCATGCATCCATCTCAATGTTCGGATCAGGACGGAAGACATTCAATTATGATTTTAAAAACTGCAAGCATCTCGTTTTGTATGGCCGAAATGTGTTTGAATCGTTGCGGGTGAAGGCCGCAAACACGATTATGGAGCTGTTGGATCGGGGCGGAAAGCTGACTTACATCGATGTTCGGGCAAGCAACACCGCCATGAAAGCCACCCGGTTCTGGATGGTTCGGCCGGGTACCGATTATGCCCTTGACCTGGGCATTATCCACGCCGTTCTCAGGGATAAGCTCTATGATGCCGAATTCGTGAATCAATGGGTGGTGGGCCTGAAAGAACTGGAAACCTTTGTTGCGCCATATACTCCCCAATGGGCGTCTAAAGAAACCGGCATCCCTTCGGAAGAAATTGTCGAGTTCGCCCATGAGGTGGCCCAGGACAAACCCGCGGTTATCTTTCATCCGGGTTGGATGATGGCACGATATAAGGATTCTTTTTATAGCTCGAGAACATCTTATATACTAAACGCGCTCATGGGAAGCTTCGAGGTCCCAGGCGGTTTGTTTTTTCAAAAGAGTCCCGGCGATGCCGGTAAAAAAGGCCTGAATACTTTGATGGACACCATCCCCAAACCCAAAGACCAGCGGGTGGACGGCTGCGGATGGAAGTATAAACATTTTGAATCCGGACCTGGCCTGCTGCACTTTCTTTACCCGGCCCTTCTCAGCAAAGATCCGTATCCGGTCAAAGCGTACCTTGTGTTTCGACACGACCCGCTTCTATCTCTTCCGGATCCCGAGGCGCAGAAAAAAGCGCTTGACAAACTGGATCTGATTGTGGCCATTGACAGCAATTACAGTGAAACCGGGTGGTATGCTGATGTACTGCTGCCTTCGGCAACATATCTTGAAAAATCGAGCATCATACGAACCGGTAAAGGATTGAAACCTAAATTTGACATCCGAAGACAGGCCATTGAACCCCGAAATGAAGCCAAGCCGGATTGGTGGATTTTCAAACAACTGGCCGAGCGCCTGGGTGTGGGTGACTATTTCAAATTCAAGGACATGGAAGAATTCTGGAAATTTCAGTTGGAAGGCACCGGTGTGACACCGGCAGACTTTGATGAAAAAGGATTTGTGAGTCTTGCCGATGCCCCGATCTGGTGGGATCGCTTGACCGATTTAAAATTCAAGACACCTTCTAAAAAAATTGAATTCGTGTCCAGCCTCCTTGAAGAAAACGGTATTCCTTCCTTTAAGCCATATGAAAGCCCCAAGAAACCGAAGAACGGAACATTTCGTCTGGCATTCGGGCGCAGCCCGGTCCACACACACGGACAGACCCAGAACAACCCCGTGCTGCACGAAATCATGCCGGAAAACACGCTCTGGATCAATGCAACCCAAGCCGAGAAACTGGGTATATCCAATGGAGACCGTGTGGTGGTAACATCCTCCGACGGCGGTCATTCAGGAACGATCCAGGCCAACGTGACCGAATTTATACATCCGGAAGTTGTTTTTATGGTTCATGGTTTCGGAAGAAAAATTCCCTGGCAAACCCGGGGATATAACAAAGGTTTGGGTGACTACCGTTTTGAGACGGGTCTTTTGGATGTTTACGATCCGGTGGGAGGTGCCAACGCCCTTCTGGAATGTTTTGTGGAAGTAAAGAAAGCCTAAAAATTTCGGATCTGGAGGAATCCATATGAGTAAGTATTACATATATCAAGACGTCAAACGCTGTATCGGCTGTTATAGCTGTGAGTCTCATTGTAAGACCAAAAACAATCTGCCCGTGGGTCCCCGTTTTTGCCAGATTATCCCAGTGGGACCCAAGCTTGTGAATAATGTTCCCCGAGTGTCTAATATTTTCATGCCGTGCTTTCAGTGTGAAAATCCGTGGTGCGTGATGGCATGTCCCACAGGTGCCATGCAAAAGCGCCCCAAAGACGGCATCGTTTTTGTGGATCAGGCGATTTGTGTGGGATGTAAGAGCTGCATCACCGCGTGTCCGTGGGGCACACCCCAGTGGAATCCGGAAACGGGCAAGGTGGTCAAGTGCGATTATTGTATGGACAGA
Organism: uncultured delta proteobacterium; assembly: GCA_963731025.1. Classification (GTDB taxonomy): domain Bacteria; phylum Desulfobacterota; class Desulfobacteria; order Desulfobacterales; family UBA11574; genus UBA11574. The sequence continues at coordinate 216,593 of CAVSVL010000011.1, read as the reverse complement.
TTGGATCAAGGCTTAAAACCGGCCTGTGTGACCAAGTGCATCACACAGTGTCTATATTTCGGAGATGCTTCGGAAAAGACCAAGACCGCCCGGGAGCGTTTTGCCAAAGCGATTGCTGAACTTTAAATGCAATACCATTAATCAACAGATTCATGGGCCAACAAGTGGGTTTTAAAAATAACAGATACACAACCATTACGTCGTACACAATTTGACAAATCAAGACAACAGACATTTGATAAAGCCTGTTGTCTTTTTTCTGAGGGAGAAGCAACGTGGAGAAGGAAAAAATCGATCATATCATTTCAAAATTTCCGGAAACCAAGGGAAACCTCATCGGGATTCTTCACGAAATCCAGAATGAATTCCGATATCTTCCTGAAGAAGAATTGCGATATCTTTCTCGAAAGATCGATGTCCCCATGACCCAGATTTACAGCATTGCCAATTTCTACAACCGTTTTAGCTTAACCCCGACGGGTGAACACGAACTTTGCGTTTGTTTGGGAACCGCCTGTCATGTAAAAGGAGGTCAGAACGTTCTGAATCAGGTTAAGAAAGACTTGAAAATAGATGAGGAAGAAACCACGGAAGACATGAAATTTACATTAAAGGTGGTTAGATGTTTAGGCGCCTGTAGTTTGGCACCCGCCGTGATGATGGATGATCAAACGCACTCGAACATGACACCTGATTTAGTCAAAGAATTAATTAAATCGTTCTGATATTGAGAGGATTGTTATTATGACTCAACAACAGGATATCACGATAAAAATTTGTGCAGGTCTCGGCGGTGTGATGAGCGGCAGCAACAAGGTCGTTGCAGCGTTCAATCAAATCCTGGAAGAAAAAAGGGTAAATGTCCAGGTAACACCCAAACTTCACAAGGTCGGCTGTCTGGGGCTGTGTGCAAGAGATGTTCTTGTTGATGTATACATAAACGGCACCAAGTTCACATACCAGCATGTCACGCCGGAAATGGTCGAAGAAATCGTTGACAAACATCTTGTCGGTGGTGAGCCTGTTGAAAAATGGTTGGTGGATGAAGCGTACCAAAATTACCACAGGAATCAGAAAAAGCTGCTCCTTAAAAATTGTGGTCGAATCAATCCCGAATCCATTGATGCATATATAGATGTCGGCGGGTATGCCGCCGCCCAAAAGGTTATGAATGTGGACTCGGTCAAGGTGATCGAAACAATCAAAGCATCCGGGCTCAGAGGCAGAGGGGGGGGCGGATTTCCTGCGGGTATCAAGTGGGAGACCTGCCGAAAGGCTGAAGGTGACATCAAATATGTGATCTGTAATGCCGACGAGGGGGACCCGGGTGCTTTTATGGACCGGGCGATTCTTGAAGGAAACCCCCATGCGGTTATCGAAGGGATGATCATCGGATCGTATGCCATAGGATCTGTCGAGGGTTTTGTGTATATCAGGGCTGAATATCCTCTGGCTGTGGAGCGTCTTCGAATGGCACTTAACCAAGCCAGAGAGAGGGGGTTCCTGGGAGAAAATATTTTTGGGAAAAATATCAGCTTCGATATCAAGGTTGTTCTGGGAGCCGGCGCTTTTGTTTGTGGCGAGGCGACAGCCCTCATGACTTCTATAGAGGACATGGCCGGCGAGCCGCGGCCAAAGTATGTTCACACCACTGAGCGTGGTCTTTGGGGAAAGCCCACCAATCTGAACAATGTGGAAACCTGGGCGAATGTCCCCCCGATCATTGAAAACGGCGCCGAGTGGTATGCCGGCATCGGCAGTGAGAACAGCAAAGGAACAAAATTATTTTCCCTGGCAGGGAAAATCAAAAACACTGGAATCATCGAGGTGCCCATGGGCATGCCGTTAAGAAAGATCATCTATGACATCGGCGGCGGCATTCCCAATGGGAAGAGATTCAAAGCAGTACAAACCGGTGGGCCGTCCGGCGGATGTATACCCGCAGCTTTGCTAGACATCCCCGTGGATTACGAAAACCTGAGCAAGGCCGGTTCAATCATGGGGTCCGGTGGTATGATCGTCATGGACGAAGACACCTGTATGGTGGATGTGGCCAAATATTTTATATCCTTTTGCCTGGATGAGAGCTGCGGCCAATGTACGCCCTGCCGGGAAGGGCTTCACGTCATGGAACGAATTTTGACGGATATCACCGAAGGCAGGGGAAAAGATGAGCACTTGCAGCAGCTATTAGACCTGTCTGAAATCATCGTCGATTCTTCTTTGTGCGGACTTGGAAAGAGCGCGCCCAACCCGGTAAAATCAACCCTTCGATATTTTAAAGATGAATATCTTGCTCATATTCACGACAAGCATTGTCCGGCCGGAGTTTGCCGGCGGTTGACACCCGCCCCTTGCCACATGACCTGTCCGGCCGGTATCGATGTCCCGTCGTATGTGGCTTTGATCGCCCTTGGCAGGCATGAGGAAGCGGTAAAAGTCATTATGGAAGACAATCCCTTTCCCTGGGTGTGCGGCCTAGTCTGCCCGGCACCGTGCGAAGGAATGTGCCGCAGAGGAGACGTGGACCAGCCCATCAGCATTCGCGCGTTAAAGGGCTTTGCCAGTAAATACGTGATGGAAAAGTTCGGTGGATATGAACCCGGGATTAAAACCCGGCGAGATGAAAAGGTCGCTGTGGTCGGTTCCGGTCCCGCAGGACTCTCTGCGGCGTATTATCTTGCCTTGGAAGGTTATAACATTACCGTTTTCGAAGCCCTTCCCGAGCCAGGCGGTATGCTGAGGGTGGGGATTCCGCCGCATAGACTTCCCAAAGACCTGCTCGATAAAGAAATTGAAAATTTCATAAAAATGGGAATCAAGATAAAGACCCATAAGGCCCTTGGAACGGATTTTACCCTGGATGATCTTTTTGACCAGGGATTCAGCGCGATTTTTTTGGGCATTGGCGCACACAAACCCATATCCCTTGGTTTGGCAAAAGAAGATGCCGTCGGAGTCATTCAAGGGGTCGATTACCTTAAAAAGCTCAACCTTGGGGAGCCGGTGCCAAAGGGTCAGCATGTTGCCGTTATCGGCGGCGGCAATGTGGCCATTGATGTTGCCAGATCAGTCGTCAGAAAAGAGGCACAACAGGTAACTATTCTATACCGAAGGACCCAGAGGGAAATGCCGGCTTATGACAGCGAAATTGAGGGAGCCCTGGAAGAAGGCGTCAAAATTTCTTATCTGACCGCGCCGGAGTCAATTTTAACCCAAAACGGACACGTCGTCGGCCTCAGGTGCATTAAAATGAAGCTGGGTGATCCTGATGCATCGGGACGCCGAAGACCGATTCCCATCAAGGGTTCGGAATATGACATTAAAACCGACCTGGTGATTCCTTCCATTGGCCAGACCATGGAAACACCGGCCAATGAGAGTATCAAAGGTGTCGATATCGTCAAGTGGGGCAGCTTTAAGGTTGATGCCGTAACATTGGCCACAACAAGATCCGGGGTCTATGCCGGAGGAGATGCGGTCAGCGGGACAGCCACGGTCATTGAGGCCATCGCCGGCGGCAAAAAAGCGGCCATCGCTATTGATGCATATATTAAAGGGAATGAAGATCCAAAATTTCCACCGATTCCTCAAAAAAAGGCCGAGGTTGAAAAAATCGACGTCAGCGAAGAAAAAATGGCGCAGCTAAAGCGTCCCAAAATCCCCTTGCTGGAAATAGAGAAAAGGTTATGTACCTTTGACCAGGTAGAGCTCGGCCTTAGTGAAAAAGCAGCCCGCGATGAAGCCAAACGGTGTTTGCGGTGTGATTTAAGCCAATAAGGAGAAATGCTGATGATGGTTCAAATGACCCTGAACAATAAAGAAATCGAGGCTTCAAAGGGATCAAGTATTCTTGAGACGGCTCGAAAACACGGTGTCGATATTCCCACACTCTGTTATCATGAGGCGCTGGAACCCTATGGTGTCTGCCGGTTGTGTATTGTGGAGGTGGGAGGGGCTTTACGTAACGGGATACGGATTTCGTGTATTCAAAATGTAATGGACGGCCTGATTGTGAATACCGAAAGCGAAAGGGTCTTAAGAAACAGACAGTTTCTTTTCGAGCTTTTATTGGCAAGATCTCCCGACTCAAAGCAGCTTATCGATCTGGCGGCAAAACACGGCGTTTATGAATCGAGGTTTTATGAAGGGGATACGGATGATAATTGCGTAAGATGCGGCCTGTGTGTGAGGGCTTGCCGTGACAAAATAGGTGCTTTTGCCCTTTGTTTTGCTCACAGAGGATATGACAGGATGGTCACGACTGATTTCGAATCTCTTTCCGAGTATTGTATCGGCTGTGGCACCTGTGCCCAGATCTGCCCCACAGGCGCCATAAGGATGAAAGATGAAGGTGAAGAAAGGATCATCTATACAAAAAATGGGGTGGTGGGCAAATTCAAACTCGAAACATGCGATTTGTGCGGTATACCTTATGCTCCGAGAAAGTACCTGGATTTTGTAAAAAGGAATTCGGATGCATCTATGGCGGTTAATGTTGCAAGAGATCTCTGTCCAACATGCGCAAGACGAACGGGTGCAATAAATATAGTGGGTTCAATGACCATGTAATCCATCTGTATCTGTCCTTAACATCGATCTGAAAGGTAAGAAAACATCATGGAAAAAGAGAAAATTGAGAAAATTGTCAATAAGCACCGAAATGAAAAGTCAGCAATATTGGCAATTCTGCATGAGGTGCAGGCAGAAGATCATCAACTGAATGCCGAGTCCTTGAGATATATAGCTTTGCTGCTGGGTGTACCATACGCCAATGTTTACGGATTGGCGACATTCTATAGTGCTTTTAGTACGGATAAGAAAGGAAAGACACTGGTCCGGGCGTGTGACGGCATCTCCTGCCATATCAACGGAGGGGAAGAAGTTATTGAAGTCCTCAAGTCCAAACTGAACATTGAAATCGGCCAAACCACCTGGGATGAAGCGTTTGGTTTGGAAAAGGTGCGCTGTTTGGGCCTATGTTCCATCAGCCCGAATGTTTCTTTAAATGACAAGACCTATTCAAATCTCAACAAAGAAAAGATACTTGAGATTCTTCAGAAAGAAATGGGGGATCTAAAATGAAAATAAAGAATATGAAGGATCTTGATAAAGTAAAAGATGCCGGCATGAAATCCCTTTTTCCAAAAAGGCCGCAAATCAGTATCAGTATGTCCACCTGCGGACTCGCCCTTGGCGCGGATCGTCTATTTCAAGAATTAACCGAAGAAAAAGAAAGAACAGGGATTAAAATATCCTTGCGCCAAACCGGCTGCTCAGGGTTCTGTAATCTGGAGCCCATGGCAATGGTCAGACTGCCCGGAAAGCCCGCACTTTTGTATACTCAAGTGACCGTGGAAAGGGTCCGGCGGATCATCCAGAATATCCAAAAGAAAAAAATAACAAAAGAAGGTTTGTTTTGCACCATCGGGAACGATTCTGATTCCGGCAAACCAGACCCTGTGTTGAATGAGATTCCCGACTATCAAGACGCACATCCCTTTAAGGACCAGCAACGGCTGCTTCTCGGAAATTGTGGTATCATCGATCCTTTGAGTGTATCCGAATACGTCGCCATGGAAGGATGTTCGGCATTGTATAAAGCACTTTACCAGATGCGTCCGGAGGAAGTCATTAAAGAAATCGTCGAATCGGGACTCAGAGGCAGAGGCGGCGCATGGTTCCCCACCGGCTTTAAATGGGATATGGCAAGCAAATCTTCCGGTGACGAAAAGTTTGTCATATGCAACGCAGACGAAGGAGATCCCGGTGCCTACAAAGATCGAACCATCATGGAAGGCAACCCCTTCAAACTGTTCGAAGGAATCGTGCTGGCAGGATATGCCATCGGAAGTCATCACGGGATCATTTATCTTCGCGAGGAATACCATCATACCTTTGAGTTTCTCAACACGGCTATTGGAATTGCGAAACGATATGGACTTTTAGGCAAAAATATTTTGGGGTCCGGGTTCAATTTCGCTTTGAACATTGTCAGAGGCGGCGGATCTTACGTATGTGGCGAAGAAACCGCCCTAATGGATTCTCTTGAAGGCGAAGTGGGAGATCCGAGACTCAGACCTCCTTTTCCCATTGAAAAAGGTTTGTGGGCGCGACCGACGATTGTCAATAATGTGGAAACCCTGTCAAATGTTCCCTTAATTATTCAAAATGGGGGAAAATGGTATACAAACATCGGAACCGAAAAAGCCAAGGGCACCAAAATTCTGTCGGTGATCGGCAACGTGAGACATCCGGGTCTGTATGAGGTTCCGCTGGGTACAAATTTAAAACAGGTTGTATTTGAAATGGCAGGGGGACCTTTTAACGGCAAATCTATTAAAGCCGTCCAGGTGGGGAGTCCATTCGGCATTTTTATTCCTGCGGATAAGCTTGATATAACCCTTGATCCCGAAGCCCTCAAAGAAATGGGATCTATGATCGGATCCGGAGTGATTGTGGCGCTTGACCAAGACGCTTGCATCGTCGATATTTTACATCATCTTCTGACTTTTTTCGTGGAGGAATCGTGCGGTAAATGTGTTCCGTGTCGTGAAGGTGTCTCCAGGATGGAAGAGCTGATGATAGAAATATACAACGGCCGTGCTACCATGAATGATATGAATATATTAAATGAACTGGGAGAAACAGCCAGAGATTTCTCCCTTTGCGCGCTTGGCGGCGGAGCGTCTGCTCCGATATTGAATGGGATTAAAGATTTCGAAAAAGACTTTGAGGCGCATATCAAAACAGGCAAGTGCCCCCGGGTAAGTTAATTCAGGTAATTTATGGAAGAACGCGAGCAAGTCATAACATAGATGACCAAAGAGGATAAAATGATCACTTTTACCATAGACGACAAAAAAGTCAGTGCCGAAGAAGGCGCCACTGTATTTGAAGTTGCCCGTGAATCCGGGATCGAGATACCTCATCTGTGCTACCATACGGACATGGAACCTTATGGGGGATGTCGCCTGTGCATGGTGGAGATTACCGAAAAAGGTTTTACGCGGTTGCATCCTTCCTGTGCATTTCCGGTGAAAGAAAATATCGTTGTCAAGACAGATACCGAGCGACTCCGGAAGGGAAGAAAAATCATAGCAGAACTTTTGCTTGCCAGATGCCCGGATGTTGACTCGGTCATAAACCTTGCCGAATCGTTGGGGGTTAAGGAAGCACGCTTTAAAAAAATGGATAGCGACTGTGTTCTTTGCGGCCAATGCGTAAGGGTTTGCCGTAATGTCGCAAAAGTCGGCGCCATAGATTTTATCAACCGGGGGAAAAATAGATACGTCGGAACACCTTTTGATCTTCCATCGGATGATTGTATCGGTTGTGGGTCCTGCCATTATGTTTGTCCTACCGGCAGCATGAATATGGAATATGAAAATGTATTAAGGTGGCGGAATTTACCTGGAACCTTAAGAAAATGCCGGTATATGCGCATGGGTTTCATTTCCCATAAAATGTGCCCCAATAATTATCAATGCTGGAATTGTGAATTGGATCAGAGAATGGAAGATCTTGCCAAAACCCATCCCATATTTATACTCAAACACTCAAGGTCAAAAGAAAAAGAAACCATCGGACATTTCGAAATACGGTTCGATCGTTTCTATCATGAAGGACATGTCTGGGTGAAACGCATCAACGGTTTGATGAGATTGGGGATTGACGATTTTACGCGGCAGATCATAGGATTGGTGGATGATATGCGACTGCCGTCCATTGGAACGACACTCGAATCCGGAGACACACTATTTGAAATCTCCGGTAATGAGAAGACACTGCTGTTTTATACACCCATAGAGGGGGACATCGTTCATATTAATCCGGACATTTTAGACAACCCCAAACTGGCGAGTATGTCATCCTATGAAAGAGGATGGATTCTTACCATAGAACCATTGGATATTCTCCGGATATCAAAGGAACTCCTTTCCGGGAGATCCGCAAAAGAATGGTTGAAACATGAATTCAACGAATTCCATGAGTTGATCGGGAAAGAGACGGAAACGGACCTGCCTCTTGACAGGCCGATCCCCAAGGATTTCGCAAAAACGGTCAGCAATGATATCTGGAAGAAGATTCACAAGACGTTTTTTATCAAAAAAAGGAAGAAAAAAAGGTGAAGCTCCATCGTATAGAGGATATTCACTAAGGATTCTCCGCACACGTACCTACTGAGACAAAAAGCCGCAGACATGCGCCTTTGGTATTTTATGTAAACAATGACTACAGCGGACATCTATAAAAGCTACAGTATTATAACAGATTGATATAACTTAATCATTTGTACGATCTCTTCTATCGTCACTTCCGATTGTAGCCGGTTTAATCAACCCGGTCTCTCATTTTAGATCACTTTTTTAAATTATCAAAAGAAATAAACGGGAATAGTTGAATAATTCCTTAATGATAGGCTCGATAAGGCCTGTCTTATAATGTATGGCATCCAATTTGCAATTTGAAGATAGCAGGTCTTATTCATCAAAGGATTGGCCTTTTAGAGTTCAGGAGGGTGCCGCAATGAAATCAAATGCAAATCAAAATGAAATGAGCAAAAAGAAACGGGTTATGGGTTTTCAGGTTTTAGAAGATGAATGTATTTGGATGAAGGCCGGAGTTATCAATTTTAGACTTTGTTATAATGCCTATGATTGTTACACCTGTCCTTTCGATAAAGGGATGCAGCGAGCCATGCGCTCCGGCAAAAAAATCGGTGCCCAAAAAGAGGAACATGGTTGGGTTGAGCATTTAATAGCAACCCATCCAGGCTCAGAACGGCCGTGTCGCTATGCGTTGACCGGGCGTATCGATGCCCCAAAAATCTGTCCCATGAATTATGAGTGTTACCACTGCGCATTCGATCAGATGATGGATGATCTTGATTTTGCTCAAGTCAGCGACGTCTCCCAATACACTCTGGCATCCGGCTATAAAATGGCCGACGGCTATTATTATCATACGGGTCATTGCTGGGTGCGTTTTGAACACGGCGGACGGGTCAGGGTTGGATTTGATGATTTTATGGTCAGGCTCTTTGGCAGGCTGCAATCACTCACACTTCCCCCTCTGGGATCTGAGTTTAAAAAAGATCAGGAAGGTATCACATTCGGCAGAGACGGTTACAAAGCGATGTCGGCCTCGCCGGTGACGGGTACGGTGCTCGCCGTCAATCAGAAGGTCCGAGAGCATCCCGAGATGGCCCATGAGGATCCTTTTCACAAAGGCTGGCTCTATATCCTGGAACCCAACATGCCGAAAAGAAATCTGAAAGGGCTATATTTTGGTAAAGATAGCATACAGTGGATGGAGCAAGAGAGTCGTAAACTATTGAATCTCATAGGGCCGGAATATGAACAGTTGGCGGCTACCGGTGCCGAACCGATTAGCGATGTGTTCGGCAGTTTTCCGGAACTCGAGTGGGATCAGCTGGTGAAGACTTTTTTTGCAAACAGGGCGCTAAACGGGGCTGATGGAAGCTCTTGAGTGATTTTAACCGATGAAGGGGAACGCATATATGTCCACCAGGATAGGTTTTTATGTCTGCCACTGTGGGATCAATATTGCCGGCAAAGTCCATGTAGAAGAAGTGGCGGCTTTTGCCCGGGAACTGAAAAATGTAGTGATCGCAAGAGATTATAAGTTTATGTGTTCGGATCCCGGTCAGGAGATGATTGAAAAGGACATTAAAGAATTTGACCTAAACCGGGTTGTGGTGGCCTCCTGTTCGCCAAGACTGCATGAAAAAACCTTTCAAGGCGCCTGCCAGCGGGCCGGGCTCAATCCTTATTTTTTCCAGATGGCTTCGGTGCGCGAACAAGTTTCCTGGGTTACCAAGGATGAAGATGAGGCTACCCGAAAAGCAAAAACTCTTGCAGCTGCGGCGATTAACCGGGTCAATTATCATGAACGCCTTGATGCCCGAGAGGTAAATGTACATCCTGATGTTATGGTTGTGGGCGGTGGTATTGTAGGCATGCAGACGGCCCTGGACATCGGCAATTCCGGACATAAGGCATATCTGGTAGAAAGATCTTCAACCATTGGCGGACATATGCTCCAGTTCGATAAAACCTTTCCTACCCTCGACTGTGCCGCATGTATTGGAACCCCAAAAATGGTTGAAGTGGCCCAGAATGCAAACATCGAGTTGCTTTCCTACAGCGAGGTAAAGGAAGTAGCAGGATACATCGGCAACTACACCGTTAAAATCCGTCGCAAACCGAGGTATGTTATAGAGGGTATTTGTACCGGGTGTGGTGAGTGCGTTAATGTCTGCCCGGTATCGGTTCCCAGTGAATGGGATGAAGGTTTGGATAATCGAAAGGCCGTCTATAGAGCCTTTCCACAGGCCGTACCCATTACTTTTTGTATAGACAAAAAAGACCGGGCGCCTTGTGTAACCGCTTGTCCGGCAGGTATCAATATCCAAGGCTATGTGCAACTTGTCAGCCAGGGAAAGTATCAGGAGGCAACGCGACTCATCATGGAGCGGTTGCCGCTGCCGAGAGTCCTGGGTCGCGTCTGCCCGCATCCTTGTGAATCTGAATGCCGAAGGCAGGAGTTGGATGAGGCAATTGCCATAAGAGATTTGAAGCGCTTTGCCGCTGACCATACGAATGTAAAAGCGATCGAGCCGCCTAAAATCGAAGAACGCACGGAAAAGGTGGCTGTAATTGGATCCGGTCCGTCGGGGCTGACCGTCGCATACTACCTGCGGTTAAAGGGCTACCAGGTGACCATCTTTGAAGCACTTAAGGTTTTAGGCGGAATGCTCCGGGTGGGCATTCCGGATTATCGGCTTCCACCGGAAGTTTTGGATCAGGAGATAGACCACATCCTCAGACAGGGTGTCAAAACGCGTACCGGTGTCAGATTCGGAACCGATTTCACATTTGAAGATTTGAAAGAAGAGGGTTTTGCCGCTGTATTTCTTGGGATTGGAGCTCATCATTCTTTGGATATGCAAATCCCTGGTGAAAAGGACACCCAGGGCGTTATCGATGCGGTTCGCTTTTTAAGGGAAGTAAATTTGGGAAATAAAACATGCCCCGGCAGCCGGGTTGTGGTCATCGGCGGCGGTAACGTGGCCATCGACGCAGCACGGGTTGTTAAACGTCTGGGGTCCCAAGAAGTCACTGTCGTGTATCGCCGCTCAGAACAGGAGATGCCGGCCTATACAGAAGAGATCGAGGGGGCTAAAAAGGAAGGGATTCGCTTTTCCTTTCTCACCGCTCCTGTCGGAATTCTTGCAAAAGAAGGTAAGGTCGGCGGTTTTGAATGTTTCCGAACCGAACTCGGACCGCCGGATGACAGTGGACGACGACGCCCGGTTCCGGTGGACGGTTCCGAATTCGTAATCCCCTGTGATGCAGTGATCCCGGCCATTGGTCAGAAAATTGACATATCCTGGGCAGTTGGGGTGCCGGACTTAAAATGGTCTCGACGAAACGCACTGAATGTAAATCCTCAAACAATGCAAACCAGTATACCCTATGTTTTTGCCGGAGGCGATATGGTCACCGGCCCGGACACTGTGATACAGGCGGTGGCTGCGGGTCACAAGGCTGTCGAGGCAATCCATCGCTATATCAACGGCGAGGACCTGGAACTTTATACGCATAAGCTCGAGGCCCTGAAGAAACCGGGTACTGATTGGCAAAAAATTCCGAAAGGGATTTCCCAAAAATCCCGGGTCCACCCAAAGCATCTGGACGCCAAAATGAGTGCCGCTTGCTTTGACGAAGTGGACCTCGGATTTTCAGAAAGCGCGGCCCAAGAAGAAGCCCGTCGCTGTCTGAATTGCGGTGTCTGTTGTGAGTGTATGGAATGCATTGAGGTCTGCGAGGCCAAGGCCATAGATCACAACATGCAGGCAGAAGAACTGGAGGTAAAAGTCGGGAGTATTATCGTCGCCACGGGTTACGACATCATGGATCCAACACCAATGAAGCAGTTTGGCTACGGTAAATATCCCAATGTCTTTACTTCTCTTGAATTCGAGCGTCTCAGTAATGCAACCGGGCCCACCGGCGGCGAAATCTATATCAGAGATGAAAACGGGGATTTCACCCGGACCCCGAAAAGCGTGGCTATTTTGCACTGCATCGGCAGCCGGGATGTGAACTATCATGAATACTGTTCCCGTGTGTGCTGTATGTACGCCCTCAAGTATGCCCATTTAATTCATGAGAAGGTCGGTCACGACACTCAGGTGTATAATTTTTACATCGACATGCGCTGTTTTGGCAAAGGCTACGAAGAGTTTTATAAACGGTGTCAGGAAGAGGGTACCCGGTTCATCAGGGGCAAGGTGGCTGAGATTACCGACCAGGCTGTCAAACCGGAAGAGGAGGGTAAACTCATTGCTATTGCAGAAGACACACTTTTAGGAAGACGTTTAAGGATTCCGGTAGATATGGCTATCCTTTGCGTCGCCATGCAGGCCCGCAGTGATGCTCACGAGGTGGGCAGGATCTTTGGTGTCAACCGGGGTGCAGATGGGTTCTTTCTGGAGGAACACCCCAAACTGGGTCCCTTGAATACGGCTACGGACGGTGTTTTCCTTGCCGGGGCCTGTCAAGGTCCCAAGGATATTCCGGATGCGGTTTCCCAGGCTTCCGGAGCAGCTGTCAAAGCCCTGGCATTGGCCACTCTTGGGAAGGTGAAGGTTGCTCCCATCATATCGTGGATCGATCCGGATGTGTGTGCCGGGTGCCGGACCTGCATCGAGCTCTGTCCGTATACTGCCATAGAGTATAATGCCCGGTTGGGCGTCTCGGTAGTTAATGAAGCCCTATGCAAAGGATGTGGAAGTTGTGCCGGATTCTGTCCGAGCGGTGCGGCACAGGTTAAACATTTCAACGAGAAGCAGATATTTGCAGAACTCGATGGCATCATTGATTCGCTGCATGCCGTCGGAATATGAAATAGTGTTTAGTATTTTGTCACTTGTACCAAACACCAAACGCTAAATACCAAATACCAGAAGAGAGGATATCATGGCTGACTTTGAACCGACGATCATCGCCTTTGTTTGCAACTGGTGCACTTACACTGCTGCGGATCTGGCTGGAACTGCCAGGTTGGGATATCCTGCCAATGTGAGATTGATTCGGGTCATGTGTACCGGTATGGTTGACCCCAAATATGTGATCAAGGCCCTGCTTGAGGGGGCCGATGCGGTCCTGGTCAGTGGATGTCACCCCGGAGACTGCCATTATATCAACGGAAATTTCAAGGCTCGGAGGAGGATCAAGCTTCTCAAAGAGATCCTGTCCCAGTTCGGCTTTGGCGATGAGCGACTCAGGTTGACCTGGATTGGCGCCAGTGACGGCATCCAGTTCGCCGAGACCATTCATGAAATGGTGACACAGGTCAGAACGCTGGGTCCCAACGAGGCTAAAGCAACCATGATAATCTGACAGTCATTTGTTATTTACCCTGTTGGCCAATGACCAATGATTGATGATAAATTTGGAGGAAGCGGACAGTGAAAACAGCGAAAATCAACGTAAAAGACGGCGATCTGTTGACAACTCTACAAGATTTTTTTCGATCCATCCTCCAGTTGGAAGATATCAGTGCAATCCTGGTTCCACAACATCTCCCTACGAAAAACGTCGTGATGCCAACACTGGTGACGGATCCTGAACAACTGAACGGCACCGACCCTTTGGCACCGGTTTTTCCCTTGAATGCGGCCAAAATCGTTTCCCGGCTCACACGTAAGCCCATGGGCGCAAAAGTTGCGGTGGTACTGCGTCCCTGCGAGATACGTGCGTTTGTCGAACTCGTGAAACTCAAGCAAGGCCGAATCGAAGAGGTGATACTGGTAGGAATCGACTGCCTAGGTGCTTTCAAGAATAGCGATTATATTCATATCAATGGAAAAAAAGAAGAAGAATTCACTTCAAGGTTTTACCAAGACGCCTTATCCGGTAAAAGATTGACTTTTGCAGGATTTGATCTCGCTCCTGCTTGCAAGGCCTGCGAAAACCCGGTACCCAACGGTTCAGATATTTCAATCGGACTTTTCGGGGTCGATGTCAACAATCACGTTTTGATCCAAGCCCGGACGCCTAAAGGAGAGACGCTTTATGATAACCTTGATTTTATTGACTCAGAGGAACCTCCGGAACGTCTTTCAGTCATTGGATCTTTGGTCGCTGAACGAACCGCCTATCGCGATAAAATGTTTGCCGAGACCACAGAGGCCACAAACAGCCTGGAGAAACTGAATAGCTATTTTGCCGAGTGTGTAAATTGCTACAACTGCAGGGTTGCCTGTCCGGTCTGTTACTGTAAGGAATGTGTCTTTGTGACGGATGTCTTTAACCATGAACCGGTTCAGTACCTTAGATGGGCCAATCGCAAGGGTGTCATCAAAATGCCCACCGATACCATCTTTTACCACATTACCCGAATGGCCCACATGAGCATGGCGTGTGTCGGGTGCGGTCAATGCACGAATGCCTGCCCCAATAACATTCCGGTGATGGAGATGTTTCGAACCGTTTCTTACCGTACCCAAGAAGCTTTTGGGTATGAAGCAGGCAGAAGCATTGAGGAAGAACCTCCGCTGTCAATATTTCGTGAGGACGAACTGACCGAGGTGGTTGGCATCGAAAAAGCATAGAATGAGAATTCCTGATAAAAAGGTTTTGTTATGAAGAAAAAAATCGGTAAAGCACTGGTGGTGGGGGCTGGAATCAGCGGTATCCGGGCTGCCCTGGATCTGGCGGAAGTTGGCTATGGTGTGACCCTCATTGACCAGTCACCGCACATCGGAGGGGTTCTCAGCCAGCTCGATTATCAGTTTCCCACCGATCGCTGTGGCATGTGTAAGATGCTTCCAATGGTGGATCGGGATTCATCGTCCCAGTATTGCCTTCGCAAAGGGCTTTTCCATGAAAACATAGACATCCGTTTGTCCACCGAACTTGTCTCCGTGGAAGGCGAACCGGGCAACTTTCAGGTATCACTTCGCCGGAAACCGAACCTTGTTGATCCTGCCCGTTGTATCGGTTGCGGTGAGTGCGTGAAGGTCTGTCCGGTAGAGGTTCCGGACGCCTTTAACGCCGGCCTGTCCGGGCGAAAAGCCATCTACCTTCCGGTTCCGCATACGATTCCCAACACGTATATTATCGATACGAATGTTTGCAGTCGGTGTGGGGAATGTGAAGCAGTATGTCCTACCGGAGCCATCAAGCTTTTAGAAGAAGTTCGCAAAGATTTTCGAATCCTGGTGGTGGACGACGAATTGATCATGCGCGATTCCCTTAGGGCCTGGCTGGAAGATGAAGGTTTTAGCGTCGATATGGCTGCATCGGGTCCGGAAGCCCTGAATCATTTGTCAAAACAGGCGTATGGGCTGATGCTCGTAGATATCAAAATGCCGGGAATGGACGGTGTGGAACTCCTTCAGAAGGCCAAAGAGGTTTTTCCCGATCTTGTTGTTGTCATGATGACGGCTTATGCCACGGTAGAGACCGCTGTGGAAGCCATGAAAATAGGGGCCTTGGATTATCTCCTCAAACCGTTTGATCCCGACACCCTTATTCCTATGATCATCCGTACATATCAGGATCTCGAAGCGAGCAAAGAACCCCCCATGGAGGTCGGCGCCCTGGTTCTTTGCGGCGGAACATCCTATTTCGATCCTGCCGCAAGCAGGAATACGTATGGGTACGGCATATATCCGAATGTGGTAACAAGCCTTGAGTTCGAAAGGATTTTAAGTGGGACAGGACCGAATCAGGGTCGCCTGGTACGGCTTTCCGACGGTAAACCGCTGCGTAAAGTGGCCTGGCTTCAGTGTGTGGGATCGCGAGACATCCAGATCGACGCCGACTATTGTTCGTCCATCTGCTGTATGCATGCGATTAAAGAAGCCCTTGTGGCCAAGGAAAGGGCCGGAGGGGCGCTGGAAGCAGCCATCTTTTATATGGATATGCGTACCTTCGGGAAATCCTTTCAGCGGTACCGTGACCGGGCGGAAACCGAGCACGGTGTTCGATTTGAAAAGGGTCGTGTCCATTCCGTTTTATATGATAACAACAGCGGCGATCTCATTATCAGTCATATTGATTCTTCCGGCACTCATTTAGAAGAGATCTTTGACATGGTTGTGCTCTCCGTGGGCCAGAGGCCGGCTTTGGGTACAACAGCTCTGGCTGAAATGGTGGAGATGCCGCTCAATCAATGGGGGTTCGGTCAGACCGAACCCTTTTCATTCACGCGAACAAGTAAGGAAGGGATCGTATTGGGAGGCTCCTTCTCTGGTCTTAAGGACATCAGTGAATCTGTCATTCATGCTTCTGCCGCTGCTTTGTCTGCATCCCGCGTCATTCATGCTGCCGGAGGTAGCCTTAGTCCTGAAATTACACCTGTCGAGCCATTTCCGGATATTTCTCAGGAACCGCCCAGAATTTTGATTGCTGTTTGCACCTGCGGTGATCTGTTTTCGAAGCTTCTCAACACGCAGCAGCTTGTTCGATGTCTCAAGGTCGACCCCGCTGTAGACCAGGTCGAGTTTCTTGAGCAAACCTGTACGGTCACGGGATGGGAAAACCTTGTTGAACGGGTGGAAAAACACAAACCGAACCGGATTCTGATCGGGTCGTGTCTTCCCTATGTGTATGCCCAAAAAATCAAAGAACTGGGACGGCGGGTGGGGCTGAATCCTGTTCTTATAGAAGTGGTTGATTTAATGCTTACGGCCCAAATCTCAAAGCTTAAATCTGAAATGTTGTCTGTGAATGAGATATCAAAAGTCAACAGTGAATTGCTGGCTATTTTGGGAACGGGGCTTGCCCGGCTTAAATGGGCTGATCCGGATCCTGTGGCCAGCCAAAAGATTCTTCAGCAGGCCCTGGTAGTGGGCGGCGGAATTGCCGGAATGTCCTCGGCCCTTGCCATCGCAGATCACGGCTTTCAGGTCGATCTGATTGAGCAAGAAGAGATGTTGGGTGGCAACCTTAACTGGTTACAACGAACCCTGGAAGGCAACACAACAAAGACTGTCTTGGACGAAACGCTGTTGAAGGTGGAAAAACACCCGCTCATTCGGGTGCACACCAACAGTCGGGTGCGCGCTTCCCACGGTCAGGTCGGGCGCTTTTACACCACTATCGAGGACAAAGAAGAGGGTGCTTTCACTTTGGAGCATGGCGTGACCATCCTTGCTACCGGAGGCGTGGAAGCTGATACGACATCCTATAACTACGGTACAAGCGAAGCCATTGTCACCCAAAATGAACTGGAGAAAAAAATACATGATCATACCATTGATCCGAGTCGACTCGAGTCGATGGTCATGATTCAATGTGTCGATTCCAGAGAGGAGCCAAGAAATTATTGCAGCCGTATATGCTGCACCACGGCCTTAAAACACGCACTGAATTTCAAAGAAATGAATCCGGAAATGAATGTCTACATTCTTTATCGGGATATGATGACCTATGGTTTTACCGAGTCCTATTACACTCAAGCCCGAAAGGCAGGTATCATTTTCATCCAGTACGATCTGACTGAAAAACCGCAGGTGACTCCCACGGACGGATCTGTTGAAGTGATCGTTTTTGAACCGATTCTCAGACAAAAGGTCCGGATTTATACTGACCTTGTTGTCCTTGCCACCGGCATTGTACCCAAATTACCCAAAGATCTGGCGGAATCCTTTGGAGCGACACTGGATCGGGACGGTTTTTTTGAGGAGGCGGAATCGAAATGGAGACCCGTCGATTCACTTAAAGAAGGAATTTTTGCCTGCGGCCTGGCGCATTCTCCCCGCAACATCACGGAATCGATAGCCACCGCCGAAGCTGCGGCCCAGAGAGCCTTAAGGATTCTTTCCTATAAACGGATGCCTGCCGGAAAAGTGGTGGCAGAGGTCCGTCACAGCCTTTGCAGCCTGTGTGAACGGTGTATCGAAGCCTGTCCATATGGTGCTCGTATGGTCGATCCGGAACTGGAAAAAGTTCTGGTCAATGCTGCCATGTGCCAGGGATGCGGATCATGCGCTACGGTTTGCCCGAACAGCGCGTCGACCCTTGCCGGATTTTTAGATCAGCAAATGTTCGATGTCATCGATTCGGCGCTTGAAGGAACAGCTTAGGATTGACGATTGATGATTGATGATTGTCGATTTTGGGAATCGTTTTAAGTCGACGTAGCTCAGGCTGGTATGTCAGAGTCTATTTTCTTCGTTTTTTAGGAAAATTGACAAAATAAATTCAATCAACAATCATCAATAACAAAGGGGGAGCCATGAACCCAACGGACATAATAGAAATCGAACAGGTTCCAACAACCGTACCCGAACCTGTCATCGATTCTTTGGCCACCATCCGGGACATGGTAAGTGCCTGCATCCAGTGCGGCACCTGCACCGGTTCCTGCCCCAACGCCTTTGCCATGGATCTTACGCCGCGTCAGCTGTGGTACAATGTACTTCTGGGGGAAAAGGAGACAATTTTTCACAGCAAGACCTTTTCCCTATGTTCCGTCTGCTATTACTGCACACTGCGATGTCCCAGAGGGCTTCCGCTTACCGAGACCATGAGCGCTCTCAAGCAGATAGCTGCAAAAGAGAATCTGGCGCCCTATAAGAAAAGTATCCGATTTTACCAAAGCTTTATGGAGAGTGTGCGCCGTCATGGTCGGGTCAGGGAGATGGAGTTCATGACGCTCTATTTTCTTTCCATGAAAAACCCTTTCATGCCGCTTCAGTTTGCCCCGTTGGGGATGAAACTCATTGGCAAAGGAAAAGTCTCTTTTGAGATTCCTTCAAAAGGAAACGGTGCTTTAGAGTTGATCTTTCGTAAGGTTGAAGCGTTAGAGCAGAATTCATAGAATACCTTTTGCAGTGGCGAAGCCGCGTTTTATAAAATCGTAATACGATTTTATTTTGGAGGGTAAATATGAAGTACCTATATTATCCAGGTTGTTCTCTGGAGGGGACGGCCCTTGAATACAACGCCTCCACCCGTGCATTTATGCAAGAACTGGGAGTGGATCTGTTGGAACTTGAGGACTGGACCTGCTGCGGTGCCAGTGCTGCGGAGGCCACCAGCCATCTTCTTTCTTTGGCTTTGCCGGCGTATAACCTGGCAATAGCCGAAGAGATGGACGGAACCAAAGAAATTCTTGTTCCATGCAGCGCGTGCTACCTGAACTTGAAAAAGGTTGAGAAAAAGAGCCGAAAAGACCCGGAGCTTCTTGATAAAATTAACACCATATTAAAAGAAAAAAATCTGCACTATCACGGTCAGGTGCGGGTCCGGCATTTCCTTGATGTCGTTGCCCGTGATGTAGGTCCTTCAAAGATCGTTTCCCGGGTGAAAAACCCTTTTATCGATTTGAAAATTGCACCCTACTATGGATGCCAGTGTCTTCGGCCTTACCCTATTTTTGATGATCCTGAGGAGCCCCGCTCCATGGAACCACTTATAGAAGCTGTAGGGGCAAAGATTCATCCTTGGAACATGGGGGGAAGATGTTGCGGTGCATCCCACATGACCACCAAACCCGAAGTGGCGTTGGAGCTTGTCACCGCTATATTAAGGGCGGCTCGGGGAGCTGACGCTATCGTTACGGTTTGTCCGATGTGCCAGATGAACTTGGAGGCGTATCAGAAAAAAATATCGGCAATGTCCAAAGAAGACATGCACATGACCATACTTTATCTTCCCCAGTTGCTTGGGCTTGCTATGGGTCTTTCGGAACAGGACTTGCGAATTGATCTGAATTTGTCCATTACCAAGGCTTTCCGGAACAAGTTATAACCGCGAGGCTTTCATATGCTGCGTTATTAAGGGCTCGCAATAGCAGACTATGGCTTCGCCCTTAAGTGCCTTGCATATGAAAGCCTCCGGCTCGTGAAAGACTCAGGTATAAAATCGGATCCGCGCATGGTATGACGGATTCTTGCCTTCTGCCTTGCCATCAACTGCACGGCAACCGGACCTTAAAAGTGCTTCCCTTTCCAGGCTCACTTTCCACTGCAATGGTACCATTATGTCTGGCGATGATACCATAAACCACGGAAAGGCCAAGACCGACGCCTTTTCCCTCTTCTTTGGTCGTAAAAAAAGGCTCAAAAATATTTTCCATATCTTTTTCAGAAATGCCACAGCCTGTATCAGAAATTGCTACTTCTAAATGCGCTTGAGCCCCGTTGGCTTTAGTGGCTGTTATGGACAGCGTACCTCCGTTCGGCATTGCTTCCGACGCATTATACATGAGGTTTAAAAGAACCTGTTGGATCTGTTTAAAATCGCATTTAACTTTTGGGAGATCTGGCGTAATATTTGTTTTTAATTGAAGTTCTTTTATTTCAAGTTCATGGGAAATGAGATTCAGGGTTTTATCGATAATGTCTTCAATACTGTTACTCTCCATGGTAATTTTAGTCCGGCGGGCAAATGCCAGAAGGTCTTTAACGATATCTCCGCACCGGGCTGTCTCAGATTCCATAATTTTCAAATATCGGAAAATATCCTCGAGTTTTTCATGAGAAAAATTATTTCGTGAAAGCTGTTTTATGATTAATCGGATATAGTTTAAAACCCCGGCAAGTGGATTGTTTATTTCATGGGCAATGGTGGCGGCCAATTTGCCTAAAGAGGCCAGTTTTTCCGTCCAAACAATCTGTTCCTGGACCTCTTTTAGGTCCTGATAGGCTGCTTTTATGTTTTTATGCATATTTGCATTATCTACCGCAACACCGATATGGTTTCCGATGACGGTCAGGAATTCAACAAATTCGGATGAAAATGTGTTTGGATTCAAGGCGGACACGAACATTACGCCTATGGGTGCTCCCTTGGTTGTCAGTGGTATATAAACGGTGGATTGAAAGCCTTCTTCAATGAGAAGATTGACATCGGGGCCAATGGATTGCAGCGTATTATCGATCAACTTTGATTTACCATCAAGTAAAACCTGACCCAGAAGTCCGTCACCGGGTTTGAGAGATCTCATAAACGGGTGGTTTGTTAAATTCGCTGAAAGTCCTCTATGGGCAGCCAAATTAAGGACGTTACCCCCATCATTCAACAAATAAATACCGACACTTTCAGACTCGGGGGCATCAAGGATTTTGTCAATGGTGCTGCTAAGCATCTCATCAAGATTCACGCTGCTGCTGATGATTTTGGAGACGGCATTTAAGATGGAAAGGCGTATTTTAAGCTGCTCGATTTGTCGCGGGGCGTCTTTTATTGTGGTAGCATCTTTTTTCATAAAGCATTAGAAGTATTAAAAACTGTTAAATCTTGACGCCAGGTTCATCAATTAAAATATCTATTTATAACAAAATCTTATTAAAAAAGCAAAGGAGGTTTTAAATACAGGAAACCTCCTTTGAAATAATAAAAACAAAGCGCAACACTTTAGATATTTTCTGTTTTACGAAGAAACGTTTCCACCAGCCGTTCCCAGTCCATCTCCGGAAAATGTCCGAAAATGTCGTCAATCAGATCACCGCCTGTGGCTGCCAGTCTTTCACTTTCGGGTCCAAGAAACTTCAGGAGATTCTGGATTTCATTTTCAATCCATTGGAAACACTTTTTCCCCAGATAAAGCGCTTTCATATCGATCTTAAGGCTGACAGGATTTAAAAGGAACAACCATCCTTCTCCATATGGATCATTATGTGCGATCTCGGGCTGCTTTTTTATTCTGTCATTTACAGCGAAAACGATTCCGGACACAGGGGACTGCATGGCGGCCTTTTGATCATTGCGGTTCAGAACCCACCCTAGTTCGCCTTGCATCAAAAAGTTCCCGACAGAAGGAAGATGAATCGGATCCATCGGTCCGAAAACCTTGGCGGTGAAATCGTCGATTCCGATCCTGACCCATCCATCTTGCAGTGGTTGCACCCAGGAATGGCCGATATGGTGATAATAATTATCCGCAACCCGTACTCCCGACACCTTCGTGAACGTTGCCTTTTCAACGGCTCTCAAAAGAATATCCGCGAAATTTTTCTTCAGTTCCTCATTCGGGAGGACGGCTATTCCGTCACGATGAAGGTTTCGAACATATTCGGTACCGGTTACGGAGACCACTTCTTCGTAATCAAAGGGCAGATCGATGCCAATAAGCTTTTTTTGATGAAAGCCGTTCTTTTTCCCATCGCCCTTTTTTTTCTTAAATTCAATGACATTGTTTTTCATGGCTGCCTCTCTTTCACCAGAATGATTTAATGCGTTTCTTCTGTACGAAATAAAGTTTTTACCAGCCGGTCCCAGTCCATTTCTGGAAAATGTCCAAAAATGTCGTCAACCGGTTCACCACCTGTGGCCGCCAGTTGCTTGTAGCCGGGCCCTATAAGTTCAAGAAGATGTTGACTTTCCTTTTCCATCCACTGAAAACACTCCTTGCCGGAATAGAGGCTTTCCAGTTCAGACTTGATGTTTACAGCGTCCAGCATAAATAACCAGCCGTCATGGTATGGCTCGTCGTGTGCGACGGCCGGCTGCTTTAAAACTTTATCATTTATAGCGCAAACGGTTCCTGACACCGGAGATTGCATGGGGGCTTTTTTGTCATGGCAGGTCAACACGCACCCGATTTCTCCTTGTCTCAAAAATACGCCTACCGGAGGAATATTTATGGCATCCGCCGCCCCTAAAAGCTTGGATGTAAAATCGTCTGCGCCAACTTTCGTAGGTCCATCATCTTCAATGTGTACCCATGAATGTCCGAAATGATAATAGTAATCCTCAACCATTCGATATCCGGATACGTTTTTGTATGCCGACCTTTCAGAGGCTTTTGTCTCGTTTTTTTTATCCAAAAGTTTATGAACAGTACAATGACCGCATTTATAACCACCGGGACATTCTTCAGGTGACTCTATCCGTCCTGATAAAAAGTGGATACACGGTGTTGCGGCGATTTTATATTTTGCTTTCACATGTCTCAACCAGTATGCTTGCCTTTTTTCTCGATCCGGAGTGATTTTTTCGCCCATGGCAGATATCATGGCCTGGTCGAACGGACAATTGTAGCAATCATAGTCATAATCACAGAACCGCAAATTAATGACTCCGGCCTTCATCCAGACACATTTGTCCTCAGGCAAATAAAAACCCGGAATATTCTTCTTTACTTTTTCATAAGGGTTGAAGACCATGTCGTCACGGTTCATAAGTTGAATATATTCAGAGCCGGTTACCGCCGCCACTTCTTCATAATCAAAGGGCTGATCCGGGCTAATGAGATTTTTTTGGCGCAATTTTTTCTTGGGTTTATCCACCTTTTTCTCTTTCCGGTGAGATGTATTGTGTTTCATTTAAAGCCTCCCTTTTATGGTGCGGCAATAGCCTTTTGGAATCGAATCTAACGCCATGGCTTTCAAATTTGAATAACTCAGGCACTCAATTTAATTGCAATGAGAATGCCAAAGCTGAAAAGAGTTTCCGCTAAAAAAATAACCTGATGGAATTATTCGATTTTATTTAATTTTCAAAAAGAGAGGATTCGAATCGCCTTTTTTAAAAAAGGAAGAGCGAAAACTTTGGCTACATCATAGAAAGGGTTGACGGTGTAATTTATACAAAAATAAAATAAATTCAATAAGATATACGGGAGTAGCTTATGACTACACCCCCTGTAGCCAATTAACCATTCAACACTTCAGCGAAGCTTGTCCAGAAGATAAATTGAGCAATACTCACAAAGGTCAAGGGACATTTCATCCACTTCATCAGTACCTCCCGAGAAGTGCATGAGACACTTTTTATGCTCACAATGAAGCAGATCTAAAAGATGGCCCAGCTCATGAAGCGCCACTTTTGCGGCACGTTCATGAATGAGAGATTCTGGCGGGGCGGAACCGTCCGGGTTCTTCATTAATCTAAACAATGAAACCAATCCGCATGTTCCTCCCTGTCTGGCTTCGCCGAAGACATGGGTAAAAATAGGGATGAAGAGATCCTTATCGAGAACACCGATAATCTTATCATGATTGTCAAAGTGTATGGACTCAAATACTTCAATGATGATGCCGGCATTATACTGCAACCTTCTTTCATCAAAAGCAACGTCAGGTGGTTCCATAGGGGGAAGAATTTGGGTCGCAAACTTGAAACAACCGGCGATATGGTCTGCTATAACCTGTAAGGCGATTTCGGAGATATTTCCCAGGGGCATCAAACCGACGGATATTTTCTTTGAGGTCAACCTTTAAGGCCTTTCCAAACGATACCGTTTTATCATTTTGTGAAGTGTGACCCGGTTGATTTCCAAAATCTTGGCGGATTGGGTCACATTCCAGTTGTTTTCTTCAAGAATCTGCTGAATATACGCCATTTCCATTCCACGCAATGATAAGTTTTGAGAAAACTTTAGATCAGGAGGTCGAATGAAAGATAAATCTTCAACCCCGAGGGTGCGGGATTTTGAAAGTACGACCGCCCTTTCAATGGCATTTTCCAATTCCCTGACATTTCCCGGCCATTCATAGCGTCTTAAAAGCTCCATGGCATCACGGGTGACATGATCGACGTATTTGGTGGTTTCCTGGCAGTACTTTTTCAGAAAGTGTTCAACCAGCAAAGGGATGTCTTCCTTTCTTTTTCTAAGCGGCGGGATTTCGATCATAATGACATTGATGCGGTAAAAAAAATCTTCCCTGAAAGTTCCTTCAGCCACTTCCTTATTCAAATCTCTTCGTGTGGCCGAGATAAGCCTGAAATCAACGTCTACAGGTTCTCTGCTTCCAATACTCGTTATTTTCTTTTCCTCCAGAACGCGTAATAAATTGATTTGCATTTTGGGGCTTATTTCTCCAATTTCATCTAAAAAGAGGGTTCCCCCGGAAACAACCTCCAAAAAACCTTTACGGGCACGGGTCGCACCGGTGAATACGCCTTTTTGATGACCAAAAAGTTCGCTCTCTAAAAGAGATTCCGGCATTGCACCACAGTTTATGGCAATAAAAGGAAGATGGGATCGAAGGCTTTCTGCGTGAATGGCTTTTGCAACCAGCTCTTTGCCGGTACCGGTTTCTCCGACGAGCAAAATAGACGTATCGCTCTGGGCAACCTCTGGAATGAGGCTGAACACTTTCTCCATTTCCGGGGAATGTCCGATAATGTTATCGAAACGGGTAATTTTCTCTAAATGTCCTTTTAGATAGTTGTATTGTGATACGAGTCTCTTTTGAACGGATATCCGTTCCATGACAAGAGAGAGTTGATCCGGTTTAAACGGTTTCAACAGATAGTCAGTGGCGCCGATTCGCATGGCGCTAACGGCCGACTCAATGGATCCGTAGGCTGTAATAATAATTACGAGCGTATCCGGATATTCTGTTTTTACTTTTTCCAGCAGTTCTATGCCGTCCATCCCGGGCATCTTGATATCTACGAAAAGAAGCTGAAAAGGATATTTTTCCAGCTTCTCCAAAGCTTCGATGCCTGATGAAGCGGTTTCTACCACATGGCCGTATTTTTTAAACCAGTGGAAAAGAGATTCCCTGACGATTGCCTCATCATCCACGACCATGATACTCATTTTTTTATCCATGCTATTCCTCCGTCGCATATAACCCGCTCGAATTTCTCATTAGAAGTGGTTTCAAAACCTCCCCTCAGGCCCAATTCCTGTGTTGGACCGAGGGATTCAATACTCGAAATATTAAATATATTCCTGCGTTTGAATCCCTCGGTCCGCCTTGACTTTGAACCTGATTGAAGGTTTTGAAACCACTTCTATGAAGATACTCATCAATTTTCATAAAAGATCCAGGCAGTACATATCGACTGTAAATTCGGTAAAAACACATCATTCGCAACAAAAAAACTAGTAAACAGTTACAGCGCGGGAAATTCCAAGATAAAGGAACTCCCTTCTCCCACTTTGCTGTTTATCTTAATGTTTCCTTTATGATTTTTGGTGACGCCATAGGCAATGGATAATCCAAGTCCGGTTCCTTTTCCTTCTCCCTTTGTGGTAAAAAAAGGATCAAAAATGTGTTCAAGGTTTTCCTTGGAGATTCCGTATCCGGTATCCTGGAACTCTATTCGAACATTTTTTTTGTCGGGTTTCAGGGTGGAAATTATTCGTAATTGTCCACCGCCCGGCATGGCTTCAATGGCATTGAAAATCAGATTGAGAAAGCATTGTTGCAGCTCGCGCTCATCACCCTGTATCATTAATAAACCCGGGTATAGGCGGGTGGTCAGATCGACATTTCGAAGTTTCATTTTATGTCCCGTCAGGGCAAGGACGGCCTCAAGGATTTCGTTAAGATCTATTTCCTTGTATTCCCTGGGACTTTCACGGGAAAACGAAAGAAGACCGGAAATAATGTTACCGCAACGCTCTAGTTCCTTTGACATAAAAGAAAGGTGCCGTCTAAACTGTTCCAGGTCTTTGGAACTTGGCTTGCCTTCGGTAAGTATATCCTGCATTAAATCGCTGAATGTCAATAACCCTTGAATGGGATTGTTGATTTCGTGTGCACAACTGGCAGCCAGTTTTCCCAAAGAGATCATGCGGTCTTCCTGTACCAGTTTTTGAAGGTCAGATTTCAATTCTTTAACCCGCTTATCCCAACGGTATGACAGTTGCTCCGAGATATCTCTCCAAACTTCAATGATTCGGTAAATTTTCCCGTTTTGATTCCTTAAAGGGTAGGTTACCAAATTACAAAATTTGAAATGACCTCCCGGCTCGGGATGTTCGTGAATAACATGAGCGGATCTCCCGGTTCTCAAAGTTTCCACTAAGGGGCATTTCATATCAGGGCGCGAACTCGAACATGGAACACCATAGCCGTGAGAAGTTTCGTAACAGTATCTTCCAATGACGTCTTCTTTAGATTTATTCACGGCTTTCAAGTATGGATCATTTGTTTCAACGATTTCAAAATCGGTATTTAAAATCACAATGGCAGCCGTGCTTTGCTGGATAAGAAAGTCGGAAAAGTTTTTCTCAAAGACCAGCTGTTCTTCTGCAGATGTTAGACGCTGATCGACCTCAAAGAGTTTCCGCATCAATCTTCCGATGTTATGCTCTAGGACCCCGACTTCAGTAGGCCTGAGACGGATGATCTCCAGCAGGACATCTTTTTTGCCGGTCAGTTCAATGATGCTGTCCAGGTCTTTTATTTTAAAAAGATCCTGAAAATTGCCGGTGGTATAGATTCCCAGCTCTTTGGCCAGAACAAGACCTTCAGCATCCGGATTTATATCACAAACGCCGACAATATTGATCTTTAGATAGGTGAAGGATTCAATGTGGAGAAGATTCAGGAAGTATTTACAGGCTCGGCCGCCGCCGACGATGGCCAAATTAATGGTGTGGGCAATTCCATTCGGAGATAAAGTAGAATTGTTTGAATTTATTGTTGTGGATGGTTTACTTTTATTCATGATCCACTTCCTGCTGGTAGTCCGGATCTGTTTCACAGGCCGGAGTTCAAGGAGACATTATCGTTACGCGGGACACGGAAAAGGATCGAAAAAACAAACCAGCATTTACGATGTGTCCGGGCAGCATGGCTATATTATTTTTAAAATAGTTGAAAACTAATCGGAAATCAAGGTCGGATTCGGTTTTTGAAAATTTTGGGTTAATTATTATCTTTCGGAATAGGGTAAAATTTGATAATAGCATTAGAAAAGAAACACTCGATCCCTTGAATCCTTTCTCTATACTAATCGGGAGAAGATCCAAAAATGACAAATATCCAAGACCATATGATAAGGCTAATTTAATAGGTGGGCTTAATGAGCAATAACTACGCTAAAATTGTTCAGGATAATCTAAAAAGACTATACGAAAATCTCCCGTCGGATCTTGCCGATGCGTTGCCCGCACAGGAGAATGACGATGCTTTTTTGTTTGAAGCTTTTGGAGAAACCTGTAAGATTCGATCTGATGGTATCTTTTTAGGTGGCGTTCAGCAGACCGGTGTGATCGGGATTCTGATTTCCCTTTATGCGCTGAACGCAGGCCTTGAAACATGTTTGGTGGAGCCGCTGAAAGCCTTCAAAGATCTTCCCAACAGCATGCCGTATGCCGGTGCTTTTGTCACCCATACCCAGCAGATTTTGGTCCCTTATGTTGAAAAGATCCAGGTATCAATCCATCCAATCATTGAAACGCTGAATGGCTGCGAATCGCCTTCCAATGTGGGCGGTGATTTTTCATTTATGGTTTACCCGCTTCCGAAAATCGCGCTTTCTTATATCTTCTATGAGGCTGATGAAGACTTTCCGGCTTCCGTTACCTGCCTTTATTCAAACAACGCCCTTTCATTTTTACCCATCGACGGTCTGGCGGATGTAGGGGAATATACCTCAAAAAAGATCCTTGATCTTATAGTCTAACCCTAAGTAGGTGTGTTTTTAAATACGGTAATTTATATTTTTGATTTAGTCATTATCGTATTTATGAATAAGCGCACTAAGATATCGATAAACTGTCTTCCGCAAGGGAAGCGTCCGGGACAATTTTGAGGGATTGGAGTTGAAATCTTCTTTTCAATGTCTCCACGTTATTGTTTGTCATACCTCTCATTTTTGAAATGCTGCGTGGATGAACTCTTAATTCGACAGCATCACGGGAAATTTTTTCAACTTTAATGATTTCTGTGGCCATATCCAAAAAGATTTTTGAATGGACCAGATGACCGAATGCCGGATGATACGGCCCGGCCAAAACAGCGGCACCACTGTCGAGATCTTTCGCAGCCTGAAGTCCCATGCGGATCACGGGAATATTCTTTTTTTTGAAAAACAGGTAAAGTGTTTTAACATGAGTAATGGATCGATCAAGAGACCAGGGACGATAGGTTCCATTTTCATACCACCTGGCCAACAAACTGTTTTTAAGGACAATCGTTGGATATATCCTGACGAAATCAGGTTCAAGTTCGCCAATTCGGCGTGCTGTGGATAGGGAACGGGCCTCATCTTCCTCCGGCAATCCCACCATCATTTGCAGGCCGATTTGATAGTGTCGAGCTTTTAACAGTGCTACCGCCCGTTGTGTATCAAAAGCAGAATGCCCCCGCCTGGCGATGGCCAGTACCCGATCATCCATGGACTGGGCACCGATCTCAATGGTGGAAACCGGATAATCTTTTATGATATCAATCCGATCATGATCAATGGTATCCGGCCGTGTTGAAAATCGAATGGCATCAATTTCTTTGTTCTTTACGAATTTTGCTGAGACATTCAAAAGGCGCTCGATATCATCTTTTTTGAGGCCTAGAAAATTTCCGCCGTAAAATGCGACCTGAACCGGCCGACGATCATTCCCCTTATATTCGAGAAATTCAAGGATCTGTTGTTCCACTTTTTCGAAAGAAACAGTGTTAGGCCCGACGCCGGTAATGGATGTTTGATTGCAGAAGACGCATTGGTGCGGACACCCGGCATGGGGTAAAAAAATAGGAATGATAAAAGGATGGCGGGTGGATACGGGGTTATTCATCATCTTTCAAAAGTTCAAGCCATTTTCTGGCGGCATCCTGTTCGGCAGCCTTCTTGCTTTTTCCTTCACCTTCGGCTTGAATTTTTGCAACTGTCAGACGTACACGAAAGGTTTTGTCATGATCCGGTCCGCTTTCATGAATAACGGTGTAAACCGGCATTTGTTGCTGTTTCATCTGGACAAGCTCTTGAACCCGGCTTTTATAATCATGATTCGTTGTCGACGTGACAACGGCGTCGAGTAAAAAAGAGAAATGGCCATCAATAATTCTAAATGCCGCATCAAAACCGCCATCCAGATAAACGGCTGCTATCACCGCTTCAAAGGCATCTGCCAGGATCGACTGTTTATCCCATCCTTCTGTCTGAATCTCACCCTTGCCGAGCTGTAAATACGAACCAAGGTTCATTTGTCGGGCAATGGAAGCCAGCTGCGACTCGTTGACCAAGTTGGCCCGCATTTTGGACAAATCACCTTCTTTTAAATCAGGATACCGATCCATGAGCACGTGTCCAACAATAAGATTTAAAACCGCATCCCCTAAAAATTCAAGCCGCTCATTATTCTGAATGTCCAGTTCGAGGTTCTCGTTTACAAAGGAACTGTGTCTGAGGGATTCAACAAGAATATCGATATGTTTAAATTTATAGCAAAGTGTTTGCTGTAATTCAGAAAGATCCGGTGATGCCATGGTGATTCCTGTTTATAAACTCGAAATGAGTTTTTCGTACAATTCATAAGGGACTAGGAAATCGCCTTTGCCGACCCCCATTTTTATTTCGGGTTTTATATCCCCGTGAAAATCCGTGCCGCCGGTAATCAATAGGTTAAACTGACTGGCGAGCCGGGAGTAATATGCAATAAGATTCTTCGTGTGTTCCGGATAATAGACCTCGATTCCTCTCAAACCCATTTCTGTCAACACGGCAATCAGATCTTCGAAAATGTCATTTTCTTTAATGCCCAAAAGAAGCGGATGCGCCAGAACAGGAATGCCTCCTGCGTTCAATATGGCTTTTATGGTTTTTTCACATTCAAAACGAAATCGATCAACATAGGCTGGTTTGCCGCTTCCCAGATATTCGTCAAATGCCGCATCAATTGACGGAACATAGCCTTTTTTAACCATAAATTGGGCAATGTGAGGTCTTCCCAGTTGACTGTCTCCAGCCAAATTCCGGACCTCGTCCAATGCAATTTCAATTCCCAGGCGAGAAAGCAGTTCAAGAATTTGGGGGTTTCGACGCTTTCTTGAGTCTCTCAACATTGAAAGTGCATGATTAAGGTCAGGATGATCCACAGCCACGGCATAGCCTAAAATATGGAAACTTCCGGCACATGAAAAAGATGGCGGAGGTTCGGAACTGATTTCAACACCGGTTAAAAATTTAACTGAAGGGGGAATTCCAAATGAAAGGGCGTCCTTAGAACCGTCCAGTGTATCGTGATCTGTTATCGAAATCGCCGCGAGGTTAAGGTCTTGAGCCAGGGAAAGAATTTCTAACGGCGAAAGCGTCCCGTCTGATGCAGTTGAATGGATATGAAGATCGATTCTCACATGCTTATTTATAATCCAAGGGCTTTTTCGAAAGCCTCTTCCTTGGTTTTACAATCAATGCAATGCGTCGTAACCGGTCTGGCTTTAAGCCGCTTGACAGAAATATCTTCACCGCACTTTTCACAAATTCCAAAGGTGCCGTTTTCAATCCGATCCAATGCCTTTTTAATCTTTTTGATAAGTTTGTTTTCTCTATCCCTGATACGAAGCATGAAATTACGGTCTGCTTCAAGGGAAGCTCGATCGGTCGGGTCCGGGAAATTTTCCTTGGGTGCTGTCATTCCTGAAACCGTGTTATCTGCATGGCTTAACAGTTCTTCGAGTCGGTCTTTTAAAAATTCTTTAAAATAATCAACATCTTTCTTTTTCATAATGTAACCTTTGAACAAAAAGACAATGTATTTTTTGGTAATTGGGTAGAATACATTAGGGAAAATATTATGTAAAGCATAAATTTGTTTTTTTTCACTATTTTTTAAAATAATGAATTTATCTTATTGAATAATCTACATTTCTTTAATAAATTGTTCCAGTGTCTTCATGTCGTTGACATTAAATATCTGACATGGATAATCTTTGGGCAGAATTTTTTTCAAAAGTCCGGTAAGGACCTTCCCGGGTCCTACCTCTACAAAGATTTCAATGTTTTCAGCCATGAGCTTGCACATGGAGTCGTACCACTTAACCGGGCTGCAAAGCTGGCGGGCCATGATCGATTTAATGTCATCGGGTTTTTTTTCAAAATCCGCCGTGACATTGAATATTGTGGGCCGTTGGGGCGTATTGAAAGGTATTGACTCGATAAAGTTTTTGAATTCATCCTGAGCACCCTGTATCAACTGGCTGTGCCACGCTCCGCTGACTTTAAGCGGTATAGCTCTCGCGCCATGGGACGATGCGATGGATGAGGCCTTTTTAACAGGATCAGGGGCGCCGGTGATGACAATCTGCTTTTCAGCATTGTGATTTGCAACCGCTACAACACCCTCTGTCTTTACCTCTGAAACGATTTCTTCGACCCTATCTATGGAGAGCCCGATAATTGCATGCATGGCGCCTTTGTTTTTTTCAGCCTCCCGGTGCATGAGTTCACCCCGTTTAAAGACCAATCTGAAGGTGTCTTCCCGGGAGATAATATCTGATGCACATATGGCGCTGTATTCACCGAGGCTGTGACCCGCACAGATATCCGGTGTGATGCCTTCTTTTTCGATGACAGTGAGACATGCCAGATTCACCGCAGTGACTGCCGGCTGGAGATTGACGGTTTGGGTGAGATCTTCCATGGGACCCTTAAAGCAGAGTTTTGAGATATTTATTTTGGAAATTTCCTCTGCCATATCAAAAAGTTCCCTCACAACATCATATTCCTGATAAAAATCAAGCCCCATACCAACGGCCTGTGAACCTTGACCAGGGAAAAGAAATGCTGTTTTTTTCAAAACGCCCTCCTTTCATTTATCGTAACACTTTTGCCTTTTGGAAACATTGCCGCTTCAGATATAATTAAATTTTTGCTGAAAGAACTCATGAATAAGGGCTCGTAATGAAAGAACCTGACCGGACTATTAATAAAGGTCTCAGCTTTAGCAGAAGGTTTCATCAATAACGTTAAATCCGCTATGGTTATTTCAAAACGATCCCTAATTCACTCAGACAGCTTCCATTCAAAAATTTAATCATATCTGAAGCTCTTTTGAAATCGATTTGTTTCAAAAAACTTAACCGTTATGAATTGTTAAATATTTCACTCGAATCTTTGAATCGACCCCTTGAATCCTTTAAGGTCACCACCTTACCCCCAGCATTAGACAGTTCAGGCCGCTGCCGATGCCGAAAAAACCCACCAGATCGTTTTTAACCAAAAACTCCCGTTCTTTTGC
This sequence comes from uncultured delta proteobacterium, assembly GCA_963731025.1. GTDB lineage: Bacteria > Desulfobacterota > Desulfobacteria > Desulfobacterales > UBA11574 > UBA11574. Next base: position 183,683 of record CAVSVL010000011.1, on the reverse strand, counting down.
GATGGCCGCCGTGATGGGAAGAGACACCGTACCGATGTTTCCCAGAAACTTGAACGTCGTAAAGTCTTTTTCCTTTGGAATCCCGATGGATTCGAGGATATTTTTTTGATGGGTCGCCCCGACCTGATGACAAATGACCTTGTCCGGTTTATCCTTCGGCCATAAGAGTTCTTTCTTGAATACCGTGTATGTTTCGATGCCAAGGGCAACGCCGTTCTGCAAAACTCCCACGGAATCTGTCTGCATGACATGAAGGCCGCTGGCCGGAATTCCGGTATCCGGTCCCCAGCGACACAGTTGGTGATGCGCGGTGGCAGATCTGATGGCACCGCCCAGAAGCTGATGGCCGGTATCGGATAAGGATGCCTCCGTTAATAATACGGCCACTGCCCCTGAGCCGCCGGTGAGTGTGGCGATGGTTTTTTTGAAATGATCCATGTCTTTTGTTTCAAGAAGACGATCAATGGTAAAATCGACAATTTGTCTGGCAGATTCACAGGATACCACAAGACCTGCTCTGATCTGGCCCAGTTCTATGGCATTTGCCACCTGAATCATCCCGTTTAGTACCCCCAGACAGGCATTTGAAACGTCATAAATCTGAGTATTGGAACCCAATCCAAGGCCGTTGGATACGGCACAGGCGGTTGCGGGTTCCAGGTTGTCCCTGCAAACCCCCCCGTAAATCAGCATTCCGATATGCTCAGGAGAAACCGAAGAAGCATCCATGGCTTTTTGCCCGGCTTTTACGGCCCCTTCATGCATGGCGTAGCCCGGGTCCCAGAATCTGCGTTCCCGAATTCCGGTGAGAGCCTCAAGCTGGCCCTTCTGAAAATGAAGTGCCTCATACACCGGTTCAAGGCGGCGTTCAATATCATCGGAGGTCACCACATTAGGGGCCAATTCATATCCGAAGGAATCGATATACACATTTGAATATAGCATGGTAAAGGTTTCGTTAAATCTTTGTTTGTTTAACTTTTTATTTTAACCTAACTTGAAAGAAAAATGGACGAATGGAATGCTGGAATATTGGGTATAAAAGTGGAAATAAACGACTTAAATTATCAAAAGTTCTTTCAAACCCATTATTCTATTACTCCATTATTCCAATTGGGGCGAAGCACCCAAGCTAATTTTCTGGATATTCTGTTAATCCTGTCCAAGTCAAACAGGGATTAGTCTCAAGCCAAAGTTCTCCATTTGATAAATATAGAGTCCGTCCACTTTTAAAAAACCATTTGCGTACAGGGTCGGCGCGGGAGTGTCAACCATTTTGGTGATCACGGCGTCAACTTCAATGGTTTTATTTTCAGGAACGATCTGTCCCCGATAGGACCAGGAATGAGGTTCGTCCATGATCCATTCATATCGATGGGTTTTTTCAAGATGCGGCCATTGATTCATGGCCGCAAACTTAATGAGTTGCAGAAACGATTCTATTCCTAAAGATCCCGGACAAACAGGGTCTTGAAAAAAATGCGCTTTGAAAAACCATTCGTCAGGATCGACCTCTTTAACCCCCCGGATATAACCGAGACCCTGGGGACCGCCGTTTGGAACATAGGCGTCGATCCTGTCAATCATGCGAAGGGCTTTTGCCGGCATGGCCAGAGAAGACGCGAGATCCACGTCCGGATCTTCGGGGAAAAGCGGCGCTGCATCGTTAAAAATTAAAGACCGGCTGCGCTGAAGTTCATCGGTCGAGGGGGTGTATGCTGTTTTTTCAGCATTCCGGATGCCGACCTGCTGGTTCAGGGTCTGTTTTGTGAAGAATCCAAAGTAGGTATCCCCTGAGTAGATCGTTTCAGTATCTTGTAAGACCATAAAGTCAAAATGCTCGATAATCATTTCAGCAGCTTCAGATACTTTGGTCATCCGGGCGCGCATGGTCAATGTTTTTTCCTGTGGAAAAACCATGCGATGCAGCACGGCATTTCCCCCAAGATTTCTGAATTTTAAATCATTTTCGCTTTTAAGGGCAGACCCCATATAAGCTGCCAGCCATCCGCACGGCTGAAGGGCTGCTTCCAGCAAAACACCAAAGGGCATGGACGATGAACGGTCCGCTTTAAAGTACCATGCATCTGGCGACAAGTCGTATTCGGCTTCGATCCATCCATCCGGCTTTAAAATCCATGCGTTGGGTTCAACGGCAACAATCCTGTCCAAAAAGGAATAGGGCGGTCCGGGAAGTCGGGCGATGACACGGTTGTTGTCAAACATCTTGTAAGGTTCGCCAAATGCTTCGGAAGGCTTTCCAACTGCAAAGGAAAGTATCTTATCCCTGTCGTAAAGGGGCGTTTTCCGACGATCGTCTGCGCCGGCGTCAGGTTTGAGGCTCGCTTCACCAGAGGTTTGAGGATGTTTTTTGCCTCCGACCCCCGACTTTAAACCTCCAACAACCGCAGGTTCTGCCTTCGACCCCTGACCCCTGATCCCCGATCCCTGACCCCCGATCCCTGTCCTTTTCCAGAGCGATTCAATGTCATCCCGGGTGATGCCGGTCATCTTCATGGACATGTCTCTGAACGACACGATACGATGCCCGTCGGCAAGCATCAGGGCATCGGCAATGACATACGGTTCCGGTGTATAACCGATTTCTTTTATTTCAATGTCGTACCAAACATTGCGGGTTTCCGGGGTTACGGGCCCCCGGCATTTGAGGACGCTTTGAACGCCGACCACCGGTTCATAGCAGACATTGGGTTTTGCCGTCACCCATCCCATGCGCTGAATAAAAACCCTGAGTGTGTGGGCACAGCATTCATACATCAGTGTTCCGGGCATGACCATGTCATCCATAAAATGGCAGGTCAGAAACCAGTCGTCGGGACAGATGTCCGCTTCAGCCCGGATTCGGCCGAGCCCGTATCGTCCGCCCTTGGGATCGAGTTTCAGAATCCGGTGGATCAGTTTCATCCGGCCGCCCGGCAACCGGAGCGATTCGGCAAGTTGGATGCCCATAAAGTCGGGCCCAAAGCATCTGGCAAGATCACCCTGTCTTAAGAATTTAAGGGCTGCATCATCATAACTTTCCGTCTTAAGGGGGACCAGATTTTTCCAATCCGAGGGTTTTCGACCTGGCAGGCGTTGGGTGTCTTCTTCGGTCAGAATGATTCCGCCTGAGTTTCGCACCTCTTCTTCTGTAAAGAAACCCGCGCATCCGTCGGTCATACTGATCAGGTGAGAATCTCCGATATACCCTTCGAAACTGAAGAAGAAAAGATAGGTGTCTCCCTGACGGGAAAAATGATCGATTTCGATCTCATAACGAATCACGTCGCCTGGTTGTGGAAGGCCCCGATGGAATTTGACCCTGGCATCCAAAAGTCGGTAGCTTCGCTTTCCCTTTACCGCATGATCGATGCCCAGATAAGAACATAAAAAAAGATCTGCCTGGCCAGCTTCAACCGAGATGCATACCGGCGCCCGGCCGCCGTCGAGATACCAGGCATCCAAAAGAACATCATGCTCTGTCACCACCCGACCGGCGCCCATGGATCTTTTCTCGCCTTGAACGGATAGAATTCGGTCCACCAGCATCAGGGGCTCATCCGGCAGGCGAACCCTGACGTTGTGGGTGTCCACCACGGCAAACTCAGGACCCAGCACCTTTGCAACGGAGCCCACGGCGAACTCCATGCACATGTCCCGGTCAAAGACCGGTTCAATGGGGTGTGGTGTGGTTTTTCTTTGTGTGGGTCCTGCCAGGCCATCTTGATTTTGCAAAGGGTCATCCGCCAACAGGGTCTCGAGAAGTTTTGTTTGTGTGTCAAAAGTTTTTTCAAAACTTTGGGTGAGCGTATTTGAAAACTCCAGAAACGCCTGATGGGCATCGGCTGTGGCCCGGGTGGTTTCGGTCAGGGTGTTCATGATGTTCTGGTATTGGATGTACTCTTCTGATTTCTGACTATCGCCTTTCCGCAGGAATCCGGAATCCTTCGGACCGGCGGCGTTAGGTTGGAGGACCGCTTCGCTAGGATGAGGGACGACTGGACGCATCGGCTTTTCATCCATCTTCCCTCGTCCATCTTCCTTCGTCCATCCTCCAACCCCCAACCTTAAACCTCCAACAGCTGCAGGCTTAGCCTCCGGACTCTGCTTTTCGACCGCTGTTTTCGGCAGAAAAGGAGAGGGTATTTTTTGGCCCACGGGCAGTTTCATCAGACGCTCGGGTTGCCGGGCGTGGACCTCATGGACAGCCGGGGCAAATGCATGGGTGCCGTAAAGAGGGTCAAGGTCGACGGGAATCCTATGGGTTGCCAGTGTTCCCAAAAATTTAAGCATGGTCAGTGCGTCGTCTTCACCCCGGGAACACGCTGAAAAGGCCAGATGGGGCTTTTCTTTAAGGATTGTTTTGATCATTCCCGTGCAGGAGGCGTGCGGACCCATTTCAAGAAAGATTCGGACGCCGTCAGCATAGGCCTGCTCGATCAAGGTCGTGAAATTGAACCCTGATAGGGCTTGTTCTAAAATTGAATTTGCTGCTTTCTCGCGGTCCGGTAGGTACGAACGTCCCAACGCACAACTGTAAAATCGAATATCTTCAGGCGGCGTGGTTTCGAACAAATGAAGATTCTTGTAGTCTTCGGCAACAGGGGCTGCGGCGTCACAATGAACCGTGACCACACCGTCCAAAAAGATTGCCTCACATCCCAGTTTTTGAATGATGGCCTCGACCTGAGGTTTTCTGCCGCCGATGACACATTGCTCCGGGGTGTTGATGATAAGAAGCCTTACAAAAGGCTGTTTGTCGATTTTCTTGCGAACTTTGTCTGCCGGGCGGTTGACAACAGCGACACACCAGTTCATATCTTCATCAGCCGGTATGTTCCAGGCCGTTCGGGCGGCATTGCACGGACCGGCCAGCTCGGTGTGAAACAGGTCGGTGTTAAGCATGCGTTTTAGCATTTGCCCGCGGTCCGGCCATACACCCGTGGCGAAAAGTCCTGCGGATTCTCCCAGGCTGTATCCGAGAACCGCATCCGGCTTGATCTTGAATTGTTTGGCAAGACGGGTCATCATTGAGCCGTGAACCACCTGGCCGAATATCATATTCAACGGATCTGAAACGATTTTTTTAAGGGCCTTTATTTCCCATCCTGTTTCCCATGAGGTTCTCCAGGGCACATAACATTCGGGAATAAGCTGGGTCTTTAACCGAAGGGTGTCGGCATCCATGTTTCGAAGAATTTCCGGCCAGAGCACGCCAATGCCCCTGCCCATGCCCACATAGTGATTTCCGGAGCCCGGAAAAACGAATGCGATGTCATCGGTTGCACCCAGGGGTGACGTAGAATAACCCACTCCGACCGCACCGTTCATGTGTCTCGGGGTTTGCATAAAAATTGCTTCTTTGGCATCATCGATAAACGTTTCAAGCTGCACCGGGTTTCCGGCAACAATGGATACCGCCAATTTTTTGTCTTGAACCAACCTGTTTTTGCGAAACCAGGATCGGGCCAAAGGTTCCATTGACCGGGCCGCTGTATCCTGTGAATGTGTCATATGACGTTTGAGCAGAGAAAGACCTTCTATAAGTTCATTTTCGCTGCTGCCTTCGACCACAAAAAGCCCTGGTTTCATAAATCCTAAAGGGCGTTTTCTTTCCAGAATGATCTTTTCAGAACCCTGGTCAAGGGCGTCGTGTTCAAAGCCTTCGAGGATGGCGTGCATGCAGTTGCCGTCTAACGTCATGGAACCGATACATGCCCTGCGCGGACCGTCTTTTCTGTCCCTTGACCAGTATTGGGAAAAGGCGGGCATGTAAAACGGACTGTGTTGCCAGAGAGAAGACAGAGGGGATGCAAAATTCGTCAACGGCGGAATGATTTCCTGGTACAAACAGAGACTGGTTTTGACGATAGATGCCAGCCCCGCGGCCGCCCCGGTGTGTCCGATGTTCGGCTTTACGGAGCCAATGGCACAGAACGGTTGTTGCCCGTTAAACACCTCTATCAACGCATCTGATTCTATTTGGTCTTCAATGGGGTTGCCACTGCCGTGGGTTTCCACAAAACTGACGGTAGACGAGGATATCCCGGCGTCCTGAAAGGATCGCTTCAAAGACAGAACAACAGCGTCCTTTGACGGCGAATCGTTTTTTGCGCTGCTTCCGCCGGCCTTTCCCATGCCTTTGATGACACAATAGATTCTGTCACCGTCTGCTATGGCCTGGTCCAGCCTTTTGAGCACAACGGCGGCCGCACCTTCACCGGGAAGGCTTCCATCAGCGGATGCATCAAAAGGGTGGATGTCATGCTTTTGGGTAAAGGGGCGTATTTGGTTCGATACAATAACACTGCGGACATCGCCAAAAAGATCCACAGCCCCAACAAGAACCGAATCAATTTCATGTTGCTGTAACGATCGCACGCCGATTTCAAGGGCTTTAAGCCCTGAGGCTGCGTCATTGGACACCACGTAGCTCGGTCCCCCGAATCGAAATTCTCTGGCGATCCTGCTGGCGATGATGCCGCCAAGTGCCCCAAGGGTTCGTGTGTTTGTGAGCGGCGGACGAAAGGCATCCTGCAACGATGCCAGATATTGGGCGGTTTCTTCCGGGTTAGCGGGGTCTAAATTCAGGCGGCCTTGTTTTTGCCACTCTCGAACCTGGTTGATAAGGTTCCACCGGAGGTGAAAATCCGTGGCTTCAAAATCAAAATCCATGCCGATGAAAGTGCCCATGCGGGGCCGCTCCTGTCTTAAGGGGAGCCCGGCATCTTTCATGGCATCCATGGAAACTTTCAGCATCAACAAATGCTGGATGAGGATATCCGGAATTTCATTGGGCGGGATGCGAAATCCTTCAAGATCGATGGAAAGCTCATCCATGAATCCGCCCCAGGCTGCCCTGTTATCCAGATAAATGTCGGCCATAGCGTCACATCCGTTCCAACGGCCTTCGGGTCTTTTGGCGATGATGGATTCTCCTCTTAGCACCGTTTCCTGAAAAGCCCTTAAAGATGTCAGAGGGCCGAAGGCAGCAGCCATGCCGATGATGGCGATGGGACAATGGGTGATGGATGATGGGTGATGGGTGATAGGTGATGGACGATGGTTGATTTCTATACGGGAATCTTCAATTTCAGGATCATACTCTTCAAATAGCAAATGGCTGTTGATTCCGCCGAACCCGAATGCGCTCACCGCAGCGCGGCGGGGTGTCTTATCATCTCTTCTCATCCAGGGTTCAGGTTCGGTTTGCACCCGGAACGGGCTGTTGAGAAGGGGGCTGTTGTCGGCAGCGTGGTTGAAATTAAGCGATGGCGGCAATGTTTTATGTTTTAAAGCCAGAAGGATTTTGATCATGCTTGCAGCCCCGGCACCGGTCAAAAGGTGGCCGATCATGGATTTGATAGATCCGATAGGGCATTGGCCTGTTGACCCGCCGGTGTCGCCCCAGAGATTTCTCAAACTTTGAAGTTCCACAACGTCGCCTATGGGTGTGCCCGTGCCGTGGCATTCAATGAGATCCACATCGACAGGAGACCAGCCCGCAGCGTCATAAGCACTTTTCATGGCACGAACCTGGCCTTCACTGTCCGGGGCCAGAAGATTGCCTCGCATGTCATTGGAAAGTCCGATGCCTTTGATGACGGCATGAATGGTATCCTGATCCCGCAGGGCATCATCCAGACGTTTCAACACCAGAATGCCTGTACCCTCTCCCACCACGAGGCCGTTCGCGGTTTCGTCAAAGGGAGCGCAGCGGCCGGAAGGGGACAACGCGCGGAGCTGGCTGAATCCCACCTGGGTGTAGAGGCATTCGGGTCTTGAAATTCCGCCGGCCAGCATGGCATCGGCCCTGTAAGATAAGAGTTCGTCACAGGCCAGTTTAACGGCATACAAGGATGATGCGCAGGCTGCATCCAGGGTCATGGTTCCGCCGCCCAGGCCCAGGGCTTGGGCCAGCAAAGCTGCCGGAAGACTGGTGACCCTGGCAGCCAGGCAGTCTTTTTTTGAAAGTGCTCGCTGACGATTCGTTAAAAGCTCACCGAACAGCTTTTCTTTAAAAGATATCCCGAGGATTTTTCGGGTAATGGATGACGACGAGTCCGTGGGGAGCGCGATGGCGGCCAGCACCACCCCAATGTTGTTTTTGTCCACAGATGAGGTGTTACAGCTAAATAAAGCATCCCGCCCGGTGTGAAGGGCCATCTGGTGCAAAGGGCCCAGTGCGTTTAACAGATCTTTGTCGAGATCAAGCCCCTTTTGTTCGAATTTAAAATCCTGAATCAGGCAGGCCCGCTTTGAAAAGGCTTTGTCCGGCATGGGATGTGGATGGACCATATCATCCGGTCCGGCAATCCATCGGCCAGGGGGCACCTCGCTGGTGGTGTCCTTTTTATTAACGATGTTTTCCCAGAAGGTGTCGAGGTCCGAGGCACCAGGAAACAACCCGGCCATCCCGACCACGGCAATGGGTGTTTTTATTTCGTTGGTCATTAATGTTAGCTCATTTCAGACTTTAATTACTTGAGAAGTCGGGGAGTTTTTCTAAACAACCGCTACATGGATAATCTTTTTTTAAACCGCATGATCACGCCAGAGGCGGATAAAACTCGCGGCAAGGGATCGTTAGAAAAAAACAGGAAACTATCTTTGAAATATCAATAGGTTCTCTGCATTATTTTAATATTCTTCTAAAGATACGATTTATGTGTGCGCCTGTTTTTTCTAACGATCCCTAAACCACTCAGACAGCATCCGATTCAAAAAAAGATCATCCATTCCGCTATATTCAAGGATTTTAGAGAAAAACTCCCCGACCCCTCAATTACTTTCATGATACATGACCCTATTCAATGTGACGATTTTATAAAAAACATCACCTTATTTGCGAATCAGAGCACTAAGTCATTATCTCTATCATTTCAAGACGGTCTGTGCAAGATTCAGACATGTTTTTAATGGACTCTGTGCATCATTCCTGATATTCTGTACTAATTAATATATTTAAATTAATATGAAATCCAACATCATCTAAGATCCCGTGAACTTCCGGCGTGTTATTTTCCAAATGATGCAGAACGAACTTGCGACCGTTCTTTTGAACATTTTGCCCGCCTGGTCGTCAGTAATAAAGTATAACCTCCTAATTTTTTCCATCCTTTTATGAAAACCTAATTGAGCGAAAGTCGAGGGTGTCCCTTGTTTACGCTCAATTAAGGTTAAAGAATTTCCGTAAAATTCCGATATATCATTAAAGGCTTTGGGTTGCCTGTGCCGTTATTAGGATTAAACATGGCGTTTATAAATGACACGGCATAATCTCTTGGTCTGTTTATATTTATACCACTGAGGATTAATAAATGGGAGCTTATATCGACAACGGATGGTCTGACTATAAATCATGGAAACAGGCTGTCGGAAAAAGACAAAAAAGACAAAAACTGGTTTTAGGACCGCAATACCGAAATGCGCTGCATGATGAATGCATGATAGCCGTCGTATTAGGTCATAATGGTCCGCTGCTGGCAAAAATTTTGGCATATTCTCATCCTTCCGAGCATGAATACATAAAAGATTTATTCGCCAACGAAATTGACATCGATTTCAGCAACGGAAATCTGGTTATCTCCAATTAAACCCAAACCGACCGTCGAACTTTATCAGCTGCCTATCAGCTAAATGATTGTATGTTTATCACTGCGCAATTGTCCCGCATAAAACGCAGGCTCTCCACTATTGCACGGCTCATTAACGGTATATTTATCCCCCCGAAATATACTACATTGTGATATTTTATTGTTGACTTTGTCGTATTTATACATATGTTTAAAAAACTGTTATTACGGATAGTTCATGATAATTTTCCCCTGTTAAAGCAAATATATCAGACATAGGTTTTTTTCAGTTTTTACAAATGAAAGGATGAATACCATGAAAATACAATCGAATGAAAAAATCGAGACGCTCAAAAACAATGTCAAAGGTCAAATAGTGCTTCCAGATGATCCGAATTATGACGAAGTTCGGAAGATATGGAATGCTATGATTGATCGTCGGCCGGCTGTCATCGTACAATGCGCAGAAGCTGATGACGTTTTGCATGCCATCTCTTATGCCCGTGAAAACGGATTAGAGATTTCTATCAGAGGTGGTGGGCACAACATCGCCGGGAGTGCTTTGTGCGATAACGGCGTGTTGATCGATTTTTCCAATATGAAAGGCGTAAGCGTCGATGCACCAAAAAGGCGTGCCTATGTGGAACCTGGTGCCACACTCGGTGATTTTGATAAAGCAGTACAAGCCCATGGACTGGCGACACCTGTGGGCATTAATTCAATCACCGGTATTGCCGGACTGACACTGGGTGGCGGTCTTGGATGGCTGACGCGTAAATACGGTATGACCATCGATAATCTTGTCTCCGCGGAAATGGTAACGGCGGATGGAAGGAAGATACAAGTTTCGGAAAATGAAAACACGGATCTATTTTGGGCGATTCGAGGCGGTGGCGGCAATTTCGGTGTGGTCACTCGGTTCGAATTTTCGCTCTATCCTGTCGGACCTGAGATATTGGCTGGATTGCTTGTTTTCCCCATCGACCAGGCCAAGCAAGTGCTCGAAAAGTATCGTGAATTTGTAAAAACAGCACCTGAGGAGCTCAATATTTGGGTCGTCCTTCGCAAGGCCCCGCCACTGCCTTTTCTTCCCGAGGATGTTCACGGCAAAGAAGTTGTTGTGCTGGCCATCTTCTATGCCGGCGATATCGCAGAAGGTGAGAAGCTGATCGATCCTTTGCGCAGTTTCGGAGACCGCTTATGGTGAACACATTGGGGCCCAGCCATACGCACAGTGGCAGCAGGCCTTTGACCCATTGCTCACGCCTGGTGCAAGAAACTACTGGAAATCCCATAATTTCACAAAACTCAGTGATGGCGCGCTGGATTCGATTATCGAATTTGCGGGCAAGTTGCCTTCACCACACTGTGAGATATTCATCGGACTCATTGAAGGCGCAGCCAATCGCGTTCCATCGGATGCCATGGCATATGGTCATCGGGATGCAAAGTTTGTCCTGAACGTTCACGGACGCTGGGATGAGGCAGCTCAAGATGAGACGTGTATTGCATGGGCACGAGCGTTTTTTGAAGCGTCTGCGCCCTACGCATCAGCCGGCGCCTATGTGAACTTTATGACCGAAGACGAAGGCAACCGGGTGGCGGCGGCTTACGGTGTGAACTATGATCGACTGCAACAGATCAAAAAGAAGTATGACCCTGAGAACATTTTTCATAATAATCAAAACATCAAAGTATAGGAGCTGTGGTTTTGGAACGAGCGGAGCCCGGTTGAATCAATAGGAATAAGTCTTAGGGCACGAAAGCCAGGATAATCAAAACGGCAAAAGCAAAATTTATCGGCGATTTTTCATTTTACCCTGATCCCTGATTCCTGACCCCTGACCCCTGGCTCTTGCCCCTGACTGCCGACCCCCGATCCTTATATTCTTTTAAAATCACCAACTCTTTTGGAGATGTTCTAATTTTTTTATTGCTATTATTATGATTTTAATATAGCAAATTTAATTATACTCCCGCTTGAAATCGGTCGTCTGTTGTAAATCTATTTCCTGTTAAAGATTAAGAGAATTTATAAAATATTAGTTACCTCCTTTTTAAATGAGAAATTTATTAAAATTGAAACGGTCATCTATTTTTATTGTCTTTATCTTTCTTGTTTTTATTCTTTCTGTTAATTATCATCATCGTGAAAATAGGATCTTTCAAGATGATTCTCTTATTTTTGATACTGTTGATGATCATTCAGGTTTTTCAACTGGTGATATATATCAAGTCTTTTTAAGTTCCCGATTTATTACTACAATTATAATAGCTAAAAAAGTATTCACGCCTCGTAATTTGACATGTAAATTTTTCCCCCGCGACCCTCCTGTATAATCTTCAAGATTTAAGTTACACGACTTTAAAATTTTCAGACATAACAAAACGATCTAATTTTCCGAATAAAAATTCGTTGGTATCCGTAAATCGAACCGATTTATAAACTATTCGATCTTTGATGGTTCTTAGTTTTTAAAAATATCGATATTGGCATTAAACTCTCTGGTGGATTGTTGATATGGGCACTAAAAAGATTCTTGTTGTTGACGACAATTTAAGCCAACTGAAATTAATGAAAAAATTGTTGGGGAAACTTGGTCATATGACCGTTACGGTTGATAGTGCAGAAGAGGCTGAGTATATCTTGAGATATGGAGAACACTTTTCATTGATTATTACCGATCTGAAAATGCCCTGGTTAGATGGTTTGAACTTTTGCCGCAGGGTGAAAAACTTTAATCCTGATTTAAAGATATATGCATTGTCCGGCTATATTTATAATTTTGACAAGAATGAATTAGAGGATGCGGGTTTCAATGGGATTTATCAAAAGCCTATGAGCAAGGCGAATTTAGAAGAAATTTTAAACACCGATATCTAAATTAAACAGAGATATATCCCAGACGAACAAATTGTGCATATTACGTTCATAAAATTCTTGTGATTTCGTTTTTCAATTGGGCAAATTCATTTCTCCGGGTTTGCCTTTATTGATTTTTTGTTGATGTTACGACATATATAGTCGGAATTGATCAACCTTGAGTTGCTGCTCTGGCGAAATATTTTCATTCAGAGCATGCCTTTGTCTTCCAATCAATCCTGCCACATTGTAGCATATTTCTTCTTGACTTGTATAATTTTATATTTATGTTTCTTTAAGAACAATTAATGGGTCTGAATATCTTTTCGTTTTCAAATGATAAAAGGAGGATACAAAATGAGAATGCTGATGAATGTTAGAATTCCTCACGAACCGTTCAACACCCTTGTAAAAGAAGGAAGAGCCGGTGAGATCATTCAGAGGATTTTGGACGATTTGAAACCGGAATCCATTTATTTTACGGAGCAGGGTGGCACTCGAGGCGCTGTAGCCATCATAGATGTGAATAAACCTTGGGACATTCCATCTTTTTCTGAACCTTTTTTCTTATACTTCAACGCAGATTGCGAGTTCAGAGTTGCAATGTCTCCAGAGGATCTTGGAAAAGCAGGTCTTGACGAACTTGGAAAGAAATGGGGCTGATTATCACTTCAGTTCCACACGTTCTCCTAAGTTCATCCCTTTTATGTACTAAGTGTCAAATGCCAAGACATCGATGACCTAAGTCTAACGGTAAAAAATGCCAGGACATCGATGACTCGGAAAAATTAAAGCCCATTTCTTTCTCGCGCCTTTTTTTTAATAAAAAATCCCCTTTCACTTAGACCCTTATCTTTCATTCAACCTCGGCCGTCCGGCATTCCATCTCTGTTGCCTGTCATTAGACTTCTGATTGCGGCTCTCCGACCGTCCTCCTTTGTTCCTAATTTCTCTGGCACTGTCCATTGATCGCCATCCTCTGACCTTTAACTTCTGCGCTCTGCCCTCCGAGTTCTGAGACTTGTTCCACGAGCGCGATAAATCATCTCTTCTCTGCAGGGATTCAACATCGGGGTTCGGTTTCGGTGACTTGTACCGAGCGGGCGGGACTTTTTTTCGATTTGCTTTTTCGTTTGATCTGTCCATAATCGGGGATCTTGAAAATTTTTCTTTGTTCGGCGCTGGTTTTCTTGAAGTTTTTTTCTTTGGCATATTCTGTTGTCGGGTCTCTCGACGCTGACGTTTCCTTCGATAGGTGCGCACCTCTTTTTCTCGTTGCGAGAATTCCCTTTGCTCTTTTTCGCTTAGGGGTTTGAAACGATAGACACTGGCCTTGGTTTTCGCGGCACGGTCGATCGGCATGACAAGGCTGAGGCGTTCGGATTTTGAGGATCTGCCTGCCTTGTCTGGCTTTACGCGGTGTTCAAAGCTTCTGAGCGGTTGTAACCCTTCGTGGGCTCGGCGCTCACGAAATCGTTTCTGCAAATGGTTCTCCCACGCGAAATCGTTTCGATGATGCCAGCGTTGATGGGCATAGATAGGGTCATAGACAACCCGTCTCGCATGCAGCGAAAACCATGGATAGATCCCTTTTTTGTAATACCGGGGCGCGTAATAATCCCCATAATAATAATGGCGATATCGGGGCCGCAGAAACAGGGCGTCATCAAAGACGTTCAGATCAATTACAAAACCGGGTGAGAACGAAAAGGTCAACCCAAGGTGCATCCGCGATGGGAAAAAAACCGGCGCGAACAGAACTCCACGGTGGATGACAGTGAAGTCCCAGTACCCACCCACAAAGATATATCCATGCGGTGTCCAGTTGTAGTGGTCAGGTACCCAGATCCAGTCCGGGTGCATAACGCCCCAATAGCCGGGCCGCCAGGCATAGCGTCCATATTGCCATACCCAGCAACCGGGTATCCAGGTATAATCCGGCGAAGGTGCATGACTACTGGGTCCGACTTCTACCGATTCAGGCGGTTCGGGCAGGTATTCTGTCTCATTCACCTTCGCGCTGGCCCAGTAACCCGAAATCCACTGATATCCCTGTTCAGCGGGGATCCAATAGCCGGGGACCCACTGCCGACCCGGCGGCGGTACTCGCCAAATCCCACTCACCCAGATATATTCGTTTCTTTCATCATCCCAGGCCCAGTAACCGGGAATCCACTGAATGTCACCTTCAGGTTTCTGTTCGGGTGGAATCTCCTCGATGAGGGCCGGTGATGCCTTGGGCGCCACGATTCCCGGCTCAGGATCCAATGCCACTGCCTCTGCAAATGCCTCGTGTATGGGACCCGAGGCAAGCACTTGAACATCTTCCTCCGTCATCGGGGCTGTTTTCTCGGCAGCGATAATCGGTGGTGGGCCGAATCCTATCCCAAATACCGTCAATGCCACAACCATATAAAAATATAGGATAAATCTCAGTCTGACCATGGATCTCTCCTTTATCATTTTGCTATGATCAACACCATCACGCCAAACAATCTTTCGGCAGTGATGGTTTATAACCGATTACTCAGGCACGTTTAATGGGTTAAAGATAATGATTCTTTCTTAACCTGTAACTATATGGACGCACCAAGAGCGTTTTCGTTTACATTAGAGACAGGGGGGTTGACTACGACCGGATCAACTTCGTCGAAACAGGCCGGGGGCATCATACATCATCCCGGACATGCAGCGGCTTGTGAGAAATGGTCCTGAAAGATCAATTGCTTTTTTACCTGGAAATAGGGGACATTAGTATATAAGTTGATCGTGAAAGAAGACATGACCACAGGAACATCTTGACATGATAGATAAAACATTTAAAATCTACGTCAAACCAGGGAGCGATAAAAAAAATCATATTCAAAATAGCTATATTTCTAAATTTTCGAATTCTTTTTAATCACCAGAAATTTTAATGCTTAAAAATACATTTCTCCATATTCCCGGTATCGGGATCATTACTGAACGACGGTTTTGGGAATCAGGCGTTCACAGTTGGGAGGATTTTACGCCAAACTCCCCAATTCGTTTGTCGCCATCCAAGAGGGATACGATTAACGCATGTCTTGAAAAATCTCATAAAAATATCGAATTTAATAACCCGAATTATTTTTCAGATCTACTACCAAATAACCTCCAATGGCGGTTTTTTCCTGAATTCAGGAAGTCAACTGTTTATCTGGATATCGAAACAACCGGGTTGGAAAGCTGGAGAAATGAAATAACGACCATTGCTCTATATGACGGTGATTCAATAGACTACTATGTCAATGGTCATAACCTTGAAGATTTTCCGGACCACATCGACACATACAATGTCATTGTGACGTACAACGGGAAATGTTTCGACGTCCCGTTTATTGAAAACTATTTTGGCATTAAATTGAATCATGCCCATATTGATTTGAGGTATATTCTTGGGAGTTTAGGGTATAAAGGCGGTCTGAAAAAATGCGAAGCTCAGTTGGAAATCGACCGGGGAGATATTAAAGGTATCGACGGTTTTTTCGCACCACTGCTTTGGAACGATTACAAAAACAATAACAATGAAAAGGCACTGGAAACCTTATTGGCCTATAACATTCAAGATGTTCTGAGCTTGGAAAGTTTGATGATCATTGCATACAATCTGAAAATCAAGGATACACCGTTTTATGGAAGCGAGTTACCGGCGTCGATTTTACCCGAGATACCGTTTGATATTGATAAAAAAACTGTGGAGAGAATAAAAAATGATATGAGGGTTGACTGGTATTCAAGTTTTTATTGAATTCTGGCCACAGGAACATCTTGAACTTAAAAAAATCGCTCAACTTAGGTAACAATAAAAAACTAACGACAAAACATTCCTGAAACACTGCCGACGATGGCGGCAAAAAAATCAAGGAGTTTATCGAACCAGTCATTTTCAAATTTATGAGCTAATGTTATAGGGGATTCTTTCTCCACCGGCTTTATTTTACGACTTAGATCCGCATCTTCACTTAATGCCGCTCTTTTTTGTTTTTCGCTTTCAGTGGGGTGTCGTTCCGTAATGACGGATGTCTGTTCCTTTGCATCGACTTCAGGGCTTTTTTCAGCTTCCACAACGGGAGTCGATTCCTGTTTTTCAATTTCTTTAGAATCTTCCGTCGGATCGGCTTTGGTTGATGTTATGTATATGGAATGCCATGTATTGAAAATCTCGGTCTGAAATTTTGACCGGATTTCAGGTTTTAAATTAGCAATATTCCAAAGCATATTTTTGTATTTAAGGCGGTTGGAAACAGATGTCGAATAAACATTCTCCGCGATTTTCGTGTAGCTTGGTCGGAGTTCATCCAAAGACAGATTTTTAATGTTTTCATCATCGGCATATTCAGATACAATGTGTTTCAAGTTTTTTAGGCAATCCTTTTCGTTAAACATTTTATCTTGCACTCCTTTCTATTAGTATTATCTTTGGATCTGATGTTAGAACCTATTAATTTTCGGTCATCGTCCATTGTTGTTCCTAAGTTGAGCGAATTTCAAGTTTGCCGCAGATACAAGAAAGATGTTGTTAAATTAACCATTTCAAAAATTTGAAACGCTCAGCTTAGGTTGTTAAATGTCAGCTTGTCCTATAACAGTTGGACAAAAAAAACAAGACATCGATCGTTCATATTTTTTCGTCCGAAGGTTTGTCAAATTTGACGATATTTTATTTTTCTGGTATTTAACGATAATGCAGGTTAAGAGGTTCAGGGTTCAAGGTTAACGGTTTTAAAAAAAATCATAAGACAACCATTTCAGTCACCCCATAAATGAAAACTCACCTTAAAGGAGGGCAGCATGGCGGTTAAAATTTTCATCAAGCGAATCGTTCCGGAAGGTAAAGCCAAAGAGATCATACCCCTTTTCAGAGAAATCAGATCTCTTGCCACAAATCATTCCGGTTATATTTCCGGTGAAACCTTAAGAAACATGGAGCAACCCGATATGTTTCTGGTGATCAGCACATGGCATTCATCTGAAGACTGGAAAAAATGGTTGGCCAGTGAGGGGCGAAGAAAAATTCAAGAAAAGATCGATGCTTTGCTGGGAGGAGAAACCCAATACGAAATGTTTCACTATGGATTTTCAGAGTAGTCGGTTGTTGAAATCTTCTTCCGGAAAAATTTTGCCTGGATTGAGAATCATATTTGGATCAAAAACCTTTTTGATTTCGGACTGGAGCCGGATGCTTTCCGCTGAAAGCTCCATGGACAAATAGCGTTTTTTTGCCTGGCCGATGCCGTGTTCGCCGGAAATTGTACCGCCCATCTGAATCACACGGGCCAGTATGGCCTTCACGCCCCTTTCCACTCGATTCATGTTGTCCCGATTCTGCGCCGTAATGTTGAGATGAATGTTGCCGTCACCTGCATGTCCGAAAGCAAAGATGTCAAAACCGTATTCGGCTTCGAACTCCGGAAGTTCGGCCACAAGGGCCGGGATTTTCCCTAGGGGAACCACCACGTCTTCAGGAATGTAGAGGGCATAATTGTCGTGAATCCTCAAAGAAACCTGCCGGCGGACATTCCAGATATCTTCGCGTTCCTTTTCATTAAAAGCAGGAAGAAGATGCGTTGCACCAACCTCCTTTAAAATCTTTCCGATGGTTTTGATGTCGCGTTTTGTCTGTTCAAGGTTACCGTCAACCTCGATAATCAACAGTGTGGATGTTTCACCGGGAATATGAAACGGTAAAATATTTTTCACCAGCAAGAGGCATTTGGCGTCCAAAAACTCAATGGCCGATGGCAGATGTCCTCTGTTCAAAATATGAGTTACGGCCTGCATGGCCGACGGCAGGTCTGAAAATACGGAGGTCATGGCGCTGACGGCAGCCGGTAAGGGGATCAGTTTTAAAATCAGATTGGTGATGATTCCAAGCGTTCCTTCAGAACCGACGAGAAGTTGGGTAAGATCGTACCCGACCACACCTTTACGGGTCCGGGTCCCGGTATCTATCATCCGTCCGGAGGGAAGCACCGCTTCAAGACCAAGAATGTAATCCTTTGTGGTGCCGTACTTGACACATGATGGGCCGCCGGCATTTGTGGACGCGTTGCCGCCGATGGTGCTTTGATCCATCCCGGCCGGGTCCGGCGGGAAAAAAAGTTTTTTTTGTTGGACCGCCTCCCGCAAATCTTTAGTAATGGTTCCGGGTTGAACTTGTGCAATAAGGTTTTGGGTATCTACGGAAAGAATACGGTTCAATTTCTCCAGGGACAGCACCACACCGCCCAACACCGGAAGACAACCCCCTGCCAATCCTGATCCGCCGCCCCGGGGGATGACCGGAAACTTGTATTCATTGGCCAGTCTCATGAGCCTTTGAATCTGTGCTGTTTCCTGAACCCGGATGACCAGTTCAGGAGGATAATTCAGACCTGAAGCATCCTGGGAATATGTTCCGATTTCATCCTTATTTTTAACAATACACTCGTCTCCCAGAAAATCGGAGATGCGTTTTCGGATGTCGTCGGTTATGGGAGAATATGTTTTCATTTTAACTCCCTGTAAAAGTTTATCCTTTCGAAACCATTACCGCTTCAGGTATGATTTAATTTATTGCTGAAAGAACTCGTGGATAAGGGTTCGTAATGAAAGAACCTGTCCGGGCTTTAAATAAAGGTTTTTATTTTAACAAGGCGCAAAATTCGTAACGTTAAATTTGTTTAGGGTTCTTTCAGAACGATCCCTAATCCACTCAGACAGCTTCCAGTAAAAAATTAAATCATACCTGAAGCTAGTTTAAAATCGATTTTTTCAAAGGACGACAAAATCATAAATTTTTAGGCCTTCCCAAATCCCGGAATTTTGAATCTTTCTTCAAGCTTTTGCAGAACAAACGAGGCCATGGTCACAAGAACCAGATAATAAAACCCGATGACCAGAAAAACCTCGGTATACCTAAAGGTCCGGGTGGCAATGATCTTGCCTTCGCCGGTCAGCTCGATACAGGTTATGATATAGGCCAAAGATGAATATTTGATCAAATATATAATCTCGTTGCCGCAGCCGGGCAAGGCCCGTCGAATCGCCTGGGGGACGATGATATTACACATGGTTTTAAAGGTGGAAAATCCCATGGATTGTGCTGCCAGAAATTGTCCTTTTTTGATGGACAAGAGGCTGCCGCGAATATATTCGGAATGGTAAGCGCCGCTGCATAAAATAAAGCCAATGACGGCGGCTGTATAAGCGTCTAAATAAATGCCAATGTTGGGGAGCCCGAAATAGAGCAAAAAAAGTTGTACCACCAAGGGAGTTCCCCGGAAAATGATGGCATATCCGTTGGCTGCTTTTCGAACAACAGAGTGGCCGAATGTGCGCAGTGTTCCGATGACAATTCCGAGCATCAGACCGATGAGTGCCGACGGGATGATGAGTTTTATGGACATGACCAATCCCCGGTTCAGGGCCGGGATCAACTGGTCTGTAAAAAAGATGGTGTCCATTTATACACTTTCTTCATAGAGTTCATTGAGCCGGCAGCAGAAGTCCCTGGTTCGGGAACATGCGTCCGGAGAAAGAAGATCTTTGGGTGATCCCTGTTCAATAATACTTCCGTTTTCCATGAAAAGCACTTCATCGGCCAAAGACCGGGTAAAACCGATCTGATGGGTGGCCAGAATCATGGTCATACCTCCTTTGGCCAGATCCCGGATAACGGACAACACTTCGCCGATCAGCTCCGGATCAAGGGCGGATGTGGGTTCGTCCAGAAGCATGATTTTAGGGTCCATGGCAAGGGCTCTGGCAATGGAAACCCGCTGCTTCTGACCGCCGGACAGCTCCGCCGGATACAGAGTGGTTTTATCCCCAAGTCCCACCCGTTCAAGTTCGGCAACAGCGTGATCCCGGGCTGCCTGACGGCTCATCTTTTTAACTTTACGAAGTGCAATGGCGACATTTTCCAGTGCATTCAAATGATCGAAAAGGTTGAAGTCCTGAAAAATCATGCCGACCTGCTGTCGAAATGCATAAAGATCACGTTTTCGGCGGCTTTGGATTTCAGTCTCTTCCAGCCACACACGCCCTTTATCCGGAGGAATTAGAAAGTTGATGCATTGAAGAAAGGTGCTTTTACCGGCGCCCGACGGTCCGATGAGCACCTTTAACTCCCCCTTGTAAAGACTTAAGGATACGGATTTGAGGATTTCCTTGCCTCCGAGAATCTTACAGATATTTTCGACACGCAGAATCGGTTTTTTGGGTGTTGTCATGTTTTTCCTTTAACCAGAATATTTCATGAAATATTCTGGTTATTGAGAATAGCCGGGTATACGTACCTTTGCTTCCAGTTTCAATAATGCCCGAACCCCGAGCCAGGTCAGAAGAAAATAAAGGCATCCTGCCGTTATGTAAAGGGGCAGGTAGTAATACGTCCGTGAGGCAACAAAATGGCTACGCGCCATGATTTCAGACGTTCCGAGTACAAATGCAAGGGCGGAATCTTTGAGGATAATGGAATACTCGTTGGACCAGCCGGGTATGGAAAACCTCAACGCCTGGGGCAAAATAATGCTGATGATGGCTTTAATATCGCTCATTCCCAATGCCCTGGCAGCTTGAAGCTGTCCTCTGGGCAACGAGAGAATCGCGCCTCTGAAAATTTGAGACTGATACGCTGCTGTTGTCATGCCCAGAACAAGGATAGATGCAGCAAAGGCGCTCAGATTCAGTCCGACAAGGGCGAACAATCCAAAGTAAAAAAGAAACAAAAGCACTAGCACCGGTACTCCCCTGAAAAACCAAACGTAAAGACCCACGAACCACCGGACGGCGCGATTGCCGTAAACCTGTCCAACGGCCATGTGAACCCCCATAACCAGACCGAGTCCCATGGCGCCGATAACGATGCCCGAGGTGACCAGAGCCCCTTTCAACAGGTAGGGGAGTGCTTCGAAAATAGCAGTAAGTGCATCAAGCATTGTCAAATATAGACCTTCAAAAGAAGGAAGGCGCAGGTTAACTTAGTGTCCATCCATAAATGCTCTTTTTGCCCAATCCGCCGGAGGCGGACAAGTCTTTGCGTGATGCTCAAAAAATAATCCTCGGAATATTATACATATGCCTGCGGTTATTTTTTTCGCATGCCTTTTTATCCCGATATTTCCAGCGGGGGATATTGAACAAAAATCCTCATTTCTGAATGGACACTAACCGAACGCCTTCCCAGTGTTTTCTTTGTTCCCAGGCGGTGATTTGGACCGGCTATTTCCTAAGGTATTTTTTAACCAGTTCATCCCAGTAAGGATCCGCCATAAGCATTTTCAACCCTTTATTGAGCGTGTTCAGTAGTTCGGTATCCTGCTTGCGAACCGCATAACCGAATTTTTCGTCGTGCATACCGAAGGTGCCGAGGATCTTGACGGGTTTTTTGCTTTCAGCATCCATTGCCGGTGCATCGTCCATTGCAGCAGCAGCGATGCGGCCGTTGAGAACGTCTTCAACAGCCAAAGGCGCCGAGTCATAGTAAACCAGCTCGAAATCCCAACCCTTTTTAGCGGCAGTGTCTTTAAGCCATTCTGCTTCGCTGGTTCCGCGCTGAACGCCCAGACGCTTTTTGCCTTTCAACACCTGGTCTACCGTTAGTTTGGAATCCTTTTTTGCCACAAAGACCTGCTTGATTGTCCAGTAGGGAATACTAAAGTTGACCACTTTCTGTCGTTCGGGCGTAATGCTCATACCCGAAGCGATAAAGTCGATCTTTTTTGCCACCAGATTGGGAATGATCCCATCCCAGTCCAGGGGCTGGTGTTTAACCGTAAACCCCATTTTTTTTGCAATCCAGTTCACCGAATCAATATCAAAGCCACCGGGATTTCCTGCTTTGTCCACATAAGCAAAGGGTGGAAAGTTAGCATCGATGCCGTTGATAAATTCCTTGGCGAACACATTTCCACTTGAAATCATAAAAAGTGTCAGAACAACTGCCACGAAGAATGAAAATTTTCTCATCATGCTTTCAACCTCCTAATTTGTTTTGTTAATATTGAAAACCGAATGGGCTTTATCCTTAATTGAATACAAAACACCATCACCGACCAAACGAAAAACACCATTTCATCGGGGCAAACAGTCGTGCTTTGTTGATCAGTGTTACAATTTTGCTCGATAACAGCTGAGTCGTCTGGTGTCAAGATGTAACCATCCATGAATGGATGACTGCCTCAAGGTCTGTTATCGCAATTTGCTCCACAAAGGCATTTCCGATCTCATTGAGCAGCACAAAATATATACGGTCAGCTTTGCGCTTTTTATCCTTTTTCAAGGCATCGATCACTGATTTCTTTTCAGCCTGGATTCTGACAGGAAGCCCGATTTTCTGAAGCAGTGATTCAATTCTTTCGGCGTCTTTGGCCGAAAGATAACCTCTTTTTACACAAAGCTGTGATGCGACGACCATGCCGGCACTGACGGCTTCACCGTGAGGAACACCGGTGGTTTTTTCAAAAGCATGTCCGAAAGTGTGTCCAAAATTGAGTTTTCGGCGGGCGCCCTTTTCCAGTTCATCCTGGTTGACAATGGCGGATTTGATGATGATGGAATCATAAACCAATTTTTCGATGACGTCGACATCGAGGGACAAAGCTTTCTGAAAATGTTTTTCAAGATACGCAAAAAGGCTCGCATCTTCGATGATGCCATGCTTGACGATTTCCGCCATGCCGTTCAGGATTTCTTTCTTTGGCAGCGTGTTCAAAAGATTCAGATCGCAGATCACAAACTCGGGCTGATTGAAAACCCCGATCATATTTTTATAGTCTTTGAAATTGACGCCGTTTTTGCCGCCTACACTGGCATCGACCTGTGAAAGGAGGGTTGAAGAGACAAAACCGAACCTTACGCCCCGCAAATAGGTTGAAGCAACAAAACCTGCAATATCGCAAACAATGCCGCCGCCGATGCCGACAATGAATGTCGAACGGTCAGCCCCGACAGCCACCAGTTTTTCATAGATATTCCGAATTGTATCGAGGTTTTTTATTTTTTCGCCAATATCGATGGTAATGACGGGATGCGGCGGGAAGTCCTTCTCATAAAATTGCGTTACATTTTTATCGGTGATGAACACGACATTTTCTGATGGAATGTAATTCTGTAGGTTTTGGAGGGTTTCACCCACATGTATAAAGGAATCACCGGTGCTGCCGTGAATTTCAAAGGTTTTCATTTAAGGCTCCTGTTGACGATCAATTAAAGTATGATTCTTTATTATCAAAATGCATGAAAAGGGCAATAGCAAATCGATGTCACTATTTTTGCACGTTGAGAAAACAGTTCTTGACAGATATAAAATAATACAGTAAAAAATCCTAAAATTATTTGATGAGGAAGTCGATTGATGAACAAACATTGCGTTTTTAGATTTGATAATGCCCTTGGGCGCTTCTTTTTTATCTTTAGAAGCGTCCATCCGGATCGTTAACGCTTCAGGTTAAACACCCCGGATGGACCGGCACCGGTCTGTCCGGGGTTTATTTTTTTAAAGCCCCGGGAATTGATTCTCGGGGCTTTTTTTGTGAACTCGCTCAAAGGAGGAACACCATGATTCTCGTGTTGGAAAAGGAGATCTCCCAGGACCAGAAGAACAATATCCGAAGTATACTATTCAGTGAAGGGTATATTGTTCGTGAAATGTCCGAGGCCGGACAGAACATCATCGGGGCTGTCGGCAAAGGAGATAAAGAAACCGGTTATTTTGAAGCGCTTCCCGGTGTCGCCAAGGTGGTGTCGATTTCGACATCTTTTAAACTGGTCAGCCGGCAACTGCATACCGAAGACACCCGGGTCCGGGTGGGTAATGTGGTTGTGGGGGGAGAACGTATCACCATTGTCGCCGGACCCTGTGCTATCGAGAGCCGGGACCAGGCTCTGACCATTGCCAGGGAGGTCAAAAGATACGGCGCCGTTCTGTTTCGCGGCGGAGCGTTTAAGCCCAGGACGTCTCCATATTCGTTTCAAGGTCTTGAGGAAGAGGGGCTTAAAATTTTAGCCGAAGTCCGGGAGGTTACCGGTCTTGGTGTCGTGACGGAAATTACCTCGCCCGCCCAGGCGGACATGATGATGAAATATATCGATGTCGTCCAGGTCGGGGCACGGAACATGCAAAACTTCGAACTGCTAAAATGTGTGGGCCGCATTGGAAAACCGGTGGTTCTTAAAAGGGGACTGTCTTCTACCATTGAAGAATGGCTGATGTCGGCGGAATATATCCTTTCCGAGGGCAACGACAACGTCATCCTGTGCGAACGGGGAATACGAACCTTTGAACCTTATACACGCAACACCCTCGATCTTTCCGCCATCCCCGTGCTCAAGACACTCACCCATCTGCCCGTGATCATCGATCCCAGTCATGCCACCGGCATACGGGAGAAAGTCAGCCCCATGGCACGGGCGGCCATCGCTGCCGGTGCAGACGGATTGATGATAGAGGTGCATCACGATCCGGACCATGCCCTTTCCGACGGGGCCCAGAGCCTTTATCCAAAACAGTTCGGCCAACTGACGCGTGACCTCTATGTGATTGCACCGGTGGTTGGAAAACAGATCGATTTTGACTATCTGGATAAAGCCAAAGCCGTCGACTATTTAAGTCGAAACAACGGTTCGGGAATTCAAAGGGCGGCCTTTTTAGGTGAAATGGGAACATTCAGTCATAAGGCCTGTACCCAGTATTTTGAGACACAGGTGGCCGGTGTGCCTGCTCCGTCATTTAAGGCGATTTTTGAGGCGGTAAAGACCGGGGAGGTCGATTTTGGTGTGGTACCGGTGGAGAATTCCCTTTCAGGGAGTATTCATGAGAACTTCGACTTTTTGCTGGAATACGATTTGAAAATTATCGGTGAAATTAAGCTTCGCATCATCCACCATCTGATTGGTCATCCCGGGACCACGCTCGACGACATCAAACGGGTCCTTTCTCCTCCTTTGATTTTTCAACAGTGCCGCCAGTTTCTCAATCAGCATCCTGACTGGGAACTGGTTCCGGTGAAAGACACCGCCGCTGCGGTAAAAGAAATCAGCACATCCAAGAATCAGGGCGATGTCGCTATTGCAAGCAAAGAGGCCGCGGATATCTACGGGATGGCGGTCATTGAGGAAGGGATTGAGACCAACCCCCGAAATTACACACGGTTTGTCGTTATCGGGGTTCATCCATTGGATAAAGGACCGCGTCGTAAATCGTCTCTCATCTTTTCCACCGGAAATCAGCCGGGCGCACTTTACGAGGTTTTGAAAATATTTGCCGAAAACAGCATCAACATGGTGAAACTGGAGTCGCGTCCCATTCATGGAAAGCCTTGGGAGTACATGTTTTATGTCGATATCGAAACGGATTCCGAGTCGGAAACCTTTAAACCGGTGCTTGATCTGTTAAACGAAAAAACCGACTATCTTAAAATTTTGGGAAGTTATTGAGACATTGATCGATGGTAAACCGAACGGGGAATATAATTTTTAAATCCGATGTTGACAATTTAGGTGTCGAGGGTTAAAATTCTTTAACTTTTTGATAGTTATTTTTCATTAATCATCTTAGAAAGGAGATAGGCATGTTAAGAAAAGCGACATATAAACTGCGTGTGACCCGGAGGGAATCCCTTCATGTTCATGATGAATTCGACCACCAACTCATGCTTATTGAATTGGAAGGCACACCGCTTCACTATGAAGTGGGTGTTGCCGGTGAATTTGTTTCCCGCCGCAGTGTTAACTTCCATGACCGCTTAAAGGGCAGCGGCCATATGGAGGGGTATGCGGTCACCAACTTTCAGTATGGCTCGGTCTACAGCAAGTTTGAAGGTCATCGTGACGGGGAAAGCAAGATCACCACCGGTACGTGGGAAACCTATAAGGGAACCGGCAAGCTGGACGACATCAAAGGCAAGGGAACGTTCAAAGTGACCTCAGGGGATCACCCCGGCGAATTCGTTCTCGACATGGAAGGAAAGTATGAACTCTAACTAAAACAGTTGCCGTCATTATTTTGAAAATCAATAAAAAAGCCGGACTAATCTCCGGCTTTTTTTATGGCCATGTGCTCCCGGGCAAGCTCGATATAGTGTTCGGCCGTTTGTTTGCGTTTTTCGACGGTTGTTTTCGGAAGCTCTTTTTTTAATTCAGCAGGGATACCGGCCACAAGATGATACGGTTCGACCACTTGTCCATGTTTCACCACCGAGCCGGCAGCCACAACAGCGCCGGTTTTGATCCATGCGCCGCTGAGAACAACGGCATTAATGCCGATAAGACAGTTGTCTTCCACAATACAACCGTGAACAATCGCATTATGCCCCACCGTGACACGGTTTCCGATAATTGCGGGTTTATCATGATCCGTATGTATGGTGCAGTTGTCCTGGATGTTGGTGCCTTCGCCGATGGTTATCGGGGCCATATCTCCTCTTATCACCGTGCCGTACCAGATGCTGGAATTGTTTTTTATGTCAACATCTCCAATGACCGTGGCTGTCGGCGCGATAAAGACATTGTTTCCAATGATCGGTTTGTGGTTTTTATGGCTGAGTATCATAATTTTGTCCTCTAAATCGAGTCATATTTTAAAACTTTCGGTCATTCCTGCATACGTTTTTCTCAGCTTCGGCTTTTCTATCTTTCCGGTGGGGTTGCGCGGAACGTCGCCGAAAATGATCCTCCGGGGTCTTTTATATCTGGGAAGCGCCTGACAAAATGCATCGATTTCTTCTTCGGTGAGTTCCTCACCGGCTTTTACCTGGACAACAGCGGTGGCGATCTCCCCCAACCGCAGACTGGGAAGGCCGATCACCGCAACATCGTGAATTTGAGGATGTGCCTGTAGGAAATCTTCAATTTCAACGGGATATATGTTTTCCCCGCCGGTGATAATAACGTCTTTTTTCCGGTCCACCAGCCAGATAAATCCATCTTCATCCTGCCGGGCGACATCCCCTGTTAACAGCCATCCATCGACCAGCGTTTCTCGTGTGGCTTCAGGATTTTTATAATATTCTTTCATGACCCCGGGTCCTTTGACGATCAACTCACCGGGTTGTCCCTTGGCAACAGGATTCAGCCGGTCGTCTACAATTTTGATTTCCCAGTCAAAGCCGGGCAGCCCAATGGCGCCGACCTTGTGCATGTTTTCCATTCCAAGATGGACGCATCCCGGCCCGGTGCATTCGGTCAGACCATAGTTGGTATCGTACTGATGATGGGGAAAGATTCTTTTCCATTCCTTAATTAAAGTGGGGGGCACGGGCTGGGCGCCGATATGCATCAGACGCCACTGGTCCAGGGTGTAGTCTATGAGCTTCAATTCCCCGCTCTGGATCGCAAAAAGGATATCAAGCGCCCACGGGACCAGCAGCCAGACCACCGTTACTTTTTCCTCGGAAATGGTTTGCATGATCCATTCGGGTTTGATTCCCTTGAGAATGACACTCCGGGCCCCGACGATGAAATTTCCGAACCAGTGCATTTTTGCGCCGGTGTGATATAACGGTGGGATACACAGAAAGTTATCTTCATGAGTCTGGTTATGATGCAGATTTTCCAGGAAACAGGAAAATTCAAGATTTCTTTGGGTCAAAAGGGTTGCCTTGGGCGTACCTGTGGTGCCGGAAGTAAAGTAGAGTGCTGCTTCATCCGTGATCTTAATTTCAACTTCAGGATCGATGGGGGCGGCGGCTTCGAGTATCTCCTGATAAGGTACTGCATAAGAAGGGATTCGTTCCTTTGGGCCGACAAAGATATACGTCTCTACGAAACCGTCCAGATCTTCTTTAACGGCGTTAATTCGATCAATAAATTCTTCACCAAATATGACGGCCCTGGCTTCGGCGATTTGGGCACAATGCCGTATGGTCTTTGCCACAAAACGAAAGTTTAGAGGAACGGCCCATGCGCCGGTGCGAAGGATTCCGAAATAGATGGGCAACCATTCGATACAATTGGTCATCAAATGGACGACCCGGTCCCCTTTTTTAATTCCCCGGGCAATAAGGCCCTGGGCCATCTGATTGGCCTGGTCGTCAAATAATTTCCAGGTGATTTCCTTACGCCGGTTTTTTTCCGGTTCTCTTTCGATAAGCGCTGTTTCAGCCCCATACATACGAGCATTTCTGGCCAGTATCTCTGTAATCAGCATATTATTCCTTTCAATGGTTCTCCGAGTGGATATCAAACACGTATTGGTTGGTCAAGATTCTAGTTAGTTTCCATCCATAAAAGGCATCTTTCGGCCCTGGGCGGCGTTTTCGCTCTTTTGAAATCCTCAAAATAGCACGCTATTCCTCCGGTTTCAAAATCGCTCAGACCTTGCCCAGAACCAAAATCTACCATTTATGGATGGAAACTAGTTGATATTGGAGGAATATGGTATCAGGGGTGACAGTATTTTAACTATAAACTCAAATGTTGCCCCCATTATGTTCAATTCAGTCAATAGATGCAGCAGTCCGGAAAATTAATTGATGTAATATCATACAGATGCAATGGTTTCAAAGAAAAGAGCAGCATGCGTTTCAATAAGGCATGGTTGTTGCATATACCTGTTTCCGTTAGAAATCTTTTCTATTAAAAGGTTATTAAATGGATATCTATGTTGCCAGACAGCCTATATTCGACATAAAGAAATGCATATTTGGCTACGAACTTCTTTTCAGGTCCGATATGGCCAATTTTTTTCCTGAAATCGAAGGAAATTCTGCGACTTCCCAACTGCTCTCCAACAGCTTTTTTAACATTGGCATTGAAAAAATTGCCGGATCCAATCTGGCCTTCATCAATTTTACCCAGGAACTCTTACTCAAACAGCTTCCCCTGATGTTTTCCCAGGACAGACTTGTAGTGGAAATTTTGGAAAATGTACAACCATATAAAGACGTTATCGAGGCCTGCCAAGAGATAGCCCTTAATGGATTTATCATTGTGTTGGATGATTTCTTTTACAAACCGAGTTTAGAACCATTAATTGAAGTTGCAGACATTATAAAAATTGACATCAAAGCAACGCCTTTGGAGGAGATCGGGGACTTTGTCAAAAAAATGACGGAAAGAGGTGTCGATCTTTTGGCTGAAAAAGTGGAAACCCACGAGGAATATAACAGAGCCCTTAAAATGGGATTCCGTTATTTTCAGGGGTTCTTTTTCAGCAAGCCGGAAATTGTGTCGGGCAAGGAAATTTCCACACCCCAGATGCAGCTTTTGGAAATTATGGCTGAGGTCAACAAAGAAAATTTTGAATTTAACAGGTTGGAAAAGATGATCGTTCGTGATGCGTCCATATCTTATAAACTTATGCGTTTGATCAATTCAACATATTTCAAGAGGGCGAAAGAAATCTCTTCCATTCGTCAAGCGATCGTCATGATCGGCGAGGCAGGAATCAGACGCTTTTTATCCCTGATTTCCATGGCGGGTTTGGCTGCCAATAAACCGGATGAATTAATAAGGGTTTCACTTGTCAGGGCTAAATTCTGTGAACTTCTTGGAAATCATTCCGGCAACGGAGTTGAAACATCTGAATTGTTCACATTGGGTCTGTTTTCTCTGATAGACGCAATTATGGATGATTCCATGGAAAACCTTATGTCACAGATTCCACTATCCGGTAATACAAAAGAAGCTCTCATATCCGGAACCGGCGACTTAAACGGCTATCTGAGCCTGGTAAAATCCTATGAAAAGGGCTGCTGGGAAGAGATCGAGAAAGCCGCAAACATGATGGGTATAGACCAAGGCGACCTTCCTCGCCAATACATGGAATCTTTGAGTTGGGCGGATAGCATGAATGTCCTCCAATAAATAGTTCCCATCCATCATCTGTTTTATAGTTCGTTTCATTCATCAACATTGCGGGTGTCTTTGTCAGTTCTTGACACAAAACTATTCCCATTATACTAATATCTGAATCATGCATGAAAATTAATGAGAATTTTTAGGTTGCTTGATTTTAGAGGTTTCTGAAAATAATACCATTGTTCATTTTATCCGATTGGTATACTCGTCAGCCTCGGCGAGGCACGAGCGGGCAGGTCGGATGATAATCATTTTTCTCATCAATTTTTACCCAAAGGGCGAGCCGGAGGCTTTCATCTACTGCGTTATTAAGGACTCGCAATAGTTCACTATGGCTTCGCCCTTAAGTGCCTTATATCTGAAAGCCTCCAACTCGTGCAAAATTCAGATAATGCTTCATGCCTTAAAAATTAAATTCATTCCCCTTAAATGCACATTTGGAGGACCGCATAAAGTGATACCCTTTAATTGGTGCTCACCTCGATACTTGCCGGACTTTTTTCCGTTAAAAAATAAATCTATGAAAAACCATAGTTTTAGAAAAGGAGAAATCAGGGGCTTCACTCCAATTGAAATTATGGATAATATCGAAAAGTTCGTAAAGGAGTTTGAGCTGTAGCTTTCGGGAATGATAAAATGTGGTTGAAAGCGAAAATGTCAATATGGGAAAGTTGAAAATATTCGCATCAGGTCGTTCACAGCACTCCCGGGCCCAGGCTCGGGGTAATTTGTTTGCGGAAATGGTGACCCAGGTTCTGTATCAAGATAGATACCGTGTTGACCGCACCCTGCAATTAGATCCCGCTCGAATGGAAATTGACGTGCAAGGAAAACACAGGGAAACAGGTTTTCCGTTTTATGCCGCTTGCCGGTTTTCTGAGACCCCCATGCCGGAGCGGGATCTTCAGGCGTTTTTCGGCAGATATATGATTAAATGGCACATGGATAGACGGTGTCACGGCCTTTTTATCGTCTTGCCCGGTCTTGCTGAAGCGGCCAGTAAGTTTTACCGAAAGCACATAAAAAATAATACACATTTCACCACTTTTTTGTACGATGAAGACGATGCCCTGAAAGCGATGTCACGTTTGCCGGGGCATGTGAGCCCGGACCAGATTGCCGGTCGAATACCTCCGGATATAGGAAAATCCGGTGAGGGCATTCTGCTTTATACGGAAAAAGGCATGTTTTGGGCCTATCCCATAATTTCTCGCCGAGAGAAAACACCGGATAAAATCGCACTTTTTGACGGCAAAGGTGAATTGATAACTGATCGATCTATCATCGGCTATCTGACAAAACTGGACCCTGAAATAGCAAATTTTAGCAACATTTCCACGGGCAAGACAGGCCCGCTTCAGCCGGGTCTGTTCCAGGATGCAAATCCCATTGTAGAGGTGAATGGAAGCTCTTCCTGTTTTGAGTACCAATTCCCCGCATCTCCCCGATACTTTGTGGGTAGAAAATCCCTTTTCAACGGTCTCGATTTGTTTTCCGATCAGGTCATCCATAACCAGACCACGCATCGCGGTATAATTTTCGAGGGCCCCACTGGCTTGGGAAAAAGTTCGATGGCGCTGGCGAGCGTGGCACATTTACAAAAGAAGGGGCACGTTGCCGTTGCCGTAGATTGCCGAACAGCGTCATCGGCGACGTTCATTCCACGTGTCATAGAATATACGTTAGGAACATTCGGGGATCTTGATGGAAAGATCGTCGAAACCTATCAAAAGAAGAAGATATCGGGATTTGACAGTGCTGTTCGCATAATTCTCGACGTCGGTCAACTTCTTGAATCTCAAAACAAACTGCTGGTCATTTTTTTCGACCCGTTTGAAAAGATTCTCTTTCTACCGGATGTGCTGAATCAGATTAAAACCCTTTTTCTGAAAATCGTCGAAAAACAGACACCTATTATTTTGGGCTTCACATGGGACAAGGATTTTGTTTTATCGAGCCATGCATTTTCGAATAAACAGCTTGATGCTGTTGCCGATGAATGCCGGAAAATGATTGTTACCACTTTCTCAAAGGCTGAAATGGACATGCTTTTAAAAAGGCTTGGCAAAGAATTGGATGAGACCTTAACAAAAGGCCTTCAATCTTTCCTTGAGAAATTTTCGCAAGGTTATCCCTGGCTTTTGAAAAAGCTCTGCTTTCATGTAATGGTTGCGCGTCAATCCGGTATTGCACAGCCGAAAATTCCAGGGATTCTTTTGGGCATTGAAGAACTGTTCCATCAGGAATTGCAATATCTGTCAGACAAAGAACAAACCACACTCCATCAAATTGCCAGATCAATCCCCGGCCGACCGTCGGCGCCTTTGGAAACATTTAATCCACAGGCCATTCAAAAATTGCGCCATCAGGGACTGATTCATAGAATCGGCAATACCGTGGACATTTCATGGGATATTTTTCGCGATTATTTGAATACCGGCGATTTACCCTTTTATGACCAATTTCTTCTTCATACGGCCGTGGGACAGGTCGTCCAGGGGTTAAAGGTTCTCCATGCCGCCAACGGCATTCTTGATGTTTCCGAATTTAAAAATCAAATCAACTTATCCGAACCCGCGTTTTACGGTCTTGCAAAAGATATGGATTTGCTCAAACTCGTGAAATTTGGTCAAGGCACGGCTTCTCTGCAATTTAACATGTCTGATGCCAGCCAAAAGATGGAGACTTTGTTGAGATATCATTTGCGGAACCGGTTACCTGAAAATCATTTGGTTTCAGAGATTTTAAAAGCGCTTAAAGATAACCGAAAGCTGAAAATGGTCGAGATTTCCAGCCGTCTTGTGTCCTTGCTCCCCTTTATTCAAATGACGAGACCTGCCTGGTTGAAACATGCTCATATCTTAGGTGAGTGGCTGGATGCTGCCGACCTTGCGCATTTGAACAACAAAGACAAAACCCTTGTTTATTTTGATCCGGCAACAGACATTCGCGTGCGCAACTTTTTTCTCCCTAAAAGACGGGGGGGCAAAACACCGAGAATTCAATATGAACCTGTTGAAAACATTGCCGTACGCCTTGTTCATGCCCTTAAAGAGGATGGCAGGGTGGATTGGACAGGACTTCACAAAAATACGATTTTTAGAGCTCTGGCAACATTGGAGGATCTGGGGTTCATTCTTAGAAAGGCACCATTGATAAGGGTATTGCCGAGAGCAAAAGCCTTTGTGGAAAATCCGAATAAGCGCCCATTTTTGTTTGCAGAAAGCGCTTTGCAGTTGGCGTCGTTTTCTGTATTCATAGATATCCTTAAATCAAAACAGATTAAAGGAGGCACTCTTTTAGAACTTGGCCGTGAACTTCAGGAGAAGCTAGAGGAAAACTGGAAGGAAAGCACTTCGGAAACCATTGCCAAGATTATGCTGGATTGGGCTCGCCATGCAAATCTTGCTCCGGGTGTTTTTGCAAAGATTCGAAAGGGACCGATCAAAGGCTGGAAAAAGAAGGAGGACTCGCAGATGTCGCTTTTTAAGTAGTGTCCATCCATAAATGGCCATTTTTGTCCTGCTCGGCGTTCTCCGCGGGTTTCCGGCTGCGGCGTACAGACGTACGCCTCACCGCAAACCCTTGTGCGGCCTTGATCAGAACAAAAATTGCTCATTTCTGAATTGGACACCTTTTGTGTTCATTTTAAATTTATGGATTGACACTTAAGCTCAAATACTGACAATGAAAAGTGCTTTTGTTTATAAGGGACCAAAAAATTGATTCTCTTTGATGGGACATATCGCTTGCAGCGGCGAGAGGATACATCTTCAAAGGATGACCGTAACCGGGCCTCTTCATGGCGATTGAGATTGTTCGATTTTTCCATAAGCCACCCGGATGTGAAGCATCTCAGACCTTATGTTGTTGTGGCCACCCAAACCGGAGAAGGTATTTTTAAAGCTACCTGCGCCGAAAGTCTGGGCAAACGGATATGCAGGGACTTTAATCTGGAAATAGATGACATTCTCTGGATCGAACATTATCCGGATGAACCGGCGCTGTATGTCGCAATGTTTAAGCCAAAGTCTTATTTTGGTCATGAGATATTTTATTCCATTGATTGGCGGCCCATCAGACCCAATGAACTCCAATTGATTCAGGCAGTTATTCCGGAAATCGAAAATTTTAAGTGCACGTAATTAATCCTACAAGTTAGTTCGTGTCCGTCCATAAATGGTCTTTTTGTCTAATATCTTCGTTATGCTCAAAAAATAATCCTCGGAATATCAAACATATGCCTGTGGTTATTTTTTTCGCATGCCTTGATCTTTAACAAAAATCCTCATTTATGGATGGACACTAGTTCGCTTCGTTCACAATTGGAATGATGGAATAATGGAGTAATGGAATGATGGGGTTAAAGGAGTTTTTTTACAATTAAAGTGGTTTATTTTTGCCTAACTCCCGACATTTTATTTTTTCATCCATATGGCATAAATATGAGCTATTAAAAGACCATTTATGGATGGGCACTAAGAATTTTGTAACTATAGGTGGTAATGAGTAAACATTTTGCCTTGCCATTGTTAACCACATAATGGATACTATGTATCCACGGGATTGGGTATAATTAACCCGATGGGTATAAAGTATCCGCTCGAGTTTCACACCCTTGATTAAAAATTTGGATCATCTCCCGAATGGTTGAAGTTAATTCGGGAAAAATAAGCGGTCATCTCAATTGAGTCGGTGTAATCCCTTGAATCTTTGGACCCTCTTCTCCAATTTTCCGAAGTTGTGGCATTGGAATTGCTAAGTAAATATTATCATGAAGGGTAGAAATAAACATAATCGATTCTGGACCGGTGTGCCGCCTTGGTTATTTATCGGCGCGGTGGTGGTTTTATTTCCGATTTTTGCGTTTATGACCCTACAAAACATACACCGCCAGGATCGAAACAGCACACGACTTTTGCTGGAAAAGGGTGCGGCCTTGATCCGGTCGTTTGAGGCAGGAACACGGATAGGAATGGGAATGAGCTGGAATGAATTCCAGCTTCAAAAACTTCTTACTGAGACGGCCCAGCAGCCAGATATTCGATACCTTATGGTCACCGATGTCAACGGTACCATTCTTGCCCATGATAACCCTAAATATATTGGTCAAAACCACGGAAAAGGATTAGACCTCAAAAAAATTTCGCAGCTTAAAACGGTTCAGTGGCGAATTGTTCGTAATTCAGAAGGCAAAAAAATATTTGAAGTTTTTAGTAAATTTTCACCTGTGGAAGGATTTCCGGAGATCGGTCGTGGTAACATGATGATGCACATGTGGTTTCAACGAGGACCAAACGGACGAAGAGACATTTTTCCTTCCAATCCCATCATTTTTGTGGGACTTGACATGACGTCAGTTGAAGACGCCGTCCGGACGGATACCCGTCATACGGTCATCATGGCAATTATCCTTCTTTTGGTCGGATTTGCCGGTATCATTCTGCTTTTTTTGGCCCAAAGTTATCGAGTTACAAAGATGTCTCTTTCCAGAATAAAGGCTTTTTCAGACAACCTGGTGACAAATATGCCCATCGGCCTCGTTGCGCTGGATGACAACCAGAGGATAACCTCTTTGAACAATTCTGCTGGATCTGTTTTAAAGCTTTTGCCTGCTGAAGTGATTGGGAAAAAAGCTGAAGAGGTACTTCCGGCTGAACTTTGGCACCTTTTGAAAAACCTGAATGTGGAAAAAGGTGTTGTGGAAAAAGAGATCGATTTTACCGTACAGAAAGGAGAAGTGATTCCCCTGGAAATTAGCGCCACGCTACTCAATGATGAAGGCGGAACGTTTCTTGGATATGTGGTCCTGTTTAAAGATCTCAGTGAAGTCCGCTCTTTACGAAAAGAGATTACAAGGAGTCAACGCCTTGCATCGGTGGGTAGGCTGGCAGCAGGTGTTTCTCATGAGATCCGCAATCCTTTAAGTTCAATTAAAGGTTTTGCGACGTATTTCAAAGAAAGATATTATGACGTACCTGAAAATCAACAGATATCAAACCTCATGATTCAAGAGGTTGACCGGTTGAACAGAGTTGTTGGCCAGCTCCATGAGTTTGCCAGACCCATAACCGTTTTGAAAAAATCGATTCAAATTAAAGCGTTTTTAAAGGACTCTCTCAAGCTGATTGAAAGGCAGGCATCGGAGGCAAACATCCGTATCAAAGCCGACTTTGAATCTGAAATAGACGAGATTTTAATCGATCCGGACAGAATCAACCAGGTGCTTTTGAACCTTTACTTAAATGCCATTGAATCCATGGATAACGGCGGGAGCCTGACCGTTACGCTTACCGAAAATTCGAAGAAAAATGGGACAGAGATCAAAGTATCGGATACCGGGACAGGTATCACGGAAGATGATCTCTCTCACATCTTTGATCCCTATTTTACCACCAAAGCGTCCGGTACCGGTCTTGGGTTGGCCATCGCGCACAATATTATGGAAGCCCATGGCGGGGAAATAACCATTGAGAGTCGCTTGGGACAGGGAACAGGGGTCACAATATTTTTTCCCTATGCAGGATCAAGAGATGAATAATAAAAACAGACCGACAATTTTGGTCGTTGATGATGATAACGCCCATCGCACCATGTTAAGAACCCTTGTCGGCGGGTGGGGGTATGATATTGTTGAGGCGGATGACGGTTCAACCGCTATTGAAAAGGTTCAAGAACGGCCCTTTGATTTGATTTTGATGGATGTCAGAATGCTGAAGGTGTCGGGTCTCGAAGCACTGGAACGGATAAAAGCGTTTAATCCTGCCATTCCGGTAACGATTATGACGGCGTATTCCTCAGTTGAAACGGCTATTGAGGCTCTGAAAAAAGGCGCCTATGATTATCTGACCAAGCCGCTCGATTTCGACAAGTTGCGGCTGACCATCGAAAGGGCGATGGAACACACCCGGCTTAAGGAGGAGAATCGTCTGTTAAAGGAAAACCTCGGCAAACATTTCGATATGCAAAATATCATCGGTCGAAGTCCAGCCATGAAAAGCCTTTTGGAAACGGTGGCCCATGTCGCCCCGTCCGAAGCCACCGTAATGATTACCGGCGAGTCCGGAACCGGCAAAGAATTGATTGCAGGGGTGATTCATCATAACAGTCCGAGAAAAGACAGTCCCTTTGTAAAAATTAATTGTGCCGCCATTACTGAAACGCTTCTTGAATCGGAGCTTTTTGGACATGAGAAAGGGGCTTTTACAGGTGCAGACCGCAGAAAAGAAGGGCGTTTTTATCAGGCGAACCAGGGAAGTATTTTTCTTGACGAAGTGAGTGAAATGCCTTTAACCATGCAGGTTAAGCTTTTGCGTGTTTTACAGGAAAGAGAGTTAACCCGAGTGGGCGGTGAAAAAGTTATAGCTGTGGATGTCCGGGTTATCGCCGCCACAAACAAAGATCTTGTCGATCTAAGAAACAGAGGGCTGTTTCGCGAGGATCTCTATTATCGATTGAACGTTGTCAATCTTGAAATCCCGCCGCTTACAAAGAGGAGAGACGACATCCCATTGCTTGCCCAGCATTTTTTGGAAATATTTGTCGACAAAAACAAAAAAAATATCAAAGGGTTTACACCCAAGGCAATGGACCAGCTTATTCGGTATGATTGGCCCGGCAATGTCCGCGAACTGATGAATGCGATTGAAAGAGCGGTTGTGCTGGCCCGAACAGACTATCTCGATGATCAGGATTTTTCCATCTTACAACCGTTGGTACAGCAATCATCTTTGGCCCCATCTGATTTTGACAATATAGACAACATACCCCTTGAGGATGTGGAAAAGGCGGCGATATTGCGTATGCTGGAATCTGTGGCCGGCAATAAAAGTGAGGCTGCACGACGTTTGGGTATTACCAGAAAAACCCTTCACAAAAAACTTAAACAATATGGCGTGATGGATTAGTCGTTCGTACTTTAATTGTGGTTTTCTTAATTTGATGACAAATAATAGCCGAATCGTTATGTTACCCAATATGAAGAATTGATGATTTTCGATGGGTGATTGTTTGAGCGCAGCGGCCCAACAACAACTTTAGATCCCATTTAACTTTTCCGGCTTGTCCGGAATAGGAGATTTGTTGATGCGATGTAAAAGATTTTCATTTCTTTTTATTATGTTATTGTTTTTTGCCGGACAGGCGGCATTTGCATCTGATTTGTCATCTAAAACAACATCTAAGCCTGATGCGTCGCGCTTATCCCTGGATGAGGTGATTCAAAAGGTCGAGAAACATTATTCTGTGTCGGGCTTTACCGCAGATTTCTCCCAAACTTCGTCAATAAAGGCCATGGAAATTACAGATAGCGCTTCGGGGAGAGCCTTTTTCAAACGTTCCGGCAAAATGAGATGGGAATATGAAACACCCGACCGACAAATAATTATTACAGACGCCAAAACGCTGTGGGTGTTTAGACCTGAAGACAATCAGGTCATGATTGGAAAGGCCCCTTCTTTCTTTAAAGGTGGCAAAGGGTTCAGTTTCCTTTCTGATATGAAGGTGATCAGACAAAAATTCGATATGGTTCTTGAAAAAGAGACTGAAAAGGGTTTTTTTGTTCTCAAGCTCTTGCCCAGAGAGAAAACCTACGATATTGTGGAAATCTTTCTGTGGATTTCAAGAAATACTTTTGATGTTGTCAAAATCTTGACCTATAATTCATATGGTGATGAAACACGGATCGCCTTCACCAATATTCAGCTTAAAGAGAAGCTCGATGATTCCTTGTTTACTTTTAAAGTACCCGAGGGTACGGAGGTGCTGAATCTCGATGAACAGTAACGAGGCCTTTGAAAAACATCATTAAATAGGAAAGAGGAATTAAAAAGAGGAAAGAGGATAGGGGAAACCACGAATGAACACGAATGAACACAGATTAAAATAATAATATTTGCGTCCACTTGCGATAATCTATTTTCTAAAATGAAAATTCAACCCTGGCCCAAACCGATCACCAATATTCTATACTCAAAAAGTTATGTCTGTAATGGCGTAAAGGCCAGAATTTTTAATAGAATAGGAACTTTAGAATGAAGGAAAAGATAAGAAGTTTGTTGAAAAAAAGAAACGCCATTATGCTTTCGCATAATTATCAGCCCCCGGAAATTCAGGACCTGGCAGATCTTTGCGGTGATTCTTTGGAACTGAGTATCAAGGCCGCCCAGACCGATGCCGACGTCATCGTTTTTTGCGGGGTTCATTTTATGGCGGAAACCGCTTCAATTCTTTCACCGGACAAGACCGTACTTCTTCCCAAAAAAGATGCCGGATGTCCTATGGCGGATATGATCGAACCTGTAGGGTTGGAGATTATGATCGATAAGCTTCCGGCAATGCCGGTTGTTACCTATGTCAACTCAACCGCAGCAGTCAAGGCGCTTTCCACCATTTGCTGTACATCGGCCAATGCCGTCACTGTGGTCAACAGTCTGGATGCCGATGAGGTGCTCATGGTGCCTGACCGGAATCTCGCCCAATATACTGCCAAACATACCTCAAAAAAGATCCATTCATGGAATGGATATTGTCCAATTCATGACAATTTGACCGCAAGCGATGTAATAAAGGTAAAAAATAAGTATCCGGATGCCGTGTTTGTCGCTCATCCGGAATGCCGTCCGGAAGTTCTCGAACTGGCTGATAATGTTTTAAGTACTTCGGGCATGCTCCGGTATGCCGGAGAAGTAAAAAACCGCGACTTCATCGTTGGAACCGAGGTGGGGCTGTTGTATCCTTTAAAAAAAGCAAATCCTGATAAAAATTTCTATCCGGCCTCAGAGCAGATGTTGTGTCCGGACATGAAAAAGACGACTCTTGAAGATATTGCCAGGAGTCTCGAATTTATGGAAGGAGAGGTCAAGGTGCCTGAAAATATCAGGCAGTCTGCCTTTAAAGCGGTTCAGAGAATGGTTGATTTATCTCTTTTGCAACGATAGGTGTTACAATTCAGCTGACCAACTCTTCCGGGATGTCGGCATTGGTATAAACCTTCTGAACGTCGTCACAGTCTTCAAGCGTTTCCATCAAGTTGACCATCTGTTCGGCTTCCTTGCCCTGAAGGTTCACGGTAGACTGAGGGAACATGGTGATTTCTGCGTCAATGTAAGGGATCGATTTCTTTTCTATGGCGGTTTTCACCGCTTCAAAATCCTGGGGAGCGGTGAGGATTTCATAATTGCTGTCATCTTCCCTGACATCTTCGGCTCCGGCATCAATGGCGGCTTCCATTAAAGCATCCTCATCAACGGCATGATGTTCAACGGCAATATACCCTTTTTTTTCGAACATCCAGGCAACGCACCCATTGGATCCGAGATTCCCTCCGGCCTTATTTAAAATGTGGCGGATATCTGCCACCGCCCTGTTTTTGTTGTCGGTGAGCGATTCAATATATATCGCTGCGCCGCCGGGGCCATATCCTTCGTAAATGCTTTCTTCATAACTGACCCCTTCCAGTTCACCGGTTCCCTTTTTTATGGCCCGTTCAATATTATCTTTGGGCATGTTTTCGCTTTTTGCAGCTTGGATGGCGGTTCGAAGTCTTGGATTTGCATCGGCGTCCCCACCGCCCATACGTGCTGCCACAGTAATTTCTTTAATGAGTTTTGTGAAAATTTTTCCACGTCTGGCATCTGTAGCGCCTTTTTTGTGTTTTATGGAAGACCACTTGCTGTGACCTGACATTTTATTCTCCTATTTATATGGTTTTACCTTAAAAAATTTTCCCGGCCCGCCACGTCGCATTGAAGTTGCTGAAAATGAAGGGTTTGAAACTTGAATGACAATATATCATTTTTTTCCAAATCCGATAACATAAATTTCCTTACTGGCTTTTCGACTGCTTTTCGGTTTAAAAATTTTATGGTTTTTGAAAACAGACCGGACCGAGTCTATAAACGTCTTAAAATCTTCTCCTTGAAAAATCTTGCAGACAAACGACCCATTGATGGTCAATGTCATCTGTGCAATGGACAGGGCCGTCGTGCAGAGATCAAAGGATCGGGCGCTGTCCACAAATTTATTTCCAGTTGTGGAAGGGGCCATGTCGCTGATGACGACATTAAAGTCTGTTCCAAGAGATTTGAAAAAATCATCATCCATCAAGAGAATGTCATTGGTATAAACACTGACATGGGGCGGAACCTTTACAGTGACCGGTACGAGGTCGATGCCGATCACCCGCCCTGTGTTCCCCGTCAGATCGGCTGAATAAAGAAGCCATGACCCGGGCGCACATCCCAGATCCAGAACATGGTATCCTTTTTTTATAATAGAGTATTTTTTTTGTATCTCCTGGAGTTTATAGACCGATCGAGCCGGGAATCGTTCCTTTTTTGCCTGCTTGGTATAATGATCTTGCCACGGGTTGGCTTTTTTTTTAGTTTGTCTCATAGTACCTAACCCGGATAAACCGGCCTCCGGCTTGTAGATCCTACTGCTCGGAAAAAAATAACAAATCACAAGCATCAAATTTCAAATAAATTCCAAAATACAAGCTCCAAATTCCAAATACTAAAGAACTAAACAATTTCAATTAAGATACTAAAACAGGTTCTCCATAGCTTCTGATACCGTTTTTACGCCGATGAGTTTTATCCCTTTCATCCCGGTGGTTCTTTTCAGGTTGCTTTGGGGCACAACACATCGATTAAATCCCATTTTTTTTGCTTCAGCAACCCTGGTTTCGACCTGGCCAATCGCTCTGACTTCACCGGTCAACCCTATTTCCCCCAAAATAATGGTTCCTTTTTGAATGGGCCGGTCTAAAAAACTTGAGGCAACAGCAGCGACGATCGCCATATCGACAGCAGGTTCGTCTATCTTAACCCCCCCGGCAACGTTGATAAAGATGTCGTGTCCCATCAAATGCATGCCCAACTTTTTTTCCATTACTGCAACCAGCAGGGCAACCCGGTTGTGATCGATCCCCAGAATCGTTCTCCGAGGATTCCCGAAGCTTGTGCTACTTGCAAGGGCCTGAAGTTCAACGAGGATCGGCCTCGTTCCCTCCATGCTGGCCGTAACCACGGAGCCCGGGACGTTTTCAGGTCGTTCGGAAAGAAATACAGCCGAAGGGTTGGCCACCTCATTGAGGCCCAGTTCATTCATTTCAAATACACCGATTTCATTGGTTGATCCGAACCTGTTCTTTACCGCCCTTAAAATCCGGAATACGTGGTTGCGATCACCTTCAAAGTAAAGCACCGTATCGACCATATGCTCTAAAAGCCTCGGCCCGGCAATGGCGCCGTCTTTGGTTACATGTCCCACCAAAAATACGGGTGTTCCGGTCTTTTTGGCCATGAGCATGAGTTGCATGGTCGATTCCCGTACCTGAGTCACACTCCCTGGAGCGGAGGTTAAATCCGTGCAGAACATGGTCTGGATGGAATCAATCACCATCACCTGTGGCTGGAGAGATCCCGCCATCAACAGGATCGATTCCATATCATTTTCCGAAACGACCATCAAGTCCGGCGATACTGCGGACAGCCTTTGGCTGCGTATCCTCATCTGGCGTTCCGATTCCTCTCCGGAAACGTACAATACTTTTGAGCCTTTTTCAGCAATACCGTGCAGCGCCTGAAGCATAAGGGTTGATTTTCCGATCCCCGGATCTCCACCAATCAGGACAAGGGTGCCTGGGACGAGTCCGCCGCCCAAAACCCGGTCAAACTCTCTGATTCCGGTAAAAAGCCGTTCTTCCGGATCAAGTGCAATGGCGTTTATGGGGACCGGTTTTGTCTGAGAGGAAGCCAACATCCGACGAGGGCTTTGGGTGGATTTAACTGTTATTTTTTCTTCCACAAAGCTTTGCCACTGTCCGCAGTCAGGGCATTTACCCATCCATTTGGGTGTCTGATAGCCGCAGGACTGGCAGGAAAATATTGTTTTTGAGGTTTTTTTTACCATGCAAATTTATCACTTAAATGTGTTTTCCCCTGTCGCAGATAGACAATAATTAGGGAAGACTCCGTCAAGTTTTGATACGATAAGGGTTTGACAAAATCATTCATAACATGTCATTTAGATCCGATCAACCCGTGTCTTATGTGTACCCGAATAACACCAATTTTGAATCAATATGGCAATATGATCGATTACCATCTGCACACGCTGTTTTGCAACCATGCCGTCGGCGGTATGGAGTACTATATTCAAACTGCCATTGATTTGGGGCTCCGGGAGATCTGTTTTCTGGATCATCTGACCATTCAAAAAACTGATCATAGGCTCTCTATGACGCCGGAAGAGGTCCCGTATTATTTTCATGCCGTCCAGGTGTTGAAACAAAAATATAGAAAAAAGGTCAGCATCAAAGCCGGCCTTGAGGTCGATTTTAATCCGGATTTTACCGATTTTTTCCAAGATATTATAGGGACCTTTGCATTTGATGTCATTGCCGCTTCGTTACATTTCCCGAACGGTTTGGATATTGTCAGTCATCGTTCAGCCTGGGGACATGGGGAAAAAGATGTTGATGATGTCTATGAACTTTATTTCGATCATCTCAAAAAGATGCTGGATTATCGCTATTTCGATATGATATGCCATATCGATCTTATCAAGAAATTCGGTCGAAAACCTTCCAGGTCTTTTGAAAAAGAATTTGATGAAATACTGTCGATAATAAAAGACAAAAATGTAACCGTGGAAGTGAATACCAGTGGTTATGACCATCCGGTTGGAGACACTTACCCTTCGTTGGATATACTCAAAAAATGTCATGAACAGGGGATCCGTATCACACTGGGTTCAGATGCGCATCATCCGGCCGATGTGGGCAAGCACTATGAGCGGGTCGTCCCGACCCTCCTTTCTATCGGATACAGACGACTGGCTACATTTACAAAACGAAAGTGGGGTGAGGTCCCAATAACCCTAACCAAACTTAGTGTTTAAATTAGTGACAGGAAATTATAAAAGAGGATCAAGGTGTTATTTTTATTTATTTGTTTTTAAAGCTTTTTCACTCGAATCCTGGAATCCTTGAACCCTTGGCCCCTTATCAATCGACCAAGTTTTTGGGAGATGATTCATATACATTTATCAGAAAAGTGACACGAAAGGTTCAAATGTTTTTTAGCAGAATAACAGCAAAAGGGTATCTCATTTTATTTATGGGTGTTTTAATTCTCAGCTTCATTTTCTTTTCACAAAATGCAGATGCTTCATTAAACAACAATAACTATTTTGAATCGCTTCAAAAGCGGCTGATAACAGATGGTTTTGATAAAGATCGTATCTCAGCGCTTTACAAACGGTCCGAAGTTTATTTTGAAAGAAAAGGGGTTTCCCGGTTTTTGGTCCATCGTGAGGCTTCGTTGAATTACAACCAGTTTACAAGCAAAAAATCGATTCGAAATGCATTAAAATATATGGAGCAGCATCAAGAAACTCTTGAAAGTACGGAAAAGACGTACGGTGTCGATAAAGAAATTGTGACGGCCATCATCCTGGTGGAAACGCGTTTGGGGAGGATGATCGGAGGGCAGTCTGTATTGAATACGCTCTCCACAATGGCGGCACTGGCAGACCCTGATGTCCGGGATATGTTTTGGGGCAAGGTTTCAAAGTCAACTCGGCTCACCCGTGAACAGTTCGAAAAATGG
Source organism: uncultured delta proteobacterium (assembly GCA_963731025.1). Taxonomy (GTDB): domain Bacteria; phylum Desulfobacterota; class Desulfobacteria; order Desulfobacterales; family UBA11574; genus UBA11574. The sequence continues at coordinate 138,825 of CAVSVL010000011.1, read as the reverse complement.
GTGAAAAGAAAGTCGTCATGGGCTTACAAGGAGCTCAAAGCCTTTTTGAATTATACCGCTAAAGAGAATATGGATCCTGCTGCTGTCCCGGGATCTTATTCAGGCGCCATGGGAATTGCTCAGTTCATGCCGACCAACGTTCTCGCTTTTGCAAGAGACGGTAACGACGACGGACAAATAAATCTTTTTGACCATTCGGATGCCATCATCAGTATCGCAAATTATCTGGAACATTACGGATGGTATCCTGGAATCGACGGCAAAAAGGCCTTCAAAGTCATTTATCATTATAACCACAGCCAGCAGTATGTGGATACGATATTGAAAGTTTCAGTGCTATTGAAATCTAAAACCTGAATTAGTTTCCACCCAGAAATGGCCATTTTCCGCAATCCGCCGGAGGCGGACAAGTCTTAGCGCCTGCCCTGTGAAATGCAGAGCCTATTTCTCTGGGGTCAATCTTCGAAATTATTTGTGCGGCGTACCAATTGTACGCCTCCGCGTAATTCCTTGATTTCCTTGACCTTGAGAAAAATTGCTAATTTCTGAATTAGAAACTTATTTTGTGTCCAATATAAATTCATGGATGCACACGAATTAACTTTTCGGATCAGATGAAAGGATAACATTGGATTTTGCAACTGCCATTTTTTGGATAAAAATCAGTGTGGTGTTTTACCTGTTGACGATATTGGCGATTGTTGACATTGTGCGCAAGGATTTCGGGACCATCGGAAAGAAAGCTCTCTGGGGAATCATTGCATTGATTCCGTTTTTGGGATGGCTGATTTATTTGATATTCGGGTTCAGGAAGGGCAAGAAACCGGTGTATGAGGATTAGCAAATAAATATTATTTGACAAGGGAAACCAATTTTTATAATCATACCTAAATTGAGCGATTGTCAAGGTTGCCACAGATACAAGGAAGATGCCGTTGCGCTATAGTCAACTATGCGGAGTTGCATCTGACGCAGTAGATGTGGTAAGATCGGCAATCCCGAAGGGTTTCAAATTTTAAAAATAAGAATTAAGATTATTCATTCACAAATAAAATATATTTTATCCCTTTTGAAATTTAAAACGCTCGGTTTGGGTCATATATTTTTCAAGGTCCCATCGTCTAGCGGTTAGGACGCCGGCCTCTCACGCCGGTAACGGGGGTTCGATTCCCCCTGGGATCACCATCTTATTATTTCAGGGAGTTACATGGATATGTAGCTCCTTTTTTAATTTCTTAATTTATCACACCCAACACTATACCCAACACTCACAATAAAAATTAGGGCAAAAAGAATGATTTCATAGTAATAAAAAACCCGACTTTAAATGGAAACATACATTCATGATCTGGCCGTTAAAAAATACTCTGTTAAAAATTCAGATGAGTCAGGTAATTTTGATTTGATGTCCATCACCCGGAATTCTTTGATCTGTGTCTGGAACATTTTACGGTATTCTTTACGGATCTGGAACGGAAAACAGAAGGAGAATGATATTTTAAAAATTGCGCATTATGCTGAGATTTGTTGGACTATGTCGGATGGGAAGGTTATAAAGAATGATGGATAGTGGTAAATGAGATGCCCCTCTCTTGGAATGGGGAGGGGCAATATTTTATTTGCTTGCTCATTTTTTTGTTTCGGTAAAATTGGAAGGTGGATTAAGAAATCAATTTTTCGATATAAATGGATTGGGAAAGATAGGTAGTTAGAACATAGCTATACGAAGGTTTATTTGACCATACGAGTGAACATAAATGGCAGCTCCAGTCAGTATGAGCCTGACTCCATTGTAATAATAAGAAAGGAATTAGAAGGATGGAAAGCCATATGATAGTTATTAAATTATGAGTTAATGATAACAGTGAATTAGCTTCATTTATATTATGCTATACTTTGGGTGATAATTGTCTATGTGTAGCGTTGATGTGCAACGCATGGTGGGATGGTTTTCTGGTTAGATTCAGAAGTTGATGGATTCCGGCCTTTACGTTCCTTCTTTTCATTTACACAGAACTTTCCAAACCCGGATAACCCCTTCAAGGCCCATCTCCCACCTAAATAAAAAATAAGGCAGAGCGGTGTGGAAACCCTGACTTCCTTTTTAAACCTTTAAAACACTCAAGGTTACATTCCCTGTAGAGCCTTCAGAGCGTTTATCAGTTCCTCTTTGTTTTCCTCCATCCAGTCTATTCCCATTTTCCTGTACAGACTGTTCAGTCTTTGCACTGCTTCACTCAACGGAAACGGGCTTAAGTTTTTCAGGTTTTCTGGCCCAATAACCTCCAAAACCTCTAAGGGAAGATCTGATATTTGTCCAAGTCGCATAGATTGTCTCATTGGATTCTGAATCCGAGCTCGTTTCATCATACCGAGACGAAGGGCTTCTTTATAATCCTTAGGATTTTTTATAACATTTGATCGATAAATATCATTATATTGGAATTTCCAATCACAACAAAACTCGTTTTCTGATCTGTTCGGATCTTTATATAAGAATTGAACTTTGTGCTTGGCTTCAAGGGCTTGTAAACATTCTTGAAGTTCAACAAAAAAGTTGTAAGCATCTTTTTTGTACTGTTCGTATGACCTTGGTGTTTCTCCTGTCCCCTTACATTCCGGGCATATTTCGGGAGATTCATCTGCTTTTATTTCATATCCACACTTACATCTCCAGATCGCCAATGCACCTATCTCCTATGCCATCTTCACATTAGGTATTTCCTGATTTATTAAAAAATATGATCACAGAGCCGGTTTCCTCACACTACTCTGAATGATTAGTTTAAAAAAAACTACATCATAATAAATTCATAGGTCAACGTTATTATTTGGAAAACAAAGAGCAAAAATTCTCAGGATTATGAAATGAATTTCACAGAATTGGTGAATATTATTCATAAAGTTTTGTGATGACAATATTGTCGGACAAGATAACTATCTATGATTATATCAGATATGTCTATCCGAGGATTTGGCATGGTTTCTGCTTTATATGAAGGAGGAATCAAGACTGGCGTTTAAATAAATATAGACGAAAGTAAGTACCACTCAACTTCAACACCTAAATACAAAACTACGTGATGGCGTAAGCCTCAAATGGTTATACTAAAAAAGGGAGTGTGAGCTGGTACTTAATTTATGACTTCTCTGGTGTGCGTGCATCTTAGTTCTCGATCAGATTTTTATATATTTATATATTTTGATGAGCATCGAGCTAATAACGGCATTGTGGGAAGTCTTTAAAATTGGCAGGGGCATTGTAGGATAGTTAACCTATCTTCATAACCTTTGCTTGGGCGATTCATCAGAGTCGCCCTTTTTTATTATCGGTCTATCCTGTTGTTCAGAACTGCAAAGTCAAATTTAAGCAGATCGTCGTATGTTGCTTCTGCTTTATCAGGTTTAACCTGCCACCAGATTAAGATGTTATCAATCCGATAAAAATAATGCTTAAATCCCATTCCATCTGTCTCAAAATGGAGATCATCCCCCATTTTACTGTGTTTTAATGGAGAAAATACAGATGATGCATCTGCCATCTTCATGGCCATGCTCTTTATATTAGTTTCGGCCTTTTCGCCATTCTCATATACACTTACGTAAAGAATATTTTTTGAATGATTCCCTCCGTAAATGCCAATAAAGTTTTTACAATCATCAAGCTTTTTGCCATGCATTTTGTTTATGATAGCGGTAGCTTTATTATCCTTAATTACTTTAGCAAGACTCAAGTCCCCCAATTTTTGTGGAAGATACTTGAAATTATCACGAGTGCTGCAACTTAAGAAGGTGAGAAGACCTACCAAAATTAATACAGCAATGCCTTTATATCCTTTTTGATGTTTCATCTGTATCCTTTTTAATATTGTGGTACGATCCCAAGATGATGTTTAACCGTATATGCCATATCCTCATCAAGATCGATTTGAGTAATCTCTGATGAATTTAATAACCAACAGGATCAAAGGTGCTGAATGATAAAACAGGTCAAAAATATCTATGGGTTTTTTCAGAGTCCCGTTTTTTAACATGATCAGCTTTTCCATAAAGTGTGGCATGGGTTTAAAAGGAAGAAGGATCATAATGATCGAAAAAACAATGAGTATCGAATAAGGTATTTTATCAAGGAATGACCACATGAGATTTCCTTTAAGTCAAACAAACAGAATGTTAGAACTTAAGCTCTGTCATAAATTCTCATCAATCGGCTTAATGCAGTTCGGATCATTATTTTTTACAGAGTTTACAAACGTTGATACTGGGTAATATTCCATATCATGGATTATACTATCTTGCATAGTTATCTCTCCTCTCCCCAGAAACCAAAAAACCTCCCGAAAGGGGAGGCCTGATGATTCCGTTTGCCATCTTTGACCTCATGGTTCCCTCAGGGCTGGCATTAGCACCTTTTGGAAGAAAGGTTGCCGGGCAGTCATCGAGCCAGATCTCATCGTGCCACTCTGCATGATCATTTAATTCAACCTATCAAACTAATAGTTTTAAGTCAAGGTTATAAAACCTATACTGTATTTTTAGTTTAGCAATTATCATGTCGATATGTTTGCAATATCCGTCAAATAATTGACGACAAATGCCACACCAATTCCAATCATGTAAAAGATATTAACCTCTCGTAATATCTAATTAAATTATAAAATTGGGTTTATGGAACGTATTATGCATATAGTTATATACAGCATGTCCAGTAAGGGATGAGTGGTCCATAATGGTAGAGACTATCATAGGTTCATGTGTAAGGAGGAGAAACCATGATGCAAGGACTCATAGCAGGATGGATATTTATATTATTTATGGCTGCTTTGCTTGGTGACGAGACTTTACGTTTGTAATACCTTCTGTTTTGGGTGCTTTTTTGGCAGCAGTAATTGTTACTATACCTATATGGATGCCCATAGTACTGTATAATAAGCACAAGAGGGTAAAGACAAAGAAACAAATGGTTGAGATCGAGTCGTTTAGTGAAAGATATGCTTGGAAGAAACATAAATTAATTGAAGATCCATATCCTGATTATTATTAAACTTGTATTATGTATATTAGTAAGTAAACATTTTAGAATCGGATGAGATTACCCATGATGACAGAGACTTTTTAGATCCCCGTGCCGGGAGATGAAACCATGAAGAAAGTAATAGTAGCAGTTATAATAATGATCCTTATACCTTTTAGTATTGCAGGTGCTGAGGATAAGGAAACTGTAGATCCTGTCAAAGTTATGCAGTCAAAAGAATATTTATCATTACCGGTAATGCATGCATATCAAATTTTTAAAGAAAGAATGGCAAAAGAAACCGATAAGGCAAGTTTTGTAGATTGCATAAAAGGGGAAAGACGGATTTTTACTTATGACAGGATGAATGCTGGAAATGCAGAACCAAATCCTAATCAAGAATATCATAGTAACGTTTGGGTTACCATTCAGTGTGGAAAATAAATATAATGTGCACCGGGTATAAAAACGGCATTGAGGGAAGTTTCATTTTGGCAAGGGCTTTGTAAGATAGTTAACCTGTCTTCATAACCTTTGCATGGGGGCGATTCATCAGAGTCGCCCTTTTTTTATCAATTTATCCTCTTTCTCAATTTCCCTGAATACTCATTTTCTGACAAACATGCCCCAATTCGTCACGAGTTGTGACGAGAAATGTCATTTCATTTGATTGTAAATCTGGCAACCATCAATAACTCCCTGTTATATATCATTATTATTTAAAATAGTTTTTATGGAACGTATTATGCATATAGTAAAAAACGCTTTGTGTAATAACACATGAGTAGTACCCATAATGACAGAGGCTTTTATAGGTTCCCAGTGTAGGGAGGTGAAACTATGAAGAGACTGATCATAATAATCCTTATGATGCTGCTCGTACCCACAAGCTATGTGAGTGCTGAGGATAAGGAAACTGTAGATCCTGTCAAGGATAAAGCATTAATGTTTTTAAAAGGATATCTACCATTAGTGGCCAAGTATAATTATGTTTTTTCTGAAGAACGAATGACAAAAGAAAACGAGATGGCAGATTGTCTGTATTGCATAGAGGATCAAAGACGAATTATTGATGTTGGCAGGATGGGTGCCAGAGGAGAGAAAACAAATCCTTTAAATGAATACGAGAACGAAAAAAATAATGCTTGGCCTTTTGGTTGGATAATCATGCCTAATATTATAGAAAGTCAACCCTCATGGATAATTCAATTTACTTACTCTTTTTAGCATTGATTGAAAGGCATAAGCTGTCGAACATGACTTTGGTCTATGCTACTATTATTGCCCATTAATCCTGCCTCTTAATTTCCCAGAGCACTTAAACGTAACAACCTTTCTTGGTTCCAGCATCATATCCTCACCAGTTGATGGATTCCTTCCTTTACGTTCCTTCTTTTCATTTACACAGAACTTTCCGAACCCGGATACCAATACATCCTCACCCGATGCCAGAGTGCTTTTAATTATCTCTAAAAGGGTTTCAACAATTTTTAATGATTTATTTTTGGGAAAACCGGTCTGATTCTGAATTGATTCTACCATCTGAACTTTTGTAAGTGTCATAGTGGAAGGCTCCTCATGAAATAATAGGTTGGAATTATAAGTGATTTATCTCAATTATTAGTATGGATGTCAATTGTAAAGGTTTATCTGTCACAAAATGGCAAATTATTTGATATCCTTGACATCTTAGGTTAAATATGTGAAAAGATATGAGATTTAAAAATAGTTGCTTTAACCTTAAACAAAGGAAGAGCATATGTGATGATTATGAGCCCCATTTCTGGATAGAGGTGGGGTTTTGTGGTTTTGGTTGATAATGATTAGTTATCTGTAAACTTTATAATTTAGGGGAACCACTATATGTTGGATTCTCGATCATTTCTAAAAAGTAACCACTATCAATTGTAGATCTCTTTGGTTAGCGGCTTACGAAATATCCGCGTTGATGGAATATCCAGGTCTATCTCTCAAAAAGGCCGCAGATAAAATAGTTAGTAGCAAGCTTAAACGCTAAGAGGGATGGGGCGGAGTAATTGCGATTGACAAAGACGGAAATATAGCAATGCCATTTAATTGTTATGGAATGAAAAGGGGTTATTTAAATTCTGGAGGTGACATAAAATTCTATGTGAATTGATATCATATATTGTCAAAAGAGTTCGTAAATTTCATAATAAGAAACTCTTATCCTTTGGCAAAAACACCAAGGAGGAAGTTATGCGTAAAAAACTCTTTCTATTATTATCGTTATTCGTTTGTGCTCTGGTTTTAGCTAACTGCACTGGTAATGTTAGTTTCGTCAAGTTTGATAATCATTTGTCACAATCTATGGGAGAAAGCCCGGTAACCTTGACAGGTAAGCTGACAAAGCCTGATGGAGACGGGCCATTTCCTGCAGTCGTTATACTGCATCCTTGTGTTGGAATCACTGAAAATCAGGACCGCTGGGCGTCAAGATTTAAAAACTGGGGCTATGTCTCCTTGCAAGTCAATAGTTTTCAGCCCCGCGGTGTGGCAAACGCCTGTGATGACTATAGGCGTGTCCCACCAAAAGTGCGCGCCCAAGATGCTTACGATGCCAAATCTTACCTTGCAACCCTGCCATTTGTGGATGGCGGTAAGATCGCTGTGGTTGGATGGTCTCATGGAGCAAGCAGTACACTCTACGCTGTCACCTTAGAACAAAATTATCCTCAGGAGAAGTTGTTTCGCGCGGCCGTAGCTTTTTACCCATACTGCTTTAAAATGTTGGACACTGTGAACGCGCCCTTATTAATTCTGATCGGGGAAAAGGACGACTGGTGCCCAGCACGTAAATGTATTGATAATGTCCCAGAAAAAACCAAAACTGGCCATGAAATAATCCTCAAGGTCTATCCATTGGCTCATCATTGTTTCGACGTCATGGGACAGGATAAGGTGTTTTATGGCCATCGGCTAGAATTTAATCCACATGCCGCAGCCGATGCGAAAGTTCAGGTCAAAGACTTTCTATCCAAATATCTTAAATAAAGCAGAGGCTAAATTTTAGTTTTGTGTTAGCTTGATTTTTGTCTAACCGTGCCTAATATTGCCAGTTCATAATAAATAGGATTTATATAAAATATCAAGGCCTATAAGTTGTAATATTCAAACTGGACATTACGGCTATAATTCTTTAGTGAAAATTAAAATCAGAAAGCGTGAACTTATGTTAAAAGCCCACGCTTTTTAATTTGGATGGCTATACAAGATGTTGTGGTGATTGCATATGGAATGAAACCGGTGATAACTCCAGAGACTGTCGAAAAAGGTTCAGTTAGCAGTCGATTTCTTTTTGGTCGTTGCTATATTTTGATTCTTTTAGCTTTCTTTAAATATTCCTTCAATGAGTAAAAACTTTTCTGCAAATTTTGTTAAATATATCTATTATTTCCTTTTAAATTAAGTTGTTATGTGATATAAGGAAAGTAATTTAAAGTGCTAAAATCTTAAACATAACAACGATTAATTGGAAGAAGATATGGCCAAATATAAACGTTACGATTATTCACGGAAAGTTTTCATTCCTATTTCACTTGAAGATCAACTGATGCCCGGGACATTAGAATTTGCGATTCATACGCTTATAGAAACACGAATGGATATGTCTGTTTTTGATGGGAATTATAAAAATGACGAGACAGGTCGGTCGGCATATGATCCCAAGGTTCTTTTAAAGGTTGTTCTGTTAGGGTATTCACGGGGTTTGGTAACCTCTCGTAAAATCGAACGTGCCTGCTATGAGAATGTTACGTTTATGGCGCTTTCTTGTAACCAACGCCCTGATCATAGTACCATTGCAGCTTTTGTATCCTCGATGAAAGATCAGATTCTGCCATTATTTTGCGACATTTTATTGGTTTGTGAGCAGGAGAATCTTTTGGGAGGCACCATTTTTGCTTTGGATGGATTAAAACTCCGCTCCAATGCATCGATGGGATGGAGCGGGAAGATATCGGAAATAAGCAAGAAAAAGGAGAAAATCGAGCAAAAGGTGAAGTTGTTGATGGAGGAACAAATGACAACTGACAAAGACGATGGTGATGCTTTGGCGGATAGCCTACACCGTGAGCAACAAATTGAAAAGTTACACAAGCAAGCTGAGCGGATTAATGAATGGCTAAGGAAAAACGATGCTAAAATAAGTGCCACTACCGGAAGAGAGCTGCAAAGTAATGTTACAGACAATGAATTGGCCAAGATGAAGACCTCGCATGGGACTATTCAAGGTTACAATGGCCAGGCACTGGTTGATGGAAAACATCAGGTAGTAGTTCATGCAGAAGCTTTTGGTAGCGGCCAAGACAACCAACACTTGGCTCCAATGGTAGATGGCGCCAAAGAGAATATTAAAAAGATCGGTCAAACAGGGGATTATTTTGAGAATAAGATCCTTACTGCTGACAGCAATTACCATAATCAAAATACTTTAAAAAAGTGCCGAGAAGAAAAATTGGACGCTTATATACCGGATCTCAGATTTCGTACTCGTGACGAGCGTTTTGCCACCCGACCCAGATCTAAACCCAAAAAGAGTGAAAAATATGTTTTAGAAGATTTCAGGTACGATGAAATAAAGGATCAATATATTTGTCCGAATGGTAAAACACTCAAACTCAACATTAAGAAACATATTTTAGATCGCAACATTTATCGGCGCTACCTGGCTGATGAGAAAGATTGCAAACAGTGTTCATTAAAAATCAGATGCTTTTATCGTAAAAATACAAGACGTCGTTCACTGGATGTTCCAATTGGTGCGGATGAGAACAATTATTCTAAAGCCATGGGGGAAAAAATCGACAGTGACCAGGGCCGCAAGATATATCCGCAACGTATGGCCATTGTGGAACCTGTATTTGCTAATATCCGAACCCAGAAGCATATGGATCGCTTTACCTTCAGAGGAAAAATTAAAGTCAATATTCAATGGATGCTGTACTGCATGGTACATAATATAGAGAAAATAATGAATTTTGCTACAGTGTAGAACGGTTTAAAAAGGATGATATACGGCTCAGGAATAACGGGGAGAATGTCCAGCTAAAAATATCGATCTTCTCTTCAATCAGGCGGATATAAAAATAAAATATGCTAAATGACCGCGTGTTTGAAAATGGCTTTTTCGACAATCTCCCAAGATACATGTAATTTCTGAAGCGAGACTTGGACTACAAGATTTAGTGTCCGCCTTGTCTATAGAGATATCGACAATTAAATTAGGTGAGAAATGTTCGAGACACACGAAGGAACTCTCCAACTCAAACACAAATTTCAAAAAGCATATAATAACTGGCTTGAGAAACATGGGCCGTCAGAACTCAAAACAAATAGAGGAACCGATTTTGTTGCGCAATCTGAAATTACTCAAAAAGGACCTCACACCGGTGAAAAAGTAATACGGTTCATGCAGGATAATAAAGAGTATGCCAGAGCATATGAATGTTGCTGGGGCCATTACTATAATTGTAATCGAACCTGAATTGGTATGTATTGCACCGCTGTTGATGTTGCTGTTATATTCTAAACAAATGTTGATTTGATATTGATCAAAAAAGGAACGGAACTCATGAAAGATCTTCTAATCCAAATTGCACAATCTCTGGTTGACAACCCGGAACAGGTTCAGGTTAATGAGATTGTAAGTGTCCAGACTGTTGTACTTGAACTCAAAGTAGACAAGAGTGACATGGGAAAAGTCATCGGTAAACAGGGCAAAACAGCAAATGCCATCCGGTCTTTATTAAATGCAGCTTCTGGAAAGACTCGGAAAAGGTACATACTTGAGATTCTTGAGTGATGTGGTGGTAAGGAATTGATAATGACTATTAAAAGGTATCTACCTTTTTTTAACGGAGGATTCAATGGTCCCCCCAAAACCAACCTATGAAGAATTGGAACAAAGGGTAAAGGAATTAGAAAAAAATTCTCTTGAGCAAAAGTATGTTGAAAAAACGCTGAAATTCGAAAGGGACAAATTAAAAGCACTTATAGATGGATTGGCAAAAACAAATATAGGTGTTGATATTGTCAGTACCGACTATAAAATTATTCAACAAAATCAAACTTTGATTGATCGGTTTGGAGATAAGGTCGGTAAAAAGTGCTACAAAGAGTATATGGCCCTTGAAGAACCGTGCAGTTCTTGTGCAATGGTTAAAGCTCTGAAGAACAAAAGATTAGAAAAAGCCGAAATGCGGAGTGCGGATGGAAGAGACTACGAGATTCTTTCGGCGCCGCTGACGGATCCCGACGGGGTGGTTGATAAGGCGATTGAAGTTGTCTTAGATATAACCGATCGAAAACAGATCGAGAAAGCACTGAAAAAGAACAAGGCCATACTTAAAGCAGTCTTTGACAGTTTACCCTTTGATGTTTTTGCCCTTGATTCGAACAACCGCTATTTTCTGCAAAACTCAATCTGCAAGAAAAATTGGGGTGATTTTATTGGAAAATGCCCAGAGGATCTTCCCGTAAATAAAGAAACATTAAATTTGTGGATGAATAATAACCGTAAAGCCTTTGGCGGAGAAACAGTTGCTGATGAAGTGGAGTACCAAAGTTTAGAAGGAAAGAAATACTGTTACTACAACATAATTGCTCCGATCAGGGATGAAGAGAATATATCTGGTATTTTAGGCGTACTGGTGGATATTTCAAATCTCAAACAGGCAGAGGAAGAGTTGTTGGAGAGCAAGTCGAAGTTAAGTGCAATGTTAGCATCTGTTGGCGATCACATGAGCATGATGGATAAAGACTTAAATATTCTCTGGGCCAACGAAATCGCTGAGAAAATATTCGGCAACGATATCATTGGAAAAAAATGTTATGAAGTATATCATAAAAGAAAAGAACCCTGTGAGCCTTATCCTTGTATTACGCTAAGCGCATTTCAGAACGGAACGATTCATGAACATGATACTCAAGTGGTTGGCGAAGATGGAAACACGATTTTCTTTCATTGTACTGCTAATGTAGCGTTACGAGATAAGGAGGGAAAACCCATTTCAGTATTAGAAATCTCCAGGGACATAACCGAAAAAGTTCGGGCTGAGAAAGCGCTTCATAAAGCCAAGAATGAGCTTGAACACCGGGTGAAAAAAAGAACCAGTGAGTTGGAAATTAAAACAAAAACCCTTGAGGAAATCAATATTGCAATGAAGGTTTTGCTAAAAAAAAGAGACGAGGATAAAAAGGATATAGAAGATAATGTATTAACAAACGTAAAAGAACTGATTGAACCATTTTTTAAAAAAATCAAAAAAACTGAATTGGATGATCAACAAAAAACTTTTCTTAGTATTATAGAATCAAATATAAACGAAATTATATCTCCATTTACTCGAAAAATGTCTCTGAAATATCTAAACCTTACACCCACAGAAATCCGAATCGCAAATCTAATAAGGCATGGCAGCCCCACCAAAGAAATAGCAGAACTTCTGAACCTATCTCCGAGGACCGTCGAGACTCACCGGAAAAATATCCGAAGAAAGATTGGTTTAGAGGGTAAGAGAGCAAACCTTAGGTCTCACCTTTTATCCCTCCAATGATTAGGTATTTTAAATACACATTAAATACCAATTAATTCAGTCTTGACTTTTTATTGCATACCTGTAGATTTTATTTTTTAAAGGAAAGCCAGTTTCCTCAACTGGCCATTTAATTTCCCGATTTTCTCATGTGAGGGGTGATTGTAACTCGGAGTCACCCCTCCTAAGCATTCAAATATTGTTTTTATTCTTTAAATTTTCCACATATGACCAACATTGCAATAGAAAATAATAGAATGGTGGAAAGTAAGATATGTTATTACTGTTGGTATTACGTGCCTGATCCCACAACCAATAAAATCCTTGATGATTCCAAATCTGTAAAAAAATTTCCCCATTGTGAGTTTTTTAAAGATTTCAACCCTGTAAAGTTCGATGACACGTGTGAAAAATGGGAAAGTAAGAAGTTGAAATTGATAAGTGTTATTAGAAGCCTATACGGCCTGTAACTCTTGTGCTGTATAATAGGGATTGTCAGATTTATACGTAATAAATCTTTTAGTATTTTTTTAAAAGACTGGGACAGTTGCAGTAGGAAATAATACTTAATGATTCAAATATTGAGAAAAAATTTTGACGCTAACTCAGGGAGATCGACAATCGTATTAAATGGTAAATGTTCAGACTGCGGTTGCGATACGATAATTGAGATAACACCCACATCAGGAGGATTTGGGTTACAGGGGGGCGCTTTATATAAATGCTCACCTGATGGCTATTTCGCTAAGTGTCCTGAGTGTTTCAAAGCTGGACAACATGCAAATAAATTGGGAAGAAAGAAGCTTACACAACAATCGATAAAAAAATCAAAATGGCTAAAAGAAAAGAATTGCAAAAAAAAATTAACGAAGAATTGAATAAATATTCAAAGGCTTTTACAGCGATTGAAAAGTTTTATAGCGATGTATCTGAAGGAAAATTATCTGAAAAAGATTTTCCACACGATCACGCAAAAAATGCCTTGGAAACCCACAAAATTATTATCGAATTAATTGATCAACTTAAAAAATCAGGAAAAGGATAATCTCAAGTCATATCAATTATAAATAAACGTCTTTTTAAAATTACTATGTATAAACAGGAAGGCGGCAAAGACATCGAATATGATACTTTATGGCAAGGCAAAAAAATAGCATAGCCATTGGTAAAAGCTCTTTATTTCCAAGGTAAGGGGGATGAGGAAGATTGGTTTTCAATTCTTAATTGTTTCTAAATTCCACCCAGCGACCAAAGAGGATGGGCAATGGATATAAACCTTATTAAGCCATTTATTAATGCGACTTTGAATGTTCTTGAAATAATGGCATTTATTAAGCCTGAAGCAGGAAAACCTTATTTCAAAAAAGATGACGTTGCCCAAGGAGATGTTTCCGGAGTCATCGGATTTACTGGTGAAACAAATGGAACTGTTTCCGTCACATTTTGTAAATCATGCATCCTAAAAATTGTTTCCAACATGTTCGGGGAAGAGGTGAAGGAAATAAACAATGAAATTTCAGATGCTGTGGGGGAATTGACCAATATGATATCTGGTCAGGCAAGAAAAGAATTAGAGGGAATAGGGAAAGTATTTCATGGTGCCATTCCGTCAGTAGTTACCGGCAGAAACCATAAGATTATGCCAATGACCAAAGGTCATAAAATTGCTATTCCTTTCAAGACCGAATCCGGAAGTTTTACAATTGAGGTAGCTTTAGAAGGATAAATCAAATTATTGCCAACGAAAAACACTTTTGGGTTTCACATGCTGTCATGTTATTATTATGAATCTTTAATTATCTTCCAAAATCATAATTCAAACATACATCACCGGAACATCAAACCGCGAACGAATCATCTGTGAAGTCTCAATCCCATCTGTCTTTTCATACAACCCAAGATCCATAATAACAACATCCGCTTCCACCTTTTCAATTTGCAATTTTGGACTTTATTTTTTAAGCTTATGGTGCGTTTGCTTAATTTCTGGAAATTAAGCAATTTTCCAACTGAATGTTCCTGGCTATTAAATTCCTTTATGGAATAACTATGTCATTTATAGGACTGGACGCTTTAATAATGCTTATAAATAGATTTCCTAAAATTGTTCATCTTTTGGCCTGTGTGTTTGTTGATGGACAAAACTTAAACCTGGATTTGGTCAGGCAAGGACTTTTCACCGTATTATACAAAATACAGCAAGAGTGAAAAATAAGATGCTGAATTTCGCTCCGCCGAAAAACAGGCACGGAAAGAGGAATTGAACATATGGGGAGATCCAGAGCTTACAAAAAAATATTTAAGGTTGAAATCAAAGTGGGGGCAACGTGGAGAAAACTGAAACTAAGCTGCTGAGCATTATGTTACCGGAAGAGCTAATCAATAGAGTAAATGCTATCTGTGCTGATAAAGACATGACGATTCAGGAATTTGTAACCGATGCTATAATTGAGAAATTAGAACTTGTTTATAAAGAGAGACGAGAAAAACCAAGACTCTAAAGGACACATGGTTATGAAAGTTAATACAGTTGTGGATAAAAAGGACGAAATAATGATCCACACGGTAACTGGCGAAATGACCATTGATGAGATTAAATCTTCATATAAAACCATACTCTCACATTCAGAGTTTCAGGAAGATATGAATTCAATATGGGATATGAGAGACGCTGATGCTTCTAAATTTGAAAACCAAGATGTTATACGGATAGCCAGGTACTTTGAAACCCAATTCAAAAATCGTGCTGAGTTCAAAGTAGCCCTTATTGTCTCCCGGGATTTTGAATATGATCTATCAAAAATATATCAAGTCGCTGCTGCTGATCTTCCAGCAAAGATTGGGATTTTCAATAATCTTGAAGAAGCAAAAAGATGGTTAATGGCGCCAGATTAGATCGGAAACAATAAACTGTCCTGAATGATACTTGATTTACCTAAGGTTAGATCCCTATCAACATCTAATCTGTATGAAATGAACGGAGGCTTGTAATGTTCGGACTTGGTGTTCCAGAAATAATTGTCATTGCAATCATAATACTGCTCATCTTCGGGGCAAAGAGACTCCCTATTATTGGGGAAAGCCTTGGCAAAACCGTCAAGGAAGTACGAAATGCTAAGAAGGAAATCAGTAGTATCAAGAAATCTGAGGTCAAGAATGAAGCTGGCGAAAGTAATGAATCAGAAGGCCAGCCTTCCGAAAACGATATAATTGATACGGTTCAAAATAAAGTGACCAAGCAGGTTACCGACAAAATCCTTGGACAGGTTCCGGGGGTTAAACAGGCCAAGCAACTTAAGGACAAGGCTGACAAGATTAAAAAGTTTGTAAGTTAGTTCGCAAATTTTGAAAGACGATATGATATTGATATTTATGGTTCGAATTTGATATGTGTCAATTTGATGGGTTTTGCATCATGGCAAGATAACACATCGCGCCAAGCTAAATCCAGATCGTCGGGATTGAACGAAGTTCATGAAATTCGATATTGTTACCCAGTGGGTGCTTCCGATATTGAATTGGAAAAGTCCCACCTGATTAAAGTTTAGCCAACAGGTCAGTAGTGAAATCCGCGGGCAAACCCGGTAACGGGAGTCCGAAGCCGGATGGATCAAGGCTGCAGGCTGTGTATGGAGCCCCGAAATCTTGCTCATTGTGGTCATTGGACACTTTCCGGGAAACCGGGAGTGAAAGCCGACGTTGTTGTGATGACGGAAGGCAGCAGTTCTGGATGCGGTATGGCGAGTAGTCAGGACACCACCGGGGTCTGAGGCCAGGGCATGCGGTCATGGGGGTAACCTGGGAACTTGGGAGATCCAAATGTTTCCTTGTGTAAAGTGACGGTAATAGGAAATCCAGCGGTAGCGAAATCCCGGCGTTGATGAGGAGAGTTCCGCCCATCAACGAGTCTGCTCAAGCAGAGACACAAACGATAAAGACGGACGATACAAGGTATCAGGGGAGGATAGTGAAGAACGAACGAACCTGAGATGGACATTTGGAAGTCTTAGTGGATCATAGTGTGTGCCTGGCAGCACATGTCTCAGGTGGGTTTAAGTCCCACTCGACCCGAGGCCCCGGGTCGATATCCAAAAGTGGGGGTAATGCCTCACTGGCCGAAGTGGTAGAGCTTCGGAGGGCAGGGCGCTCACCGCGAGGTGAGGTCTGAAGGGTTTGCGGAGAACCACCGGGTTGTAATCGATGGGAGCCATCCCACAGATGAACCGGTCGGCCAAAGATGGGTAATGGTCGAGCCCGCACTATGGGGGCGAAGGCATTAGGGTTCCAGCCCATCGTACCAAGGTGTGTGCGGGCGACACGGTGGGGAAGAGGCGTGAGTGACCCAGGGAGGCCTGGTATCGTCCGAGCGGAAGGTATGGTTGAGATATTGTGACACTCACAGACGAAAGAGTGAGAAACAGGGAACACGAACATCAACCTGCAGCCACCGGGAGGTAGGTGCGGATATAAGCGCAAGCGAAATTCCAACCGATGCGGTGCCAGGAGTCGGATCGGGGAATAGTACTCAGAAACGAGGTCAGAACAAAAGGCCTCGGATCGCTGCCCAAGTGCAGCGGCGCTGGTGTACCCAAAAGGTGCATCGGAGGGGGAAGGCCCCGTACTTTGTTGAGGATGAAAGTTGCCTGGAGACAGTGAGTAGGCATTGGGAAGTTGGATAGTTCCATAGGTGAAAGACCCAACCTTAGTGCTGAGGATACTGGGAAACGGTAGTTTTCACGAGCATTGAAGATGAGACAGAGGAAAAAGAGGAAAGTCCACTCGTTGATCGACAAGGTGTACAGTCGCAAGAACCTGGAGCTTGCCTGGAAAAAGGTAAAGCAAAACCACGGTAGTGCAGGAATAGACGAGGTGACCATTTCAAAGTTTGAGGAACGAAAGCCGTATTATTTAGAGCTTTTGCACCAAAAGCTTCGTGATGGGAGCTATCGACCGAAGCCTGTCAAGCGGGTAGAGATTCCCAAGCCTGATGGAGGCATACGGAAGTTAGGTATTCCTGCGGTAATGGATCGGGTGGTTCAACAAGCCCTGGTTCAGAGGATGGAGGGCATATTTGAAGTCAAATTCCTGGACTGCTCTTTTGGGTATCGCAAAGGACGCTCACCGCATGATGCGATGCGCAAGGTCTGGCGGGAGTTGAATGCCGGTAACTTTTGGGTCGTTGATGCGGATTTGCGCCAATTTTTCGATACCATTGACCAGGAAAAGCTTGTTGACTTAATCGCCGATGAGATCAGTGACGGCCGAGTCCTCCAATTGATCAGAGATATTTTACAGTCTGGTGTAATGGAAGGAGGATACTGGCAACCGACGCTGACCGGTGTTCCCCAAGGGGGAGTTGCCAGTCCGCTATGGTCGAATATCTTCTTAACACCGTTTGACCGCGCCATGACTGAACAGGGCTTGCGACTCACGAGGTGGGCGGATGATTTTGTGATTTTATGTAATACGAAGACTGAAGCCTACCGGGCACTTGCGTTTGCCAAGCGCTTTCTCAGAGAGGAATTAGGAGTTGAGCTCCACCCAACCAAAACACGAATTGTCCATGTTCGACAAGGCTTCGAGTTTCTGGGTTATAAGGTTAAAAGGGGTAAAGGCTACAGACTGTCGGCAAACAAACGTCGCGTCAAAGGCAACCCTTATGACCTATACGTAGTTCCTCGAGAGAAATCGGTGAAGCGGTTCCGAGACCAAATTCGTAAACTGACCCGCAGGAAAGCCCCTGTGAAGCTGCAAGAGCTGATTGATCAAATCAATCCGGTCATACGAGGCTGGGGGACCTACTATCGAAAAGCCCACGTGAGGTATCTATTCAACAAGCTTGACCGATGGATTGTACAACGTATTTATTCGTTTTTGGCCAAACGTTGGCGCAATGTAATGTGGCGTAAATATCCCACCAAGCGACTGATTGGAGAATATGGTTTAGTGCGACTTACCCATCTTATCCCAAGTCTCAGAAGGCAATGACTCCGAAGGAGGAGCAACAAAGGAAAGCGGCTTATGGGAAAACCATACGGGCCGTTTGATTGAGCGGACAGAGGAAGGGCATTAGCCCGACCTCCTCCGACTCTACACCGATGGTCAGAGATAGAATGGTCTGATCGAGAAGGTGGGGAAGTGATGTCCAAGCGACCCACTGCAGGGAAGGTGAAGCCGGGCATAACGTTTTGTTGAAGGGAAATATGGGAGATACTTCGAGATCACAAACTGTATCAACGAAGCTTCAGCAAATTGCGGAGCAGGCAGTGTCTTATCCAGAAATGGTATTTACCACGTTGGCCCATTTGATTGATGTGGATTTTTTTCGAGAGGCCTTTCGGTTAACCCGCAAGGATGCAGCGCCAGGGGTAGACAAGGTGACAGCTAAGGAATATGCTAAGAACCTTGACGAGAACCTCAAGGATCTCCACGAGCGACTGCGAACCGGGGGGTATGTAGCCCCTCCGGTTGAGCGAGTGTGGGTGGAGAAAGATGCAAATAGTGATCGCCCGATAGGCAAACCGACCTTTGAGGACAAAATAGTTCAAAGGGCGGTGGCAATGCTATTGGGAGCTATCTATGAGCAGGATTTCTATGATTTTTCTCATGGATTCCGCAAAGGTCACAGTCAGCATCAGGCGCTGCACGAGCTGTGGGAACTGTTGATGAAGATGAATATCAACTGGATATTAGATGCGGATGTGAGTGGATTCTTCGACAATTTGGAGCATTATTGGCTGCGCAAGATTATAAAGCAGCGAGTCAATGATGGAGGGATACTGAGGCTTATTGGGAAATGGTTAAACGCCGGGGTGGTGGAAGGAGGAGTTCTTACATATCCTGAGAAGGGAACTCCCCAGGGCGGTGTAATTTCCCCTATGTTGAGCAACATATTCTTGCATCATGTATTGGATGACTGGTTTGTTAGAGAGGTCAAACCCCGGATGAGGGGCAGATGCTTCCTGATTCGTTTTGCCGATGATTTCATTATTGGCTTTGAGTTGGAAGAAGACGCTCGTCGGGTTATGGCGATACTTCCGAAGCGGTTTAACCGATTTGGGCTGGCCATTCATCCGGAGAAGACGAAGTTGATCAGGTTCGGTAAGCCGGGCGGCAGAGTGAGCCCGGCAAAGAGGAATGGCACATTTGATTTTCTGGGCTTTACTCATTACTGGTCAAGGTCACACAGGGGATACCGGGTTATTAAGCGGAAGACGAGGAAGAAAAGTGTCAAGCGGTTTTTGATGACATTGTGGCTTTGGGTCAGGCGCAATCGCCATATGTCGCTAAAAGAGCAATATAAGATGCTGAGTATCAAGCTTCGTGGCCACTATCAGTACTATGGTATAAGTGGCAACTATAGGGCGCTGAGTGGTATTCATCATCATGCTAAGCGATTGTGGCGGTATTGGTTGAGCCGCCGATCCCGCAAAGGTTACATTAACTGGCAGAAATATTTGGATTCCATCGATGACAAATTTCCCCTTCCGATGCCCAGGATCGTCCACTACATCTAAGATAGCCGGCAGGGCAGCAAAGTTATGCGCCAACTGGGGTACAACCTGGTTGGTTTCTGGTTCGGTTAAAAGAATCAGAACCGAGGAACCGGATGCGGGAGTTCCGCACGTCCGGGTCTGTGGGGAGGGCGCCGGGTAACTGGTGCCTTTACCCGGAAAATTCGTGCAGAAAGTTAAGTCCAGAAAGTTGAGTTTAAATTAATAATTTACCGCCCTTCTTGACAATATGCCACAATGTAGTATTCTCTTTTATACCATTAGATATTGACTCTTCTCGATTTGAACACTTTAAAATTAGCTCCCTATAGCTAATATCGCCTATCACTTCACAATTAATCTTTTGGTAAAAATTATAAATTTTAAAACCTCGAAAGGGGTGTAATTAACGATTCTTATTCAAAGCCTACATTATAATGCTACAAATTAGGAAGAAGAACTATGGGACATAACTATATCACCAGTAAAATACCGGAAATGCGACAACCCGAAATAAAAAAGGAGCACTGAAATGATTAAATATAAAATCGTTAATAGAGGATCTTTAATATTCGTGATAGCCACCATGGTGATGGTTTTCACCCTTGGATGTTCAGAGTCCAGGAATCTGGGGCCAACGGAAATGACATATAATGGACCGGTTAGAGACTTGGGAAATGGCAGCGCTTATGCCTTCGAAACGACAGATGCTAGCGGGAAACCGATAGCCATTGGCTTGAAGATGTCAGAAGCGTCTCTGACGGGTTTACAATCGGAACCGCCTCACGATGGAGACGGGTGGGAAACCATCATACCCCTTCCCAAGGAAGCAGCCACCGCAGGATATGACCATATCGGGATTGACTGGAACCCGAAGGGGCATATTCCAAAAGGCATCTACGATAAACCCCACTTTGATTTTCATTTCTACATGATCAGCCAAGCGGATCAAGATAGGATCACAGCAAAAGGAGAAGATCTCGCAAGAGCTCACAAGGCGCCTTCGCCAGAATACCTGCCTGAAGGATATATCCTGCCAGAGGGCACGGAAGTACCGAGGATGGGTGCCCACGCTATTGACCTCTCATCTCCCGAGTTCAATAAACAGCCTTTTACGAAGACTTTCATATATGGTTTTTATGATGGAAAGATGATTTTCTTTGAGCCAATGATGACGAAAGCTTTCCTTGAGAAAAAGCCGAATACTACAGATCGCATCAAACTTCCAAAAACTTACGCCAAAAATGGATACTATCCCACTGCTTATTCTGTCAGGTACGACGCGAACCAACGGGAGTTCGATATATCTCTTGATAATCTGATTTACAGATAGATTTCGTCCATCATTCCGTAATAGCTAAACACTAACGAATCAAGGGGTTATCGCCCTGTGCGAATAACTCCTTGACTTAATTGTTGCAATCGCTACTATAGATCGCATGGTTTCTTCAATTACAACATTCTGTGTCGTATGACGATATCTGAAAGATGAACAAATTGCAGATCACTTAATTGTCCCCACAACCACACTCGGTCTGACAATGTCAGATCCCAACCAGTAACCACACCTACATTGACAGATTCATTTACCGTAACTACCTTCCTATATGTTTCAACTTTTTTCAGATATTTCTGGGAAGGGGGATACTATGCTTCAAGTTACAAAATCAGCTGTCGAAAAGATTTCTGAGTATTTTAAAGATAAGCCACTCAAACCAGTTCGCATCTTATTACATGGGGGAGGATGTGCTCCTTCATCCCTTGCTTTGGATGTGGATGAACCTAAAGATACAGATGAAGTTTTCGATATAGATGGTATTCAGTTTGTCATTAATAGAATCCTATTGAAAGAAACAGAACCGATCAAAATCGATTATGCGAGATCTGGATTTCAATTTGATTGTGAACTCGAGTTTGACGATGGGTGTTCAGTTTGTATGTCAGGTGACTGTGGTTAAAAAATGCTGAGGATTAAGCAGCCTTGAACTATACTTGTTTAACAATGCAAGGGTATTATATTGGGGAAAATAAAGGAAACGATAATCAAATAATGATAGATATATCACGAGATCAATTTGCCTTAATATTACCTCTTGCTTCTGAATGGGCTGAAGCAAAAGAAAAGGTCGTTTTAAAGAATGGTGATCCTCTGTCTAATTCACTAATTGAGGATGCTAAACGTGTGGGGGTAATACATCCAGAAAAAGTAAGGATATTCAAGGTTCCGCAAATTCCTTTTCCAAAACATCCTGTCTTAAAATCTGCAGTTGAAGCGACTCAGTTGATTACACCAGCTACTGTTGGTCTCACACTAAGATATGGTATCTTTATTCATTCCGATTTTTCAGATGATCGTTGCCTGATTGTTCATGAATTAGTCCATACCTCACAGTATGAAAAGCTCGGCGGTTTCTTACCATTTCTTCGGAAATATTTGTTACAGCTTATTAATATTGGTTATCCAGAAGCACCTATGGAGCAGGAAGCTATAAAAATGGCTGAGAAAATATGCAAAGAATAAAAACCCAAATGATGATAGCGTAAATGTTACAAAACAACCAAATTCCCCAAACCCTTGAATCCCTCAAGAAATCAACATTCAGATCGAAATTCAAATTGACCGAAAAAGACCGGCAATATATCCAAGATAAAGGTATCGATACAATCCGGCAGCACGCTATTGATTTTATTAAAACCAGAATAGCTCCTCAGTTTCCAAAAAATGATGGTAAACAGACTCCAATGAGAGGCCATGCTGTTTTCATTGCTCAGCATGCCACTGCCACCTGTTGCCGGGGTTGTATTGAGAAATGGCATGGGATAAAAAAAGGAAGGGTTTTGAATGACGAGGAGATTGAATTTATTGTGGGCTTGTTGATGGGATGGATAAAAGGGCAGATCAATAGTGAAAAATTCTGATTACCTTGACGGCTTTTTAGACGGTTTTTAATTCCCCCAAACGGCTTTTGGTGGCCAAAAAAGGTAATAAAATCAGGCAGAATACGCTTTAAATCGCACTCTCACGCCGGTAACGGGGGTTCGATTCCCCCTGGGATCACCAAAAACATGAAAGGGGTAAGCTTAAACAGCTTGTCCCTTTTTTATTGCTAAAACAGGACAGCCCGGAAATTCGCAAAACCTTTCATCGACAATTAAAAAGAAGTTGAATCCTTATGTTTATTTGCTGTGTTCGAATAAAATTTGTTAAAACACAGCAAATAATAAACTTTGTTCTTGCAAAGTTTTTTAAATACGAAAAGGAAAGAGCAGGATATAGATGACATTAATTTAGAGTTGTGAATTTACAGCACGACCTCACTGTCTGCGGTGTATCCATATCTATATCAAATTCCAAGGCGGGCCTTTCTTCGTTGGGTATCGCTGCATTTGTATTGAGATTGGTATGTTTAAATGGTCTTATCAGAAAAACTGAAATCGCGGCATCATATCGGCATGTTTCATATAAGATCTTGGATGAATTTCCCCCCAGGTGCTTGAAAATGTTTCTTATGAGCTGGGCAAACAAAAACACCAGTTCAAATTATCAATGGAAAGTCAGGTTGATGATCCGCAAGCCACAATCAACAGTTTCAACCGTCAGTTTCAACTTAAAGAACCGGAACGTAAGGCAACTGAGTGGGCGTGGCCGCATGAGATGGGCGATACCATGTTTAATATCGTTAACACCTATACGAGAGCTACACAGTTTCCGGGGTTGTCTGCTGAGAGTTCTTATCAACTGCAGCGGGTTGGTGGAAATATTCTGGGGATGCTCAATTGATGAAAAAGGTTAGGATTTGATCTGGTGTAATGGGGATTTGTGCCGGATCAGATTCTGACCCTTTATTTTTGTTGAGAGATCCTATTGTTCGATAAAAGTGAACCAGAATCAATACATTTTTGATTTGGATTTGTGAAGTTGGCGAGACGGCGCCATAAGCATGTCGGCGCTCCTGATAACAGGATTAAGTCTCTTTGGATAGAGAATGTCCTAACGCCCCAGGGCAAAGACATGATCCTGGAACTTGGACCGATGGTCACCGTCCCACCATAAATAACTTACAATATTTTTACATTTTCAGCAATAAATTTTATCCAATTGCAGGTGAAATAGAAAATATCATTTCAGAATCATGCATTTGTTCAGCTTGAAAATTTTATGACTCAAGGCAAACATCAATCACCGCTATAAAAAATCAACGAGATGAGCACATACTATATATTGTGGTCAATTTAGAGTCTTTACCGTGATAACCTACTAAGAGACAACCATATGATATCACAAAAATTAAGCGCATTGCTATATATTGCAGTCACAACCTTGAGAAATAAAAAAGACAGGGCCATTTCTGACCCTGTCAATTTGAATGTTTTAAAAATATTTTGAAGTTCTTTGCCTTAGCCTTCTATCAAGTCCGCTTCTTCGTTCGTTACCAGATCTTCGCTCAGGAATATGTGAATAATACGAGAACTCACGCCTTTCAATGCCTGAACGCCTACCACCATTATCTGGCAATAGATGGCTCATGGCCACTATTTTTTAAATTTTTTTCGTCCAAACCCTGCAAGTCCTACTATTCCAGCACCAAAAAGGAGCATGGTGGTGGGTTCGGGTACTGGTTGGCTTCTTACTATTATCTCCTCAAATCCTGAGTTGCTTGGGACACCGCCCTTCCCAGCGATCTCTCCAAACTGAAAGTAAGTGTATACCCATTAAAAACATTAAAATACTTCTTTCCAATACTTATAAAAGAAATTAATTGGCGGCAGTAACGGATTAATATTCATAACCCCTGCTCCAGTGATCGGACTGGCGGCACCCGGTCTTGAACTTCCCACTGAAATCAATAACTTTGTACCGGTCTTGGTTATCAGCATTACCGGTTTGGAAGGTATGCCGCCGCCAATGGTTATACTCCGATCTTTGTTTAAATCATTATCAAAATCAAGGACCGCCGAACCCGTTAAATGTGACAAAGCATATAGCTTGCCGTCGCCTCCGGGCGTACAGGGATCCTCGTTGGGCGTAAACGTCGTAATATACAATGTTTTGTAAAAAACCACTCCTTCGGCCAGAATCTTTTCACCCACGGCATTACCGCTGTCATCCACCAGCCGGACATACCAGCCTTGATCTGGATAAAGATTTGAGTCCACATCTCCGGATGTACTTAAATCGGGGGGTGTGGCTGTCGGATCCGTGACATCAATCAGGTCTTTAGCAATAAGACCGCCGGAATCCTCTTCGCCGACAATGGTTGTGGCAGAATGTGCTTCCTTTACGGCAGCAATGATATCAGGTCCGGTAAAACTGCAGACAAGGGTATCATTGTTACAGCAGGCGTTTTCCCGATCTCCGGTTCCCATAAAAACCATATCATACCCTTTTTCGAGGGTAATGCTCGGTGGGTAGAAAAATTTTCTGGAATTGTTATCATCTGTTTTATAGAAGACCTGTTCTGTCCATGAGTTTATGTTTTCATTACAATTGGGAAAAACCAAGGGATTACCGTCACTGTCGTTAAAACTCGCAAATCGCCACATCTGTCCGCCAAGGTCCCCAACATACACTTTATCCACAAAGCCGTTGTCATTTTCATCCACAACAAGGACATTGCTTGGAAAGCTGTAATTCATACCGGTGGTGAACTTTTTCACCACAGCACCGGTCAGCACGTTAACGGCAATGACCGCCTTTCCTGAGGAATTGTTTGGACTGTACCCTCCGCCAATGAAAAATACAGGCGTTCCGGTTATATCTCCGTCTGAGGTTTTGACAACACCGAATTGGGGCTCTGACCAGGTTTGGCCCAACTCCGCAATGACCGTTGTAGGGGCTGTCCAGCCGAATGTGGAATCATTATACTGGTTGATCCTCCACAGATATTGCGGGGAAGAAGGATCGGTCACCTCCAATGCAAAGTAACCGGTGCCCCCCTTTCTTTCACCGCATACAATTATTACTTTATCCCCATCTGCGGTGTCCACTAAACCATCCCCATTGATGTCCTTAAAATAAATCTTCGGGGTAGAGTCCACATAACTCTGATGACCAGAGCCTTCTACCATCTCTTTTAAGCGAGGCAGTTGGTCAGGGGGAATAAAGGCCCACGCCTCGGTTCCGTGATGAATTGGGTCGGCTCCTGAACTCTGTGTTGTATCTAAAACCGCGTGAAGCATGCCATCATTTGCTCCGAAATAGACCATTGTCTTGGAATTACCGCCAGTATATCTGTACTGAAAAATCACAGGTTCGCTGTGAAGGACATCTCCGGTAATTATGGATCTGTTTTCTGCAACATTGATGTCCCCGTCCTCATCGAGAATATCCGCACCCCGAACATAATTGATGATCTCTGCGGTCGTTCTGGTGGTTGGATTTCCAAGGATGGTCTCTGTCAAATTTGTGTTGGTCAACTCAAATGGGGTCAAACTAAGATTATCCAGGCAGGTATAGATATTCCTGTTTGAATTATGGATGTAATTGCTTTTGGTAATATCAGCCCAGTCGATTGTTGCCCAGTAAGGTACGGCATCGACCTTCATGGCGCCATTGGGCCACGTGGCCGGAGCGCCGGTGGCATCGATAATTTGGTTGTCTGACGAAATACCGAATTTGGTGACATTTCCTTCCCAGAAATTTCCTTCAACGGGTTTAAAAAAGGCCATATAGATTTTGTCTCCACTGGTGGTTCTTGTCACAGGTACCACCGGCGCCATAAATGTACTGGTTCTTGAAAGTATACCGGTGACGGCCGCTAAAAGCTGCGTTGACAGTGCTTCCGGGGAATCCGCCGAATAATGGTATTTTCCGTAATCCTCATCAGAGGTGTCATAAAGATTTTTGTTGCCGTTCCCGTTGTTTGACGTGTTTATCAGAAAGAGATCGCCTCCTTTATCCCCCATAAATCCTACAGTATAGGTGATAACATTCTGGTATCCTTGTCCCGAATCAAACAGAGACCCATTCACCGTGGCAGAACCACTGCTGCTGCCGGTCACAATTTCATTATCTTGAAAAGTTCCGGTTACATTATCGAGCTCCAAACAACCGGATGTTGCCCCGGCATCTACATTCACAGCAGTAATGGATCCTGTCGCTCCGGAAGTATTACCGGTGATATTTTCACCCACAGCAAAAGCATTTGTTATTGCATTGTAACAAAGGGATCCGGTGGATGGCGCATCTCCAACGATATCGTTTGAATAGAGATAATAAGCAACGTCATCCAGATAGGTGGAGCCGTTCTGATTCAAGGGTATCGAATAGGGCGCATTATTCTCTTTCACATACCTCTCACCGCTTCCCCCGTCCGCACCGTCTCCGTCCCAGTCGGAGAGACTGGGCGGCACATGCTGAGTATCTGTACCTGTATCCTCAGAAGATACACCCGGTGAAATAACGATGGTAAAATTTGATTGGCAATACCCGCCTGAGGCGCCTGAGGAGGGGGAGGAATAATAATAACCTACCGTTGAAAGCCCTTCAGCCAGCGGAGAATAGGTGACCGTATGCATGTTGTTAATATTATTTATAAAAGCGGACGTCAAAGTCCCGCTGGCATCAGCCACCAGCGCAAGGGGTTGAGCCTGTGATCCGCCCTTGGTATTGGTAAAGTAGTAAATACCGAATCTTGCCTTATCCTTCGTGCCCTTGGCCACTGTCATAATGGCCTTTTTGGCATAATAAAAACGGCTCATATCCGGTAAATCCGTCCCGTCGTGGTCTTCCGATACATTTAAATACGAGTCACCACCGTCGGCAAAAAACAGCCAGTTCAGATAATTTTTGGAATACCTGAAATGATTTGCATTATCGATGACACCATCAACCGGCACAGTGGACGGTTCAGTAGGCAAGGTTATTTGCCTCCCATTAATTTCCCACATGCCGGTTGCGGAGTCAGATGCATCCAAGGAAGCAGTATAGTCATCTATTTCCAAATTCTCAGGGATAGCGACTAATCTATAAGTGCTACCATGTTTTAGGATACCATACCCCCTGTCGTTAAAAAATCCATTCACCCCATCCTGTTGCGATTCAGGTGCAACCACAGGTGTGTAATCGACGCTATTATCAAACTTTTTTATAATATTACCGTCATCATCTTTCTCGAACCACCAGACAACCTGTTCCATCTCGGCCCCGCTGTCCAGCAAAAGAACGATATTGGGAGGCAGGTCATCTGCGGTCACTGAAAAAACACAGGTATCATCAGCAGAGACAGAATACCCCATGAAAATAATACAAAATATGATAAATAGTGTTGTGAGTCCGTATTTTCCTATTTTTTTCATAATAATTCCTAAGTTTTCATAATATTTTTCAAACCGGGTTGTTTAAAAACCAATACGATAAAATCCAACTACGATATCTTTGACGGTATTGTTAGAACTGTATCCGTTACATGTCATCTTATACTGATGGGCTCTGAATGTACCGGCCGAATACCCCGAACCTCTTGGAGGCGATGAAGAACTATCGTATTCAACTTCTCCATTAAAGGATTGGGTCGCATTAATCGATTGCGCTGTAGGGAGAGCAGTAGTAATTCCTACATAGGGATCTATATTGTTTGGAAAATAATGAGAAGTACCCGGAGTGATGTTGTCAGGACCATATAAATCGGGTTTCCATGCCACATAGGCTGTTGCAGATTCAGCTGCGTAAAACGCCATTTTAGATCGCATCTCATTTCCTGCGATCTGAGTTTCAATGCTTGATGTACTCAGCGCTGCCATACCTAGAAGCGTTAGCAGCATCAGCAAAACCACGGCTAAAACTGTTACAGAACCTTTATCATTTTCTATCTGGAATTTTTGATTCATAAAACTTTTCCTATATATATTAACGTACGAAAATCTGTGAAAAATGATTAAGATTAAATATTTGGTTTAAGAAAGCTAATAACCGCTGTTTTGCCTCGACCGGTCACCGTTACCCTAATGTTCTTGGTGCTTGTCAAGGGATTATCGTCAATTACCGTCCAGGAAATGGTATAATCCCCATCCCCTGAAACTTCCTGATGGGTATTCCCGGCCGAGTCATTACCCGGCGGATTGCCGGCTGTCTCCAGCCAGGGATCAGCGTATGGCAGTGCTGATAGTTCCTCAATCTTGTCCATGCCCCACGTACTGAGATTTGTGAGTTTGCCGGCCGAGGAATTCATCAGGATAGCTGAGTTCTGCATGGCAGCCACGGCAAGCAGACCCACCGCAAAAATAGTAATGGCGATGAGCACTTCGATAAGGGTGAAGCCGCCTTCTTTTTTCAATTCTCCCATTTGAGTCTCTTTGGATGTAATATATGCTTTTTCAGGATTCATGATATCATCCTATATGCCTAAATTTCGGAATTTAATCCAAGTGGTTAAACGTCTTCGGCTGAAATTGTCATTCTGGGGTGCTAAAATCTGCAGCCCCCGTTGGTTAAAGTAGGCGTTATTATTTTTTGAAGCCAACGTATTCCTGCCTGTTCGGGCTACAATTGTTATCTCCACGGATCTGATTTGATCCAGACTCCCGGCTGGAACGTTGATGCCACCCGGGTTCAGCACATTGGGAGGAGAAGCTCCATCAAGATATACAAAATCGATGGCATCGATGTTCTGGGCCACCATCTGAGGGACCGGTAGGGCAGGTGGAACAACAGGAGGATTCACTGGATCAGTTCTGACCAAATTGTTGTTTGCGTCCAAAGCATAGGTGATGTTTTCACCAGGATCGTCCGTAGCCCCGTCCGAATCACTTCCAGGAGTGTTCCCGATGACATCTTCCGTAAAATTGATAGACGTCGCGTCTGCTGTTATGATTGCTGCACCAGCACTACCGGTAGGGTCACATCCTGCCATCCGAATTTCTCTTTGCAGGTAAAACATGGCAGCTCTTATATTCTGATGCATAGCGGCAGTCTCGCCCTGCACTACATATGATTTTTGCTGGTTTAAAAACGTCGAATAAATGGCACCCAGTGCAAGAAGAGATACCACCATGGCGACCAAAAGCTCTACCATGGTAAACCCTTGATTTGAATGCCTAATGTTTTGTTGCAACTGCATTTTCATAAGGTCACTGTGCTCCATTTCTTTAAATTAATCAGCATCTTATGATTTAAATTGATACGATCCACAATGATATAATTTTCATTGGCTTTAATGTCGTGATTTTTGCTGGTTATAGGTTTTATTTAATACATAGCAAGTTTCGTTCCCAAAACTGTCTCTTTTGAAAGAATTTTAATACACACTGTTTTTCCAAAACACACCAACAACTATAACATATCGATTTAATGCCAAATAATCGATTTTTTTTGAAAACCGAATGGTTGTTGAAGATGTTAAAACTGAAAACATCAGTTCTCACATGCAATGTGATGTTCGAATAAATGCCAAAATTTTGACTATTTAATGATAATTTTTGTTCAAAGTGATAGCTTTAAAGTCACCTTTGTATTGATTTACAACTTAGATACAAATTTAGAAAATAGGTGGTGTAAAATAAATTTTATACAATCTATTTTACACCACCGTTTTCTGGTAACTTCTTGTCATATCTTATGATACCAAAATAAACACGGAGTCCATTTGGAACTTAACCAATTTTATTAAAAACTATCCATAATCTGGTCGTCAAACTTAAACCCAAAAATCGATACCGTGCCTTCCGGAACATAATCGGTCACATAGACATACTTTCCGTCGTGAGATACTGATACTCCAGTAGGACTTTCAAGATTTGTAGGATTCTCCTCAACATCAATTGTATCTATCACGGTATTGTTGTCACATATCGAGATAACTGATAACGTTCTGTCACCAGAATTGCTCACATAGACATACTTTCCGTCGGGAGATACTGATATTCCAGTAGGATTTTCCCCCACATCAATTGTTTCTATCTCTGTATTATTGCCAGATATCGGGATTGCTAATACCGTGTTGCCACCAGAATTGCTCACATAGACATAATCTCCATTGGGAGATACTGATACTCCCTTATGTCCTGTTCCTGCAGAAAGTGTTTCTATCGCAGGATCGTCAGTTTCAAAGATTTCAGATGTCGAGATGACTGATACAGTGCCATACATATCGTAATGGCTTACATAAACATAATCTCCATTGGGAGATACTGATACTCCCCAAGGTCTGTTTCCCAAAGGTATTGTTTTAATCACATTATAGCTATTGTTGTCAGATATCGAGATTACTGATAGCTTGTTGGACAAAGGATGGGTCACATAGACATACTTTCCGTCAGGAGATGCTGATATTCCACTAGGCTTTTCCTCCATAGCAATTGGTTCTATCACAGGACTGTTCTCAGATGTCGGGATCACTGATACCGTGTAGGACAAAGGATGGGTCACATAGACATACTTTCCGTCGGGAGATACCGATATTCCATAAGGGTTCCCTGTCCCCAAACAAATTGTTTCTATCCAAGTATTGAGATATGTCCCATCACCATCACACACATCACTTGATGGAGGAATATCAGGTTGCAGTTGCAGTATTTCAACGCTAACCTTTCCACCCGGCTTACTTTTTAACAGAACTTCCAGGATATTATCTCCCTCATTCAAGCTAACCGCTTCCTCTATACAACCGACATTTTGATTAAAATTTGAAGAACCTACAACGACATTTCCGTTGATGGAGAATGTTGCGCTACTTATTTTTTTATCTTCAGCAACATTACATACCTTTAGCGTTGCCTCCCCACCCATTCCTGAAAAGTTTTCAAATTGACTTACTGGCGTCCCATTTCCGTTATTACCGATTCCCTTGCTACCGATTGCTCTTTCAAATATAGTGTTTCCTCTTTCAAATATACCTTCGAATAAAACAACTTCTGCTGATACATGGCTTATTGTAGATAACCCGAAGATAAAAATAGTTATCAAGAACATACTGAGCTTTTTCATATCCTTCCCTCCTTTTGATTATCCGCTCTTTTTTCGCACAAAAAAAGGCTCTCCAATCCTGTTCGGAGAGCCTATTGACTTACAAGACGCACAATGATAGATTTATCACATCTTGAGGTGCTGAAAGGCCCTCAGGTTCCTAAGCCAAGCACTTGCACCCGCTAAAGTCTCGTGCTTGGCTTTCTTATTATTTCCTATATTGATTCAAACTTCTTTGATTACATTGTTTGTCCATTTTCTTATGATTTATGGTAAATCTCCAAAAAAATTCACGGTTTAAACTTTCTACTTTAGCAGCAATTTAAATTTTTTATAAAATTCATTGACCATATAAATAAAGTGTTTGGTGATAAAAGTAGATTTATTATTCTTTCCTTGTTTGAATTCCGCTCCATTTCTAACCGAGACAAGGGTGAAGAATTGAATGGATATTTACTGGTTTTTCTGGCCATAACAGGCTTATTCTTCTCTTTGTAATGTTGAATAATAACTCTTTTAAAGTTATAGATAAAAAACCAAACTTAATTTTATCATTATGTCCTAGGCAAGCCTAACTGATGCAAAAAACATGCAAGGTATAAAGGCTCTTTCAGTAAGTGGTTGAAATTGTTAAAATCCAAGCTAATTGTCTTAATAATTATTCAAATGACATATCAATGTTAATTGACAATATTTGTCAATTCGCACGCCATTTATTGAAAGGTTTCACATTAATTTTGTGGTAACGGTATGTTGTGATTTCATAATTTTAATTGTTTAGTTGATTGATGTAGATCTTAAAAATTCACTCTTTGAGACCTCAAAAATGACCTTTCAATTTTCGGAACAGCAAGGTGGGATATTGTAACTGTGGTTATGAAATCTGGATTGAGTTCCTTCCGAGTAGTTTTAAATGGATTTATAGATTCTTTGATATGGATCATAATCAAATCACGGAATGTCCGGCCTGTGGAAACAATATAAATGAAGAAGATCTGGAGTCATGGTGATGAAAGCGAATAACAGGAAAAATTTATATATCCCAACCACACATGATCTGACGTTGTCAGATCCCATCCATTAACCACATACTCAGATCACTTACATTGACAGACCTAATATTTGTAACTACCTTTCCATAACGCATAATATTATCAGTCAAACAGATATTTCTGAATGGGGGATACTATGATTGAGATCACGAAATCAGCTATCGAAAAAATTTCTGAATATTTTAAAGATAATGAGGTTAAACCAGTCCGTATCCTATTGCATAAAGGAGGATGTGCTATGCCATCACTCGCACTGGATGTGGATGAACCAAAAGATACAGACGATGTTTTCGATATAGACGGTTTCCAGTTTGTCGTTAACAGATATTTACTGAAAGAAGCAGAACCAATCAAGGTTGATTACAACAGATCTGAGTTTCAATTTGATTCCTCATTAGAGTTTGAAGATGGCTGTTCAACCTGTAAATCAGATGACTGTGGTTGAAAATTCTGGGCAATAAGCTGTCGTGAACGATAATTGTTTAGCAATGCAAGGGTATTATATTGAGGTAGATAAAGGAAACGATAATCAGGTTATGATAGAAATTACTCCAGATAAATTAGCATTCATATTACCTCTTGCTTCTGAATGGGCTGAAGCAAAAGAAAAGGTTGTTTTAAAGAATGGTGATCCTCTGTCAAACCCACAAATTGAGGATGCTAAACATGTGGGGGTAATACATCCAGAAAGAGTAAGGATATTCAAAGTTCCGCAAATTCCTTTTCCAAAACATCCTGTCTTAAAATCTGCAGTCGAAGCGACTCAGTTGATTACACCCTCTACCGTTGGCCTTACACTAAGGTACGGAATCTTTATTCATTCCGATTTTATAGACGATCGTCGTTTGATCGTTCATGAATTGGTTCATACCTCACAGTATGAAAAGCTTGGTGGTATATTACCATTTCTTCGGAAATATTTGTTGGAACTCATAAAAATTGGTTATCCAGAAGCACCAATGGAACAGGAAGCCATAAGAATGGCTAAGAAAATATGCAGAGAGTAAATAACTCAAATGATGCTACCGTAAATGATTCAAAACAGCCAGATATCTCAAGCCCTTGAATCCCTCAAAAAATCCACATTCAGATCAAAATTCAAACTGACCGAAAAAGACCGGCAATATATTCAAGATAAAGGTATCGATTCAATCCGACAGCACGCTATTGATTTCATAAAAACTAGAATTGCTCCTCAGTATCCGAAAAACGATGGTAAACAGACTCCAATGAAAGGTCATCCTATTTTCATTGCTCAGCATGCCACTGCCACCTGTTGCCGGGGCTGTATTCAGAAATAGCATGGGATAAAAAAGGGAAGGGTGCTTTCAGACCAGGAGATACAGTTTCTTGTTGAATTGATAATGGGATGGATAGAAGGCCAAATAGGTGCTGAAAAAATAGATGAATAGATTTAACCAAAACACATTGTCTGATTTTCAGGGTCATATGGAAAGAATAACGTACACGAAGGAATTTATATTGTTATAGTTAGATCATATTTATTCCCACCATTTTTCTGAAAAAAAGTCTTTTTCATGCCAGAACTTGGAAATTTCAAACCAAAAAATAGAGGGTCCGTAAGGAGAGCATATATATCGGGTAGCCGCTATCGCGCCTGACTTTCAAGCTTCGTTCTTGATCGGCCTTACTTGACCCGGTTTTTTCCCTGGGCATATCCCGTAATTCCTATCAAAAATCGCACCAAACCGTAACAAAGCCAACTCGCCAGCCGCAGCCTTTTTGGCTGCGCTCTCCAGTTGTTTTTAAATACCTGTCGAGCTCCCATCTTGACGGCCTGCTCCAAGCTGTATTTCAATTTTTTGGCAAAATTTGCATCGTCAATGATGACATTTGCCTCAAGAGAAAGCAGCAGACTGAAAGGGTCAAGGTTTGAGGATCCCACCGTGGCCCAATGTTCATCAATCACTGCAACTTTGGCGTGCAAGAGGCTCTTGCTGTATTCATAGATCTCAATCCCTGCATCGATGAAATTGCCAAATAGGGCATGTGAGGCATAATGAAGCAATTGATGATCCGTCTTTCCCTGCAACAGTAAAACCACCCGGACACCGCGCCCGGAAGCAGCTAAAAGAACACGACGAAAATTCAACCCTGGGAAAAAATAAGCGCTTGCAAGAATGATTTCGAATTGTGCCTGATCTATCGCCTGAAGATAGGCATTTTCGATATCGCGGCGATGGCGGATGTTATCCCTCAGCAAAAAAGCGGCACGCATATTGCCCTTGGGTTTGATGGAAAGCACGTGTCTCTCTTTTCCCAAAACTAAGCCGGATCGCCATCGGGTCCACGCCACCCGCGACCACACCCTGCGGGCAGAACGATTAATTTCCGCCACCAGAGGCCCTTCAACCTGTACCGCATAGTCATACTGAATCGATTGTTGGCCGGAAATATCACTGTCATCGATAACATTAATGCCGCCCACAAATGCGACCTTCAAGTCCACAACCACGATTTTCCGGTGCAAGCGACGCAACCGCCGGCGTCGTAGCGTCCAAGGCGATATCTTGGGCCGGAACCTCAGCACCATTACGCCGGCAGCTTCAAGGTAATCGATCATGGTTTTCGGAAAACGATTCGATCCGAAGCCATCGATCAGCATGTGGGTTTTTACGCCGCGAAAAGCTGCCCGTCTAAGCGCTTCCACAATACGCTTTCCGGTATTGTCATTTTCGAAAATATAGCTTTCCAGGTAAATTTCATGCATCGCCCGATCCAGCGCCGCTTCCATTGCTGGAAAATATGCTTCACCGTTTTGCAAAAGGGCGATCTGATTGTTTGGAATCATTCGAGTCACAGCACGGTTCCCTTAATCATTAACACTACACTCATCATACTGAAATATTGAAG
Organism: uncultured delta proteobacterium; assembly: GCA_963731025.1. Lineage (GTDB taxonomy): Bacteria > Desulfobacterota > Desulfobacteria > Desulfobacterales > UBA11574 > UBA11574. The sequence goes on along the minus strand of CAVSVL010000011.1, from coordinate 102,934 downwards.
GATTCAAGCAGACAAAAGATTAGTCTATAGAAATCTAGATGATTCAGAATTGAACCATGCTTACATTTTTACCTTAATATCGGCAATAACCGGTAGATGATCGCTGGCAACTTTGGAGACCCGGAGACGACATCGCCGACCGCCCACGATTTCCAACGCACCCCGGCAGAATATTTTATCCAAGCCGCTGCTTGGTGAAAAGGAAGGATAGGTAAGAAAGGATTTCTGATACCCCCAGCCATGGTTGGTGGCGCATTCAAATTCCAATATCTCGGTAAAGATGGGCGCCAGGCGCGTCTGCCAGTCATTCAGGTCACCACCTACCAGGCAGGAATCCTGCAAGCCAAGGGCACGGAACTCGTCGGAGTGCACCAGCATGCCGATTTGGCGAGGCCTTTCCTTAAAAGACAACCCAAGATGAAGATTAAATACCGCGATTTCCGCATGCCCCATATTTTTTGCCGGCAGCGCGATGTCGGTATACAAACAACCCCGAGCCTTACCGGATTCAATGGTTAGATCGATATTCCGTTCGTTAACAATGGGATAGCGGCTCAAGGTAGCGTTCCCGTACATTCCCTCGCGCAGCTTCACATTAAGCCCCACCGCATGATGTGGATACCCGAGACGGTCGGCCAATTCCTGGGCCAGGTCCAACCCCCGGGAGCGGGGCACCCCTACATCCACTTCCTGCAGCAGGACGATATCGGCATCATGGTGTGCCAGTATCGTGGCAATGCGTTGCGGACGGAAACGGCGGTCAAGCCCGATGGCCCGGTGGATATTATATGATAGAACACGTAGATTCATGCTTCTCCCTTAAAAGTAAGGCGAAGAAAGTATTCCCCAGCATTTGATTCTTAATCTTAACTGTTTTGAACAAAATATGAGCTCGAAATATAGAGAGTAATTAGCGATCTTATCAGATCGAGTCAACACAAGCTTAACAATGCTGTGTCAGTTTAACTTTTAACGGAATTTAAAAAAGATGTGGCATATTGAGAATCCGGAAATAATCCACCTCAACTAAATAAATTACAGTTTTTAGGATTCCAGTATTCTTGCATTGACAGAAAGTATTTTCTGCCAGATTTATGTTTGCCTATATTTTTGGTATCCTTAATAATAGCTGATTCGACAATCGGAAGTCAAAACAATTCATCAACCCCATAAGCAGAGGAGGTTTACTATGAAGATTTCCCAGTGCGTGACACACTTTTTCAATTACCAGAAGGTGAACGTTAAAAAAAAATACGTTGCGGAATTATGAATTCATCCTCAGCAATTTTCAAAACCATTTCGGCGAAATAGACCTTAACAAATACGGAAACACCTTCTCTGATCGGATAGGCATTAATCTCGTGGAAATTCAGCGCATTATCCGGATAATTTACTATCAAATGTTCCGGATTTTTTGTTTCAATAACCCGTAAATACATTTTTTTTACTTGTTGTCGGGCTTCATTGTCCGGAAATACTTCCATAAGAGTTTTTCCCACTGCCTTTTCTGTCGGAATTCCTGTAAGTATTTCGCTGGCCTTGTTCCAGTAGATGTATCTGAGATTTTTATCCATTGCGAAGAATACATCAGAGATACTCTCGGCGAGTTCTTGATATTTCTCCTCGCCATCCCGCAGTGACTTCTCAGCCATTTCCCGTTTGGCTTCGGTTTGCTCTAACTCCAGAATTCGTTGTTCCAATTCTTCATAAGTAGGTTTTTTGGGCATGGTTATTTTACCGATATTTCTCAAAATAGACTATCGAGTCGAGTTGCCCATACTTGCATTATTGTTAAACTACATCACGTTTAACAATAATAACGGTATTCTAAAATTAAGGTATTTTCCGTAAGAAAGTTCGTGTGAATATTAAGTATTCTTATACATATAATAAAGTTTCAGGTAAAAATTTGTTTGTTGATGGCCTTTTCGTAGGCCGCTTCCCTGGTGATGACATCATCCTTAATAAGCTGCATCAGATGCTGGTCCATGGTCTGCATGCCTTGAGACGTACCGGCTTGAATAATCGAGCTTATCTGTGAAATCCTATTTTCACGGATCATACATGCCAAAGCTCCTGATCCGATCAATATTTCGTTCGCTGCACAGCGTCCCTTGCCGTCCTTGGTTTTCAGGAGTTGCTGGGCGATTACCGCACTCAGTGATTCTGAAAGCATCATTCGCGTCTGGGATTGTTGGTCGGCGGGAAAAGCGTTAATGATGCGATCTATCGTTTTTGCAGCACTGTTGGTATGCAGTGTGCTAAAAACTAAAATACCGAATTCGGCGCAGGTAAGTGCAAGCGAGATAGTTTCATAATCCCGCATTTCACCAAGCAGGATGATATCGGGATTCTCGCGACTAGCAACCCGCAAGGCTTCGCTGAAACTCACCGCATGCGTACCGACTTCTCGCTGGGTAAACACACACTTTCGGTTAGGATGGACAAATTCCAGGGGATCTTCAATTGTGATGATATGAGCTGCACGGGTGTCGTTTATGTAATCGATCATGGAGGCCAGGGTCGTGGATTTCCCGCTGCCCGTAGGTCCGGTGACCAAGACCAAGCCCTTTTTGAATTCTGCGATCTTTTTTACTACCAGCGGGAGATTGAGTTCCTCAATTTTCATGATTTTAGTCGGAATAATCCGAAAGACAGCACTGATGCCCCGGTGTTGAAAAAACATGTTGCATCGAAATCGGGATAGCCCTTCAATTTCGTATGACATATCGAAATCGCGCTTATTTTTCACCTCATCCTGTTGCTGGGGCGTTAATATCTCAAAAATCAACTCGCAGTTTGATTCAGCCGTCAGCTTGGCATGGTCGATGGGAACCAATTCTCCGCGCAATCGAAGCATGGGCGGGAAATCGACCACCAGGTGGAGGTCACTGGCTCCACGCTCCTTCATCTCCTTGAAGAAGGCGTCAATCTTAGGCATAAGTGTACCCTCAATTATTTAACAAGTACTTTCGTTTTGTTCTGTTAATTCTTCATTGCACAGCAACCTGAAAATATCAGGCTTCGTGGCATTGGCATACGCATCTGATGCCGTTATGACGTCTGCTTTTAGCAATTCCATTATTGATTCGTCCATAATTCGCATACCGACATTTTTCCCGGTTTGCATCATAGATGGAATCTGGTAGGTTTTCGCATCCTTAATCATGTTGGCTAACGGTAAGGTGCCGATGAGAATTTCCAGGGCCTGCGCCAAGCCGCTGCCATCTTTTCTGGGTATCAAACGCTGGCTGATGACCGCCTTGAGGCTTTCGCTTATCATCGCCCGGATCTGGCTCTGTTCGTTTGCTGGAAAGGAGCCGATTACACGGTCAACTGTTTTTGGTGCGCTCGATGTTGAAAGGGTCCCAATTACCAGGTGGCCGGTTTCGGATGCTGATATGGCGAGAGCTATAGTTTCAAGATCCCGCAGTTCACCAATAAGGATGACGTCCGGATCCTGGCGCAAGGCCCCTTTCAGAGCGTTGGAATATGACAGCGTATTCGTGCCGATTTCCCTCTGATTGATCACGCACTTTTTAATTGGATGGATGAATTCAATTGGATCTTCAACCATCAACACATGGTGGGCTCTGTTGGTATTGATATAGTCAACCATCGCAGCCAGAGTAGTTGATTTTCCGTGACCTGTTCCACCTGTCACCAGTATCAGTCCCTGATGATTGTCCAGAACAGTTTTAAGAATATCCGGCATCCCCAACGATTCCAGCGTCGGTATCTGCGAAGGAATAATGCGGAATGCTGCAGACAGGCCATTGTTGTGCAGCATAGCACTACCACGAAAGCGTCCCAATTTGGGGAATTGGATAGCAAAATCGAGTTGCCGCATTTTGGACAGACTTTTTCGTTGTTCTGGAGTCAAAATTTCCAAGATCACTTGCTTACATTGCTCCGGTGTAAGCGGCGTGTTTTTCATTTTGGTGAGTACACTGTATCGCCGAACAATAAACGGTTCGCCAGGTACAATATGAACATCGGAAGCATCCATCTCTAACGCTGCTTTAAATACTTTCTCTATTGTTGCCATTGATTTTTTCCTGCATTGCGAGATGATTCTGTGCCATAATCATCCTCACTATTATCGTTTCAGGCATTAACGTTCCAAAACCGGACAGACCAAACAGGAACTGGCTATATATTTTAGGCATCATCGGAAGGTACAATAATCTGGATAGTATCCAGCTTAATGTTCAGAAACGCTGCCGTCATCACCTGCCGGTCACTTAAATCTTTGATCGTAGCATCGGTGATGGCGACGAATGACTTGGATTCGTTCATGTAATCTGTTAGGCGAACCCCCGAAAAAATGTTAAGCTTGCCTTCAATTCGGAAGGTATCAGTAAAAATGACAACATCTTGCTCACTTCTCACAGTCGGATCATTCAATGTGTTTCCTCCTGTTGTTGGCTATTGACAGGTTCTTCCATATATATAAATTAAACGAAATATCATCAGGTTATGGTAGTTTTATCTGACATTTATATTTCAAAAAACGAGCCGCATTTCCTAAATAAAAACCAAAAGGAGGCATCCACAAAATGAAAGCACCATCATCAAAACCAACGGTCAAACTGATCGGCCAGGATGGAAATGCATTTGCGATCATAAAGAATATTAAGATAGCAATAAACGTGCCGGTGCTGATAAGGAACATATCGATGAATATCTCAAAGAAACGACATCCGGCGACTGCAATCATTTGTTAACCGTCAGTATGAAATACGTCAATTGAGAGGGAAGTGAGAGACCCGTACCCTTTTAATGGAAAACAGAAATGATATCAAGGAGGTAAGTTTAATATGGAAGGTAGAGTTGAAGACTGGAAAAAATTTGCTGAACATATGGAAGCATATATCCGGGATCGAACTGTTGAAAAATACGGGGTTAAAAATTCGGATGAGTCAGGTAGTTTTGACCTCATATCCATTACCCGGAATCCCCTGATCTGTGTTTGGAATATCTTGCGGTATTCTTTACGCATCCGGAACGGGAAACAGAAATAATATTTATTTTTCTCTCATATTTTGGCACAGATCCTGCTTGAAAATTGATGGATAAGTATTTCTAAAAATTCAAAATACCAAAAAGGATTCAAATTCATATGTGAGGAATAGAATTAAAATCTGTTTAAGTCTTTATATTTGGTGTGATTGCCGTATCAGTATCAAAACTTCTTAGGCACAATTATGAAAGAAAGAACATTACTATTTGTCGATGATGATCCTATTATATTAAAATTAATACAAAAAATTTTATATAAAGAAGAATATTATCAATTGTTTGCTGCCGGAGCTATAGAAGCCATTAAGCTATTAGAAACGCGGACAATAGATGTTATTGTCACCGATTTAACCATGCCTGTAGTGGATGGATTCGAATTTCTGCGTAGGGCCGAAAAAATTTCTCCTAACTCTGTTAGGTTAATTCTATCTGGGCAAAGTAACAGCAAATCAACATTAAAGGCAATAAATGATGGAAGTGTTTTCGGGTATATCGTCAAACCAATTAAAAATTTAGAATTGATTATGGTCATCCGTCAAGCTGTTGAATATTTTAATTCAATGCAAGAAAAAAGGGATTTGCTTAAATCTCTTGATGAACATAATAAATTATTAAATAATTATTATTCATTTATAATTGAAACTATACAGAAATTTAATGGAATTATCATTGATTTTTATGGAGATGGTTTGCTTGCTTTTTTTGATCCTCTCGATGATTTTATAATTCCTTCAATAAGGAAGGCTGTTTTATGTGCCTTAAACATGCAAATTGGAATGTACAATTTCAATGAGAAAATGTCTACTGATGGTTTTCCAAATTTCTTTATGGGAATTGGTTTAAATTTTGGAGAAGTAATTGTTGGTAATATTGGATCTGAATCAAGAGCTAAATACGGAATTGTTGGTTTACCCGTCAATATCGCTAATAGGATTCAATCTATTGCTAAAGCAGGAGAAATAATTCTTTCACAATCTTTATATGATCATATAAATAACGAAATTACTATAAAAAAATCTTTTCAGACAGAGCTTAAAGGTGTTGGCGGGATTAGCACGCTATACATTTTGGATAGATATACTGGTATAAATGAATGCTTTTGAAAAGTACCATTACGATTATTATATTCTCTGAAATTATTTTCAGATTGAGTTTATGGTTGGTTTCAATTCATTCAGCGAAATAATGGGCTACAAAAAGGATTCAGGTGAGAGAAACTTCAATCATTGCCGTAGTGGCGATTAACTTCTTTATTTTGCTGAGATATTGTTGGCTGATATGGAAAGATAGGATCAAGCCTGCTATGGCCATGTGGGTTTTCTTCTCTATTGCAGTGGGTGGCAGTTTAGCCACCTATTTGTCTTCAGGAGACTACCGTTTTCTCGACAATATCCAGAACACCACAGATCTTGTCTTTGTTTTAACAGTTACAGTGTTCGTATTCATTTTCGGTGATCGAAGCACTCGATTCAACACGTTCGATCTTGGTTGCCTAATCGCAGTTTTAGTTATCGTGGTGCTCTGGCTTATCTTTCAGAATCACGTTGTATCCAATGTTTCGATTCAGGTGATTCTCGTCATCGCCTATTTTCCGGTGATAAGCAGGATATGGAAGTCCAACAAGAATACGGAATCATTTGTTGTTTGGGTCGGCCTTTTTTTGGCTCCCTGCATTTCGCTGATTTCAAGTAAAGGCGTCTTGGCCACCATTTATTCCTTTAGAGCGATAATTTCGATTTCGGTCTTATTGGCGTTGATGGTCAGAGCCGAGCTAAAGCAAAGAAATGACAAAGAAAGCAAGCCAGCTCTTTTAAGTCATGAGGAACTTTGAAGTTTCTCTGGGCCGGCATCCAGTGTGCTTTTGTTTTGCTTGCCCATAACCACACACGATCTGACAACTGTCAGATCCCATCCTTAACCACATATTTATATTAGCCTGTATGTTCACACTGATTTTAATAAAAATAAGGCTACATTCCCTCCACCAACAATCTTCTCGTTCAAAATCCTAAGATTTTTTGTGAATATAAGATTCTGTAAGCAAGTTCTTGCTAAGAAATCGCGGTAGTTCCTAAAATGCTCACGGCCAGCCATGATTTCAAAGAAAAGAATGATGACCTTAAACATCCATCCCTTTGGAAAAGGAATCGGCCCAAGGTGATAGTCGATGACTAAAATCCGACCATCATGTTTCACGACGCGTGCCAATTCACTAATGACTGCCGGACGAATTCGATTTGGCATTTCGTGTAAGATGAAAAAAGCTGTAACCAAATCAAAGGAATCATCCGAATATGGCATTTTTGATGCGTCACCTAATCGAATGTCTGCGCGATTTCCGAGTTTCTTCCGGGCTATTTCTACCATGGCAGGAGAAAGATCTATTCCAAATACGTTGCAGCCGGCTTCATGATAAAGCATTAAGTTGGTGCCAGTCCCACATCCTACATCCAGCACATGTATCCCCGCTTTTGGGGAATACATTTTCATCCCTATCTGCCTTAGAGCAGCAACGGAGGGCTCAACATATCGATCATATTTTTTTGCTATTTTTTTGTATGGATCTCCACTCATTCCAACGTCACCAAACCCTATCACAAATTTTCATCAATCGGTTTAATGCAGTTCGGATCATTATTTTTTACGGAATTTAAGAACGTTGATACCGGATAATATTTCATATCATGGATTACCCCATCCTTTAGAATAATCTCTAACTCTTTTGGATATTGTTTTGCAACATTCAGTCATTTTAAATTCTACACTAAGGTTTCAGACATCTTACACGTAATTTGAGCCATCTGAAAGTATCAATTTGCAATTTTGGACTTTATTTTTTAAGCTTATGGTGTGTTTGCTTAATTTCTGGAAATTAAGCAATTTTCCAACTGAATGTTTCTGGCTATTAAATTCTGTTATGGAATAACTATTTCATTTATAGGGTTGGACAAGTTGATAATCCTTATGAATAGATTCCCTAAAATTGTTCATCTTTTTGGCCTATGTATTTAATGAAGAAATCATTTATAATCCTTGCTATTGCTGTGGTTCATTTAGTTTTTACGAAGGTTATTTCAATCATAGCATTGTCTGTCGTCACAGCCCATGCACATGAACGTCAGCTGTCTTTCATTGGCCGATCGTTAATGGTAATGTCTAAAGTGTTATATTCTCCGGTTTTTACATTTGCATGGTATCCGAGACAGTTTTTTCCCGGAAATTTTGTAATTATCCCACTATTTATTAATAGTCTGCTATGGGCCTTGCTTATCTATGTTCTTTTTATTTTCGTCAAAAGGGTTTTTGTAAAGCCTGAATAGTTCAGGTATGGGATAAAGAAAGGGAAAGCGCTTTCAGATCACCAGATACAGTTTCTTGTAGAATTGATCATGAGATGGATTCATGGATAAGCAAATTCAGTCAAAACACATCATTCATTTTGATATGGATGCTTTTTATCCCTCGGTTGAGATACTGGACAACCCTGCCTTAAAGGGAAGGCCGGTGATCGTGGGAGGCGGCAAGGAAAGAGGTGTGGTGTCATCTGCTTCATATGAAGCTCGAAGATTTGGCGTTCATTCCGCCCAACCCGTTGCGAAAGCAAAACGCCTTTGTCCTGATGGGGTTTTTTTGCCTGTCAGAATGTCAAGATATCAAGAAATTTCTAAACAGGTATTTGAAATATTTTGTCGTTTTACACCATTGGTTGAGCCGTTATCTATTGATGAAGCATTTCTCGATGTAACCGGTTCCATACGTCTTTTTGGTCAGCCCGAAGATATCGCGAAACAGATTAAGCAGATCGTTTTAACAGAGACAGGCTTGACAGTTTCAGCCGGTGTTGCGCCGTCAAAATTTGTGGCAAAGATCGCCTCTGACATTGATAAACCTGACGGTTTAACTGTTGTACATCCGAATGGTGTCAGAGATTTCTTAGATCCGCTCCCCGTCAAGAAAATGTGGGGGGTTGGAAAAGTGACCCAGCTATCCTTAAGTCACCTCAATATTCACACTTTTAGGGAGTTGAGGCAAACGCCGGTCAAGGTTTTGGAGAAAAAGATTGGAAAACATGGTGTCAAAATACATCTGTTGGCCATGGGAATAGATGAACGAGATGTGATACCGGACCATGATGTAAAGTCTATCGGTCATGAACAGACTTTTTCACAAGACATCATATCCTTGAATCCGGCTCAAAAAGAACTCCTTGCTTTGTCTAATAAAGTGGCGCGACGGATGCGGCATAAGGGCCTAAAAGGAAAAACCATCACATTAAAGGTCAAATATTTTGATTTTGTTCAAATCACCCGGTCGGCAACTTTGCCTAAATCAATTGATGATGGTTTTGAGATGTATTCAGTTGCCTGTCGTCTTTTAAAAAAGACTGAAATAACGAAAAAACCGATAAGACTTTTAGGAATTTCTTTGTCTCAACTCAGTTTTTCAGGCATTGGAACCCAACTTTCTCTTTTTGATCAAGACCCGTCATATCAAAAACGTCAGAGATTGAATATTGCTTTAGATTCTTTATACGAAAAATTCGGCGATAAGAGCGTTGTTCCCGGCACGCTTTTAAAGGATTAAACGGGTTGATTGGTTTAAACTAAGACCGTCTCATATAAACGTTGCATTTCATCGCTAAAATAAGCGCATTTATTACCTAAATTATTACATGATATAATTGAAGTTAATTACCTGTTATCATTAGGACATAAAACGGTCTTTATTCTTTCCGGCATCTGATGACGAATCATCTATGTTCTTTTCCACAATGATGACATCTCGTTGCCCTTCTTTTGATCTGCTTTTTACAATCTTCACAGCTATCACTATAGGTAATATTTTTTAAATTATGCCTTGACACAGTATTATCATAGGTATAGATGAATTGAGTTTATAAAACAAAGGATATTATAGTTTAATATGATTGAGAAAATAGTACATGAAAACAAGAAGATAACTTCTATAACCGTGTTATGGGAAGCTGACTTTATCGAACTATTTGGTGTACTCAAGAACTTCTTTGATGATAACAATACTGAACATTTACTGTTGGATTTCAGGCTTTTTTCTTTTAATACCATAATGCGCAGCCACATAAGAGATCTCTACGAATATATCACATCTCGTGCTAATGGTGGCGGTAGAGTCAACGGTAAGACAGCTTTTGTCGGCTCAAATGGTCTACAGATTGAAATTGGCAAGATCTTCAAAACATATTCTGAGATGATAGATTCTCCTATCAAAGTTTCGGCATTTCGATCTATGGAGAAAGCTTTTAGTTGGCTTGAAGAGGGCTGATGATAATTTTGAAATAAATTTCTGACCCCCCTTTTCGATAATTATCAAGCCGACTTCCTCCTATGTGGGACTGGTTTTGGCTGAGGGAGCCCTATAGTATTTTCATACTGGCTCGGTGTTGGCATGGCTCCGGCTTGATAATTATAAAGGACAGCCATTCAATTCCCTGAATTTAACCTGAAAACCATCCTGCCTAAACGCTACACTGCAACGCTAAACACAGACAATTTTCACTAAAGGTATCACATAATATAAACGAATCTAATTAACTGTTATTATTAGCTCATAATCCCATCAGTATCGCATTGTGGAGTCTTTGATTCTTTGGCTCTGCCTGAAGAATCGCTGCAAGAGTTTGAAGTGAACTATTTTTATAAAAGGTTGTGCCCGTCGGCCCGTTATGCCGGTTTGCCCGTAATTTTATACCGGCCAACTGGCTAACCGGTTAACCGGCAAACCAGAGATAGGCACTTTTAACTTACACGGTTTTGAGTATAAAATATCCCCTTCAAAGGGTAACCTAAAGCCTGGTTTTTGGGCCAGGATATTTATATCTAACCCATAACCATACAGAATTCTTGACATTTCTAAATGTATGAACAAACTGGATCTTTATTGTCAAAGGACTTAGATATGAGCGAAAAAAAGAAAGACAGGGCGACATCCACCCGGGTCGACGGCACCCAACCCTACGTACCTTATGAAACCCCTCAAAGAGATGCATGGTACACGGCCTTTTTCATTGAAAATCACATGGACTATTTCGCTTACCCCGAAAACGTGGCAACTCCTGATCAGGTTCGGTTTATGGTCTACACCGAAAATGAAGAGCGATACTATCCATGTTCCGATCAGATGTTTAGCGCCATCATGAATCGAAATCAGTCCGATTTTCTCCAAAACAAATATGCCCATGTACTGGACCGGGTTTTAAATCTGATTCATCGACTGATCGATGATCCGTGGGAAAGGGACTATCTTGATGCCCTGATCCGAATCAAGTTCGAACATGAGACGCGAGATGAAATTATGATTCCGTCACGGGTGGAAAAGCGTTTGATCAAGATATTTCTAAACCGTACCCAAATCGAAGATCCCTATTTCTGCGAAAAGGGAATGAGAAACCTTCGGGCTGCTGCCGCCCTAAATTCAACAGCCTGTAGAAACGCTCTGAACAAGTTGGAAACCAAAGAACTTGATAAAACACATCGAACCCTGACCGAAACGCGGGAGGTTCTCCGTTTCATTGAACTGAAACGGCTGCTCGCTTTGACGATGGAAACATCGCTTTGGATCGACGACGACTCTGCCCGGCTTACCGATTCAGACTATTTTCGCATTTTAAACCGCCCGGTTACCGGCGACGGTGCCCAGGCCTTGTTTGATTTTTTGGGTATTCAAGGAAAAGAATCCACTGAACATCCCGGTCTGGTCCCGAAAAAAATTCTATGGATGGGCGATGAATCCGGAGAGATTATGGTGGATCTGGTTATCATCCGGCTTCTTTCCCGTCTGGGTCACAAGGTCATCCTTTGCTTAAAAGAAGGGCCGGTGTATACCAAGGTCGATTTCGAGGACGCCCACAGCGACGAAACCCTGAATAATCAACTCGAGAAAGCGTATTTTATCCGGGAAAGGAGTCTCGCGAAAAATGAACTCGTTAATATTCTTCGAAGCGACTATCATATTATCGTTATTTCAGACGGTACCCGGGAAAATATCAACCTGCTCCTGGCCTCCACGACCTTTGCCCGTCTTTTCAAAGAGGTCGATGGTATTATTTCCAGGGGACCCGACCAGAAGCGACGATTTTTTGGGAGCCACTTTCAGTTCACCCAGAACATTTTTAACATCTCAGCCGGAGCGGACGATACGGTTATGGTCAGCTTCAAATCACGGCACCCGGCAGTCATCAAGTACACCTATAAAGATCTGGAAGAAAAAGCCAAGTCGATTATCGAGCAGATGCGCGCCGCCAAACACAAAGGCATGACCGTCATGTTCTACAGCGGCATCATCGGGTCCATTCCCGGAAGACTCCGGACAGCAAAAAAGATCATGTCGGCTGTTGTCGATCATCTGAGACGGGAATATGCTATGACATTTATCATCAACCCTTCCGACTACTTTGAGGAGGGAATGGATGCGGATGATCTGATGTACATGTGGGAGATCGTCCAGCGGAGCGGACTCATCGATATCTGGCGATTTCAGACCTACGAGGATATTGTTCAGGCCTTCAAGATGATGAAGAGCAAGGTTCCGCCGGAGTGGGTGGGCAAGGATGCCACGTTCAGTACCGGATGCACCAAGGAGATGAAGATCGCCATAGATGTCCAGAAAAAACACCCGGAGATGCAGATTGCCGGACCGGCCAAAGAAAAATTTACACGGCGAAGTGAATACGGTGTAGGGATGCTCTACGATCAGCGCCTGATTGACATCTGCCAAGGATAGTTAAATAGAACGATTTCAGAGCTGTTATTTTACCGGCAAAATTTTTTTGATTTTTTCACAAGATTCGGCGTTCTAACTCCTTGATCTCCGTTACACCCAGCACGTATCCGGCCGTCATAAGGATGACGACAAACATCAGGGCCGTCAACAATAAAACCGCGAGGCTTCCGCCAAGGGTGGTCGAATCGAAGCCCGACAGGATGGTTCTCTTGAAAACTTCCAGAAACAGGCCCAATGGGATACTCAACAGGATCGTTCGCAGATAAAATTGATACACCCTGAGACTATCCCTGTTTCCGCTCTTTTTGTTCCAGAGAACGTATAGCACGGAGACCTGAAAAATGGCTGATAAAGAAATCGCCAGCGCAATCCCCCCGGCTCCCATCTTCAGCATTCCGACCATGTAAACGGGGATGCTCAGTAAAACCGCTGCGGTTCCGTACAATGCAGGGAAGAGTGTGTTCTGTATGGCATAATATCCCCGGACCACAATAGTTTGTGCGGTAAAGGCAAACGCTCCGATCATCAAAAATAGCAGCACCTGGGATGTTAAGGCTGTTGCAGCAGCATCAAACCGGCCCCGCTGAAACAGGATGACGACCGTTTCCTGTCTGAGGGCGATAATCAGAACGGAAAACGGGACCACCAGCGCCAGATATCGGAGGGTATCATTGAGCAGACGGTTCATTTCATGTATTTTATTTTCCGCCGCCAGACGCGCCATAAATGGAAAGGATGCCATTCCCACTGCCTGGCCAAAGAAGCCCACGAGCATAAACATCGTCCTTAAGCCGTAATTAAGGCCGGCAATGCTGCCTCGCGGCAGGTACGATCCGAAAAATCGAAATAAAAATTCCGTTGAAAAGCTCATGGTCAAGCCGACCATCAAGGGAAGCGTCACCCGGAAATAGAGCCACAGATCCGGGTGCCTGAAATCAAAGTTTATTGTGAACCGCATCCCGACCTTTTTGGCTCCCCAGACCTGAACCATAAAATTTCCCAAAAAAGCCCCGCCCAAAACTCCCCAGGAAAAACCTTCCATGCCGATTCGATTCCCCAGCAGCAGTCCCCCGCAAATAATTCCCAGATTATATATCAGAGGAGACAGGGCTGGAATGAGAAATTTCTCCTTGGCAAACTGAACAGCCATCAGCATACCACCGGTAAAAAAGAAAAATTGGGCGGGTATGATAATCCTTGTCATTCTGACGGCGCGTTCGATGAGTATGGGATCATCAAGCCCCGGAGCGAGAATCCCGACGAACCCTCGGGCAAAAACGCAGGCAATTAAAATCAAAAGCAGCAGTACACTGCCGAAGCCGGTGAGGATGAGTGAAAAAACCCGCCAGCCTTCCTCTTCTTTATTTTGTACCAGATAAAGAGAAAAAATCGGGATAAACGTTACCGAAAGAAACCCGCTGGCAACGATATGATTTAAAATTTCGGGGATGATAAAGGCGACCTGATAGGCATCGACGCCGCCGCTGATTCCGCCAATATAGGCGATGACCTGCTCCCGGATAAGGCCGGTAAGACGGCTTAAAAAAACCGAAGTCATCATGATCAGAGAAGCCATCCCGACTTTTTTATACATGGATGGCATTGTCAGTTTTCGTAAGCTTTTGCCAGCATGGGATCCAGTTCCAAAGCCTTGGAGAATTATTTGATCTTTGTGCGCGTTATGGTACTTTTAAGGCCAAGGTAAAAGTAGTCCATTGCATTTTCGCCATAGACAGGAAGTGCGGACAGCATAAGTAATATCAGAAAACAGAGAATTTTTTTTTGCATGCCCCGACCTTGTTGTTCTATGTTATTTTTGAATCATAGCATATTTCTTTTGATAATCGGAAAAATTTTGGTCTTCAATTTTGATCTTTTCTTTCATTGCTGAAAAAGTGCATTCACCCTTTATTCTCCACGAATAATAAAGAATACTCATCCATACAGATTTCTTGACATTCCTTCATTGCTAATGTATTTTACTGAAATAATTCAAACTTCGGAGGGGGAAAATGAACAAACTGGAAATCGTTGAGACACTGAAAACAGAAGCAGGGTTAACAAAAAACGAGGCTACGGCAGTTGTGAAGCTGTTTTTCGATGAAATGGCAAATGCTTTGGCTAAAGGCGACAGGGTCGAAATTCGGGGTCTCTGCTCATTTTATGTCAAAAAATACAAGGCGTATACCGGCCGGAATCCAAAAAGTGGAGAACAGGTCAATATCAAACCGAAGAAGCTGCCATTTTTTAAATGCGGGAAAGAATTGAAAGAGAGGGTTGATAAATAGGGGTGCCAACAGTTGGCGTCGCTTTTCTTTCACTTCGCCAAAATTTATGTAAAAAGACGTTTCAATGAGCGCTCAAAAAAAATTTCGCCTGAGCAGCGACCTGTCAATTTTGACCCTTATATCTGAATGTCCGGAGAGGTTCTGAGCTTGTAAGGAAATATCTGAGACAGAAATCAAAGCGGGTCTAACATGGAAAGCAATGATAATGAACTTGGTAGGAATGAAGTCCGTGCTTTCATATTTGAAATCATCGATGATATGTCAGAAACGGAAATGCGACAACTCTTGAAAGATTTGGAGGGTTGGCAGAAATCCAAGAATGAAAAGAGGAAATATCCTCGAAGATCGACTCCCATGGAAATTACCTTTTCATCAGATCAAAGGCGTATTTTTGAAGATTTTGTTCGAAATATAAGCGCCGGTGGTCTATTCATTGAAACAAACCTGGTAACAGAGCTTGGTCAAAAATTAACGATGACTTTTTCTCGCCCGGGATCCGGTGCTCCTGTCAAGATTCTTGGAAAAATTATAAGAGTCGATTCAGGGGGAATCGGTGTGAAATTCGATAAGCTTTTAAGTGATTTTTAACACATCTTCTCACAGGTAAATGTTATTCTGTTTTAGGGTTTAATACCCCGCAGCTTGCCGCGGGGAGGTTATTCGATAATGTCTTTTTGCTGGAGTTTTTTTCTGAGGTTTTCAACGCGACGACGATTGACACCGAAGTCTGAATAGCCGGTTCTAGATGCTGAACGAATATGAATAATACCGTTAGATGGGGTTAAATGGAGCGTGAGGTCATCAACGAATCGAAATATCATGCTCCTGCATTCTGCATGAATATCGGTATTGTCGGCTGAAACTATTTTTGTTCGCGGCAGTGACCCAACTGTTTTTTTGACAATATCCCAGCTTGATTCAAGATCTTTTTTTAGCCTAAAGGGTTCAATTCGATATTTTGGATTTTTTGCCAATGACGACACGCAATTGGGCGTATCCGGACAATCCAAGAACCCTGATGATTCGCTATTGTGACGTTCCGAAGGGTTTCCGGAGCATCCCCATACGATCGTAAAAAGCATCAAAGACCCAAGAGAAACCTTAATCATTTTTTTCATTTCTTTGCCACCACCTTTTATGAAAGCCATTTCGCAATCAAAAAACTTATTGAAGCGACTATTGAACACAGAAAAACGCCCCACAGAATATCAACCATCACTACCTTTAGCGGCCAATTCTTTATGGTGGCCATATTGGTTAAATCGTATGTTGCGTAAGTGAAAAAACCATACAAACTGCCCCACAAAAGGGCTTTTCCCAATGAATCTTTTTCTAATGCCGGCACAACAGCAAATATGATAATACCTACGATATACAGCAAATAAAAGCTGATTGCCGCCGACCAGTTCACATCCGGACTCAGGATAAATCCAAGATTGTTACGATAAAACTTTTTTGCAACAAATCCCAGCCAAATAATATCAACGGCAAAGAATACCGGTACCGTCAATGCATAAAGTTTTAGGTAATCGATGTAATTCATTCTGTCACACTTATAGCTCTCATGGGGTGGAAGTTAGTTAACTTATTTTAGGGGTCGGGGAGTTTTTCTAAACAACCCGCTCCATGGATAATCTTTTTTTAAACCGCATGAACTCGCAGCAAGGGATCATAAAGAAAAAACAGGAAAATATCTTTTAAATATCAATAGTTTCTTAGCATCATTTTAAAATTCTTTTAAAGCTACAATTTCAGTATGCGCCTGTTTTTTCAAACGATCCCTAAGCCACTCAGACAGCATCCGATTTAAAAAAAGATCATCCATTCCGCTATATTCAAGGATTTAGGAGAAAAACTCTCCGACCCCTCAACTTATTTAACTTCAATTTTTCTTAAATTACAAAAACTTTTTCATATGGACCAACAACTCAGGCATGACTTAAAGACAACTGTAAGCATGTTTTTATCGCTTATCAATGTGTGTAGTTTAAGTGATATGAAATAGAAAAAAACTTAAGTCATTGCCACGTTAAGTAAACAACAGGTATTACCTGTTACCATACTCCGATTTTACTCACATTGAATATTCTTTAACCGTGAATAACTTAAGGATCATGCAAATACTTAGAATTAAGGAATGGGTGATTTATCTACCCAATAAACACAAAAAGGAAAATGTTCATGAAAAATATCGTATATCTGACCGCAATTTTTATAATGATAACATTAATTGGTGCAAAACCCAATGTTAATGGCGCAGAAATAAAAGGGGTTCATTTTGAAAACACCTATGAGGCACAAGGGATTCGGATGGAGATTCAAGGTACGGGACTGCTCCGATATTTCGGTTTTATCAAGGCCTATGTCGGTGCGCTTTACCTGGAAGAGGGGAGTTTAGTAACGGATGTTCTTTCTGACAAACCCAAGCGCCTGGAGGTAGAGTATTTCCATGCCTTAAAAGGGGAAGATTTCGGGATTTCAACAAACAAAGTGATTGCAAAAAACACGGATGCACAAACCTTGGAAAAAATTCGACCACAAATCGATGATCACAACTCACTTTATGAGGATGTCCGACCTGGAGACCGGTATTCATTGACATATATTCCGGGAAGGGGCACAGAGCTGGCTTTAAACGGAAAAACCAAGGGCATTATCAAGGGTGCTGATTTCGCATCCGCCCTTTTTTCGATGTGGTTGGGAAAATTCCCCATGAACGAACCGTTTAAAAAACAGTTGTTGGGATTAAAATGAAAGCCGTCGACCAAAAATCTATTCCAATACATAAAAAGATTGCTTATGCTGCACCGGCTTATGCCCTTGCAGTGGTGGGAATACCGATTTATGTGTATATACCCAAATTTTATACGGATATTATCGGGGTCAATGTTGTACTAATGGGCTATATTCTCTTGAGTGTTCGAATCTTCGATGCCATAACGGATCCGGCCATAGGTTTCATTTCGGATCGAATGAAAACTTCGTTTGGCAGAAGACGGCCTTTTATTGCCGGAGGATCTTTTTTCGTTTCACTGTCGATGTACTTTTTGTTAAATCCGCCAGAAGCTTCTGCATCATATTCTGCCCTATGGTTCGGTGTATGTATCTATGCGCTGTTTTTTTTCTGGACACTGGTTAGTGTACCGTATGAATCTTTGGGTCCTGAAATCACCTTTGATTATAACGAACGGATATCTTTATTTGGCGTGCGGGATGGCTTTTTGATTGCCGGAACGCTCGCTGCTGCAAGTTCACCGGCCCTGGTAGAATGGCTGTTTAATCTTTCAAATACTGCTCAGGGAGAAAGGGCCAAATTTTTTTGGATTGCCGTAATTTATGCGCCTCTCGTTGTCGGTTTTTCATGGTGGTGTGTGCTTTCCTTAAAGGAGTTGCCTTACAAACGTGTAAACCGTCCTATGGGGGTTGTAAAGGGGCTACGTCAAACAGGTCGCAACCGACCGTTTGTCATTCTCCTCATTGCATATACCATAAGTGCCATTGGTAATAACCTTCCGGCAACTTTAATTCTTTTTTACGTAGAATATGTGCTACAATCTAATTTGGCAGACTTTTTTCTGCTGATATATTTTGTTACCGGTATTGTTTTCCTTCCAGGATGGATTTCGATTTCACGCAAGATCGGCAAAAAAGCAGCTTGGTTGACGTCCATGGCCATCAATACGGGTGCTTTTTTCGGTGTATTTTTTCTTGGACCCGGAGATGCGGTTATCTATGGAGTACTGGTGTTTCTATCCGGGATCGGTTTCGGTGCCACCTTAGCGATTCCATCTGCCATACAGGCCGATGTTATCGACTATGATGAATGGGTAACCGGTGAAAGGCGTGAAGGACAGTATATTGGTTTATGGTCGATTTCAAAAAAACTCGCAGCGGCAGTCGGTGTCGGGGCCGGACTTGCAATCCTTGGTACAGCAGGCTACACGCCCAATGTGGAACAATCTGAACAGGTAAAATTAGCTCTGAGAACGCTTTATGCATTGGTGCCGTCCGTTTGTAACTTGATTGCAATTTTAATTGCGCTGGCTTATCCGATCAGCAGAAAAGTTCATGAAAACATACGAAAAGCCATTGATGATCGAAACAGGGGCATCTTTGCGATCAATCCCATGACACCAAAGTCTTCGACGGTCTGATTATGGAACTCAAACGTCGCACCCGTATGTTGATATGTAGCCTCTGAATTAAGATCAGAAGGAGAGATAACATGGACAATTTGATTTTTATATTCAGCCTCAATTTGACTGCCGTTATCTTGATGATGCTTATCGGATGGCTACTCAGCCTTGTTCTTAAAAATGTGACGGTGGTAGATAGTTTGTGGGGATTGGGATTTGTCATGATTGCCTGGGCAACCTTTTTTTTAACGGAGGGTTTTTTTGTACGAAAGCTGCTCATCGCATTTCCGGTGACGTTTTGGGGGGTGAGACTGAGTATTTATCTGACATGGCGTAACTGGGGAAAGGGAGAGGATTCCAGATATGGATTGTGGCGTGAAAAAAGCGGCAGACATTTCTGGCTCGTTAGCCTTTTTAAGGTGTTTCTGCTCCAGGCTGTATTTTTGTGGGCCATTTCCATTTCAATTCAGTACGGTGTGGCGTCAAAGACACCGGAAATGATTACATGGTTGGATTGGTGTGGTTTAATTCTTTGGGTGATTGGTTTTATGTTCGAAACTGTTGGTGACTGGCAGTTGGCGGAATTCAAATCCAATCCTGCCAACAAAGGAAAAGTCATGGATCAGGGATTGTGGGCCTATACCCGACATCCCAATTATTTTGGTGAGTGTCTCATGTGGTGGGGAATTTTTCTCATTGTATTTTCAACGCCAAACAGCTGGTGGACCGTTTTGAGTCCGCTGATCATCACCGGTGTGCTGCTGAAAATGACAGGAATTCCACTTACCGAAAAAACCATCGTAACCCATCGACCGGGTTACAAAGAATATATTCAGCGTACCAATGCGTTTATTCCCTGGTTTCCAAAAGCAAAGAAAAAACAAGGTGTTTGACAAACTCAGCAAGCATTCGAATTGCAAAAGGTTTTTGTTGATCTCAAATAGGTGCGTTGATCAGACCAGAGGAGGAAGCAACGGCTCCATTCGACACATGGGTTTGGTCAACAGCATTTGAACATCCCCGATATACCTTTCCGCAAAGCCCCCTTCACAATAGCAAAGATAATATTCCCACATTCGAATAAACGTCTCTGAAAATCCCATCGCACGAACGTCATCGATGCGATCGAGAAAACGTTTTCGCCATTCGGCAAGTGTTCGGACATAGTGCGGCGTGATATCCTCAAGATGAAACAGCTTTAAATCTGTCTTACGGGTTATGGAACGCATCATAGCATGGATTGAGGGGATACAGCTTCCCGGAAATATATACCGCTTGGAGAAATCGACCGAGCGTTTATGGGCATCAAACATCTGATCGACAATGGTGATGGCCTGAAGAATCATCATGCCGTTCGCCTTGAGCAACCGACTGCAGATTTGAAAAAAAGTGTCCAGATAATGATGGCCCACCGCTTCGATCATTTCAATGGAAACCAGTTTGTCAAATTTGCCGGTAAGATGCCGATAATCCTTGTGAAGCAATCTGATTCGATGGGACAAACCGGATGTTGCAATGCGTTTTTCGGCCAAAGCATATTGTTCGTCGGAAATGGTTGTGGTTGTCATGCGACATCCGTAATGTTTTGCAGCATGGATGGAAAAACCGCCCCATCCGCTGCCGATTTCGATGACATGATCTTCGGGACAAAGCTGGAGTTTTCGGCAGATTCGATCGTATTTTGCTATAGAAGCATCTTCCAGAGTACTATTTTCGTTCTCAAAGATGCCACAGGAGTAGGTCAATGTTTTATCCAGGAAAAGCCTATAAAAATCGTTTCCCAAGTCGTAATGGACAACGATATTTTCTTTGCTGCCTTGCAAGGTGTTTCGTCGAAAGTAGTGATATAATCTATGAACAGGATCAGAGACCCAATACCAGCCTTTGTCCATTTTTTCCATCATTTGCTGATTCAAAATCACCAGGCGTATGACATCGGTCAGATGGGATGTTGACCAAAGTCCGGCCATATAGGCTTCGGCAGAACCGATGCTGCCGCCAAACACGGTACTCGTATAAAATCGTGGGTGATGCACATGGATGGTCGCTTGCAAAGAAACCCTTTTTGATAATTGACCAAATTGATACTGCTGGTTTTTTTCGATCAGAGTGAGTGTTCCGATCTTAAAATCTTTTATCAGAGCAAAAAAAAGTCTGCGGGACAGTCTGTCGATAAAGGTTCCCCGAAGACATTTTAGGGTAGATACTTTATATGGCATGAATATTTCCGTCATGGGGCATTTCCTCTATTTGGCAGTGATCTTTTTTTTGGGATGCGTAAAAAATGGGGTGTTTTTCAGCAGCAGACGCAGTGCCTGAAAATGGATCATTGTCGTCACTTTCATCGTCATTAACGGGTATTTCATAAGCATGCGGGTCAATGCTTTATGGCTGATGGGTCGCTTTTTCAACATCAGACTGGCATCGAACAGCTTTTTACCTTTTTCCATATCGATCATATGAACACGAATGATGTCGCCGGGCATACGAAATCGCCAGTCGTATTGGATGTCCATATCAATAAACGGTGACACATGAAAAATTTTGTTGAAACGGTATCGACGCCAATATTTAACAGGGTGTTCATTTTGGTTATCACCGAAGACATAACAATGGCGCTCTCCCCAGGGGGTATTGTGAATTTCAACCACAATGGTTTCGACCGTCGTATCAGAAGCGTCGTAGCAGTAATAAAAACTGGCCGGATTAAAGCAATATCCAAAATATCTTAAGTGAGTCAACAGGCGAATCGGCCCGTCCGGTCGTTTCCCAAGGTGCGTTTGAACAAGATCCCGAACAGCGGTATCCATGGGCACGGAAGGATCGCCAAAATGATCTTTGCGGCGAAAATAAGCAACATTTAATCGTTGGTATGACCACAGGGGGTGATTATCGAAAAGAGTGGGCAACTCTTTAAGATCGAGAAACATAAAAAAGAGCCGGTATTGAAACATGTTCGAACGGGGTCTGAAGCGCCGATGCCTTACAGAGCCTTCATATATAGCGCTCTTTATCATGGCAATGTTTTCCCAAAATGTTTACAAACCGACAGGGCACTGTTCACGCCGTCCTCATGAAACCCGTAACCCCAGTAGGCTCCGCAGAAATAGGTCCGATTTTTTCCGTTGATTTCATGTTGTTTTCGGCGCACGCTGACACTGTTCGGGTCGTAGACCGGATGATGGTAAATGATGCGTTGAAAAACACGGTCAGGATGGATCTTCTCCGGCATGTTTAAGGTGACGCAAAACTCTTCCGTCGCCTTTAGGCTTTGTAGGATATTCATATCATAGGTCAGCGCAACCCGTCCTTTTTCTTCTTTGGGGATGTGATAGTTCCAACTGGCCCAGGCCGTTCTTTTGGGCGGAAGGAGTGATGTGTCGGTGTGTAAAACGGCCAGATTTTCCTGGTAGGGAATGGCGCCTAAAACGTCTCTTTCCAGGTCCGAAGGATCCGCCAGCATCCGGAGTGCCTGGTCGCTGTGAGAGGCAATGACCACTTGATCAAAGGTCGCCATGCCTCCTCCCTTTGTGGTGATATCGACTTTTTCCGGGAATCGTTTGACCGATATCACCGGCGAGTTCAGACGGATCCGGTCTTTATACGGTCGGGTTAAGGGACCGATATACTGACTCGAGCCCCCTTTGATGACCAGCCATTGCGGCTGATGACGTACATTCAGAAAACCATGGTTGTTAAAAAATTCTACCAGATATCGTGCCGGAAACCTTCTGAACTGGACAGGATCCGCCGACCAGATGGCTTCGCCCATGGGAATAATGAAATGTTCAATGAAGAAATGACTGTAATTCTTTTGTTCCAGATAGTCCTGAAGGCTGATGCTGTAATCATCGGTTCGGATGAGTTCCGACGCTTCACGCCGGAATCGAAGCGCATCCCAAAGCATCCTGTAAAATGAGGGGCGGAAAAGATTTTTTCGCTGAACAAATAAAGCGTTCAGGGTGCTGGGGGAAAAAACCAGACCCGTTTGATCGCATTGAACGCTGAAACTCATGTTCGACGGTTGCCAGGCCACTCCGAGAGACCGCATCAATTTGATAAAATTCGGGTAGGTCTTTTCATTGAATACGATAAAACCGGTATCCACAGGATATGAAATACCCGCGGTCGATACATCTATGGTGTGGGTATGCCCGCCGATGTAGTCATCGGCCTCATACATAACAATGTCATGGTCTTGACTCAACAAATATGCGGAGACCATTCCGGAGATGCCGGAACCAATAACTGCAATTCGCATCGATGTTATCCCTCTTTAAGTACGATTTAAGACGATGTGTTGCGACAAATATAGAGCGGCCTACAACCCTTTAGAACTATCGTTGACGTTAATCCAAATGAATTTATTTTGTCTTCAATTTTTCAAGCAGGTTCGAAAGTTGAAACACATGTTTGCGTTCTTCCCTGATGATCTCACCGATCCGATCTTTTCCGGACTGCTGGGGTATCATATCCTTAAGCCCCAGGTAAAATAGAATCGAGTCCTTCTCAAGTCCCACAGCTATTCGAAGTATGTCTTCAAGGGTTTCATCTCCGGTGAGGGAATCAGCTACAGAAGGACTTCCTTCTCCACCCATGGAGTCTGCCATTGCACCAAGATACTGAGACACTTCGTCATAGGGATCGAACACTTTAGGGGTTTTATCCTTTTCGGTAAGGGTCGTTCGCAATTCGGTGAATATCACCTGGTGTCGATCTTCCATGTTGGCAAGGCCTTCTAAAAATTTTTGATTTTTGGTGTCGGATTGCAAACCTGCGGCTTTCCGGTAAAAGGCGGCACCGTTTTTTTCAATGCGGATCGCCATTTCAAAAACCTCATCTGCGTTAAACACGATGGCCATTTTTTCCTCCTTTTTTATATTTCGTTTCAACTGATACCTGAATCTTTATCCGTCTTTACCTGCGACGCTTTTTCCTAAAAGATATGATCATGTGATAATTCTGATTTGTTGAAACATTTGGAGACGATTTTGTGTCAAAAACTCACAAGAATACTTATCAGGACAATTCGACGGGAATACCTTTGTTTTTAAGGTCTTCAAGTATTGCCTTTAGTTGGAATTTTTCACAATCTTCAATGTGGTAGACATTTTTTACGCCATCTGTGAACAGCAATACAAAATGGCCGTTGTCATCCACGTAGGCCTTGCGAATATAATCATCGTCAAGCCAGGGAGTGAGTGCTTTCATAAAATCGGACAAATTACATGTTTTCATTGAAACACCTCCTAACTTCCAGAGTTTTCCGAAATGCCGAATGGGGCACGAAAAATATTTTGTGATGAGATTGAGGCATCACTATATCCTATTTCCATCAAAAGACAAAGTCAAAAAGGAACATGTCTTTCTGTCTATGCCGGGTGATTTTTCCAAGAAAAAGCGGCTTAAAATTATTACTCAAAAGAGGATTTTTAAGTAAATGTACACGGGGAATAAAATTTCGTGAACACTACCATTTTTTTGTCATGCAGAACATTCTGTTCTATATTCAGGTGATAAATTTAAGAGTTATCTTGACTTGATGTTGTATCAGAAATACATTTATCCTGATTATTTCATACCTTAAATGAGGTCATACTTTAAACATTCCAGCATTATCACGAGCAAAGTTCAACCATTTTTCGTAAAGGTACTTGTACATGATGAATCCCTCGAAAGTAATGGAATCGATACCCATTAAATTAAATCAGAAATTGATCCCCGACCAGATACAACGTCTTCAACAACAAGTCGAATTTATGCTTGAAATCGATAAGCTCAAACATATATTGCGAAGGACGATTTTGACGGATCGATCCCGAGAGGAAAATTCGGCGGAACATTCCTGGCATATTGCCATAGCGGTATTCTTGTTTTCGGAATATGCCCAGGATCAGAATATTGATTGGTATCGGGTGGTCAAGATTCTGCTGGTGCATGATTTGGTAGAAATTGATGCCGGTGATACGTATTGTTATGATCATCAGAGCCGCAAGGACCAAGCCCAGCGGGAACAAAAAGCGGCAGAACGAATTTTCAAAATCCTCCCTTTGGACCAGTCCCGATCTTTTCGTGAATTATGGGACGAGTTCGAAAACAGGGAAACTCCGGAGTCAAAATATGCAAATGCCCTGGATCGCTTTCAACCGTTTTTACAAAATTATGCTACTAAAGGTCAAATCTGGCGGGAAAATAACATCACCCGCTGCCAGGTGAAGGACAGAATGCAGCCAATGTTTGATGGGGCCCCTCTTTTATGGAATCTTGTTGAACTATTAATTGATGATGCCGTTCAGAAAAAATATCTGGCGGGATAGCGACCATGGCAACGCACAAAACCACACCGGTCATCAATGCCCGACATCTAACGAGGGTCTATACACTGGGCGATAGTGACGTGATCGGTATCAATGATATCGGCCTCGATATTGCACCGGGTGAGTTGGTGGTGCTCAAAGGCAACAGCGGCTCGGGTAAAAGCACCCTTTTGTCGCTCATCGCCGGTCTGGATCGCCCCACCCGGGGGTCCCTGAATGTTGCCGATCATGATCTTACCAAAGCAACACCATCCGATCTCACGCATTTCCGGCGCAACGTCGTGGGGATGGTCTTTCAATCTTTCAATTTAATGCCCACCTTGAACGTGGTTGAAAATGCCTGCCTGCCGGGATTACTGGCGGGAAAACCTAAAGACCGGATAACATCTAAAGCCATGGAACTGCTGGACTGGTTGGGTCTTTCGGCCCGATGGAACCATTTGCCGGCCCAGCTTTCCGGTGGAGAAATGCAACGTACGGCCATCGCCAGGGCTTTGATCAATGATCCGGATATCATTTTGGCCGATGAACCCACGGGGAACTTGGACAGTCGCAACGGCCAAATTGTGGTGGAGTTGTTTGCGGAACTGAATCGTAAATGGAACCGAACCGTGATCATCGCCACCCACAGCGATATGGCAGATTCATTGGCCTCCATGACCCTCTGTTTAAAAGACGGAAAGATTTTAGATCAAACATGCGACATATAGGCTTTTTTTTTCGATTTTTTGTTTGGTTCAGTCTGCGAAACATGAAAAAGCACATGGGCCGGGCATTGACGGTGCTTTTGGGGATCGCGCTGGGCGCCGCCGTCTTCACCAGTGTGCGACTTTCCATTCATGCAGCTCTTGATTCGTTCACCCGCAGTATGGACGTGATTGCCGGTAGTGCAGATCGTGTACTGACCCAACCCGGGGGGCGAGTGCCTGAAGAATGGGTGGCCAAACTCATGCAATTTCCCGTTGTCCGGGAGGTTTCACCTGTTTTGACCACATATGTCCGTTTGGCCGATAAAAAATCCGAACCGTTTTTATTAATCGGTATTGATCCTATTATGGATCGGAGTTTTCGCAAATGGCAAATATCTGATCGCACAAAAAAAGATACCGAAAGCTGGACTGAACTTCTCAAAAGACCCTATACCCTGATTATCGGAAAGTCTCTGGCTGAAAAATATGCGTGCCGTCGCGGCGATCAACTCTTCATCGAACATTCCCGGCAGACCGCCCTTTTTAACATCCTAGGAATTCTGTCGCCTGACGGACTGGCCATGGCTGAAGGGGGAATGATCGCTTTAACCGACATTGCGACCTTTCAGGAGTTGACAAAACTTCACGGATGGGTGGATCGTATTGATATAAAAATTGATCCCAATGCGACGCCCATAGATATCGATCATATCCGTAAAATACTGCCCGATAACTTTCAGTTGGGCGCTCCATCAGCGGCAAAAGAGAGTGGGCAGGGACTGATTCGCGCTTATCAGCTCAATCTTTCGATTCTAAGTTTTGCCTCATTGTTTGTAGGGATGTTTCTGGTATACAGCCTGGTGGCGTTGAATGCTGCTTCTCGGCGACACGAACTGGCCATACTGCGCGCAACCGGTGCTTCGCCTTATCTGCTGTTTCTGGTGTTTTTGGCAGAAGGGGCGCTGTTTGGTGTCATCGGTTGGCTGACGGCACTTCCCATCAGCACGATACTGGTCAAGTATTTGTTGAAGGGGGTCAGCCAGACGATTTCCATACTGTTCGTAAAAGTTCATGTGGACACACTATCTCTAAGTCCCTGGGAATTTATATTGAGTTTCGGTATTACCGTGTTTACATCGAGTGCTTCCGCCTTGCAGCCGGCTTGGGAAGCCATGCAAGTATCCCCCAATGAGGCACTCGTAAAATCCCGGCACGGTATGGCACACAAAACATCTCCCAGTGTACTTGTCATAGTAGGCATTGGGTGTCTGTTTATGGTAGTGCCGCTGTCCGTGCTTCCGGAGATGTTGCATATGACCTTGCCGGGGTATTTCGCCATTTTGCTCTTGTTTGTTGGATTTTCACTATTCTCGCCCTGGGGCCTCCAGCAGATGGGACATCTCCTTTCGCCGACACTCCATCGATTTGTCGGAATTCCGGCCTATCTTGCCGGCCGGTATGTGCGAGACAGCGGAACCCGAACCGCGGTTTCCGTGGGAGCTCTCATCACTGCTGTGGCGTTATTTACATCTTTGGTCATCATGATTCACAGTTTCCGAAGCACGGTTGAGTTGTGGACCGATCAGACCGTCAGCGGTGATGTGTTTGTTACGACTAAGATGGGAGAAATCAACCGGTTTCGCGACCCTATACCTCGGGTTGTTGTGGATGGACTGGAGGAATTTAAAAATCAAGTGGACATTGTTCCTACCCGGCGGTATTTTTTACGCTATAACAATTTTCCGTATGAATTCGAACTGCTGGATATCGATGTTTTTTTCCGTCACGGGGATTTTGTCTGGTTAAAGGGTGATCCGGATCAGAGTTCGAGACGTTGTTGAAGCACGGTAAAGGGGTTGTGATTTCCGAAGTCTTTTCCAATCGTACCGGATTGACCATCGACGACAGGTTTCGGGCCCGAATCGAATCATCGCTGGTTGAGCTTCCGGTGTTGGGCATCATTCGGGACTATCGGACCCAGGGTGGCGTGGTCTTTTACTCTCTGTCACAGTTCAAAACGCGTTATCATGACATTCAGTGGGGGGGATTTCGTATTTTTTTTAAAGATCGTACAAAGGATCTGGAAACGGCCGTTGCCTCTTTGCAAAATGAATTCATAAGACGCTGGGGAGACACATTGGACATCATCAGCGGCCATGCGCTGCGAAACACCATTTTAAGGGTTTTTGATGAAACCTTTGCCATTACCACCGTTCTTTTACTCATTGCATTGGCCATCGCTGCTCTGGGCATTGCCACGACACTGACGGTATTGGTGCTGGAACGCTCCAAGCAGCTAAATACGCTGTATGCCATCGGCGCCGACTTCGGACAGATTCGATCCATGATTCTCTGGGAGGCGGCCTTTATGGTCGCTGCCGGGGAATTGGCAGGGATCATTTGCGGATTTATCCTGTCTTATATATTGGTGTATGTCATCAATCGCCAATCCTTTGGCTGGACATTTCTTTATGAAGTCGACTGGGGGGCGCTGGCAATGTCATTGCCGTTGATTGTATTGACGGCTCTGGCTGCCGCATACCCGGCCATCAAAATGGTGTTTCGAGAGTCACCGGCTATATTGCTGAGAGAAAATTAAACCGCATTTCTCATGAAGAATTTATTTTGATTGTGAAATAAAAAAGAAATTGAATTAACCTAATGATATTATATCAAATCCGGGTGATTTTGGTTTAAAACAAAATTCTTTGATGAATCCTAACATTTTAAACATAAATTCTTCACCAAAGGCAAGCCTGAGCAACACAGGAACTACGTTATTCAGTCCTCGAAGTAAAGTACTACGTCTTCGGACTGAAATGCCTTATTCCTGTGCTGCTCAGTCTCGTGAGAAAACCGGGCTAAGACGTTTGAATATAACGTACTATAGTAAACGACTGATATTTTTTTTACTGTTAATCTTTGTTTTTAGCCATGTGTGGGTGGTCTGCGCTGAAGATGCCAAGGGGTATCTTTCTGTCACCGGTCCCTGCGATTTCAAATTCCCTGAAGATCACGCATCGCATCAAGGATATCGAACAGAATGGTGGTACTATACCGGTAATTTACAATCCGCAACGGGGAACCGCTATGGATTTCAGCTCACTTTTTTTCGCAGACGTATCATCCCTTTAAAATCTGAAAAGAAATGGCCCACGCCCGCATCTGCCTGGCGCACCGGCCAGATCTATCTGGCCCATGCAGCCATATCGGATCTTGACGGAAAACGCCATTTTTATGACCAACGCATGGGTCGAGGGGTGCTGGGGATCGCCGGTGAATCCCGGGATAAGGGTATCGTTCGTATCTTTCTTAAAAAATGGTCCGCCCAAATCAGTCCAAAAGCTCACCATCTGAAGGTGACTTCCGACAAATTCTCTTTTGATCTCAATTTAACGCCTGTTAAACCGCCGGTGTTTCATGGAAAGGAAGGGTACAGCCAAAAAGGTTCAACGCCTGAAAGAGCCAGCTGTTACTATTCACTGACCCGGCTCGAAACCAAAGGGCAGATGACGATTTTCGACAAAACATTTGCAGTTAGCGGCCTGTCTTGGATGGATCATGAATTCAGCACTGCGTCGTTGGAGCCCGGACTTGTGGGATGGGACTGGTTCAGCCTTCAATTATCAGACAACACGGAAATCATGATCTATCTATTGCGGCAAAAAGACGGTAAGCTAAATGCTGCTTCCAGCGGCACATATATTCGTCTTAACGGAAAGACAAGACATTTATCCAGACAGGATATTGACGTAACCGTTACGGATACCTGGAATAGCCCGAAGTCCAAGGCGATTTATCCGGCCCGATGGCGACTGAAGATTCCGTTGTTGTCCCTGGATCTCAATATTGTTCCCAGCATGGCAGACCAGGAAATGAGAACCAATGAAAGTACCGGAGTGACTTACTGGGAAGGGAGCGTATCTGTTCGAGGTTTTAAAAAAAACCGTCGGATTAACGGACAGGGATATGTGGAATTGACAGGGTATGCCAAGGCCTTTGATGCACTCTTTTAAAACACAGTTTGAGGGATCGGGGAGTTTTTCAAAACAACCGCTGCATGGACAATCTTTTTTTAAACCGCATGACCACGCCGGAGGGGATATTCAAGGATTTAGGAGAAAAACTCTCTGACCTCTCAGTTAACTTGACAAACTGGAGGCATTCATTGTTAATTCAAAAGTGATGGAGCAAACATAAAATGAGGTTATGCTGATGATAATAAATCTTGATCCTGTTTTGTTGGCGCGCATACAGTTTGCCTTTACCATATCGTTTCATATTATCTTTCCGGCCTTTACCATCGGTCTTGCGAGCTGGTTGGCAGTTTTGGAATGGCGATGGCTAAAAACCGGCAACACGGTCTACGAAGAAGTCTACCGTATGTGGGTCAAAATATTTGCCGTAACATTTGGCATGGGCGTGGTGTCCGGCGTGGTGATGTCATTTCAGTTCGGCACCAACTGGTCGGTTTTTTCTGATCGGGCCGGCAATGTATTGGGACCGCTGCTGGGCTACGAAGTGCTCACCGCATTTTTTTTAGAGGCCTCGTTTCTGGGGGTGATGCTCTTTGGGTGGAATCGCGTGAGTCCAAAAATGCATTTTGCCGCCACCATCATTGTTGCCGTCGGAACTTTGATTTCGGCATTCTGGATCCTATCGGCCAATAGCTGGATGCAGACCCCCCAGGGATACCGAATGGGGGCTGACGGCCTGCTGTACCCCACCGACTGGATTAAAATCATTTTCAACCCTTCTTTTCCCTATCGTTTTCTGCATATGGTCACGGCATCCTACTTAACCACGGCATTCGTCGTCGGCGGGATCGGCGCGTATTACCTCCGGCGAAATCGACATGTAAAACATGCCAGGGTGATGCTGGGAATGGCAATGATTATGGCGATATTTGTCGCTCCAATTCAGGCGGTGATGGGTGATTTTCACGGTCTGAACACGTTGGAACACCAGCCGGCAAAAGTGGCGGCCATAGAAGGTATCTGGGAGACAGAACAAGGGGCTGCATTACGGCTGTTCGGATGGCCGGATCAAGAGGAAGAAAAAACCAAATATGCCATTGAGATCCCTAAATTATCGAGTTTGATTTTAACCCATAACCTCAATGGCGAAGTAAAGGGTTTAAAAGAATGGCCAAAAGACGAGCGTCCGCCCGTTGCTCCGGTATTCTGGTCGTTTCGGATCATGGTCGGCATCGGCGTGTTGATGATTTTTACCGGTGTGACCGCTGTAATCCTTTTTTTGCGCAAACAATTGTTCAACAAACCATGGTTTCAACTCTGGTGTATGGCCATGACGCCGGCGGGATTTGTCACCGTACTTGCCGGTTGGTTTGTCACGGAAATCGGTCGGCAGCCGTATATCGTCTATGGTGTTATGCGCACTGCGGACACAGCATCGCCGGTGATGGGCTCCCAGGTGGCACTGTCTCTTCTGGCATTTATCTTCAGTTATGTTTTTATATTTGGTGCGGGAAGTTATTATATTTTAAGGCTGATCGGAAAAGGCCCCGGTATCCCGGAAAATGCATACGGAACACACGGTGTAAAAGAACCGCCGCTTTTTACAGATCTGACTTCTGAATCAGGAGGAAAGCATGTTTAGTCTCGAAGGCTTCGTGGATTTGCCGTTGGTCTGGTATGGCCTCATTGCCACGGCCATCTTTTTGTATGTTCTGCTGGATGGCTTTGACTTAGGGGTGGGTATTTTGTTTCCTTTTGCACCTTCGGATAGCTGCCGGAATCGCTTAATGAACTCCATTGCGCCTTTCTGGGACGGCAACGAAACATGGCTGGTCCTTGGCGGTGGTGGAATGTTTGCCGCTTTTCCCCTGGCCTATGCGATATTGATGCCGGCGCTTTATATGCCGATCATACTGATGCTGATCGGATTGATCTTCCGAGGCGTTGCATTTGAGTTTCGATTTAAGGCCACCGGTAGATCGCAAAAGTTATGGGACTATTCTTTTCATTTCGGGTCACTCGTGGCGACCTTCATGCAGGGCATGGTGCTGGGAGCATTTGTCCAGGGTATAAAGATTCAGGGACGCAGCTTTGCCGGTGGTGCATTTGACTGGCTCAATGCCTACAGTGTCATGGTGGGTATGGCGTTGGTGTTTGGTTATGCCTTGTTGGGCGCTACCTGGCTGGTTATGAAGACCGACGGTATCACCCAGGACTGGGCAAGAAAGTGTGCCGGATATGTGCTGGGCTATGTCGGCATATTCTTAGGGCTTGTCAGCATCAGCATGCCCATGATGAATGCCGATGTAAAGGCGCTGTGGTTTAGTTTACCGAATTTTTTCTATCTTTTGCCAATCCCCGTATCCTCCCTCGTAATGTTTGTGATGATCTGGCAGGGCTTGCATAAAGGAAAAGAGCATTTACCCTTTTTTATGAGTATCGGTGTGTTTCTGACAGGTTATCTGGGATTGGGAATCAGTTTATGGCCGTGGCTGGTTCCATTTAACGTATCCTTTCGTCAGGCCGCCGCTGTGCCGGAATCTCAGTCATTGCTTCTGGTCGGGACAATTGTGATGCTTCCGTTGATACTCGGTTATGTGGGATACTGTTATTATTTGTTTCGAGGTAAGTCATCCGATGAGACCCTTTACTGAAAAGCAAAAGCAATGGCTGTGGTTTGTCGCACTTTGCTTGGGCGGATTATCAGCCACGTTTGCACTGGCCGCAATTGTTCGCTGTGTGGTATCTATCCGCTGAGACGGATCGGAATATCGCAAAAAATTATTGGTTAAAAAGTTTTAAATAGGAAATTTATTTATGCTTCGTTTCGGACTGTGCTGCATTTTTCGTAATGAACCCATTAAATTCCGCCGAACAACCGCAAAATATATTAAGACCTTTTCCCGGGATCAACAACTTGAATACCTTGCCGAAATTTGCCGGCACAATGCCCACGCCCTGCACAAAGCCCTGCGATATTGTCTCGATCACGACATTAAGGATTTTCGGATCAACAGCCAGATACTGCCCCTAAAAACCCATCCCGATATCGGCTATACCATGGAAGATTTGCCCTCCCACGATCAAATTATACAAACATTCAAGGACTGCGGCCGGTTTTGCAAAAAACACGACATTCGAACGACGTTTCATCCCGACCAGTTTATTTTGCTCTCGTCACCGAGCAGCGAGGTGATTCAGCGTTCTATGGCTGATTTGATCTACCAGGCTGAAGTGGCCGGGTGGGTCAATGCGGATGTCATCAACATTCACGGAGGAGGGGCTTATGGGGATAAAAGCACGTCGTTGCGCCGCTTTAGAAAACGAATCGAACAACTCCCCGAAGCCGTGCGTTCGCGATTGACCCTGGAAAACGACGACCGGGTTTACACACCCAAAGATTTGCTGCCGGTGTGCAGGGACATGGATATCCCTCTGGTGTATGACGTGCACCATCATCGCTGTTTGCCCGACGGCAGTGGTGTTGAAAAAACCACGGAACTGGCTATAAGCACCTGGAACCGCGAGCCGTTGTTTCACCTGTCAAGCCCTAAAGACGGTTGGAGTTCCGGCAAACCCGGCAGTCATCATGATTACATCGACGCAGATGATTTCCCGGTGTGTTGGACGAATCTCGACATCACGGTCGAAGTGGAAGCTAAGGCCAAGGAATTGGCTGTGTTGAAGTTAAAACAAGACCTTATCGACAGGATCAATAAAAGCTAATACAAAATTAGGCGAATTTTAAAAAATAGATTCGTATGTCAGTGGGTTTAGAGTATTAAGTCTGGTTGTCAAAAAAAAACTGTCCGACAAACCCTTTCAATCACGGTTGTCGGACAGTTTATAATTATCTTAACGGGGACAATAGGTTGGTTAGGTTTAGCCCGGCACATCCACAGGCGCTGCTCTTCCGCCGATGTAATCAATGACTTCATCATACGTATTGGTTAAATTACCCTTGACACCCTCAATTTCATCTCTTATCGGCTTCCACTCCAGAGGGCATTCCGTCCTGAGCTGATGAATTCTATCTTCCAATTCAGTAACGACCATCTTGAGGTCTTGAATGTTTGGAAGAACCTTTTCCAGTTCCGCAGATCCCAATTGATCGGCTTTACGGATTGTGTCGAAAATTTTTGCTTTCCACAAGGTGAGCTCCATATCCACGTTAGAACAATAATCTTTTACTTCCATGGTATCCTCCTTTTTGATTTGAGTTCCGATGTAGTTAGCATGCCCAACTCCAAGGTAACTCTGTTAAGTTCTCATAAAAAACGTCGCTTTTAACATTCAGCATTTTAATGTCTGAATGATGATAAATGCTCTTATTCTAATAATAAGGATAAAAACGTTAAATACAATAAGAGGTGATTCATGGTTATATAATAGGTTAATACCCTTATTCATGAGCTTGGGCCTCCTGGTGGGTATAAAAGTCTTGTATTTTTGAATCTTGTAAGAAGATTAATGAGATTCCTTTTTTAAAGGTCTTTCTTTTTATTCCTATTTCTTCCAACGAAAGATACCCATATCTTGACATCAAGATTTATTGCTTTAGATTCAATACATGGAAACCGGACCACACATACGGCTGGTGTTATGGAAGGCCGCCAAAGCTGTTGAAAAAGTCGATAAGGCAAGCATTGCCCAAACCGGACTTGGATTGTCGGATTTCGCCATCATGGAGGCCTTACTGCATAAGGGGCCATTACCCATAAACCAAATAGGCGAGAAGGTCCTTTTGACCAGCGGGTCAATGACGGCCGCAATAAACCGGCTGGAAAAAGGCGGACTTGTGAAAAGGGTCCGGGACCCATCCGATGGCCGTTATTTTCACGTGCATTTGACAAAATCGGGCCGCAAAATCATTAAAGAGGCGTATTGCAATCATCAACTGAATCTTGAAAAGATTGCTGAAATCCTGACCAATGGAGAAAGAAAGGAGCTGGTCAGGCTTCTTAAAAAAATTGGAATTCATGCGGATAAACTTGTCATCGACTAAATGGTATTTCACAATATAATTTCAAACAAAAAATGGAGGGCTCTATCATGAAAGTATTGATTGTGTATTACTCCACATATGGACATGTCCATAAAATGGCAGAAGCTGTTGCAGAAGGTGTAAGGGAAATCGCGGGTGCCGAGGCAATTCTGCGTCGTGTTCCCGAAACACTTCCGGAGGAAGTGCTCGAAAAAATGGGCGCAGTCGAAGCGCAACAATCCATGTCAAATGTTCCGATTTGTACGGTAGAAGAGCTTGCTACAGCGGACGCCGTTATTTTCGGGACGCCGACACGGTTCGGCAATATGTGCGGCCAGATGCGCCAGTTCCTGGATGCCACCGGACAACTCTGGGCAACAGGCGCTTTGGTTGGGAAGGTAGGAAGTGTATTTGCAAGCAGTGCGACACAACACGGTGGCCAGGAGTCTACAATTCTCTCCTTTCACATTACCCTGCTTCATCAGGGATTCGTTGTTGTTGGTTTGCCGTATACGTTCCAGGGACAAATGCGCATAGATGAAATAACAGGAGGATCTCCTTATGGCGCTTCCACAATTGCCGGCGGCCAAGGAGAGAGGATGCCAAGTGAAAATGAGCTGGACGCCGCACGCTTTCAAGGCAAACATGTTGCAACGATTGCGACTAAACTGAAAGGATAAGTTTTGATACTAAAATCTGGATCATCTCCCGATTAAGGATTCAAGTCGATCTATAGCAGATTCGGTAAGGGAATCAATTCTTATAGAGCTCATCTTGGTCTTATGAACAAGGTGTGTATGCTGTTCCCAATGCTTCCCTTGCTGTCAAATATGGTAGTAGTTGACTGGCCAATCCCTTCGTTGCCTATGGAAGTGCGGGCTGCCATGCCTATCCACGGTCCGATGGGATGACGATAAAATCCAACCGTCATGTCCACCGGTACAAAGGTCCAATTGAGAACATCGAGTTCTGCGCTAACTCCGTTGGCAGAATCAATCATTAGGATAAGAGATTCGAGTCCGTCTATTGCGCAACCTTCTACCAACGGAATTCGAGGCCTTGTCCATACTGTAGCCGGTCCCATTTTATCGAGAGCACCTTCCGTGTAGCGCCACTCTAAAGCTTCCAGGTATGGAAAATAATCTATGCCCGGAAAAGATTTCTGAACTTGCGGGCCTGGAAGCTGAGGCAATTTAAACTCATCTGAAACGGGTTTGGATATATCCATCTGCGATTCAAAGCGCCAGGCATGAGCGAGCAAAAAAGTCTTTCCTTCAGAAATATATTGCCCTCTGAGGAGTTCTATTTTTTTACCGGCCCGGATCTTTTTGATTTTGATTTCACAGGGCTTGATAGGAACAGCACTAAAAAACTCAATGGTTACTCTGACAATTTTCAGATTTTCGGGTGATGGGAATATACGCAACGCATGGGTTAACAATGCACAAGGCGGTCCACCGTGCTGAAGGTCTGATGACCATGGACCGATTGTAGCTTCGGTTGGCTCATATTTCCCTTCACCGGTTTTCCGGAAAAATGAGGGAGGAAGATTCAAACTGGCCATTTAAATACCTGTTTATTATTTCGTTATGGAGGTCTTGATACACGATTTCTTGACAGCGTCAGATTAATACCATCGAAAGTGTGTTTTGTAAATCATGCATTTTTCGGTTTTAAATGCCGAACTTTATAATCTATTCTTTTATTTAAAATGGATGGTCGTCTGTCAGGTGGGATATTATTCTCTTATCGGTGGTTTGGTTGCAGTTGTGATCTGCAATAAAACCGTCAGGATATCAACTGGCCGGAATACCTTTGATATGGCTAACATCTTAGCCTTGATTTCATATTTGTAATTTTCCGTAAGAAAATCCTTTTTTCAAGGGTTTACCTTTTTGCAATTTTGTAAGAAATACGATATATGAACTTAAGATGGAAATTCTCGAGTTTGCCATACTGGCAAGAGATCAAGAGTTTTGACAAGTCCGATTTTTGTGAGGTACTCTCAATAAATGACAGGTTTTTTATTCTTTAAAAATTTCGTGATATCGTTCTAATTTCAAGTCTATTTTTAGATCGAAAAAATTGAGTTTTAGTGATGATTCTTTATAAATATAGATCATTATCAAACTTTGAGCATGCTGCCGATATTATCTTAAACGACCGATTGTACTGCCCTACGTACAATGAATTAAACGATCCTTTTGAAGGACTTTTTCTCGCATTATGGACGGTTTCATTTAAGAATATAAGTTTAAAAAAATTCGCTTTTCCAACAAAGCTTGAAGAAACCCTTACCGGGACGAGGGTATGTAGCTTATCTTCTTCTATCAGTGATGTCCGCTTATGGTCGTATTATGCAGACGGACACAAGGGGATCGCTCTTGAAATAGATTTTACATGCATAGAATCGCATATCCACGAGGTGATTTATTCCGCCAATTTGCGGCAATTTAAAAACTCGACGCCCCAAGAAGTGTTGTCTCACAAAACAAATCATTGGGATTATGAAGCTGAGTACCGGATTATTCACGATAAAAAATATTTTCCTATCAACAAAAGGATTAAAACTATCTATCTTGGCCATCGCATTAGCGATACTCATCGTGATTTGTTGAAAAAAATGACGTCCAAGAACATCACAATATATAGTACTCGGCTTAATACAAGGAAAATCGAAGTCGAATCTGACAAGCGACTGAATAAGAACGGTTCGTAAACTGGTATCATACGAGCCACATCTTAATTTCCACTTTAAATAATTGCTAAGTATGATAGGAATTCCAAGCCAAAATCTTTACAGATATCACAACACCTGTTAGACAATTTTATAGTCCAAATACTGGCAAGATGTATCTGTATTTGGCAAAGCCCTTATCCCATTCAATTCATTCCAACGACAAACCTTATCTGTCAATGCTACAATGTGTCATAAACATTTAAGATTATTATTATTTTATTTGACTCTATTAAGGTTTTAATATATCAATTTATATATATTCTATTATGAAATCTGACCTCCACTAGAATCGATTCCCATTGTGAAACATCTCTTGATCTGCTGACCTCATTCTCAATTTACTTCTCGCTATCTAATTTTTATTGGCTCTTTTATCAGTAGTATATCTCTACAATACTGGTGGTATCGTTTTACTGCTTTGGCCGGGGAACGTTTCGGGTGTTTAGCGGAGGGCTCACCAAATTCTTGAATTTACCGGGATTCAAAAATATTGCAAAAATCTTAACAGCTTAAAAGTCTGAACCATTCACTTTTTGAAATTGGAGATCCTTACAATGGTAAATAAACCAACCTACGAAGAATTAGAAAAAAGGGTCAATCAGTTAGAGCAAGAAGCTATCCTGTGTGCTAATAGTGAATATTTGCTCAGACAAGCCTTGGATACCAATCCAAATATCACTTTTGTCATAGACGAAAATGAGAAAATCATTCTGGGAAACCAGGCTCTTGCCGATTTTTACGGGATCACGTCAGATGAACTAAACGGAATGACTCAAAAAGAATTACACCATAGACAAAAGATGGCCCCGGACGAGCTTGAAAAGTGGTTAAGTGATAATAGAAAAGCTCTTGAGGCGGGTGAGCCAATATACATATTGGAGTACGGCCACAATAAGGCCGGAGAGCGAGCCTGGTACCGTACGAGAAAACTCCCTCTGACGCTTCGCGACGACAAGAGGGCGGTGCTTGTTGTTTCGGAAAATGTTAACGAGATCAAGCAGAACGAAGAAATACTGCGTAAGAAAGAGGCTGCCCTTTCCATGGCCCAGAAGATTGCGCATATCGGTAATTGGAAGTGGAATGTACAAACCGGAAAGGTGGATTGGTCCGATGAAGTCTTTCGCATTTTTGGACTTGAACACCAAACTATTTCCTTTGAACTAGCCAAGTCTTTAATCCATCCTAAGGATTTGGAATACTGGGAAAAATCCGTCAATGAAGCGCTTTATCATAACAAACCATTCTGTATTGATCACCGTGCTGTAAGGTCGGACGGGTCGATTTGCTGGATTCATAATGAAGCGGAGATTGTCCGAGATGAAAAGGGAAATCCCCTAAGAGTGTTCGGAACAGCCCAGGATATCACTGAACGAAAGCGTGCAGAGGAAGCTTTTCGGGAAAGCGAGGAAAAGCATCGAATTTTATTTGAGACCATGCTTCATGGTGTGATCTATCACGATTCAAAGGGTAAGATTATTGATGCAAATCCTGCTGCAGAAGAAATTCTTGGCCTGGATGTTGACGAAATAGCATCGCGGACCATTATTGACCATCGATGGCAGACCATCCACGAAGATGGTTCATACTTCCAGAAAAAAACACGGCCTTCGTGGGTCGCACTTCAAACCGGGAGGCCGGTAAATAATATGGTCATGGGCGTCTTCAATTCGAAAGAAGATCAATACCGCTGGATCATCGTGAATGCCATCCCACAATATAGACCTGGAGAGGACAAACCATTCCAAATCCATACGACCTTTACTGATATCACCGAGCGCAAGCAGGCTGAGGAAGCTTTAAAGATTTCTAGAGAAAATTTATTGGAGGAGCATAATAAAAGAAAAATTTTGTCAAAAAGGCTTATCGACCTTCTGGAAAAAGATCGTCATGATATCGCTATGGAGCTTCATGACAATATTGGTCAAATTTTAACCTCACTCAAAATAAACCTTGAAGTTATCGATGACAAATTAAAACCCATTGATACCGAGTTGGGGTCTTTGACAAAGGACGCTATCAAAAGAGCGAATCAGGCCATAAATGATCTTCATAATATCGCTCAGGGGTTAATGCCCGGCATATTAGATGCTTTGGGTTTGGTATCTTCTCTTCGTGCGCTATTAAATGAATTTAGAGAGCATACGGATATCAAGATCAAATTTTTCAATCGTAATGTTCCGAAACGATTTGATCAGGAAAAGGAGCTTGCCATTTACCGCATCGTACAGGAGGCCTTAAATAATATCATTAAACATGCCGAGGCTAAAAATGTTTATGTGAGCCTGTTAAAAAAAGGTAACGTGCTTTCTCTAGGTGTAGAAGATGATGGCGTTGGTTTTGATCAGGATAAGAAAATGAAGATATCGAAAGGGAAAGGGCCGCTGGGACTCGTTATCATGCGAGAAAGGGCCATGCAACTCGATGGAGAGTTGACCGTAGAATCATCTTTGGGTAAAGGAACGCATTTGTTGGCGGAGATACCGATTTAAGACTCAAGGACCCTCCTTATTTTATCATGTGCAATTAATAGACATTGTTTGAAAACCATTCATTTTATTGCTGCTTAAAAATAATGGCTTTCAAACTCTGGCTCGCCGAAATCAATCCCAAAGCTCCTCTGTAGTCGAGCACATTTATTAGACTCAACGTCATTAACAATCTCGCATTCGCACTCGATTTTCTTTCCAATCTCCTCATCGACCAATTCCTTAACCTCTATCGCAAAACCATTTTTTCATAATGAAGTGTTGGTGGTAATTGAACGACTCTAAAAATCTATGGAAATTGTTCCATAGCGATGACTCCCTTTAATATCGGTTTTTACAAAAAAGTCCATAGCGATCGGACTTTCTAACAACTTGAAATTACATCAATAAAAAACCTTTGCTACATGTGGCACAGTCCTTGCGAACTATTAGTGCGGACTATTGGAACAGGTACGTCTATCCGGTGGCTTATGTTTTTATAAACCAAAACTAAAAAAAGTATCATCATGGCAAAGATTAGTAAATCAACCGATTCGCCACCTGAGGAGCAACTCGGTTTTTTTATTGGGAGACTATGTGGTTCCTATTCCACATGGGAGATTGAAGGACGCATAAGCCTAAATTTTTTGCAGATATCACAACGCCAAATAAATTGTTTGTAACCCAAATATTGGCAAGCTATTTCATTTTTTGACAAATCCGGAATTTGTGAGGTTGTCTCAAAATAAAACAAACCGGCCCCTCAAAACAAGACCAAAAGGAGAATACAATGAAAGTGCTTAAAATATGGTTCGTGGTATTTACATCTTTTTTACTCGTTTCACCGGCAGCCATAGCTGGTGATTTTGACTGGACAAAAGATTTCAATATCAAAGCTGAAGCGAACCCATCAGGGTTCAGGGCAAGGCTCGCTGATCGGTTTAAAATAGGGGACGCAGAAGTCAAAGTCGTGATTAGTAATGTTAAAAAACCTGCGGATGCTTATATAGTTTTCAGGCTGGGAGAAATGTCAAATCAGCCAACAGAGAAAGTTATTGAAAAATATAAATCTGGCAGAGGCAAAGGTTGGGGTGCACTTGCGAAGAGTCTGGGTATAAAACCCGGATCAAAGGAGTTTCATGAACTGAAGCGTAACCATGACCTTTACGATGATAAGCCTAAGGCTAAAAGCAAGGGAAAAAATAAAGGTAAGGGCAAGAAATGACCGTGAAGAATCTTTCTTGCTGCTAAAAAAACAGAATTTACACCTAAAATTTAGAGATATCACAAAGCCTGTTATTAAAATATGGTATCGGCTATTGGTAAGATATGTGCATTTAGACAGTGTTTAACCAGACCTCAACATCTTGAATTAGACCCTTTCATTTATAAAAAGAGGTAAATACTATGAGCATTAAAACAAATCCTTCGAAAGCAGAAAGTTCTCGAAAAGATGAGGAAGAAAAGCGTGAGATTGCAGAACAAAGACGCATTTCGGCAGAGGAAACCCGCAAAAAAAGAGAGGAATTAAGAATAGCAAAAGAAGAAGAGCGTTTTGAACAGGAAAGAATCCGATCAATATCAGAAGACGATAGGAAGGTAATGGAAAACCTTCGTGAAGAAAAGGAAGATTTACGTCAAGTATCTGAGGAAGCAAGACTGTTAAATGAGGATCTGAGGAAAACGACTGAACTAGTTCGTCAGGAAAAGGAAGATTTACGTCAAGTATTTGAGGAAGCGAGGCGGTTAGATGAAAATCTGAGGAAATCGACTGAACTAGTTCGTGAAGAAAAAGAAGATTTACGTCAAGCATCTGAAGAAGCAAGACGATTAAATGAGGGTCTGAGGAAAACGACTGAACTAGTTCGTGAAGAAAAGGAAGATTTACGTCAAGCATCTGAAGAAGCAAGACGATTAAATGAGGGTCTGAGGAAAACGACTGAACTAATTCGTGAAGAAAAGGAAGATTTACGTCAAGCATCTGAGGAAGCAAGACTGTTAAATGAGGGTCTGAGGAAAACGACTGAACTAGTTCGTGAAGAAAAAGAAAGTATACGCCAAGCATCTGAGGAAGCACGTAAGGTAATGGAAGAAATACGGCTGTCACTCACAGATGCCCAAAAGAAATGGAAAGAAACCTGGCACATAATAGAAGAAGCAAAACAGATGAGAAAAGAAGCAGAACAGATGAGAAAACAGATATTATTAATGAAACAAAAGTAGAAATATAGCTAAAAATTAAAAAATATTTGGTCAGATTCAGCTTAATCGTATGTTTTAAATCTCAACGAAAAGTTTATAAATGCCGAATGAAAAATATGACGGGTGATAAGAATTGAAAGAGCGAAAAGATAGGAAATATTTCAATTTTCAATAGTCGATTTTCAAATCAAGTATATCCTATTCATGAATTCCGAACAGTATCAACGGATCAACCATATCAAACATGAACATCAGCGGTCCCACAAGATCTTGTGGCCACTGGATCGAAACTCAAACTTGTACTGCAATTTATCTTGAGTTTTACGGTCGTTTGCAAAGCTTGTGATATCAAGCTTTCAGAATCATCATTCAA
Organism: uncultured delta proteobacterium; assembly: GCA_963731025.1. GTDB lineage: Bacteria > Desulfobacterota > Desulfobacteria > Desulfobacterales > UBA11574 > UBA11574. The sequence goes on along the minus strand of CAVSVL010000011.1, from coordinate 59,983 downwards.
AAATACATCACCGGAACATCAAACTGAGACCTTATCTGCCTTGAAGTCTCAATCCCATCTATCTTTGCATATAGATCCAGATCCATCACAACAACATCATGCTTGTTCCTCTCTATTTCTGCCAAAAGGCTTTCTTTGCTGGTCAAGTAGGTAATTGAACGAATCTATGAATCTATGGAAATTGTTCCATAGCGATGACTCCCTTTATTATCGGTTTTTACTAAAAAATCCATATCGGCCGGACTTGTTAACAATTTGAAGTCAGCGATTTCCGGCAAAGCCGGGTTTACCCATGATTAATCATTTGGTTTTGCACAGATTTTGCAGGGCTAAATATATTATGAGTATAGCAACCCAATTTATCAAAGTGAACTCAACAATCATTATCCGAAACTGGAGTATATACGGCCTGAAATTTTCCAGGATACCGATACAAAGCAAAACCTGAAAGTGATGGCTATCAGATAAATGATGATGCAAGCATGGTCGAGTTTTTTCCGTTATAGAAAACTTTTGCATACAGCGAGTATGGTTGAGCATGGCGGGTGTTTCATCGCCACTGCCGCTTTCGGAACCCCCTTGGCACGGGAAATCTTAATTTTGGAAAACTTTCGTGACAATATTTTGATGCCGCGCGCAATGGGAAGAAATGAATAAACTAGCCATAATTGCATACCTTATCATATCAATTATCTTATTTCCTTCGAATGTATGTTTTGCTCAACAGAATTTTACTGAGGATATCCAGGCACTTAAGAAGAATCAAAAAATTAATATACCGGATACGGTTCTGGAAGATTTTATGAAAGGCAAATTGACCACTCGAGTTATCGTGAATTTGAGGGATCCGTTTGCTAAAGATCCAACATTCGATCAAGACTCAAACATCCGTGATAAAAGTCTGGCTGTCAGCCGACCGGTCCGTAATTTAAAGGAGTTGTCGGTTCGGCGTCGTCTTCAAGCGGATGTGAATGCCATGCAGAACCGGGTAATCAATGCCCCGGATATGGATACGATGCGTATCACCACCCGGTTTAAATATATTTTTGGTTTTTCAGCTGAAATCAAATTTCAAAAACTTCAGGAATTGGCAAAACACCCCGATGTCCTGTCTATTGACGAAGATATGCTTCTTCACGCGAATCTGGCCCAAGGCATCCCTTTAATGAATGCTTCAAACATATCCAGCATCTACAATGGCTCCGGTATGGCGATCGCCATATGTGACACAGGTATCGATTACAATCACCCCATGTTGGGTGGGGGCGGATTCCCAAATGATAAAGTCATCGGCGGCTATGATACGGGAGATGATGACGCGGACCCCATTGACGAGCAGGGTCACGGAACCGCCTGCGCCGGAATAGTGGCCGGCAGCCTTGGCAATACAGGGGACTATATCGGTGGTGTCGCCTACAACGCCAAGCTTTATGCGCTAAAAATATCAAATACGCACACCAGCGGAAGCGCCAATACCTCAGATATGATAGAGGCCTGGGAGTGGTGTGTCACCCATCAAAATGACGATCCTTTGAATCCCATTATGATTATCAGCACGAGCTTCGGCGGCGGAAGATATACCAACCAAGCCGATTGTGACAATGATACCAGTGCCATGACCGCTGCCGCAGCCAATGCCAAGGCTGTCGGGATAACGCTTTTTGTATCTTCCGGCAATGACGGTTATTGCGATGCTATGGGCTGGCCGGGTTGTTTAAGTAACGTCATAAGTGTTGGGGCCGTCTATGATGCCGCTTTGGGTGAAAATGAAATTGGCTGGTGTGTCTCAGAAAATTCGTGCGCGCCCAAGATTCCAACGGATGGATGTTCTACGGGGTATTATTCACCGGAAAGGGGTGCACCGGATCAGGTAACCGTTTATTCCAACACCGCATCATTTCTCAGTCTGTTAGCCCCGTCTAATTGGGCCTATACCACAAAACTCGATGGGGGTTATTGGGACACACCATACGGTTTTGGGGGCACGTCGGCTGCCTGCCCGTACGCAGCCGGGGCGGCAGCCGTTCTCCAGAGTACGGCAAAGGCCAGGACAGGGGCTTATCTTACGCCGGACCAGGTTGAAGTTTACCTTACAGATTACGGCGACTTGATCACCGACAGCAAGGTGGACATAACCAAACCGAGAATCAATCTTGAAAATTCAACCGATGCAATTACTTCGGCCCCGTTGCTTACGACCACCGCGGTATCATCCATTACTGCCAACAGTGCCTCAAGCGGGGGCAATGTGACGGACGACGGCGCTGTGGATGTCACGGCCCGCGGGGTCTGCTGGGGCGTATCGGTGGCGCCGACCACCGGAGACAGTTGCACGACAGATGGTATGGGCACCGACAGTTTTACAAGCGCGATTACCGGCTTGATTCCCAACGCCGTCTATCACGTGAGAGCATATGCCACAAACAGCATAGGAACCGGCTACGGGGATGATGATACCTTTACCACGCCGTCCATTCCGCCCACAGTGAATACGGGTTCCGCCGCATCGGTGACCGAAAGCTCCGCCACTTTAAACGGCACGGTCAATCCCAACGGAACAGACACGGACGGCTATTTTCAGTACGGCATGGATCAAAATTATGCGCTTGTCACAACAAACACGGGCATGGGTTCTGGCAGGGTAAATGACCCGGTGAGCGCCGACATCAGCGGGCTTAATGAGAGCACCACCTACCATTACCGTCTGTTGGCAACAAACGAAAGTGGAACGAGCTACGGGGATGACAACACTTTTACGACTTTAGCAGCAGTAGAAGTGGTTAATCAGGAGGTGGCGGATGGCAGCGGGAGCAGCGGCTGTTTCATCGCCACCGCAGCTTTCGGGTCTCCTGTGCAGCCTTCGGTTAAGATTCTGCGTGAGTTTCGCAACCGGTTCTTGCTCAACAACAACATCGGTAAATCTCTTGTAAATTTCTATTACAAATACTCACCTCCGATGGCTGATTGTATCTCAAGGCACGATAACTTCCAGGTGATGGTTCGCATATGCTTGTTGCCTGTTGTGGGGATGAGTTGGATGGCTTTAAAGTTTGGTCCTGCATCGACCTTGGGGCTTCTTCTGCTTTTGGCATTGATGAGTGCCTCTGGTTTGATTTTTATAAGAAAAACACACCTGCGGCGGCACAGGAATTAAATGGGTCTGACAGCACGATGTGTTGCTTGTCAGACAGCTAATAATAAAAAGAGTTTGCTCTTATGAAATTAAGGATACATAAATCTGAGGGGCGTGCAAGACGCTCTGTGTCAATGACTATTATACTTATCTTGTTCATATCAACACCGGCAATGGCCGTGCCGATAACGCTTCCATCAGGCCAAGTAATGGAACTCACATCAGATCAGCTGGAATTGCTAAAACAGCAGCCGGACATCCATTTCACGCTGCAACTTCCGGAAGAAGCGACGGCCGGCCCTACATTTATTGAATTGCCTGATGCGCTTGGAGGAGGATTTATAGTCGGCAGCCAAGAACAGCTCGTGGCCGGTTTGATTGCTGCAGGTGCTCTTTCCCAAGAGAAGGCCAAGAGCATTCGGGCCACCCTGGCCAGAGGCGGAATGTTTGCAGATATTTACTTTGGGGCTTCAATGCCTCAGGACGAGGATCTGCACATGCGTTCCTCTGCTTATGGCGTGGTTGCCGAATCAACCGATGCGAATGTCAACTACGACGCTTCCTTCACAACCGGCGCACGCGTCGGCTATTGGTCCAAAAAAAGATTGTGGCTCGGGCTCGCCATGGATGTTTCATATTATAAAATGGATAGCGATAAAAAAGACATAACCCTTTATCCTATTTCAACTTTGCTTATGCTCCGCCTTCCGAAACACCGTTTCCAACCTTATGTCGGCATCGGTCCGGCGCTCTTCATCAGCAAGATGAAATTTGACGTTGACTTAAGCCAATTGAGCTCAGGTGGTACCGGGACTTTTAATGATACTTCTTTTGATGTCGGTTTGGACACGCGAGTAGGTTTTGCGGTGGCCTGGTTTGGAAATGCTGCAATATTCGCAGAATATCGCTTTACGCACCTCAATGCAGAATATGACGACACGCTTGCGGGTGTGAAGGTGGATGTCAGTACAAATTCTAATACCCATCATCTCATGGTAGGTATATCCTATCGGTTCTAGAATCGACCTTTAGGTTTTTCATCTTTACGATATGCCGTAAGCTTGAATTGGCCTCACGTTGTCTGTTTGGCAAGGTGTTCATAACCACCTCTTAAGGAAAAATAAGAAAATAGAAAAAGTATCGTCATTGGGTTTGGCTGCCTATGTCATGAAACCTATCAGTATGCGAGAAATAGCAATTACAATCAGGAAGGTGTTGGACAAAAAGTAATATTGCTCAGGTTATGAATATATTATCGATTCGAAAGTATCCAGCCGATCTGAAAACTCAAAGATACTGGATGTATTCATGAGAATTGACCGACTCATGCTTTAATATCCTATTCTTGAGCGCCAAACATTCTGAAAAACTCACCAATACCGTTAATATTATTGATCCAGATTTTTACTTTAAAAGCCCCAACATATTGGGGTACCCTCTGAAAAAATGAATTACCCCTCAACTTCATGTTACTGCAATGTATATGGAATCGGAAAACCAATATTGAAGGTTGTGATATCGCCCAGCAAAGATTGAACTGTTCAGGGGTGTATTAACCAGTTTATCTAAACCCGCCCAAGGACAGCTTTTAAGACCTGAGATAGCATCCTTTCTTGTGAAAATATCGCTCACTTCAAAAACCGGTGATAAGTCTGACAGATCCGAGCTTGGCCTTAACTTTAGATTTACTGTCTCATGATACAGGGTCGTATCATCTATATCATTTATCGTGACACATTTGTTTTTTTGTTGAAAATATTCGCCTGAAATAACTGATAGTTATAAGAAAGCAATACATTGGCATGTTTGTTGCTCCTATGCATTAACAATTGAATGTACAGTGAGAGAAAATCTACAATAAACCTGAAAAACAACACCCTTAAAAAAGGAGGCAATTCATGAAAATCAACATAGAAAAGAACCTTGTTGAATTTACACCTGAAAATCCCGATGAGACAATAAAGCTTCAATCTTTATGGAGGATGATGGTTGATTGTGCCAGATTCAACAGAAAGTTGGTGCCTATTGGAGAATATATCCCACAGCAGAGTGAGTTTGCGAGATTTGTAATCGAAGGTGAAAAGGGTGCCGGGCTTGACGAGTATCCTGAAGTCTATGTTGATGAGGATTGCCAATGCATTTGCTATACATGCAATAAATATGTCATGTTAAATAAAGGTGATAGAATTCCGCCTTGTTGTGGAAAACTCATGGAAGCCTTAGATTAAAACAGTACGGATATTTTCAATTTGGAGGATATTTATAGAGCGCCTCCTCAATCGATTAAAGAGGCAGGGAATCTACTTAGCCCTGCCTCTTTTTTATTTTAAGAGGGTAGGGGTTACCTGTTATTAACCACCCCATCAACCCGCATTGATATCTTCCATGTCGTGAAGAATTTAGAGATTTGACAAACCGCCAGAAAACGGGTTATCTTTTTGAAAAGGGAGGTTGATGATGAAAACGCTCAGTTCGAAAGACACGGCCCCTTATTTTGATCTTAAGGATCAGGATGGTCGGAATGTAAGGCTTTCCGATTTTACCGGAAAGAAACTGTTCGTTTATTTCTACCCCAAAGCCAACACCTCAGGCTGAGCCAGCCCAGGCAAAGAGTGTGCGGGACACACTGGAAGAGTTAAAAGGGAAAAACATAGACGTCATAGGAATAAGTCCGGATACGCCTGAAACCCAGAAAAAATTTGATGAAAAACACAATACTGGGTTTTTCTTTGCTTTCCGATCCGGATCATAAAATTGCAGAAGCTTATGGGGTTTGGGGTGAGAAAAAGATGTACGGTAAAACATTTATGGGAATCATTCGTTCATCTTTTCTCATTGATGAAAATGGAAACATCGAAAATACATGGTACAAGATCAGCCCCAAAAATACGGTTCCCGAACTGATGAAGGTGCTGGATTAGGATGACGCATTACAAAGCCATCAAGAAACAAATACGAGAACTTTTAATCAACCAAAAATTGGGTGTTTTATCCACTCATCATTCCGGGCAACCCTACGCCAGTTTGATTGCATTTGCAGGTAAACAAGACCTTAAAGAGATATATTTTGTAACCCCGAAAACGACGCGAAAATTTGAAAATTTATCGGTGGATTCAAGGGTTGCAATATTGATCAACAGCAGTTTGAACATGGATTCTGATTTTCATGAGGCGGTATCCGTAACAGCCTTGGGAAATGCCGAAGAAATGAATGGGGCTGAAAAAGATGAAATTCTAAGTCTTTACTTAACCAAGCACCCGTATCTGGAAGCATTTGCAACATCGCCAACATGTGCCGTAGTAAGAGTTTCCATAAAGACATATGTCATGGTGAGAAATTTTCAACATGTCATGGAGTTGCATATCGATCAATGAACTGGATCCTAACACCATTGGAAGTCAGGCCAGATCATCGTAACCGGATTGGACCAAAAGCCTACGCGTTGTCCCTCCTTGCGCGAGAGGGATTTAATATTCCGGACACCTTGTTTCTCACGGTTGATGGGTACAATGCTTTTGTGAATGCTGCCGGACTCAGAGAACGCATACTTCTCGAGTTGAATCGTAAGAAATTTAAAGACATGCGATGGGAAGAGATCTGGGACTGTGCCACCCGCATTCGACATATATTCTTGAAAAAGAAAATCCCCGAATCCCTGCAATCATATTTAACCGAAAAAATTCAATCCCACTTCAGCGAAAAGACCCTTGCCATCCGTTCTTCGGCACCGGACGAGGATGCTTCAGGCTCATCTTTTGCGGGCTTGCATGAATCGTTTGTCAATGTGCGGGGAACATCATCGATCCTGGATCACATTCGATTGGTCTGGACATCATTGTGGTCTGATGCTGCCCTCCTCTACCGACAGGAAATCGGATTGGACGTTGAAAAAAGCGCAATGGCCGTTGTGCTTCAGGAAACAGTGACAGGAGATCGATCCGGTGTGGTTTTCAGCCAGAACCCCAATGACAAGACCCAGGCAATTATTGAATCTGTCTACGGACTGAATCAAGGACTCGTGGATGGGATAATAGAACCGGATCGCTGGGTTCTGGATCGTGACAAAAAAACGGTACTGTCCCACAAATCGGTTCAAAGAAAACATTGGATGATTCCATCGGAACACGGCGTGGAGATGGCGCCCTTGCCCGAGGATTTGGCTGGGAGACCTCCTCTGAGCAGCGAAGAGGCACTTGGTATATGTGATTTGGCATACCGGGCGGAAGCGTTATTTAAAACGCCGCAGGATGTTGAATGGACCATTAAAAGTGATACGATGTGCGTTTTCCAATCGCGTCCTATAACAACCCTGTCGCCCAATCAAACAGAAGATAAACGTGCATGGTATCTCAGCCTTCACCGAAGCGTTGGAAATCTAAAAGCGCTTCGTACCTCCATTGAAGAAACGCTGATTCCTGAAATGGTAAAAACGGCCAAAGATCTGACGGAACAAGATATTATGGTTTTATCCGATCGAGAATTGGCGGATGAGGTCAGACGGCGCTGGAAGATTAACCAACACTGGGTCAACACCTATTGGGAAGAATTTATTCCGTATGCCCATGGGGTTCGCCTTTTTGGTCAATATTATAACGATGCCATGCGGCCGGATGATCCGTATGAGTTCATGAATCTTCTAACCCAAACCAAAATGGTAAGCCTTGAAAGAAACCATTTGGTGGAAGATTTGGCATCCATTGTTCGCGATGATCGTCAGCTTTTTGAACGTTTAAAAGCCGGGGAACCGTTGGATCTCGATTTGGAATTCGGAAAAAAAGTGGATCAGTTCATCGAAAAATTTGGGGATCTGTCTTGTGCAGTCACCGGCGGTACAGAATGTGCCACTGATACACGGCCGCTTTTTAAACTGTTGTTGGAGATGGCGGTCAACCCGTCTTCATTGTCATCTCGTAAAAAGCCGAAAGACGCCCTGGCATTGCAGCAGAGATTTCTCGCACGTCTTCAAGGTCCCAAGCGCAAAGAAGCCGAGGAACTGTTGGATCTTGCGCGCAGCAGCTATCGCCTCCGAGATGACGATAATATTTATCTGGGTAAGATTGAAGCGCAGCTGTTAAGCGCTGTGAAGGAGGCAACGTCACGTGTTGAAAATTCCGAACGTCGGGGAACACACAAATCCGAACTTGACGATCTCAAATCGGTGATTCATGATTTGGATTATGGCAACAGACAGCGAGAACTGACAGTATCCAGTAACGAATATGGATTTAAGGTAAATCCCAGGCAGCTTGTGGGACAGCCGGCCGGACCGGGATTGTCCAAGGGTAAAGCCCGGGTTATTCGCCATCATTTGGATTTACAGGATTTTAAAAACGCTGAAATCCTTGTCTGCGATTCGGTGGATCCGAATATGACATTTGTAATACCCTTGGCTGCAGGCGTCATTGAACGCCGGGGTGGAATGCTGATTCACGGGGCCATTATTGCCAGGGAATACGGATTGCCGTGTGTCACCGGCATACCGGATGCAACGTCTTTGATTCATACCGGTGACGACATCACTGTGGATGGGTTTTTGGGAATCGTTACCATTTCACAAAAAGACCGTTGAAAAACGCCCCTTTTTGCCCAATACCATCGTCCCCGATAATCGGGATTTATCAATAGGATCAAATTTTAGTTTTCGAAATACTTACTGTATGTCTGTGGTTAAAATTTTCGCCTGCACCCGCTCAAAGTCCGGGATTTTCGACTTGATATTGAATCCCGCTAAAAACGGGAGACATTTTTTAAAGGTCTTTCAGAGACACAAAATGGGATTCGGTCAAACCGTCCAAAAGTAGAAATGAGTTTATCTTTATACGGATAAGTTCTGATTCCGGATGGTATATGAAATCTTTCATATGAGGAAAAGATTCCAGCATTCTGTCTCGAATCTTTTGTCTTTTGTTATCATCGATAAGGGGAATAAAAACACCGCCAATGGTCAACGCTTGAGCGTTGGATCTTGGTTGCGTTTCCCGGGAATCGATCAACAGGCTGACCGAGGGGTTTTTCTGAAGGTTATTAAATTTGGTTGTATTTTTGTGTGTCACCATGTAAATTTCTTTACAGGTACCATCGGTGAGATAGGCCATGAGTGAACAATACGGCTTGTTGTCGGAAACCGTGGCCAGAACACAAACATTCTTTTTTCTGACAAGTGCTGTCATTTTTTCAAGCATCATAAAACGTCCTTTGATTAGAAGTGGTTTCAAAATCTCCCCTCAGTCCGCCTTGACTTTGAACCTGATTGAAGGTTTTGAAACCGCTTCTAAATTGTTCGTTGAGATTCTCATTTGCATTATAAACATTCTTAAGGTGAAAGTAAAAGTGAAAGTTCAAAAGCTTTTTTTTGTATTAAAACAGGAAATGACCGTATAAAAAAACGATGGGTAATCATCAAGCATCATGAGGTAAACCATGAACGAAAAAATAAAACTTGGCGTCAGCGCGTGTTTAATGGGAGAGCCGGTCCGCTGGAACGGCGGACATTCAAGGGATCGATACCTGACTGACATCCTGGGTCAATATGTGGAATATGTTCCGGTATGCCCTGAGGTGGAATGCGGGATGGGTGTTCCCCGGGAGACCCTGCGTCTTGTGGGTGATCCGGACAACCCGAATTTGGTGACTTCCAAAACAAATATCGACCATACCCAAAGGATGATTGAATGGGCACAAAAAAGAGTTGAAGAACTGGAAAAAGAAAATCTGTGCGGATTTGTTTTCAAAAAAAACTCTCCAAGCAGCGGCCTGTTTAGAGTTCCGGTTAGAACTTTTAAAGGGATGCCTAATAAAAAAGGGCAGGGCATATTTGCCCGTGTGTTTACGGAACACTTCCCGTTAATTCCGGTGGAAGAAGACGGCCGGCTGAATGATTCCAAACTCAGAGAGACCTTTATCGAGCAGATTTTTACCTTGATGCGCTGGCGGGAAACGCTCTCCAAAAAGAAACGTATGGGGAATCTGATCGATTTTCATACCCGGCACAAACTGCTGATCATGTCACACAGCCCCAACCATTCAAGACTGATGGGTAAGCTGGTTGCCGAAGGTAAAGCCATTCCCATGGAAGATTTGTTTACCCAATATGAGACTCTGTTGATGGAGGCTTTGGTCCTGCAAACCACTCTAAAGAAGCATATCAATGTGCTGCAACACATCATGGGATATTTTAAAAACCAGTTGTCTCCTGACGAGAAGCAGGAACTGCTGGAAATTATCGATCGGTACAGAAAGGAATATGTTCCTTTAATCGTACCGGTGACCCTTCTCAATCATTACGTGCGAAAATACGAACAACCGTATTTGGCGCAGCAGGTTTATTTAAACCCGCATCCTGTTGCATTGAAGCTGCGCAATCACGCATAACCTGAAGCTTGCATGAGCCGGAGGCTTTCATCTCCTTCGTTATTAAGGACTCGCAATAGCGAACTATGGCTTCGCCCTTAAGTGCCTTGAATATGAAAACCTCCAGCTCATGCAAACTTCAGGTACAAATAAGGAGTGATTTCAATGAAAGACGACAAACCGGTTCTGGTTACCGGGGCTACCGGTTATGTGGGCGGACGATTGATTCCGGCTCTGCTGGATGCGGGATATCGGGTTCGCGCCATGGGGAGATCCCTTGAGAAATTGGCCTGTCGTCCATGGGCACATCATCCAAAAATAAAACTTGTCAAAGGAGACGTTCTTGACAGGGAATCCCTGGAAACGGCATTGTCAGGCTGTGGGGCGGCCTATTATCTGGTCCATTCCATGATTGCCCAGAAGCACAAGTTTGTTGAGGCCGACCGCAGAGCCGCTCAAAATATGATATCGGCAGCGGAATCGACCGGTATCGAACGGATCATTTATCTGGGTGGTCTTGCAGAGAAGAAAAACGGTTCTTTGAGCAAACATCTTCGCTCTCGAATTGAAGTGGCGGACATTCTTCAATCCGGCAGAGTACCGGTGACCGATTTGCGGGCGCCCATGATTTTGGGATCCGGCAGTGCTTCCTTTGAGATATTGCGATACCTGGTGGAACGGCTTCCCGTGATGATTACACCGCGTTGGGTAAGATCCTTGAACCAGCCCATTGCCATCCGAAATGTCGTCAATTACCTGGTCGGCTGCCTCGAACACCATGAAACCATCGGTCAAACCTATGATATCGGCGGGCCGGATGTGCTGGCCTACCGGGATTTGTTGGATATTTATACCCAGGAAGCAAAATTACCCAAGCGATGGATCATACCGGTTCCCGTGCTCACACCCACCCTCAGTGCTTACTGGATACATTTCATCAGCCCGGTTCCCCATTCCATTGCGTTACCCTTAACCGAAGGCTTGAGCAGTAATGCCGTATGTTCAGACAAGCGCATTCAATCGATTATTCCTCAGAAACTGCTCAGTCCCCGCGAGGCCATTCGAACAGCTTTAGATAAGATCATCCAGGAACAGGTGGATACCTGCTGGGCCGACGCCGGAGACATCATCACGCCGGAATGGGCCCATTGCGGTGATGCAAATTGGGCCGGCGGCACCATCATGCAATGTGGATATCGGGCTCGAATAAGCGCCACAGTGGATGAGGTATGGGATCCCATCATCAGGATCGGGGGCCGTACAGGGTATTATTATGCTGACGGGTTGTGGTGGTTGCGTGGTCTGATGGATCGTTGGGTCGGAGGTGTTGGATTGCGTCGTGGACGCCGACACTCAAGCGAACTGGGGGTTGGAGATGCTTTGGATTTCTGGCGAGTATTGGATGTCGCACCGAAGGAGCGGCTGTTGCTACTGGCTGAAATGAAAGTTCCAGGTGAAGCCCTGCTTGAGTTTAAAATTCATCCGATGGGAAATCAATACACGGATCTGGAGATGCTGTCCCGTTTTTTGCCTAAAGGGCTTTTGGGGATGCTATACTGGTACAGTCTCTATCCGTTTCATGAAAAGATTTTTTTTGGGATGCTCAAAGCAATTTCCGAGGTCATTGACAAACCCATTGTATCCGGACCTGAACGTTTTACGCCAAGACTTCACGGTTCGTGTGAATTGCCGTCAGAATAAATATGGCCGATCCATAAATGGTCTTTTTCCCACTGGACTTTGTTCTCCGCGGGTTTCCGGTTGCGGTGTACGAATTGTACGCCTTCCTGTCCCGTGGGCGGGGACCGAAAACCCTTGTGCGGCCTTGCCCAGCGGGCAAAATCCTCATTTATGGATCGGCCACTTAAACATGTCTTCATCTATCGTGGATGGACACTATTTTAGAATAAGCGCTTTTAAAAGAAAAATATTCATTCCACTTCACTGACGAGTATGGTTTTACATTAAAACCATTTCAATAAATCGATGTAATCGATATGGACGAAAAGGAGCGGCAAATGAAGAAAATGGCATGTCTGTTTATTATGGGTCTTTTTTTATGGAAACCAACTATCGCAATGGCTGCTGATGCGCCGGTAAGCGAAGCCACGTCAGCGTGTCTGGAATGTCACACAACCGTACATCCGGGCATAGTGGAAAGTTGGCGAAACAGCAGACACGCTAAAGTGACGGTCCAAACCGCAATGGCGGTGACGGGTCTGGCCAGCAAAGTGTCAAACAAACAGGTCCCGGAAAACCTGTTAACAAAGGTCGTAGGATGTGCTGAGTGCCATACGCAAAGACCCAAAGCCCACGCAGATACGTTTGAGCATAACGGATACGACGTTCATGTGGTGGTCAGTCCCCGGGATTGCGCCATATGCCATGTTCAGGAAGCAGATCAATACTCGAAAAATATCATGGCCCACGCCTTTAATAATCTGGCGGCCAATCCTTTTTATCAGCTTTTGCAGAACAGTATCCTCGGAACCTTTGCGCCTGCTGAAGAAAAAAAAGATAACATTACCATTAAACCCCCCAATGATGCCACCAAGGCTGAAGCCTGTTATTATTGTCACGGTACCAAATTGTCGGTTAAGGGATATGAAACCCGGGACACCGAGCTTGCTGGTGAATTGGAATTCCCCATTCTTGACGGCTGGCCAAACCAGGGGGTTGGCCGGATCAATTTGGATGGTACCAGGGGGTCATGCTCGGCCTGTCATACGCGGCATGCGTTTTCAATAGAAATGGCCAGAAAACCTTACACATGCCACGAATGTCATACCGGCCCCGATGTACCGGCGTTTAAGGTCTATTCGGCCAGCAAACACGGCAATATTTTTTCCAGCATGGGTAAATCGTGGAATTTCAATGCCGTGCCTTGGACCGTCGGTGAAGATCTGACAGCCCCGACCTGTGCTGCCTGTCATGTAAGTTTGTTGATCAACACGGATGGAGAAGTGTTGGCCGAACGCACCCATCAGATGGGCAACCGACTTCCATGGCGGATTTTTGGCTTGATTTATGCCCACCCGTCTCCAAAAGAACCGGACACCGCAATCATTCGAAACAAAGACGGGCAATCCCTACCCACGGCATTTGACGGCGAATTTGCCTCAAAATTTCTTATCACGGAAAAAGAGATGAACATTCGTAAGGAGAATATGCAGGCTGTCTGCTTGAGCTGCCATGCAGCGAGCTGGGTCAATGGACAGTGGGATCGATTTGAAAACAGCATTCGCGAGACCAATGCCAAAACCTTGGCCGGAACCCGGATAATGTCTGAAATATGGCGGTTGAATCTGGCCGAGTTCAAATGGAACGATACGGGGCCAGCGGGCAATCCCTTTGACGAGGCCATCGAGAGAAAATGGAGCGATACCTGGCTGATCTACGGCAATCACATTCGCTTTGCGTCAGCCATGGGATGCGGTGGCGATTACGGGGTGTTTGCCAAAGGACGCTATAATCTGTCCAACACCTTCATGGAAATGTCGGATTGGCTCAAAACAAGAAAACGGATGGATCCCAAATGAAACGTTCGGTTCAGGCAGCAATATATCTACCCATGGTCTTGAATTTTTCGGACCCGACATTATGTTTTAGCGCAAAACTAAAAAGGAGGATATATGAACGAACGCTATACTAATCCGTACGTTATTGGTGTCATTTTGGGGCTTATCCTGCTCTTTACTTTTTACACCATGGGTCGGGGCTTGGGTTCCTCTGCTTCTTTTGCCCGGATTGCCACCGCCGGTGTCAACCTGGTGGCACCGGAACACGCCAAAGCGAATGCATATTTCTCTAATTATCTTCAAGGGGGAAAATCACCGCTTATGGCCTGGCTGGTTTTTCTAACATTAGGTGCGTCTCTCGGGGGTCTGTTTTCAGCCTTTATCAGCAACCGGATTAAAGGCGAAGTGGCCCGGGGGCCTTCCATCGGGATTTCGATCCGGTTGTGGCTGGCCCTGGGTGGGGGCATTCTGTCAGGATTCGCCGCCCGTCTGGCCCGGGGATGTACCAGTGGTCAGGCCCTTACGGGAGCGGCTGAACTGGCTGTTGGAAGCTGGGTCTTCATGTTGTGTATTTTTGCAGGGGCCTATGCTGCTGCATATTTTTTCAGAAAGGAGTGGTTGTAATGGGACCTTTGTATAAATTCGGATGGTTCGACGTTATTTACAGCTTTCAGTTGGCCGGACTTATCGGTTTTATGTTCGGATTCGTGCTCGAAAGAGCAGGGTTCGGCAATCCGAGAAAACTGACGGCCGTTTTTTATCTTAGAGATTTTGCCGTTCTGAAGGTGATATTTACGGCGATTGTGGTGGGTATCCTCGGGCTTCTCTATTTTTCGGTTTTCGGCTGGATCGATCTTGGTCGCGTGTATTTGTTGCCCACCTTTATCTGGCCTCATATTGTCGGCGGCCTGGTGCTCGGTGTCGGGTTTGTCATGGGCGGCTATTGCCCGACGACGTCGGTGGTGGCGATGGTATCGGGGAAATTGGACGGACTGATTTTTATCATCGGTATGATGATCGGTTCTGTTTTTTTTGCAGAAGTTTTCCCCATGCTTGAGGGGTTTTACAATTCGGGTGACATGGGAGCGATTCGGCTTACAGATGTGTTCAACATCAATTCGGGTATCATCGCTTTTCTGGTCTGCCTTGTGGCGGTTGGCGCCTACTGGTTTGTAGAGAAGGTGGAACAGAAATTCGGTGATAGAGATACACTTCCGAAAGGTTCGCCGAAAGTCAAACGCACTGCGGCAGGTATTCTCATCCTGTTGGGGTTAATTCTTGCTGTCGTCAATCCGGATCGAATCACTGCCAAGTCTGTTGTTCCTGAAATTAAACCTGAAAAACAGGTAGAAGCGGTCCAACAACCGGAAGCCAAATCGGAAACACCTGACAATACCGGCTTCAAAATTATCGACGATGAAGGATGCTAGAATAATAGAACTCAGGGGCTTCGCCCCAATCGGAATGTTGGAATACTGGAATAATGGAACAATGGGTTTTGGTGTGATGGTTTAGTGGCAAATTCATCTTTTAAAAAAAATAATATCCTATAAAAAATCAACATTCCAACATTCCAACATTCCATTCCTTGTTCCATCTTCTGGTAAAAATTTGGATGTTTTGAAGGAACCCCATATTTTCAATTTGTTGTATAATTTTCGAGATGTAACATGATGCCCGCCCGAAAAAACATCCGGACAGGCATCATCAAAGCATCACTCCTCTATGTTTATGTTTGTTCAACATTATATTGATGGCGTTTTTGGCCCGGGTAAAGCCGGCTTCCACCATGGCAAAGCCGGCCTGCATGAAAAAGACCAATGCTGCGGCTACCAGCGTCCAGACATAGTCGGCATGGGCTTGAACCAGACTGATGGCCTCCTTATTGCTTAGGACCGTGGGAATTTCGTCTCCGGCCCAGGCGCCGGCATAACTGATGAGGACAAGTAAACCAGAAATGATAAATGTTTTCATTTAAACATGCTCCTTATTTATTTTATGATTTTTTTTATCCCGGGACTGCAATTTTGCTCTTTGTTTAATCAAGAAATGTGCCAGTTGGTTAAAATGAGAAAAAAATCAATCTAAACATTTAATATTACAGTAATATAATAAATCATTAGGAATGATTAAGTATAAAATCAACAATTATGTAGATATTCTGAAATAATGGATTCAGTTCCCATTAATGCGGTGTGGGGTTGCAGGGGGTAAAGAAAATGCAAACAGCATGTTACTGAAAAAACGAATCGGGAAGCGAATTGAAACTCGCTTCCCGATAATACATATTTGTACTAAAGTTGTAATGATGATTATCTATGCTAAATCTGTTTAATGTTATCCTTGAGCTGGGCAATTTCCAGCCCCAGACTGACACATTGTTTTCCTTCCATACACAAATCGGCGTCTTCGTTTTCAAGAAAGTGTTTTAACTTGATATGGTCCTTTTTTAGATTTATCGTCCATGCTTTTTGCTCTTTATCATAATCGACGTCAATATCGATTCCGCACTCACCGATGTCCGGATACAATTTTCTGATTTTGTCACACAATGCTTTTTTATCATACATGGGCGAAACCTCCTTTTTTTAGGATGTTGCTATTCACTGTTACTTTCCATATTATTCATATTGTTAGTGTAATGCAACTCTAAGATAAGTCAAATTTAATTTTTGTGATAGTCTTTTGAAATAAATCGATTCCTGAAGCGGTAATATTTTCAAAATGCTAACACATTATAAATTCTTTTATTTTTCTTTTACGTTTAAAATTTCATCAAGCTTGGATTTGATGGTGTCTACCTGTGTATCGGCCAGTGAAAAAACGGATTCATTTTCCGAGGAGGTTGCCGAATAATTTTTTGCATTTTTGTCTTTTTTGGAAAATACTAAAAGTGAATATTCCTTTTCGCCTTTGAGCGTAACGGTATAGATCGGGTTTTTTAAATCTTCTTTTTTCAAGTCGTCTAAATATCTTTCACACTCCAGACTGTTCAGAAAACTCAACAGAGAGCTAATCCTGGATGGGGCCGCTTCATGACCTTTTGTATCCTCCCATACGGTTTTGGTTTTTGATGCTTTAGGGGCTTTGGCGGTCGACGCATCCTTTTTTTCAGGAAGGGTTTCAGGGATCTCTTTTCGAGAAAGAGAGATGGTTTTTTTCTCGTGGGTAAGCGTAATCTCTTGAATGCTGTTTTGGGCAAACGACAGCACGGATTTATCTCGGAAGTCCTCAACAGGGTGATCAAAATTCCGCCTGAAATCTCCTCTGGCGTGGTAAACGTTGGGATCGTCCGGTAGTTTAACAAAGGTGTGCTTAAAGGTCGGTGCAGTTTTACCGATATCAAATTCCCTGAGCAATGTGTTGTCCTGCCAGGCCTTCACACGGATATCTTTATTATGGCCCAAATCATAACGGACATAATCTTTCGATTCCGATACCAGAGCCGTCAATTTCAAATTTTCGACAATATTCAGTATGTGTTTAACCTTTGTTGAATCAGCAAGATATCCTTTTGGTCCGATATGCCACGTATTGTCTTTTTTGTTAAAAACAATGGAACCGCTTTTTGTGGTAATTTCAAGTTTTGAGATGTGTTTCCCGGAAATCTTGGAAAGTTTCGGAAGCTGATAGTGTGTTCTGTTTGATTGATACAAGGCAAGATACAGGATCAGTGCAACCAGAATGGCTGTCAGGATGAGATATTCTTTTTTCAGCTTCATATTCACCTCTTTTAATATAGGTCCAAAGTTCAAAGGTTCACGGTTCAAGGTTAAAGGGAGACTGCGTCGCCAGTTTGACCCTGAACGCTGATTTCCTGAACAGTGACACCTTACTTTTGAAACATCATCTGTATTTGTTTTTTTCTGGAATGACGCCGCAGCCACACAATGAGACCCAGAAAAACCATCAAGACCGGCAGGCCGGCGATATTAAACATTTTGACAAAAGTTTTCGTTAAAGATCCGGTATCGTTCAGCGGATTAAAATTAAGTACTTTGCTTCTCATGGCAGCAATATCTTCTCGATGGTTCAAGGCATCTATGGTGTTCAAAATAAACATATCATTGGGGCTGGTACCGTCAGCATCCAAAACGTTGTCTTTAAGCATTTCCGAGGATGCCATCAAGAAGATTTTTGCGGGCTTTCCTTTGGATATGGTTTTATTCCGGCTCTCGATTTTCGACATGTCCACGCTGGTTTTTTTCTCAGCCGTTTGGGATTTTTTTTCTTTTTTATCCTCAGCCCCCTTATTTTCATCTTCTGATTTTTTTTCGGGGATGGGTTTACCGGCAAAATAACTGGGAAACCCGCCTTCAACGAGGTATGCCAATGGAAAACTCTGTTCTTCATCATCCGAAGAAGGGCGGTGAGAGAAACATGGGATTCAGATTGATATTTTTACGTATCTCCCAGGATTTTTTAGAAGATGAAAAGAGCTTCACGGCTTTGAGATTGTTTTTGGAAATCGTTGCTTCGTCCAATTCCAGAGGTGATATTTTGACAGCAACCAGTCCCTTGATATTACGAATAAAACCTAAATCATGGTTGATGTTTTTGTTTTTGATGATGGGGGCAAAATATATGGGTCTTTCTCCACCCCCCATGTCGCGGGGAAGTCGTTGTTTGTGACAATTTTCATCAAGCACATATGATTTTTTAATATGGATACCATAATGTGACAGCAATTTTTCAATTCCGGTATCCAACGGTACAAAGTTGGGTCCCCTCATTGTAAAACGCTGCTGATTATTGGGGTTGATTTCTTTAAACGCATCGATAAACAACGCAAGATTGGTCCCTTTCATCAAAGCCTGGTCGATCTGATAAAGTTCGTAGTCGGAAAATTTTTCAGTGGGCCGTGCGATCACCAGACAATTGAGGCTGTCCGGGATAGGCTGATCTTTCAAATTGATGGGTTTCAAACTATACGTTTTTGATATCAACTTTGAAAATGTGGAGATGGCACCCGGATTTTGCCGCATCATAGGTGAGAAACTCGAAATATCCAATGTGCCGTTTCCCGCCAGATACCCTAGATCCTGATTGATATTCACCAGCGTCTCCAAGTTGTTGTTGACGATGTCTTCCAGTTTATCGACATCCACCAACTCGTACTGTGTTCCGATGATGGGCAGCCGGAGTACATTTAAGAGTGGTATCTTTCTGACTTTTTTACCGTATTCCATGACAAGACCGATGATTCCTTTTCCGGCAGGAATTTTGCCGTCGGATAGATCAGGCCATTGAAGCTGCATCAGATCGTACGGTTTCCATAACGATTCCTTTCCCGGTTCTTTTGACGGGTCGATGAAGATATATTCTAGTTTTCCGAAGCTCCTTGAATTAAGGTGCTCAATGCTTTCTTTTAATTTTTCCGGATATTCGGATATCTGGCTTAGACCCATTAACGGTGCCACGGATTTCAATGAAGAAGACAGAAACAACTTAACCTTGATTTTATCTTTCAGGTTCAGCAGTGCGCTAATCTTATTGTTCAGTTTCTGTATGGCCGTTGTCAGCTTATATTCCAACCCGTTGACGGATGTAATGGTGGGAATCCGCTCTATCATATCACCGTGAATCAATACGAGCCCCATGTAGGCTTTTTTGAATTTTACCTCATCTTCTTCATAAACCTGGATCTGAACCGGGTGTATGCCGTAATTGTTCGCCAGGTTCTGGTTTTCCCGGGCTGAAGGGTTGATTCCTTCCGACTCCGGGCTGACATCGTAGAATTTATAGTTAAAATACTTATTGGCATGGATGGCATATTCCTCCAAAAGATCGTGTAAGTATCGTTCTGTATTGTTGTGCGGAGCGGGAAGGTTTTTTGTAAAAAAGACATCGATGGTCAATGGTTCGGAAAGGGTGGACACGACCTCTTTGCTGGCCTTCGATATTGAATAAATGTTGTTTTCGGTAAGATCGATTCTGAAAAAAAGTGTCATCCCAGCCACATTGATGAGAACAACGATGACCAGATAAATGGAAAGTTTTATGTATTTTGAATATCGTTTTTGAATACCCATGTTGAACTCCTTAATTTTTTTCCTGCATGACCAGATGGGTGCTGTATAGCCCGATGAACATGACACTCAAAAAATAGATGATATCTCTTGAATCAATAATCCCTTTGGAGATGTTGCTGAAATGAGAGTCAGCCCCGAGGTAACCGATAACACCGAGTAATGTCCGGGGAAAAAAGAAAAGCATTTTGTCGATCAGCGTGAGGGTGAAGCAGATGGTCATGCCGACAATAAATGCGATGATCTGGTTGCGTGTCAGAGATGAGGCAAACAAACCCACTGCAACAAATGCCGAGCCCAGAAAAATGGCGCCCAGATAACCGCCAGCCACTGGTCCCCAGTCCAACTGGCCCATGAAGGCAATGCAAATGGGATAGGAAAAGGTTGGGATCAAGGCAATGGCAACGAACAGAACACCGGCTAAAAATTTACCTAAAAGAATATCCGTAAACGTCACCGGAAGGGTTAGAAGTATTTCATAAGATCCCACATTGAGCTCTTCGGAAAAGAGTCTCATGGTCACCGCCGGAATTAAAAATGAAAATGTAATGGGAAGGAGGTTGAAAAAATTTCTCAGGTCCGCCTGATTGTAGTAAAAAAATGTCGTAAAAAAGAACCATCCGGTTACCAGTAAAAAAATAGAAATAACGATATAGGCAATGGGAGATATGAAATAATCTTTTAATTCTTTGATGCAGATGCGAATTGCCTGTTGCATGTCAGTCCTCCTTGGTCAGCTCGCGGAATACAGTTTCTAAGGTTTTGCTTTCCTGATGAAACTCAATGAGAACCCAGGTTGTCTGTTTAACGGTTTGATAGATGGTTTCTCTTAAATCTGTTGGAGATTCACAGGTAAGCCGTATGCTGAGGCTGCCGTTTTGGGCGTCGTCAATTCGTTGGATGCTTTCAACGCCCTCGATTCTGCTGAATGTTTCGTTCACATCCTGGAAATCAGCGTTGATCAGCTCTAAATTGATGAAATATTTTTGACCGGCAGATTGCTTGAGATTTTCCATAATATCGTCTGCAACGATCTTGCCCTTATTAATAATGATCACTCGATCGCAGGTGGCTTCCACTTCACTTAAGATGTGGGTTGAAAGAATGACGGTTTTTTCTTCTCCGATTTGTCGAATGATGTTCCGTATTTCTACAATCTGATTCGGATCCAAACCTGAAGTGGGTTCATCCAGTATCAAAATTTCAGGATCGGTCATCATGGCGTGGGCCAAACCCACACGCTGATTCAACCCTTTAGAGAGTTCATTGATGCTCCGGTGCATGATGTTATCCAATCCGCATAAATTAACCAGCTCCCGTATTCTGGAGATTCTTTGGTTTTTATCCATCCCCCGAATTCCGGCAACATAGTTTAAATAGTCATAGACCAGCATACTGTGATATAACGGCGCTGATTCAGGCAGATATCCCATCATATTTTTAATGTCTAAAAGATGCTCATCCAGCAAGTAGTCCTGGACGCGGATGGTCCCGGAACTGGGCATAAAATAGCCTGTCAACATCCTCAAGGTCGTTGTCTTGCCTGCACCGTTAGGACCTAAAAGACCAAGAATTTCGCCTTTTTTAATGTTGAAATTGATTTGATCCACAGCACAGAAATCGCTGTAATATTTTGTCAAATTTTCAACTTGGATCATGGTTTTTCCTTTCCCTTCGACACTCATACAAAACGTTGTTTTTTCAATACCTGTCTTTTAGAAGCATTTGTCGAGTTCATCAACCTAAAATTTTATTTTATTAGATTAATTTCCGGGTCAGCAGTGTCCAAAATAAGTCTATCCTGATAAGTTGGAATGATTTCGGCACCAACATTTTACCCGGAAGATGCCGAAATAATGGAATGGTGGTTCCTTTTGAAAAACCCAATATTTCATCATTCCAGGTTTCCACAAAGATTACGGTTCAAAAATCCTTTAGGCATGATAACTCTTGGCCATCTAAAAGATCGTTTATGGACAAGAGTGATGTTGGGTATCTTAAAAAAATTTGTATTTGATACATCAATCTTTTGTCAATTTAATCACAAAAAAGCCTGAGTTGGCCCGCTTGATGAACATGGTGACGGTATTGCCCTTTTTCACCTTGCGGATCGCATTTTCGTAATCGGTTATGGTG
Organism: uncultured delta proteobacterium; assembly: GCA_963731025.1. Taxonomy (GTDB): domain Bacteria; phylum Desulfobacterota; class Desulfobacteria; order Desulfobacterales; family UBA11574; genus UBA11574. The sequence goes on along the minus strand of CAVSVL010000011.1, from coordinate 37,816 downwards.
TTGATGGGTTGGTGGTTGATTTCCTTGATAATGTCCCGGGTTTGAACGCCTTTGTCCTCACCCTCACTGTTCTCTTGGACGCCTGTTACCACCACCCCTTTGGTTTCCCGCAACTTGAGCTTGCGTGCGATTTCCGGCGTCAAATTTGAAACCTGAATGCCGAAGGCCTCCTGCTCTTTATTGGGTATGCTGCGGGATACGTTCTTTTTATCCTCTCGTTTGGCAATTTTGACATTGAAGGTTTTCTCCTTGCCGTCACGCAATACGGTTATTTTGATCACCTCACCGACATGAAAACCGGCGATAATGCGGGTGAGTTCCCGACTGGTTTCAATTTTTTGGCCATTAACCTTCATAATGATATCCTTTGTTTTTATTCCGGCTTTGTCTGCGGGGTCTCCGGGAAAAACTTCGGATACGAATACGCCATTTTTGTCCTTAATGCCATAGTATTCCGCCATTTCATCGTTGATGTCCTGAATGCCCACACCCAGCCAACCCCGGGTCACTTCACCTTCTTCTTTGAGTTGTTTAATCACCCCTTTGGCCATGTTTATGGGTACGGCAAATCCAATGCCTTGACCGCCGGCGATAATAGCGGTGTTGATCCCAACAACTTCACCTTTCATATTGATCAGCGGACCGCCACTGTTGCCGGGATTGATGGACGCATCGGTCTGGATGAAATCATCATAAGGCCCCGAACCGATGACCCGGCCTTTGGCACTGACAATCCCTGCGGTGACGGTATGCTCCAGACCAAACGGGCTACCAATGGCCACCACCCATTCGCCGACCTTTAACGCATCGGAATCACCCAGATTGACAACAGAATAGCTGCTGTCAGCTTTTATTTTAATCAACGCAATATCCGTGCTGGGATCCCGCCCAATAATTTTGGCATCATATTCTTTACCGGAGTTCAGTTTAACCTTGATTTCGTCCGCATCGGCAATGACATGGTTGTTCGTAACAATATAACCTTTTTTGTCAATGATAAATCCTGATCCCAGACTCCGCTGTTTGAACTCTCGCTGCTGTTCATTGCCAGGAAAATTATCGAAAAAATCTTTAAACGGATCTTGATTCCCCCGAGGGCCTTGAAAAAAGTGGCGGAACACCGGCCCGCCGCCCTTGATGATTTTTACGGTGCTGATATTGACCACCGCCGGACTGACGGCTTCGGCGAGTGCGCTGAAACTTTCGGGGATTGTTGATTGACCCGACGGTTTGGCCCAGACATTCGCGGTCGGATAGACAAACAATATCGCAAAAGCAAGGGCGGTTGCGATCATCGCGGCGGCAAAAGCAGTTCTTTTTGTTGCGTTATATTTGAATGTAATATTATTCATCATAGTTTTCCTTTGTTAAAAAGTTTTCTTCAATCAATCGGGTCTATGGGAAACACTTCTATTTTAACATCATTAACATCCGATACAGATTTTGCCACGTTTTCTATCTTCCGAACCATCGAACCCTCTTTGGATTTATTTTAATGGCCTATAACTTTTCGACATTTATTTCGCGTTTAAATCCATTACCTCATTTTCGTAGAGCAGTGCTTTTGAAGATATCGTTTTAAACGACGTATTGCCGCTCCGAAAGCAAGGTGTATGGAAAGATACAGATCTTCGAAACCTGATCCCCTCTCAGAATCGTGTTTCACAGCAATGGTTTTGCCGGGTACATCTATGTTTATCGTTACATGATAAAGAGGATTTCTTTGATGATGGGCTCCTGACTGATCGAGGACAACCCGGCAATGCTCGATGTGATGGTTGAACCGGTTGAGTTTGGCGGCCATGCTGTAAACAAAATTTTTGATATGTTCCGAATCGAGATCATGACGAAAACAGACATCCAGCGGGAATTGCACGATAACGGGTTCTTGTTTTGATAATGGGAGCTGCGCTTTCTCCGAAATCAGTCCCAGGGGGAAGATGTGACTGATTTCGGTGAGGAGATCATCCAAGTCGAAAGGTTTTGAAAGTATGGCCGCAGCTCCCAGGCGTTTTGCCAGATCAAGAGCTTGCTTATCCGGAAAGGCGGTGATCAAAATCATTGGAGGAAAATCATCGAACTCCTTTGCGGCTTCAAGAACTTGAAGACCTGAGGCTCCCGGCATACGAATATCTGATATGATTAAATCAAATCCAAGAAAACATTCCAATGGTCCTGAAAACCCCAGGTGCCTCATCAGGTCATTTCCATCCTTACACACAACAACATTGCATCCCTTTTTTTGTAAATACCATGAAAGCATCCTACTCATTTCAAGGTCATCTTCTGCAAGCAGTATTCGTAAAGGAGAGTGTATAAAATAAGAATCTTGTAGGGAACGGTTTGTTAAAGATGGGGTGTTATGTTCCTGTTTAACCATATCCGTTTCCTGTAAATTTCGTATGCAATTCATCGAAGCGATTCCGTTTATACCGAGTGCAACAGGATCGCTCGCACTTTTTTCAGCATGTCGTCTATATCGAAAGGTTTGTCGAACAACGCTGCTGCCCCCAATCGTTCTGCCAGCATATGGGTTTCTTTATCTCCGAATGCCGTGATCAGGATCATGGGCGGGAAATTATCGAGTTCATTTGCACCCATCAGTATCTCCATTCCGGTAATGCCGGGCATTCTAATGTCTGAGATAATTAGATCGAAATTATCATATTCTTTGCTGGGCAGAAAAAAGGATGACAGCATGTCGAGAAGAGATATTCCATCAGTGCATTCAGTCACCCGATAGCCTTCTTTTCGAAGCATCAATGTCAATAAGTTGCGCATTTCCTTATCATCTTCCGCCAGCAATATTTTGGGTGAATGACTGTCATGAGTATTTTTAACCAGCCGGCATGTGTTGTTTTTCTTTTCGATGGACGTCTTCATGTCAGGTTTCCTTGTTTATAATAATTCGGAACGCGAAACTTGAGTTAAAAATCTTTCCCCCCATGCTTTAAACGGATATTCAGCAATTAATATGCCAGGCGTATCATCAACAGATGCATCTGCCGAAAAAGATGTTAAAGGCATAGAAATTATTAATCAATTCAGATTCTGTCAGCATCATATTATTTCTCAATGCATTTGATGTCCAGGCCGTGTGGCGGGGTATTTTGCTTCACCGTGGCAATATGCCCCAACAGGGAGGTGCCGTGGAGGGATGTCAGAAGCGGATTTACTTTTTACTCAATGACCAGAATTTTTAAGCCAGAAAAGAGGAAAGAGGAAAGAGGAAAGAGAAAAGAGGAAAGAGGAAAGGGGAAAAGAAAAGAGGAAAGGGGAAACAGAAAACAGGAAACAGGAAACAGAAAAGAGAAAACAGAAAAGAGGATAAGTGAAACCACGGATAAACACAAATATCTCGAAAAATAAGAAGATCAGAAGGTGGGAAGGTGGGAAGGTAAGAAGGTTGGCATGTTTAAGAGTCTTCGACCTCTGGTCGCCTCTGGCGCCGCCGATCCGAAGGATTCCGGATTCCGGATTCCTGCGGAAAAGCGGGTAAACGTTAGTCGACCTTGTAATGCTGAAGTTTACGATACAAGGTTTTACGATCCAAGCCCAGCACTTTTGCAGCCAACGTCTTGTTGCCTCCGACCGTCTTCAAAACATGAAGAATATATCGACGCTCAACTTCCTGAACTGAAACAATTTCGCTGGGTTTATCACTTCCAACAAAAAAATGAGAGGCGTTATAATCACTTATTTTTTCCGGAAGATCATCCACAGATATTTTTTCATATGCGGTTAATGCGAAGGCTCGTTCAATGGTATTTCGAAGTTCACGCACATTGCCGGGCCACGTATAATTTAGAAGTTTTTCCGAGGCCGTATTTGATATCCCCGTTATTTGTTTGTCTGAACGAATGGCGAACTGCTCAATAAAATGCTGTGCAAGAAGAAGAATATCGGTTCCGCGATCTCGAAGCGGTGGAAGATCAATCTGGATGACATTAATGCGATAATACAGATCTTCACGAAACCGATTTTCTTCAATGGCGGTGTCAATGTCACGATTGGTCGCAGCAATGATTCGAACATCAAAATTGATTTCAGAGTTGCCGCCGATTGGGCGAACGCAGCGTTCTTCCAGAGATCTAAGGAGCTTGGGCTGAAGAGCCAGTGGGAAATCACCGATTTCATCGAAAAACAGAGTTCCGCCGTTGGCCTGAAAAAACAGTCCCTTACGTTCTGTTTTGGCATCGGTAAACGCGCCGCTTTTATGGCCGAAGAGTTCACTTTCCAGCAGTGCATCCGGCAGAGCGGCACAGTTAACGGCAACAAAGGGGCCTTTATGTCGGCGGCTTCGCCTGTGAAGCGCCTGTGCCACAAGCTCTTTTCCCGTACCGGTTTCTCCGGTAATGAGAATAGAAGTTTCGGTGTCGGCAACACGTTCGAGTTGATCAATCAGCTTTCGCATGGGGGGACTTTGGCCAATCAAATCATCGAATTGATGAGATTTTTTGAGGGCCTCACACAAAAGTTTCACCTTTTCTTGTAGGCCGTGGTGCTTTACAGCACGGTCGAGGGCGAGAACAAGGAATTGGGTATCGATCGGTTTGGTAACGAAATCGTATGCTCCTGCGCGAATAGCGGCAATGGCGGTCTCCATGCTCCCAAACGCGGTGATGACAATTACGGGGATATCGGGCCTGTTGGAAACGACGCGTTCGCAAAGCTCGATCCCGTTCATGTTTGGCAGATTCAGATCTGTCAAAAGAACGTCAAACGATTCTGTTTTCAGAGCATCGAGCGCTTTTTCGGCAGAGATGTAGCACGTTGGATGGAAGCCGTTTCGTTTGAGATCGTCTTCAAGCATTTCACACATCATTTGTTCATCATCAACGATCAGGATTTTTCCGCGCATTCGTCAACCTCCAGTGGTATATAAATTGTAAAACAGCTCCCCTCACCGACCTTGCTCTTAACATCGATCCACCCGCCATGTTCTCGAACGATGCCATAAGCAATGGAAAGTCCCAATCCAGTTCCTTCTCCCACATTTTTAGTTGTAAAGAAAGGCTCAAATACATGGTTGATATTGTTTTCAGAAATACCATTTCCTTCATCTTTAATGCTTATCGCTACGTAATTTTGTTCCTGGTCACTACTTAAAGTCGGATGATATGAATATTTCATGTGAATCCCTATTTCCAACTGTCCGCCGTCAGGCATGGCCTGAATCCCGTTCATCACCAGGTTGATTAAAACTTGCTGAACCTGAAATAAGTCCATTGAAACCAGGGGGATGTCGTCATTTTTTAACAGCTTAAGTATCACTTTTTGTTTTTCGGCAGCGGGTTTCAGCATTTCAATGACTTGACCGGATAGATTTTTAAGATTAACAGGTGACTTTTGAGGTGCGCGACGTCTGGCAAAATCGAGTAACTGTCGAATAAGCTTTGTCATACGTTCCGCCTGTTCTTTAATGATTCTTGAGCATTCAGTAATGTCTTCTTTTTTCAGATCTTCGTTGATGATAAGTTTGGCCCTTCCTGAAACGACGTTAAGGGGGGTACCCAGTTCATGGGCAATTCCTGAAGAGAGGCGACCGAGCGTGGCCAGACGTTCGGTGTGGCGCAATTGCTCAAGTGCTGCGATTCGAGCTTCAGTCTCTTTGCGAACAGTTTCTCGTGATGCTGCAAGCTGTACGCACATTTGGTTGATCGCGTTTGCCAAACTGGACAGCTCATCGTGTCCACGAACAACCACTCGCGCTGAAAAATCACCTTTACCGATCTGACGGGTGATTTCCACCAGTCGACTCAACGGACGGCCGACAAATTTAATCCCCAGCACCCACAGCATGATGGAGCCTAACAACGCCATCAAGATGCCAAGTATAATAGATCGTAATATCGTTTTATGTATATAATTCTTTAACTTATCTATAGATTCTGAAATTTCAAGAGCGCCATACTTTTGGCTGTTGATTTTAACCGGTACGTATGTGTAGAGATGGCCGGAGCCATTATCATCCATTTTTTTCACCGAAATTTCTTGTCCGCGGGATACCGGAAGCAGTTTTTCCGGGGCTACTCGGGGCACATAAGGCCCACCCGATAGATCACTCAGCCAAACCCATCGAATCCGCATATAATTTTCTTTTCTATCCACTCTTTTGATAAGTTCCAGAGCCCGATTTTGGCCGGCCTCATGCCAGGCGTCAAGGGTCAATTCTTTGACCGTGTTTCCCAGCAAATGGGCGTTTCGCTTCATATCGTTGTCAAACATGTTTATCTCGCGCTTTACGGAAATGTATCCATCAACAACTAAAAGGGCTATGATCCCCAAAAATATTAAGCTCATGATTTTTATCGTCAGTTTCATTTGATCCCTCATTTATAACCAAAAGATTCTTCAAGAATTTGAATTTAAAATGATATCGTCATTTGATTCAAATTCATTGCGGGCATTTCAATTTATTAACCGAGGTGAATATTGTCAACCTGGAGCTGGCTAAGAATTCGAGATTTTGTTGATCGGTTTTTGTCGCTAAAACAAAAAATATCCCAGGAAATAATATGTATTTATTCAAAAAAGGATTTACGAAGAAAAGTGGCGGTACAGGATTTCAAATGATGCTTTGGGCCAGCCAAAACAACGCCATTCCGATGACGACGGTGCCGCCTAAGGATTTGGTTTTTAGTGCAAAAATAAAGGTAGGCAATGCCACCCAAACTTCGGGTTGCCAGAGCGACATATGCCGAGGCATGCCCTTGGTAACGAGTTCCGGCAAAAGTAGCGCACTGAGAATCGCTGCCGGAATCAGGTCGAGCCATTCGACCAACCATTGGGGTAGGTTTCGCCGGGACAGCAACATCAGCGGGAACCACCGTGGGACATAGGTCACCAGGCCCATGCCCAGGATGACCCACACAACTTTTTGATGAATTATCGTAACAGCCATTTTTTTATACCGAGTACCGTGGTGGCCGCAAATATGGAAGCCAGCACAATATATGAGCTGCCGGGAATGATCAAAGACAGGATCACCGCCACAACACCGGCGATGACCGCGGTGATCACATAGAAACGCCCTTTTAGTTGAAATATCAACAGGCAGATAAACATCGCCGTTAGCGCATAATCGATACCGAAGGCACCTTCGTGGATGAACTGACCGCTGTAACCACCGATGACGCTGCTGACGATCCATGCAATATTTGCCGTGTGATTTACCACCAACGCCCGATCCAGACTCCAGTTGTTACGGCTAAACCGGGTGTGGTTGACGGCAAAACTTTCATCGGTAACACCATAGGCAAATAGGGATAGTTTCTTTCGGGTGGTGTTGCCCAGAAATACCGCCAGAGACGAACTCATCAGTAAATGCCTCAGATTGACCGCAAATGTTGTAATAATAATTGATACGGCACCTGCACCGGTGGAAAGCATGGAGACAGCAATAAACTGTGAACTGCCGGCAAACACCAAAATAGACATCAGCATGATCTCTATGGGATGAATTCCGGCCTTTTGGGCCAGCACTCCGAAGGCAAGCCCGATGGGAATATAGCCAAGGCAAATGGGCCAGGCTGCCGACAGACCTTGTAAGATTGACGTCTTAAAATCATGTTTATTTGGGGGAGAAACAGAATCGGACATTTTTTTTGTCAAATACCATAAAGCAGTTTAAATATACAAAAAATATTTTGAAAATTCCGAGAAAGTACAAATTTGCATATATGTCATTGGCAAATTTGCTTTGTCAATTATTTTTTAATCCGTATAATATTTGACAACTGGGTTATCTCAATTACTTTTTATGTAAAAGCAGTGAGAATCGGATGCCTCGCTTTATTGAGGTTTCTATGAATTTTAAATTTGTATAACGGAGAGCTTTATGAAAACTGACACCAATAATAAGGATGATGTGATGGATCTTAGATGCCCGGAATGTCGCGCACAGTTAAAGGAACGAAGATCGCGTACACCGGATAAATGCGAGATGATCTGTGGTGGGTGTGGACAAAGTTTTGATGTGTGTGACCTTGAAACTTTGGATGCACTGAAAAAGCAGTCTTAAATAGGATTATTCCAGAAGCTCCTCAATGGCTTTTAATAGTTCGGGCAGTTCAATGGGTTTTGTTAATGTTCGCTGCGCCCCAAACATTTTGGCCAAATGTAAATAATCGTGTGGCCCTAATCGACCGCCCCCTGAAATGGCGATGATTTTAATGTCCGGAAAGTCTTTCTTCAGCTCCTGAATGGTCTCAATTCCATCTTTTTCCGGCATAATGAGATCGGTGATAATGAGATCCGTGGGGTTCTTTCGATAGAGCTTAATCCCCTCTTTACCGTCAGAAGCTTCGATGACCTCATAACCATTTCGCTCTACCATTTGTCGGAGCATTGTCCGAAACTGATTATCATCATCTATGATAAGAATATTAGCCATTAATTGTTTTTTTCCTGCTTAATCAGTTTTGTGATGCATAACAGCTTTTTTTCAAGATATGATTAAATGGGATGTCTTTTTATTTTAACAATGGTATTCAAGATTTATCACCATGAAAATAATCATATCAGACGAATAGTCAAATGTAAAACTCAAGTTATAAGCTAAAAAATATCAATACTTTCTTCCGGACAAGTTACCCAGACGTCGTCGCCGATGCCCATTTCATGGCTGTTGAATGATTCTTTGGGAATCAATACATTTAAAGGTATTCCAGCATCAATCAGTACACGGACATTGAACTGTTCCTGACTGAGCTGAATGATCTTGCCTTTTCGGGTATTCTCTTGAGGATTAAAATTGTTTTGGCTGATCCTGACCTTGCCGGGTGAAATGGATATTCGGGTTTGTCCTGTCTTTTCAGATCGTGTCCCTAATTTCAGCCCGTTGGGAAGTCTACAGTATTTTTGACCGTTTTCGTGGGTTTCGATGACAGCACTAAAAATATTTTCATATATGGATTTTGCAACTTTTCCCTCAAAGAGAAACAGGGTGTCATCTGCCAGTCTTGAGGTCTGAACAACATCATGGGTTGTGAAAATCACTGAAATGCCTTTTATTTGATTGATCTCCCGGATGATGCGTTCAATGGTAATCTGGTTTTCAACATCGACGCTGCTCATGGGTTCATCCAAAAGAATGACTTCCGGGGAACAGGCCAGTGCGCGGGCAATGGCCACCCGCTGGGTTTGTCCGCCGGAAAGTGTGTGTGCTAAGGCATCCTTATAAGATGCCATGCCCACCAATTTCAGCAGTTCATTGACCATTTCGATTCTTTTTGCCTTGGGGGTTTTTCTTATCTTGAGCGGAAAATCGATGTTTTTATAAACCGTTGTTGAAAAAAGAATGGGATGTTGCTGAACAAGCACCACCTTGCGTCTTAGTTTGATCAGCCCCCCTAAATTTGAATTTATTTTTTCCTGTTTAAACCGGATTTCACCGGAGGTTGGGGGCAACAGAAAGGCCAGAATTTCAAGAAGCGTCGTTTTTCCGGCACCGTTTGGTCCCAGAAGACCGACCACCTTGCCCTTTTGAAGGCCAAGGTGCTTCAGATCCAATACTGCCCGACCGTTGTAGGCTTTAATAATGTTCTTTAACTCGTAAAGCATATTAATTACTTGTGCGGTCCTTACCTTGAAAGTAATTGCAAAAAATATTGACGGCAAAACTGACGCTCAACAACACGATTCCTAATGCCACGCTCAACACAAATTCTCCTTTGTCATATTCCAGCGCCATGGCTGTTGTCATGGTCCGTGTGAATCCTTTGGCATTGCCGCCGAGCATCATGCTGATGCCTACTTCTGCGATGACTCTTCCAAATGCCAGAACCACGGCGGCCATAATACCGAAGCGCGCTTCACGGATGAGCACCCATGCCGTTTGTTTGAAATTTGCGCCAAGGGTCAATGCGGCTTTCCGGTAGCGATCGTCAATGCGGCTCACAGCAGAGATCGTGAATGTGGTGACGATGGGAATGATAAGAATTATCTGGCCGATGATCATGGCTTTCTGGGTATAAAGCAAGTCATAGGCGCCGAAAATACCTTTTCTGGAAATAAAGGCATAGACGAACAAGCCGATAACCACCGTGGGCAAGGCCAGCAGTGTGTTGAGAATGGTGATGACCAACCGTTTTCCTTTAAAGTCTGAAAAGGCAATCAAAAATCCCGAAGGAACGCCCACCAAAGCCGAAATACACGTGGAGACTGAACTCACCTTGAGGGACACACTGATAATCTCAATCAAATTGTGATCCCGTGTCCAGATCAGAAGCAACGCCGAGAAAAAGCTGTCTGTCAAAAAATTCATAGATCCTGTTTGTTTTTGTAGAAAGCCGTTACTTACAGCAGGAAGTCCATCCGGATAAAAAGCTGACCTTTTTCATTTTTGGGGAAAGATCATCTTTGAACAGAGACTCATATCATAGCCTTTCAGATCTTGAGTCAATTCCCGAAAAGCGGCTTCAGGCAAAAGCCCTAAAAAGAGTTGCACGCCTTTTTCGAAAAACCGGTCTTTGAGAATCAGAAAATCAAAACGCTCCCATCGCAAAGGTATAAAATCAAGATTCAACAGACCGGTCACCGCTTGGATTCCTGGACCAGCATCCGCCCTGCCGGACAACACTTCAAGCCCCACATCCAGGTGGCGCTGAACCTCCAGCTGATACCCTTTGATCCGGTCTCCTATGATTCCAGCCTTTTTGAGTTCTTCGTCAAAGAGCAACCGGGTTCCGGTGCCCAAAGGCCGGTTGACAATTTTTAGACCCGGTTTTCCTAAATCGGCGACGTTATGAATTCCTTTTGGGTTCCCCTTGGCGACCAGGATACCTTGTTGTCGCTGACAGAAGTTGACCACCGCCGGCAATTGCTCCAGTTCCTCTTGAGCAAAGCCGAAATTATAATCCTGTCCGTTTTCCTGAAGCAGGTGGCTCGATGCAATATGGCAGAGATTGCGCCGGAGTGTCCGAATCCCTCCCATGCTTCCCAGGTTCCCAAAGACCGCCAAATGCTCGGGATGCTGGCGATTGAACAGGGAAATCGTCCGATCAAGAAGAATATCGTTGCTTCCGGTGATGATCAGAAGACCTTGGTAGGGGGGTAAAGGAACCGTTGGCTTTGGATAGTTGATGGTTTCGTTCTCCAGCCACTGTTCCACCAAGTATCGAGGGAATAGCCACTTTCCCGTCACCTTGGTTGCCGGAAGCCCCTTTTCTGAAACCAGGGAATACACCATTTTTTCGTTTACTCCCAGAAATTGGGCCACTTCTTTTGTTGATAAAAATTTTTTCATTTTGTTTTGCTCTTTTGATCGTTGTTCATAAGATATCCCAATTAGTGTCCATCCATAAATGGCCCTTTTTGCCCTGATCGGCGTTCTCCGCGGGTTTCCGGTTGCGGCGTACAGACGTACGCCTCATCGCAAACCCTTGTGCGGCCTTGATCAAGACAAAAATTGCTCATTTCTGAATTGGACACTTAATCGGGTCCATTACACTTCGTGGATGGACACCAATTAGATGTTTTCAGGTATAGTTTCCATGGGTTTGTGTGTCAATATTTTTCGACCGATTTTATGAACTTATATTAACCAATACCAACCATAAAGGCCATCATTGTCTCTGTTCTTCCTCAATATTTTCATTCCACCCCCGGTCAAATGTAACCGGATCGCCGTTACAGGGCGACAACGATCCGAACATTCCTTAGGATTTCGATCAAACGGCACGGCAAGCACCTATGCTTTGTTGTTATAATTGGTAATTTAGAGTTATAAACTGTAAAACAAATTATAACAACATGAAATCATTGACATAATTAATAATTAAGGTTATTTGGTGCTTTGAATTTAATGTGAGATTTATCCTTAAAATGGCTGAAAATGAGTCGGTTTTGGTACCTGCAACCGCTTGGATATGGAGGCGATGGATGAAAAGAAACTTAATATATATTTTGGTTTTTCTGGTCACCGGAACGTGGCTGGGTTTTCCTCTTAATGGATTTTCAGAAACCCAAACACAACAGACAGCAGAATACACCCTGGGCGAAGTCGTGGTTACCGGTGAGCGAGTGGGCGTAGAGGCCATTGGTACGGTTCGGGAAATCACCGCCGACGATATTGCCCGGAGGGATGCGAGAAACTTGAGCCAGGCCCTGGAACTCTTGCCCGGGCTGGACATCCGCACCGCAACCGACGGCATTCCTCGGGTCGATTTAAGGGGTTTTCGGTCGCGGCACGTGCTGCTGCTGCTCGATGGAGTCCCCTTCAATTCCGCTTTTGACGGGCAGTTCGATCCGAGTATCATTCCGGTGGAAAACATCGCCAAAATCAAGGTGTCCTACGGCAATAGCTCGGTGTTATATGGCCAGGGCGGACTCGGCGGAGTCATCAACGTCATTACCAAAAAGGGGACTGCGGGCATTCAGGGAGTTGTAAAGCTGGAAACCGGACAGCGGAACCGAAACCTAGGAAGCTTTAGCGTTTCCGGCGCCAAAGACCGGTTTGACGCTTTTGTTAGCGGCAGTGCGCTGAACAGCGACGGCTTTGTTTTGGCCAATGATTTTGAGGCCACTTCAGAAGAAGACGGGGGATTGAGGGAAAACAGCGATAGAAAGCAAAGAAACCTTTTTGGCAACGTCGGGTATGCGCCAAATGATATCTGGGAAATCGGACTGGTTGCCAATAAGATCCGGGGCGAGTTTGGTAAGCCGCCGATTACCATAAACGACAACACGGATCCTTTCGCCAGCAGCCCCAAGTATGATCGAATTGACAATTACGACGGTTTTTCCGGACAAATTTCCGTGAACGGCAATCTTCCGGGACCTTTTGGTGTGCGCGGATGGCTCTTTGCCAATCGACTGGATGAAGATGAGAACCGTTATGATGACAATCAATACGACTCCATGGACGATCCGACCGTTAAAACATATGCCCTAAATAACACCACCAAGATCCATGGGGGTACGCTGCAAACTTCCGCCGATCTAAATCAAATGGGCCTCTTCACCCTTGCTTTGAGCGGCGAAGAGCAGGAGTTCGAGTCCAGCGGCATTATCCGTGACGTTACGGGTGGCGGAGGTGGCGGTGGCGGAGGTGGCGGAGGTGGCGGGGTGGCGGCGGAGGTGGCGGTGCCACGACCTACACAACGCGAGATTTTAGCGAGGACCGGTCGGTCAAAATCTATTCTGCTGCCATTGAATGCGAGGTATCACCGTTTGATCGGTTCGGTCTGGTGATCGGCTACAGCCATCATTGGTTTGACAAAGATAACGGCGACAGTGACGATGATAATGGTTTTCTTGTGGGCGTCCATTACGATATTTTTGACAATACCCGCATCAAAGGTTCCGCGGCCCGTAAAATCCGGTTTCCGTCCATTCGCCAGCTTTACGAGGAAGACACCGGGAATCCGGACTTAAACACTGAAAGGTCTTACAATTACGAACTTGGTGTTGAGCAGCGGCTTTTTGAACGTACCTCCCTTTCGCTGACCGGATTTTATATCGATGTTAAGGATTACATCGAAAAAATAGATTCCACAGATACTTTCGAGAACAACGACGAATATCGTTTTCAGGGCGTGGAATTGACCGCCGAGACCCGGTATTTTAAAAATCTCCTGCTACGGGCCGGTTACACGTTTATGGATACCAAGGACAAGTCCCCGGATACCGAAAAGGATGAACTGCAATACCGACCGGAACACAAGCTGACGTTTGAAACCCAATATGTTTTCGATTTCGGGCTTTCCGCTTATGCCAGCGTTATGTACGTGGCCGACCAGTATTTTTATTCACGAAATACGCCGTTGCAAAAGCGAAAACTGAACGACTACACCGTGGTGAATTGCAAATTGGACCAGGCTATTCTGAAAAAGCGGTTGCATCTTTATCTGGGTGTGGACAATCTGTTTGATCGGGATTATGAAGAGGCCTACGGCTTTCCCCGGCCGGGCAGAACCTTGTATGTTGGAACCGAATATCATTTTTAACACCTGAGTCTTGCATGAAAATTAATGAGAATCTTTTCTATTTCACTTTGTTTTTTTGATAAATTTCTATAAAATTTTGTAATTTTTCTAACTGATTTTTCATATAAGCAATCCAAACATCAAGAACCTCACTGCCCTCTGGTGTCAGCTGGTAGACTCTTTTTGCCGGTCCAGCTCCCTCGGTCTGCCATTCTGATGAAACGAGACCATTTTCTTCCAAATCTCTCAAGTGACGATATATCATTCCTGGTGGCGCCTGACCTTCTACGAAGCCGAATTGAGAAATTTCCTTAATGAGTTCATAGCCATAGGAGGAGTTGATCTTTAATGCCATTAACAGCGATGACTGAATATATCGTTCAGCTTTCTTAGAGCCTGGATGACCTGACTTTTTAGGCATTTTTCAATTCTTATCTTGACATATATCCATTAAGGATATATTAATTAAATTAACATATATCATAAATGCTATTACCATCAAGGAGGCTATAATGGCAACTAAAATATTTGTGCGTGAACGACGTAAAGTCGAAAAAGGCGAAAAAAAACCAAGATTTCGTATTGTGGGTGTCAGTGGTTCAGACCTTAAAGTCTACGTTAAGCACGCACGCAAAAAAGAGTTGGATCAAATCAAAAGCGAAACTGGTTCTGAAATCATTTATTTAGACAGCACCAGGGGTCAAAAAACCAGCGGCGGGCAAAAATCGTAAAACGACCCGATCCATCGATATTTATTATTCTTTGTAAATGATGGTGCCAACATGCTCTCCTTCCAACGCAGCTGATATGTGCTCCGGATGACTTAGTGCATCGATGATTTGCAGTTCTTTCAAGCATTTTGCTCTTTGTAAGAGGGTAAGGATCGGACGTTCGATGATCAAATCGTCCAAATCCAACTCGATGAGTTCCCGAGCAGAGATGCGGCTGAAATATTTCAGCTTATCACGCTCCGGCGCGGATACTTTTTTAGGGTCTTGATCATAAAGTCCATTTTCGTCTTTAAGAAATATCAGCGATCGCGCCCCTATGTTTTCTGCCAGGAGAAAAGCGCCACAGTCTGTGCGGTGTGGAGGAATGGACCCATGCTCGGCCGGATGCTCAAAGAAACCGTATGGCGGTATTCCATAGGTTATGGGCATATAACCCAGTCGGCAAAACATCGTCAGTTGCTCTAAATTATCTCCATGGCCTATTTTTACCCCCCCGTGTTTTGCCAGCAGAACTGACAGCATTTCTGCGTTTTGCCAAGACACTTTATCCCCCAATTTTGACAGCACGCCGGTAGGCATCCCCAGATCTACACCAATGTTATAAACGTGTCTTGCTCGTGTGCCCCCGCCTGTCATCAACAAAATCTTATGTTTATCTTTGGCTTCTATCAGGGCTTCAAGAATGGGCAACAGCGCTTTTGCCCCACGGTCCATTATGCTTTGTCCGCCTATTTTAATTACATTGATATCCGGATGCATTCGGAAATATTCCGTTGCCTCTGTTTTCTTAAGCAGTGCTTTGCTAACCAGAGATTCGCCCATCAATGGGGTGTCGATGTGGAGCCTTCCCTTGTCAGATTTTTCTTTAATTAATTTGCCCATTTCTTGCTCGCTTTTTTGATCAGATTGTCAATTTTTCTAAGGTAAAATATTTCATTGGTGCATTATCGTACAACACCGAAATATAAAGCAATCACTTTTTGCGCTTGGGTTTGCGCATGCCCTTTCCTGACAGCATTTGTCCATAAAGGGTCATCGGTGAGCTCCAGCCTGAAAAATTCTCTGTAGAATTTTTCGACTTCATTTTTCATGTCCATACCAGTAAAGAGGTTCGGATAAACGGTTTTAACGGTCCACAGCATGGCCAGCGGTGTCTCAAGCGATCCGGGGTGACCCCACCGGGATATGCCGATGGGCATATGGTAGATCTTTTTCTGCTGGACGGCCTGGATGGAGGACCACTTTGAATCCTGCGCTATTGTTTCGGCCACGCCCGGTTCATTGGTGAAAATGACCTCGGGGTTCCACCGTAGGATCTGCTCAAGGCTGGCATGCAGTTCTGCCTGGTGAATTGAAAGCGGCTGATCTACCGCAACGTTCACTATCCCGCACAGGCGCATCCACTCGGTTGGCAGCGACTGCTTCCCATAGGTGCGGGTCGCTTCCACGGTGGATAGATAGGCGCGCACACGCTGATCCGGCAAAATATGGCTGACGCCCTTTCTCACCCTATCGATGCACCGGTCATAGTATCGGTTATAGGCCTCGGCCCGCTCCCATGCGCCGATGGCCTCGCCGATCATTGCGATGGCACGCTGCTGTCCGGCAATATCATGATAATCAACGGTTAAAACCGGCAGCTGAAAAATCTCCATCTTTTGCAATTCGGACGTGTTGCGGCCGATATCGCCTGGGACAAACACGACATCGGGTTTGGCCAGCAGAAGCTCTTCAATGTTGATGTTGCCCTGGCCTTTTGGAACGAGAGCGTTTCCGATTTCCGGGCAGAGACGATTCAGCAGAACATCACGCTTGGGCCCTTTTGAAACCGCCACGATATCCTTGCCGCGGTCCAGCATGACCACCACGTGCGCGGAAAAGGCATACAGGCAAGCGATCCGTTCCACCCTGGCCGGTACGCTGACTTTGCGGCCGATACAGTCCACAACCGACACCGTTTTTTCGGGCCGGAGACCGGCTGCGCCCATGCGCGGCCCGAGTGAACTACAGGCCATGTGCAGCACAACAGCGCCAGACATATAACTCCGGCTTGAAGTAATTTTGTTAGAAGTTTCACTTGTTTTTTGCTTCCTTTCCGTCCACCTCCGGAGCAGGAAAACCTCTAATCCAAAGTGCTGATGGGGATAACCTGTTTATGCATGCCGTTGCCGCATGGGTAATTCACCACGCAGGTTTCAACCCCGTAGAGCTTGCTCAGATGGTCGCTACTGACGACCTCATCCGGTGTGCCGACGTCCAGAAATTTTTTCTCACTGAGCATTGCGACGGTGGTTCGGACCCCGTTGTTTTGGAAATATAGCGCGTGGTTGGGAAAATGCGTCGCCATTAGCACCGTGATGCCGTTCTTTCGAACCAGCCGCACCATTGTTTCCAGTATTTTCAGTTCGTGTCTGAAATCCAGATGGACTGTCGGCTCATCCATAATGATGATGGGGGTCTGCTGCACCAGGGCTCTTGCAATCAGCACCAGCTGGCTCTCGCCCCCGCTCAGCTGCGTGTAGGGCCGGTCCTGTAAAGATTCGATACCCATATCCCGAAGTACGACCTTCGCCAGCAGTGTGTCGGCCCGGGACGGGATACTGAAAAGGCCGGTATGCGAAGCCCGTCCCATTTTCACGATGTCAAGCACCGTGTAGGACGCGCCGTCCTGGTTGGCGGTGATGCCGCCGAGGTGGCCGGCGGCACGGCGTGCCTCCAGCAGCACCTTCGATGCCACCCCGGCGGTCAGCGGCGTCGCGAACGACGTGCCGCCCACCGACTCGGTGCCCTCGGTGCAGACGTCGCAGTAGGGCAGGTCCTGGGTGAAGTCGGCCACGACGTCGGGCAGCGTGCCCGACAGGACCTGCTTGCCCTCCGAGGTGCCCTCCTCGAAGCCGGCGACGCCGAGCACCCACCAGGGTCCGCCGGTGCCGTCCATCGGGGCCAGCGAGGGGTCGTTGGTGGTCGCGCCCGCGTGCAGCTTGCCGAGCTCCACGACGCCCTCGTGGAAGCCCTCCAGCGGCAGTGGCGCTGCGGTGGCGAAGCCGTACGAGGTCGTGATGATGTCGACGGCCGGGTGCGTGAAGGCCTCGTACTCGTTGGCCGTGCCCTCGACGAAGTAGATGACCGCCTCGGGGTTGCCGGTGACCACCGAGCCGGTCACGCCGGTGCCGTGGGTGTCGCCCGGTGCGTCGGGGAGGAAGGGGCGCGGGCCGTCGGGGGCGGGTCGGCCGTCCACGGTGATCGCCGAGCGGGCGATGATGTTGGTGCCCGCGAACCATGCGAGGTCGCCGGCGGCCACGTCGTCGTACTTGCCGGCGGAGACGTCGGCGAGGTAGCCCTCGCCGAGCGTGATCGTGCGCAGCGTGCTGCCCGCCGGCAGCGCCGTGCGGAACTCGTCGAGCACGTCGGCGGTGACCGAGGACTCCTCGACGGCGAAGAACTCGTGGTAGGGGTTGATGCCGGTGTCGACCGGGTGCGACCACGACGCGACTGTCGGTCGCAGCCGTGGTGTCATCGGCGGCCTCGGCACCGGTCGCCTCCAACGCCGCGGGGGCAGCAGCAGAGGGAAGCATGGGAGCGGCGGCGACGGCGGCCAGGGCCGTCACCCCCAGGGCAGCGGTGAGCAGGGGGCGTGAACGCACGGCGGGTCCTGTGGGTGTGGGGATGACGGGCGGCTCCACCACGGCCAACGAGCCACGAGCCCGCAGGTGACGGCCGAGGGGTGGACGAACGGCCCGCGCACGCCGCGGCGCTACCGTCGCTGCCCATGAGTACCGATCCCGACCGACCCCACCGTCCGCCCGCCGCATCCTCGTCGCCGTGGCCTGGCCGTACGCCAACGGCCTGTCGCACCTCGGCCACATCGCCGGCGCCTACCTGCCGCCCGACATCTTCGCCCGCTACCACCGCATGGCCGGCAACGACGTGCTGATGGTCAGCGGCACCGACGCCCACGGCACGCCGATCACGGTGCAGGCCGAGCAGGAGGGCGTCGAGCCCGCCGCGATCGTCGAGCGCTACCACCCCGCGCTTCCTCGAGCAGTGGGAGCAGCTGGGCATCAGCTTCGACAACTTCACCTCCACGATGACCGAGAACCACCACCGGGTCACCCAGGACGTCTTCCGGCGCCTGCACGCCGAGCGGGTTCATCGACTCCAAGGTCACCGAGCAGATGTACGACCCGGTCGCGGAGCGCTTCCTGCCCGACCGCTACGTCGAGGGCACCTGCCCCCACTGCGGCTACGACGCACGCCCGCGGCGACCAGTGCGACAACTGCGGCCGGACGCTCGACCCGACCGAGCTGATCGACCCGCGCAGCAAGCTGTCGGACGGCACGCCCGAGCCGCGCGAGACCGAGCACTGGTTCCTGCTGCTGCCCAAGCTGCAGGACACGCTCTCGGAGTGGCTCGCGACCCGCGAGGGCTGGCGGCCGCACGTGATCAACTGGGCGCCGCTCGTTCGTCGACGGCGGGCTGCTGGACCGCGCCATCACCCGCGACCTCGACTGGGGCGTGCCGATCCCCGAGGAGTTCGACACGATCGGCGAGGGCAAGCGGATCTACGTCTGGTTCGACGCCGTCATCGGCTACCTGTCGGCCGCCATCGAGTGGGCGCAGCTGGCCGGCGACGCCCGACGCCTGGAAGCGGCTGGTGGCACGACCCCGACGCGGAGTCCTACTACTTCATCGGCAAGGACAACGTCCCGTTCCACGCCGTGTTCTGGCCCAGCTACCTCGCCGGCATGAACCTGGCCGACCCCGAGGGCGAGCAGTTCAACCTGCCCACCGACGTGCCGGCCAACCAGTACGTGACGTTCAAGGGCGCCAAGGCGTCAGCACAGTCGCGCGGCATCGGCACGCCGGTGCTGGAGTACCTGGAGACCTACTACGCCCGACCAGCTGCGCTACGCGATCGCGGCGCACCTGCCCGAGCAGACCGACACCGACATCTCCGAGACCGCGCTGGTCCGGCGGATGAACGAGGAGCTGGCCAACGCGTTCGGCAACCTCGTCAACCGCGTGCTCACGATGACCCGCAAGCAGTTCGACGACGTCGTGCCGACGCCGGGTGCGCTGGCCGGACGTCGACCACGAGCTGCTGGCCGACGTGTGACCAGCTGCTGGTCGACGAGGCCGAGCACATCGAGGCCGTGGAGCTGCGGGCCGGGCTGCGCGACGCGCTGACGATCGCCCAGGACGGCCAACGCCTACCTCAACGACCAGGAGCCGTGGAAGGTCGTCAAGGAGGACCGCGAGCGCGCCGCCACGATCCTGTGGACGGTCCTGCAGGCCATCGACGCGGCCAAGCGTCGGCTTCGCGCCCTACACCCCGTTCGCGTGCGAGCGCATCCACGCCTGGCTCGGCCACGAGGGCGACGTCGCAGGCGGCCGGGTGGGCGCGCAGCGAGGTCGTCGCCGGCGCACCGCTGGGCGAGCCGGAGGTGCTCTTCCCCCGCGTCGATCTGCCCACGGAGGACTGAGCGTGGGACGTCGCGTGCCTGGCTGGCTGACGACGGTCGGCTGGGTCCTGCTGGGCGTCTCGGCACTGGGCCTGCCGACCGCGCTGGTGGTCGCGCTGCTGGACAGCGTGCGCCGGACGGGCACCGTCACCGCGCAGCGCGTGCTGCTGGTGGGCCTCGTCGTGCTGGCGGTCGTGCTCGTGATCGCAGCCGAACGCGGCATCAGCCACGCCGCCCGCGCGTCGGTCGGCACGGCCCTCGGCATCGCCGCGGCGCTGGTCGTGCTGGTGCTCCTGGGCGTGCTGCTGCCGCCGGTGGGGCTCGTGCTGGGGGCCCTCGGCGTGGTCCTGGCGGTCCCGACGGCACTGGCCGGCGTCGGCTACCTCGCCTGGTGGCGCTGGCAGCACGGCCCGCGACCCGAGGCGCGCCCGGTACCGGCCACCGACGAGGTCCGTGCGGCCGCGGAGGCCCGACGCGCCGTGGTCCGTGCCCGCCACGAGCGCACCCGCGAGGCCGTCCGACGGGGCTACGTCGGCCCGGGGTTCACCCGAGGCCGCTGAGGGCCGGGCACCTGCGGGCAGACGGTGCCGCGCCTGCCGGCGACCGGTGGTGGTGCAGGCAGCCACCGCGGTCAGGCGGGTCCTTGCCGGGTCGCAGCAGCGGCAGCACCGCCAGCGGCAGGCTGAGCACGGCCACCACCACCAGCACCCAGCCGGTCCGTCCGATTGCCGCGGGCACTGTCGCGTCGCCAGAGTGGCCGCACTGCCGCCGTGCCGACCAGCAGGACCACCCCGGCCTCCAGCGCGACCGTCCGCGATCACGGTGCCGCGGGCGACCGGTCACGCAGGGCGTCCCGGTGCTCGCGGCCGCGCCCGAGGGCGATCGGGAGCGAGGTGGATCGCCGCCGCGACGATCGCCTGCAGCAGGACGCCGAGCAGCGCGGCCGCGCCGAGCGCGTCCAGCCATCGCCACGCGCCCAGGGCGACCACCACGCACGTCCGGCCCACAGGGCCGGCTGCCGAGCCACGCGCAGGCACGCGGCGATCGGCCAGCGTCCCGGCGCTCGGGCTGCCGCGCAGTGCGGTGCGCACGATCGGCACGACCGTCCCGGTGCCGACCCAGGCGAGCACCGCCATGCCGGCGGCGGCGACCAGGCGGAAGCCCGTGCCGCCGCCCAGCCGCCGACCCGGTGGCAACCAGCGCGAGCACCGCGACCGTGACGCCGGTCGCGCCGTGGCGCAGCCGGCGGGCGGCCCGCTCGTCCGCCCCGGGCTCGATCTGGCGCCGCAGGATCGTCGGGCCGAAGAAGACCACGGTGGCCAGCAGGGTCAGCACGCCCCAGCCCAGCACGTTGGCGTGCAGGTGGGCGACCCGGCCCGCCGACGTACCACTGGCCGCGCAGCAGACCCGCGCCGAGCAGGCGCACCCAGCACCGCGCCGTGGAGGAACGCACCGTGGGCGCGCTCGTAGAGGCGCACGACCCACGTGAAGCGCGCGCCGGTGGCCTGCTTGCGGTGGCTGCGCAGCCGCAGGTAGCCGACGAGCACCGCCGCCGCTGGCCACCGTGGCCCGCCGACCAGCACCCACCGCTGCGCCGGTGGGCACGCCGCCAGGACGCCCGCGCGCCGGCGGCGAAGGTGAGGGTCAGGCCGGTCGTGGCGCCCTCGTCGCGGCGGGTCAGGGTCGCCGCGAAGTGCTGGGACAGCGCCAGCACGAGCGGGCTGAGCACACCCAGGGTGAACAGGTGCACCGCGAACCAGCGGCCCCCGGGCAGCGCGTCGCCGGCCACCAGCCACGTCAGCCGGCGGCGACGCAGGCCCGATGGTGGCGACCCGAAGGCTGCACGCACGGGCGCGTGCCCGCGACGCAGGCCGGGTCATGGTGCAGGGCTCCGGTGGGGGCGTGGGCCAGTCGCTGACGGTGCCGCCCGCGGTCGCGGCCTCGCGACAGGGACCATGGTCCTGCCGCGACGTGACGAGATGGTCGTCAACTCGTGCGCCGACGGGCCGCGACATGGCAAGGTTGCGCACGCAGCACGCCACCGACGCGGGAGCAACCGATGGCCACCACCGCCGGACAGATCATGGGCGCGCGGGGCGGCGACGTCGCCACCGATCGGGTCCCAGGCCACCCTCGCGGAGGTCGCGGCGCACGCTGCACGAGCGCCGCATCGGCGCCGTGGTCGTGCTCGAGGCCGACGGGCACGTCGCTGGCATCGTCTCCGAGCGTGACGTCGTCCGGCACTTGGCGACCGAGGGCGCCGCAGTGCCTCGAGGTCACCGTCGCCGAGGCGATGACCGGAGTCGATCACGACCTGCACGGCGTCGACGACGACCGACGAGCTGATGCAGATGATGACCGAGGGCCGCTTCCGCCACGTGCCGATCGTCGACGACGACGGGCGGCCTGTTCGGCATCGTCTCCATCGGGGACGTGGTCAAGTCCACCATCGGTCGCCTCGAGGTCGAGAAGGAGTCGCTCGCCGAGTACGTGACCGGCAGCTACTGACGCCGGGGACCTTCTCCCCTTTTCCGGGGCGCCGTGGCCCGGCACGTTGAGGGTGCAGCTCGAGGAGGGCCGCATGCGGCGCATCGTCGTCGGTGTCGACGGTTCGGACCCGGCGGTGGCGGCGCTGCGGTGGGCCGTGGACGTGGCCCGCGCGACCGGTGCCCGCATCGAGGCGGTGACGGTTGCGGCCCAGATGCCCCTGGCCTCGCCGATGGGGGCGATGGTGGACGTTGGCGAGGACGCGGTCGAGCAGGCGCAGGCGGCGCTGGAGCACACCCTCGTCCCAGGTCGAGCACGAGGGCGTCGAGATCGACACGTCCGTCCAGGACGGCCAGGCCTCGGGCGTCCTGCTCGGCGTCGGCCGAGGGCGCCGACCTGCTGGTGCTCGGCACCCACGGCTACGGCGCGGTCGAGTCCGCCCTGCTCGGCTCGGTCAGCCGGCAGGTCGTGACCCACGCGGTCTGCCCGACGGTCCTGGTGCCGCAGGACGCCGGCGACCTGCGCCGGTTCGTGGTCGGCGTCGACGGGTCCGAGGAGTCGCTGCACGCCCTGCGCTGGGCGACGGACCTCGCCCGGGACGTCGGGGCCGACTCGAGGTCGTGACGGCCTACCACTTCACGCCGGTCGGCATCGGGTCGCCCTGGGTGGCGCCGGTGCCGATGATCGGCGACCAGGAGATGCGCGACGCCGCCGTTGACGTGCTGGACACGGCGGTCGCGAAGGCCGGCGCCTCCGACGTCGTCGTCGAGCGGACCGTTGCCGAGGGAGCCGCGGCCGCCCGCCTGCGCGACCGGGCGCAGGACGCCGACCTGCTGGTCGTGGGCAGCCGGGGCCACGGCGGGTTCGCCGGACTGCTGCTCGGCTCGGTCAGCCGCCGCTGCCTGTCGCACCCCGTGTGTCCCGTGGTCGTCGTGCCGTCACACTGACAGCCACCGGGCGGGTCAGCGGGGGAGGGCCCGCAGGGGCAGTTCGATGACGGCCATCGTGCCCCCGTCGAGCACGTCGCTGTCGGCCAGCCAGGCCGTCCCCCCGTGGCGCGCAGCGACGTGCTCCACGGCCATGCAGCGCGGGCGCGTCCTGCCCGCCGCCGATGAACAGGGCGCGCCGTTGGCCGGGACCGACCGCAGGGCCGTCGTCGTGCACCCGCAGGTGCACGGCCTCGCCCAGGGCCTCGGTGTCGACATGGACGCGCCGCGGCTGACCGGCACCGCGCAGGGCGTGGGTGAACAGCACCACCAGTGCCGTGCGCAGCATCCCCGGGTGCCCGTGGACCTCGATCCCGTCGAGCTCGACGTCCGTGGGTCAGGTCTGCGGGGCCACGGCCGCGCCAGGCCGCCTCGACCAGCGCCGGCAGGTCGAGCCGGATCCGTCCTTCGTCCGGACGTGCCCGCGTGGTCAGCTGGACCGTCTCCTCACCCAGGTCCCTGACCTGGTCGAGCAGGCTGCGCACCGTCGTGTGCGGCGGCTCCTCGATGTCCAACAGGTCCTTGGCAGCAGCCGTCAGGGAGACCAGCTGGCTGACCCGCTGCCGGACCTCGTGGGCGTCCGGTCGGGGCGTCAGGCTCGGCGCGGCTCGTGCGGTCCGCCCGGTGGCGACGCCAGGAGCGCTCGACCACGCTGGCAACCGCTGACGGATCCGCGTCCGGTGGCAGGTGGTCGTGGGCGCCTGCGGTCAGCGCCGCCTCCACCGCGTGGTCGGTGTCGGCAGTCACGGCGACGATCGCCGGCTGCGGGGTGCCACGAGCGCACCTGCCGGACGACCGCGGCGTCGGCGTCCACCTCGACCAGGACGACGTCGAAGGGGGCCCGGGCGTGGCGGGCCTCGCCCTCGTCGGGTGACGCGACAGCGGAGGCCACGAAGGGCGCGTCCATGCCGTCGCCCAGCCGCGCCAGGACCGCGGCGTCGCCGTGGATGCACAGTGCCCGACGCTCCATGCACCCCCCGGCCGCCGCGTCCTCGTCCGCCCTGCATGTCGGCGCACGTCGGGGTCGGAACAAGCGTCCGCCGCCGACAGCGGCGGGCACCGGCCTGGGGCACGCTCCAGGCATGGACGATGCAGCGGCGGCGCCGCAGCGGGCGCACGGACCTCGAGCACGAACCCCCTGTGCCCGGCTGGCCGCCACGGCCACCCGACGTCGTGCTCCGTCGCAGCAGGCTCGAACGGCACCGTCTGCGGCAGCTGGAGCACCTCCGCCGCAGCCGCCCCTCGTGGCACGCACGGGTCGTCGCGCGCAGCCGGCCAGCCGGCGCTTCTGGGACGGCGTGCTGCCCCGCGAGCGCGTCCTGTCGGTGACGGTCGTGGTGCTGGGGCTGACGCCTTCGACGGCCTCGCGACCATCGTGCTCGTCGGCCACCGGGCTCGCCGAGGAGGCGAACCCGCTGCTGGCTGACTCATCGAGCGGTTCGGCCTCGGCCCGCGATGGTCCTGCGCGTGGCCGTGGGCAGCTGCCTGCACCCTGGTGCTCGCGTGGCTGTCGACCTGGCGCCGCGAGGCGCGGCCCGTGCTGGCGCTCATCGCCCTGCTGCTCTCGTTGGTCCTGGCCTGCCGTGCCTCGCATCGCCCTGGGGTTTCGTGTCGCGTCTTCGCCCGGCGCGCTGCGCTCCTCACACGCGGTCAGTCGCGCGCGGCCAGCCGGACGGGCAGGCCGTCGCGGGGCACCGGCAGGGTGCTGGTGTCCAGCGCAGCTCGTAGCCGGGCTGCAGCGACCAGCGGTATCGGCGCAGCACCTGGTGCAGGACGGCCTTGATCTGCACGCCCGCCATGTGCAGGCCGATGCACTTGTGCACGCCGCCACCGAAGGGGATCCACGCGTAGGGGTGCTTGTCGGCGGCCTCGCCGCCGGGTGCGAAGCGGGTCGGGTCGAACGTGTCGGGGTCGTCCCACACCTCCGGGTCGCGGTGCGTCACGAACGGCGAGACCATGACGAAGGTGCCCTCGGGCACGTGGTGGCCGAGGATCGCGGTGTCGCGCACGGCGCTGCGCATCATGATCAGCACGGGCGCGACGTAGCGCAGTGCCTCCTGCTGGATGAGGTCGATCGTCGGCAGGCGGTCGAGGTCCTCCCAGGTCAGGTGGTCGCGGCCGATCGCGTCGGACTCGGCCCGCGCCGCGCTCCTGCCACTCCGGGTGGGCTGCCATCCCCCACAGCATCGTGCACAGCGTGATCGTGGAGGTGTCGTGGGCGGCCATGAGCAGGAAGATCATGTGGTCGACGACCTCGTCGTCGGTGAACGCCGTGCCGTCCTCGTCGGTCAGGGTCGCCAACGCGCTGAACATGTCCCCGGCCGTCCCACCGGCGCGGTGGGCGGGCAGGCGCTCGCCGAAGAACTCCTCCAGCACCTCGCGACCGCGCAGCCCCTTCCACCAGCGCGAGCCGGGCAGGCCGTCGCGTCGCACCCAGGCCGCACCCGGCCCGCACGGTGTTGATGAAGGCCTCGAAGACGCCGGCTTCGCTGTCCGCGTCGGGGTGTTCCCCGAGGAAGACGTCCGATGGCGCTGCGCAGCAGCAGGTGCTTGAGGTGCGGCAGGACGCGGAAGTCGTCGTCGGGCTGCCACGCGTCGACACCCGTCCTCCAGCCACGGCTGCATCTGCGCGAGGTGGGCCTGCAGCCGGTCCCGGGTGAACGCCTGCTGCATGATCCGACGGTGGGCGAGGTGCTCGTCGAAGTCGCGCAGCATCAGGCCCCCGTGGAAGAACGGGCCGATCAGCGCCTCCCACGCGGGGCCGTTGGCGAAGTCGCGGTCGGGGTTGCGCAGCACCTGCTCGCAGGCCTCCGGCCCGCTGACGGCCACGACGGGACCGATCGGGCTGCGGGCCCAGCTGATCGGCCCGAACCGTCGCGGCGCGCCAGCGAGCTGGGCAGGAAGTCGAGGAACAGCTCCAGCGTGTGGCCGAGCAGCGGGGCGCCGGTGTCGCCCATCACGGGGCGCAGCCCGCTGCCCGGCGGCGGGTCGGCCAGCGGCTGCATGCGGCGACGGCCAGGCCCGGCTGGCGTTGATGACCAGCCCGTCGACCCCCGAGCCGCTCGGCCAGGACGTGGACGTCGGTCAGCGTCGGTGTCCTCATGCCGGTCGCCCCCGAGGACATCCGGCGCACCCCGCGCAGCAGGCCCCTCGGAGTCGGGCAGTGTGGGCAGGCGGGGCAGGTCGAGCACGCGCCCGTACACCTCGGCGACCAGGCGCGACCGGCGCGGGTCGTAGGGCAGCCAGCCGGGGTCGGCGCCGCCGAGCGTCGTTGGCGACCTGCACCACCCGGGTCCGGGTGAAGCGCAGCATGCCCTGCGCGGCCGTTGCGCCCGCCCAGGCCCGAGGACTTCCAGCCGTGCATCGGCAGCTGCACGTCGCCGAGGTGGAAGATGGCGTCGTTGATGGTGACCGTGCCGGCCTCGATGCGTCGGGCCAGGGACTCGCCCGCGCTCGATGTCGCTGGTCCAGACACTGGCCGCCAGGCCGTAGTCGCTGTCGTTGGCCAGCGCCAGCGGCCTCCTCGCGCATCGGCCACGCGCATGATCGGGATCGTCGGGCCGAAGGTCTCCTCGGTCATGCAGCGCATGCGAGTGGTCGACGTCGACCAGCACGGTCGGCTGGTGGAACGCGCCGGGCCGCTGGTCGTGCGGCCGCCCATCACCACGCGGGCGCCCCGCTCGACCGCGTCGGCGACGTGGGCGCGCACCACGTCCAGCTGCGCCGGGTCGATGAAGGTCGACAGGTCCGTGGTCCCGGGCCCCGCGGGCACGCCCTGGTGCAGCTGCGCGGACGCGGGCGGCGACGCGGTCGACGAACGCGTCGTGGACGCGGTCCTCGACGTAGACGCGCTCGACCGAGATGCAGACCTGGCCGGTGTTGAACAGGGCGTTGTGGACGCAGCCGGCCGCGGCGCGGTCGAGGTCGGCGTCGGCCAGCACGATCATCGCGTCCTTGCCGCCGAGCTCGAGGCTGCACGGGACCAGCCGCTCGTGCCGCGCGCACCGCGACCTTGCGACCGGTGGCGACCGAGCCGGTGAAGTGGACGTGGTCCACGGCGTCCACCAGTGCCGCGCCCGTGCCCCGTCGCCCGTGGCCACCAGCAGGACGTCCGGCGGGCCGCCTGCCTCCAGCCACATCCGGGCCGCCAGCGACACGCCCAGCGGCGTCAGCTCCGAGGGCTTGCAGACGACCGTGTTGCCCGCCAGCAGCGCCGGGATGGCGTCGCCGACGGTCAGCGTCAGCGGCACGTTCCACGGGCCGATGACCCCGACCACGCCCACCGGCTCGTGCTGGATGGTGTTGCGCCGGCCGATCGCGAACACGCCGCCGCCCTTCGACCTCCTCGTCGGCGAGCCAGTCGGGGGCGCGGCGCGCGAACTGGTCCGCCCAGGCCACGGTCAGCATCACGTCGGCGTTGCAGTCCTCCCACGGCTTGGCCGTCTCGGACTGCAGGGTCTCGATGAGCAGGTCGCGGTGCTCGGTGCAGTCGGCGACGGAACCGGTCGCACGATCGCCGCCCGGTCCGCGACGCTGCGGTGCGGCCCAGTCGCTGCTGCGCTGCCCGGGCCCGGGCGACCAGCTGCGTCGACGCCCGCGCATCCAGCTAGGGGACCTCGTCGACCACCTCGCCGGTGGCCGGGTTGGTGCACCGCACGAGGCCTCCAGTCCGGGTCGTCGCGCGGTCGTGTCCGCGTCGTCATGGTCGCTCCTGGTCGCGGTGGTCTGCATGGCCAGCGTCCTCATCGGTGCGGTCCGTCCGGCGCCGGGCGAGCGGCCGTCGCACGTGAGACAACTCTAGTGCTAGTGTCTCACTCGCTGCACGACAGGGGAGGCCGCGTGCGGGTGGACGGACGGCGACGGGCTCATCGCGCGCGCCGCCGATGCGCTCGAGGGCGCCGAGGACGATCCCTCGGCCCGCCGGGTGCTGGACGCGGCCCGCGAGGTCTTCGGCGACCAGGGCGTGCGGGCGACGACGATGGAGGACGTCGCACAACGGGCTGCGCTCGGCCGGGCGACCGTCTACCGCAAGTTCGCCACCAAGGACGCGCTGGTCGAGGCCGTGCTGCTGGATGACCTGCGCGGCTACCTCGATCGCCTCGAGGCGGTCATGCAGGAGCGCCGGGGACCTCGGTGACCAGATCGTGGAGGGCTACGTCGAGACCCTGCGCTACGTCCGCGAGGAGTCGCTGCTGCGGGTCGTCGTCGAGCGCGACGGCGACTGGGGCATGCGCTACTTCACGCTGGCTGCCGGTCCTGTGCTGGCCGCCGCCCGGCGCTACCTCGCCGAACGCCTGCGTCAGGCCCACGCGTCGGTGCGTCGCGTCGACGTCGACGCCGACCAGGTCGCCGAGCTGCTCGTGCGGCTGTGCCACTCGCTGATGCTGACGCCCGACGGCGTGATCCCCCATGGCGACGATGAGGCCACCCGTGCCTTCGCCCGCTCGGTGCTCGTCCCCATCGTCGTCCCGCGCTGACCGACCACACCCACTGCACGCACCGCGGCTTCACCCGCGCCACGACAGCGACACCCCGACCATCACGTGTCCGATCGCACAGGAGAAGCATGGCACACACACTGACGGGCGCGTCGTCGCCGTCACCGGTTCGGCGCGCGGCATCGGCCTGCGCGACGGCGGAGCGGCTGCGCGACGCGGGCGCCCACGTCGTCATCGGCGACATCGATCCCGGCCGCGCTGGCACGAGGCGGCGGCCGCGCTGGGCGCCCGACGTCCTCGCCCACGAGCTGGACGTGACCGACCGGGCGTCGTTCGCGGCGTGGCTCGAGGCCGCCGAGGACGCGCTTCGGACAGCGTCGACGTGCTGGTCAACAACGCCGGGATGATGCCGATCGGGCCGCTGGTCGACGAGCCGGACGACGCTCACGCACAAGCAGTTCGACGTCAACGTCCACGGGGTGATCATCGGCATGAAGCTGGCGCTGGAGCGGATGCTCGTGCGTGGGGCGGGCCAGGTCGTCAACGTCGCGTCGATGGCCGGGTCTGGTGCCGGCCGCTGGCCTGGTGACCTACACCGGCACCAAGCACGCGGTCGTCGGGCATGACCGAGGCCGCGCACTACGAGTACGCCGACAGGGGTGTGCAGTTCACCTGCGTCCTGCCCTCCTTCGTCAGGACCGGGCTGACCAGCGGCACCGAGCCCGGCACCGGGCGTCCCGGTGCTCGAACCCGAGGACGTCGCCGACGCGATCGTCGGCGCGATCCGCAAGCCGCAGGCGATCGTGCACGTGCCGCAGGACGATCGTGTGGGCGCCGATGCTGCGACCGTTCCTGCCGATGACGGCGCGGACGCTGCTGGGCAAGGCCTTCAAGCTCGACCGGGTCTTCCTCGACTACGACAAGGATGCCCGTCGCGACTACCACGAGCAGGATCAGCCAGTGACCACCGGCACTCGCCTCACACCCCGCGCCACCGACGACCAGGGTGCCCTGGTCGACCTGTTCCTGCGCAACGTCGACCACTTCGGCCATGCCGGGGCGCTGGTCGACGGCGACACGCGCCTGACCTGGCGCGAGTACGGGCGCACGGCTGCGGCCGTGGCGCTCGCGCTGCACGACCTGGGTATCCGCGCCGGCGACGTGGTCGGCATGCACCAGGTCAACCGCCACGAGCACGTCGTGGCCGACACCGCGGCCCTGCTGCTGCGCGCCATCCCGACGTCGTACTACAACACCCTGCCGCCGAGCGGCTCGCGTACGTGGCCGGTGACTCCGACACCAGGGTCGTGATCTGCGACGCCGAGCACCTCGACACCTGGCTCGAGCTGCGCGACGAGCTGGACGGGCTGGAGCACCTGGTCGTGCATGACCTGCACCGACGTGCCCGACGGCGTGCTGCGCTGGGACGACCTCGTCGCGCGCGGCCGGGAGCTGCTGGCGGACACGCCGCCCGGGGCGTTCCCCGACGACGAGGAGGGCACGCTGGCCGCGGCGCGCGCCGAGCGCAGCCCCCGGACGACCCCGTCACGATCATCTACACCTCCGGAACGACGGGCCCGCCCAAGGGCGTGGTGCTGGTCAACCGGGGCCTGCGGTTCAACGCCGAGGCGTCGGTCGAGCTGCTCGTGCAGGGGATGCTGCGCGAGGGCGTGCCGGATGCGGCGGGCGCCGAGGTCGTCGACGGCCAGGTGCACCTGCCGCCGGGGGAGCCGGGGCTGAGCTACCTCCCGCTGGCGCACGTCGCCGAGCGCCACATCAGCCACTACTCGTCGTACGCGATGGGCACCGAGGTGACCTACGTCCGCGACCTGCAGGACCTGCCGGAGATCCTGCCGCAGGTCCGCCCCTTCGTGTTCCCGGCGGTCCCGCGCGTGTGGGAGAAGTTCCACGCCGCGATCATGGGTCGCATCGAGGAGGCCGACGACCCCCGCCGGCGCAAGCTCGGTCTGAAGGCCATGGAGGTCGCCGAGATCAAGGGCCAGGCCGATCGTCGAGCATCGTCGAGCAGACCTGAAGACCGAGGCGCTGCACTTCCTGTTCGAACGCCTGGTCTACGGCAAGCTCCGCGAGGCCATCGGGCTGGACCGGTGCATGATGGGCTTCTCCGGTGCCGCGCCCGATCGCCCCGGAGCTGCTCTACATCTTCACCGGGATCGGGATCCCGATCAGCGAGGTCTACGGGATGACCGAGTCGTCGACCCTGATCACGGTCACCCCGATCGGCCGCGCCCGCGCGGGCACCGTCGGCACGCCCGTGCCCGGCACGGAGGTCAAGATCGCCGAGGACGGCGAGATCCTGTTCCGCGGACCCAACGTCACCCCGGGCTACCTCAACAAGCCCGAGGCGACCGCCGAGGCGATCGACGACGAGGGCTGGTTCCACACCGGCGACCTCGGCGAGTTCGACGAGGCGGGCTACCTGAAGATCATCGGTCGCAAGAAGGAACTGATCATCAACGCGGCCGGGAAGAACATCTCACCCAACCACGTCGAGGAGACGATCAAGTCCGCCTCGCCGCTGATCGGCCAGGTGCTGGCCTACGGCGACCAGCAGAAGTACATCGGCGCCCTGATCGTGCTGGACCCCGACGCCACCGGCCCGTGGTGCAAGAGCCACGGCCACGACGTCAAGAGCCCGGCCGACGCGGTCGCGCTGCCATCGTCCAGCGGGAGATCGAGGAGGCGGTGCAGCGCGGCAACGAGAAGCTCGCACGTGTCGAGCAGATCAAGAAGTACGTCCTGCTGCCCGACGAGTGGACGCCCGAGTCCGGTGAGCTGACCCCGACGATGAAGCTCAAGCGGCGCGTGATCCACGACCGTCACGAGGAGGAGATCGCCTCGCTGTTCCCCACCGGATGAGGTCCGGTGGCAGGTCAGGCTGCCCGATCCGCACGCGCCGTCACTCGTGGCCGGCCATGCGGGCGGCGGCCTCCATCGTGATCTCGACCCAGATCGGCCTCGCCGCTGGCCACGAGCTCGACCGTCCGCGGTCGTGATCGCCGACGCGCCGGCAAGCCGTCGGCCCTCCTGCGGGGCCGCGGGTCCAGCCGAGCACGATGTGGGTGTCACCGATGCGGACCGGGGAGTGCTCGGTGACCGTCAGCGAGCCGAGCACCGCCATCGGTGGGGTCGGGACCGAGCCCGAAGAACGACGGGCAGTCCAGCGCTGCCCAGACCTGCTCGGTGGCGACGTGGCCGCTGCCGTCGTCGAGGTCCTCACGCGGGGTCCACGGCGCGGCCACCAGGTTGTCGGGCGCGCCCGGCACGGCACCCGGGAACAGCCGCAGCCCGTCGCCGGGAGCACGGTCCGGACCGCACACCCAACAGGTCGGGAAGATGTGGTCGTGTGACGAAGCCCCAGTAGTGTCTCCGACGCGATCTTCGCATCCTTGCCTGGTGACCGCTGCCGGGGGCTTGCTGCAGCACCGGGGCGGTCGGGGTCGCCGGGCGACCAGCACGTCCCCGTCGTAGACCTCGACGGTCGCCGTCCTCGTCGGCGGATCCGAGCGGTCAAGGGCGTGTCCAGCGGCGGCGGGCTGCGCAGTGAGACCATCGACCTGCTCCTCGACTTGGGCGGCGACCAGGCCGCAGCAGTAGCCACCGTTGCCGGAGTTGGCGGCCCGTGGAACCGCTCGTCGATCGATCATGCGCACCACGGCCACCTCCACGTGCAGGATCGCAGCACCCTACGCACCTCGGCGGCCTCGGCGTCGGTCAGGCGGGCACCGGACCGGCAGTCGGCGCGCAGCGCGCCAGTCGCGCCAGCGCCTGGCGCTTGGGGCGCGGTGTGCCGCCTGCCTCCTGCAGCGCCAGCAGCACCGCGCGGGCACGGGCGCGCTTGAGCGCGACGACGGGGCCGGGCTCGTCGTGCGTAGCGGAACAGCTGGCGGGCCCAGTCGGGCAGCAGGTCCCGGGCCGCCCACATCACGGGCTCGGTGGCCAGGTCGTAGGGACGGGGTGGTCGCCCCTCGAACATGCGCAGTGCCGTGAGCGTGTCAGCGGTTGACCGCGAGTGTCGGTGCGATGCCGGTCCAGGTAGTCCTCGACCTCGCGCGCGGGTCTCGGGGAGGTCGGTCGCACCCATCGCGCGGCCGATCACGGCCCAGTCGGCGTAGAAGTCGTCGAGGTCGCTGCCGTCCAGCGGCCTCGGGTGGTAGCGCAGGTGGCCGAGCGCGGCGCCGTGGGCGAGCGTGACCGCCGCGAAGCGCAGCGGCTCGGGGTCGTCGGCGGCGTACGGGCGTGCCGTCGGGCAGCGTGCCCCGGACGTGGGCGTGCATCCGGCGGACGACCGCGGTGGCGTGCTCGGCGACCTCGGCGGCGGCGAACGTGACCGCCAGGGTGTAGGAGATCGACTCGCCCGAGCCGCTGCAGGATGGCGCCCCGGAGCTGATCCCGTCCGCGGTAGATCTTGGAGTGCTGGACCGAGGCGGTGGCGAAGGCGGGCATCGCCTGTTCCATCCACAGCGAGGCGATCCCGCCGGGTGCGAGCGACCAGTGCGAGTGCACGTACCAGATCGCGCTGTCGGGCCCGAACCACCCCTCGGCCCCCGCGGCTGGTCGAACTGCACCCCCGGGAACTCGTGCGCCAGCAGCGTCCGGTCCATCACCGACTCGATCAGCGGCCGCAACGGTCGCGGTCGTCGCACCAGCAGGGGCTCCTCGTGAGACAAACGCAACGTAAACGTCTCACTCGGTGAGGGCAACCTACTCCTCGACCTCGCAGCCGATCGCCGTCATCCGGGCGCGAGCCGCGATGGCGAAGCCCGTGTGGGCGCTGGTGCCGTCCTGCTCCTCCGCCAGCGCCTGCTGGTCGGCCCGGATGGTGGCGAGCTCGTCGCAGTCCTCCGACGACTCGATCCGGTCGACGATCGACACCTGCTCGCCGGAGGACCCATCATCGCCGGACGACGCGTCGTCGCCACCGCCACACGCCACCAACCCGATCGCGATGGCGATCGCCACCGCCGCACGGCGTCCACTGCCTCGACCCATTCGCCCACCTCCAGGAGGATTCCCTCCAACCTAGACACAGGCGGCCACGCGGCACTGCCGAGTTTGCGCCCCCGGCAGGAATCGAACCTGCGACGCACGGTTTAGGAAACCGACGCTCTATCCACTGAGCTACGGGGGCGGGACGTCCGTCTGAGGTTGTGCACGGCGTGTCGTACGAGGGGAGCGCGGTTGATACAGAACCGACGGTCCCCGGCCAGGGTCAGGACGCAGTCGCCGAGGCTACGCCAGACATCGCGCAACAACGAGTCGTGGCTCGCGTGCACGGTCCCAACGAGCGGCGGGAGCTGGTCCACGACGCCTCGATACGGAGGCCTGTTGGTTCTGGCCGTCGCGGTGCCGTTGTCGTCGACGAACTCGTCTCCCTGCCGAGAGCCGTGGCGCACCACGCCCTGCTCGATGTCGAGACGAGTGAGGTGTATGGCGTCGAGTGCGGCTACGCCGAGGAGCGCGAGTTCCGCCGTGCGTTCTGAGATGACCCGGTCGGCCATCGAAACGGAACCGGGCCTTCTCTCTCCTTGGGCAGATGCGGACGTCCCACCGGTCAGTTGGTCGCCGCGCGTGCGCTTGGAGTGACGGGGCCTGCGGCCTCACCTCGGCCGTGCTTGGGTTTCCCCACTTGGTCCATGCGACCGGGCTGCGGGGCGTCGCGCCTCTCGCGTGCCTCGCAACCATCGACGGGTACTGACTCTGGGGAACGGGAGACCACATGAGAAGGTTGTTCGTGGCTGTTGCGGCCACTGTCGGAATGTTGGCGGTGACGGTGCCAACAGCAGGAGCTGCCTCGCCGGCCAATGTCGCTGCTGGCATCTGCGAGTCCATCTATGGCCTGGATGCACCGAGCAGCGAGCCGCTGGCTGCATGCCAGTGGGACATGGCCATGATCGGCGCCGGTGACGGTGCATGGGCCGACGCGACTGGCGACGGGGTCAGGATCGGTGTGATCGACTCCGGTGTCGACATCGACCACCCGGACATCGCGCCGAACCTCGACCTGGATGCATCGTGCTCGTTCATCTCGAGCGACCCGTCCAAGGTGCCCACCGACACGCGGTTCGATCGGGAGGTCGCCGACGGCGACTGCTCGAACAAGGACGCGATCGTTGACCTGGACGGCCATGGAACCCACGTCGCCTCGACGATCGCCGCGCCGGTCAACGGTGTCGGGATCGCGGGCGTTGCGCCGGAAGCCACCATCGTGGCGCTCAAGGCGTGTGTCGCGTCGGGATACTGCTTCGCCGACTCGGTCGCCGCAGCCCTGCGTCACGCCGGCGACATCGGGCTCGACGTGGTCAACCTGTCGCTGTACGCAGACCCCTACCTCTTCTACTGCAAGAGCGACGCCGAGCAGCGCTCGATCCTTCGCGAGTTGCAGGAGGCGACCCGCTACGCCCAGCAGCAGGGCGTCCTCGTGGTCGTCGCAGCCGGCAACGACCACTACGACCTCCAGCACCCACCGGAGACCTACGACGGCGACCCCAACTACCCCTTCGATGGGTCGGCAGCCGTCGAGAAGGACATCGAGAACAACTGCGTCATCTCTCCGGCGAACTCCCGGGTGTCGTGACCGTGTCGTCGGTGGGTCCGATCGGGCTTGCTGGCTATTCGACCGTGGGCATGTCGCGTGTCGACGTGGCAGTCCCGGAGGTGAGTACTACCAGGCCACGGGCCGAGTCCTGGACGCGATCCTGGCAGCCGCGACCGACGAGAGCGGCAACCCGGCGGAGTACAACGACATCCTGGGCGAGAACACCTTCGACGTCCTCGACCCGTTCGAGAGCCTGGCTCCGTATCTCGCAGGCCTGACCGTGACCGATGGTGGTGCCAACTACACTGGCCATCAACGGCACGTCTCCATGGCGGCGCCGCACGCAACAGGCGTGGCCGCGCTGATCATTGAGAACCACCCGAACTGGAAGCCGAGCACGGTCAAGTCCGCCCTGCAGCGGACCGCCGACCAGCGAAGCTGCCCCGTCGAGGGCGACGTGACTACTACGAGGACCTCCCTGCTACGGCAAGAACGGCCGTACGTCCTACTTCGGCCACGGCGTGGTCGATGCGTTGGCGGCTGCTCGCCTGCTGACCGTGCAGACGGACTGAGTTCGAGTACCGAGGGGCCCGCGCCAGACGCAGGCGCCCCTCGGTAGTTGCTGCGTCGACGCTGCTCAGCGGTCGCGCAGGCCCTTGCCGTCGAGGATGCGCGGGACGATCTTGTCGACGCGTCGCTCGCGGGTGCTGGCCTGCTTGGCGCCGGAGACGTGCAGGTTGTACTCCCGCTGGCGGCCGGGCGTGAGCTCGTCGAAGGCGACCGACGAGCTCCGGGTCGCTCCGCCAGCCGCTCCTGCAGTTCCGTCGGCCAGCTCCTCCTCGGGGCGTGGTGGCAGCTCGGTGCCTGCCTCCTCGACGGCGATGGCCTCGGCGACGTAGGCGGCGACGACGTCGGCGTGGTTCTCGACGTCCTCGACCGACGTGAACATCATCCGCCGGGCGGCGTGGGTGTTCGGGCCCTGCCTCCTCGAGCACGCCCGCGGGATCGTCCAGCAGGATCCCCTTGAAGAACATCAGGGCGAGGTGGTCGGAGAACTCCTGGACGATGGCGATGTTCGCGTCGTCGAGGGCGTAGCAGGGCTTGCCCCACTTGATCTGCTCGTCCAGGCCGGCGGCGAGCAGCAGCGGACGCAGCGCCGCGATCTCGTCGGGCCACTGGTCGCTGGCCTCGAGGTAGGCGTCGACGTCGGGGAAGTCCTGCACGGTGGCTCCGGTCGGGTCGTCTCAGCTGGCGAGGTGGGCCTCGAGCTTGTCGAGGTACTGCTTGTAGCCCCACTTCATGCCGACGGCAGCCATCTTCGCGCCACTGCCGATGTCGGAGACGGTGATCGTGAGGTCCAGTGACTGTCCCGCCATCGGCGCCCGCGAGCACGAACTCGTTGACGTGCTCGATGGTCGTGGTGTCCCGCTCGCCCTCGACCCACGATCGTGCGTCGTAGACGAGCCGGTGCGGGGCAGTCGACCTCGGTGAACGTGCCCTCCATGGGCCACTGCATCCCCGCGTACTTGCCCATGGCCTCGGTCGCCTGCATGACGATCCAGATCCGGCCGCCGACGCGCGCGTCGATCTCGCAGTCGGTCACCACGGTCTTCTCCGGCCCCCACCACTGGCGGACGGCGTCGGGCTGGACCAGGGCCTGCCACACGGCCTCGACGGGCGCGTCGTAGGTGCGCTCGAACGAGAGCACGTCCTGCTTGCCGAACAGCAGCTTGAGCATCGGTGTTCCTTCCAGGGGCCCGGTCTGGGCGCGGGTTGTGCGGGTCAGTGTCGTCGGCCGGCGGCCCGGCGCTGCTGGACTCGAGGTAGGCGCCCAGGGCGTCGAGGCGCGTCTCCCACAGCGCGCTGAACGACTCGACCCAGCCGACGAGGTCGGCGAACACCTCGGGCCGCAGGCGGTGGACGACACGTCGGGCGTCCCGCTCGGCGCTGACGACCCCGGCCTCGCGCAGCACCTGCAGGTGCTTGGACGCCTGGGGCTGGCGGATCCCGAGTGTCGTCGCGATCTCGCTGACCGACGGCAGCGCGTCGTCGCGCAGCAGTTCGACGATCGCGAACCGGGTCGGTTCGCCCATCGCGGCCAGGGTCGGTGCATCCATGCGGCGACCCTACGAGTCCGAAGTATTCCTGTCAAGGAATACATTGGTGACGCAGCCGGGGTGGACCGTCCCTGACGGGGTGTGTGGTCGCCGCCGACCAGCACCTC
>CAVSVL010000010.1:0-98829 GCA_963731025.1 uncultured delta proteobacterium | reverse complement strand
CGTCCGGCGGATTTGCATAGACTTTCTCCAAACCTTCTACGCCGTTATAAGCAACATCAACTAAAAAACCCTCCTTTTCCAACTGTCCTTGCACGATGGAACAAAAATCAGGCTCATCATCGACAACTAAAATTCTTTTTTTTTCAGTCATAATATCCTCCTTTATTATATAACTACTCAATGCTCGGTCTGGGATACAGACCTGATTTTTCCACCATCTCGGGCACCATCTCTTCCCACTGAATGGCCATGAATATGAAAACCTCGCACGCCTTTGATTTGTTTAAGTCGCTCAATGGATTCGATACACCTCATACCCTCTTCGGGTTGTTTTTCTTTGGGGGTATCGGCCATCCGTTTCACCATCTCGTCCGGGACTTCAATGCCCGGGACTCTGTTTTTCATGTATCGTGCCATTCCAACAGATTTAAAGGGGGTTACCCCTGCCAGAATCGCCACTTTTTCAAGAAGACCCCGGTCTTGTGCCATTTTCATCCAGAGTTCGAACTTGTCGATGTCGTATATACATTGGGTTTGAATAAACTCGACACCGGCGGCTATTTTTTTCGCCAGGCGAGGGACACGAATTTCAAATGGATCGGCAAATGGATTTGCCGCAGCACCCACGAACATCTGTGGAGGACGTTTAATGTCGTCTCCTCCTAAAAACTTTCCATCGTCCCGCATATGTCTGACGGTTTGAATCAACTGCATGGAGTCGATATCATGAACGTTTTGACCGGTCGGACAGTCGCCAAAACTTTGATGGTCACCCGAAAGGCAAAGAATGTTGTAGATGTCAAACGCTGCGCCCAAGAATATCACTCTGAAGCGCAATTCGATCCTATCGCGGGTTACCATTTGCAATACCGGTTCGAGCCCCATGAGTTTTAAACGTATGCAAGCCGCCAGACTGCACATTCGGGTG
This sequence comes from uncultured delta proteobacterium, assembly GCA_963731025.1. Classification (GTDB taxonomy): domain Bacteria; phylum Desulfobacterota; class Desulfobacteria; order Desulfobacterales; family UBA11574; genus UBA11574. The sequence goes on along the minus strand of CAVSVL010000010.1, from coordinate 97,901 downwards.
ACGGATGTTGGTTGTGGTAATATTGATGGCATCCACATGATCCTTGATGAGATTGGCCTTTTCGACAATGACTTCCATGTCAGTCCCTCGGGGAGGTCCGCACTCGGATGTCACGGCCAAGTGACCTGCGGCAAGAATCTTTTCCAGTTTGCTTGGTGTCTTTACTTTCATTCCTGTACATCCTCCCTGACAACTTTTCTGGGTCCCCCGGCCCTGTCGGTGGACCAGTCTTTTAAAGGACTAAGTTCTTCATAGTCATCCATCCTGTTCAGTGCCTTGAGGCGATCAACAATCAATTGCCAGGCACAGTCGATCTCCTTGTTAATTTCGCAACTGCCCTTAACGGAACCGCCGCAGGGGCCGTTAAAAATCCGTTTCGCACACCGGGAAATCGGACAGATTCCTCCGGTACGCGCTAAAATACAATCACCGCAACCCTGACACCTTTCCGTCCATAGCCCGCGTTTTTCAGTGACTCCCATAAAGCAGGTGTTCACCCCGGGATAGATGGGTGTATCATGGTATTTTTCCGCCATAAACTGAACACCCACTCCGCAGGCAATGGAAACAACTGCATCATACTGATCCATCACATCGCGAATTTCCTCGAGATATTCATGGTCGCACTGTCGTTCCAGCGTCACTTCATCGATTTTGACCTCACGCCCCTGGTTTAAAAAATACATCCTGAGGGCTGAAGCCAGAACGCCGACTTCTTTCTTTCCTCCGGCCTCACAAACTGTCACACATTCATTACAACCGAGGATAAGGATTTTCTCATGTTCTTTGATTTCTTCTATAATCTCTTCAATGGGTTTTTTATCAGCAACAATCATAAGACCTCTCTTTCATTAGAAAGTGAAAAATTTTACATGGATTTATGCAGCCTTGTTTTTGGCCAGTTTAATGGGATTGGGTCCTAATTTTCGGATTCTTTCATCCATTTCAACAGCAATCTGGGCAAAACGCGGTCCTTCACTGGATGAAAGATTATACATCTGCACACGCTCTCCCCCGACCCCGATGGCATTCAGAATATGCTGTGCCTGTTCCACCCGCTTTCGAGCCCTGAAGTTGCCGCTGTTGTAGTGACAATCTCCTTCCATGGATCCCACCGCATAGACACCGTCCGCCCCCTTTTCAAAGGCATGTAGGATATGAAGGACATCCAGCTTACCGGTGCACGGAACGAGAATGATTTTAATATCCGTCGGATATTGCAATCTCATGGAACCTGCCAGGTCCGCAGCAGTGTATCCTCAATAGCTGCAACAAAATGCGATAATGATCGGCTCAAAATCTTTTTTCACAATACCTCCTCTCTACATAACTCCTTCAAGCAATGCATCCACCTTGCTCATAATCTGGACATCTTCATACCAATTGAGTTCAATGGCTTTGGCAGGACATTCCGCTGCACAGATACCGCAGCCGTGGCATAAAGCCATATCGATCTCACTTACCCGTCTTCGTTGATTCTCGGTACCTGGTATGGACACGATCTGACGCAAATCAGGCATGACGCACAAAGATCTGCTTCCACCTGCGCCGTTACCGCCGATAGGGTTAAGTGTGGCTGGGACAAAAATGTCGTAGCCCTGGAAGCCGCAGCAAAGGCCTGGGAAATCGATTCATGCAACAGCTTGGGACTATGGGCGGTTCCGCAGACAAAGATGCCCTCTGTTGCCATGTCCACCGGCCGCAACTTTACATGCGCCTCCATGAAATGACCTTCTGCGGTTCTGGCCAGTTTTCAATGGATGCGAGCTCTTCGGTATCCTCAGCCACCATCCCTGCACTCAGTGCCAGAAGATCGGCACTCACCCTTAGCTTCCGTCCCAAAAGGGGATCATTAAAAGTTACCATCACTCCCTCATCGGACGATTCCACCGGAGGATCTTCAGGATTGTACCGGAAAAACAGTACGCCCTTTTTCTGGCTTCAGTATAGTACTCTTCCAACATTCCGTATGTCCTGATATCCCTGTAAAGGATATAAATTTCAGTATCCGGCTGCAGCTTTTCGATGTGAAGGGCGTTCTTGACAGCGCTCTGGCAGCAAATCCTTGAGCAATTCGGATTATCCTCATTCCTGGATCCGATGCACTGGATCATGACCACTTGATTGAGATCTTTAGCCCCTTTTTCGTTTAAATGCCGGGCCAGCTCAACCTGGGTCATTACCTTTTCATTTTCCTCATAAAGGAATTCCTTGGGACAGTATTCATTGGCACCGGTGGCCAGATCACGGCGCCGTGGTTATCTTTTTTTCATACATGCCGGGCCCCACCAGAACTTCCGTCGTGAAATTTCCTTTGAATCCGGAAAATCCCACAATCAGGGAACGGGTCAGCACCTGGATGTTTTCATGGGATGGTCCCTTTTTAATCGATCCTTCCACATACGTCCGACGTCCTTGCCCTCGATGGTCGGTGTCAAACGTTTACCCATGCCCCCCAGTTTTTCTTCCTTTTCAACCAGAACCACAGGAAAACCCTGGTCCGCCAGTCCCAGCGCCGCGTTCATACCGGCAATCCCGCCACCCATGACCAGGGCCCGCTTGTTCAACCGGGATTTTCTTTTCATTCAGGGGATAGAGGGTAGCGGATCGTGCCACCGCCATGCGGACCAGGTCTTTGGCCTTGTCCGTGGCTTTTTTCGGAGAATCCGAATGGACCCAGGAACCCTGGTTGCGAATATTGGCCATTTCAAATAGGTATTTGTTGAATCCGCATGCTTTAAGGGTATCCATGAATATGGCTTCGTGGGTTTTCGGCGTGCATGATGCCACCACCATGCGGTTGAGGCCGTGCTCTTTGATGAGTCTTTCATCCGTTCCTGGGAGTCCTGGGAGCAGGTAAACAGATTCTGTCCGCGTACGTCACATACGGAAGTGTTTTGGCATATGCTTCCACCTCGTCGACGTTGACCACACCGGCAATATTCATGCCGCATTTGCAGACAAAGACGCCGATTCGGGGTTCCTGTCCTGTCAATCTATTTCATCCGGAATTTCTCGCTTTTTGTAAGGGTGTTTCGGCTTCGCTTCAAAGCCTCCGGCCAGACACGCTGCGGCACTGGCTTCAGTCACCGAACTGGGGATGTCTTTGGGCTCCTGAAAAACGCCGCAGGCATATACCCCGGGGCGGGAGGTGGACACCGGTTTAAAGGGCTGGGTTTCAGCAAAGCTATGCCTGTTTAAATCTACGTTCAATCGGTTGGCCAAATCAACCGTGGGGTCGGAAATCTCAAGCCTACGGAGAGGACCACCATGTCGAAAAATCTTCATGAGAGCTCGCCGGTATCGGCATACCGGAGGCGCAGCTCACGGTTCTCTCCATTCTCATCGATGGTATGCACCCGGGCCTTGATAAACCGAACCCCTTCGTTTTTTTTTGCCCGGAGATAGTATTTCTGGTAATCCTTGCCGAAGGTCCGAATATCCATATTAAATATGGCACAATCAAGTCGCCGCCGGAATGCTCCTTGGCGATCATGGAATCTTTGATGGCATACATGCAGCAAACCGAAGAGCAGTATCCGTTCCCGCACCTGTTGGTGTCCCGGGAGCCGATACATTGGAGCCAGGCGATTTTTTTGGGTTCTTTTTGTCGGATGGCCGGGTCAAATGGCCCATAGTGGGGCCGGAAGCGCTGAAAATTCGTTCAAACTCAGCGCTGGTCACCACATTTGGGTTGCTGCTGTAATGGTAGAACTTCCAATATCGAAGGATCAAAGGTTTTGTTTCCCGGGCATAAGACCAGGGAACCGATTTCAATCTCTTTTTCCACAGCCACCTGCTCATGGTCAACCGCCTGGGCCAAACAGGCGTCTACGCATTGGTAGCACTCGGAACAGATGCCGCAGGCCAGGCATCGATTCGCCTCTTTACGAACCTGTTCTTCGCTGAAACCAAGCTGCACCTCGTTGAAATTGCTCGTTCGTTCTTTTGCATCCAGGTGGGGCATTTTTTCTTTGGAGATGTTTTCGCAACCTTTAGTGGGAACATCCTGTACACTCTCCCATGACGTTTGCCGGTTTTCATGCAGATCTTTTCCCTGGATAAAGCGATGGATGGAGACAGCAGCCTCTTTTCCGGCGCCAATGGCTTCAACCACTGTCGCTGCACCGGTGACGGCATCGCCGCCGGCAAAAATATCCGGATCGTCAGACTGAAAGGTCATTGGATCAACGCGCAGGGTCCCCCAGTCACTGAGGGTGCAAGCGCATTCATCGGTGAGACACGCCCAGTCGGACTCCTGGCCAATGGCCGGAATCAATGTATCTATCTCCATGGTAAACTCAGATCCTTCTATGGGTACAGGCCGACGCCTTCCGCTTTCGTCCGGTTCACCCAATTCCATTTTGACACATTCGATGGCCTTGACTTTCCCGTTTTCTGAAATAACGCGAATGGGATTTGTGAGAGGCATGATTTCGATGCCTTCATCACGGCACTCTTCAATTTCCTCCTCACTCGCGGGCATCTCTTCAATGCTTCGCCGGTAAATGACAAAAGGATTTGCAGAGCCCGTCCTCAATGCGGTTCTTACGGAATCCATGGCGACATTGCCGCCGCCGATGACCGCAACACGATCACCCAGTGAAATCCGGTTGCCCAGATTGACTTCTCTTAAAAAATCAACCCCGGGATAGACCCCTTCAAAATCTTCCCCTTCGATTCCCAGCACTTTGCATTCATGGGAACCGATACCCAGAAAGATCGCATTGTAGCCTTCCTTTCTGAGCTGGGCAACCGTGATGTCCTTTCCAATTTCAACCCCGGTTTTAAATTTGACGCCCAGGTCTTTGATGACCTGGATTTCTGCCTCAATGACGTCTCTCGGAAGGCGATAGGAAGGAATCCCAACGGTCAGCATGCCGCCGAGCACCGGATACTTTTCGAAGACCGTTACCTGATACCCTTCAATGGCTAAAAAATAGGCACAGGTCAGTCCTGCGGGTCCCGCGCCGACGATGGCGACTTTTTCTTTTTTGGCGCCTTTTTTTTCAGGCACGTAGTAATTTTCACGGGCCATATCCCAATCCGCCAGAAATCTGTGCAGATGTTGAATTGCCAACGGCTGTTCAACGTCAGTTCGTGTGCAGACTTCCTCACAGGGATGGTGACACACCCGGCCGCAGATGCCTGGAAACGGATGGTCTTTTTTAAACAGTTCCAGTGCCTCACGATATTTGCCTTCGTTCATGAGGGCTATGAATCCCTGAACACTCACATGGGCCGGACAGGAGGCCCTGCATGGTGATGTTCCCCGTTTGTCAATCGCAAATGCTCCGGGTATGGCCTGGGCATACTGTTTGTAAATCGCCTTACGTTCAGAAAGGCCCTCGTTATAAGTGTCGGATACATTGATGGGACATACCTTGATACAGTCTCCACAACTGGTGCACTTGTCAAGATCGACATATCGCGGATGTTGCATGATGCGGGCGGTAAAATGTCCGGGTTCGCCTTCAATCCCCAACAAATCACTGTTTGTCAAAAGCTCGATGTTTAAATGCCGGCCGACCTCGACCAGTTTGGGCGAGATAATTCACATGGCACAGTCATTGGTGGGAAAGGTCTTGTCGAGTTGGGACATGAGTCCGCCGATGGCTGAAGACCTTTGGACTAGGTACACATAATAACCGGAGTTGGCAAGATCCAGAGCGGACTGCATGCCGGCGATGCCGCTGCCGAGCACCATGACCGAACCCACGAGATCTTTTTTCTGTGTCTTGCCGGCATTGTTTTTCTTTTGACTGGTTGTCTGCTCCATTTTTTTCATCCTTATATTCTCTCGAGTATTTCAGGGAGTTTATGTTCCCATCCAAGGGTTGCGATGTGAACGCCGCTGAATCCTTCATTTTTTAATAATGACACCATTTCCGATGCGATGAGGGTGCATTCGCGAACTTTGTCCGGAGACTTTTGAATGCGGTCAACCAGTGCATTCCGGAACATAAACATCCTCCACATTGCGCACCATGTAACGGGCCATGCCCAAGGATTTGAGAAGCAATACGGTGGGGATAACTTTTGCTTTCCTGATATCCACCCGTTTCGTGAACGGCTCGATGGCGGAAAGATCAAATAACGGCGGAGAAATGAAAAATTGGACTCCTGCCTCAATTTCTTTGTTCATGTCTTCAATGACCAGTTCAGGAGATTTTCCTTTGGCGCCGGCATTCACGGTTGATCCAACCAGAAACTCAGGCGCACCGGAAAGCTCGATTCCGGCCATGTCTTTTCCTTCCTGGAGTCCCTTGATCGCCCCGAGGAGTTCCAAAAGGTCAATGTCATACACGGACCTTGCCTGAAAGTGGTCTCCAAAGCTGGGGTCCTCTCCGGTGACCGCCATGACATTGGTGATACCACATCCAAAAGCTGCCAGAAGATCCGCCTGGAGAGCGATCCGGTTTCGGTCTCTGCAGATTTAACTGCATCACGGTTTCCATCCCCTTGTTTTGCAGAATAACCGCCCCTCCAAGGGAGCTCATCCGCATGACGGCATTGCTCATTTCGGGCACCACAAAGGCATCCACCGCTCCTTTAACTCTTTTGGCATGACTCACCATTGTGGAGACATCCACCCCTTTCGGGGGCTCCATTTCCGCAAGGACGGCAAATTCCCCTGCATCGAATTTGCGCTTTAATTGCATATGATTTCCTCCAATCTTTTCAACAAAAAGCAGCTTGGATTGACAAAGACTTCAACTTAAAAAATAAAAAATATTTTTTCGTTCTCTTTTACTGCAGAGCCTCAGAGGACGCAAGACCAGTGGATTTTCCTTTGGCGTTAAAGGATGTAAACCAAAGAAAAGGGTGCAGCATGCTGACTGCAAAGCGATTGTTTTCGTAAGTGGTTAACTTTGTTTTTTGGCATTACATTCAATCTTCCTTAATTTAGGTAGGCGTTTTGCTCTCCATCCATAAGACCCGCAGCGTTTCCCTTTGTGAAAGCCCTGTCATGGATTCCACAGGATAGGCCTAATTTATGGTAAGCGGGATGTTAAAAACATTTCTCTGCGTCCTCTGAGCCCCTGCGGCGAGACTTTTGAAAAACGCCCCTTTTGGGCCCATACATGAGCAACAATCGTGCCGGAATATGACTTGCGAAAGCGATGAGATATAAACGTTGTTATATCAAAAGCATATATTTCGAATGGTTTGCAGCGTTTAAGTTATTATGTATTTGATTTTTCTTGGCTATTGTGCCAATTTGGCATATGTGATACATGGAAACGAGGTCAGCGTTTAATTTGAAATCAAACCATGCCGTTTTGGCATCGTCCCTTTTGGAATACTGCTGAAAACCTCAAAGGCAATAGGCCGAAAGAAATTTTATAAGGTAAAAAGAGAACACTGATATGGACAATAAAATCATTGTCATTGATGACGACCTTGACTTTCTTGAAATCTTAAAAGGACATCTTTTGAATTCGGGTTTTAAAAATATTCGAACGGAAGACAACCCGTTAAACGTCGCATCCCTATTTGAAAAAGGAGAAGATTTCGATATTGCCCTGATCGACATGACCATGCCGGGCATAGACGGACTTGATCTTCTTGAAATCATAAAAAATATAAGCCCTAGAACAGAGTGTATTATGGTCACCGCCGTTAACGAAGCCCGAATTGCCGTAGAATGTCTGAAAAAAGGGGCATATGACTATCTTTTAAAGCCGGTATCCCAGGAAGATCTTATTTTTTCGATGAAGCGGGTCTTGGAAAAAAAGAGACTTATGGACATTCTGGATATCGGTAAAAGCCGGACCCTGCCCCGACTTAAAAATGCCGAACCTTTTAAACCGATTCTTACACGCTCTCCAAAAGTATTAAGAATCTTAAAGGAAGCGGAACTTCATGCCGGAAGTGATGTTCCGCTTTTAATTACAGGTGAGAGCGGAACCGGTAAAGAACTTCTTGCGCGGGCCATTCATGCCGCCAGCCCCAGGTCGCGTTTTCCCTTTACACCGGTCAACATGGCATCGCTCACCGGCAGCCTGTTCGAAGCGGAATTTTTCGGTCACACCAAGGGTGCGTTCACAGGTGCTGAAGACAGCCGTAAGGGTTATCTGGAATATAGTCATCACGGAACACTTTTTCTGGATGAAATCGGCAACCTGGCACCTGAACTTCAGGGCAAGCTGTTGCGCGTTTTACAGGATGGAGAATACTTTAAGTTGGGAACGAGCAACCAGCAAAAAGCAGATGTTCGATTCATTGCCGCCACCAATGAGGATCTGGAAAAACTTATGGCCAAAAAGGCTTTTCGCAAAGATTTATATTACCGTATCAGGGGTGGATGGCTTCATCTGCCGCCTTTGAGGGAAAGAAAAGAGGATATTCAACTTTTGGCAGATAAATTTATAAAAGAGTACACGAAAAAAGAAGCCGCCTTTGACGAAGACGCCAGATGCTTGCTCATGGAATATGACTATCCAGGAAATATTCGGGAACTTAAATCGATCCTTCAGTCGGCAGTGAACCTGGCACAGGGAAAACCTATTTCATCCGATGTCCTTCCTGCACATTTAAAACAGCGCAAATCCATTTCAAAATGCCTGACCGCTCCGGCATCTGAAAAAATTGCGCCCCTTGCACAAATCGAAAAATCTCACATTCTTGATGTCTATAAACGGACAGGTGGGAACAAATCCCAGTCGGCAAAACTTCTTGGCATCGGCTTGAACACTCTTCGAAGAAAATTGAGGTCTTATGGCATAGAATAAATATACATAATTATGATTTGCGTGCTTTTAATTTTATTGGAATATAGAACCCTATGCATGGTGACTATAAAAAAGTATTATTTAATCATCCTGACAAGCTGCTTTCAACGGTGTTAGGTGTTGGTAGCAATCCATACCCTCGCAATTGGTCTAATATTGATTGCTCAACCCGCCGTCCTTATGAAGTTTGCAGGGTTCAATCCTGATTGTGACCATTTTTTTCCTGCCCAGGGCGGTGTTTTTCATCTTCTCATGTTCGTTGTCTATCTAATGGGAGCTATCCATATTGAAAAATATCATCATTTCATTGTATTTTCGATTTTCGTAAAGGCGGTGGCAACGTTCTTTTTGATGATGTACTGTTTTGCCGCTGAATTTAAATGGATTGTCTTTTTATCCGGAATCGGCGACGGTGTGATGGGACTGATGATTTTTTTGGCGTTTCAGCACTATCTTCGTTCTAAAAAACTTGCAGCATTGGGTGTGAAAAATGAGTGAAATATTACCGGGGATCGTGGTTACCGGAGCATCCGGTTTTATTGGAAGGCATTTTGTCATCGCCGTATCTGGAAAATTCCGCCTGTTTTGCATTGCACGCCGCAGCCAAAAAGAGGTGGGCATACCGTATCATAAGAATATACATTGGCTTCAGTTGGATATAACAAACCAAAAAAATTTACTGAATGCCTTCAAGTATATCAAAGATCATGGTGGGGCGGAATATGTTTTGCACCTGGCCGGGTATTACGACTTCACCATGAAAGAAAATCCTGCATATGAGCAGATTAATGTGACCGGCACACGCTATGTTCTTGATATGTCAAAATCGCTGGAAATTAAGTGTTTTATTTTTTCCAGTTCGGTGGCCGCCTGTAAATTCCCTGCCCTCAATAATGTATTGACTGAAAAGAGTCCTATTGATGCGGATTTTCCTTATGCGCGGTGCAAAAGAAGAGAAGAAGAAGTCATTACAAAAATATGCGAAAGTCTTTCCATGTTCAATTGTCCGGCTTGCAGCCGTATACAGTGATTGGTGTGAATATCCTATGCTGTACATGCTTCTGAATTACTGGCTGTCTGGAAATAGGCTTACGTCAAAAATTCTGAGCGGCCGGGGAGAATCCGCCATACCTTATATCCATATCAAAGATGTTATTAAACTCTTTCTTCGGATTATCGAGATCAGCGACACTCTGCCGAAATTTGGAGTGTATATCGCCAGTCCTCAAGGAAGCGTATCACACAATGAACTTTTTAAAACGGCTACAAGATACTATTTCGGAGGTGATATTAAGCCCTTTCGAATGCCTAAACCCGCAGCTGCGCTGGGTTTGATTGTCATTTCGTTCTTGGGTTGGCTTAATGGGAAAAAAACATTAGAGCAACCATGGATGGCAGGGTATATCGACAAAAAGTTGGTTGTGGATGCTTCCGCAACATACAAGGCTTTGAACTGGAAACCGACACCACGTTATCATATACTGAGGCGGCTATTGTTTTTGACTGAAAAAATGAACAGTCATCCAAACAATTGGACATTTCGTAATGAAGTCCTTATTAAGAAAGTTGCATTCAGAAAAAGTACTGAGATTTACGATATTCTCAGTGAGTTGCGTGAATCCTTGGTCGATAAAATTATAGAAGAAGTGATAAAGCCGGAAAATGAACACCGTTTTCCAAATTATTCGAAGATGTATCCTGAACTTCTCAAATGGTATATTACTTTAAACTATCAACTGGTTGCCGCTACAGTTAGAAGCAGGGACAGGTCCATCATACCGATCTATGCCAGAGAAATTGCTTTCAAACGGTATATGAACGGCTTTAAAGCCCAAGAAGTAAAGGATATCATGTTTTTGATTGGAAAAACCATGAAAGATTCTCTCCTTACAAGACCGGAAATGAAGGATTCGAAACGTCAGGTGGATGATTACATCATTTTGACGTCACAGCTTGCGGCAGATGAATTTGAAGACGCATATGAAATTCTTGAAGATCAACCTCCGGAGCACAAGGATTCAATCAAAGATATTGCGCAATTGATAAGCATCGAAAATCTTAAGCGGATCGTACGGCAGCTGGAAGATTTTTACAGTGAATTATTGTCAAACCGACCCGGCAGGGAAGAAGTCCTCGATAATTACACTTTTTTTGTAACATTAGACAGCCAAAATGAATAAAAAGCTCCCTGCAAGCCATTTCCGTTAGGACGGGGTGAAGGGAGCTATATTAAATTAACCAAAACCCCTATCCGGACGCGAAGCACTGCCGTAAGGCAAAACCTCCGCCTTTTAGGGCGGAGAGGCTTCAATTTTGTTCTTTCTTTACGATCCTTTGACCATGAGGTTTGTCCGCCTTTTGCGGGCTTGTCCGCCCCTTACTGCTCAGGCTGAGATGTAAGGCTACTGGTTTTCAGATCACCCATTGCTTTGGTCAACTCCAATAAAACACCAAGGCCTCTTTTGCTTTCCGGTCCTGAACAGGCAGAGAAAAACCCGAATGGACCGACATCTTTACTTTTGGTCAGATCCACGCTTGCACCTACTTCGGCGAGGTTTTCCAGCAACGTTGCGAGCTGGGGATCGGAAAGCTTTTTGGCGACGCCGAGCAAGGCGACAAGACCGTCTCCGATTTGCTCGATGTCCTCAGCGGTATAAGCTGTCGCTATCTTGGCCCGAATATCATACGTCGCCTTAATGATGCGGAAAACACCTCTTTCTTCCAAACCATTCAGATACGCGATGAGTTGAGGAACCGTCAGCCTAAGTACGGGTTCTATGGTTGTGACAAAGTCGATAACATTTTCCAGTTGATCCAACGCATAAATAATGTGTTTGACACTTCTGAGCATCCGCTTGGTCAGGGCCCCCAGATCTTCCAACTGAAAAGCGGACTCTACACTTTTCAAGATCATTGATTAACGATTTGGAAACCGGTTGCGCCATTGCCATCAAATCATTTTTAAATTCCGTCATCCTCATGGCGTTTTCAGACAAAGGGGCAATCCGGCTTTCAATGCGATCCAGTCGCTCAAGAATCAATTCTTCATTTGTCATGGTGCCTCCTTTTTTAGAAACTTTGACGCAACTTGCCGGCCATGTTGAATTGGGGTTCAAGCGGCAATTCAAAACCCTTCAACATCATGTTCCAGTATACCCACTTGAACATCATTTTGCCCATATAGTTCGATTGACTTTCACCTAGAAGAGAAAAAGGGCCCAAGACCGGGGAAGGGAAACTTTCCGGCAAGGGGCTCCGTGTCGTAACTGAAATCGATCAGATAAGCCATACCATGGCTCGAGACTATAAATCACGTTGAATGCCCGTCATAAGCGGGTCTTGGTTCTTGCCCCTCTATCTCCAGAAGGATGTTTTCTACAACGATGTCGGATTCGTAGTGCGCTACCGCGCCGGACTTGGAGGTGGGTACATTGGTTGCATCGCCGATCACGTAAATATTGTCGAAGTCTTCCGCCTTCAAGGTGCCTTTATCGGTATTGACAAATCCCATGGGGTCGCCGAGACCGCTGTCTGAGATCACCTTTGCGCCGGAGTGCAGCGGGATGGAAATAAGAAGGTCATAGGGAATCTCATCGCCCGTCACGGATTCGATGGTCTTTTTACCGGCGTTTACATGGTCAATCGCCCAGTTGGGCGTGATTTTGATGTTCTTTTTGCCGCAGACATCCCCAAGGACCTTTGACGCCACGGGCTTAGTGAAAGCGCCACCCAACGGCGTGACCAATTCTATTTCGATGTTGTCACGAACGCCATTGTCTCTAAAAAACCAGTCCGCAAGATAAACAAACTCCAGAGGCGCGACAGGGCATTTGATGGGCATATCGGCAATGTTGAGCACCACCCTCCCTTTTTTAAAGAATTTCCATCTCTTGTAAAGTGCTATGGCACCATCCAGCGAGTAATAGTCATGTACGTCGCCTCTCCAGTCATCCATCAAGCCGTCGGTTTCTTCCGGCACGGTCCTGCAGCCTGTTGCAATGACCAGCCAGTCGTAATCGTAGTGCCCCAATTTTGTCTTGACCTGCTTTTTATCGTGGTCGACATTGACAACCTCGTCAACAACAAAATTGATGTCGAGACGGAATGAAATCAGCTTTAGGCTTGACACATTCCTCAGGCCGATAAATCCCAAAAGGGATGAACAGCCATCCGGGCTGATAATGGTGGAGCGGGTCCTTGTCGATGACCGTAATCTGCCATTCCCCATTAATTAACTCCTTGCGCAGCTTGGTGGCGATCATCGTTCCACCGGCACCTGAACCTAAAATAACAATTTTTTTCATATAAACCTCCTTAAATGATATTTCTTTTCGATCAAAGCCCAAATCATCGCGGTTGTCAGACAACATCGGTCGGAAGGAATTAAGTGATCGACTTTTTTTCCTTTTCAACAGATTTGCGATGGAAATGGCGTCTAATTCTTTGTAAAGTGCGATAGTGGCTTTTTGCCAACCCAGTCGAACCACGCAATCGTCACTCTTTGAGCAAGTTTCGGGTTCACTGATACAGTCAACAAGTTCAGGCTGATCCTCAAACAGCCGTGTAATGTCTCCCAAGGTAATTTTTTCCGGTTTTTTTGCCAGCATGTGACCCCCTTTAGGTCCCCGGAAGCTCTTCACCAACTCGGCTTTTTTAAGAGGCCGGATGATCTGCTCGAGATATTTAACGGAAATATTCTGTCGAATTGAAATGTCCCTCATTTGAACCGCACCTTTGTGCTGATGTTGGGCCAAATCGAGCAGCAAGCGCGTTCCATAGCGGGTTTTTTTGGTAAGTTTCATGTGGCTAAAAATAATGGTTGAAATATATATTAGGCTAATATATATAATTTTAGTATGATATAATGTTTAAAAAGATATGTTGTCAAGCAAAAATTTTTTGGTTGATCACATTCAATCTAAATATGACTAAATATCAATCAGTTAAAAGTATTTCTTGTGTTTTAAATTTTTTTTGTTATAAATGAATCTAAATAAAAAAGGTTTCCATAAGCGCTCAAAAAAGTTCATTTGAACAACCGCCCGTTGAAGATAAAAAAACATATTTATCAGCCAGTCAAATGACAAAAAAAACAACAAAAAATGCATCGGCTTCCGATCTTGAAAGATGGGTGAATTTACAATTGATTGAAACCATCCCTTTGGGAATTGCCATCATCGATCCGGAGTTTAATCTGGTTTATGCCAACACCACGTTTGAACAATTGTTCGGGGATTGGAAAAACCGGAAATGTTACAACGCTTACAAAAGCGAAAATGAAATGTGCGCTCACTGTGAAAGCACATTAACCTTTATAGACGGCACTCCCCGTGTAAACGAAGAAGTGGGATATGACATAAACGGCCGGCATATAAATTACTTACAGCATCAACGCCTATCGTGGACGAAGATGGTAATTTTCCTTACATTGTCCATATTTTCACCAACATTACCGAAGCAACCCAGATTCGAGATGAACATCAGATTCTCTTTGACCAGGTTCCATGTAACATTTTACTCATTGACAGAAATTTTCGAATCGTAAAGGCGAATAAACGACTTCGGAGTTCCCTTGGAAATCCGGAGGGTAAATTCTGTTTCGAAACGCTCAAAGGATTGAAACACAAATGCAGTGAATGTACGGCCAGACAAACGTTCGAAGACGGCCAAATACACACCGGGTATCACGCTTGGAAATCCAAAGAAGAACAACCCCTTCATTTGCATGTGATCACCGTACCGCTGAAACGCAAAGACGGCAGTTTTGATGTTGTAATGGAAATGGCGGTTGACGTTACAGAAACGATGAAACTGCAGGATGGATTGAAATTTGCGAATACGTATCTGAATACCATCATTTCAACATCTATGGACGGCATCTTTGCGGTGAATGAAAAAGGAAAAGTGACTGTTTTCAATTCGGCAGCTCGAAAATTTTTTAATATCAAGGATAATCAAGTGGTTTCGAGAGAAAATTTTACCGCCATGCTCCCTAAAGATTTTCTGGCCAAAGTGTTCGACCAGCGCGAACCTGTTTATCTGCCGGAAGCGGAGGTTAAAACAATTGACGGCGATCCTTTTCCGGTACGTCTGGTGGGCAACAAGCTGATGGTTGATGACAAATCAATCGGTATGGCCTTTTCAGTTCAGGATCTAAGGGAAATCAAACAGCTAGAAAGAGAAAAGCTTGAAGCTGAACGCCTATCGGCTGTAGGACAAACGGTTGCCGGACTGGCTCATGGCATTAAGAATCTTAATACCGCCCTTGAAGGCGGCATGTATATGCTGAAAACAGGTTTGGCACAAGGAAAAATCGACCGAATTCAAAAAGGCATGGAAATGTTGGCACGGAACATCGAACGGGTTTCCGTATTTGTCAAAGCATTTTTAAACTTTTCCAAAGGCCGTGAAATCCAAGCCAAACTTTGTGATCCTGCTGAAATCGCAAAAGAAGTTGTCGATTTATATGCCGTAAAAGCCGAAAAACTGGGAATAACGCTTAACTACGAAAAAATAGGTGATATCGCTCCAGCTCCCATTGATTTTGAAAGCATGCACGAATGCCTGACAAATCTTGTGGGCAACGCTATAGATGCCTGTCAGATAAGTGACGAAAATTCGCGTTATGTAACGGTTCGAACTTTTGAAGAGTATAGTACGATTGTATATGAAGTGACTGACAACGGATGCGGTATGGACTATGAGGTAAAGCGTAAGGTTTTTACAACTTTTTTTACCACAAAAGGTTTGGGTGGCTCCGGCTTGGGATTGTTGATGACCAAGCAAATTGTCCATGAGCATGGTGGAACGATAGCCTTGAAATCCAAGCCCGGAATAGGAACAACGTTTAGTATCAGACTTCCAAGAAGGCGTTTACCAAAAATAACTAATACTAAAAATAAAGGAGATCAAAAAAATGGCACAAGCATCTGAAAAAAGAATTCTGGTTGTAGATGATGAACCGGATGTTCGTAATTTTTTAGCAGCCTGTTTAGAAGATGCCGGTTTCAACGTCGAGACAGCCTTTGACGGCGTAGATGCCTTAGAAAAGGTAGAAGCGTTTTCTCCTGATTTAATGACCCTTGATATGATCATGCCGAGAATGCCCGGGATCAAAGTTATTCGAGAGCTGAGAAAACAGAAAAAGTGGGCCAAATTGCCCATTATTATCATCACTGCGCATGCCCGTGATGACATGGGTAGCGACCAAATTAAGGAATTTATGGCCTTGACGGCGAATGTGCGCCCAAGAGTTGTTTTGGATAAACCGATTTCCACAACCAACCTGATTAAAACAACGTGTAAAATTTTGGGGGTAGCGTGGGAAGGTAAAGAAGATATAACCGAAGACATGTCAGATGAACGTGGTAAACTTGCAAGATTAATTCATCAGGCCGATTCGGACACATTGCGAAAAATACGTGACATGTTAAATGAAAAGAAGGGTAAAGAACCTTATTTTCTTTTTGAGTAAACAGGAAGGTTCAGCAGATTATTTCCTAACCAGCCAAATGATTTGGTGGGATATCTGTTTTTTGTTGGTCTGTATTTAGTCAAACCCATTAAACGTTTTTTACCGCTTTTCCATTGACCATACCGATCCATCCGCCGCAACTGCCCCTTTAGTTCCAGCCCTGTTGGAAAATCGCCTCTCAGCGTTCTTCCGGTGTTGCATCGAAAATTATCGGTTACCGGCATTGTGCAGTCGAACGTGTTTCAAGGTTGATTTTCCTGGTAATGTTTTATACTATTTTTTATAAGAACCTGTTTTAAAACCTACCCATTTGCTAATTTAAATCTTTTGCAAAACGCTAAGCTCGTTTTCTTAAAACGGAGGATTCTCTATCAAAACGGATATACTCATATGGACGCGGTTTATTCTACTGGCCATCAGTGCACTGCTGTTGATTTTCGCACTGATACGGATGAAATCAAATAAGGGTTCCAAAATTGAACAGGCGGTCCGCGATGAATTGCGTTTCGGCCGCGAAGAATCCGCAAAGAGAGCAAGGGATCTGAGAGAAGAAGTATCGGCAAGTCAAAAGAATATCGTGGACACCATGGTGAAAGCCATCGGTGAAATGGGTAAATCACAAAACGATCAACTTGAATCCATTGCCAAACGTATTCAGGAACTCACCGAGTCGAATACAGCAGGCATCGAAAAACTTCGAAGCACCATCGACACACAGCTAAAATATTTGCAGGAAAGTAATGAAAAAAAACTCGATCAAATGCGCCAGACGGTGGACGAGAAACTTCAAAGCACCCTTGAAAAACGACTTGGAGAATCCTTCAAGCTTGTCAGTGAACGCCTCGAAGCCGTTCAGCATGGACTTGGAGAAATGCAAAATCTCGCCACAGGGGTGGGTGATTTAAAGAGAGTGCTCACAAACGTTAAAGCACGGGGTACTTGGGGAGAAGTCCAACTCGGTGCACTTTTAGAACAAATATTGACTCCGGATCAATATGATAAAAATGTAAATATTAAAGCCGGATCGCAAGAGAGTGTTGAATATGCCGTGCGCTTGCCCGGAAAAGACGATTATCTTGAATCCTGTGTTTGGATGCCCATTGACTCAAAATTTCCCCAGGAAGATTATCTCCGGCTTGTGGAGGCTGCCGATGCTGCCGACGTCGATGCCGTACAGCGGGCTACGGCTGCGCTCATCCGCGCCGTTCACAGTTCTGCAAAAGAGATTCGTGATAAATATATCGAACCGCCGAAAACCACTGACTTTGCCATCATGTTTTTGCCGACAGAGGGGCTTTATGCAGAAATCCTTCGGCAACCGGGTCAGGTAGAAAAAATTCAGCAGGATTATCGGATTGTGATTGCAGGGCCCACCTCGTTGTCGGCAATTTTGAGCAGTTTGCGCATCGGTTTCCGTACATTGGCCATTGAAAAGCGATCCAGTGAAGTCTGGAAAATCCTTGCGGCAGTCAAAACAGAATTTGGAAAATTCGGAGATGTTTTAAGCAAGGTCAAGAGGCAATTGAATACCGCTTCGAATACCATAGACCAGACCAATGTAAGAACCCGCGCCATGGCGCGTAGGTTGAAGGCGGTGGAGGAACTGCCGTTGGAATCAACTGCAAAAATTCTGGAATTACCCGACGATGATGACCAAGAGATCAATGAGGTTAATGATGAATGTTAACCCATTAAAGATCTATACAGCAATATTAAAAGTGGTATAACGATGCTTGAGATAAACAACAATCCTTCATAAGAGGTCCAGGCTTCATACAATGTCTTCCCTTTTTTCCGAACGGTAACATATTTAGCAAGAAAACCCAAACCCATGACCAGCCAGAATATTAATAGTGTTGCAACGATCGTCGGTGTGTTCATTTCTGGCAATGTCCTTTATTAAGCCTTATCTAAATGTATTCAGATTCGTCCACATTAATATAGAATGGATGTATTTTCAAGGGGATTATAAAAACGTTTCCCGGATAAAGGACATAATGCTCAACCAAGCTGATAAAATTGAGTGAATAGGAAACACCATATTGAAATCCATCCAAAAACATTGTAAATTGAACCCAATATACCGGTAAATGGCAACCTGAACTAAATCCAAAGAAGAATAAAAATGACCCCATATTATCCGGCTTTCTCTTATCTGTTTCGTGTTCCACCTGAAAATCAAAACGATGAGATGCCTGTAAGTGTGGTTGAAGATGAAACCGAAGCAGAAATACTGGAGCAAGAGGAGTATATCCGCTGCCGTCAATGCCGAAACATCCTTGCAAGCCCTGAGGACCGCATCAGCGTCCAGGGGTCCCACCAGCATACGTTTGCCAATCCTCATGGCATTGTCTTTGAAATCGGATGTTTTACCGCTGTCCAGGGATGCGGCCATGTGGGTCCGCCGTCAGATGAATTCAGCTGGTTTTCAGGGTATCGCTGGCGGGTGGCCGTCTGTCTCCTATGCCTTACCCATCTGGGTTGGTTCTTCTCCTCTCCTGGAAAAGAAAGTTTTCACGGGCTGATTCTCGATCGTCTGATTACCCAATGATTCTTTTCTATTACCTGCCACCTGGAATTGAACATATCACAACAATTTGGAATGAGTAAAAAAAATGGTTTTCTTGTAAAATGATCGAAAAATTAAGGTACATCATTTTGGAGATACGAGATTGTCTTATCACAATGCATAGTAAACCCAGATACTTGCAAGATATCAAATTTTTTCACGCTTGATTTCCATAGTAGTTTTAATGTATCTCCAACCAATTGTATTCATATAGAAATGTGACTCTACCTACATATCATCACACCCTGACTCGCCGAAATCAATACCAAAGTTCCTCTGTAGTCAAGCGCGTCTATTGGACTCAACGTCATTTGTTAATTCACACTCGCAAATGATTTTACGCTCAAGATTCTCTTCAATCAATTCCTTTACCTCTATTGCGAAACCCCTTTTTCCATAACGAAGTGCTGAAGGTAAATGAACGATTCTAAAAATCTATGGAAATTGTTCCATAGCGACGACTCCCTTTATTATCGATTTTTACTAAAAAATCCATAGCGGCCGGACTTCTAACAATTTGAAACCAGCGATCTCTGGCTTATTCGGGGGTTTACCCATGATTAATCATTTGGTTTTGCACAGATTTTGCAGGGCTAAATATATTATGAGTATAGCAACCCAATTTATCAAAGTGAACTCAACAATCATTATCCGAACCTGGAGTATATACGGCAGGAAATTTTCAAGGATACCAATACAAAGCAAAACCTGAAAGTGATAACTAATAGATTAATGATAATGCAAGTATTGTTGAATCAAACATTGGCATACACGGTGTACATTTTCTTTATTTTGGCCGAAAATTATTTATTGAAGGGATCGCGCGATGGATAAACCAAAACAGATCAACATTATACGAAGGTTGATATTGGCTTTTATCATATTGGTTCTGATATTTGTATTTTTTGGGCTGTACGTTTTTTATGGTATCCATACCGTTTCCGAATTGACCCACACAATTTATAATCACCCTTTAGTCGTATCAAACGCAGCCCTTCAATCGAATATTTCTATTTTGAAAATGAACCTAAACATGAAGGATGTGGTACTTTTGAATTCACAATCAGAAATCAACCGTACTATTAAGGCAATTAATGAGCAGGAAAGACAAGTCTACAAGTATCTTGATATAATAAAGGAGATGATAATAGGTAATGAAGGCAAGATGTTTGAAAATGAAGCCCGAATAGTATTTGGAAATTGGCGGCCGATTCGAGAAGAAGTTTTCGAATCTGTTAGTCGAGGTGAAAAAGAAATAGCTGCCGCCATTGCAATCGGAAAAGGAACCCGTCATGTTGCCCTATTAGAAGCAAAAATGCTTGGACTAACAACTTACGCGAGAAAAAAAGCTTCGGATTTTATTCATGAAGCTGAAAAAGCACATTCAAGGCTGGATGTGACTGTGGTCTTGTTTTTGCTATTGGGTGTCCTCATATCGGTCCTGGTTGCTTTTTTTACCATAAAGTGGACTAAATCGGCTGAGGGGGCACTGCGGGATGCAGAGGCATGCTTTAGAGCCATATTTGATAATGCAAGCGACGGAATACTTCTGACAGATGAGGCGACAACAAAATTTTATATCGGCAATAATGCAATCTGTCAAATGTTAGGTTATGGCCTTGAAGAGATTAAAAATTTAAATATCAAAGACATTCATCCCAAGGAGGAGTTACTCTATGTTATAGGACAGTTTGAGAGACAAGCAAGAAGAGAGATCGTACTGGCTGAAGGTATTCCGGTGAAAAGAAAAGACGGCAGTGTTTTTTATGCCGACGTTAACACTTCTCTTGCAACACTGGCTGGAAAAACGCATCTCATAGGTCTTTTTAGAGACATCACCGAACGGAAGCAAGCCAAAGAGGATTTGCAAAAAGCCAAGGAAACAGCTGAAGAAGCCAACCGTTTAAAAAGTGAGTTTCTTGCCAACATGAGCCACGAGATCCGCACGCCCATGAACGGTATCATCGGCATGACAGAACTGGTCCTGGGCACCGATCTGACCGGAGAGCAGCGTAAATATCTGGAAATGGCAAAGATGTCATCAGATTCACTACTGGCACTGATCAATGACATCCTGGATTTTTCCAAGATCGAAGCCGGTAAAATGGCGCTGGAAGCGATCGATTTTAACCTGCGCGTCACACTTGAAAATGCTGTCGACATTCTGGCGTTGAAGGCCCAGGAAAAGGGTTTGGAGTTGGTCTGTCACATCCTGCCGGATGTGCCCACCGCTTTAATCGGCGACCCGGGTAAGCTGCGCCAGATTATCGTCAATATAGCGGGGAATTCTCTTAAATTTACCGAGGAAGGCGAAATTGCGATCCGGGTTGAAATGGAATCCGAGTCGGACGATTCGGTGAAACTCCATTTCATGGTATCGGACACCGGCATCGGTATACCTCAGGACAAGCTGGATTCAATTTTCAAAAGTTTCGAACAGGTGGATCGCTCCGTCACGAGAAAGTACGGCGGCACGGGTCTGGGATTATCCATAACCAGACAGATTGTTGAGATGATGGGTGGAGCGATCCAGGTGGAGAGCCCGAACAATCATCAATCGTCAATCATCAATCACCAATCCAAAGGGGGTCCGGGCAGCATTTTCCATTTCACTGTTTGCTTTAAACTCAGCCGCTCGAAAGACATCCGAGTCCCGCGTCCCAAACCGCAGGATCTTTCGGGAATGCAGGTTCTCATTGTGGATGACAACACCACCAACCGTATTATGCTCCAGAAAATGACAACATCCTGGGGTCTCGTTCCAACGATTACAGCCAGTGGTAAGGAAGCGCTTGATCGTTACAACAAGGCTTTTGCTTCCGGAACGCCGTATCGATTGATTTTAATGGACATTCAGATGCCCGAATTAGATGGCTATGATGTCGCCAAAATAATCAAGGACGCTCCTTCGGGAAAAGACGTAAGAATTATCTTGCTTTCTTCCATAGGGCAAAGGGGTGACGCCGATCGCTGCAGAGAGATCGGCATCTCAGGGTATTTGCCCAAACCCATAAAGCAATCGGACCTATTTGATGCCATCATGTTGACCATGGGGCTTCGCCCAGAAGAAATGCCGACGGTTATCACTCGCCACAAAGTTTATGAAGAGCGAGAAAGTTTTAATATTCTGCTGGCTGAAGACAACTTGATAAACCAGACCCTAACGATAAGACTTTTGGAGACAAGAGGACATCGGGTTACCCTGGCATCGAACGGCATAGAGGCTGTTGAGGCATTTAAAAAGGGTGATTTCGATCTGATCCTCATGGATATCCAGATGCCGCAAATGGGTGGATTTGAAGCCACCCGCGCCATTCGGGATCTTATGCTTGAAAGATGTGACTCAAAGGTCCGGACGTCCCACATCCCAATTATTGCCATGACGGCTCACGCCATGACTGGGGATCGGGAAAAGTGCATCGATGCGGGCATGGATGATTATGTGTCCAAACCGATAAAGCCGGAAGCGCTTTACAGTGTTATCAATAAAGTTGCGCGCAAATCGCAGAGTGAAAAAGATCAAAAACGAACTCTGAAATGAAAATCGTTTTGTAGGATACAGGTTCAAAGCAAAATCTGAAAGTGATGGCTAATAGATAAAGGATGATGCAAGAATGTATGAACGCTCGGATGTTGATTTTCAACCATAGTTTCAACCGTGGACCGGTTAAGGTTCGCGGTCCCGTCGCTGGATCAATCGAATCATTGTTAAGCTTCCAATGAGAATCCGCCTTATTGGGTAAAGAGTAAATGCTGCAGAAAGGAGAGTAGAGGAAGAGCCATCCTGGCCGGGATAAAGGAAATCCTTTGATTACGAAATGCGGATTGAAAAAGATGAGGACCGATGATGCAAGATAAAAATACACCGGAACTGCCTGGTCACATTTTCACTCGGACGTCTGGTATATTTTCGGCTTTTCACCCTGGCTTTATGGGCATATGGGGCGCCTGGATTGTTCTGTTGGCGTCTTTACTGATCACTTTCAACGCCTGGTATTTCGCCAGGGGCGAAGCAACCAAAAGAACTCAAGCGCGCTTTGATTTTCGGGTCAAGACAATAGAAACAGGGATTTACGAGCGCCTCCAGGCCTATGAATTTCTGCTCCGAGGGGGGAGCGGTCTTTTTGCAACTTCCGACGAAGTCACTCGGGAGGATTGGCGGACCTATGTAACGAAGTTGCAGATTAATCAATATTATCCGGGAATTCAAGGGGTCGGCTTTGCCAAACGAATTCTTCCTTCTGAAAAGGCGGCTCACCTTCGTCAGATTCGCGGCGAGGGTTTTCCTCAATACACTATCAAACCTGACGGGGATCGGCCGGAATATACTTCGATAATCTTCATAGAGCCCTTTGATTGGCGAAATCAGCGGGCTTTTGGCTATGACATGTTTTCCGAACCCACCCGTAAAGAAGCCATGATCAGAGCTCGTGACACCGGAATAGCAGCCTTGAGCGGCAAGGTCACCCTACTCCAGGAAACGGCCAATGACATACAGTCGGGCTTTCTCATTTACCTGGCGGTTTACCGCAAAGGAGAGCCGCTGGAAACCCCGGAACAGAGGCGTAAGGCGTTAATGGGATATGTTTACAGCCCTTTTCGTATGAATGATTTCATTAAGGGCATTCTGCTCGAAAAGGAGGAATACGTTGAACTTCAGATTTTTGATGGTGATAAGCCGCTTAAAGAAACCCTGCAATATCGCAGCGATTCCGCGGAAGAACTTCACAACCACCTTGAAGATCGCAATTTTGCCACTCACCAATCCATCCTGGAATATGCCGGCCATCGCTGGCTGTTATCTTTCGTTTCCTCAAAATATTTCGAAGAAAACATCGTCCCAGGCTTAACGAATTTCAGCTTATTGCTTGGCATCACCATCAGCCTGCTGTTATTTGGTATGGTATTGTCTTTAATCAAGTCGCGCAGCCAAGCCATCATTCTGGCTAATACGACATTGGACCTGGAAAAGGCTAATATCGGATTAAGGAAAGAAATCACCGAGCGTAAACGGGCGGAGGAGTCGCTTCTAAAGAGTGAGGAAAAATATCGTACTATATTTGAGAATATACAAGATGTCTATTTCGAAACAAGCATAGACGGTACTATTTTGGAAATCAGTCCTTCAATTGAGAGCGCTTCTCAATACAAAAGGAAGGAGTTAGTCGGAAAATCATTATATGATATTTATACCAATCCCAAAGATAGGGATGAATTTTTAAAACTGATTTTAGACAAAGGAAAAGTTAACGACTATAAAATTTATCTAACAGACAAAGATGGTTCCCAACGTCCTTGTTCGATTTCTGTTTTATTGATCAGGGATGAACAGGGTAATCCCATAAGGCTTGTCGGTTCCATGCGAAATATCTCGGAAAGAGAGCTGGCAGAAAAGGAAAGAAAGCGGCTCGAATTCCAGCTACTCCAAGCCCAAAAAATGGAAGCCATCGGCAACCTTGCCGGGGGTATCGCCCACGATTTTAACAATATCCTGACATCGGTCATAGGATTTACAGAACTGTCGCTTGACGAGGTTGAAAAAGGAACTCACCTTGAAGACAATCTTCAAGAGATATATACGGCAGGAAAACGGGCCAAGGACCTTGTCAGCCAAATACTGGTTTTTGCACGACAATCAGAGGAGGAATTAAAACCGATCCAGGTCGATATGGTTGCAACAGAAGTGCTTAAGTTTATCAGATCCTCTATACCTACCACCATTGAAATCAAGCAAACCATCCAAAGCGACGCTTTGATCATGGGGAATGCCACGCAGGTTCACCAGGTTCTGATGAATCTGTTCACCAATGCCGCGCATGCCATGGAGGATAACGGCGGTATTCTTGAGTTCAGCCTGAAAGACGTCGTGATGGATAGGGGCGTAACCCGGGAGAAGCTGGATTTAAATCCGGGGAACTACATTGAAATAAAGGTATCGGATACCGGCGCAGGGATTGCTCCTGAAATCATTGGGTTCATTTTCGATCCCTATTTCACGACCAAAGGCCTGGGAAAAGGAACCGGTATGGGGCTTGCCATGGTCCATGGTATCGTTAAGCGTTATGGCGGAAGGATTTCGGTTGACAGCAAACCGGGTCAAGGAACGCTGTTTACAATTTGTTTGCCGGTAGCCATAAAGCGCCAGGAGCACCACCCATATCAATCAGAAACGCTCCCAACAGGTGCAGAACGGATCTTATTTGTGGACGATGAAGTCCCCATAGCAAAAATGGGAGGCCAGACTCTTGAAAGACTTGGATACACCGTATCAATAAGGACCAGCAGCATAGAAGCCTTAGAGCTGTTCCGAACAAAACCGAATGATTTTGATCTGGTCATTACGGACATGACCATGCCGAACATGACCGGCGATAGGCTGGCTGTTGAGATGATGAAAATACGGTCCGATATACCAGTTATTCTTTGCACCGGCTACAGCAAAACAATCTCAGATGACTCAGCAACGGCAATCGGCATCAAGGCATTTGCCTACAAACCTATCATCAAGTCAGATCTGGCTAAAACAGTCCGGGAAGTTCTGGATGATCAACAGCAAGAACAAACCACCGGACGTATCCTCTTGATTGATGATGAATCCGAAATCCGTAAACTGTTCATCAAAAAGCTGGCAGGAAGTGGATATGAAATTATCGCAGCATGCGATGGAAAAGAAGGGCTAAAACTTTATCATGAAACCCGGCCGGATCTTGTTATTACCGATCTTGTTATGCCCGAAAAAGAAGGGCTTGAGATGATCACTGAACTTAAAAGAGAATTTCCGAATGTTAAAATCATTGCAATTTCAGGTGGCGGGAGGAATGATCCAGATGGCTACCTGCAGCTTGCAAAAAACCTGGGCGCGGAGCAGACATTCTCTAAACCGATCGACTGGCCGGAACTCATTAAATCCGTAAAGGAACTTTTAAAGTAGCTTGCAAATAATTATCCGAAACTTGAGAATACACGGATTGGATTTGTTAAGAATACCGATACAAATTTTAACCGTGAAGCATTAAAATGATAATTGCCAAAAATACAAGTGTGTTTTTACCGAGGTAATAACATATAACAGCTGATCAGCATAAATAGAAAGCCTGAATATTGAAAAAGGAATCTTACATTGGAAGAATCAACTTCGGATGAAATGAGAAATGCTCTATTAGCAGCCAATAGAAAAATCGAACATTATGAAAGTCTTTTAGTGGCCGATCCAGGAGTGAATGCCCGGGAGCCAATTCGGGAAGAACTTGTACATACCATAAGAAAATCGCATAACGCATTTGATCATTCTCTGATCGAAAGTCATAATCGCTACTTCAGTCTGTTCAACAGCATCCGCGATGCTATTCTGGTGGCGGATACTGATCGGAACATAATTGATCTAAATCGAGCTTTTACCAAGATGTTTGGCTATACCAAGGAAGATCTTCGTGATAAAAAGACCATCTTCGTGTATGAAAATGAACAACAATTTATTGAATTGGGCGAAGCCTTAAAAAACAATTCAGGTGAGACTCGAGATTTTTTACGCACAGTTAACTATCGCAAAAAGTCTGGTGAGGTCTTCCCTGGTGAAACTGGGGTGCATTATCTCCAGGACCTGGATGGAGTCACTACAGGATTTATTGGACTCATTCGAGATGTATCTGAACGGCTAAACGCTGAACTGGAAAAAGATCGATTGATCAGAGAATTACAAGCAACGCTTGAAGATGTCCGTATTTTAAGTGGTATGCTACCAATTTGCTCACATTGCAAAAAAATTCGTGATGACAAGGGCTATTGGAATCAGATCGAATCCTACATTCGAGATCGCTCTGACGCTGAATTCAGCCATAGTATTTGCCAGGAATGTGCAAAGGTACATTACCCAGATATGGACATTTATGACGATGAACAAACTCAACGATGATTATCCCTATTCACAACATTTGATGGCTCCCGTGATGTTCAACAATGCCTGGAATAAGCGAAAACGTATCCCTGAATCCGGATGAATACTATATCTGGTATGTGACCAATTCTTAATTGATCCTTCGAAACTGGCGATAACTGCAATTGAAGGCATATATCAATTACTTGATTTTTCTGTGATAACATAATAACGTATCATTAAAGAACAGTTCTGATGAATTCAGTTGTTCTAAAAAGTTTTTAAGTTATACAAAATATTTTGATATCGTTTTTTTGATAGGGCAAATCTCTCTAAGATGGTGTGCCCTTTTGCTTTTTTATGGATTTTTTATAAATAATCAGAACCATTTGACGTTAATTGAAATAGATTGATTGAAGCGATTGATTGATGCTACTGGTCCGTCATTACTAAAGCATTAAAAAAAATTGATAATTTCGATTAATATTATTAAAATATTAAGCAGCATTTTAAAATAAACTGTCGTGCTGATGACTTTGGAATTATCCTCCCGGAGTCAGGAAGTTTTAGGGTCACAAACTATTCCTGTCCAATTTCAGCCAACATAAAGTGACTTAGATTATGAAACCTATTAGGATCAGTTTAATTTTATTGTTCGCGGGTTTTTTAATGGTGGTTCCATACGCCAACGCCCAGGATAAAATAGACGACGCTACAAAAAAGAAGACGAATTCAATTGCCATATCCAAGGAAATGAACGATGTGATGATCCAGGAGGCCGCCAAAGTCAAAGAGGAGTTTCAGGAGAAAGCTCGAACGCTTTTTAAGCGCCTTCCTCTCGGATGGAATTTGAATACTATCTCCTATTTATACGAACTGGCACTGTCATTGCCAAATAAGATTCCGATCTTTACTCGTTTTGTGATTGAGCAAAGTAAGGTGCTTGGGGTGATCGGATCTATTCTTGTATTAGTATTTTTTCTCGGTGTCTTTTACAGTCTGCTGGGTCAGCAGCGGGTGATGGACTCGGTGGAGCGCCGGGTCGAATTTCTGACCAAGTATATTCCGAAAGCTAGTTATCCTTTTGTCATATCTGGTATCAAAGTCGTGGTTTCCGCTCTAATACCGCTTTTGCTGCTCGGCGTATTTTCTCTTATTGACGCTATGATTGACTATTCAGCGACATGGTTCCAACTCATCGGACGCCTCCTTGGGTTATGGGCAGCCGGAGCCCTTTTGTTAAGGTTGCTAAGGGAATCACTTACCCAAAACCTGTTAAAGGTCACTGAACAATACGGTTGGACAATTTATCGCTGGACACGTTTGGCATTGTTGTACGCTATTTTTGGAATAGCGGCATACTGGGCCACTGAAGCTTTTGAAATACGAGAAGATGTCCTGTCGCTTTTGCGTTTTGCCATATCGGTTTCCATAACAGCAGTACTGTTAATGCTGTTTCTCAATAAGAAAGCTTTTATGTCACTGTTGCCGGAACTGCCGATTCCAAGCTATATGAGTTTTCGAAGATTTTTGGAAAAATATTATTTCCCTCTGCTAATTGTGTCATTTCTCGCTGCTCTGCTATGGTGCTTCGGATATAGAGCATTAGGCCGCCTGATCCTGGTCAAGATCTGGTTTACAGGTGTTGCATTTGTTTTCATTATGTTTTTTTATCATACCGTGAAACGATCTCTGGACACCTGGTTCCAGAGACTGGACCTTACAGATGAGGACGCCCGAGGGTTCGTCGGCGCATTGCGTTCAATCCTCAAATACGCCTCCTTCTTGGCTGTCTTGATTATTGTTCTTAATCTGCTTGGGTTATTATATCCCCTGCAGCGTATGATGTCTTTTCCAATTTTTCACCTCGCCGATACCACCATCACCTTCTGGCTAATCATAATAGTCATCCTGATCTTACTTGCAATTGTTTATGCTTCCCGATTAGTCCAGGCTTATTTTGATTACAAGATATACCCTTCTTTTGGCATCGATCCTGGCCTTGGGTATGCAATCAACACCGTCATCAAATTCACTTCTCTTGGAATCGGATGTTTAATCGCCCTTAACATTTTAGGTATCAATCTTCGTTTTCTTTTAGTGTTTGCCGGTGCCATCGGCGTCGGCGTGGGCTTGGGGCTTCAGAACATGGCCGCCAATGTGATCAGTGGCTTTACAATTATTTTTGGCGGAAAAATCCGTAAAGGTGATTGGATCGAGGTGGAAGGCATGATGGGGCAAGTAACAGATATTTATCTTCGGGCCACCAAGGTCCGAACCCGGGACAATATTGAATATCTGGTGCCGAATTCCAATATTATTTCCAACACCATGGTGAATTATTCTCTTTCTTCACCGCTGATCCGAATAGAGCTGCCTGTTGGCGTCTCATACAGTGCAAACCCGCATCAAGTTGAAAAAATCCTACTATCGGCTGCAGAAAATGAACCGCTTGTCGACAAAATTCATAGACCGGCGGTACGCTTTGTGGAATATGCTGACTCTTCCATTAATTTCGAACTGCTTGTCTGGATTGATGTACGCAAAACACCACGGCGTAAGGTTCGGAGCAATCTTTACTTTGTCATATTCGAAGAGCTTGCCAAAGCTGGCATTGAGATCCCGTTTCCCCAAAGGGATGTGCACATCCGTTCTGAGGTGGATTCGACCTGATCCCCAGCAAATACTTTTATCGGACAGATTATTGTTCGATGTTATTTCAATTTTTTAAGTGTTTATTCAATTGAAGGGTGAACCTGTGGTATCTGCAATAACCAACAGCTATCAAGTTCTTGATTTTTCAGTGATACCAAAATACCGTATCACCAGATGATGGTTGTCTCGATTCTTCTACCTATATTTAGACTTCCGAATTTGTGATATGCTCAAAAGGCATAAAAGAGGTTAGCGGCAATATTTCAACCAAATATTCGAATATTTTTAAAGAGGACAAAATGATCGGGGCAATTGCCGGGGATGTTATCGGTTCAGTTTTTGAGCACCATGTGATAAAGTCAACTCAATTTCCGCTTTTTAGCCGGCATTCTAAATTTACCGATGATACCGTTTTAACGGTGGCCATTGCCAATTCGATTTTAAGAGGGATTGATTATGCAATCTCTCTCAAGACATTTGGTGCAACATATCCCCACGCCGGTTATGGCGCTTCCTTTTTCAGGTGGATTTTTTCTTCAGATATGAAACCCTACAATAGTTGGGGAAACGGTTCTGCCATGAGAGTCAGTCCGGTGGGCTTTGCCTTCACTTCAATAGAAGATGTTTTAAAAGAAGCAAAAAAAAGCGCCGAAGTCACCCATAATCACCCTGAGGGGATCAAAGGTGCACAAGCCGTAGCATTGGCGATTTTTCTGGCCCGTTCCGGTAAAAACAAGGCGGCCATAAAAGCTGAGATCAGCCAGCGGTTTGGTTATCATCTGGATCGGAGACTTAACGATATCCGGCCGCATTATTCTTTTGATGTATCGTGTCAGGGGTCTGTTCCGGAATCGATCATCGCCTTTTTAGAAGGAGAAAATTTTGAAGATACCATTCGGCAAGGAATATCTCTTGGCGGTGACAGCGATACCATCGCATGTATTGCAGGGGGGATTGCCCAGGCATTCTATCAGGGCATTCCCCAAGAAATCACATCAAATGTCAGAAAAAGATTACCCGAATCGTTTTTGGATATCATCGATGAATTTTGTGAAAGATATGGGTGTTAGCGGTCATGTTTGTTAAACAATGCCGAGAAAGCGGTTTTTAAAGATTTCAAGCTCTCGGCATTGTTCGATCAACCTATACCCTGTTTAACTTGCTCAGGGCCCCTATGACGGCATTGGCAGAGTCATCGATACTCAAAATTCCGGTATTGATAATAAGATCGTAATTGAGAGGATTTGCGATGTCATCATTGAAGTATTTTTTAACAAATGCCTTTCGGTCCGATTCGGTTTTCAAAACCCTAGATTTGGTGTCTTCCACGGCCGCACCATATTCCTGAGACACGTTTTTTAGTCGCGTTTCCAAAGGAGCAATAACGCGGATACTGAGTCTTTTATCGGGAGGCAAAACAAAATTGGCGCCCCTTCCCACGATCACTGCGCGGCCATGTTTCCCAATAGTACCAATGATTTTCATAAGATGCTGGAGATACCGGTCCGGCCAGAGGTGGCGCTTATCCACAAGAGACGATATCCACTCTTCGAGTACTGAAGCGCCTTTTTCGTCCAGCGTTTCAAGAAAGCGAACACTGACCCGGGCACTTTCAGCCATATCATGGATAAATTCCTGGTAAAACAGATCGAATTCAAGCTGCTCGGAGAGTTGTTTGGCCAGTATGTTCCCTCCACTTCCAGGTTCTCTGGAAATGGTGATGACAGAAATACGTTCTTTCTCTTTTTTTTCTTCTTTTGGAACAATCTGCCATCGTCTTACTTGTTCTTCTACAATTTGCTCTATAGAACGTGTTTTTGTTTTCATGATCCCTCCTTTCCCGCTGCCTATTAATTATGATAATTCTGCGACATAAGGGTGTCAAGGAAAGAAAAAATGTCGAAATCCGAAGCGAGTTTCTTTTGACATGAATGCCGTTTTATCTTATGATGATTTTTCTAAATCATATCTGAATATGCGCTGTTCTGTGCTCAAATGATTCCGGGTTTCGATTCTTTATATCTGTTTTGTTCCAACTTATCTTTTGAATTCGTCCGGATGCTTAATTTAGGTTTAACCTGTCCGCCTCGGGCGTGATTTATCTGCCTTTGGTATGCTTGACTGCCTTTGGCATGATTTATTTGCCTCGGGCGTGATTACCCGGTTTGAAAAAAGCAAGGAGAAGGTTATGAGAGTGGAAATAAAAACGATTTTTTGTGCCACCGACATTTCAGACTTTTCCAACCATGCGGTGTCCTGGGGAATTGCCCTGGCCCGGGAATTTAGCGCCAAACTTTATGTGTGCCATGTGGTTGATTTTCCTACCAGTATCACATATGGAGACGGGCCCATATTTTTTGTGGATCAGCAGAGCCAGGCCATCAGTAATGCCAACCATCAACTTAAACAGTTGGTGGGTGATAAAAAGGTTGAATGGGAGCCCCTGGTCACCATCGGTCATGCCGGTGATGAAATTTCCCGTCTGGCCAAAGAAAAAGGTGCTGACCTGGCCATTTCCGCCACCCACGGACGCTCCGGGCTCAAGCGACTGATCCTCGGTTCTGTCACCGAACGCCTCATGCGCACGCTTCATTGCCCGTTGCTGATCGTTCGAGGTCCGGAACATAATCTAAATATTCTGTCGGAACAGGGATTAAGATTTAATAAAATTCTGGTGGGTTGTGATTTTTCAGAAGATTCCGCCCTGGCATTTCAACACGGGCTCAGTCTTGCCCAGGAGTTTCAATCAGAGCTGCATCTGGTTCATGTTATGGAACCGCCCGTATATATGGACATGTTTAAAATATCTATTGAGTATGGGAAAGATTTTCAAGTGGATTTACAGACCCAGATAAAAGAAAAACTTCAAAAGATGGTCCCCACAGAAGCCTTTAACTGGTGTACGCCACAAACCGTTCTTTTGGACGGCCCGTCGCATGAAGAACTGATCCGATATGCCAAGATAAATAAAATGGACTTGATTGTTCTGGGTGTTCGAGGGCAAGGGGTTGTCGAAAGGTTATTTATTGGATCGACGACAGATCGCGTCGTTCGCCAAACTCCCTGTCCGGCACTTTCGGTATGCATGCCCGAATAAAATCGTACCCTAACTGAGCGTAAACAAAACCGATATCGGGGCATATAAAAGCCTCCAACTCGCCTTTGGGGAAAAATTCAGGTGTAACAATTTCTGCTCATTTCACTTTGGAGAAATCATGAAAAAATGGCCCCTGATTCACACCCCGCTGCCGGGCCCAAAAGCCCGCAAACTCATTCATCAGGATCGAACTTATGTCTCTCCATCCTATACCCGCTATTATCCGCTGGTGGTTGAAAAAGCCAAAGGGCTTTGGGTACACGATGTGGACGGCAATATATTTCTGGATTTTACAGCAGGCATCGCCGTCTGTGCCACAGGACACTGCCATCCCAGAGTGATTAAGGCCATCAAAAAACAGGCTGATCTTCTGTTGCACATGTCAGGAACGGATTTTTATTACAAACCGCAAATTGTTCTGGCCAAAAAAATTGCCCATATGGCGCCCGGAAAAGGGAGTAAAAAAGTTTATTTCGGCAATTCAGGCGCAGAAGCGGTGGAGGCGGCCTTTAAACTGGCACGGTGGCACACAAAACGTGAGTTGAACCTGGCGTTTTACGGGGCGTTTCACGGACGGACCATGGGAGCGCTTTCATTGACTGCTAGCAAGACCATTCAGAAAAAACACTACAATCCGTTGGTACCCGGAATCACGCACATCCCATATGCCTATTGCTACCGATGCCCGTATAATCTCAGTTATCCTGAGTGCGAACTGGGTTGTGTCCAGTGGGTCGAAGATACCCTTTTTAGAACCACCATCCCTCCGGAAGAAGTAGCGACCATTTTTGTGGAACCCATACAGGGTGAGGGGGGATATATTGTACCGCCGCCTGAATTTCATCGAGAAATGAATAAGATCGCCAAAAAATACGGCATTCTTTATGTGGCCGATGAAGTTCAGTCCGGAATGGGCCGAACCGGAAAAATTTTCGCCATGGAGCACTTCGGGGTGGATCCGGACATCATCGCCCTTGCCAAAGGCATCGCTTCCGGTATGCCTTTGGGGGCCCTCGTCGCACGAGCGGAAATCATGGACTGGGAGGCCGGTTCTCATGCCTCAACATTCGGGGGAAACCCCGTTTCATGCATGGCAGCCCTTGCCACCATCGAACTCTTAGAAGAAGAGCTCATGGAAAATGCTGCGGTTCAGGGCAACCGTCTAATGGACGGACTTTTCAAACTTCAACAATCCCATGAATGCATGGGGGATGTCCGGGGCAAAGGTTTGATGGTGGCCGTGGAGTTTGTCAAAGATCGTAATACCAAAGAACCGGCCAGAACGTGGCGAAACGATATTATTAAGCATGCGTTTCGAAAAGGATTGCTGCTTTTGGGGTGTGGTGAAAACAGTATTCGTTTTTGTCCTTCCCTGACGGTAAATACCGCTGAAATTGATAAGTGTCTGTCTATATTCGATGATGTTGTTAGAAAAATAGCGGGATAGAGGAAGTATTTATGCCACGTTTGAATGGTTTTCCATCTGCTTGTAGAAGGTCATGTCCCATTTCCATGTTTCAGAGCTGTGGCGAAGAATATAAACCGAGTTGTCATCGCCCTGGATCTTAAAATATCGGTGGGTCGGCGCCAGCCAGCGATCTTGAATTTCTTTAACCTCGATTTTTCGATTGCCTATCCAGACTCTACGGGGAGTTTCTTCTCCCCGGTATCCGGCATAGCACTCCACTTTAATTTCCATATATTGTCTCCAACGGTCAACAACGATCAGACCTGAAAAATGCATATAAATATGCCTTTCTTTTTAAAAAGTAAAGCTGTTTTTACGGTTGAACTCGAGTTTCTCATCCTTAATTATAGCGATGCCAAAAAAGTGAGCAGACCGGGATTTTTTTAGGTCTGCGCTTTCAAAGTCTTGTTAGGCAGTGTCTCAGAAAATTTTGATTGCATTTTAGGGAGATACAAGGTTTACTCATCATTTTTTTTAAGTTAAAAAATCTAAATGAGTGAGGGGCCAAAGTGTCTAGTTTGTTAGATCGCTACATGGATATATAAGTGTTTTCAATATAAACACCCTGACCCCTGAAATAGTTTAAAGCTACGTCTATGCCTCAAAATACCACTCCAGTGTCCCAGGACATGAAAGGCTCAGGATTGGCCTGGAAAGTTTGCGTGGCCACGCTATGCCGACTGGCACTCAATACGGCACGGCGGTTTGCCTATCCGTTTGCGCCGGCGCTGAGTCGCGGAATGGGCGTGCCCTTGACCGCGGTGACGTCGATCATCGCCGTCAGCCAGTCCACGGCAGTACTGGGCATGTTCTTCGGACCTTTGGCAGATCGACTGGGATACCGTTTGATGATGCTTTCCGGGATGGGAATGCTGGTTCTGGGTATGTTCACCGGAGGGTTTTTACCCTTTTACGGTGTAGTTTTGGCCTCACTCTTTTTGGCCGGGCTGGGAAAAAGTGCTTTTGACCCGGCCATACAGGCGTATATAGGCCAAAGGGTCCCTTTTCACCGGCGGGGATTGTTTATCGGCGTAATCGAGTTCAGCTGGGCAGGAAGCACATTGCTGGGTATTCCGCTGGTGGGATTGCTTATACAATACATGGGATGGCGGGCGCCGTTTTTTGCCATGGGCGGCGTCGGACTGATCGGTATGGTGGCCCTGAAAATTTTGCTGCCAAAGGATGGCAAAAAGACCATACGCCATCAAAACGCCTCCGGTCTTTGGACCGCCTGGACCAGGCTGTGTCAGGAGAGGGCTGCATTGGGGGCTTTGGGATTTGGCTTTTTTGCCAGTGCCGCAAACGATAATCTCTTTGTGGTATACGGGGCATGGCTGGAAAAATCGTTCAGTTTGAGCATTGTTGCCCTGGGGCTCGGCACCAGTGTCATCGGAATAGCCGAACTTTCCGGGGAGGGTCTGACCGCAGCCATTTCCGACCGCCTGGGATTAAAACGGTCGGTGGCTTCAGGAATGTCTCTGTGCATCATGAGCTATATCGCCCTGCCCTTGCTTGGCCAGACGGTATCCTGGTCTCTGGGCGGGTTGTTTCTCATTTTCCTGACCTTTGAGTTCACCATTGTGTCGGCGTTGTCACTTTGCACGGAACTGCTCCCCGGTTTACGGGCCACCATGATGTCGGGTTTTCTGGCAGCCGCCGGTCTTGGGAGGGTTATCGGTGCGCTGATGGGAGGACCGGTCTGGCTGGCCGGCGGAATCCGGATGACCGGCGCTGTTTCGGCGATTATGAGCGGCCTGGGGCTTGCGTGTCTGATGTGGGGATTGAAAGGCTGGCAAAGGATGGAAATCAATGACTGAAATTCAAAGCATATAAAAAGACGGGAAAACATCCAATAAACGATTGAAAGGTTTTGGTCATTGAATATTGGGATTTGGGATTTATTTGGAATTTGGTGCTTGGAATTTGAGATTTTAGCACCCTATCCAGGAAAGCAAATCGCTTCTATCTGAAACAGTTAGAGTTAACTTTGACCTTCCCTGAAATCACAGGGGTAAAATGTTCCTTTGTCTCTAAAAATGTGTTATTCGTATCAATGCCATGATGAAAAACCTGAATGATCAAAACTTGATTGCCGCCCTCAAAAAAATAAGAGGCGATATTCCCCGCGTCATGGACGTACTTGGGCTTGAC
This sequence comes from uncultured delta proteobacterium, assembly GCA_963731025.1. Classification (GTDB taxonomy): domain Bacteria; phylum Desulfobacterota; class Desulfobacteria; order Desulfobacterales; family UBA11574; genus UBA11574. Next base: position 61,879 of record CAVSVL010000010.1, on the reverse strand, counting down.
CGTCACAAAACGACGGAACCATGGGCCCAGATTATCGACAAGAAATTGCTGACAAAACTGTCTCCGGATTTTCCCTTGATGGTCACCATCTGCGGCGGCGGATCCTCCGGAAAATCGACGCTGTTTAACTCCATCGTAAAAGAGAGACTCTCGCCTGTGGGCGGCAGTGCAGGACTAAACCGACGTGTGCTCTTCTCGGCTCACGAGGAGCTTTTGGAAAATCCGGACTTTCTATCCGCCCTGTTTGAACCCTTCGGCACCTTGCCCCGTCCCCTCAAAGACAGAAATGAGCTGACCACCCCGGGACCTCCGGTGTATGTATTGAACAACGCCATTCCTAAAAGTCTGGTGTTAATGGACACTCCGGATTTCGATACCGGTGCAAAAGGGGTCTACACCAATCGGGAGGTTTCCCGGCAGGCCCTGGAATCATCCGACATTCTGATCTATATTTTCACCAATTCCAACTATAACAACCGCGAAAATACGGATTTTATCTCGGAAATGCTCACCAGCATCGGTATGCGAAAATGCTTTTTGATCTATCGCGTTTACCCGAGCTTTGAGACAAAAGAGGTGCACGAACACGCCATGACCGTTGCCAAAAATCTTTACGGAGACGCAGCGGATCAATATGTTCTGGGTGTTTACCGTACTGATGAGGACAACTTGGTGGCCTCGGGTGAAAAATTCATGACCTTGCACCCTGTTGGAAAAGAAAATCCGTCGTTTTTCGATGCATTGAAAAATATCCATACCGAAAAGCTCAGACTCGAGCTGCTGTCATCCATCTTAAGTGATGTTTTGGACCGGGCCCAGGAATTTCTCGGACAGACAACAACCTCCCGCCAGGAGCTTCATCTTTATCTCGATGCCCTTCAGACAGCCCAAAGTCATTGTGTTCATGAAGCCCTTCAACACTTTCCCGTAGACCGGGTGATGAAACGGTTTGTGGATATATGGATGTCAACGGATCCTCCCTTTGTCAAGGCCATGCGAAAAACCGGCACGATCATCGAGCTCCCGTTTAAAGTGCTGGTGGGAACGGCAAAAAAGATTAAAGGCACATTTTCAGATAAAGAGGAACCCGTCGCCAAAGGAGACTTTAATGATGTCGTTAAAGAAGACCTGCTGAGTGCCGTAAACCGGATGCATTTTCACACCTTAAACGCTGAAATATCGGTGTCTGCCGCCTTAAAAGATCCGGTAACCCGACGCATGGCAGACGCCGTTGAGGAGATCAGGGCCCAAAGAGGCTTGAAAAACCATGAAAATCCCCGAAAGGACGCTGAAGATGACAAAGGGGTGTTAACATTTATGGTTTCAGCCCATCCGGTTGTTTTTCCGCATCAACAGTCCTTGCGGCAAAAGGATTGGAAATCGATACAGCAGTCGATTCTGTCCCAGCAAGAGGTCCTTTCTGCGCTCACACACGATATCGAAAAGGATCTTATAAACATCGCCGACGGATTTCGAAATAAAATGGGAACCTGGACCAAAATTCGACAGATGTTTGCCGCATTTTTAAACGTGGTGCCGGCAACGGTTGCCGTCACCTATATCCTTTCAACAGGAGATCCTGTGGGTGCTGTGGGAATCAAGGTGAAGCTCACCGGACTATTCGGGCTCCATGATCTTTATGCCCTTATTGCGATTCCAGCCACGACCGGCCTAAAAAAGGCAGATCAGAATCAACTCAAAGAGATGCTGGGTCCCATTATCCAGACCTGGCTCAATAACAAGCTCAAAACTGTTGAGGATCTTTTTGAAAAAGAGATCACCGGCCAAATGATTCAACATTCAACAGACGCGCTCCAATCGTCCGATGCTCTGATCACACAGATCCAAGATCAAATTGAAATCTGTAAAAAGGCAATGATATCATGATGATTTCAAATGTACAGACCGGCGCCATCAAAGCCCTGGGGAAAATAGAAGGCTTTAAACATGACGTTCGAATGCTTTGCAGTGCCATTGACCGGGCGCCCATGTGGCAGCCCGGGGCGAGCATTAGAAAGCAGTGTGATGAAGTGCTCCGCATGATCGACACCCTCGAGGCTCGCTTTGAGCGCAAACTCATTGTAACCATCATCGGCCCGTGCGGCTCCGGAAAATCGACGCTGCTAAATGCCCTGGCACAAGTGGACAATCTGTCCGAAACCGGACACCGGCGGCCCACCACCCAGAGCATCGTTGTCCTCAGCCGCGACACAAAAGATGCCGATCATTTAAAAGAACAACTCGGCGTTTCACATGTGGACATGCGATCGAGTCCGGCGGCGGCCTCACTCGAGCATGTCCTGTTGATCGACACCCCGGATACGGACAGCACCCAGCAGGAAAAACACATTCACCTGGTCCAAAACGCCATTGCCGTTTCAGATATTCTCGTTTGCATGTTTGATGCGGAAAACCCAAAAAGAAAGGATCACGTGGATTTTCTGGCCCATTACGTGCGTCTGTTCAACGGAGACGCCCTGGTGGTGGTCATCAACAAATGCGACCGTCAGGACAAAAACGAGCTGACCCAGACCATTGTGCCGGAATTCTGGGAATTTATAAAAACCGCCTGGGAAAAACCCATACAAAAAATATTCTGTATCTCCGCCAGACAGCATCTTAAAGACCCTCAATGGGACCCTGCTGCCCGCCCAAAGCACGATTTTGATGAATTTATCGAGTTAAAGCAAATGATATTCGGCACCTTCAACCAGCCGGGATACAGCATCGACCGCAGAATCGAAAACGCCCAAAGCCTTCACGATTACATTTTTGAAGAAGCAACCCTTGAAATTAAAAAGGATTCAAAAACACTGAAGGAAACGAAACAACACATCCGGGAGGCTGAAAAAAAAGCCTTGAATGCAGCACTTTCAGCCTTTAAAAAGGGTGATTCCAAACGAATGCTTGGCACCAACGTTCTTGTGTATCAAAAACTTGCCCAACGCTGGCTGGGACCGGTGGGGTGGCTCATTGCCATATGGGCTCGAATCTTAATTTTTGGAACCGGCATCGTGGCCATGTTCAGGTTCGGCAACCCCATTCGCCAACTGGCCGGTATGGTGTCTTCCTTGTTTCACTTTAAAGAATCAAAAGCTGCCACCGCCGAAGCCGAAAGATCCGACTGGATCGATTTTGCCATGAGAGACTTTCGACTCTCTGTTTTGCAGGAGTGGCCAGACATTGCCGAATCCCTTGTCAACGCCCGGTTTGACACGCGTGTTAGAAAGATCGACCAGGTGCTTTCAGACAATATTACCCTGAACCAGGATTTGAATTCTCTTTGGGGTGATGCACTGGATCACACCATGGAAACCGCATCGCAAAATCTGAGCGGTTTGTTTTTGCAGATTCTTTTCAATCTGCCGGTGATCGGCATCCTTGGGCATGTGGGCTGGATCACGGCCAGGGATTATTTCACCGGCCAATACCTATCTTCTGATTTCTTTTTACACGCATTTTTAACCATCGCCATCACGTTGTTTTTAAGTTTTTTTGTGTTTCAAGGATGTGTCCGACTGGCAGCCGGCCCCGAACGGATCACCCGCAGGGCCTTTGAAAAAATGAAACACCGGGTGGAGCAGTTTCAGCCCATATCCATGAATCCGGTGGGGGAACAGATCGACACATTGTTAACTCTTGAGTTTATCGATCCATTAAAGTGAGCTAAAGTTAAGAATGCTGGTTTATGTCAAACTAATACTCACCGCCATTTTCTGGGGCGGCACGTTTATCGCCGGCAGGGTGGTGGCAAAAGATGTGGGGCCGTTTTCCGCGGCGTTTTTCAGATTCTTCATTGCCTCGATTTTCCTCGTCCTGTTCACCTTTAAAATCGAAGGCAAACTGCCGGTTCTACAAAAAAGACAAATTATCCCGGTGTTTCTTTTGGGTATGACCGGGGTGTTTTTATACAATGTGTTCTTTTTTAAAGGGCTTAAAATCATACACGCCGGCCGAGCGGCCGTTATCATTGCCGGAAATCCCATATTCATTACCCTGCTTTCCGCGTATTTTTTCAAGGAAAAATTGAGCTTGATCAAAATTGTCGGCATTTTCCTTTCGGTTACCGGTGCCGTGATTGTGATCTCAAAAGGGAGCTTTGCTGAAATTATCAACGGCGGTGTGGGATGGGGAGAAATTTTCATCTTTGGATGCGTCTTTAGCTGGGTGGCCTATTCGTTGATCGGAAAGGCGGTCATGGACAGACTGTCACCGTTGGCCGCAGTATCTTATTCCTCGGTAATCGGGACGCTTTTATTGTTTTTCCCGGCATTTTTTGAAGGTGCCGCTCAAAATTTTCGTCATTACTACCTTGTGGACTGGATGGGTATGTTTTATCTTGGGTTTTTCGGAACCGTTATCGGATTTGTCTGGTATTATGAAGGCATAAAAAAGATCGGGCCCATGAAGGCAAGCCTGTTTATCAATTTCGTTCCCATCAGCGCCGTGGTGATGGCATTTTTCATTTTAGATGAGCCCATCACCCTGTCGCTGCTCGTCGGCACCCTTCTGGTCTGTTCCGGTGTGTATCTGACGAACAAAAAATTCACCCCGGCTATTATGGCCACCAAGACACTAAGGCACTAAAAAATTATAAAATGTTCTTTCTGTGTCTTCGTAGCTTCGTGGCTGGCACAAGGTTATCTGGGAGTTTGAGAATGGATTTTGTGAATCAAAAGTATTTATCACCCACATCGATCATCGACAGCGATCATCCGACAATTATCGAATATGCCAATGAAGCCGTAAAAGATGCAGGCAGCGATCCGGTTGCCCAAGCCGTAAAACTCTATTACGCGGTTCGGGACAATATTTGGTATGATCCCTATTATCCGTTTTATTTGCCGGAGCATTACCGGGCCAGTAATATCCTCAAAAGTGGCCGGGGATTTTGCATCAGTAAAGCCGGGCTCCTGTGTGCCCTGGGAAGGGCCTGCCATATTCCCTCCAGAGTGGGATTCGCCACGGTTAAAAATCACTTGGCCACCCCCAAACTTCTGGAATTTATCGGTTCGGATCTGTTTGTCTATCATGGATATACGGAATTTTATCTGTCCGGGAAATGGATCAAAGCCACCCCCACCTTCAATATCGAATTGTGTAAAAAATATCATGTCACCCCCCTTGACTTCAACGGCCAAGAAGACGCCATTTTCCATGAATTTAATCAGGAGCAAAAACAGTTCATGGAATACCTGGAGTATCACGGAACTTATTCGGATATCCCCATTGACAATATCCTTGATGAATGGGAAAAAGTGTACGGTGAGGATCGTATCAGAAAATGGATTAAAAATTTTGAAAAAACAGGAACAACCAACCCGGATTAACAACACCTTAATCCTTTATCCTCTTCCCTATTTCCTCTTTTCTCTTCCCTTTTTCCTATGGATTTAGAACCGCTATAAACAGGCAAAATCAGCAACCAATGGCAAAAAACGGCAAATTTTACCGGTCTGTAAGATAGTCTGTCTGAAGCCATTTCTCCACAACATTTTGTAATTAAATACAAAACTGGCATGTCCCGGATTGGTATAGTTATTGCTCTATATAGCAAACACAGCCATCGATAAAACAATAATAACCATTTACTGTACCGATGGGATGAATGGTAATCTCAACGTATCAAGTAAATAATGTTCTTCGAGTTTATGGAGACCAGCTTCGTCAAAGCATGATCTCTAACCGGGCAGAGGGCACCGATACCAACGCACCGGATAGAATCAGTATCTCTGCAAAGACCCGACGGAAAACGATTATTGATGATATTATCTCAAATATTATAGAAAGAATTACTCAATTCGGACCGCGTAATATAGTTGAAAAAGAGCTATTTAAAAGGCTTGAAAGTGAACATGGACAACCTTTGTCCATTAATGAGGACCGCCATAACAAACTTATATTCAAGAAAATCGATGGAAATGGAGAAACCATAAATTCGCTTTCAATCGAAGATTCTAAATTCTTAACGAATAAATTGGTGGTGACAAAATGCAAAAAAACAGGGCCATACGTGAAAACAAGATGAGAAAAGACATCATCGATTATCTTATTGGATTTCCATTATTTGATAATCTCAAGGGAAACCAACTCAACATTGTTGCAGAACATATGAATTATTATGAGATCGATAAGGGTGAAATCCTTTTTAAAGAAGGGGATAAAGGGGATTATATCTGCTTTGTATTGGATGGCGTAATAGATGTTCTTAAAAAATCCGTAACCGGAGAAAGTATCGTAATTTCCGTTTTACCGAAGGGGCGTTCTTTTGGTGAAATGTCAATTCTTGATAACTTCCCTAGATCAGCGACGGCAAAAGCGCGTACGAAATCCTCATTTCTCACATTAACCCAGATGAATTTCGATACGATACTTAAAGACTATCCTCAAATCGGCATCACAATTCTCAAAGGAATCTCGAGGACACTCAGTCAAAATCTGCGTCAGACATCCTCCAGGCTTGCTGATTATATATTGCCGATTGCATGATCTTAAACAAAAATTTGAACTTGTTTTCTTTCCCTTTGAGCTTTCATCCTATTGTTGCTTTGGCTTTTTTGGGACCAGTCTTTTCTTTTTAAACTTAATCCTTACCCCTTGATCCTCTTTCCTATTTTCTATTTCCTGTTTTCTTTAACCTTGTTCTTTTTATGAATAGCTGACAGAGGACCAGACACATTATACCTTTACCACAGGGTTTTTGACTTCTTTGCACATAAAATCAAATCCTGACAGCATTATGCGGATTTCGATTATTATTATTTCCTTGACCGTTCGGGTGTAATTGCGTATGCATATTTTTGGATTTATTTGAATAGTTTGCACACGAAAATACGTACATAAATTTATAAGTTGATATTTTCCACGTCGTTTGACGTTCGTTTTTCAAATATCAATGGGTAAGTTGACCGTACAGAAGCAAAACCCCTATTCTCCTGACGGATCTGAGACAGCCCATTAATAATCAATTCCGGGCTGAGGCTCTATATCCTTCTGGTAGGCATTCTTCACTTCAATAACTTCGCTGATGGTATCCGCCAATTCAACTACTTGGAGATGTGCGTTCCTTCCCATGAAAACCAGATGCATTTCAAGAGGCTTCTCTATGTTGATGTTGACGCTGTTTTATTAGAGTAAGTCTCTTTTTTTCAAATTCAAGCTTTCCGCCCATCATTCAACATGGGTTGACAGCAGACAGTACCGGCAAAGCAAGCTCGCACTGGTGATGTTCACGTTCGATCTCGCTGAAGAATTGAGGGAAAGCGGCATTACGGTCAACAGCCTTCACCCTGGCTCCCTTATGCCAACAAAAATGGTACTGGAAACGGATTACTTCGGGAGCCCGATGAGCACCATAGAAGAGGGGGCGCAGGCTGTGGAGCAACTCGTTGTTTCGCCCGATTTCGATGGCGTGTCCGGAGAGTATTTTGACGGGAAGCAGCGGGGACGGGCCAACCCTCAGGCCTATGACAAGGAAGCGCGGCGTCGGTTGAAGATGTTAAGCAATCAACTAACCAGTGTCCATCCATGAATAAGGATTAACCTATCGCCAATGCATCAACACGGATTTAACCCGCAAAGTTCCTGGGAATCCCTGGTATTAATATTGTTTATTTTATCTGACATATGATACGGTTTTGCCATGCAAAGCCCGTATTGATGCCCCGGGCGCAGCTCGTTATATTATTTTAATTGGGCAGACTAAGGAAACAGTGATCTTGCCGGAACGATTCATCAGTGAAGCCATCAGACCTGTGGTTGCCACATGTGACACCTTGCGCATGGCATCCGGGGAACCCGGTCTCCCCCGTGAATTCGTGTGGCGAGGTCGAACCATTAAGATTGCAGCCGTACTTCGCACCTGGCGTGAAACCGGAAAATGCCGTCACGGCAGCCCCGAGCGGTATGTTCGCAAGCACTGGTTCGAAGTCGCCACGACCTCCAGCAGCACGATGAAAATCTATTTCGATAGACAGCCTCGCAATGGACCCAAGGGCGATAGATGGTGGCTTTTCACCATCAGTGAGTCAGAAGAATACATCTCCAAAATTTAAACGGATAATGGTCGAATGACCGTCGTTGCCGAGAATCTGAACGCTGGCGCGAAAAACGCGTCAAAAATCCCCTTCAAAAAGAAGAGGAAGGAGAGAATAGATGGTAAAAAAATACAATCTGGAAGACAGGATGGCGTTGTTAAAAGAGCAACTCCCAAACGTAGCGAACGCCTTCGGAGTCCTTCGTGAAGAAGCGACCAAAGACGGCATATTGAGTGCCAAAACAAAGAGACTGATGATGGTAGCAGTTTCAGTGGCCCAGCGTTGCGAACCTTGCATCCGGACACATGTAAAAGCGGCCGTTGAAATGGGAGTGTCCCGCGCAGAAATACTGGAAGCAACGGGAATTTCTATTTTGATGGCTGGGGGTCCTGCCATTGCCTATACTTCAACGGTTGTTTTGGAAGTCCTTGATGAAATGGCCGTTTGAAGGAAAAAGGAGCTTGAAAAGAAAAAAATGAAAGAAAAAAACTTTATAGATTATGAATTGATTTTTGAAATTCATAATGCCGGTGATCAGGCTTATCTCAAGTCTATATTAGACGCAGAAAGAATAACCTATTTTATTCAAGGTGAACATGTTGCCCAGTTTGTCTTTCATTCCGTGCCCATGAGACTCATGGTTAAAAAAGACCAGGCGGCAAAAGTCAGAGAACTTTTAAAAGACTTTAAACGATCCTCTGCATATAGCGGCTTAAAAAAATGAAATAACAATAAAGATAATGATAAAAACATATTGCATAACATTATCCGGCCATGACTCTCATGTTCGTCCCCAAATACATTGAAACCTATATATCGCATTAAAAGCTGCCATAACCACGACGATAAACAAAGGGATTATTTGGCGGGGCACCTTTTATTCCCTTGATGAATTAAAGGCGAATCTTCAAAGGGCCAAGGTATAGAAAAAACCTGATCAAAGCTACAGTCGGCGGAATTGTTGCCGGAGTGCAAGATCGCCGATGACAAGTGCCGCCATAGATTCGACGATGGGAACGGCCCGCGGGACCACACAGGGATCGTGGCGCCCTTTGGCTTCCAACACAGTTTTTATGCCTTCGAAATCCACTGTTTCCTGCGGCAGGCTGATGGTAGCCGGCGGCTTAAATGCCGTCCGGAAGATAATCGGTTCGCCGTTGGTAATGCCCCCTTGAACACCGCCGCTGAAATTTGTCGTTGTCCCCAGCCGCCCCTCTTTTAAAACAAAAGGATCATTATGCTGAGACCCGAACATGCGAGTACCGGCAAAACCGGAACCGATCTCGAAACCCTTGGTTGAAGGTATGGAAAGCATTGCCTGGGCGAGTTTGGCTTCCACTTTATCAAATACCGGCTCACCCCAACCCGCCGGTACATTTCGGCATACACACGAAATTATTCCGCCAACGGAGTCGTCTCTTTCCCTGACGTTATCAATGAGCTGAACCATTTTATCTGCCACAGGCCCATCAGGACAACGAACCGCAGTTTGATCGACATCTTCTCTTGAAATGACCTCCTCATCAACACGAGACACCTCAACTTCTCCCACAGCATGCACCCATGAAACGATTTCTATTCCGAATGTTTCATACAAAAATTTATCGGCTATGGCCCCTGCCGCAACACGGCCGATAGTCTCACGGGCACTGGACCTGCCGCCGCCGCTGGCGGATCGGATGCCGTATTTCGTCTGATAGGTGTAATCCGCATGAGACGGACGCGGAATCGACTGCATGGTTTTATAGTCATCCGGTCGCTGATCTTTGTTGGCAACATACAAACCAATGGGCACGCCCAGGGTTTTATTGTTTTCAACACCGGATAAAATCGTTACATGGTCGGCTTCTTCCCGCTTTGTCGTCAACTGGCTCTGTCCGGGACGTCGACGGTCAAGTTGTTTCTGGATATCTTTTTCGGTAAGATTTATTTTGGCAGGACAACCGTCAAGAACCGCCCCTACGCCTTTACCGTGGGATTCGCCAAACGTCGTCACTTTTAAAAGGGTTCCGAAAGTACTGGACATTTTTTAAGATCCTCGACTTAGGTAACACCAAATGATGGCAAATAAGATTAGCATAAAGTGATATTCTTCACTTTCAAAGGGTTAGCATATGCGAGTGAAATCTTCAAATATTTCCATAAAAAACCTTTCATTGGATCTATTTTTTATCAATTTTCTTGGTATGGAAAGTTTTTATTTATTTTTAAGACAGAATAATCTATTTTAATTTTATAATTCAAATTTCGTACCCTTTAATTCAAAGGAAAAGACCATGCCTTTTGCTGAAGTCAACGGTACGACACTCCAGTTCCGATTCGATGGGCCCGAGCAGGGACCTGTCGTGATGCTTTCGAATGCTTTGGCCTCGGACCTTACCATGTGGGAATTTCAGGTTCCTGCACTTGCCGAGGCCGGTTATCGGGTACTCCGATATGACAGCCGCGGTCTTGGTCATTCTAAGGTGTCCGAAGGTCCGTACTCCATTGAAATGCTGGCGGCCGATGCCGTGGGTTTAATGGATGCGTTCGGTTTGGAAAAGGTTCACTTCTGCGGCCTCTCTATGGGTGGAATGATCGGCCAGATGCTGGGCGCGCAACATGGTGACCGGTTAATCTCGTTAACGCTCAGTTCTACGGCAGCCCACATAGCTCCTAAAGAAATCTGGGATGAACGCATCGAAACCGTTCGAAAGGGCGGCATGGCAGTCGTGGTCGACGCAACCATCGACCGATGGTTCACCCTATCAGGTCAAGCACGCCTGGCATCTTCGGTCGAAAAGGTCCGGCGCGTTATTTTGAATACACCTGTCAAAGGATTTTGTGCGTGCTGTGCCGCGATTCGAGATATGGACCAGCGAGAAACCATACGCACCGTTTCAACGCCAACGTTGGTGATGGTCGGCGAAAACGATTCCGGTACGCCGGTGTCGGCGGCGGAACAAATCCATCAGGGGATAACCGCTTCGGTGTTGACGATTATTCCCGATGCAGCCCATTTCGTTCAAATGGAACAGTCAAATATTTTTAACCAGGCACTCTTAAATTTTTTAAAAAAGAATACCATATAAACCGGAGAATGTTGTGAACTTAGATATTTGGGCAGCTTTTGTTCTCGCTGCAACGATCATTCTGGTAATACCGGGCCCGACAATACTCTTGGTCATAAGCCAGGCCATATCCCATGGACGCAAAGCGGTCATACCCCTTGTTGCCGGTGTAACACTTGGCGATTTTATGGCCATGACACTTTCGATTATGGGGCTTGGTGCGGTCCTGGCAGCCTCTTCGGCGCTGTTTTCTGTCCTCAAGTGGATCGGTGCAGTTTATCTCATATATCTTGGCATCAAACTTTGGCGATCAAACCCTGAAAAACACGACATCCGTTTTCCGGCAACAAGAACTTCAAACCGGTCCTTATTTAAAAGTGCCTTCTTCGTGACGGCATTAAATCCTAAAAGCATTGCTTTTTTTGTCGCATTTCTGCCACAGTTTATCAGCAGCCGGAGTGAAACATTTCCCCAATTTTTACTTTTGGGAGCAACGTTCCTCTTTCTCGCAGCTTTGAATTCAGCATTATATGCCCTCTTTGCCGGCCAGCTCAGTGATAAACTGCAAAACTCAAAAGTGCGTCGCTGGTTAAATCGCGGCGGTGGAAGCGCACTTATATGTGCCGGACTTGCAACGGCAACGCTGAAGCATTCATCGTAACCGGATAACCCTTCAACAGCATGTTGGCACGTAAAAAGGAAACATATATGCAGGAAGGAAATACTAAAAGTGCATTAATTATAGGTATCTGTATTTTTTTGGGCCTTGCTTTTTTGGGCTATTTTTTAGGGTCCAGTCTTATTAAGTTTAAAGAGTATGAACGTACCGTCACCGTAAAGGGGCTTTCAGAAAAAGAATATCCCGCTGATGTTGCTTTATGGCCGATTCATTTTTCATCCGCAAATAATGATTTGGCAAAATTGTATGCATCCATTGAAAAAGATACCGAATACTTATTCACGAGATTGAATGACATAAAACCCATCATGGTAGAAGAGGCCACAACCAAAGCAAGAGAAGTTGCCGAGAAATTCGCGAAGGATTCTAACAGTAAGTTAGGAAAAATAAAAAAGGCAAGACAAGGACAGTTTTCAATTAATAGCAGGGACAAAAATAATCCCCACATTAAAAAAATCAGAGTTGTTTCAACGATAGAGTACTATCTGTCTGATTAATGGAGATAAAAAATTGAATGAGAATGAAACAAACGTTCAGCCAGAGTCAGAAGTCCTGATTCAACGGCAACATCGGATGACGAGCATCATACTCAATCGTCCTCGCGCGTTGAACAGCCTCAATCTTGAAATGATCCGCTTGATCCAGAAAGCCCTGGACGAAATAGACACCGACGAACACTGCCGGTTCGTCCTGTTCTATGGTGCCGGTGATAAAGGATTCTGCGCCGGTGGAGATGTTAAGGCACTGGCCCAAGCCATACAGCAGAAAAGCGCCTTTGGTGCAGATATGATTCTGGAACAAGAGTACAATATGCTTTTGCGGCTCCATCGGTTTCCCAAACCGGTGATCGTTCTCGCCGACGGCATCACCATGGGGGCGGGACTGGGGCTGGCCGCTTCGGCCGATATAGCATTGGCCACAGAGCGCACCCGTATGGCCATGCCGGAAACCAGAATCGGCTTTTTCCCGGATGTGGGCTCAACCGGATGGATGTTTGACAGATGCCCGGCAGGGTATCCCGAGTATCTTGGGCTGACAGGCTATGAAATGAATGGCGCCGAAACCGTACGTATAGGGTTTGCAACCCATATAGCGTCATCAAATCAACTGCCGGAAGTGATCAATATATTAGAAGGATATGAGGCAGATCTGCCGAGTTCGAGAAACCAGGCGGCAAAACAGCTGGCTTCGACACTTGATTCGTTTTTTAAAAAGGACATTACCGCAAAAACCGATATGGATGAATGGGTAGCCGCTTATTTTAAAGGTAAAAGCTCTCTTGTAGACATCATAGAATCTCTGAAACAGTGCAGCATACAAACCCGGCTGTGCGACCAGGTTTTTGAGCGTCTGGCGGAACGGTCTCCTACGGCACTTGCCGTAACCCTGAAACTGTTACGGAACAACGAACATCTCCCTCTTGATAAAGTCTTTCAGGCTGAACTCGCGGCTGCTCGTTTCATTCTAAATCATCCCGATTATGTTGAAGGTGTCAGGGCGCGTTTGGTGGATAAAGACGACAATCCCCGCTGGCAGCCGGATAACATTGAAGCAGTTGGAGATCTGAAATTAAAACTGATAAACTGACGTATGATCCTGCATCGCGGAGGAGCGTTGTTATCCGATCCACTTTCTTATTATACCAATATCATGAATTTACACATAAAACACTGTTTCTCACCATTCATGATTTCATACCATTCTCATCTTTGATTTCACATTTAACCATTGTTTTCGCTAATTAGAGATCGTTTAAATTTGGCGTTCTGCGACGGTCATAAGCAGATTTACTGCTATTTGCTGTCATTGTTTCCAAACCAATCTTTTATCTCTTCTTTAGAGTGAACAGAAGATGCAAGAAAGAAATCAAAATGGCTGTTCATTCTGTCTTTAAGATCATCCAGTTCCAATAATTCTTTTTCGCTTAATGATTTTGCATTTAAACGCCGTAAGGCATTTAAAAAATCCTCTCCAAGTATTATAATGTTTTTAAATTTTTCCATAACTCCCTCACTTTCTCCTCGGGTTAATCCACAGGATAAGTAACCGGGGACGTCCTTTTCGGCCCCGGTTACTTATCCTGTGGGATTGATATCATAAAATAATGTCTATCAATATTTTGGCATATACGACAAAATATCAGACACTTTGGTATAAATCAGCATTGCCGGTTAGACCATTCGGTCGATGTAACCGTCTAATTTTATTTAAACTTAAACATAGCATATCGCAACCAGCCAAATTTGCATGGTTTTTGCATTTGCAAATAAAAAGGCGGTCATTATGAAAGTAATAGTTAGCTTATTATTGGTTTTTTCAACAGTTGTCGCCATTTGGAGCGCTTGGTGCATGATTGATTTTTCCGTTTATATGGTTTGTTTCTTACAGTGACAGTACAGACAATTCCCCCGATATAAAGGGTTTATAATACATATTGGTATATCATCATTTGGTTTTATTTTAAATTGTTAGGTTGAAAATAAATTTCTTCATCACCTAACCTCCTTAATGCCCCCGAGAACTGCTGAACTCCCGGAGGTTTCCTGTTTATCTGGAACAAGTCCGAAAACTCATTTTTAAAGATGGGTGTTTATCTTCCTCGATCTCCTCTTCAGCCGTGAGCGCCTATTCCGTGGGGTTAAGATTCTAAATAAATCTATCGATATATATATACAGGAGAAATGATATGTTGCTGGATATAATTTTATGCCTCACAATTGTTTATGTGGGCTTAGTTATAATCATTTATCTAAGGTCTAAAAGATCGGCCTGACGGCAAATGGTTGCCTCTGTGGAACTCCCTTCTCAGAGTCCCCTTTGGGCGTCCCGTTCTATTTCCGGTCAACAGATTCCTCCTTAAATCACTCTGACAGGGGTTTTTTATTGCATTTCGTTTCGTTGTAATTTAATAAGTTTATATAGAAAAAGGCCGATAAAGATAACCTGTAACCAAGAGGTTGCCATGGTGTGAATATTAAAACCCCATTTCTTAGAATAGAGAGTGGGGTTTTGAATTTACATAGAACTTAAAAGGACAATAAATGGAAATAATTTATGCAGGCGCTACCAATCACGTAACTATAATTTGCCCCAAATGTGGATTGAAAAAAAATACAAATGTATTTAAATTTAAGGATACTCATAAAAGAGTAAAGGCCAAATGTAAATGCGGCGAAGTTTTTCGGCTCGACTTGGAATTTCGAAGGTATCACCGTAAGATAGTACGGCTGACTGGTGAATATTTTGAACAGGAGAAAGATGAAAAGGGAGAAGTACTCATCAAAGACATCTCAATGACCGGAATCAATTTTGAAACTCTTAAGCCACATAATATCTCTAAAGATGATACAGTTGAATTAAAATTTACTTTAGACAATCCAAATAAAACGGAACTCCACACAATCGTCAAAATAATGTGGGTCAATGATCTCGACGTTGGGGGACAGTTCATTGATCAAAGTAGCTTGAAACAGGATTTGGTTCTTTATCTAACAAAATAATTTGTCCTGGGACAGTGGCGTTTCGACAATTGCAAAAATAGGATTTATTCCACCTGATATTTCTAAAATTAGTAATGTTCAAAAGTAGGAAAAATTTTAAGATTATGAAATGAATTTCACAGAATTGATGAATATTGTTCATAAAGTTTGGCGATGATAATGTTGTCCAAAAGAAATAACTGTCTATGATTATATCGGAAATGTTTATCTGATGAATTTGGCATGGTTTCTGCTTTATTAAAATTAAAACATGCGTTGAATCAGAATTGACGCAAGTAAGTTCCGCCCAACTTCAACACCTAAAATAAAAAACCATGTGATGGCGTTGAGCCTCCAAAGGTTATACTAAAAAAGGGAGTTTAGGGTGGTACTTACCTTATGACTTCTCTGGTGTGCGTGCATCTTAATCTTCGGTCAAACATATAATTTATACATAATTTTAGCATGCACCGAAGTTAATAACGGCACTGAGGGACGTCATCAAAATTGACAAGGGCTTTGTAGGATGGTTAATCTATCTTTACAACCTTTGCATGGGGCGACTATGAGAGTCGCCCCTTTTCATTTACACCCCATCAAACCCGCCCTTTTTGCTTTTTCTGGAAATTATGCGATATATCTAATCAGCAAGAATTGGCTTCAGATTGTATGTTGGCAAGATACATGCAGTCTATTAACCCACTTTTCTGTAAATTCACCCCCATCCCTCACCACTACAATGGTTAAACACTCATTCGATTTATTTGAAGTATTATGTAAATAATGTAATAATTATATGTAAATTACCCCACAATTACACAGTTTTTTCTATGAATTTACATACCTATTTTTCATCCACTCCCATCTAACTAATTGAAACCGATATGATAAATCGACGACTGGTTTTTTTGCACGGATTTTGCATAATTGCTTTTCTATAATTAAAGTTAAATATAATTATGCGTCCAAGAAAAAGCCAAGCTGGAAATTATTATCTTTATATTTTTATAATACAGGGGAAAAGGATGAAAAGGTTATTTATGGTTTTATGTGTTGTGATTATGTTTTTTGGAATTGCAGGCTGCCCTAAATCATCTGATGATACGGGAACCACATCAAGCCTTACTTCAACAACTTCAACACCAGTTGCCACTGCTGATGCAACTGGAGGTGCTCCTCTCGCAACACCTGAACCTGCTACACTTATACTGCTTGGTACTGGTCTGGTTGGTCTTGCAAGGTATGGACGAAAAAGGTTTAAAAAATATTAGGTATGAGCCACATATTGCCCGATAATGGAGGAAGACGTTCAGGCATTGAAAGGCGTCAATTCTCATATACTCAACATATTCCTGAACGAAGGTCGGGAAAGAACAGGAGAGACGGAATCGATAGAAGGCTAAAACCAAGAACTTCAAAATAAAAAATATTTTAAATAGGCAGGGTCAGCAATGGCTCTGCCTTTTCTATGCCCTGAACTTGTGAGTACTGCAATTAAAACGTAAATATCTGGGCTTCTAAATTTTTGTGATATCGTTATTTAATAAGGGACAAATTCATTTCACTGGGTTTGCCTTTTTGATTTTCGGAAAAATTTAGGGTATATATAATAAGCATGAATTGGCTCAACTTATTCATATGGCAAGTAAACCGTAATCAAGCAAATTTTCAACCCATTGAACCATTTTACTCAAATTATAATAGTGGAGGTCCTGATGAAGTTTACAACATTCACTAAAACGCTCACTCTGCTTGTCCTTGTGCTTTTTATTGTGGCTGCCGATAACATAACACGTATGTTGCCCGATGGCACGGATGTCTCTACCATGAAGTGTAGTGATAGCCTTGTATCTATAGGAGACCCTTCCCGAGACGTTTTGGAAAAATGTGGTGAACCTATAAAAGAAACACAATTTACAGACCAGCCTGGTCGTGTTTGGGTTTATCGGTTGGATCAAACAGATCATGTGTTCTACTTAGCATTCGTTGATGAAAAATTGGAACGTATCTACGACGTAGATTGCCTTCAAAACAATCCGGACTGTGAATGAGGCAACAAAAGCTGTTTCAGCTGATGATATTCGATCCTTTTAATTTTAATAGGTTTTGATCGCTTTGCACTCATTCAAGAATAAAGATTACCGAATGCAGGTTTCTGCCTATATTTTGAATATAAACTGCCCCCAAAATACTTCAACTTCGATTTTGAATTTTCAATCTCTAAATTTTTGATTTCTGTTATCTGTCTTTTTTTCACCAATTTCCAAACACAATATATGGTGTCCGCTCTATATCTTTCCAATCGAAAATCCCTTTTCAACTCATTATCATCTCATCCATAACTCAGCTATTCAAACATGTTAGATTTCAAAGCCGATTTAAGTATATCTTGATAGTATTTTCCGAAATACTCGTAAGAGCCAAGGAAAACCAGCTTGATGCTTCGCATGACCATCTCCATTTCCCGCGTGATTTGATCAACCAGACACAGCACCCTGGCATCAGGAAATAAGATTCTCAGGTCTGAGAAAAATTCTTTGTTCATATCCCCCATGGAATCGGTTACTACGATTACATTGAAATACTCATTCGCTACCAAACAGGCTATATCATTCAAATCAGTAACCAAACAGATGCAATGGAACTGTTCAGCCAGATTACGTTCTAATTCACAGATTTTTTCGTTTTTCTTTCCGAACACCAGAACCTTTTTCGTTTTTGGTCTCATTGACTTCATTATCCTATCCTTTTTCTGTCTTACTTTCGCCCTGCAGATTTATCCACTGCTGTTTGACTATTTAAAAGATCTTGTAAGCTTTTTGTCTTATATAGAATTGCAACAAAGATGCCAAAGGTGTGATATTTGTGTATGTACTTGTTTATTTATAGGATTATGGGATATGGCTGGATCTGAGACAAACAGTTCTCTGTCAAATTGATAGCGCATCGGCAGGCGCATCGGTCATACTGAGAGCAAGCTATACTATCGTTTCGCGATTTTATTTGATGTGATATTTTTTTATCTTTCGATAAATTATAGCATAGCTGATGCCAAGGATCTGAATAAGAAAATAGCGAAAGCACTTGACAAATTTATTTTACTTGGGTAATTGGAAATATCTTTTTGCCCGATAACAAGATAAAATTCTTATAGATAGAGACTATCATGGAAATAAGACTGTGGGGCTGGTGGTGGCGAAAACCATGAGGCTTGCTCACCACCTTTGGAACAAGAGATGAATTGATTTCAGAGTCGTGAGAGGCTTCGGCAATCGATGTTGAAGAGGCTCACGGCTCTTTTAAAAAAGCCGGCGCTTCTTCAAAAGCGCTGGCTTTTTAGTTTTTATTTTGGAGAAGGTCATTGAACAAACCAAAATTAATGCTGGGAAATGAAGCGATTGCACAGGGATTGATGGAAAGCGGTTGCGTCATGGCAACCTCATATCCGGGAACGCCGGCTTCCGAGATTCTTGCCGCTTTTGCCGCCTTTGAAAAAAAAGGACCGGAAAAACGGCATATCCAGTGGGCGGTGAATGAGAAGATTGCATTTGAAATCGCTTATACGGGAAGTATAACGAACTTGCGCACGGCAGTGAGCATGAAACAGGTGGGATTGAATGTGGCATCCGACCCGCTGATGAGTGCCGCATACCTTGGTGTAAAGGGGGGATTTGTTGTGATCAGTGCAGATGATCCGGGCCCCCATTCTTCACAAACCGAACAGGACAGCAGGCTCATGGCCATGATGGCAAAAATCCCGGTGCTCGACCCGGATTCTCCCCAACAGGCCAAAGAAATGATTGCCATGGCTTTTGAACTGTCAGAGGCATTTGAAATCCCCGTCATGCTGCGCCCCACCACACGGGTGTGTCATGCAAGACAGGATGTTCAACCGGGAGAGATTCTACCGCTCAAACGGGAAGTTGACTTTCAAAAGGATCCGGCACGCTGGGCAGCCACACCCAAATTTCGCCTTCATCTGCATCAGGAACTGGAGAAAAAACTAAACGCCATTTCCAGGTATAAAAAAACAGCTCCCATCAAGCTCAATGCCGAGGCAACTGCCTCAAAAGCGCTGATAGTATCCGGTGTTGCAGCCGCCCATGCCAAAGAGATCCTGAAAGATCTAAATCTTTGGAATGTCATTCCCATGTACCAGGTGCTGCAACCGTTTCCGTTGCATCAAGATTTTGTGTCTCACATATTCAAGACCTATTCTGAAATTCTGGTTATCGAAGAAACCACCGGCGTCATTGAGATGCAGCTTGCGGATCGACACTGCATCAAAGGAAAGCTGACCGGTTCGGTGCCGATGGTCGGAGAGCTTCTCCCTGAAACCATCGAGCAGATCATCGGCGAGTTTGCCGAAATCGGCATAGAACCCGTCGATCTGCCGTCCGAACCCGGCATACGCCCCACACTTTGCGCAGGCTGCCCCCATCGAGCGGCATTTTTTGCCGTTAAAAAGGCCGCCCCAAAAGGGATATATCCCAGTGATATCGGATGTTATACCCTTGGATTAAACTTAGGCGCAGTGGACACGGTGCTTTGTATGGGAGCGGCCGTCAGTCAAGCGGCGGGCTTTTACCATGCCTATAAACATGAAGAAAAACAACCGGATATTGTGGCCACCATCGGGGATTCAACCTTTTTTCATGCCGGTGTTCCGGCACTCATCGATGCAGTGGTTCAGGACGTGCGGTTTGTGCTTGTTATTCTGGATAACCGAACCACAGCCATGACCGGAAACCAACCCACACCTGCCGTGGGCATGGGCGCCTGCGGAGAGTCGTTGAATTCCGTGAATATCGAGGGAGTGGTTGAGGGATGCGGGATTCAATTTTGTCGTGTGGGTGATCCTTACCAACTCAAAGAATTTACCGATTTGCTAAAGGAAGCCGTCAAGTACAGCCGGGAAAACGGACCGGCCGTCGTTATTTCAAGGCACCCCTGCCTCATTGACCGGTTCAGGAAAGAAAAGTCGGGCTGGCAGCCTCTGAAGGTTGAAGTCTCAGATGCATGCGACGGCTGTGCATTTTGCATCGACCATTTCGAATGTCCGGCTCTGATCTTAGACAAAACCGAAGAACGTGTCAGTATCGACCCCATCCTGTGCAATGGATGCGGCGTATGTATTAGTGTTTGTCCTAAGAAATCCATAAAGGAAGTAAAAAATGCCGGATGAAGGTTCCATGAGGCAACAGATTGTCATCAGCGGTGTGGGCGGCCAGGGCGTCCTTTTTGTCACGCGGCTTCTGGCGGAAGCGGCGATTACAAAAGGACTTCCTGTTTTTACATCGGAAACCCACGGCATGGCCCAGCGGGGAGGAACCGTATTATCACACCTTAAGGTGGGAAATTTTTCAAGTCCGCTGATACGGCCCGGTAATGCAAACGGATTGCTGGCGCTGAAAGCAGACAGTTTTGCACGGCACGGGTACTTTCTGAAGCCGGGTGCATGGGCTGCGATAAACAGCCGTGAAGGTGTGGTTGTCGAGCCTGAATTCTCGGCATATACCATCGATGCCGACCTTCTGGCACAACACATTCATAATCCCAAGTCGGTCAACCTTATCCTTTTAGGTTTTGCCCTTGCAGCGATATCAGAAGCGACTGAAAACAGTCTTTTCTGTAATTTAGAAGATATAAAAACAGTTTTACACCATCGTCTGACAAAAAAGAAACAAATGCTGGATGATGCCCTAAAGGCCGTTGAAGTGGGATTTAATACATTTTCAACGCCTTAATGAAACATCATACAATTATAAGAGTTTAGCCCTTTAAAACCAATCGAGCTCAAAGGAGCTTCAGGTATGATTAAATTTTTCACTGGAAGCTGTCTGAGTGGATTAGGGATCGTTATGAAAGAACCTTCATCGATTTAAGTTTATGAATGAAATTTCTGGTCAAAGCGAAGATCTTTATGAATAGCCCGAACACGTTCTTTCATTATGAACCCTTATTCACGAGTTCTTTCAGAAAAAATTTAATCATACCTGGAGCGGTAATGTCTTCAAATAAATTTGTTTCGGCCTACGACTTCAAAAACTCGTTAGCCATGTCCAGGCACGAAACTTAAGTGAGGAGTTTATCATGCCCTTTATCCCCTATGATCTTGACGAAGAAGAATTAAAACAGATCCAACTAAACGGCCTTCAATGGACCATGAATCATGTCTATGATCATTCATCGTTCTATCGCAATAAATTCGACGCTGCAGGCATTAAGCCTGAAGACATCCAGTCTTTAGATGATATCGAACTTCTGCCGTTTATCGATAAAGATGATTTGCAGCAGGAATACCCTTTTCCCTTACGTTCAGTACCCTATAAGGATATTGTTCGGATTCATGCATCTTCGGGAACCACGGGAAAACGTAAGGTACTTTGCTACACCCAAAAAGATCTTGACGTGTGGGCGAACTTTTTTGCCAGGTGTTATCAAATGGCCGGTCTAACCCGTCATGATCGCGTACAGATCGCTGTCGGCTACGGTCTTTGGACGGCTGGTGTGGGATTTCAGGCTGGTAGTGAAAAATTCGGCGCCATGACGATTCCCCTTGGTCCTGCCAACGCAGATATGCACTGTGAAATGCTGGTGGACATGGAGACCACCGTCTTTTGTTCCACGGCATCAATGGCATTGCTCATGGCCGAAGAAATTCATAAACGAAATTTGTTGTCCAAAATAAAAGTCAAAAAGATTATCCTGGGTGCGGAACGTCACAGTGACGCCATGAGAGATCGAATCATTGAGCTCATGGGCGTTGAGCATATTTTTGATATTTACGGATTAACCGAACTTTACGGTCCGGGAACCGGTCTCGACTGTAGTCTTCATAACGGCATCCATTATTGGGCCGACCATTTTATTTTTGAAATCATAGACCCGGTGTCATTAAAACCGGTGCCTCAGGGGGAGCCGGGCGAGCTCGTGGTGACGACACTGAGCAAAGAGGGCAGCCCCATGGTTCGCTATCGAACCCACGATATTACGCGGTTCATGGGTTCCATGTGTCCCTGCGGTGCGCCGTTTCCCATGCATGACCGAATCCTCGGTCGCACGGACGATATGTTTATTTACAGGGCGGTTAATATCTACCCCAGCCAAATCGATCATGTGTTGAGCCGTGTGAACGGCATTGGCAGTGAATTTCAGATCCATCTCAAGCAGCGTGAAAGCGGCCGTGACATGATGCTGATCAAGGTGGAGCGTGCTTCGGATTCCAAAAAGACGGATGATGAGCATCTGGCCGAACAGGTGGCAACAGAAATCCGGCGCAAGATACTGGTGAGGAGCCAGGTGGAAATTATAGACTACGGTTCCCTGCCGCGTACGGAAAGAAAAAGCAAACGAGTGTTTGACCATAGAAATAATAATACCATTGCGGTATGACAGTTTATGGCCTGTCAGCTCTTTTGGCCGCAAGACACGATTACCGAGCTTGAGGCAGGAGTTGGACAAAAACAAGAAAAGATAAATGGTGATTTAAAAGGAGGCGAAAATGAGACAAAAATTAGGACATGTTATGTTTGGAATTTTTGTTATTGCGTTTTTGGGTGTAATGATCATTCCTGTAACGACTAAAGCAGAGCCGGCCAAGTTACGCTACGCGAACTTTCCACCTGCGCCGACCTTCCCTTGTGTTCAAATGGAGAGGTGGAAAAACGAAGTGGAAAAACGTACCCATGGAAAGGTTGTTGTCAACACATATCCCGGTGGAACTCTGCTCGGGGCAAAAAATATGATGGATGGTGTCATTGCGGGTCAGGCGGATATTGGATGTTTGTGTATGGCGTATCAGCCCGGTCGCTTTGTCCTAACCAATTCTACCAGCCTTCCTGTCGGCTTACCCAATTCAAAAGTAGGCAGTCTTGTTTTGTGGGATCTTTATAAAAAATACAAGCCCGCCGCATTTGCAAAGGTTAAAGTGCTTACCATGTTCTCAACGGCACCGACCAATATTATGTCCAAAGTACCTGTTAGAAATCTGGTTGATATAAAGGGGCTGGATCTCAGAGCATCGGGCGGTGCGGCTCAAATTTTGGCAGCATGGGGAGCCAACCCGGTCGGCATGCCTATGCCGGCCACAGTTGAGGCCTTGCAGAAAGGTGTTGTTAAAGGTTTATTTTCATCTCTTGAAACCATGAAGGATTTCAAATTCGCAGAACTTTGCCGATATGTTACCATGACCAATACAGTAATATATCCGTTTGCTGTGGTAATGAATATGGATTCTTGGAATGCCTTACCGGCAGATGTGCAAAAGGTAATGGAAGACCTTGGCACAGAACAGGCTGAATGGACCGGCAACTACATGGATAACCACGTAAATGAATCGATTGAGTGGTCAAAAAAGAATTACAACGTTGAATTTATTCAGTTAAGTAATGCTGAAAAGGCCAAGTGGGATAAAAAGCTGCAATTCATAACCGATAAATGGGTTAAGAATGCTAAAGAAAAAGGCCTTCCTGCCGAGGCTATCGTAAATGATATTAAAACTTTTACGAAAAAGTATTCAAAATAATAAGATTCTTTGAGGAAGCTGTAATTTTAATGTATTTCAGCTTTCTCAACCATCAAATTTGAGAAATAACTTGTTATGGAAATTCTGGACAAAATCAGTGCTTTTTTAAACCGGTTACTTTCATGGGTTGGCGGTGTTTTTCTGGTGGGAATGATCGTTTTAACCTGTGCAAATATATTTTTTCGTCTGACCTGGGTGCCGATCAAAGGCACATTTGAACTGATGGGATATTGCGGAGCCATTGTTACGGCATTTGCTTTGGGGCATACTCAAATAAAACGTGGCCATATTGCAGTGAAGGTTTTGGTAAACACCTTCTCCGACAAAACCCAAAATATTGTCAATGCAATTAATTATACGGTTTGCTTTCTCTTTTTTTTTGTTGCAGCTTGGCAAATTGCCGTCAAAGCGACAACGCTCATGAATACAGGAGAAATTACAGAGACACTCAGAATTATCTATTATCCTTTTACCTATGGCGTTGCTTTTGGGTGCGCCGTCCTCTCGCTGGTGCTGTTTACTGATTTGGTTAGGTTCTTTTTCATGGAAAAGGGAGGCAAAGGTTGAATCTTGCACTTGTCGGTATTGCAGGAATTGTTATTCTCCTTCTGATTTTATTCTTTTTAGGCACTCCTGTTGGGTTTGCAATGGGCATTGTTGGGTTCTGCGGATTTTGTTATGTGGTTTCCCTTAAAGCCGGCCTTAATATGATCGGTTCCGTATTATGGGAAACGTTCTCAAAATATGGTCTTACGGTAATCCCCCTCTTTATTTTTATGGGACAGATTGCATATTACTCCGGCATCAATGAAAAGTTATACAATGCTGCCTATAAGTGGGTGGGACAGATTCGAGGAGGGATTGCCATGGCAACGATCATGGCTTGCTCGGCATTTGCAGCAATCTGCGGTTCCAATGCCGCAACGGCGGCGACCATGACGACCGTAGCTTTGCCCCAGATGAACAAATACAAATATGAACCCATGCTCAGCACAGGTGCTGTTGCCTGTGGCTCTACGCTGGGCGTTGTCATTCCTCCAAGTGTCGTTCTGATCGTTATCGGCCTATCTACCGAGCAGTCTATTGCAAAACTTTTTTACGGCGGGATAGGGGCTGGTATCGTCCTGGCGGTTTTCCTAGTGCTTACCGTTTATATTTTATGCAGCATATATCCTGATTGGGGGCCGGTAGGGCCGAAAACCGGCCTTATGGAAAAGATCAAGGCACTGTCCGGTATTTTTGAAATAACCACCCTGTTTTTGCTGGTAATGCTCGGCCTTTATTTTGGTTTTTTCACGCCCACAGAAGCTGGGGCTGCAGGTTCTTTCTTTGCAGTAACTCTCTGTGTGGTTCAAGACCGTCTGACCTGGAAAGGATTTGTTGCTTCGGTGAGCGATACGCTGCGGATATCCTGCATGGTTATCATGATCGTAGCCGGTGCCGTTATATTCGGTCGTTTTCTGGCGGTGACACGAATACCTTTTGATATTGCTTCATGGGTAGTGAGTCTGCCGGTTTCAAATACCACCATCATGTTGATAATATTTTCCATCTATATTGTTGGTGGGGCTGTCATGGATGCCCTGGCATTGCTTTTAATTACAATTCCAATTTTTTTTCCAGTTGCCAAACAGCTTGGCTATGACCCGATCTGGTTTGGCGTAACAATTACCGTGATTACGACTTTGGGAGCTGTCACCCCCCCTGTTGGAGCTACGACTTACGTGGTCGCCGGTATGGCCAAAGATATTCCGCTGGAGGATGTGTTTAAAGGAGTTACGTTTTTTTTGCCGGCCTATATTATTTGCGTATTGATATTAATGGTTTTTCCGGAAATAATAACTTACCTGCCCAACCTGATGCACTGAGAATTTAATTTATTGACAGAACATTTGAAGCTGGCGATAGTTGCTTTGAATTAAAAAAAATATCGCGTCGTGAAAAAAATTCTTGATTCGTTATTGTAATTCTGTTAGCAAACCATCAAACGTAAAAAAACACTTCAAGATGACATCATCTCATTCGCCTGGGTCGTAAACCGAGAATTGTGCGAGAAAATGTAGCCTCCCACTGATACGGCCCAGGCCTTTTTTTTATTCTTGTATCTCTTTCTTCTTTTATCCGCCGATGTTACACATCTGGGCCGATATCCGGGCATGATCATCATCGATGAGCTTGTGTTCCGA
The DNA here is from genome assembly GCA_963731025.1 of uncultured delta proteobacterium. Lineage (GTDB taxonomy): Bacteria > Desulfobacterota > Desulfobacteria > Desulfobacterales > UBA11574 > UBA11574. The sequence goes on along the minus strand of CAVSVL010000010.1, from coordinate 35,922 downwards.
CGGCTTGTGACGAACCGCATTAAGAAAACCCTTTGCGATTTCATCATCAGAACACCCTTTTCTAAGCAATGATTTCAAATCTTCCTGATCGTCGCTCATCAAACAGGGCCTTAGCTGACCACTGGCTGTTAATCTCAGCCTATTGCAGGTGCCACAAAAATGTTGGCTGATGGGGCGAATGAAACCAATTTCTCCTTTGGCCGACTCGAATTTAAATCGTTCCGCAGGGCCATCATTTACGCTTTTGTCAACCGGAATCAGTTCTCCCAACTGCTGGATGTGTTCTCTTATTTCAGGCGCCAGTAAATGTCGATTATTGCTGATCTGACTGGACCCCATGGGCATATATTCAATGAATCGGATGTGAAATGGATACTTAATGGACAAGCCTGCAATATCCAGCAGTTCATCATCATTAATTCCTTTAAGGGGCACCACATTGATTTTAATGGGATAAAACCCCATTTTTTGAGCCAGATGAATGCCCGCCCATATTTGATCGAAAAAATCATATCCTGTAATATGTTTAAATTTGGTTTTATTTAACGTATCGAGGCTGATATTGATTCTATTGATATTGGCGGTGCTGATTTTACGGATGTTGTCTTTGAGCAAAACACCGTTGGTCGTCAGAGATATATCTTGCAGGCCTTTTATTTTTGTCAGCTGTGATAGGAAATGATAAACACCTTTTCTAACCAGCGGCTCCCCCCCGGTTATTCTAATTTTAGAAATTCCGAGGGCCGTACCCACCCTGACAACACGAAGTATTTCTTCATAGCTTAATATGTCTCTATGCGAAAGTTTTGGAATGAGTTCTCTGGGCATACAGTACAGGCATTTTAGGTTGCAGCGGTCGGTAATGGATACACGAAGGTAGTTCAGATGACGATTGTATCGGTCAATGAGTGTTAATTTCGACAACGTTATGATATCCTTTTGAATTTTTCACGATACTCCGGATTTTCTATAATGGGCGGTCTTTCATGCTCTTCAATTTTATAAATATCCGGCTTGAATTCATTTTTAATAAGATTATATTGAATCATCTCATTATATAGTTTCTCTTTATAATCCACCAGACCTAATTTTTTTTTGCGTCTAATAAATGTCTGCAAAATTGCAAAAGACATTCTCCCGAGTGCCCGGGTGTCCTGGTTTCTGTGAATACGCCTGTCAAGATCGACTTGAGCAAATACGTCAAGCCCCCATTTTTCATAAATATCTAGAATCATGCTGGTTTCAACCCCATAGCCTATGGGGAACGGTATGTTTTCAAATATTTCCCTGTAACCGGCATATTCACCGGATAACGGCTGCAATATCTGAGTGAGTTCCGGAAAAAAAAGTGAAAAAAGCGGTCTGATCACAAGCTCGGTAACTCTGCCGCCGCCGGTGGGTCTGATTTTGCTCTTTCCGATGGCAATGGGCCGGTCGTAAAAGGCTTTGACATATTTTATATTGTCAAAAAGAATGAGCGGGCCCAAGAGGCCATAAGCAAACCTGTGGTGAATGTTTTTAATATCCGCGTCCAAATAAACAATAATATCCCCTTGAGTCACAAACAGGGCTTTCCAGAGATTTTCGCCTTTGCCTTTAAATTTTACCAGGTCAGGTAAAATTTCTGTGGCTTTATACACATCTGCGCCGTATCCTCTTGCGATTTTTCTGGTGTTGTCTGTTGAACCGGAATCAACGACAACAATCTCATCGAGTATGGGATAGCGGGTCATCAACTCTGATTTCATGATCAGAATCTCTTTTGCGATGGTTTTTTCTTCATTCAACGTCGGCAGACACAACGAAATTTTCAGATTTTTTCGTTGTTTCTCGTCGACAAGTCGAGTCAGGTCGCTGAATTCTGAATAATGAAATGTATTTTTTTCAATCCAGGAGATGTTCATCACACACTCCGCTGTCAATGGCCATAATCACACCAATGACCTGAGCAATCCCTTTAGAAATGGGCTCAATTTCAACGCTGGCATTTTGCTGGTGAAGGTTTTCTCCTCTTGTTATTCCGAGCGTGACCGCCGGTATCTTACGTGAAAGGAAAATTGAAAGCTCGGACTCACTGGGTCCGCTTACCGGGGTTAAATCGAGTTTTTTCATCACATCTACAGAACTCTTTACCAGGGGATGATTGAATTTCAATCTTGCCGCATGGATATTGCTCAATGTTTTTAACTTCAAGTCGACTTCATATTCATGGCTCGTGCCTTCGATGATATCTTTGATACAGTTAAAAATCGACTTTACCATTTTGTCGGAATTGCTTTGAATTTCAAACCCCAAAGTAGCATCATATGCGACCATTCCATGTTTGAAACCCCCTGAGGTTTTGCCGATAATGACCCTCGATCGCGGCTTTTGAGGCAAACGGAGTTTCATTATCTGATTGATCACTTCGTTTAATACCAGGATGGCATTGGGTTTGAATTTGTGCTCCCATCCATCGACGGGTGAAATATTACAATCCACTTCGCATCGAATCATGCCGTCGGCATAATAATTCAGCCTGCCGAGTTCGGCGCCCTCAATACAAACAGCCCCTCTGATGGGCGTTGCCCATGTTTTCAACAGATGGCGGATGCCTCTCAGGTTACCCTTGCCCAGAGACTGTATAACCCCAGCCAAAACAATGTCGGATTCAAAACGCAAACCTAACTTTCGAAAGATTTCCGGTAATGAGACCAAGACGCCAACACCAACGGAATTGTCCATGATCCCCGCCCCGGTGATAGAATTTTCCTGAATGGAATAATAATGATCGACGTCTTTACTGAAAATGGTATCCAGATGGGCGACCACAAAGATAGGCGGTTTTGATTCCGAAGTCCCTTTGACGATGCCGATGGGATTTCGGTAGCCGTCAGTGGTGCATTCATCAACTTGAAATTCGGCCAGTCTCTCCATGAAGACGCTTGTGCGTCTTTTTTCTTTGAATGTGGGAGCGGGTGTCTGGCCGATCAACACGATGTTCGTAATGATCATCTCTTGGACGGATTGAATCGTATCGACAAATCCAGGTAATTTGTCGATGATGTTATCCATGACGGCTCCTTTTAATTTAGACGATATCTTGATGCTGCCAAATGATTTGGCCGACAATAAGGATACACCTAAATAAGGAAATAGGTCAATATGTCTTTAATTATATATTTGGGTATTAAAACTTGAAAGACCTGCAGAATGCAGCTATTATATGACAACTGCAGCATTACAAAATTATTGGCCGAATATATGCATTTTTTTACTCAGGATTGTTGCTTATGATTCAAACCAACGCTATGGCCAAAGAACGCACGTTTTCGCCATATGATTTTATGACCACACCCGATCAGCAATCTCTTCGCTATGGTATATGGTACGGCTCAAAAAAAAACAAAAAGGATCGATCCTTTTGCTAAGCGGCAGAAGAGAATTCATGGAGAAATATTTAGAAACCATCGAAGAACTGAATCAGGAAGGTTTTAATGTGTATAGTCTTGACTGGCGCGGTCAAGGCCTTTCAAGTCGAATACTGGCAAACAGACATAAAGGATTTATCGATGATTACGATGTGTATTTAGATGATTTGAATATGTTTGTCACAAAAATCGTAATGCCTGAATCCGTTCATCCGTTGATCATCATCGCTCACTCTATGGGCGGCCACATAGCGCTCCGCTTTATGCACGACCACCCGGACGTGGGGGACATGGCGGTCTTGACATCGCCGATGATCGACATTTTTGGATCCAGCCTGTCCAGAAGGTTCGTCAAACTCATTACCCGAATGGCCATCAAAACAGGTTTCAGTCATTCTTATACCATAGGTTCCGGCGACTACACGGTTGAAAAATTTAAGGGCAATGAGCTGACTTCAGATCCTGTGAGATTTACGGATACACAAAACGCAATAATAAAAAACCCTGATCTTGCCTTGGGCGGGGTGACGTATGGATGGTTGTCCGCAACGTTAAAATCAATAGATATTCTGACTCAACCCGGGTTTGCAGCAAAAATTACGACACCGATTCTAATGGTCATCGCCGGCAATGACAAAATTGTTTCAATTAACGCCCAGAAACAATTCTGCACAATGCTGCCAAACTGTAAATTAATCGAAATATCAGAGGCTCGCCACGAAATCTTTAAAGAAACGGATGCCGTCCGATCAATTTTCTGGCGAGAATTTAACAGGTTCACTCATGTCAAATAAACCTCATGCCATACGTCCTTTAAAAAGGACAAAAATCGTTGTCACTTTAGGACCAGCCAGCGATAAAGAAGAAACATTGCGTAAAATGATTCTGGCCGGATTGGATGCGGTACGCGTTAACTTTTCTCACAGTGCCCATGATTATCTCATTCCGTTGGTCAAACGGGTTCGGGCATTGGGCGATAAAATGGGCGTTCCCATTGCTATTATCGGTGATTTGCAAGGACCTCGAATTCGCATTGGAGAAATTGCGGATGATACCGCTATGTTGGAAACGGGCCGTGATATTTGTCTAACCCCCAGACAGATAGCAGGAAACAAGGAAATTGTATCAATAAGCTATCCGGACATGGCCGATGACGTACACATGGGCAGTCTGATCCTGGTTGATGACGGCAACATTGAACTTGAAGTGATTAAAATTGACGCCAATGGAGATGTATGGTGCCGAATACTAAGAGGTGGAGTGCTATCCAGCCACCGGGGCATCAATCTTCCGGGACTAAGGGTCAACCTTCCGTCAATGACTCAAAAAGACTATGCAGATATCGATTTCGCCATTTCTCAGGATTTTGATTTTCTGGCGCTTTCTTTTGTTCAATCTGCTGAGGATGTCCGTCAGTTAAAAGAGTATTTGAAACAAAAACAATCAAATATTTCTGTTATTGCCAAAATTGAACGACAAAACGCTTTGGATGATATTGAGGCCATTTCACACGAAGCATGGGGCGTTATGGTGGCCCGGGGCGATCTGGCTCTGGAAATGAGTTTACAGGAAGTTCCCATTGCGCAAAAGCACATTATTGGCGTTTGCCGCAGAGCCGCGGTTCCGGTGATCACCGCCACCCAAATGCTCGAATCCATGATTAACATGCATAAACCCACCCGTGCAGAGGTTACTGATGTGGCCAATGCAGTCTTAGACGGCACAGACGCACTGATGCTGTCAGCCGAAACAGCCATCGGCCGGTATCCCATTGAAACCGTTGCTATCATGTCAAAAATTGCCGTTTCAACTGAGGACGCATGGTTTCAGGGACAGTTGTCCGGCCCTTTTTCGTTTACTCCGCCTCAAGAAATTGAACCAACGGTCGCATATGCGGGCAATGTAGTGGCGGAATCTTTATCAGCCACAGCGATTGTGGCTTACACCGCCTCGGGTTTGACCGCCTGTCGGGTGGCCTGTCATCGACCCCATCGGCCCGTGCTGTCATTGTCGGCAACACCTCAGGTTCAGCGTCGTCTGGCTTTAACCTGGGGTGTGGAGAGCGCTTTAATTGAAGCCATAAAAGAAACAGACAATATGGTTGAGGTTGCCGTCAGCGAGGTGCAGCGTTTCGGTCTTGCCGCATCCGGAGACACGATTGTCATTATTGCCGGCACACCGCCTCATGGGAAAAGCGGCCGCACCAATACGCTCAAGGTGGAGAGAATACCCTAACCTAAATAAGGAGAATGCCATGGAACTTAAAGATAAAAAGGTCATTATCCTGGTGGAAGATATGTTTAATGTTTTTGAATTCTGGTATCCCTTTTATCGACTGCAAGAAGCCGGCGCCCAGGTGACGGTGGTCGGTTCCGGGAGAACCGAAGAATTTACCGGTAAACCCGGCACCCAGGTTCGAGCGGATATCGATGCGGATCAGGTGTCTACCGGAGACTATGACGGGGTCGTTATTCCCGGAGGATATGCGCCGGATATGATGCGTCGCTGTCCGGCCATGGTTCAAATCGTCAAAGATCTGTTCGATGCCGGAAAGGTCGTCGCTGCCATTTGCCACGCCGGTTGGATGCTGGCCTCGGCCAATATACTCGACGGCCGCAAGGCAACGTCATTTTTCGCCATAAAAGACGACATGGTTCACGCCGGAGCGTTGTGGATGGATGAATCCGTGGTGGTGGACGGCAATCTTATCACCAGCCGTAAACCGGACGATCTCCCGGATTTTATGAAAGCAATTATAGCTGCACTAAAATAAAAAACCTTTTAGAAAATTGGAATTAGGAATTAGAAAATAGATAACCGCAAAATGGATGTAAATTAAAGATATCATCGAAGAATTCAGGGTTCCGTCAACAAACGTCGATCTGATTTTAATCAACGGAAAATCGTTCGATTTTAATTACATATGACCCAATAATCCCGGGAGGTGAAGCATGCGTATCATACTGATTGGTCAGGCGGCATTTGGCGCAAAAGTATTGGAAAATCTGCTGGAGCGAAACGAAAACATCGTGGCGGTTTATGCACCACCGGACAGGCCGGGCGGCCGGACCGATCCACTCAAAGACGCGGCACTATCCGGAAATATTGACATTTTTCAACCCAAAACGTATAAAGATGACGCGGTTTTTGCCGAGTACACGGACCTGAAACCAGATCTTACCGTTATGGCGTTTGTCACGGATATTATCCCGGAACGATTTTTTGATGTTCCCACCCACGGCACCATCAATTATCATCCATCCCTTTTGCCGCGCCATCGCGGTGCCAGTGCCATTAACTGGGCCGTAATCATGGGCGACAGCAAAACCGGGCTGAACATCTTCTGGCCGGACGGCGGTATCGATACTGGGCCCATTCTTCTTCAAAAGGAGATCACTATCAGTCCGGATGATACCACGGGTTCGCTCTATTTCAACCACCTCTTCCCCATGGGCGTTGATGCTATTTTAGAATCCATCGATCTTATCAAGGCGGGAAATGCGCCCAAAATTCCTCAGGACGAAGCTGGCGCCACCTATGAACCCCCTTGCGATGACAAGGTGGCGGCTATTGATTGGGACAAACCGGCAGATGAGCTTTATAACCTGGTTCGCGGTTGTGATCCTCAACCCGGTGCTTTTGCGCTGTTAAAAGGTGAAAAAGTTCGTTTTTACGGCGCGAAACGAATCGAGGAAACCGTAGCTGATGCTCCGGGAACCATATTGAATATCGACGATCAAGGGATTCATATTGCCCTTTCAGGGGGAAGACTCATTGTGGGAAAGGTCAGGCCAATAAAAGGCGGAAAAATGGCGGCAGCTGAATTTGCCGCTGAAAAAGAATTAAAAGCCGGAGATACGTTCGACACATAATCCCCAATTTCAAATTTAAAAGGCCTTTGAAAAATGGTTAATTTTTCAAAGGCCTCTTTTAAAAACGAACGGTTCGTTAAAATTAGGCGGCTTTTTCGATTTTTACCGCACAGACCTTAAACTCCGGAATTTTGGCAATCGGGTCAAAAGCGGAATTGGTAAGTATATTAGCCGGATTTTCTGAAAAATGAAACGGCACGAAAAACACGCCGGGGACAACCTTATTGCTGACCCTGACAGGAATCTTTGTTTCACCTCTTCGAGTGGTAAGACGCACCGTTGCCCCGTCATCAATGTTCAGCGTTTTTGCATCTTCAGGATTAACCTCTACATATCCGGTTTTCTGCTCGGTATCCAGATGCTTAGAGGCACGCGTCATGGTGCCGGTATGATAATGGGCGAACATTCTGCCGGTTGTGAGCCAATAGGGGTACTCTTCGTCCGGCATCTCAGCAGGATCAAGATACTCAACGGCATGGAAAAGTCCCTTTCCCCGGGTGAACTGATCCTTGTGTAAAAACTGCGTTCCCGGATGCTCAGCATTCGGACAGGGCCATTGAAGTCCGTCAAGACCTAACCTTTCGTACGTCATGCCGCCGTAACTTGGCGTCAAGGCCGTCATTTCATTAAAAATCTCTTCCGGCCCTTCATACTTCATTTCATAACCCATGGCTGTCGCAAATTTAGAGGTGATCTCCCAATCGTTAAGCGTATTCTCGATGGGATCAATGGCTTTGTTCACCTTCATACAGCGTCGTTCGGTATTGGTAAACGTCCCGTCTTTTTCGGCCACCGAAACCGCAGCAAAAACCACATCTGCCTTATGTGCGGTTTCAGTGAGAAAGATATCCTGACACACCAAAAACTCAAGATTTGCAAGAGCCTTGTCAAGATGGTTCTGGTCCGGATCACTCATTTTCGGATTTTCACCGATGACATAAAGGGCCTTTAATTTACCATCGATCATGGCTTGAATCATATCTGTGATGGTATAGCCGATTTTATCCGAAAGCGGTCTGCCCCATGCTTTGGTAAATTTTTCAGTGTTGGCCTCAACCGTCACCGGTTGGTAAGCGGGAAACACATTGGGCAATCCTCCCATATCGCAGGCACCCTGAACATTGTTCTGACCCCTCAAGGGATTCACACCGCCGCTTCTCACACCCACATTTCCGCACAGCATGGCGATATTGCAGCAGGACTTGACATTGTCCACACCTGTGGTGTGCTGGGTAATCCCCATGGCATAGAGTAATGTCGCCGGGGAATTTGTGGCATAAAGCTCGGCCATTTTTTCAAGATCGCTCTGTAAAACACCCGTGATTTTTTCAACCTTATCCGGTGTATATGCTTCAACAACGGCTTTAAAATCTTCAAATGCTTCCGTTCTATTATCAACGTAGTTTTTATCATGCCAATCGTTCTTGAGGATAATATGCATCATGCCGTTGAGCAATGCCACATCACTGCCGAGTCTCTGGGTAACGGCAACATCTGCAAAACGGGACAGCTGGATATTTCTGGGGTCGGCCACAATGAGTTTGGCGCCCTTTTCCTTGGCCCTGAAGACACGCCGGGCAATCAGCGGATGGCACGCAGATGTGTTCGAACCGATGATAAATATGCAGGCCGAATCCTCAATTTCGGCGATGGAATTGGTCATGGCTCCACTTCCAAATGCTGCGGCAAGACCTGCCACTGTGGAAGAATGTCAGAGCCGCGCACAGTGATCCACATTATTGGTCCCGATCACTGCCCTTGCAAATTTTTGGGCCAGGTAATTTTCCTCATTGGTAATTTTTGCGGAAGCCAGCACAGCGACACTATCCGGACCATGGTCGTTAATGATGCTCTTGAATTTGTCGGCCGTTACTTGTATGGCCTCGTCCCATGTGACTTCTTGTAATTCACCATCTTTTCTTATCATTGGAGATTTAAGGCGTTTATCGCTTGTCACATGCTCATGAAGATTCCATCCTTTAATGCAAAGTCTTCCCTCGTTGACCGGATGCGTTTTCATCGGCATGGTATCGATTAGCTGGCCGTCCATCACCTGAAAGAGGACACCGCAACCGGTACCACAATAGGAACATACTGAAGGAATGATTTTAAAATCCATGCTTATCGCTCCTTTATAATTGGAAATTTTCCATTAAACATTGACAACTGTCTTTAATGTTGCCTCGAAGTGATCAAATCTTTAAATGGGTTTGGGCTTCAGCGTAACCTCTTCTCCCAGCAGATTAAACGGTGACTGGGCTGCGCTGGTTCCGGTTTTATAATCAAACACATCGGACACAATTTCATTGACTTTTCGATAGAGCAAACGCAAAGGAATATCCACGGGACAAGCGTCCTCGCAAAGACCGCAATCGATGCAACGCCCCCCCATATGAACCGCCCGAACCAGATGGAAAATCGGGACTTCGGGTGGAACACTGCCGGTGGCGATCAAGTCCGTATGCTCAAGACTGCATTCCTTGCAAAAACAAACCGGACAGATATCACGGCATCCGTAACATTTAATGCACTTTTGCAATTCATACATCCACCGGTTGTATCGATCTTTTTGGCCGAATTCCTCAGCCGATTTAACATCCATGTTATTGTCTATACCGATCGTCATTTTTAAAGGCGCTGCCTTTTCAGGCTCAAGGTAGGAACAATCCCCATGCTCTTTGAGTTTGGAGGGACAGCAATTGAGACTTATTGTTTCTATATTGTCCGGTCTCAACTGATTCCAAACATAAAGAACATTCAAAGCTCTCTGATTGCAATCTCTCACCAAAAGTCCTATTTTCAGTTCCGGGTGTTCGGCAGCAATTTTTGTGGCCATCTTTTCCAAAGAATACCTGGCCTTGCCGACAATCAAGTCGCCAGTTTCATCCAAATTGTCCTTTGTAAAGCAATAGGGCAGCGGATGATCCTGAATCATTTTATATCCTAAAAATATGTCCACCTTGCCCTGTTCAAGCCACTCTCTCACTTGTTCTTGCATATCATCCTCCCTCCGCAGTCAGCGCTTCCTGCGACGCTTCCGATAAACCCACAATGGCGGACAAGTCAAAGTCGCCGGACAGAGGGCTAGGGCCCAATGATTGTATTTTATTTGTAAAACTGGTGACCACTTGCACAAATTTCTGTGCTTCGGCCGAAGATATCCAGTCTAAATGTAACCGACCTTCTAATCCCATAAACGCTAAAAGTTCCTGAAGAAACGTCATCCGTTTGATCGTCATGTAATTACCATACAGGTAATGGCAGTCGCCGACATGTCACCCGCCCACCAGGACGCCGTCGGCCCCGCTCTGAAATGCGCGCAAAATGTGGTGTGGCGATACCGTGGCGGAACACATGACCCGGATGGGACGAATATTGGGTGGATATGCCAGTCGGCTTACACCTGCCAGATCAGCCGCCCCATATGCACACCAGTTACACATAAAAGCGATGATTTTAGGCTCATATTTATCCTCGTTCACATTTTTCTCCTTTCCAATGGATTAAGCGCTCAATGCGCTTTTAATCTGAGCGTAAAGTTGATTGTTATTAAATCCCATCAGCACCGGTGCTTCGGAAGGGCATACTGCTGCACAGGCGCCACACCCTTTACACAAGGCCGCGTTGACTACGGCCACAAACTTTTGATTGTCAAAGTCGATGGCGCCATACGGACAAACATTGATGCATCCCAGGCAGCCCGAACACAGCTCGGCACGAATATCCGAGACGATACCACCCACTTTAATATTTTCCAGGGCCAGTACGGTTAGAGCCCTTGCCGCCGCAGCTTGTGCCTGGGCAATGCTCTCTTCGATGGGTTTCGGATAATGGGCCATACCACACAGAAAAATACCGTCATTGGCAAAATCCACCGGCCTTAATTTTTGATGGGCTTCCAATAGCCATCCGTCGGAATCCAACGGCACCTTAAATAATTGGGCCAAGGAATGATCCCAGTGGGAGACAATGGCCGACGCCAGACAAAGAATATCGGCCTTTACAGCCAGTTTGCGGTTGAGTATTCGGTCTTTGAATTCGACGATGACCTGATCGCCATCAGGCATTACTTCAGGTTTTTGATCAATAGAATAAGGAGAAAATATCACGCCGGCCTCCCTTGCCTCGCGATAGAGATCCTCCCTTTTTCCATATGTTCGAATATCTCGGTATAGAATTAAAACATTCACATCGGGATTTTTTTGTTTGAAGTTGATAGCGCTTTTAACGGAATGGGTGCAGCATACTTTTGAACAGTATGGGCGGTCTTCATCTCTGGACCCCACACACTGGATAAACACGACATTTTCAGCCTGATCGATTCGGGAATCGTTATTTTTAAACAGATCGTCGAGTTCCAGGTGGGTCATCACCGCCTTGTGTTCCCCGTAAAGGTATTCATCGGGCTTGTACTCTTTGGCACCGGTTGCGATAACCGCCACCCCATGCTCAATCGTTTTTGTCGATTCGGAGTTTCTGAGCTCAGTTTTGAAATTGCCGATAAAACCGTCTACGCTACTGATTTTCGTCCCCGTATGGACGGTAATGCGATCATCCGATTCCACTGATGTTACAAGACCGTTGACAAAAGATCCAATGTCTTCATTTTTATGGGTTTTGCCCAGCATCAAGGCGTTACCACCCAAAGTGTCGGATTTTTCAACAAGATCCACAGGATATCCCTGATGTGCCAGTGAAACAGCAGCTGTCATGCCGGCAATCCCGCCGCCGATCACCATCGCCGAATGGGATACCGGAAGATCTGTCTGCTTTAACGGTGCCAAAAGGTTGGTTTTTGCAACCGCCATCCGAATAAGGTCCTTGGCTTTTTCAGTGGCTGCATCCGGATCGTTGGCATGAACCCAGGAGTCATGATTTCGAATGTTGGCCATCTCAAAAAGGTACTTGTTTAAACCCGCATTGATCAGTGTTTCCTGGAACAGCGGCTCATGGGTCTTGGGTGTGCAGGCCGCCACAACCACACGGTTGAGACCCTGTTGTTCGATGATATCCGTCATTTTATCCTGGGTATCCTGGCTGCAACTAAATAAGTTTTCTTCTACATAGGCCACATTCGGTAAGGTTCTGGCATATTCTGCCACTTCCGAAACCCTCACCACACCACCGATGTTAATCCCGCAGTTGCATACAAATACACCGATTTTAGGCGGTTCTTCACTAACATCTCTTTCAGGGGGCAACTCGAGGATCTTGGTCCGGGTGTTGCGGGCTGACGCCAGGTGTTCTGTTGCCGCACAAGCCGAAGCACTGGCTTCCATTACCGACTGGGGGATATCCTTGGGACCGGTGAACGCACCGCATGCATAGATTCCTTCCACAGAAGTCCCTACGGGATGGAAACTGTCGGTTTTCGTAAAAAGGTAATCATCAAGATCGACACCGATACGCTTTGAAAGATCCGCAACATCCGGATGGGTTTCAAGGCCCACGGACAGGACAAACATGTCAAAGACTTCCTCTGTAATTGTTCCGTCTTCCTGGATATATCGAACCGACACATCATCGGACCCGGACACCGGATTGATGGTGTGAATTCGGGACCGGATAAATCTGACCCCTTCTTTTTTGGCATTTTCATAATACTTATCAAAGTCTTTGCCGTGGGTTCGCATATCCATATAAAAAACCGCGCAGTCGAGGGGGTCGTTGCTGTGCTCTGTAGCGATCACGGTCTGCTTAATGGCATACATGCAGCAGACCGAGCTACAGTAGGCATTGTCACAACGGTTGAGGTCCCTGGACCCCACACACTGCAACCAACCGATTTTTTTCGGTTCCTTATGGTCGGACGGTCTGATCAAATGCCCTGAAAAAGGACCGGTGGCGGAAAGAATCCGTTCAAATTCCAAAGAAGTAACCACATTGGGCAGGCTGGTATAGGCATACGTATCAAACCGGCTGGGGTCAAATGCTTCAAACCCCGGTGCCAAAACGATGGACCCCACGTCAAACTCGACAATTTCCTCTTTCTGTGAATGATCTATGGCGTCGACCGGACAAAAATCGGCGCATATTTTACATCCGCCGGTTTTAAAATGGACGCATTTGCTCCGGTCAATGGCCGGTGTATTGGGGACTGCCTGGGCATATGGGACATAGATCGGTTTTCGGCCAGTAAGACCTGCATCATATTCTGAAGGTATCTTTTTAACCGTATGTTTTGTGATATGTTCTCTAATTTTATCAACGGTAATATGCCCCGTGGGACAGACAAAAGCACACGCACCGCAAGCCATACATACATCCGTTTGGATATGAAACGGGGTGTCCACCTTCATCTCAACCCCTCGACCGGTGAGGCCGATGGCACTGTTGCCCATTCTGTCACAGATACGGGTACATAGCCCACAAAGGATGCAGGTGTCGTCTTTAATCTTAAAGCGAGTTTCTTTAAGGTTGTATTTGGCAGCAAGCTCCTTGATGATGGGTACATCCGGACAACGGGCAAGTAATAATTCCACATTCAACTTTCTGCCTTCGTGCACCGTTTCGGTGTCTGTTTTGACCTCCATGCCTTCCCAGATGGGATAGTTACAGGCGGTTACGTAAGCGTGTGCGGCGTCCGTCAAAAAGCTCCACGGTGCACAAACGGCACATTCCGGCGGGTTCGAGTGCTTTATGGTGACACAGCGTCGGAATTTCAACCCCGTATTTTTCAGCAACTTGAAGAATATACTGCCCTTCCTCTCCCTGAACTTTTTTCCCGTTAAGCTTAAACGTAATCATGGATTTTAACCTTATTCTATCCTTATATTATTTAATGAGAATCGCATCGAACTTACAGGCATCATAACAGATGCCGCACTTTATGCACTTTTCCATGTCTAAATGATGCGGTTTTTTCTTTTCACCTGTAATGGCTTCTTCGGGGCATCGTTTGGCGCATAGCGTACAGCCGGTGCAGGCCTCCTCATCGATTTCATAGTGGAACAAGGGCTTGCAAACGCCCGATGGGCACTTTTTGTCCTTAATGTGGGCCTCATATTCATCTCGAAAATAAAGTATCGTGGTCAGTACAGGATTCGGTGCCGAGGTTCCCAGTCCGCACAGGGAAAACTTCTGGATCATCATACCCAGTTCTTCCAAAAGCTCGATGTCGCCTTCTTTTCCGTTACCTTGGCAAATATCGGTCAGAATATCCAGCATTGCTGTAATCCCTTCACGGCAGGGGTTGCACTGACCGCATGATTCCTCTTTTAGAAAATCCAGAAAATATCGGGCGATATCCACCATACACGTGTCCTGGTCCATCACAATCATGCCCCCGGAACCCATGATGGAACCGACCTTTGTCAGCTCATCAAAATCGACACCCAAATCTAAAAATTGATCGGGGATGCAACCGCCGGAAGGGCCGCCGGTTTGAACCGCTTTGAATTTTTTCTTTTTTGGAATACCGCCGCCGATGTCGTAAATAATGGTGCGCAACGTGGTACCCATCGGCACTTCAACCAAGCCTGTGTTAGTGACTTTACCGACCAATGAAAAAATTTTGGTGCCCTTGCTTCTTTCGGTGCCAATGGAAGCATACCAATCCGCTCCCTTATCAATAATCACCGGCACATTGGCCCATGTTTCGACGTTGTTCAGATTTGACGGATTATTGTGATACCCTTTTTCTACGGTATGGATGTATTTGGCACGGGGTCGTCCGGGCATCCCTTCCAAAGACGCCATCAACGCAGTGGATTCACCGCACACAAAAGCGCCGCCGCCGCGACTGATATGAATGTTTAAATCAAACCCGGAACCTAAGATATTCTTGCCTAAAAATCCGAGTTCTTCAGCTCGCTGCAATGCAATGGACAAATTTTTTACCGCCAGTGGATATTCGTGTCGTACATATACATAGCCTTCATGGGAACCAATGGCGATGGCACCGATAATCATACCTTCCAAAATCAAATGGGGATTGCCTTCTAAGAGGCTGCGATCCATATAAGCACCGGGATCTCCTTCATCAGCATTGCAGATGATGTATCTGGTACCATCATGTCTGCGACAAGTTTCCCACTTGATTCCGGTAGGAAAACCGCCGCCCCCACGACCCCTTAAGCCCGATTTTTTGACTTGATCGATGATGTCTTCGGGCGTCATCTCGAAAAGTGCTTTTTCCAGTGCGTTATATCCACCCACAGCAATATAGTCTTCAATGCTGGTTGGGTCGATGGCCCCATTATTCCCAAAAATTATTCTCTGCTGGAGTTTATAAAAAGGAATATCCTTTTCATATGCAATTTTTTCTTTGGTTGCAGGATCTTTATAAATGAGTGCGTTAACCAGCCCCCCATTTTTAATTGTTTTTTCAACAATATCAGATACATGTTCGTATTTTAGCCCCGGATAAAATATACCTTCCGGATGAATCACAAGAATCGGTCCTTTCTCACAAAAACCGTGGCAACCGGAAAGCTTAACTTCCACCTCTTTTTGCAAACCATGCTTGGCCAACTCCTGAATTAACGAATCATACACTTTTGCGGTTCCATATGCACCGCACCCCGAACCTGCACAAAGAGAAATTAATTTCTTTTTCCCGCTGTTTTGTTCGGTTAAAAGAGCGTTTCTGTATGATTCCAGTGCCGATCTATTTTCCAATTTTGCCATGGTGTTATATAACCTCCATTACCCATGCCGCTTAAGAAACATGTTGGTTTTCATATTCATTAATGACTGTTACTACACTGGAACGGTCTAAACCACCGTGGGTATTCTGATTGACGGTTATAACAGGCCCGGAGGCGCAGCATCCGACACATCGAACAGCCTCCAGGGTAAAGAGAAGATCATCGGTGGTCTCACTTTCTTTGATATGGAAACGATCTTCTAATGCATCCATAATTTTTTCAGCGCCCCGCACATGGCATGCTGTGCCTGTACAGACACTGACGATGTATTTTCCACGAGGTTCTAGGCTAATGGTTTTATAAAATGTGGCGACTGCGTAAACCAGGCTCGGTTTTATGCCAAGCTTTTCAACCAGAGTAGGAATTACTTCAGCAGGAACGTAGTTGAAAATATCGCTGATGTCTTGCATTATCATCAACAAAGCTTCGCGGTCACCTTTATATGACTCAATAATTTCATCTATCTTCTTCCAATCGATGACTATTTTATTTTCCATAGATAAATAACCCTTTTCAACTAGGTTAACTTACCGGTTACACTGCTTAATTAAAAATTAAAGAACGGATAGCAACCATAACAGCTCGAAACGGTGATAAAATCAAGTGTACGCCTGATACATCACCGGACAGTTTTCAACACAGTTGCCACAGCCCGTGCAAAGGTCCATATTAATACTGCGTGGATGTTTTCTTACTTTTACTTTGAAGTTCCCGGCAGATCCTTCAACCGACTCCAGATCCGCGTATGTGATAATTTCGATATTCAGGTGCCGGCCGACCTCGACCAGTTTCGGTGAGATAATTCACATGGCGCAATCATTGGTGGGAAACGTTTTGTCCAGCTGGGCCATCACCCCCCCGATGGACGGTGATTTTTCAACGAGATAGACATAATATCCCGCATTGGCAAGATCCAGAGCAGATTGCATCCCTGCAATGCCGCCCCCTAAAACCAGAACCGACCCGATTACATCATTGGCCATCGTTCGATCCTCCTGTAAAAAAGAAATTTTATGGTAATAACATGGAACGCAACAATTCTCTTGACATGGGGGAAAAAGCAAGTTGTTTAACTATAAGGAATCAAAATTTTTGTCAATAAAATTCTATGGGTAAGACAATGTGATATACGACTGAAAAATCCATTTTCGCATAATAGATTGACCATTTAAGATGTACGGTTAAAATTTCATAAAGTATTTTGTCCTTTACAGCCATTTTTATAAAACCGGTCCTTTCAATTGAATGAAAATTATGATATGAATTGTTCCACCAAATTACAATCCAGATAAATACACTTCATTTGAAAAGGTCTTACCATGACACAAAAAGACGATGATGGAATGGATAGATTCAATGAAAATCCAGAAGATAATTATAATGAACAATATTCATTATGGAAAGAAGAAAAAAAGCTGAAATTCGGAACAAACACACCCAAAATGTCTGATAAAATCCCTCTATCAAAATTTGGTATCGGATTTTTGATTCTGCTGATTCTTTTAATTTTGCTGTTTGTCAGAAATCGAAGCACCGCGCTTGAGAATCGAATTGTTGCATTGGAAAAAAGTGTAAAAAACCTTGAACAAATGGTTGATAAGTTGAACGTGGTTGATAACCAGGTGGCGCAAGTTTTGGAACAAGCCCAAACGTTTCAACAGTTCAAAGAGCGCTTTGATCGGTCTGAAGCAGCTTTAACTTCAAGAATGGATCAGATCGTGATGAACCTGGGCAGTCTTCAAAAACAGATGTCCAGAGTTAGAACCCGGAAAGCCAAAACTTCAAAAACCGCAACAGTATCCAAGAAAACCACCGGAAATCGATATCACACGGTTAAGCCCGGTGAAACATTGTACCAGATCGCCCCCCGGTATGGCTTGACAATAAAAAAATTGCGTCAACTTAACAAATTGGGGGAAAGTGATACCATCTATCCGGGACAAAAGCTTGTGGTCGGTAATTGATCCCTTATATATGTGACAAGTATTTGCGCCCCCATAAAATACAACAAAGGCAGAGCCTTAGGACTCTGCCTTTGTTGTCTGATGGTTTTTTCGATGGACGATTTAAAAGTTCTGCATAACATTGCCGAGAAAACACTTTTGCCGTGGTTTTAGTCGAAAAACACTTTGTTTTTATCGGAAATTTTGTATCCTAAAGCTAAAAGTATCTTTCGCTTTGTTTCCATTCTGCATGGCATCCCGTTTTCAATCCGCGTAATTGTAATGGGAGATATCCCAGCTTTTCTGGAAAGCTCGGCCTTGCTCATCATGAAAGATTCTCGAATTTTTTTTAAGTGATTTGGGCTCATTGAAAAAAATATTAACCTTTTTAATTTATGATATAATTGTTAATTATATCATAAACTTGTATTTTATTAATGTCAAGTTGAATTATATATAATTTATATATAATTCTATTGAATTAGAATATATTGTATTTTATTAAAATAAGTTACTATATATTGTGCCCTAAAAATTTAAACTATTATTGAAAATCGCGCTGCTGAAATTATTATTTTGTTTAAGTCCCTGAATGTTGCGCGTGTTGAGTTTGTTGCAGATATACGTCGAAGTTCCTGAACCTGAGATTGAACTCACGAAATGCCGCTTGTCCCATGTACTGTTTACGGATAGGTGCTAAAAGCGCGGGGATTCAATTTAAGTGCACGACCTCAAATGTCCATTTACTCAATTCAGTCGACCCGTATAGCAGCTGGGAGATAACGAGTAGACAAACATGCAGAGCTATTCTATCAATTGTTATTTCAATAAGTTTTTATAATTTCGAGACGTTAAATTCTGCATGACGTTGACTCTATTTGGAGTTTGGTGATATGAATAAATAAAAGGCTGGTTTTTTCAACATCCAAACGAATACAAATGATTCAAGTTTTTTATCAGAATGTCGATTAGTTGATAAGTAAAATCATTGATGCGCTTTCGGGCGAATCCAAGCACGGAATAAAATTTAGGAAAAAGGTCAACATTTGGAGTATTATCATCGTTTAACAATATTAGATCACTATATTAGACAATTGCCTCCCTTTCCCGCAACTGTCAACAAGGTCATGGAAATCTGCCGTGATGTCAATATGTCACCCACAGATCTGACCAAGGTCATCAGTTTAGATCCCGTACTTACGGGTAAGGTTATGCAACTTGTTAATTCAGCCTATTTTGGCCTCTCGCGTGAAATTATCTCTCCGGTTCGGGCAGTTGTTATGCTGGGTATGAATACGGTAAAAAATCTTGTTCTCGGCGCAACAGTGATGAGTGCCTTTGGGGCAAGCAAAAACTTTCGTGCGTTAAACATGGACATGTTCTGGAAACATTCTCTTGGTGTCGGCGTTATTGCCAAACTGATTGCCCAAAAACGCAACATAAACAATAAACTGTTGGAGGGATATTTCATCGCCGGGCTTTTGCATGACATTGGGAAAATCCCCCTGAACAGCAGATTTTCTGACGAATATCTGAATATATTAGGAATACCGGAAAAAAAATCGCAACCGCTCTTTGTTTCTGAAAAACATTTTTTGGGGATCGATCATGCCTATGTGGGAAATCTTATCGCAAAAAAGTGGCAACTTGGAGATGAAATTTTAGATACTATAACCTATCATCACGCCCCGGAAACATATCAAGGTGTGCAAAACGATATTCTATTCACCGTTATTCTATCGGACCATTTTGCAAATCGCTCGGAAATCGGCTTTTCCGGAAACCGGTATCCGGAAAATATTTATCCTGAAGTCATGAAGCATCTCGGGAAAGACACTGAATGGTCTTTTGACAATATCAGTGCGTTTAACGGTGAAGTCGAGCAAGAGATTGAAAACGCCCAAATATTTCTTGAAGTTGCCGGCTGAGGAGGAAATTATGAAGCTTCGCTTCTGGGGTGTACGTGGTTCTATTGCATACCCTGGACCCAATACAGTGGAGTTCGGAGGCAACACCCCTTGCCTGGAACTTAGGTTCGGCGAAAGAAATAGACTCATCATCATCGACGCCGGAACCGGTATCCATCCACTGGGAAATCGCCTGGTGTGGAACGATATTCAAGACGGACCCATCACCACTGAAATATTTATAACCCATACCCACTGGGATCATATTATCGGATTCCCTTTTTTCAGACCCATATATATTTCGGGCACGAAACTGAAGGTATACGGTCCGATAACATTTGAAGACGATTCCCTCGAGACGATAATGGGCGACCTTCTTCGATACCGGTACTTTCCGGTCCTGCACGGTGAGCTTACAGCAAATATCGAGTATTTACAGCTCGGTGAATGTAAAATGGATCTCGGCGACGGAATCACGCTAAAAACAAAATATCTGAATCACCCGCTGCTCTGTCTCGGATATCGGTTTGAATTTAACGGCAAAGTTTTATGTACGGCCTATGACACAGAGCCCTTTAGAAACGTTTTCTCAACAGATCCAGACGCTGCGGATTTTGATCCCGTCGTTCGTGATGAAGGAGAAGAGGCCGCCCGTGAAGAGAATGAAAAACTACTTGATTTTTATCGCGATGCAGATATTCTTATCCATGATTGTCAATATACCAAAGAAGAATACGTTTCATCAAAGATAGGCTGGGGGCATTCCTTTTTTGAGCACGCCATCGATTCCGCGCTCAAGGCCAATGTTAAAAAAATAGTCCTTTTTCACCATGATCCTCTGCGGACAGACCAGGAACTGTTTGAACTCGAAAAGCACTGCCGGAAACATTTTGGTAACCAGTCCGACCTGGAAATTATCGTGGCAAAGGAAGGAATGGAAATTGTACTCTGAAATGCGAATAGGAATGGCGATCGTCCCTATACCCAAGTTAAAAAGAAAACCATCATGACAAAGCAAATCGGCTTTATTTCCACGCGCTTTTCAGGCACTGACGGTGTGACCATGGAAGCCAGTAAGTGGTCGACGGTTTTAAACCAAAAAGGGCACAGCTGTTTCTGGTTTGCCGGCGAATTGGACAGAAATCCGGAAAAAAGTTTCCTGGTCCCCGAGGCCCATTTTAAGCACGAAAAAAACCAGTGGATCAATGATCGAATATTCGGTCATAAAAAGCGAAACCCTATCGTAACCGATAGCATTTTTGAATTAAAAGTTCTTTTAAAAAAACAGATTCAAACATTTATTTCACAATTTCACATAGACCTTCTCATCGCTCAGAATGTACTGACTATCCCGTTACATATTCCACTGGGAATCGCTTTAACCGAAATTATCGCCGAAACCCAGATTCCCACCATTGCCCATCACCATGATTTTTATTGGGAAAGGGCGCGGTTTTCCGTGAGCGCAGTGGGAGATTATCTGAGAATGTCGTTTCCGCCCAACTTAAATAATATCGAACATGTTGTGATTAACTCGGCAGCTCAAGAAGAGCTGGCGCTTCGGACGGGAATTTCATCGACGATCATTCCCAATGTCTTGGATTTTGAGAGCCCACCGGAAGCAGATGCCGAGCAAACCGAAACGTTCCGGAGCTCTATGGATCTGGAACCGCAAGACCATATCATCCTGCAGCCCACCCGCATTGTCCAACGCAAGGGAATCGAACATGCCATTGAATTGGTCGAAAGCCTGAAAAATCCGCGATACAAGCTGGTGATCTCCCATGAAGCCGGTGATGAGGGATATGAATACTCCGATTGGCTTCTGGAAACCGCACGCGAACGAGGGGTGGATTTAAGGTTGGTAAAAACGCGCGTATCGGATCCGCTAAACGTTCAATCGAATCACAACTCAAATCCGTCGTTGTGGGATATTTACCCCCACGCTGATTTCATTACCTACCCCAGTCTTTATGAAGGATTCGGCAATGCATTTCTTGAAGCGGTTTATTTTAAAAAACCCTTGCTCATCAACCGATACTCAACATTTATCAGAGACATTGAGCCCAAGGGGTTTGATCTGATCGTCATGGACGGATTCCTCACCAAAAAAAATGTTCAACAGGTAAGAGATGTTTTGAACTCGCCCCAAATAAAAGAGAAAATGGTGCATCACAATTACGAAGTGGCCAAACGGCATTATTCCTATGCGCCGCTGCGCCGCTGGTTAAGCACGATCCTGATAAATTTCTTTGGAATGGATGTGTAATACACTCTTTAAGATGAAGCTTTTAGCAGTTCACCCTTTTCATTCCAACCGCGTTCTTTATAATATTCGTTTAAAAGCTGTTCCATTTGACCTTCGGTAATAATTTTGCCGCTTTCAGGCAATGCCTCTCGGAAAAATCGCCTGGGAATGCGATCATCTTCAGGGGTGAGTCCCTCCCTTAAATTAAACCGTCTGATGTTATTAAGGATGGCACCGGCAATAGTTCGCATGCTTTGGACGGTTAGATCCATGCCGGTTGTTGCTTGAATCATGGTAGAAAGTTCATCCCACTGATAAAGATCTCGATAGAAGCGACATAGAATCATCGCATCAAAAATGGTCAGACGGTCTTCCCATTCGGTAAACATTTTTGCTTTTCCGTCGATTCGGTCAGGATCGATCATTCCACTGAGTTCGGGTTTGTAGAATGTGGCACGCAGATGGCAGGCCCCTCGGGCGGATGTTCCATAAGCCAGACCCATTCCTTTGAGCACCCTCGGATCATAACCTGCCGGCTCAAGACCTTTGACATGAATGGCCTGATCTTCCATGTCCCACGCTTTAGCCGTGTATTTGATGCCCCGGGCCAGTGTATCGCCGATCCCGCGGCGATGGGCGATGTCTTCTAAAAATTTTGCGATGGCATCGACCTGTCCGTAGTCAATCTTGTAATCGATTTTCCCCTGACGGGAGGCTTCAATGGTCAAGGCCGCCAAGTTGCCGCCGGTGATAGTGTCCATACCGAGGCGATCGCAGATATCATTTAAATAGGCAATTTCTTCGATACTGTCGATTTCGCAAAGACCACCAAAAGCGTAAATGGTTTCATACTCCGGTCCTTCAATTTTAAGTCCTTTGTGCCTCCCCTCCTTGATGGTAGAGAGCCGGCCGCAAGCCATGAAACATTTCAGGCAGGCATGGGGTTGAACGTCGCAACGCTCGTGAAGGGCCGTAGCATTGATTTTGTCAGAATGTTTAAATTTTCCCTTTTGCCAGTACCGTGTGGGGAACCCGCCGGCGTTGTTCATAATATCCACCAGCATGGGCGTACCCATGCTTTTGTATGCCTTTACACCGGCGTCATCCTTTGACCGCTTTGCCATGGATTTGGCATAATTTTTCATCATATCGATGTCGGCAAATTCTTTTTTTCGATTTCCCCAAAAAGCAATGGCTTTGATATTTTTGGAACCTGTTACAGCCCCCACGCCGGTTCGACCGGCACTGCGCCAGTAGTTGTTTTCGACAACCGCAAAGCTGACTTTGTTTTCGCCGGCCGGTCCGATGCAGACCACACCACACTTTTTTGCTTCTGGACGATGCTTTTTAATCCATGCTTTGACACGATCTTCTGTTTCAAACGTGTCTTTCCCCCAAAGATCCTCGGCTGAATGAAAGTGAACTTTTTCTTCGCCAATCTCTATCCAAATCGGCCTTTCAGCAGCACCGCTGATCATAAATGCATCGAATCCTGAAGCACTCATATACTCAGCCACGGTACCGCCGGAATAAGATTCGGAAAAAAAGCCGGTCTGGGGAGACTTGGTAAATACACCGTGGCGGCAAGAACCCCAGATGGTACTTCCGGTCAAGGGACCGACGGCAAATATCAAGTGGTTTTCCGGGCTCAACGGATCTACGCCCGGCGGGTTATGACGGAGCAGCAGGTGGGTGGCAAGCCCTCTTCCCCCCAGATTGGTTTTCAGGATATGATCATCTAAGATTTCGATATCATAAGTCTTGTTATTCAAATTTATTTTAAGAATTTTTCCATAAAATCCAAACATGGTTTTTATCCTCTAATACGGTTGTTGGGCCAGCAATAATTTGATCGTAAAATGTTCTAAACAACTCTGGAACGGCTCAGGCCTATGAATGCTTAAGCACAAGTTTCGATCGATTGGAAACAAAGCACGCCGTCGTAGAGCGTCCTTCTTGGCATTGGGATAAAAATGCGTTTGCCCCGGCTACAGGTTATACTACAACCCGAGATAAGCGGTTTTGATATGAGGATCATTCAGCAATTCATCGGCCGGACCTTCCATGGCAATACGCCCATGTTCCAATACATATCCCCGATCGCTCAAACTCAAAGAATGTTTTACATCCTGCTCCACCAGAAGCACTGTGGTACCTTGATCTGCAATCTTGCGTACGGTTTGGAAAATGTCTTTTATTAGAATCGGAGCAAGACCCAACGAAGGCTCATCGAGCATCAACAACTTCGGTCTGGCCATTAGGCCCCGGCCGATGGCGACCATCTGCTGTTCACCCCCTGACAGAGTCATGGCCAACTGGGACTCTCGTTCTCGAAGTTTCGGCAACAGCGAATAGACGTCTTCCATGGTCGTATCCACATTCTTTTCGGCCCGAATGTTGTAAGCGCCGATGATAAGATTGTCTTTCACGGACATTAAGGTAAACAACCGCCGCCCTTCAGGAACCTGTATGATTCCGCGCTCAACGATTTCTTCGGGAGGTGCGGTTTGAATAGGAGCGTCTTCGAACACAATTTCGCCTTTTGCCGGATTCATCAACCCGGAAATCGTTTTCAACAGCGTGGATTTGCCGGCCCCGTTACCGCCGATAATGCTGACCACTTCGCCTTCTACGATTTCAAGAGAAAGATCAAAAATGACCTGAACATCTCCGTAAAAAACATCGATATTTTTCACTTCAAGAAACGACATATTCATCTCCCAGATAAGCCTTGATCACATTTTCATCTGAAGCAACCTCTTGGGGAGGACCTTCAGCAATTTTCTTTCCAAAATGGATCACCACAATCCGGTCCGAAAGGGCCATGATGGCACGCATAATGTGCTCGATCACAAAGATGGTGATTCCCTGATCTCGAAGCTTTTTTATAATTTGGACCATTTCGTCAACTTCAGCAGGTCTAAGGCCTGCCATCACCTCATCGAACAGCAGCAGTTTGGGTTCGGTGGCCAGTGCACGGGCAATTTCCAGGCGTTTGAGTTCGGCAATGGTCAGATTACCGGCTCTTTCATCCTTTTTGTTTTCAAAAGAAAGAATTTTTAGAACATTCAACGCCTTTTCCTCGGCCACGGCGGTCTTATCCGTAGTGACAAAGCTCCCCACCATCACATTGTAAAGTACACTCTTGGTACGAAAAGGTTTAACAATCTGGAAGGTTCGGGCCAACCCCTTTTTACAGAGGTTCCAGGGTTTAACCCCGTTAATTTTTTTACCGGCGAAATAGACGTCACCCTTTGTCGGCGCATAAACACCTGCAATACAATTGAAGGCCGTGGATTTCCCGGCGCCATTGGGACCGATCATACCCAAAATCTCCCCTTCTTCTATGAAGAGACTCAAGGTATCCACTGCTCTTAAACCGCCAAAATCCTTTACGAGATTTTTGATTTCAAGAATATTCATGTGTTACTTCCCCTTGGCGCGTTTGTCCTGAAATTCGATCAAGAAGCGTGTTGTAAAATTTGGATAGCGGTTCCTGTAGACCGCGAGGTTGAAAAATCATGACAAGTATCAGGACCGTGCCGAATATAACCAGATGAAGTCCCGGCAGTGTTGAACCAAAGTAAATCCGTGAGAAATCGCTCACCGGCCGGAGAAGTAGCGCTCCCAATACCGGCCCGGCGATGGATCCTCTTCCGCCGATGAGCGCGATAAAGGCGATTTCAAATGAAAAATCCAACGACATCACACTTTTTGGATGGATATAGAGCGTAAATTGGGCGTAAAAGGTCCCGGCTAAAGCGGTCAAAAAGGAACTCATGGCCATGGCGATGAGCTTGGCTCGAGCGACATTCACCCCTAAAGACATGGCAGCTTCAGGTTCTTCACCCCCGGCATTTAAATAGTAGCCGAGTTTGGAGCGTGAAATAAAATAGGTCAATGCAAGAACGCCTATGAGCATCACCAAAATAATATAGTAATACGGTTCCTTGCCGGCAAACATATAGTTGCCAAATCCAATATGGGTGGGGGGTATTTGCAGCCCTCTCGGTCCATTAATTTTTAGTGGTCCGAGGTTGTCGATGTTTTCGACCATCACGCGAATTCCTTCGCCAAAAGCAATGGTCGCCAGGGCAAAATAGGCCCCTCGCATTTTAAATGTGGGCAAGCCGATTAGAATGCCTGCGATGGCAGCCAGAATGCCGCCCACAATCATGCCCATCCATGGACTGATGCCGTACTGAAGCGACAGAATGGTCGATGCATAAGCACCGATGCCGATAAAAGCGGAGTGCCCCAATGGAAGGACGCCGGCAAAACCACCCACCAAATTCCAACTCGAGGTCAGATAGGCATATAAATAAAGCAGAATGATAATATGAAGATACGTCGGACTCCGGAGTACCAAAGGTAATCCAAAAGCAACGAACCCCAGTAAAATAAAAGCCGATGTGTTTATATTTTTGCGCGTCATATCCTTACCTGTTGAAAATTTTGCATCAACTACCAGTCGTATTTTACACCAAACAGTCCTGAAGGTTTCACGAAGAGTACCACCAGAAAAAGCCCGTACACAATTGCTTCCGCCCAGGTGGCGGTCATGAACATAGGCGCAATCGACTCGATCAGACCGATGATAATCCCCCCTAAAATAGCACCGCCGATACTGCCCAATCCCCCGAGCACCACAATGATGAATCCTTTGATGTCAAAGAGCACACCGACGCTGGGGAAAATATTATAAAAGGGTACCAGAGTTACCGCTGAAATTCCGACAACAGCGGTTCCGATCCCGAAAGCGATGTTATAGATTTTAAACTGATTAATGCCCATGAGGCTGGCTGCTTCGCGGTCGAGGCTGGTGGCACGTATGGCCCGACCCGTCCGTGTCTTTTGCAAAAACCAGTAAATCGCAAAAGCGGTGATCACCGCAGTGACAAACCCCCAGAGTTTGGGAACGGATATCAACATATCCCCAAACTCCAACATTTTTCCTCTCAGCGGATTGTTCTGAATGCTGCGGTACTGCGGACCGAATATTAAAAGTGTCAGGTTGTCCAGAATGTACCAGACACCGGTGGTCACGATGATGACCGTAATCGGCTCACGAATATCCTTTTCAGCCTTAAATATGGGTTTAATGATGATGTCCTGGAGATAATACCCAAAGAAGTACATGACCGGAACAACGATAATCAACGCAATATATGGATGTACTCCTGTAAAGATGATGGCCCAGTACGCAACATACATGCTGACCATGATCAAAGATCCGTGTGCGAAGTTAATCACCTTGAGGACACCGAAGATGACTGTCAAGCCTAAGGCGGTCAAACCGTAAATCGATCCCATCAATATACCGTTGATTATACCTTCCAGAATAAAATTCATATCAGCATCTCGATTAAAAGTGGGTGAAGAGAGCGCCACTTGGCAAATGACGCTCTCATTTGAATAAAACATCGTGTCGATTATTTGTTAGGCATCGGAAATACCGGCGTATATCCGCTGCGGCGGGCACTTTTGGGCCATACGGTAATTCGTTCCAGACCTTTGCCCAAATCGTTAATCTGGACCATGACCAAAGACGCATGCTTGTTCTGGCCGTCTTTACCGAACTCAACTGCATCGTAGCCAACAATCATACCGGGTCCGCTAGTCAGATTTGTGGTTGCCAGCGCCTTTATAATTTTGGCCGGATCTAAAGAACCTGCCCGTTCCAGGGCATCTTTGAGCACATACATGGCCAGATAGGCGTCAACCGCTTCACCGGCAAGGTTATATCCATATTTGGCTTTATATTTTGCATTGGCCTCTTTGGCGCCGGGTTTGTTGACATCGGTTTCCCATTCAACGATATCAAAGAGATACCGGGCATTCTTTCCGGTCGCTTTCAAAAAGGACGGATCCGCATGCCCGCCGCCGCTGGCGATGACGGCTTTGAGTTTCACCTTATACGCGGCCAGAGTATTGGTCAGCAAAATCGCATCTGCAGCATTGGAAACCAGCATTAACACGTCGGGTTTGACTCTTCTAATCTTTTGAACCACCGGACTCAGATCGGTGGATGTAGACGGATAGGGTTCATCCAGCACGACGTTATATCCCCCTTTTTTGGCCAGGGCCTTCCATTGTTCCGCAAATCCCTTGCCCCAATCACCGTTTTCATAAACAAAGGCCAGTTTTTTCACCGGTGTATTGAACTCTTTTTCCATGTCCTTGAGAAAGGCAAACTGGTCACGGGTCCACCAACTGTCTTTTGCGGCAATTCTAAACACCGTCTTGAAACCCTGTTCCGTAATTTTGTCGGCAACGGAAACAGGAACGATGAACGGAATGCCGTAGCGTTCCGCCACAGCCGTTGTCGGATAGGTAACCGCAGAGTTCCAGCAGCCGGTCAATACGTTCACCTTTTCGGTGTTGATCAGACGTTCGGCCTCGGCCACGCCTTTTTCCGGCTTGGATTCGGAGTCGGCATAAATCATCTCAAGTTTTGCACCGCCTAATGACTTGATGCCGCCGGCAGCATTAATCTCTGCCACCGCCATTTCACGTGCCTGTTTACCCTGTTGTCCCACCGATGCCGAAGGCCCTGACAGCGGGATAATGTTACCGACTTTGACTACATTTTCTGCCGCCGCGGAAGCGGGTAATAACGGCAAGACGGCGACGAAAGCAAAAATCGTAAAAAAGACGGTTAACTTTCCCATTAATCTAATGTCAACTTTCATTGATTGCTCCTCCTTTTGTTCATTGTTGTTTATTTTTTTACGGCATAGACGTTAAATGCGGCTGCCATAAGAATAAAAAGTCATATCATTGGGTATCTCGATATTGAGAACATCCTGCATAATATTATCTGCCCTGTTGGGATCAATTCTTACCACCAGAAGAGACAATTCAAGGTTCTTATCGTGATGAATCTTTGAATCAAAGATTCTCAAATTTAAATTCAGGATACCATCAATGATGCTCTGAAACACATCGTTATCAGCAGATGAGAACACCTTTTCAAAGATCAAATAACTATAAGCGGGATCGAGTGACCGTTTGATCTTTTCAAAAACCGGCGGATGGTGTTGAGTTCCTGCTTTCATTTTATTTTGAAAGAAACCTGAAGCCCTCTTCTAAAATGGCCAGACCGTTATTTAATTGCTCGTCCGTAATGACCAACGGCATCAATGTTCGAATGACATTTCCGAAGGTACCACAGGCCAATATAATCAATCCTTTTTCATGACAAAATTTAACCAGCGCCTTGGCTTCGTCTGTTGCAGGTTCTTTGGTATGCCGGTTTTTAACCAATTCCATGGCAAGCATGGGGCCCAATCCGCGGACATCTCCAATGATTTCGTATTCATTTTGGAAGGCATCAAAACGTTTTTTTAGCGTTTTACCCAGCGCTTTTGCAGTCTTAAGCAGATGTTCTTCTTCAAAAATCTCCATAACCGCAAGACCTGCCGCACAGGCTAACGGGTTGCCGCCGTAAGTACCGCCCAACCCAAACGGATGGACCGTTTCCATGATTTCCTTTTTCCCAACCACCGCGCTCAGGGGCATTCCTGCTGCAAGACTTTTGGCGACGGTCACAAGGTCAGATGTCTCGTTCCAGTGCTCCATGGCGAACATCTTGCCGGTACGTCCCATGCCGGTTTGAATTTCGTCAGCAATAAATAGAATTCCGTTGTCACGGCATATGTTGATCAGTTTGGGAAAATACTCCGGAGGCGGCGTGATAAAACCGCCTTCCCCCATGATCGGTTCTGCGATAACGGCAGCTGTTTTCTCAGGAGCTACATGGCTGATGAAAAACTCTTTGAGATGATCTGCACAGGCGACATCGCAACCCGGATATTCGAGACCGAACGGACATCGATAACAATAGGCATACGGCATCCGGTAGACTTCGGGAGCAAAAGGACCAAATCCGAACTTATACGGCTTCACCTTGCTGGTGAGGGTCATGGTTAAGAGCGTACGGCCATGATAGCCGTTTTCAAAGGCAATGACGGCGGGTCTTTTAGTATAATACCGGGCGATCTTAACGGCATTTTCAACCGCTTCGGCCCCACTGTTGATAAACAGGGTTGTTTTCGAAAAAGATCCCGGTGTTGCCTCGCAAAGTTTCCGGGCCAGTTTGACCGTCAGTTCATAGGGCATCACCATAAAGCACGTATGGGTGAATTTTTCCGCCTGATCTTTGATGGCGGCCACTACTTTGGGGTGAGAATGCCCGACATTCATCACACCGATGCCTCCGGCGAAGTCGATAAACTCTTTACCCTCCACATCCCGGACCAGGGCTCCTTTGGCGGATTCTACATAACTGGATGTGATACTCATATGTCCCGGAGGTATGCATGTCGCCCGCAATTTATCCAGATCCTCATTTGTTGAACGGGTCATCGGAAAACTCCTTGTTTGATGGTTGCTTAAAAATTTGTTTCTCTTTTCGAAAAATGTGACGATCGTCTCCATCGTCCAGTCAATATCTCAGCAATATCTGTTCCAATACGTGCCGACATGAAGATAATATAAGTTATTCAAATAAGTTGTACATGTTGTGGAGGAAAGATCACCTGAAGGGATTGATTCAATTTTGAATCATAAAGTCAAACAAACACTCAAGGGGCAGGCAATTGTGGCATGATTTAGATTTGAATCAACGATACTTCAACGTTAAATATATTAATAATAGAAGGTTGAACGCCTTATCGATTCATTATTGAATCGATTTTCGATAAAGTTTATGTTTTTTCAATTTTCGGACGATGGTGGGTTGGCTGATTTTCAGAAACCGCGCCATTTCTCTGGTGGTCCGGCAGCATCTCAACGCATGCCGCAAGACGTCCTTTTCCAGGTTAAGCATCTGGTCTGTTAAACCTTTTTCCTGCTGAGAATCATTGGCTGAAGCAATAAATGTGCTCATGCCCGATGGAAGGCTTTGATAGATAACATCATCGACCACATGATGTTCACTCATCAAAACCGCCTTTTTAATCACGTTTTTCAATTCCCGAACATTGCCGGGAAACGGATGGGTCTGCAACACCTTCAGGGCTTCCGGAGAAATTCGTCGATTTAACCGGTATGCTTTGCCGTATTTTTGCATATAAAAACTGACCAGTTCAAATATATCATCAATCCTTTCTCGCAGCGGCGGAATTCGTATGATAAATGTATTGAGCCGGAAAAACAGGTCTTTTCGAAACCGTTTTTGTTGGACCAGACCCTCCAGATCTCGATTTGTGGCAGCAATGATCGTGCAGTCAATTTTTTTTGATTTAAGTCCTCCCAAACGCATGACCTCATGATCATCAAGGTATTTCAACAATTTTGCCTGGAGAGAATGCGGCAAATCGCCGATCTCATCGAGAAAAAGAGTCCCTTCGTGGGCCAGTTCAAAAAGGCCGGCCTTTCCTTCCTTCCGGGCGCCGGTAAAAGCCCCTTTTTCATAACCGAAAAGTTCAGCCTCTAAAAGGTTTTCCGGTAAGGTGGCACAATTGATCTGAACAAAGGGTTTCTTGTTTCGATTGCTGTTCTTATGAATGAATTTGGCCAAAAGCCCTTTGCCGGTTCCGGATTCTCCCAAAATCAAAATATCGGATGCCGAAAGATGCGCCAGTTTAAGGGCAAGGTACAGCACCTGTCGCATCTTTTTGTCTTCAGCAACAATCTCCTGGTCTTTTAGTTCCAAAAGGCTGAGTTCAGCCAGCTTGTTCTTATATTTCTCTGTGACCATGCGGGACTGTTCAAGCTGTTTTTGGATGGCATTCAATTGGGTCATATCCCGCTCATTGACCACCACAAGAAAGATGTTTCCTTCATCATCAAAGGCGGGTGTGCCGGTGGCCAGTAAAAGTTTTTCCGTCCGTTTTATTTTTTGAATGACACTGACCTGGCGTTTGGTTTCAATCACTTCCAGGGTCACCGAACGATCAAACAGACCGCCATTGACGAGATCGGCCACATTCTTGCCGATGATGTGTTTTGCCTGAATCCCATTCAGTTTTTCAGAGGCTTCATTGATGTCAATCACTTTGCCCTGTCCGTCGCAGACCCAGATCCCGTCGTGAGACGCCTTAATAATAGTTTTCAGCTGCTGATTCAGACAACTGCTCGACTCCAGCTCGTCCTGTGAAATTTTTAATTGCTTCAAATCTTGAAAATTACACACAGTTCCACCAAGTGTTTTCCCCTGGCGAATCAAATTAATATTGAGCACCATATCGAGTTTTTCCCCGATAACATGGTGTCCCCATTTTGAGGTACCGGTTTTCAGACATTCAATGACTTGCGGCCCGGTGATCGGGAGAAGCTCTGAAATAAAAATTCCGGTATGCTTTTCAGCATTGCAACCCAGCATTTTTTCAGCCTGTTGGTTGATATAGACAATCGTCCCCGATTTATCCGTTGCAATAATGCCGTTGTTCGTTGAATTGATTATCTGCTCATATGAAATGTTTTGGTCCATGGCAATCCGTCTGATATTATTTTCGGATAGTCTTATGATTTAATAATTTATAATATTTTCCGGTCCCCGGGTCAAGGGCGGGCTTGACCTTTAGGAGACATATGAATATTATGTAAAAAATAAAATGATCATAGGGGAAAAAGATGCTGAAACAGAAAAATTCTCGTGGATGTTTTTTGTGCGGGCTTGAGAATGAATTTTCGTTGAAAATGAAATGGTATGAAGATCACCAGGCGCAACAAATACGTTCGACCGTAATAATTCCGGATCATTTCAACGGCTATCCGGGAGTCGTTCACGGCGGTATTGTTTCGGCAATACTGGATGAAACAGCCGGGCGTTCGGTGATGCTAAACGCCGGTGAAGATGCGTTAATGGTGGCGCTTAAATTGGAAGTGACCTTCCGTCGACCGACACCGACCAATACACCGCTGACGGTGATCGGCTGGGTGATCAAGCAGACATCGAGCCGGGCTCAGGTTGCCGGAGAGATCCGCCTTTCCGACGGAACCCTCACCGCCGAATGCAAGTCCATCGTCGTTCCACCGCCTAAGGAGATACTCGATAAATGGGAACATGAAAAGCCCTATTGGAAGGTATATGATGATTGAAAATTTCTCCTTTGGAAATATAGTGGTCAATGGAATTACCTATACGAATGATATTAAAATCATTCAAGGAAAAGTGACCCCCACCTGGTGGCGCAAAAACGGTCATCAGGTGAACATTGATGATATACAAGATATCATTGATGCCAATCCCAACATTCTGGTGCTGGGCAAGGGCAAGCCCGGCATGATGAAATCAACTCGATCGTTATGTGAATTTCTCAAGCAAAACGATATCGATTTAATTGAAGAGAAGACATCCAAAGCAATAAAGACATTTAACCGGCTCTTTAAACAAGGAAAAAATATTTGCGCCGGGTTTCATCTAACATGTTAAGGAGGCTTTAAATGCAAATTCTGGTTCTTTATTTTTCAAAAGGCGGCAACACCAAAAAACTGGCTGAAACTATTTTAAAAGGAGTTGAAAGTGTCGACGGCGTTAAGGGTGTATTAAAACATACCGATGACGTCACCAAAGAGGATTTTGTGTCATCAAACGGTGTCATTGCAGGATCTCCCGTCTATTTCGGCGTTATGGCGGCCCAGCTCAAAAAGATTTTCGACGAATTTGTGGGTGTGAGGAAGAAAATGGAAGGCAAGGTCGGCGCCGCCTTTGCAACGTCCGCAGATCCATCGGGCGGCAAGGAAACCACCATGATGTCCATTATCCAGGTTATGTTGATTTACGGTATGGTGATTGTGGGGGATCCTATGTCTGCCACCGGACACTTCGGTACGGCCTGTGTCGGTACACCGGACAGCGGCAGTTTGGAAAACGGCATGAAACTGGGACGGAGAGTGGCGGAACTGGCTAAAAAACTGCGAAGTTAGAAGTATAACATTTTATACCACCGATTAAGGAGACAAACAATGAAAGGAATTTTTCTGAGGTGGTTGATCCTGACCTTTGCAATCATCGCAACATCATATCTGATTGATGGAATACAGGTCAGCGGTTTTTTATCCGCATTCTTTGCTGCTGCTATTTTGGGGATATTGAATGCTTTTTTTCGGCCCATACTGTTAATATTGACACTCCCGGTGAATATCCTGAGCCTGGGGCTTTTTACCTTTGTCATCAATGCCATCGTCCTCATGATGGTTTCCGGTGTGATATCCGGATTTGAGGTTTACGGATTCTGGTCGGCCGTTTTTGGATCACTTTTGATCAGTTTGGTCAGCTGGCTTCTTACATCTTTTATCGGTGGGCGGGGAACGGTTCAGTATATTGATTTAAAAAATGTTGGCGGCAACCGATGGGAAAGATAAATAGGGAGTGCGTTTCTAATGCACATCATGTATTTCGAAGATATAGAAGTGGGGCAAAAAAGGATCAAATCTCTAACATACCAGGTTAAAAAAGAAGAGATCATCGAATTTGCCCGCCACTGGGACCCGAGGTCTTTTCATATTGACGAAGCAGCGGCAGTATCGTCCGTCTTTGGAGGACTCGTTGCCTGTTCCGCTCATATCTTTTCTATTCTTTCGTGGTTTGGCACACATGGCAACAGACGTACCGCGTCGATGGCGGCACTTGGCTTTGATGAACTTCATATGCGCCATCCTGTTCGACCAAACGACACGCTCTCTTGCACGTTTACCTGCCTTGAAAAGCACGAGTCCCGATCCAAGCAAGATCGAGGAATTGTACGAACCCTGGCATCACTATCCAATCAGCAAAGTATAGAGGTGTTCTCTGCCGTCATTACCACGATGGTCGCAAAACGTCCTCAATAAGGTTACACGTCAATGAAAATGAAAATTATCGCCCAATGGTTAATATCACACTTAAAGCATCTTTAAAGCTATAAATTAATAATGAATCAGACACCTTTCCCGAGATTTTTTGAACAGTCCCCGATCATCCTTGGCGAAGGGGCTGTCATCGAGCGGCTGCGCCGTAACACCGATTTTGAACTCGATCCTTTTATCGTTAATTCAGCATTTATCTATAACCAAGAGAAACGTTCGGCTCTTGAAACCATCTATCGGCAATACCTTGACATTGGCTTCCAGTATGATTTACCTCTCCTACTTTCAACCCCCACCTGGCGGGCCGGTCGGGAACGTATCTCAGCCGCCGGTTATGAAGGAACGGATGTGAACGGCGACAATTTCCGGTTTCTCGATGCATTGAGGAACAGCTACGGTGTGTATGCACAGAAAGTTGTCATCTGTGGTTTGCTGAGCTGCCAGGGAGATGCCTATAATCCAAAGGAAGCACTTGAAATCGATGTTGCGCATGAGTTCCATACTTGGCAGGCCATGAATCTGGCGGAAGCCGGCGTGGATTTCCTCCTTGCCGCCACGCTTCCTGCCCTCAGCGAAGCCACCGGACTGGCATTGGCCCTGGCCGCCACCGGTAAGCCGTACATGGTCAGTTTCGTTATTCGCCCTGAAGGCACACTTCTTGACGGTACACCGCTGAAGGACGCCATCGCCGCCATCGATGCCACAGCCATTCCAAGACCAATTGCTTATCTGATCAATTGCACTCATGCCTCCATCTTTAAGTCAGCCATTTTACACAAAGTCAATTCCTCACCGCTCGTCAAAGAACGGCTTGTTGGCCTCCTGGCCAATACAGCGGCGCTCAACCCTGAAGAATTGGACAACAGCAACGGATTGGTGGCGGAAGAACCGGAGATTTTCGGCCAAACTGTCGCCGGCCTGCATGGGGAACTCGGCATGAAGATTCTAGGAGGCTGCTGCGGAACTGACCACCGGCATATCCGTCATCTCGCGAAACAGCTCACCTCAGACATCCTCAAATCTGAACCTGCGAAATAGTTAGCATTATATTTGTTAGAAGCTATATTTGCGAAAAAATGTGTGGGAAATCAGGTATATG
>CAVSVL010000009.1:0-80419 GCA_963731025.1 uncultured delta proteobacterium | reverse complement strand
ATATCTGCACCCTAAATTTCATATTTCCATAACTGGGGAAACATAAAGACCCATCTTGACAAAATGCCACAATGTGGTATATTTATCTACACGTGTCATAAAAATTTGTTTCCAAACAATGTAAATTGATTAATGCGTATCTCTAATAATGAGACTGAAAGTCAATTTTTCTTTTATTATTGTTCTAAACTGACCGAATTTTGATTTTTTCTTAAAGCGTATAATCAAACTTCAAACTCTCCACGCCCTATTTTAAGATACATTGTAGTTTTTTTAAATTGATGTCCCACATTACAAAAATTGGGGGATAATCTCATGAATACAGAAAGTTTCAAGGGCAAGATAACTGCTACCCCAAATCTGATAAAGGCAAAATTCTATTTTCGCCTTTTTTTTGTCCTTTCCATTTTAATTATAATTGCTATTTGGATGGACTATTGGATTCGAGGCGAACTGGGAGTTGGAGAAAAAATAATAGAAATTGCAAGAGGCCGATGGGGATATGGAGTCTTAGCAATAGGTGGATTGATTTACATCTTGCTATTGAGTCTGCCTTTTGTGCCGGGAGTAGAGCTTGGAATTTTGCTTATGTGTGCTTTTGGAAAAGAAGGAATCGTTTTTGTCTATTTTGCCACCGTTATAGGTTTAAGTATAGCTTTTTTAATGGGTCGTATGGTTTCAAAAAAGTGGTTAGAATCCTTATTAAAAAAACTTGGATTTTCTCAAACCAGCGACAACCAATCTGATGAGATTGGTTCCATGCTGGACAATTTTCTTCGCCACAAAAAGTGGCTCAGGACTTTATGGTTGAATTATCACTATCTGGTCATAGGTATTTTGTTAAATATGCCTGGAATTTACCTCATTGGTGGAGGAGGAGGGATTTCTTTAGTCTGCGGAATTAGTCAAAGAATCTCATTTAAATGGTTTTTGTTAACCGTCGTTTTGGCTGTTTCTCCTGTGCCCTTGCTTGCATTTTTTGGTGTAATTCAGTTGGATGCTTTATTCTGAATTTAAAAATGAGGAGGTCAGCATGAAAAGCCCTATTCTAAATTGGTCATGCGGAATATTAGCTGTTTTGGGATTGCCTCTTGGAGTGATTGTGGTTTTCTCATCAGGAAGCCTTCTGGCAGGTTTTGTTAGTATGATATCGGTTGTATTAGTTGTAATGCTGGCTTGTTATCGAGATATTATTCAAGAATACGATAAAAAAGTAAAAAAGGCAAATTCCATCAAGAAAAGTTTGATATGATGATATCCGTAAACATAATGTTTTTGAAATTTTACCGAGCATTGATCAATTGCAGTAACATTCAATTCAAAGCCAAGATATAAATGTTGGAAACATCTATATTTTAAGGTTTCAAATCTCCTGACCGAAATTTTTGGGTTGGTTGGATTTGATTATTAGGGCTCATTGAGGTGATATTTGACCCTTGGCTGCCCATGCACGTGCTACCATGGAGATTGAACCATCCGACAAAGTAATACCAAACTTTTAGAATAATATCATCAAAATTACAGATAAATTGAGATACCTCAATTTCTGTCGATCCTGAATTCTATTGATTAAAATATATGCTGACTCACAAAATTTTAATAGATAGCTCAAAAGAAGCTTACTTTAATAAGGCAAAAGCCCCTGCGATAATTTCTTTTGATTGAACAGATCTTTGGGCATGAATGCACATAAAACTGTGCATCTATTGTTTTGGATATGAAAAAAATGCAGGACAAGGAGGAAAGAGAAAATAGGAAAGAGGAAAGAGGAAAGAGGGTAGCCTGCGGCTGTTGGAGGTTTGAGGTTGGAGGACAGAAGGCAAAAGGATAGAAGGTAAGAAGGTCTGAAGGTAAGATGTCAGAGAGAAGATGTTTTCTTAAAAGTGTCAAAGGGCGCTATCCGTGGAAACTACTCACGGCACACAAAGAGTTTGCTCTTTCCGCTGGCTGAATGAAGGAGTGAGACGTCGGAAAAGATCCGTTGAAAGGGTTCCAGGCCTCCTTTGACAAATTCTTTCGAATCAGAAGATCCCATGGTGAACATCCTGATATTGAAGAGAATTTTCGTAAGACGATGGCGAGGCACTTCATGTTCCATGATCAATATAACCCCGCTGGGACGGATGACGCGCTTCATCTCATTCAAAGCCGCTTGTCGGGCCGGCCCTTTCAACTCATACAGCGCATGGGAACAGGTGATCACATCGAAACTATTATCAATGAAGGGAAGGATGGCCGCATCTCCTTCTATCAAAATGACCGTCCGGCCACGGGATTTCTCCCGGACTTTGAGCAACATCCCCCGGGAAAAATCATAGCCCGCGGTAAAGCTTTTGGGATATTGATTGGCAAAGGCTGTAATCACGGCGCCTGTTCCACAACAGATATCAAGGATATAAGGATGGGGCTTTTCCTCCAAGAGGGCCATGGCCTTCTTTACCAAAAAGTTCCGCGTATCTCCGGCATCCCGGCGCGCATGAAGATTTATAAACGCATCATACAGATGGGAGAACAGATTATAGTAAACCCGCCTTGAGATTCTTATGGATGGCATCTTTTTAGTATTGCTGCTTTTCTCTGTCGTCCGGACATATGCTTCCAATGGACATACTCAGTGGAATCCGCGATGGATCAGAATTCTTCTTTTTGGGCTTAGGGTTTCTTGAAACGAAGGAGCACCATGCCGGATTCCACGGCATCCCCTGGTTTCACCAAGATCGATTCAATCAACCCGTCTCCGGGAGAGGGAACCGCACTTTCCATCTTCATGGACTCCAAGATAACCAGCTCCTGACCGCGAAATACACGCTCTCCTTCGGCTACTTTGACATCCACAACCAGGCCGGGCATGGGGCACTCCAGAATATTTTCTCTTTTCTTTTTAAACGGAGCAGGCATGAATCGAGCCAATTTCCATTCCCTTGGATTGTAAATTTCAAACGTTCGAGTGACGCCGCAAAAAGCGGCCATTATGAAATTTCCAAGGTATTTCAGGCGGAAAAAGAATTTGTCACCGTCGATGGAAAGCTTTAACCTGCGGCGATAATACTCGATCTGAGGGGTAACCACGTGATAGGTGGTATCATCCACTGTGACATCCCATTCATTATCCGATCCGCTCTTTATCAGCCGGACATGGAATATATCCGCTTCACTCTTGGCAATATAATGGTAATGACTTTTGGGCGGGCTCGCCGTACCCACTCGTGATTTCAGCGAAAGAAGCGAACTTTGAACCAAGTTTTCCCGCAGATGATAAATCAGAGTGGTGGTGGTGGCCATGGCATGGAGTACATCCAGAGGAGGCGCTATTTTTTTGCTTTCATCCAAAAGATAGGCGGGGATAAAATCGGTGGAAAGGTCTCCTTGAATAAACACGGGATGGGTAAGAACCTGATTTGCAAAATCGACATTGGTAAAGACCCCTTCGATATGGTATCCGTTTACCGCCTGCACCATCCGCTTGCGGGCCTGCTCTCTGTCTTCACCCCAGGTAATGATTTTTGCCAGCATCGGGTCGTAGAAGACACTGACGGAACTCCCTGCCGCTACCCCGGAATCCACCCGTACATGGGTACCTTTGGGAGCTGCGTACCGGGTGATGATCCCCACCGACGGCACAAAGCTTCGGTCCGGATTTTCCGCGCAGATCCTCACCTCCATGGACCACCCCGACAAAGAGACATCCTGCTGGGCAATGGGTAAAACTTCATCTGCCGCAATTCGCAATTGCAGCTCCACCAGATCCAGCCCATTGACCATCTCGGTAACAGGATGCTCCACCTGAAGGCGGGTATTCATTTCCAGAAAGAAGAATTCCCGGTGTTCATCCATGATAAACTCCACCGTACCGGCATTGGTATAGCCGACCTTTTGGGCCAAAGAACAGGCACGATCTCCCATTTTTTCACGAAGATCGGGATCCAGGGCACAGGAAGGAGACTCTTCGATAATCTTTTGATACCGCCGCTGGATGGAGCATTCCCGCTCTCCCAAATGGACGATATTACCATGGTTATCGGCCATGATCTGAATTTCGATATGTCGTGGCTGTCGGATATAACGCTCTATGAAGATACGGTCATCGCCGAAGGATTTTCGGCTCTCCTGCTGACAGAGCCGCAGGGCCGATTCCAGATCTTCCGGCTTGTCCACCACCCGCATGCCTTTTCCACCGCCGCCTGCTGCGGGTTTTAACAGTACCGGGTATCCCACCGCTTCGGCTGCATCGGCGGCTTCTTTTGGTTCGAAAACCGGTTGAGAATGGCCGGGCACCGTCGGAACGCCTGCCTCCATTGCCAGTTGTTTGGCTGCTATCTTGTCGCCCATGGCCGCAATAACCGATGCCGGCGGTCCGATGAAGGTGAGTCCGGCGTCTGTCACTTTTTCGGCAAAGCGTGCATTTTCCGAGAGAAAACCGTAACCGGGATGAATTGCCTGGCAACCGGCGCCAAGGGCTGCGTCAATGATTTTATCCATGTTCAGATAGGACTCCGATGGCCGGGCCCCACCTAGAGAGACTGCTTCGTCGGCATTGGTAACATGCACACTTCTGAAGTCCGGCTCCGAGTAAACCGCCACTGTCCGAATACCGAGCCGTTTGCAGGTGCCGGCGATGCGTACGGCAATCTCGCCACGATTGGCAATAAGAATTTTTTCAAACATGTTGGACCTCACAAAGGAATGTTGCCGTGTTTACGATCGGACCGGCTGCTCTTTTTACTCTCCAGAAACTGTAAGGTTCGGATGAGCCGGTGCCGGGTATTACGGGGAAAGATAACATCGTCAATGTAGCCCCGTTGGGCAGCTAAAAACGGATTCATGTAATGCTTCCGGTATTTCTCTATTTTTTCATTGAGCAGGGCTTCCGGATCTACAGCTGCATTGATTTCCTTGCGGTAAATGACCTCGCTGGCCCCTCTGTCTCCCATTACCGCAATTTCGGCCGTCGGCCAGGCATAATTAATATC
Source organism: uncultured delta proteobacterium (assembly GCA_963731025.1). Taxonomy (GTDB): domain Bacteria; phylum Desulfobacterota; class Desulfobacteria; order Desulfobacterales; family UBA11574; genus UBA11574. The sequence goes on along the minus strand of CAVSVL010000009.1, from coordinate 75,449 downwards.
ACAATGGATATGTTTGGAATTCATCACCACATAGGCGCCACCATAGGCTTTGCGCACGATCACCGTGATACGGGGAACCGTGGCTTCGGTAAACGCATAAAGGAGTTTGGCGCCATGGCGGATAATGCCGCCATGCTCCTGTTCCGGGCCCGGCATAAATCCGGGAACGTCGACCAGACAGATGAGCGGGATATTGAACGCATCGCAAAAGCGGACAAAACGGGCTGCCTTAACCGACGCATTGTTGTCCAGGACTCCGGCCAAAACCGCCGGTTGATTGGCCACAAGTCCAATGGCATGTCCTCCCATTCGCCCGAAACCACAGATGATGTTTCCGGCGAAATGGGGCTGCACCTCCAGAAATTCGGCACCGTCTAATATGCTGTAAATCAGCACATTCATATCGTAGCTCTGGTTTGGCCTCGAGGGAACGAGATAGTCAAGTGTGGGATCAGTACGATCGGGCGGATCGTTGAGATCCAGGATAGGCGCTTTTTGGCGGTTGTTTGAGGGAAGGTAGTTAATCAGCTCCCGAACCGCACGCAGGCAGAGGATGTCGTTCGGATAGACAAAGTGCGCCACGCCGCTTTTTTGGGCATGCACCCGGGCCCCCCCAAGATCTTCGGAACTGATATCCTTATGGATGACCGTCTTGACCACATTCGGACCGGTTACAAACATGTATGAGGTCTGCTGGACCATAAAGACGAAATCGGTAATGGACGGGCTATACACCGCTCCGCCCGCACAAGGTCCCATAATACAGGAAATCTGCGGGATCACGCCGCTGGCATTAACATTTCGATGGAAGATCTCTCCGTATGCAGCCAGTGCATCCACGCCCTCTTGAATGCGGGCGCCTCCCGAATCATTGAGCCCGATAACAGGTGACCCGACCCGGGCGGCGAGATCCATGATTTTGCATATTTTCTGGGAATGTCCCTCTCCCAGAGAGCCTCCGATAACCGTAAAATCCTGGCTGAAAACAAAAACTTCCCTTCCGCTGATAGTGCCATGGCCGGTAATGACCCCGTCACCAGGATAAACGTCTTCTTCACAGGCCCCGCTGCGGCCCACCTTAAGAATATCAATTTCCTCGAATGATCCTTCATCCAGCAGCAGATCGATTCGCTCTCTGGCTGTAAGTTTTCCTTTGCCGTGCTGGATCTCAATCCGCTTTTTCCCTCCACCTAAAAAAGCGTCCTCGCGCAATTCAAAAAGTTCCAGTATACTGCTTTGCATGATTTCAACCATTGCCACCTCCTATATACGATCCATAAGAACTTATTTGGTCTGGATTTTTATACTCACTTAGCTTTGAGCTTTGGGGTCTGACCACAGTAACCAACTATAATAACAGTTAATGAAGAATAAAATAGGCCCTAAAATTGTCTTAAACAACTCTTTTTGACCCCAAAAAGGACCTTTTGCGAAATATATAATTTATTAAAATAATCCTTAGAGTTGTTATTTTGTACCCACGAAACCCTTCGGGATCGTCGATTTTACCGAATCTGGTTCGTTATTAGGCATTTGCAGTAGCAAATTACGGCTGCATGTCTCATGCTCCCGAGTTCGGGATTTCGCTAAGCTCAGGACATGTCGTAGCGAAGCGGAGATTCCGTCACGCGGGGCTTATCTCCCCGAAAGGCGGGGTCTAACGACCGACAAACTCGCCAATCGCTCAATTCAGGTTATTAAGCAAAAAATCAAATGAAATCAAGGAAAAAACTGGGGAAGAAGACAGAGGTCGGAGGTTGGTGGCGAAAGGCGGACGGAAAAAGAGGGCTGGAGGCAGAGGGCAGTGTATCGGACATGCGTGCAGAAGGATCCGACCACTGTCAAAGCAAGTATCGTTCAGAACAAATTAAAAGGCAGAGCTTATAAAAAACTCTGCCTTTTTATTGAATGAATTGTTTATTTGCCTCGTGTTTGGATTGTTGCGCCTTTTCCGTTAGTGCCGGTACTGCCTTTTCCCTTTTCGCCACGAACTTTTCCACCAGCAGCAAAAGCAAACGCTGTCAACGATACAAAGATTACCAATGTCATAAAAGCTTTTTTCATTTTTCATCCTCATCTAACGAAATGATCTTTTACGGCTTTGACCCTCTTGATAAGGGACAATTTATTCCATCATCAGCTTACGATACTGTCCCCCAGGCTTTAATCCTTCTTATGCGGCCCAGGTGAACTGTAATCGTTAGGAGTCGGTTCGCAATCGCCACCATCGGGACAGTCGGGGCAGCAATCACCCGTGGCTTCAGCTTCAGTATCGGATAGATCTGTCGTCTTAGCCTTCGGATTCCACAAGGGCTTTAATGTAGTAGCGTCGCGCAATTCGATCAAGTCGGCCAGTTATCCGATTCGTCTAAATAATAGACACTAACACCGACATATACATCTAAAATATCACATTTGACGGCTTGATTTCCAGAATGTCGCATCCTCGGGATAGTATATAGCTATTAAATCCCAATACCATGAAGGCCCCATGTGGCGAGATCGTCGTGACATCGGATGTCTCAACTTCGCTTATAACACAATTGCACGTCGTATTCATTACCCACATCCAAGCTAATTTACCGAGCCGTCTTCATCGTCACTCGTCACTGTCCCTGTAAATCTTTCTAGGTCATCTGGATCAAACGCATAAACACCTTGTACGAGAACAAAACTCATAACGATTACCAAAATCACAAATAATCCCTTGATAGAACTCTTCATAGAAAACCCCCATTGATTTTAGATGTTGCTGTTTATTTCCAATTTTGAAATTCTTGTCGCTTTCAAAAGTCGTTATATCTCTTTTCGGGGCTCCAATAAGTGGAACTGAGCCTCCTCTCTTATCATTTCAACCTTTTTCTACCCCCCTTTCTATTGGTTATTACCCGAATCCTGCAAAGATAATCTTGCAAGATTCAGGTGTTAAATCGTGTATCACACACTATAATCGGTAAAGAATTGCTCCATTCTTCGGGCATAATTTGAGAATGTGACAGGGATATAGGACTAATTCTGTGCCCCGGATTCCTCCCTGTGCTGATATTGGTATTGATGTTGATTCTGTTTCTCGGTTTTCTGCTGCTGCTGGTATTGATGTTGATGTTGATTCTGTCTCTTGGTTTTCTGCTGCTGTTGGTATTGATGTTCATGTTGATTTTGTTGCGTTGCATTTGTTTCTTGACCACCCATTCTATGAAATCCACTATTGTTACCAAAACCTCCACTGGTACCCGAATATGAGCCACCACCGGAGCCACCACCGGAACCACCGCCTGATCCGCCGCCTGATCCGCCACCTCTTGCAAGAACAGACTGACTTTCAAGAAACTCGACCCCTACGCGGGTTCCAGCCACTTCATGATTTCGGAAAAAAGTTAACGCCTGATCCTCGACATCCGTTGCATCGGGTGTGGAACCCCATGCCGGTGCCAAGAATAAGGTCATTGCCATTAATACGAAGATGAATGTAATGCTTTTTTTCAACATAATATCTCCTTTATTTTTATAGAAAATTTCTGATTGAAAGCCATTGCCTCATACGCGCAGAATGTTTTGAACTTAGCTTCTAATAATGAATAACGTATACGATGTGTAAAGGTTACAACGAATCGAAAGAATATTTTTGGTACGACGATTGATATTTCGCAGAAAACGACCATAAGTATTCGAAACTGAAGAGATTCTAAATTGGGGCGAAGACGCATTCACCCAGGGGTGAGACACTCGGTTTTTGCTTAATCTTGGTATAGAATTATCTCAAAATTAAAAAAAATCCGTAACTTTTTGATATTTTATACGTTATACATTATATAACTATGGTGGATACATTTCGTTCATTTTACAGGATACAAAGAAAAAAAATGTTTGGCTATCTGATGCGTTTGACCGGGAACTATCAGTTGGCCAGTGATATCATGCAGGAGAGTTTTGCCCGTTATCTCGAACATTATGGCCCTCAGACACAAAATGTTTCGCTTTTGTTCACCATTGCCAGGAATTTAGTCTGGGATAATGCTCGTAAAAAAACGAACAATAAAGAGATAGAAAATGACATTGAAGACGTGACGTTTAATCCGGAAGAGCAGCTTTTAGTTCGGGAATCATATCGTAACGTGTTATCCGCTATGCAGAAGCTCAAAAAAAGCCAAAGAGACCTCCTCGCTTTGACGGTTAGCAGTGATCTTTCATACCGGGAAATTGCAAATATATTGGGAATAAGCGAGGCGAACGTAAAAGTGAAGGTCCACCGGGCCCGTATCCTGCTCAGAAAGCTTCTTCAAACAGGAGATGATTAAATGAATTATATGATAAGTATGTTTATTGATGATGAGTTGGACCTAGATGAAAAGATTTCATTTATTGAAACTGTTTTAAAGGACACATCTTTTAAAGATGAAGCATTACAACTTTTACATCAAGAAAAACATATCCGTGGAGAGGTTGTAGAACATATTCCGTCGGGGGAGGTGAAGGTCCCCTTTAACTGGAAAAGATTTTTCAGACCATTTTTTCAGCCCATGGGACTGGTTGCATCGGCTTTGGCTGCTATCGTAATTTTTTTGCTCTTTTCCATACCTTCCCCAACACCTGATCTAATAACGAAGCGGTTCGTCATTTATAAACCCGATGTCAGGCAAGTAGAGATTGCCGGCAGTTTTACGGACTGGAAACGAGTTCCTATGCAAAGAATCAGTAATAGTGGTTACTGGGAGATCAGTTTTAAACTGATGAAAGGGGAGTATCGTTTTACTTATATTCTGGAAGGTCGGCAGCCTTTTGCCGATCCTACGATACTTGCTCGCGAACCAGATGATTTCGGCACTGAGAATTCCGTCTTTTTTGTAGGGAAAAACGCATGAAACAGCTCGTTATAACAGCTTTATTTTTGACGGTTGGTATCACCGGATGTGAAAGCCATTTTTACCGTGTTAAAGAAAATTCGCTGCATCTTTACCTTAGAAACCCTGAAGCCCATACGGTTTCCTTTGCATATTCGGAGGATGGATATCAGCTTCATTACGCAAAGAAAATAGATTCAAAGACCTGGATGGTGACGGTACCGGAAGTGTCAGAATTTACATACTTTTATATTGTGGATGGCATCTCATTTTTGCCGCCCTGTCGGTTTAAGGAAAAGGACGATTTTGGTTCCGAAAATTGTATTTTTATTCCGGACATGTAGCTTTTTTTCTAAGTGCATTAGAAGATTATAGCCCTTAATATAGGAAGACATCATGAAAAAATTTGTAATTATCATATTAGGTATTTGTCTTTGTTCCTCTTTGGCCTTTGGAGAAGAAGTTGGTCGCAGGTTGTCTACCATCGGCAACGAGCAAATTAGAGCTCATACACGGGCTATGATTAATGCGGGTATACCTGGCGACGAAGCTATAAGAATGACTCGCTTGATGATCCAAAACAACTACAAGGATCAAAACATCTTACGAGCACAAAAAATCCTGATTGATACGGTTGAAGACGGTTTGCCGGATAAGCCCATAATGAACAAAGCTTATGAAGGAATTACCAAAAATGTTCAGGAAGATCGGGTGGTTGAAGCCATGGAAAAGACACGCGCACGCTACTCGTTCGCATACCGTTATGCCAGATCAATTACTCAGAATCCCGATCGGGTAAACGATATTGGTAAGACTATCGCAGAAAGCCTTACAGCCGGTATTGACAACAAAGATGCCCATCAAATCATGGAACGCCTGCAAAATAGCACCCGAAAAATGACCGGAAATAACACCGAAGCGTTTGCTGAGGAAATTTTTTTATCGCTAAGGGACATGGCTCGTCGCAGTGTCTTATCTAAAATTGCTACGGACGTGGTAGATAAGGCATTGGAGCACCAATACAGCGTCCAAGAAATAAAACAGATGCGCCACTCGTTCGTATCCCGTTCAATGAACATCGACCCTACTATACTTGCAATTCAGTATGGCCATGACATTGAACATGGCGTAAGAGCAAAAGATCTTAATGACCGCCAAAAGGGTAAATCCGCACCTCTTGGAAAAAATAGCGGCCACAGCGGTTCTGGAAGCTTTGGCGGGGGTTCAAGTGGAATTGGCGGGGGTTCAAGTAGTGCAGGTGGCAGTGGTTCAGGTGGAACTGGCGGCAGTGGTTCAGGTGGAACTGGCGGCAGTGGTTCAGGTGGAACTGGCGGCGGTGGTTCAGGTGGAACTGGCGGCGGTGGTTCAAGTGGAACTGGCGGCGGTGGTTCAAGTGGAGCTGGTGGAAGTGGCAGTGGTCGCGGCAAATAATCTAAAGCAAAAAAATATATAATTTTTATAATACAAGGAAACGGTGGTGCTGAGCGTGCTTGGCTAATACCCGTTTGCACGAATGTATTTGCTGATTACCTTCCGATTGAAAAAAAGAAACAGCTACCGGTACCAGGTTCGCAAAATCTGAACATTAAATGTGCATTTTCGCGGTAATATGTTCCATGTTTGTATATGTTTGGATGTTTTCTTGCGTAGCTATCCCATTGTTCCCAAGATCTCCAATGTCCGTGATAGTCATACCGATGCTTTTTATAATTGTAGTGCCCGTAATGACGACGGCTCTCATAGGGGTGTTCTCTATATCCACGATGATTATGGTAATCCGAACGGTTTTTGTAGTCTCCACCACCGCGATTATCGGAACGTCCTTTAAAGTTTTTTCGACCTTGGGCATTGCGATTGTAATCTTTAGAAATCGCTGGACCAGCGGTTGCTATCAAAAAAAAGACACTCAATGCTGCAATAAGCATTCTTTTCATCTGACACCTCCTGCAAGCGTTATGGTTTTCGCGGACTGCTGAATTTATGCTTCCTCAAACCACCTTCTTTGCATAGTAATTGCATTAAAATGTAAGGAAAGGCAAGAACTTTTCACATGTTTCGTGCGCCAATATAAGGTAATAACCGTCAATAAGCTGCAGGGGATCCAACAACGTCAACGTATTTGGAGCGCCTATGTTTTTCCAATCCAGTCTGTCATATGAGGTTTCTTTGGATGCCCACCCGAGTGAGATGTGTAAATGAGGAAAGATGTTTGTTTTGGATCTTGTCGAGTCAGCCAGGGTTGCAATGACATCCCCTTGATTGACGATGTTACCGACATGAAGATGATCTTCCGGGATTGTATGACCGTAAATCGAACATAACCTATTGTTACCACAGTCAGAAAATAAATGTTCTATGATCACCGATTTTCCAAGAAAATCATCGACAATTCCAACAACTGTGCCGTCATAGATTACGGGGACCTTTGCCTTTTCACCAAGACGAAGAATCGTGTCCTTTCGATCCTTGTAGAGACACAAATCCAATCCCTCATGGGGTTTATCACGCTTCCCCAGATCGCCCCACCATTTGTCTGTTGAATTAAACAGCATCCCGGGACAAAAGACCCACCCTTTAAAACCGCCTTCGCCGAGAGCATTTTCTTGGATCAAAAATTCGGTAAATCGGGTGTTTCTTAACGGCGGTGTTCTTGTAAAGTCCACGTTATCGACATCAGCTCCTTTTTATGGACCTATCGGAAATCATGTATTATTAAAATTAAGCTCGATCTCAACCCTGCGATTTTGTTTTCTCCCTTCCGGGGTATTGTTTGATCCTATTGGGTTCTTTTGTCCCATCCCAACGGCTTTAATTTTTGAGGAGTTAATCCCTTGATCCACAAAGTAGCTTTTAATGGAATTCGCCCTTAATTCTGAAAGTTTTTTATTGTGTTCAACATTCCCGTCAGCGTCCGTATAGCCTTTGACAATAATACCGGCTTTTGGATGTTGAACAAGTAATCCGGTAATTCGTTCTAATGTTTGAGCGTTCTTATCTGAAAAATCAAAGGAATCATAGCTGAAATTGATCGTATATTTCCGGGGTGTAATGGATTCATGCTCTAAAACGTCTTGTGATTTACCTAGTTTCATCCGGATATTTCTCTTGATCAACGTCTTTAGCAAGGAGCAAATTGTTGATCCTGTATTCTTTTTGTGGTTCTATAACATTCTTTTTTTCTGCTGCCGGCAGATGATAGCTCTTAGCAACCAAACCTGATGACTGAAATTGCGTTCCGTCATATTTATTCGAATCCTGAACAGCGGGGTTTATCTTCTGCTTTGACGGTGTGTTTTGCTCCATGTTGGCTGATGCTGTTGTTTCTTGTAAACTTGGAGCGGGTTTAAAATAATTTTTGATATTGCCGATGTTTCCACCTAAATTGCCCGGATAAAAAAGAAACCCCAATGCAGTCAACAATATCGCTGCGCCGGCCAGGTACCCAAAATTCTTTCCCGATAATTTTGAAGCGGGCTGTTCTACGAATTCATGAGGTGTTCTTTCTATGGGTTTAGGAATGTCATGAAGATCATTCATCCTTTCTTCAGGCAGGTCGTATCTATTTGCATATTCTAAAGGCGTCATCGTTGGTTCTTTTTCGGTTGCAGGTATGACTTCTTGGGTGGTTTTCAAATCATTTTTAGGATAATCGTTATTTTCCCTTGTTAGAAACAGCCCGTTTGCACATTCTTTTATGATCTCTTCATCTATGGTTTTTACTCCTTTGACATACCCGGTCAACAACGCATGATCACAAATAATGTTGATGAGTCGCGGATACCCGTTTGAAAAAGCAATAATTTCACTTATTGAATGGTCATTGAAAATATTTTCTTTCAAACCCGCGACATTGAGACGATGAAGAATATACGCCTTTACTTCCGATTCCCTCAAAGGTTCAAGATGGTAATTGATACTGATTCTTTGTCTTAACGCTCTATTCTGGTGATTGGAAATAATATCAATAAATTCATTTTGACCGACAAAAAATATATTGATCAGTTTGGTATCCTGCCGTTCAATATTTGAAAAGAGCCGTATCTGCTCAAGAAGGCCTTGATCCAATTTATGAGCTTCATCAATGACAAGGATGACTCTTTTCTTTTTTGCGTAACAATCGTTTAAAAAGCGACTAAAATGAATTAAAAAATCCGATTTGCTGCTGAAATGTTTATTGATGTTAAATTCATTCGCAACGATATTGAAAAAGTCCAGTTCCTCCAGGATAGGGTTGGTGATGTTGGCGACAATAACATCATTACCCAGTCGCATTAATAATGCATTGATAAGTGATGTTTTTCCCGTACCCACGTCGCCTGTGATAAGGAGAAATCCTTTATTGTCGATGACACCATATTCTAAAACGGCAAGGGCTTCCTGGTGTTTCTCTCCAAACCATATAAATTTCGGGTCTGTGCTTATCTGAAAAGGTTTTTCTTTTAAATTATAGTGAGAAAGATACATGATAGCTCCTTAAACTTCTCTTTATCACCGCCTACAAATGATTGAAGGGCGAAAAGAAAGGTTGTTATTAACAGGCCGATTCACTTTGATCTATCTGAGCGTTTCAAATTTTAGCCATGCAATATCTGTGCTAAACTATATGGTTATAATTAATTATGGAGATTCCAAAAAGTTAGAGCCATACCGCTGAGAGCCTGTGTCAAAGATTTAAAAATTTGATAGCCTTCTGATAGAAAAGACTGATATATTTTGCGATGTGATAAAAAAGATATGATTACAATAGGTTATGTTCGGTCTTCGAGAGATGGGAGTTGAAAAAAAAGACCTCTGCAGTATCAAACCATGTCAATATCGCGCGGCACACTGGTTAAAAATATAGATTATTTGTTATTATTTCTTATGGTTGTAAACACATCATAATTTGGAGGAAATGCGTCATATTTTTGTCATTTTTAATTGAGAGGTCAGGTGCTATGGATCAGGTGCCAGGGATCAGGTGCCAGGGATGGGGTGTCAGGGATCACAAGTGACCAACCCGCCGCAGAGCAACGTATCCGTGTTCAATATTTATTCGTGGGTCGAACGATCTAGTGTCCATCCATAAATGGCCCTTTTTGTCCTGCTCAACGTTCTGCGCGGGTTTGATCAGAACAAAAATTGCTCATTTCTGAATTGGACACCCCTTATGTTCATTTTGAACTCATGGATGGACACTATCTAAGAGATATCCAGCCAAACCGATTGATGGCCGTTCAACACCAGGTCTTTTCCTGAAGAAAGAACGTCATTGGTTATTAAATTCATAACATCATCTTTTACACCGCAGGCATTCAGATGAACGGCATCCATGGTCTGGGGTTCTTCTGAGAAGTTGTTGATGATCAGTATCTTCTGGTCCTTATACGCCCGAAGATATCCGAACAGGTGAGGGTTTCCGGTATGAATGACGTCCATCCCGCCATTTTGAAGGGCGGGCAATTGTTTGCGCAAATCAAACAGCTTGACCATTTCGTGGAAAAAGCGCCATTCCAGAGTATCCTGATCCGTCAGATCTTCCCGGGCATTCCATCGTTTTCTGGAGCGATGGACCCACCGGCTGTCATTGACGATTGTCGGATCGGAGAGATAACTGTAATCATTCAGCATTCCCCATTCATCTCCGATATATAACAGTGGAATGCCGCCGATACTGACCATAATGCTCCTTAAGAGGTTGATCCGCCGGACAGCCTGTTCGATCAATTCGCTGTCTTGTTTCGAAATGGCATCTTCCAGTCCTGCCAAAGATGAAAATGTCCCGGAAATCCGAACATCGCCGGTATCCGCATTGAATTGAAAAGGAACGCCCTTTGCAAAAGAATCGGGGTGCTCGCCGGTGTAGAATTTGTTTAGAAACTTGCGATGAACGGCAGGATCAATACCGATGTTTCGTGCGTCTTGATCGTCAAAAGTCCACCCGATGTCATCATGACAGCGAATAAAGTTGACCCATGTGCATCCGGCCGGTATGGGATAGCGATGTCTCATGGAATATTCGAGCAGCTTTGTTTCCCGGGTGGCCAGCGCTTCCCACAAAAGCGCCATGAGAAGGGGATTGTAGGACAACTGACATTCTTCTGTATGAATGTATTGAATCACGTCATCCGGATGGACAATGGCTTCAGACTTAAACAGCAAGCATGGCGCGACGATTTTTGCCATGGCATTAAAGGCCCGGATGATCGTATGCGCTTCGGGTTGATTTTCGCAATTGGTGCCGAGTCTTTTCCAGATAAACGCCACGGCATCCAAACGCAGCACCTCAACCCCTTGATTGGCCAGAAACAGCATCTCTTCGGCCATGGCACGAAACACTTTTGGATTTGAGTAATTCAGATCCCACTGGAAACTGTTGAACGTGGTCCAAACCCATCGTTTCATCTCTTCACACCATGTAAAGTCTCCTTTTCTTACGGTGGGAAATATATCCCTAAGATACGTTTGGAACTGATCCGGCAGCTCGCGATCCGGATAGGTATGGTAATAGGCCATAAAATCCGGATGGTTGGATTTGGCCTTTTGAGCCCAAATATGCTCATCGGAGGTATGGTTGAACACGAAATCCAACACAAGGCTGATTCCTTCGTCACGAAGTTCAGCCGCCAATTTGGAAAGCTCCTCCATGGTGCCGATATCCGGGTTGGTAGCCCGATAGTCGCTGACGGCATAGCCGCCGTCGTTATCCCCTTTGGGGACGGCAAACAATGGCATCAGATGCAGATAGTTCAGACCGAGTTTTTTGAAATAGGAAATGTGATCATCCAGTTTGGCAAGATTATCACTGAAAAGATCCACATATAATACCCCGCCCACCACTTTTTCGGACAAAAACCAGCAGGGATCGGCTTCCCGTTTTTCATCCAGCAATTTAAGTTCGGCAGACCGTTCCAACCAGTATTGAACCAGCGTATTTAAAATCCGCTGGAGTGTATAAAAAAAATCATACTGCCATCCGTACAACTGATGCAGATAGATAAACAGGCGTTCCCACTCCCTATGGAGCCTGTTTTTAAATTTATGCCATTCATCGGGTGCCTGTCCAAGCTTATCGGCAAACGTCTTTTCCACTTCGGGAAGAATACGATTTAGCGATTTTACGGCCTGTTCCGGTCTCCAGTCATATTCTACCATCATTTCTTCCTTTTAAACGAGGATACTTGTTTTTTCAACGGTTTTTCGATAACTTTTCGCATAAAGTTTTTCTGTGATGACTTTCTAAATTTGACATGTTTTACAAATTAATATTCATGCATATCATTTGAAAAAGGAATATACGAGCATGGAATGGAATAAAATTATAAAAGAAACGATTTTCCTTCTAGGAATAGCGACAATTTCTGCGTTCACTGTAAATTTTTTCTCTCCTGCAGGCATTGCCCTTGTAGGTCAGTGGGATGAATCACCGAGTGTTGTTGCTTCAAAAGCTGACAGCGATGTTTTTAGCGGCGAATTGGAAATTAAAGATGTCAAGATCGCAAAACAAATTTACGACAAAGGCACAGCCGTTTTTGTGGATGCCCGTTCCCTTGAAAATTTTAAAAATGGTCATATAAAAGGTGCCAAATCCCTGCCTCTCGATCAATTTGATAACTTCATCAAAGCGTTTAAAAAGAAATATCCGGCCAACACATTCATTGTTACGTATTGTTCAGAAAGAACCTGTGACGATAGTCACAAACTGGAGCAACTTTTATTTGACCACGGTTATGTAAATGTCAGTATTTTTATCGATGGTTATCAATCCTGGAAAGCGGAGGGCTACCCAATTGAATAACAAACTGAGACATCTTTTCAATAACGGCTGGATAGAAATAGCTTTTCGCTGGATTCTCGGTATAACCTTTATCTATGCGAGTTATTATAAGATACTGTCTCCTGCGGATTTTGCTAAAATGGTTTATGGATACAACCTTTTCCCGGAGGTTTTAATAAATCTGATCGCGATTGTTCTTCCCTTTGTGGAGCTGATCTCAGGCCTTTGTTTGCTTCTCGGGATCTATCCCCGCTCTGCTGCTTTGATAATTAACGGATTGCTGCTGGCCTTTATCATTATTTTGATCATTAACATCATCAGAGGCTACGAATTCGACTGCGGATGTTTTTCAGCAGAAAAGGCAGGATCTCCTAAAATGATGGTGGCAAGGGATGTTATATACTTAATGATGGGGCTACAAGTGTTTTTGTTCAATGGTGTCAGAAAGGGATGTTTTATCCATTTAGGCAGAAGGATATGAATTTACTAGAAGCCATCTCAAAATAATCTTTTAGCCCAATCTCGGCGTTGGAGCTTCGTTTTAAGTCCTCGACATACTTGAGTATGCGTGTCGAAGATCCCGTTAACAGACGGGGCGGGTTAAAACTCGGCTCCGCGTTCTTGTCCCGCCGATCTTTGGCGGGAGATCTTGAACCAAAATCTTTATTTTGAGATAGCTTCTACAACCCTTACTTACCGGGTCCTGACTTTTGAATCAGAACATGAAAATAACGCAAAACTCCAGGACTTGTCCAGTCTAATGGGCCGATAATTTTTTTGACGAGCTTTCCATCTTTATCGATGATAAAGCTCTCAGGAACTCCGGTGGTCCTATAAGCGATTCTCAGCGTCCCTTCAGAATCCATCAAAGCAGGGAAGGTGAGTTTGTATTTTTTCATAAATGGCGCCACAACCTCCGTCCCCAAAGAATCGATACTGACTGCCAGAATTTCAAAATCTTGATTTTTGAGTTTTTGGTAAAGCTTTTCCATTGAAGGCATTTCATCGACACAGGAAGAACACCAGGTGGCCCAAATATTGACGAGAACGACTTTGCCCCTGTAGTCGGACAGGTTGACCATTTTTCCACCCATATCTGGAAACTTGAAATCAGGTGCAGGAAGTCCAACTTCTATCGGTACTATCTTTACAGATTTATAATGTGACCGATTTCGATTTAGCAACAAAAGGATCAACACGCCTGTGATGGTCAAAATAATTAGAACAGCGGCACGATAGTCAAATTTTTTTTCTTGCATGTCTATTATCGCAATCGAAACGTGGTGATACAGGTATCGCTGTTATCAAAGGTCGTTATTAGACCTTTGGCTGTTCGATTCAGCCCCTGAACTCGCAGTGCGATCCTACGGTTTCTGGGAAGCCAGAGTTCAAAAAAACCGTTTCGCAAAGTGGTAATCGTGTTATCGACCAGAACATTTCCATCTTGGTCAACTGCTTTTACATAAAACTTTTCCTTAGGTAGTTCCGCCTGACAGGAGGATAAGTAATGAACAGCTCACCTATGCGTTCTATTGATATAGGGCGCCACAGCGACCATCATTTTATCTTCCGGAAGCGGAATCTTTTTAATAACTTTATCATCAGCGGATTTAAACACCACCTCTCGAGGGGTGACGTAGCTCGTGATCTCCTTTTTGGAATAATTCCATTCGTTGGCAATGGCTATCGCTTGAACGGCGTCAACGTTTTTCAGTTTGGCTGCATCTGGATTCTCATTGGAACAAGCTGTAAACAGCGCGCTTATTCCAAGAATGAGAAAAAAGGATAGTATTTTAGATTTCATCGTTCTTCTCCTTAACTTTCACTATCAATTGAGTTTATGCTGTCTTTTGGTCCGAAACTTTTCGAACTTGAAATGCAAATTCATGCTGAACAATCGGTTTTTCAAGGTGATTGGCAGAACTCTATCCTGGATACCACAAAGTGGGAACAACTTCAACTGATTTTATCACATAGCCTTTTAAACGATTTGATGGATATCAAAATCGAACTAAAGATATAAATATATCAATTAATTGAGGAGTAATATCGCTCCGCTTTCATTCTGGGTTGCGACATAAAGGCGTGGTTCACAGCGGGTTAACGCCCGGCCGACGTCGTTGAAGGCTTTTTGGGGAGTATTGTTGGTTTCACTGAGGTGTGCCAGCATAACATGCTTTAGACCGTCATGCTGGAGTTCATTTAAGAGGGTTTTAGATGCCTCGTTGGACAGGTGGCCGATTCTGCTTTTTATGCGTTGCTTGACGGGCCACGGATAGGGGCCGTTGATCAACATTTTTTCATCATGGTTGGCCTCAAGGATCAAGAGTGTGCACCCTTTCAGATGCGCTTTGACCATAGCGGTTGCAATGCCGAGATCCGTGGCGATTCCGATTTTTGTTCCGTTCTGATTGACCGTAAACCCGCACGGATCTTTGGCATCATGGGATATGGAAAAGGGGTGGATGGACAGGTCATTGATGGTGAACATTGACCCGCACTCAAATCTTTTAAAATCATAAAGTTTTCCGAGCTGGGAGACGGCGGCTTTTTGCGTTTTCGAGTTGATATACACCGGGAGTTTGTAACGGCGCGAGAGAACGCCGACGCCCTGAATGTGGTCGGAATGCTCGTGAGATACCAGTATCGCATCAAGACGTTTCGGGTCGAGTCCTCTTGACGTTAACCGGCGTTCGATTTCGATGCCGGAAAGCCCCGCATCAATCAGCAATGAGGTATCGCCGCTGGAAATAAAAATCGCATTTCCCTTGCTTCCGCTGGCCAAAATGCATACCGCAAGATTATAATCAGGCTTAACTCTAAACGGTTCTGAAACAAGATGATCTTTCATCTTAACGCCCTGTATGTCCGAATCCGCCACTGTTTCTGTCGGTTTCATCGAGCTCTTCCACAACTTTTAGCCTCGCCTGGTAGACTCGTTTAATGACCATCTGGGCAATCCTGTCACCGCGTTTAACCGAATAGGTTTTCCCCCCGAGATTTATAACCGCAATTTTTACTTCTCCCCGATAATCGGCATCGATGGTTCCCGGGGAATTGATAATTCCGATTCCATGCTTTACGGCCAATCCGCTTCGGGGACGAATTTGTATTTCAAACCCTTCGGGAATGGCCACGGCAAAACCGGTAGGTATCAATGCAATGGCACCTTTTTCCAGCACAAGGTCTTTTTCAATGGCGGCACATATGTCCATCCCGGCTGCTTTGGGGGTCATATAACGGGGCAGGGGAATATCTGCATCCGACTCTGGTCTAAGACGAAGAAATTTTATAACCGGGGGAAGATCCATAAGTTCGTTCGCTTTGCTCACAATTGGATTGTTGGAGTGATGGAATAAAGGAGTAATGGGTTTTGGAAAAAATAGGTATGTGGAATATTGATAAAATCTGTTTTGACCGGGCAGTAAAAAATCATAAATAATAAAATTCCATTAGATATCAATACTCCACTACTCCATCATTCCATTATTCCATATATGAGGCGGGAAAACTAAGCCCCAGTAAATTATTTTATTACAGTTTGTTGTAGAGTTCCCGAGATATTAAATTACACGGGCAAAATGTCATCAAATACATGTTTATCGGTGACAGGCCCTAACAGGGTCAGTGCAAAACGATTGTTTTGAAATAGGCTTTCAGCAAGTTCTAAAATGTCCTCTTCGGTGACGGCTTCAACGTTGTTTATAACTTCGTCCATAGGGATATAACGTCCGAAGTGGGTCTCATTTTGTGCCATTCGAACCATCTGATTGTCATTGCTTTCCGAGGCAATCATGAGGTTGCCTTTTGTAAATTCTTTGGCGTAACGCAGTTCGTTTGAATCGACTCGCATGTCTCTGATTTTGGAGATTTCTTTTAGAATGAGTTGTACGGATGTTTGAATATTTTTAGGAGCGACACCGGCATAGGCACCAAACATTCCCGTATCGACAAAGGAGGATGCATAGGAGTATACCGAGTAGGCAAGCCCTCTTTTTTCACGGACTTCCTGAAACAGCCTTGAACTCATGTTGCCGCCTAAAATGGTATTCATCAAAGAAAATGCGTATCGTCGAGGGTCGGTGATTGCCATGCCTTTGGTTCCCAAACAGATGTGAACCTGCCCTAAATCTTTGTAGTGAATGTTCACCTTGCAGTGTTCATCAGGGGTCATTCGCTCGGAAAAATCATTGCCCGGTTGAATCGATTCGAATACCGGGCCGGCAATATCCATGAAACGGCTGTGGTCAAGGTTGCCGGCGACTGAAACAACAATGCGTTCGGGCTGATAAAAGCGGTAAAAGAACTTTTTTATGGTGTCTGAATTAAATGTATTTATGTTTTCACGACTGCCGAGAACAGATCGACCCAGAGAATGTTCGCCCCAGAAATTCTTTCCGGAAAGGATGTGAATATATTCATCCGGGTTGTCTTCCGCCATTCCGATTTCCTGGAGAATCACCGCACGTTCATTTTCGACTTCTTTCTCATCGAACACGGAGTTAAAGAAGACATCCGTCAGGATATCGACCATGGTGTCCAGATGGGTGTCCATCACTTTTGCATGGTAGCATGTATTTTCAGTACTTGTAAAAGCGTTTGTTTGTCCGCCGATGGCATCGAATTCCTTGGCGATCTGAAAGGCCGTTCTTTTTTCAGTGCCTTTAAAGATCATGTGTTCAATAAAATGGGAGAGGCCGCTTTCGGCCAAAGATTCATCACGGGCTCCGACATTGACCCATACCCCCATTGATACGGAACGAAGATGCGGCATTTTTCTGGTGATCACCTTGATACCGTTGGCAAGGATGGTTTTGTTTACGCTATAATCCATTTTGTTGTTTATCCTTCTTCTTCCAGCGCCGCTTTGTAACTCAAGCGGATTTTACCATCTTTGCTTATTTCGAGGACCTTGACTTTGATCTGATCTCCTTCCTTAACGATATCCGACACCTTATTTACACGGTGTGCGGCAAGTTGTGAAATATGCACAAGACCGTCGACGTTGGGAAGTATCTGGACAAAGGCGCCAAAATCCATGATTTTTACGACGGTTCCTTCGTAAATTTTGCCGACTTCAGGCTCAACGGTAATTTCTTTGACCATATTTAAAGCAGCATCGCCGTCTTCTTTGGAGATAGCCGCGATTTTGACGATACCTGTATCATCTATTTCGATTTTCGTATTGGTCTCGGCTTGAATCGCTCTGATGATTTTCCCGCCGGGACCGATGATTTCACGGATTTTATCCGGATTAATCTTGATGGTGATGATTTTGGGCGCGTAAGGGGAGATTTGCTTGCGGGGTTCCTTAATGGCCTCTGTCATTTTTTCAAGGATAAAAATCCGACCGACACGTGCCTGCTCCAGTGCCTTTTCCATGATATCTTTGGAAAGTTCATGAATCTTGATGTCCATCTGGAGGGCGGTGATGCCGTCCTTTG
This sequence comes from uncultured delta proteobacterium, assembly GCA_963731025.1. Lineage (GTDB taxonomy): Bacteria > Desulfobacterota > Desulfobacteria > Desulfobacterales > UBA11574 > UBA11574. The sequence continues at coordinate 57,408 of CAVSVL010000009.1, read as the reverse complement.
TTCCGGCAACCTTGAAGTCCATATCTCCCGTGTGATCCTCATCTCCGAGTATGTCGGAAAGAATCACGACATCGTCTTCTTCCTTGACAAGTCCCATAGCAATACCTGAGACCGGGGCTTTAATGGGAACACCGCCGTCCATAAGTGCCAGGATACCCGAACATACGGTGCCCATGGATGAAGAGCCGTTGGATTCCAAAACCTCCGAGACAATCCGGATGGTATAATCAAATTCTTCCTTAGAGGGTAGAACTTTCTCGATGGCCCTTGTTGACAGTCCGCCATGACCGATATCTCTTCGGCTCGGGCCGCCCATACGTCTGACTTCTCCCACCGAGTAGGGTGGGAAATTGTAATGGAGCATAAAGGGCCTGTGCTCTTCTCCGATCAAGGTTTCCACCCGCTGCTCGTCCTGACCCGATCCAAGGGTCATCACGCCGAGCACCTGGGTTTCTCCCCGTGTAAAGAGGGCGCTGCCATGAGGTCGGGGCAGAATGTTGACTTCACAGGTGATCGGTCTTATTTCATCAAATTTTCTGTTGTCGATGCGACGCCTTTCTTTGAGGATGATGTTCCGGCTAATTTTTTTCAGCGTGTCACTAAATATGCCGTTTACCTCGTCCTTTTGGTCTGCATGGGCCTCTCCCAGTTCTTCGAACAACTCTGATTTTAAATTGTGAAGGGCGGCACTGCGTTTACTTTTTTCGGATATCGCCAGAGCGTCATATATCTTAGACGATGTTTTGGATTCAATGGTTTCAACAAGCGTCTCATCTTTCTGGGGCGGTATGAAGGTTCGTTTTGGTACACCGCTGATTTCTTTAAGTTTCAGCTGCATATCGATAATCGGTTGCATGGACTTGTGGCCGAAAAAAATGGCTTCGAGCATATCCGATTCACTGACAATATCGCCACCCCCTTCGACCATCACAACACCGGTTTTTGAACCGGCGACAATAATGTTGATATCGGAATTTTCATATTCGTCGACAGTGGGATTGATTTTTAATTGGCCGTCGATTCGTCCCACACGGACACATGCAATGGGTCCTTCAAATGGAATGTCTGATATTTCAAGGGCAGCAGATGCCCCGATCATTGCAAGCGTGTCAGGATCGTTTTCCTGATCCATGGACAATACGGTTGCAATAACTTGAGTTTCAAATCGATATCCTTTGGGAAAAAGGGGTCGAATGGGGCGATCGATAATCCGGGCGGTCAGGGTTTCCTTTTCACTGGGCCTGCCGATTTCACGCCTGAAATAATTCCCGGGTATTCGGCCCGCTGCATAACCCTTTTCCTGATACTCAACGGTGAGCGGCAAAAAATCAACCGACCGTTCTTCATTAGATGATACAACCGCCACAAGCACAATGGTGTCCCCATATTGAACCACAACTGAACCGGAGGCCTGTTTGGCATGTTTGCCGGTCTCGATACTCAGAGTTTTTCCTCGGATCTCTGTTTTTAATAAAGTTTCCATATTTGTCTCCTAAAAGCCAAGCAGCTTCAAAACCGTGTCTGTACCCCAACACGATGGTCTTTTTTCGTCCGAATAAAAGACATCAACAGGTATCGCACGGATTTTTCATGGGTTCGATAGGTCCAATTGAAAGACATGGTATATTTTTTATTAAAATTGATGTTCATTCAATTGCTGATGGCAAAATTGATAAAAGTTATGACCTGATGAAGGTTAAATTATTGATAGTATCCTATACTCGGTTGAACGATACAGACATCCGGCAATCCAACTCCTGTGTGACCTGTTTTCGAGAAAGACCCGAATATCATTCGTGTCATCTATCTTCGCAGGCCTAAGGTTTCGATGATTTTGCGATATCGTTTTACATCTTTGTTTTTAACGTAATTTAAAAGCCTTCGCCGTCTTCCCACAAGGATCAAGAGCCCTCTTCTTGAATGGTGATCCTTTTTATGAATTTTTAAGTGTTCGGTTAAATAAGAAATACGGTGCGTTAAAAGACCGACCTGTACCTCGGGAGAGCCGGTATCGTCTTCATGTACTTTAAATTGCTCAATCAATTTCTGTTTTTCGTTCGATGTCAGGACCAATTTATTTTGCCTCCTTTTATTAAAATAGTCGTTATGATGAATTCACATGTTGAATACACAACAATAGGCATACCTGTTCTTTTCTTTGGCGTACTTTAGTATCGCCACGAGCGTTTTGTCGGTGTCGACGATTTTGATAAAGTCTTCAAAAGCGTTTATCTGTTCAGACATAACATCATCTTTTGTAATGATATGACCATGGTTTATTTTGTTAACCAAAACGTTGTCGGCAATATATTCCGGCATATCCTTTAAGGCATTTGACATGCTGATGATTCGATCAGAAGATTTTTCAGATAAAGCCAGATCTTCCAGTTCTTCTAAGGTTACAGCATCCGTAATTGAAAATCCACTGCTTTCAATGCGCCTGAGTTCTTTAAGATGACCACCGCATCCCAAGGATGCGCCAATGTCTGCACACAGGGTTCTGATATATGTTCCGGCAGAACAAAGGACCTCAAAGCGTATGAATGGCGAATGAATCTCAAGTATGTTAAGGGTTATTATGGTAACTTGCCTTGCCGGTTTTTGTACAGGTCTATTGCTGCGTGCAAGTTTGTAGAGCGGAACCCCCTTATGTTTTAGGGCCGAGTAAATCGGCGGCAGCTGCTTTATATTCCCTTCAAACCTTTTAAATGCAGTTTGTATGGTTGTTTTAGAAAATTTTACGTCATGACATATGTTCGTCACTGTCCCGGTTGAATCCTGTGTATCTGTTTCAACGCCAAGGTGAAGAACAGCCTCGTATTTTTTTTTGCCGTGCAGAAAAAATCTGGAAAGCTTTGTTGCGCGATTGATGCAGCACACAAGTACACCTGTTGCAAAGGGATCAAGTGTACCGGTATGTCCCGCTTTTCTTGCTTTCAGTAATTTCTTGACGCGGGCCACCAATTTGGCGGAGGTGATGCCCGGGGGTTTATCAACAACGATAACCCCGCTCGATTCTTGCCTTTCAAAATTTGGCATGTAAAGTTTCAGGTTATATTTTATCAGCCAGGCTAAAAATCCTTGATTTTATGTTAGAAAGTGTCGATTCAATACTGAATCCGGCAGCACTGGAGTGACCGCCTCCACCAAACAAGGATGCGATAGCTGCAACATCAACGGCCCCATCGGAACGCAGGCTGACATGAAACCGGTTCGGCGTTTTTAATCTTTTTTTACCGTTATGTTGCTCCTGTATCAGTGCTGCGACTTCAACATCCTCAATACGTTTTGCATAATTAATCAGGCCGTCAACATCCTCGGACTGTGTATGTGTTTCATCGAACATATCCTTGGTCAGTGTCATAATTGACAGTTTGCCGTTTTTGGATAGTTCAATAGAGTCAAGGGCAAGATTTAAAAGTTTTATGCGACTTAAAGAATATGTACCGTATACATGCTGGGCAATATTGTGAGGATCGACGCCGATTTCCACCATCTCTTGACAAATGGCAAAGGCTGCTTTGTTGGTATTTGAAAAACGAAATGAACCTGTATCTGCTAAAATTCCGGTATATATTGACGTGGCGATGGTTTTATCAAAGGAAAGACCCATCTGTTTTATCAGCCGGTATACGATTTCAGCGGTGGCACATGCGGATGTGTCGATTAATTGAAGATGACCGAAACCCGTATTTGTAACATGATGGTCGATGTTCACAATGACCGGTATCTGTTTCACGAAAGAGACCGCTTTCCCAACCCGGCTCAAGTCGCCGCAATCAAGTATAACGGCCGCATCATAATTTAAACGGCCAATCTTTTTCACGACACGATGAACTGCCGGAAGAAAGCGATATACCGCCGGAATGGGACTTTCACAATATAAGGTTATTTTTTTATTCAATGCCTCTAAAGACAGCCCCATAGCGATCAGAGATCCGATGGCGTCACCATCAGGGTTGGCATGACAAACAACTAAAATTTTGTTGCTGTTATTAAATTGTTGTATTATTGAATTCATTTTTTGATTTTACAGCCTTAATAACTTCGTCAATGTGCGACCCGTAATCAAACGAGTCGTCGTAAAAAAATCTAAGCTCCGGCATATAACGTAATCCCAACTGGGAGGCGAGTTTACGCTTTACATAACCCAGCGCACTCTTAAATCCTTCAACAGCCTCTTTTATACTTTCTTTGCCGCCGGATGTAACAAAATAGACCCGTGCAAATTTTAAATCCCGTGACATCTTTACGCTTGTAATTGTAGCAGCTTCAAGACGGGGATCTTTAATTTTTTTTAAAAGTATATCCGACAGCACTTTTTGTACTTGACCGCTGACTCTGTCAGATCGTGAAAACGGTTTCATATATTAATAAGCTCCATTTCTGTGTCGATGATCTCAGCCAGATTCAACTCATCAACGAGATTGAAAACTTTGTCTATTTTGGAATTTATCACCGCTCGATTGTTTCCAACCAGGGCAAATCCTATCATTGCGCGCTGGTATATGTCGTTTGATCCTATTTCAGCAACCGAGGCATTGAAATTATTGCGCATCTGGCCAATGATGGATTTAACAATTTTTCTTTTGGCTTTCAAAGAATGACAATCATGCAGCCTGAATGTAACAATTCCTAAGCCCGCAACCATGAGATGCTCATCTTACTCAATTGAGGTTAAAAATATATTGCCACAATATGTTCAAGGTTTACAAATTAAAAATTGACGGCTAAGTAAAAAGTCCTGCTTCTAAGCTGCGCCAAATTCCTTTATTCAAATTCAGGTTTTATCTCTTCCACATAATAGCATTCAATGATATCGCCAAGTTTGACATCATTATAATTTTTAATGCCGATGCCGCATTCATAACCGCTTTGGACCTCTTTTACATCATCTTTGAAATGACGAAGAGAAGAAATCTTGCCCTCATAGGTCACCACCCAATCTCTAAGGATGCGTGCGAACTGTGCCCGTTCAATTTTGCCTTCGGTGACGTAACAGCCCGCTATGGCACCGACTTTAGGGACATGAAACACTTCTCTCACTTCAGCTCTGCCAAGCGTGCGTTCTTCAAAGGTAGATGACATCATACCGACGATAGCATTTTTGACGTCTTTGATTACATTGTAAATAATATTATAGAAACGTATGTCGACATTTTCTTCATGAGCAAGCATTTGAATTTTAGAGCTGGGACGTACATTAAAGCCCAAAATGATCGCATTCGACACGGCAGCAAGAGAGATATCCGACTCATTCAAGGCCCCTGTGGCCGAATGGATGACACTGATCCTGACTTCCTCATTGGAAAGCTTGGTCAACGCATCGGTAAGGGCTTCGATGGAACCGTGCACATCGGCCTTGATAATGATGTTCAGATCTTTAACCTCATTTTCCTGCATCCTTTCATAAAGTTTTTCAAGGCTTAACCTGCTGGTTTTAGAAAGTTCTTTTGACCGCTGTTTTTGAGTTCGATGCGAGCTGACCTGTTTAGCATCCTTCTCGTCCGCTAATGCAATCAGCACATCTCCTGCATTGGGCACACCGGAAAGACCGATGATTTCCACCGGGGTTGAGGGCGCTGCAAATGTTACATGTCGTCCCATGTCATTTAGTAATGCACGTACTTTACCATAGTGTACACCGCAGACGACCGGATCGTGAATTCTAAGGGTTCCTTCATTAACCAGGACCGTTGCCACAGGGCCTCTGCCCGAATCCAGCTTGGCCTCGACCACGTGCCCTGATGCGAGTTTGTCCGGGTTGGCTTTAAGTTCCAGCAGTTCAGCCTGCAAAAGTACCATTTCAAGCAAATCATCTATTCCTTTATTCTCTTTTGCGGAAACCTGCACAAAGATGGTATCGCCCCCCCAGTCTTCAGACACAATTCCGACATCGGCAAGCTCTCGCTGAACGCGATCAGGGTTTGCATCCGGCTTGTCCATTTTGTTAATGGCCACGATAATCGGAACTTCTGCGGCCTTGGAGTGATTTATCGCCTCGATGGTTTGAGGCATAACACCGTCGTCGGCGGCAACGACCAGGATAACTAAATCGGTAATCTTAGCACCACGGGAACGCATTTCCGTAAAGGCCTCATGGCCCGGAGTGTCCAAAAAGACGATTTGTCCTTTGTCCGTCGTTACATTATAGGCGCCAATGTGTTGTGTAATACCTCCTGCTTCATTTTCCGTAACTTTGGTTTTTCTTATCACATCAAGAAGTGATGTTTTCCCATGATCGACATGCCCCATTATGGTTACCACCGGAGGTCTTGAAACGAGTTTGTCCGGATCATCCTCTTGTACCTTTAGGACCGTCTTTTCCTCAAAGGAGGCTTTTTCAAGTTCATAATCAAATTCTGCCGCAACGAGAACGGCGGTATCAAAGTCTATTACTTGATTTACCGTCGCCATGACACCCAAGTCCATTAATTTCTTTATCATTTCGTTGGCCTTTATCCCCATTCGTTTTGCCAGATCAGACAGGGTGATGGCGTCATCGATTTTTATTCTGCGCTTAATGGCTTTGGGTACCGTAATCAACGGCTTTTGTTTAGTAATTGCTGCTTTACCTTTAGCTGCCTTTCGTCCCTTTCGGCCTCGATGCCCCTTGGAATAAAGATCCGCTCCCTCAACAACCTCCTTTTTCCGAAAGGAGATTTTCTTTTTGAAAAACTTTCTGTCCGTCACCCCTTCATCAGGTTTTTTGGTCCATTTTTTCTTCGGTTTCTTGGGTTCTATTATGGACTCATCTTTCGGAGTCGCTTTTGGTTCCGGTTTGGCTTCAGGTTTCTCCTTGAGTTTGGAAACAAGGTCTTTTTCGATCTCGGGCTCTTTTTTCTTTGGGGGAGGAGTTACAGGCAGTTTTATTATTTTTGCCGGCGTATCTTTTTTACGTTTTTTGGTTACTTTTTTGGGTTTTGATTTCTTTAGGTCAGCGGGTTTTTCAAGTTTTTTTGCGACCGGCTTTTCGGCGTCAGGTTTTTCTTTGACAACGCCTGTTTTTGCCGTAACTTCGTCAGCAGCTTCAGCTTTTTTAACACTTTCTTTCTCTATACTTGCCGTTTCTTTAACCGCTATTTCAGGGATTTCTTTCTTTTCAGGCTTTTTAGTTTCTTCATCAGAGGGCAGTTCTTTTTCTTCAAGAATTTTCTCAGGTGCTTGATCCTTAACGTCTATCTTTTCGGGACGTAATTCCGGTTCAGCACTCGTTTCAATTTCAACCGGCTTCGGTCGGACACGTTTTTTACGCCTTCTGATCAGTGTCGGCTTTATACGCGTTTCCTCAACTTCTTTTGCTGGCGAACCAAGAATCTTTCCTCTAATACGAGCTTCAGTTTCATCATCTATAGAACTCATATGGCTTTTTACTTCAATATCCATATCCCGTATTTTTTCAAGAAGCGTTTTATTGGTCATGTTAAGATCCCTGGCAAGCTCATATATTCTGATCTTTGCCATCCAATCCCCCCTAAAGTTATTTATTTGTAGCCCGTTGTATGTGTTTGTTTTTTTCTCTATTCGTTGCTATGTATTGCTGTCTTACGATTTATTTGTCCAGATGGTTATTTGGTTGACTCCGCAGAATCTGCTTCTTTCTCGTCCGAGACGATCGTTTGTCCGGTCACATCCTCATCGCTGCCGGGTTGGTCATCAGAGGCTTTTATAGAATCCGATATATCAGAAGCGCCGTTGTGCTCATTTTCTTCTTCTTCCGATAACGTTTTTTTGGATGCTTCATCCGCCTGATCCTCATCGCTATCGGGTTGGTCATCAGAGGCTTTTATAGAATCCGATATATCAGAAGCGCCGTTGTGCTCATTTTCTTCTTCTGATAACGTTTCCTCGGATGTTTCATCCGCCTGATCCTCATCGCTGTCGGGTTGGTCATCAGAGGCTTTTATAGAATCCGATATATCAGAAGCGCCGTTGTGCTCATCGTCATCTTCCGGTAACGTTTCTTTGGATGTTTCATCGGCTTGATTCCTACTTAATAAATACGCCTCACCGGCCTCAATAAGTTGTATGGCTTTTTCTTCAGTAATATCTCTTATCTGGATGAGATCTTCTATTGAGGCCCTGCTGAGTTCATCTGCAGAAAAAAAGCCTTTTTCATATAATGCATCCGCCAGACTGATCCCAACATCCGGCAGTGATACCAAAGAATCATATCCGTCCTGCATGGCTTCGCTGTATCGTGTTTCACTGATGACATCAAGGTGCCATTTGGTCAACTTTGAAGCCAGCCGCACATTCTGGCCTTTTTTCCCGATGGCGATTGAAAGAAATTCATCAGGAACAATAACTTCCATGGAACGATCTTCTTCGTCTATGATAACTCTTGAAATTTCCGCAGGCGCAAGTGCATTGCACACAAATCTTGCCGGGTCAATATGATATGGAATAATATCTATTTTCTCACCCTTAAGTTCCTGAACAACATTTTGTACACGGCTGCCTTTCATTCCGACGCAGGCGCCAACGGGATCTATATCAGAATCGTTTGAAGTGACTGCAAATTTTGCCCGTATGCCGGGTTCCCGTGTGGCCCCGATAATGGTGACGATCCCCTCGTTTATTTCAGGAACTTCTGTTTTAAAAAGGGCGACCAAAAAATCAGGGTGCGTTCTGGAAATAACAATCTGCGGACCGCGTGTATCGTAAAGGACATCGACAATGTATGCTCTGATGCGATCGCCCCGACGGTAGGATTCCTTTGGGATCTGTTCTCGAGTCGGAAGGATTCCTTCTGTATGTCCGAGATTAACAATAATATCGTTTCGATCAAAACGCTGAACGATTCCGTTGATGATTTCGCCCTTTCGGTCAATAAAGTTGGAATAGACGGCATCCCTTTCAGCATCTTTCATTTTCTGTATAATGACCTGCTTGGCAGACTGAGCAGCGATGCGTCCGAAGGTGGAAGTATCCATTTTTGTCCCGAGGCTATCGCCGACTTCACATTCCGGATCCAGCTTTCGTCCCTCTTTAATGCTGATTTGCAGGTCAGGTTCTGTAACGACTTCGGCAACATCTTTAAATTGGAAGACCTCTATTTCACCGGTCGATTCATTGTATTGAACTTCAATATCGACGCTGCTCCCAAATTTTTTCTTCGCAGCAGATACCAAAGCCTCCTCAAGAGCTTTGATTAAAATCTCACGGTTAATGCCTTTGTCTCGACTCACCTGTTCGACGACACGCTTTATATCTGATATAAACATCCGTTTTCTCCACTATTATCAAGTTAGGGGTTCCGCCCCAATTGGCCTCCGGCCCGCAGGGCCTACGCCCCGAAAGGAATGCTGGAATACTGGAATATTGGAATAATGGGTTCCGGGATAATGCAATGTTGGGTTAATGGCAAAATTTGTGCTGACAATAAAATTAAAAATGGATAATATCCTTTTTAAAACCAACCTTCCAGTATTCCACAATTCCATTATTCCATATTCAGTCAAGCGTTCAAGCCCCATAAAATGCTTTATATTTTCATTAAGTTGTAAAAGTTACAATACGTTTATTGAGAGATGTTATCTGCAAGCCTGGCTGTTACAATGTCATGATACGGAATCTCCACGATTTGGTCATCCATCGAAACTTTTACCACATCTTCTGATATGCCCAGCAGAACTCCATTAATTTTCTTTTTACCGCCAACAGACGGAGTGATTCTAATATTTACCCGGTTTCCTTTAAATCTATCAAAGTCGCGCTTTTTTCCCAGCGGTCGATTCAGTCCCGGCGATGAGACTTCCAGGTTGAACGGCCCCGTGTCTTCGAGATATACATCTAACATGTCACTCGATTGACGACTGATATGTATGCAATCATCCAAGGTCACACCACCGGGTTTGTCGATATAAAGTCGAAGTATTCTGCCTCCGGCTTCACGTTGGCACTCTATGTGTACCAGTTCCATCCCCTCGGCGTCACACAATGGGTCCAGTAAATCTTTTGTCCGGGCAATCATTGTTTTCATATTATCCGGTGACCAATGATGTTGTTTCCGGCTTTTGTCTTTCGGTCTTTTCTTGCCTATTTTTCCGTTTATCCTCTTCAATGGTCTTTCAACTCGCGTGCCCTAAGAAAAACAAAAACGGGCTGTCGCCCGTTTCTTCTCATACAGGTAGATCTATTGGTGGATTGAAAAACGTTACCTGTTCATTTAATTACCCATGCGAGAAAAATTAAATCCAAATCACACCTACATTGCCAGAATCTACACTCAGCAACCTTTATCATGAAAAGGCGACTTTCAATGGAGCGGGCAACGAGATTTGAACTCGCGACTCCAAGCTTGGGAAGCTTGTACTCTACCACTGAGTTATGCCCGCTCGTAAAGAAACCCAAAAATATTACAAAATATATGCATTGTCAATATTTTTCAATATTAATTTTATAGGTAAAGATGGGGAAACGGATCAGATTAAAAGATCGCGGATTTTTTGAAGTTCGGTGGAGATTTCCTGGAGGATGTCGGTAGGAGGCTTTTCCCTTTGTCCGGCGGGCTTGGTTTTTAATCGTTGTTTGGCGCCCTCAATGGTGAATTTTTTTTCATATAAAAGGTGTTTGATCCATATAATCAGCTCTACATCTTTTTTCCTATACAATCTCTGACCCGAGGAGGTTCGTTTTGGATGTATCTTTTGAAACTCGGACTCCCAAAATCTTAGAACATATGCCGGTACGCCGACAATCGAACTGACTTCTCCAACCTTGAAGTAAAGTTTGTCCGGCAATTCTTTTTGATAGGGGGTATCGTTCTGCATTTTTAATTTGCTTTGAAAAACCTGGTCCTTCCCCGCGTGGCGGGATCTTCAATGGGCCAAGCCTGCCCCGCATTGCGGGGGATTCTTTACGCTTTAACAAAAACTATTCGGCCGGCAAGGTTGCATCAAACGTTTTTATAAGCTGGTTGGTAATGGTTTTGTGAATATGATTAACCCTGTTATCTTCCAGGGTTTCTTCTGAAGATCTATAGATTATTCTAAAGGATACGCTTTTTTTACCTATTGGAATCGGATCGCCACTAAAAACATCAAACAGATATAAATGTTCCACCAGTTTTTCCTGGAGCATTTCGACGGCTTCTATAATTTTATACGTTTCAATAGAATTGTCAATGATAAGTGTGATGTCCCTTGATGTCGCCGGAAATTTTGGGATGGGACGGGCGGATTTCGTGTCCGGAACCGATTGAATGAGCCGGTCGAAGTTAAGCTCAAAGATAAATCCCGTTTGCTTCAAATCGTAATTTTCAAGCACTTTTGGATGGACTTCTCCCACAAGGCCTATGGGTTTATCTTCATCAAGAATTCGTGCTGTAAATCCAGGTTTTGAATATGAACAGAATTCCGGAGGCATCCGCGTAAACGAGGCCTTTATAATTCCGAGGTTTTTCAAAAGCTCTTCAAGCACACCTTTTATATCATAAAAATCACAATTAATCTCTTTGGAAGACCAGGCCGAATCGATCCTGGTTCCTGTCCAGAGCCCTGCCAGCATTTCAACTTCATCCGGCTGATGGTCTTTTTGGCCGGTGTGAAAAAAGACATGGCCGATCTCAAAAAGCTTAAGGTTTTTATTTTGTACCGATATATTGAGTTTCATCGTTTCAAGAAGACCCGGGATGAGAGATGTTCTCATAACCGCCTGATCTTCAGAGATCGGATTGAGGATGTCCACCATCTTTCTTTTGGGATCGTCCGAGGGAAGTTCTAGATAATCGCAAGACTGTTTGCTGATAAAACTGTAATTTATGGCTTCACTGAATCCCAGGCCGGTCATCAGCACTTTTGTACGGTCCCTTAACTCAATTTTTTTGTCGGGATGTCTGGCTTCGGCGGGTATCAGAGGAAACGTCGTTTCGATGTTATTGTAGCCGAATAGTCGGGCAATTTCTTCCGAAATATCTTCCAATCTTCTGATATCGACCCTGCATGAGGGTGGTGTTACCTGAAGTTTGTCGTCATCTATTTTTTTAACGTCAAATTCGATGGACGTTAAATATTTTTCTATGGCAGCTGTATCGAGGCGAGTGCCCAGGTGCCGGTTTAAGCGCCGGATACTGACATCGATGGTGGTTTCAGAAAAGGGAAGCGGATATTCATCGATGATCCCTTTAACACATTTGCCGCCGCCAATTTCAGCAATGAGCTGTGTTGCCCTATTTAATGCGGTGATGGTTCCGTCAGGGTCCACGCCACGTTCGAAACGGTGGGATGCATCGGTGTTTAGGCCTGTTTTTTTAGACGTTTTTCGAATACAAACCGGGTCAAAATATGCGCTTTCAAGGAGAATGTTTGTTGTGGTATCTTCAATTTCTGAATTCAGTCCGCCCATGACGCCTGCCATGGCCACCGGTTTTTTCCCATCGCAAATCATGAGCATTTCCGGATCAAGCCGGCGTTCTTTTCCGTCCAGGGTGATAAAGGTTTCGTTTTCCTGAGCCGTTCGCACTACAATCCGGTTTTCAGCAAGACGGTCAAAGTCGAAGGCATGCAGGGGCTGGCCGGTTTCCATCATTACGAAGTTGGTAATATCCACAATATTGTTGATCGGTTTTAAACCTATTGAAACCAAGCGGTTCTGAAGCCAAAAAGGGGAGGGGCCAACGATGACATCGAAAACAAGGCTGGCGGCATATCTTGGGCAAAAAGTGGGGGCATTTATTGTCACTGAGGTGTGATTGGCAATATCATCAATGGCTTCCGGTAGATAAATTTCAGGATATGTGACCCTTTTATTTTCAATTGCGGCAATTTCGCGGGCTGTTCCAATCATACTGAGGCAGTCGGGTCTGTTGGGGGTCAGATCGATTTCCAATACCGGGTCCGACAGTTCCAGAGCCTTATTCAATGAATCGCCCACCGAGAAATTGTTATCCAGCATCATAATACCATGGCCGTCGCTGCCGAGTCCCAATTCGAGTTCGCTGCAAAGCATCCCTTCCGAGGTTTCTCCACGGATGATACTTTTTTCAAGAACGGTTCCTTTTGGGAAACGGGTGCCTGGAATGGCGCACGGTGCAAGCATATCTGTTTTGACATTGGGCGCTCCGCAAACCACAGAAATGATACCTGTCCCGATATCTACGTGACAGAGTTTCAACGTATCAGAATTCGGATGGGGATCAATATTGACGATCCGGCCGACATGAACACTGTTCAAATATTCATATCGGTCCGAAACAGCCTCAACTTCGAGTCCGGCCATGGTGAGCGCATCTGCCAGATCATTTGCATTCAGGTTAATGTCAACGTATTCTTTTAACCAGCTTAAGCTGACCTTCATCTTAAAATTGCCTCAGAAATCTTAGATCATTTTCAAAATATCTTCGGATGTCATCAATACCGTATTTTAACATGGCAATCCGTTCTACGCCCATTCCGAAAGCAAATCCGGTATATCGGGTCGAATCGTATCCAACGTTTTCAAAAACAGCCGGATGAACCATGCCGGAACCCAGAACTTCCAGCCAGCCGGTTTTTGAGCATACCCTGCACCCCTCGCCTTTGCATATCACACATCGGATATCGACTTCGGCACTGGGTTCGGTAAAAGGGAAAAAGCTGGGTCGAAATCTCAGACTGGTTTCCGGATCAAACATTTGATGGACAAAGGTCGTCAATATGCCTTTAAGATCCCCGAAGGATATATTTTTATCAACCAGAAGTCCTTCAACCTGGTGAAACATCGGTGTGTGTGTCAAGTCGGAATCACATCGATAGACCTTGCCGGGAGCAACAATCCTTACCGGAGGATTCTGCTTTTCCATGATTCGGGGCTGGGTCGGTGATGTGTGGGTTCTTAAAACGATGTTTTTGGATATATAAAACGTATCCTGCATGTCCCTTGCCGGGTGATTTTGGGGAATATTCAGCGCTTCAAAATTATAATAGTCGGTTTCAACCTCAGGTCCTTCGGCAATGTCAAAACCCAGGCGGATAAAAATGTCGCAAATTTTTTGGGTAATCTGGGTGATGGGATGTAAAGACCCTTGCAGGGTCACTCTTCCAGGGAGTGAAACATCAATCTGATCGTCGATTTCCAAAGAGGATGTTTTAAGCGCTTTCAGAGCGTTTTTGAATAATGCGTCGAGACTTTTTTTTGTTTCGTTGGCTTTCTTTCCGGCTTCCGGTCTGATGTCTTCGGGCAGATTGGAAATGTTTCTTAAAAATTGGGTCACCGCCCCTTTTCGACCCAGGTAGCGGATAGAAATGGCTTTGATACTTTCTGCATCGGGTGCAGATTCAAGTTCCTTTATTGCATCTTGGTGAATCTGTTCAATGGTTTTCTCCAATGTCGTTCTACCTGTTCCTTGTCGAAAAATTCGTAATCAAGTTTCGCATCCATATGATAGGCTGATCCGAGTTATGATTATAATTGTTCCGAGGCCAAACCGGCAATTTGACTAAAACCCGAAGGATCCGATATGGCCAACTCGGCCAACACTTTTCGATCCAACTCAACACCGGCAAGTTTCAACCCGTGAATGAATTTGCTGTAAGACAGATTGTTTATGCGTGCCGCGGCATTAATTCTGGCAATCCAGAGTTTTCTAAAGTCACGTTTTCGCACTTTGCGATCCCGGTATGCATACATGAGTGCCTTATCAACAGCGTCCGCTGCTGTGCGAAATAATTTGCTGCGGCCGCCACGAAACCCTTTGGCTAATTTTAAGACCTTTTTTCTGCGCTTTCTTGCTTTAAAACCTCTTTTAACTCGCATAACTTTTCTCCTAAACCTTTATCCAAATCCGCTATCCATTGGGGAGTAGCAGCTTAAGTGCTTTTTGGTTGGTTTTGTCGATGATTTGACTTTGTCTCAAACCACGTTTACGCTTTGTGGTTTTTTTGGTTAAAATATGACTGGCATGTGATTTCCTAAAAACGAATTTTCCGGTTCCTGTTTTCTTAAAACGCTTTGCAGCGGCCCTATTGGTTTTTATTTTTGGCATCTTAAATCCTTTTCGGTAATTTTAAAAAAATAGATGGCGTGAACCATGTCGGATTCCAGCTCACGCCATCTTCACAGAAAATATCTTTAACAGTTTATCATTATGAAAAAGGCATAAAAATAACTTTTTACGACGTCACCAACAATTTGTCGATAATCGTTGTATCATAAAAAGGTTTTTAATCTCATGGATAATGAGCTATCAGAGCAACATTATTTTGATATTGGTTTTGGTGCCAGAACCATAACCATTGTGCGACCTTCAAATTTGGGGGGCTGTTCGACGATGGCTATTTCTTCAGTTTCTTGAACAATCTTTTCCAGCAATTTTCTCCCCAGATTGGTGAGCGTAATTTCTCGTCCCCTGAAAATGACGGTGACTTTGACTTTGTCCTTTCTATCAAGGAATTTTGCAATATGATTGATCTTGGTATTTAGATCATGTTCGCCAGTCTTGGGGCGTATCTTTATTTCTTTGAGCTGAAATGTGGTTTGTTTCTTTTTTGCCTCCTGTTTTTTCTTGGTCGTTTCATACTTGTAGCGACCATAATCCATTATTTTACAAACAGGAGGGGCTGCGTTCGGAGAAATTTCCACCAAGTCAAGGCCAAAATCATTCGCAACGGCAATGGCTTTGTAGGTCGGGATGACACCAATCTGATTCCCATCAGGGTCTATTACTCTGACCTCTTTTGCCCGTATATTTCGATTAATATTTATTCTATTTCCTCTGCTCCTATTCCCACTATCTGTACGTTTCGAAATAGCTATACTCACACCTCCTTAGCTATAAATGATTAACTTTTTCATGAACATGGAACAAAACCAAAAAATTGTGACAATAATTTTATCAATCCCACATTCCTGATCATTACATATTATAAATCTCTTGCCGAAAGTGAGATCTGAAATATATAACATTATTAATAAATGCAAGAAAAAAATGCAAGAAAATAAAACGAAAGCCTCTCCATTGAGATAACATGTTTTTGACAATCACTAGAAGCTATCTCAAAATAATCTTTTGGCCCAACCTCGGCGTTGAAGCCTCGTTTTAAGTCCTCGACATACTTGAGTATGCCTGCGGGTTTAAACTCGGCTCCGCCTTGATCTTGAACCAAAATCTTTATTTTGAGATGGCTTCTGTTAAGTTTCTTGAACGCTATGACTGCCTCAGTGTATATTCGGCCAAGAGGCTCCCCTTCCAGTAAGAATTTTCCGGATTCCGGAAAAAGGCTTTGAAAAGTTCCAGGCTTTGTTGGCGCAAAATATGGGGAACAATTGAAATTTTTTGATTTCGGTACAATGGCGTAAGACCGGTCAGGTTACAGCCCGTACCACCACCCATTACATCTTCATAGGCATAGACAACTTCGCTGATACCACTTAGAATCAATGCCCCGAGGCACATGAGACACGGCTCCATGGTTGTAAAGAGGACCATTTCCTTTTTGTCTGTATTGATATCCATATCTGCCAGACATTTAAGTGCAATCATTTCTGCGTGGTCGATTTCATTTGGGAAATTTCCCATCGAACCTTTTCTGGCGCCTGTTGCAAGGATCCGGTTCTGATGGACCAAGACACATCCGACGGGAAATTCTCCGGCATCTAACGCTGTCCTTGCCTGATCCAACGCCATTTTCATAAAATATTCATAATCCATAATGATTACATGCCTCAAAAATCATGCAAATCAAACTTTTGCATGCATTCCGCTGATATTCAAGGGGTTGAACAAAAACTCCCTGGCCCCTCATGTACTTAGTAAGTCCAACTTTAAAGTCTACACACGGTATCATCACACGGGCAGCTGTCGTCGATTTCAAAAGCATAAAGAATTCTCGATTCCATTTCAGCCTGTTTGGCGGAGATCCGATCAAAGTCTGTATTTTTTGCGATTTTTAAAAGTTCAGATTTGGCCGGAATCAATTCGAGGCCGCGTGTTATTATTTTACCCGTCAATCCCTCTATCACTTCTGCGTCCTCACCGTTTGTCACCACAACGATCGGAATCTGATATGGCGCAACCAGCCTCGATGCTGCCAGAGCGGGACGGTGACGGGTGATGAGAGAACCGGGGCCGTATTTGATGATCATATCAATTTTGCCTGACACATTAATTTCAAAATCGATCTTTATCATCGCATTCTTTTCTCCGGCAGATACCCTGAGTTCGCGACGGGGTTTAATCTCCTTTTTTGAATATCCTTTAACTTCCACAAGCAGCCGAGACAGACGCTGTTTGTATCTTTCGTCGTATGTGTCTTGGATGGTTTCACCGGTAATAAAATCGACCAGTTCGCCGAGAATGAGATGATGTCCTTGCATGTCGCCGCCAAAAGTAATGATTGGTTTTAATATTGTAAAGTATAATGTTAAAAACATGCCTGTACAACCTTTCAGGCATTTAAAATATGTCTTTACAATTGATTTAGCATATGAATAAATTCGCCTTGACAATTAAGATTCAATGCCAATGATGATATAAAAAAATCGGGAAAAAATAAATACCAAATAAATATTGTATGTTATAGATTTATTTTTGTTTGTTATCAATAGGGTTAAACAGTCTGTCATATGTCAATACGTGAAGATTTTGAAAAACGGGAAAAAGGCTTTATCGCCCCTTTTGGATGTTTAAGTTCCAAATCAAAAGGCCGCCAGAGAGACGAAAAAGCCTGTTCTGTTCGTACAGCATTCCAGCTGGATCGCGATCGAATTGTTTATTCAAGCGCCTTCAGACGGCTAAAACGCAAAACCCAGGTTTTCCTGTCTCCTATGGGAGATCATTATCGAACACGCTTAACACATACACTAGAAGTCTCTGAAATTGCAAGAACAATAGCGCGCGCAATGCGCCTGAACGAAGATCTTGTTGAGGCCATTGCCCTGGCACATGATCTCGGTCATCCTCCTTTTGGTCACGGTGGCGAGACGGCGCTTAAAGAAATTTATTCACCGGATTTTTCACATCACAAGCAGAGCTTGCGCATTGTTGATATTTTGGAACAAAACGGTAAAGGGCTGAATCTTACGTATGAGGTTCGTGACGGGATTTTAAAGCATTCCAAAGGATATGGAAAGATTATTCCCGATGACCCCGCTGAGATGGCAAGTACTGTTGAAGGAAACATCGTTCGAATTGCCGATATTATGGCTTATTTGAATCATGATCTGGATGATGCCATCAAGAGTGGCGTTGTCAATGCCGATCAGGTTCCGGAAACCTGCGAAAAAATTCTCGGTCACACACATTCCGAGCGTGCTACAGCCATGATCAAGGATTTGATTTTTAACAGCAAGCCCCAGGATGGTACTCTGTATTTAAACATGAGCAATGAAGTATTTAACGCCATGACCGAACTGAGGCAATTTCTTTATGAAAATGTCTATCGTTCCCCCCGGATTCATAACGAATTTATCAAGGCCAGACGGATTCTGACCGAACTTTACACCTTTTTTCTTAATAACGAAACATTACTTCTGAAAGAACTTGCGGCGATGGAAATGTCGAAGTGTAATCACAGTAGCCAATCCAATGAAAGGTGCGTTTGTGATTTTATCGCCAGTTTAACAGACCGGCGTGCTCTCGATTTGTACTCAACCATCTTTTTCCCTTCGCCTCTGGTATAAAAGTTACTTGAATGATGGGTTTGCCGACCGTTACACCGTATCAGTTATCCCGAATCCAACCTCATATCTTTGCACCTTTTTTAAAACGGTTAAAAAAGATATTTGCATCCATGGATCAAAAATACCAGGAGGCTGCCGACTATTATAACTTCAACTGCAAGAGTTGTGAGGACAACTGCTGCCTAACCCGCTTCTATCACTATACACTTATTGAATACCTCTATATCAAGGAAGGGTTCCATGGCCTTGAAGATAAGAAACAGGTCGAAGTAAAGCAACGGTCTTTAACCGTATGCCGGAAAACCGATGAGGCCGACAGGAAGGGACAACCTGTGCAACAGATGTGCCCGGTCAATTTCGGGAGCCTTTGTGTCCTGTATTCGCATCGCCCCATGATATGCCGGTTGCACGGTATTCCTCATGAACTCCATAGGCCCGGCCAGGGCATATTAAATTCTTCGGGTTGTGGTACCTTTGCTCTGAAATGTTATAAAAAGACGCATTTTAAGTTTGACCGAACACCTTTTTACATGCAGATGGCAGCGCTGGAAAAGGAGATGAAACAGGCCGTTGGGATGACACAAAAGATTAAAATGACCGTTGCGCAGATGATTGTCACGTTTGATGAGGGGTAATGGACGATAGGAAATTGGATATTTGATGAATTCGTAAAAAGTCGATTTCATCAAGTTTTAAGTGTTAGGTTTTAGGATGTTGTTTGAAGTGTATTTACATATACTTGAGGGGTCGGGGAGTTTTTCTAAATAGTCGCTCCATGGATAATCTTTTTGTAAACCGCATGAACTCGTGGCAAGGGATCGTAAAAAAGAAACAGGAAACTATCTTTGAAAAATCAATAGGTTTGAAGCATCATCTCAAATTTTCTTTTAAAGATACGATTTCGGCATGCGCCTGTTCTTTCTAACGATCCCTAAGCCACTCAAACAGCATCCGATTTACAAAAAGATCATCCATTCCGCTATATTGAAGGGTAAAGAAGAAGAACACCCCGAGGGCCCAGATACTTAAAACTAAAAACGTTCGTAAAAAGGAAAACATTACTTTTTAGAAACCATCATATTTGAAAAATCATGAAATATATAGAGACTGAAGATATGGGCAAACTGCCCGGCAGAAGACTTAAAAAGAATGACAGCTTTAAATTTCGATGTTACCCGGGGATTGCCTGTTTTAATCGATGCTGTCGTAATATCAATTTGTTTTTATATCCTTATGACGTTATCCGTTTAAAAAACCAATTAAATATAACTTCCGATCAGTTTCTGGAGAAATACGTGGACATTGTTTTAAGGCCCTCTAATTTTTTCCCGGAAGTCCTTTTAACCATGTCCGACAATCCGGAGAAAACCTGCCCTTTTTTAGATGCGACCGGTTGCAGTGTTTACCCGAATCGTCCCGATACCTGTCGCACCTTTCCTGTGGAACAGGGCATTTTTTATGATGCCGAACATGACAAAACAGCGCCTGTTTATTTTTTTAAACCGCCTGATTTTTGTTTGGGACAGCATGAAGAAACAGAGTGGACAACCCAAACATGGTCAAAAGACCAAGATGCCGTGATCTATAATAAAATGACTGCTCGATGGTCAGAGTTGAAGCGGTTATTCCAGCAAGACCCCTGGGGGTCACAGGGGCCGGAAGGGCCCAGGGCGAAGATGGCGTTTATGGCCACGTATAATATCGATCAATTCCGAGATTTTTTATTTAAAAGCACCTTCTTGAAACGGTACAAGGTAACATCCAAAATTTTGAAACAGATCCGGTCCGATGATGTGGAATTGATGAAATTCGGTTTTGAGTGGGTAAAATTTTACATCTGGGGGATTCGATCCAAACTCTTTAGGCTAAAATAACCGAGCCCTCGGTGCGTTTTTCAGAATAGCCGCTTCATGGAACATCTTTTTTTTTAAACGCGTGATCACGCCGGTCAAGGATGCTGCTGTCGGTGTGGCGAATAAATCACACGGCAAAGGTTCGCCTCAGGTATGATTAAATTTTTTCTGAAAGATCGCTCCAGAGGCGGATAAAACTCGTGGAAAAGGGCTCGTAATGAAAAAACCAATCTTATCTTTTGAAAAGAGTAATCGGTTCAAGAAAATATGTTCGTATAATTTCCAATGAGCAGGGTTTTTTCATAACGATCCCTAAGCCACTCAAACAGCTTCCAGTAAAAATTTAATCATACCTGAGGCTCTTTATCGTTGAGTGTGCTGAAGGCGAAGACCAATAACGCCATTTGTTTCAGAAACCTCTAAAATTACCAAAAAAGGTCATCCATGGTGGCTGAAAATAATTTCAGATGAAGGTTGCTATAGACTGATGACCGCACTTTCACAGGCCATGGAGATCAATTGATCCCCGGTGGCCATTCTGGCGCCTTCTATCAAATCTTCAGCCGACATACCTCTGGATATGGCACAAGGGGTACACACAAGGAGCGGCACACCGAATTCCTGCAAATATGCCATATGGTCATCCGCCTTATCACCGGTGGCTGCCTGTATATTTTCTATAATTCCCTTTTTGGCAATATATACGCCTTCATCCAACAGAAACACGGCGGTGTCCTTGCCCTCCTTTTTGGCAACCATGGCAAAAAACAGCGCTCGCGTGGTTCGATTCGGATTATCGGTACCACAGGACAGTACGATCAATACCTTGTCATTCATAGTTCACTCCTTTTTGTTAATATATTGATAATGGATCCCAGACAAACTCAATGAACGGCTCCAAGGGATTGCCGAGGAGCCGTTCATCTTCCTCTTTCGTTTGAAATTCTTCATGAAAAATTCGGACAAAAATTATTGTAGCACCCCATTTGGCATGGGGGCAACTTTTTCACCACCCAAAACATACCCGCCATCGAGCCTTATCACACTACCGGTCATAAAGGGCGCATCTTTGATCATAAAAAGCACGGCCTTTACCACATCTGCTATGGTGCCGATACGCGGGATCAAAGTGTGGTCGATAATTGCCGCTTTTTGTTCATCGCTGAGCAGGTCCCATCCCCGGGTATTTCTGCCGTGTCGGGTTTCAACCAACCCCAGCATAATTTCATTGACGCGAACTTCCGGTGCTCCCATGCGTGCCCATGTTTCGGTTAAAAGTGAAATACCCCGATTTGCAGAGGCATAGCCATCATTGAATATGTAACTGGCGGGACCCGACCGTCCCACGATGGCGGCAATGGAGGAAAGGGTTATGACAACACCGTCTCCGGAAACTTTAAGATGTGGCAAGGCAGATTCAACCACCCACCGTTTGGCACGCAGGGTGGTGGCCATTTCAAGATCCCACTGTTTTTGATCATACGATCCGTGAACCACCGGCCATCCCCCCCGTTCGATATTGTTGATCAAAATGTCAAGTCGGCCGAAACGATCCACGACCTTGTTGACAAGTCCTGGAATTTTATCGGTTTCAAGCAGATTTGTTTGGATGATCAGATGGTCCTGACCGGTTTTGGCAAAGTCCTGCTGCAAATCATCCAGGCTTTCTTCCCAGTCAAAATAGTTGAGAGCGACGATAGCCCCTTCCTGCGCAAGGGCAAGCCCGATTCCTTTTCCGATGCCCTTTACTGCGCCCAACACCAGAGCGACTTTGTTTTTCATTTTCATGGTTAATCCTGTTCAATGTTACCAAAAAGGATCTTTTTGATCCATCGATGCCCCAGTTTTAACAGTTCGACGTCATCATTCTTGACGGAATCCAACGTTTTTTCATCCAGGTTCCAATGATCAAGAATATTTTGTTCAAATATGTGAGATCTGAAGGTATCCATATCATACAGGGCCATATGGAAAGCAAATCTCGACTTGATATCCAGTGGGCCGGGAATGAGACGATTTTTAAGACCGATGATTTCCAGCAACATATCATTCATTTCATTATAAAGGGTAACATCTTGATCTTGGATCCATTTCCGGATGGTCCAGGTTCGGCCCTGTTCAAAACCAACGCAGTGAGATTCTTTCAAAAGGATGTACTGCTCCGTAATTTTACCGGTTGCTCTGGAACGAGAAGCCATTCGCACCAGCGGATAGGTCCGACACGATGATGGACGGTCTTCATAAACGCTGCATCCAGATGACGTTACAAATGGGCACGTGAGTTTATGCGGATCATTTGGTTTTAAAGTTATTATGGGAAGACCGGTTTTAGGGCCGGTCTGTTGGGTGGTATAACTTTCAAGAAAAAGATGCGATGATAAATCGAGTCGATGTTTCAGTCGCAATATATCGTAAGGGGTAAGAAACTGGTTCAGATCCCGGCAGCATTCATTGAAACAGGGCACTTTTTTTGAGCATGAAAATAAGAATGTGTCATTTGCCGAAAGGGGAGTCATGTTGTTTTCCATAGCAACTAATCAATGACCAATCCAGCAAAACCTGTCAACCCAAAAATGTATGTTGAACTTAATTTAAGTGCCCGGATGGGGTAAAAGAGAAACGTGCCTAACGTGCTGTAAATCTTTCGGCATGGCCTCTACAGGCCTATACAAATGTCCGGATACTGTATGGCATTCATCTCCTGAATGATTTATATAACATGAATTGTTTTGACCACAATATATGGTATGTGTCGGATCATTCTAACCCAAATTCAAGATTTTAACAAATCCGTTAAAGCAAGGCATATAAATTTATAATTTAGTTTTCCCAAAAGTTCTTGACAAGAATAATGTTAATTGTTATCTAATCCCTTTGATTCTCAGGTCTTATCTATCTTGTTGATTTTATAATATATTGTCTATTATGATGTTTATCATAACGTTTATGGATTTTAAAATCACCTAAGGGTGATTGGGTAAAAATAAAGTGGAATGTTTTAAAACGAATAACAACTGTCGGTCTTTTGAGGCCAAAATTACGAAGGGAGGTGCAAACAGCTTATAAAATTGTACCAGAGACTATTTTAAAGAGATTGAGATATTGAAAATTTTTTAAAAATCAGGAGGTAATTAAATGCCAAGTTTTGTAATTGCAGAAAAATGCGATGGCTGCAAAGGCGGCGATAAGACCGCTTGCATGTACATTTGCCCCAATGACCTGATGGTTCTGGAGCCCAATGAAATGAAAGCTTACAATCAGGAGCCGGATCAGTGCTGGGAATGTTTTTCATGCGTAAAGATCTGCCCCACACAGGCAATTGAGGTTAGAGGTTATGCTGACTTTGTGCCGCTGGGAAGCAGTATTATGCCGATGCTCGGAACCGAGGATGTTATGTGGACCTGTAAGTTCAGAAACGGTCTCATCAAGCGCTTTAAGTTCCCCATCCGGACAACCCCTGAAGGCGCTGCCAATGGGTATCTGGATCTCGTAGGCAAAGATCTTGACAGTGAACTGCTCTCAACCGAAGAAGCAGATGGTTATCAGATGCCAAAACCGCTGGCAACCGTTTAAGCGGTAACGGGTTTTCAAAACTACAGTTTGATGATCAATTTAGAATATTTTGATTTAAGGAGGATATAATATGGCATTACCGAATAAACCTTTGGGAGAACTAAAAGCTGTCAGGGATCCGGAAGTTGAAGAGCGCGAAGTTGATATTCTGATTGTAGGCGGCGGTATGGCTGCCTGCGGAACTGCTTTCGAGATCAAAAAATGGGCACCTGACAAGAAAATCCTGCTGTGTGACAAAGCTGCCATGGAGCGTAGTGGCGCTGTTGCCCAGGGTCTTTCAGCAATCAATACATATATCGGAGAAAATACACCGGATGACTATGTGCGAATGGTTCGCAACGACCTGATGGGGATTGTCCGTGAGGACCTGATTTTTGATCTGGGCTGTCACGTTGATGATTCCGTCTTTCTGTTCGAGGAATGGGGTCTTCCGATGTGGAAACTGTCAGATGACGGAAAGAAAATGGACGGTAAAAAAGGCCAGAAAATGGGGACCTTGAAGTCCGGCGCCAAACCGGTCCGTACCGGCAAATGGCAGATCATGATCAACGGCGAATCCTACAAAAGAATCGTTGCCGAAGCTGCCAAACTGGCCCTTGGCGATGAAAATATCCTGGAGCGTTGCTTTATCGTCGAGCTTCTTCTGGATGCCAACGAAGAGAACCGGATTGCCGGAGCCGTCGGTTTTTCCGTTCGTGAAAACAAAGTCTACATTATTAAATGCAACACCATGATGGTTGCCTGCGGCGGCGCTGTTAACATCTACCAGCCCCGTAGCGTCGGTGAAGGTAAAGGCCGTGCCTGGTATCCGGTATGGAACGCCGGTTCTACCTACACCATGTGCATGAAGGTCGGTGCCGAGCTGACCATGATGGAAAACCGTTTCACCCCGTCCCGCTACAAAGACGGTTACGGCCCGGTCGGCGCCTGGTTCCTGCTCTTCAAGGCCAAAACCGTCAACGGTCTGGGTGAAGGCTACGTGGGCAGTGATGCCGCGAAAGCCGAACTTGAAAAATATGCGCCCTACGGCACGGCCGCCATTACACCGACCTGTTTGCGAAACCACCTGATGCTCTTTGAGATGAAGGAAGGCCGTGGCCCGGTCATGATGGATACGGTCACAGCCCTTAAAGAAATGGGTGGAAAGCTGGACAAGAAAGAAATGAAGGCTCTGGAATCAGAAGCCTGGGAAAACTTTCTGGATATGACCTGCGGACAGGCCAACCTGTGGTGCGGTACGAACACCGAGCCGGACAAGAAGACCTCAGAGATTATGCCCACCGAACCGTATCTGCTGGGATCCCATTCCGGCTGCTGCGGACTGTGGACCTCCGGACCTGATTATGACTGGATCCCCGAAGAATACAAGATCCGCTACAAAGACAAGGTCTATAACCGTATGACCACGGTTAACGGTCTGTTTACCTCCGGTGACGGTGTGGGTGCTTCCGGTCACAAATTTTCATCCGGTTCACATGCCGAAGGACGGATGGCCGCCAAGTCCATGGCCCGGTTCGCACGTGACAATGCAGACTTTACACCGACCCTGAGCCAGTCAAAAGAAGAGCTGGTGGACCTGATTTACAAGCCGGTGAGAACGTTCCTGGACCATTGTGATTACACCACGGCCATCAACATCAACCCCAATTATCTCAAGCCCGAGGGGATGATGTATCGCCTGATGAAGGCTACCCATGAGTATGGTGCCGGTACGGCCACCTACTACATGACCAGTTCCAAGAGTCTGGAAATCATCATGGATATGCTTGTGATGATGCGCGAAGACTGTGAAAAACTGGCCGCCGGTGACCTCCATGAGCTGATGCGCTGCTGGGAAATCGAGCACCGCATCTGGACGGTTGAGTCTCACCTGCGTCACATCCAGTACCGGAAAGAAACCCGTTATCCTGGATTCTACTATCAGGCCGACTATCCGGGACAGGATGACGAGAACTGGTTCTGCTTTGTCAACTCCAAGTATGACCCCAAGGCAAAACAATGGGATATCTTCAAGAAAGATTACATCCAGATCATCCCTGATTAATGCTGAATCAGTTTTAGCCTAATCTGTTACGCCTCCAGGCGTCTTTGAGACGCCTGGAGGTTTTTATTAAGAAAAAGTTAACCTTTCAAAACCATTTGCCTTCAGGCGATATTCCCAAGACCAAAAACCGTGTCCGGTTGCTCAAGGGTTTTACCCTTGGTGTCGATGATAAAACTTTTGAGCATGCGGACACTTGAATTTTATTTTATAAGGATATCGCCTGAAGGAATATAACACCGGCAAAAAGAATTTAATCGTAAACGTAACAATGCATGGAGGGATAGCATGACAGAAGACAAAGCAACCCCTGCAAACGGAAGCATTTTGGTTGTTGGAGGAGGGATTAGCGGGTTGACCACAGCCCTTGAAGCTGCCGAAGTGGGGTATGAGGTGTTTTTGGTCGAAAAAAATCCTTACCTGGGCGGAAGAGTGGCACAGCTGAATCAATATTTTCCCAAGCTATGCCCTCCAACCTGTGGTCTGGAAATCAATTTTAGAAGAATAAAAGATAATCCGAAAATCAAGGTTTTAACCCAGGCAGAGGTCGAAAAGGTCGACGGCACCCCAGGAAGCTATGATGTATCCGTAAAGCTGAGCCCCAGGTATGTCAACGAAAACTGTACCTGTTGCGGAGACTGTGAAGCAGCCTGCGAAACCGAGATTTCCAGTGATTTTAACTTTGGAATGAATACAATCAAAGGCGCTTATCTGCCCTTTGAAATGGCTTTTCCGGCCCGTTATGTCATTTCTTCTCAGATTATCGGGACCGATGACGCCCAGCGTTGCAAGGATGCCTGTAAATACGACGCCGTAGATCTTGACATGGAAGCCAAAACCACAAACCTTAAAGTTGGCGCCATTGTCTGGGCCACAGGCTGGGAGCCTTATGATGCCGCTAAGATAGACAATCTTGGTTTTGGTCAGTACCCGAACATTATCACCAACATGATGATGGAAAGGTTGGCTGCGCCCAACGGTCCGACCAAGGGGAAAATTACCCGCCCGTCGGACAATAAAGAACCCGAAAGTATTGCCTTTGTTCAGTGCGCCGGCTCAAGAGACGAAAATCACCTTCCCTATTGTTCCTACATTTGCTGCATGGCGTCTTTGAAGCAGACGACCTACATTCGGGAACAATACCCCGACGCCAAGGTTTATATTTTTTATATTGACGTTCGGGCACCGGGTCAGCGGTATGAAAAGTTTTATAAAACAATCAAAGAGGATGAGAATGTCTTTTTGATCAAAGGCAAGGTCGCTGAAGTCAGTGAGGATCCGAACACCGGTGATATCACTGTGGTGGCAGAAAATGCGGTCACCGGCGAAAAGATCAAGCAAACCGTCGAAATGGCAGTCCTCGCCACCGGTATGCAGCCGACAGCCGCAGCGGTAAAACTGCCTGCCGACCTCAAGTACAATGAAGACGGCTTTATCATCAACGATTTTGAAAAAGGCGGCATGTTTGCGACAGGTTGCGCCAATAAGCCGTCCGATGTCGTTTCGGCAAATCAGAATGCCACCGGTATGGCCCTTAAAGCGATTCAAACCCTGGTGAGGAAGTAGGAGGATATCCATGGATAAAAAATATTGTGTATATATTTGCACAGGATGCGGCATCGGGGATGCCCTTGAAATGGAAGCGCTGTGCGAAGTCCCGGAAGAAGAAGGTTACCCTGTTAAAACTCACCCGTTTCTGTGCGGAAAGGAAGGGGTTGAACTGATCAAAAAGGGTATCGCCGAGGATGGGTACAATACCCTGGTTATTGCGGCCTGTTCCCGCCGGGTCAATTATGATGTCTTTAAATTTGAGGGCTGTATCGTCGACCGCGTGAACCTGCGGGAACAGACGGTCTGGTCTCATCCCAGATCCGAATTTCCGGCACTGACGGAAGAGCAAAAAGATGATGAAGAACACTTTGACCGCCTTCAGATGCTGGCCGAAGATTATCTGAAAATGGGAATGGCCAAGGTTAAAAAGATCAACCTGCCGGAACCGTACAAGCTGGAAACCTTAAGCAGAAAAATTCTGGTCATCGGCGGCGGTATCACCGGTATTTCGGCGGCGTTAGATGCAGCCAAAGCCGGTTATGAAGCAACTATCGTCGAAAAAGAATCGGCAATTGGCGGCTATGCAGCCAAAATTCGCAAACAGCTGCCCACCGAAGATCCTTATGAGAACCTTGTGTCACCGGTTATTGAAAGCAAAATCAAAGAACTCGAAGCTTATGACAACATTACCGTTAAAACAGGAACCGTCGTAGCCCGTATCGCCGGTGAGCCCGGGGATTTTACAGTGACATTGAAAAAGCCCGGTGAAAAAATCGAATTTGACGTGCCTTTCCCGCTGCCGGAAGAAATGAAGTTTGATGAGAACGGCAAAGAACTGGATGTTGAAGACCAACATAAACGTTATTTGGAATACAACAAGGGCAAGGTCGATATTTTAAAGTTCGATCCCAATGGTGAAAAATTCGGGGCCGTCGTGCTGGCTGCCGGATGGCGCCCATTTAAACCCAAAGTTGATGAATTCGCCCACCTGGGTTTTGGCGAACTTCCGGATGTTGTCACCAACGACCAATTTGAGGAGATGGCGGCTAAAGGGAATATCACCCGGTCTGACGGCAAAGAAGCCAAATCCGTTGTATTCATTCAAAGCCCCGGCAAAGGCGAAGATGATTCGGATTTTGATTACGCCGGTTCGGTGACCAGCCTGGTTACCCTCAAGCAGGCCAAATATGTGCGTGAAGATTATAACGACGGCAAGGCTTATATTTTCTATCAGCACATGCGCACCCCCGGACTGATGGAAAACTTTTACAAGAGTATCCAGCAGGATGAAGGTATTTTCATGACCAAAGGGGAAGTGATCAATGTTTCCAAAAACGGCGACGGCATGATTGTCGAGGCCGACAATACCCTTTTGGGTGAAAAGGTCAAAGTCAAGGCTGATATAGTGGTACTGGCCACCGGCATGGTTCCGGTTACGGTGGATGACCCTGTTGTCAATATGGCGTATCGCCAGGGACCGGCATTTCGGGATATTGGTCTTTTTGATGGATATTGTGACTCGAATTTCATTTGTTTTCCCTATGAAACCCAGCGAACCGGCATTTATGCGGCCGGCGCCATTCGTCGCAGCATGACCATGGAAGAATCCATGGAAGATGCCACCGGAGCGACCCTCAAAGCGATTCAATGCATCGAATCGGTAAATCGCGGTGTTTCCGTGCATCCTCGGTCCGGTGATATGACCTTCCCGGATTTTTTCTTTCAGCGATGCACCCAGTGCAAGCGGTGTACGGAAGAATGTCCGTTTGGCGCCCTGGATGATGACGAAAAGGGAACCCCAAAGCCGAATCCGGCCCGTTGTCGGCGCTGCGGCACCTGTATGGGCGCCTGTCCGGAGCGGATCATCGGTTTTGCCGATTATAACATCGACAGTGTCGGTTCCATGGTTAAAGCCATCGGCGTACCTTCGGAAGACGATTATGACGAGCCCCCTTTCAGGATTGTCGGGTTTGTATGTGAAAACGATGCCTATCCGGCACTGGACATTGCCGGTTTGAACCGGCTTGTCTATTCAGCCGACGTCCGGTTTATTCCGATTCGCTGTCTGGGTTCCATGAATGTCATCTGGATCAAGGACGCCCTGGCCCAGGGTATGGACGGGGCTTTTCTGTTGGGCTGCAAGCATGGTGATGACTACCAATGTCACTTCGTCAAGGGGAGTGAACTTGCGGACATCCGAATGAAGAAAATCGGGGACGCCTTGGCAAGCCTGGCTCTGGAAGAAGAACGGGTGACCCAATTCACGGTTGCCATCGACGAGTATGACAAGCTTCCTAAAATGATCAATGACTTTGTAGAAGAGGTTGAAGCACTGGGTCCGAATCCGTTTAAGGGATTTTAGGGATTGATGATTTTCGATTGGCGATTGAAGATTGAATACGTCTCCAAATAAAACCAAAAATCTTCAATCGTCAATCTTCAATGTTTAATAGCAGGAGGTATCCATATGACAGACAAATACCTTATAGAGCCAGATGTTGACTTTGTTAAAGAGATTGTCGGGCTCGGGGGCGACACTTTGAAAAAGTGCTTCCAATGCGCAACCTGTTCGGTGGCCTGCCCCATTTCTCCGGACACAAAACCTTTCCCTCGAAAGGAGATGATTGCGGCATCCTGGGGGTTAAAGGACAGACTTGTCGGCAATCCTGATATCTGGCTGTGTCATAATTGCGGAGATTGCACGACCATGTGCCCCCGTGGTGCAAAACCGGGGGATGTCTTGAGCGCTGTTCGTTCTTATGCCATTACGGAATATGCCGTTCCCAAATTCCTGGGAAAAGCAATCAAAGATCCAAAAAAACTGCCCTTTCTGCTGGCCGTCCCAGTAGTAATTTTTCTGGCAGTGGGCTTGCTCCTAAAGCTTTTCGGTATAAATTGGCTCAATTTTGCGCCGCACAGTGGGGAAATCTGGCAGGACCATTTTATTTCCAACTTCCTGGTGGATTCCATAATGGTTCCCACATTTTTTGGGGCCATTGCTGTCTTTGCCCTGGGACTCAAACGGTTTTTGACGGATATACATGCCAACGCGCTTGCCGAAGGAAAAACCACAAAGGACAAGATTGAACCATTCGAATTTATAAAGGCTCTGTTTCGTGTGGTTCCAACAATTCTTAAGCACCAAAAGTTCGATGAATGTTCTGAAAACAGCGAACGAACCACGCCCCACATGATGGTGTTATTAAGTTTTATCGGTCTTTTTATTGTCACCACCTGTTTTTTTCTGGCGGAGTGGGTTTTTCAGATCGAAGGACCGTATTCCCAGCTCAACCCTGTTAAATGGCTTGCAAATGTCAGCGGCATCGCTCTGATCATTGGCGGCGTACTGTTGATAAAAAGCCGTACTGCGAAAAAAGATCAGGTTTCTACTTACTGGGACTGGTATCTGGTCGGATTGGTGCTTCTTTTGGGACTGACCGGTATGCTGACTGAAGCGGCCCGATTGGGGGGTGTCGCCTGGCTGTCATATTCTATGTATGCTATTCATATTATGCTGGTATGGTGTCTGTTTGCCTATACCCCCTTTTCAAAGTTGGCTCACTTTGTTTATCGAACCGTGGCCATGACATATAATGAATATTCAGGCAGGCAATAGCTGAAGGGCTCGTAAAAGATCCAACTAAAGGATTTATATTTTTTAATAAAAAAGGGGAGACAAAAATTGTCTCCCCTTTTTCGTAAAGTAATCAGTAACGAGCAATAAGCAAAGCGTTGCTCGATTCCTTTTCTATTTTTTATCGTCACCTGTGGCGGCGCTATGCATCTTGATCTCGACTCTTTCTTCAAGTCCTTCGTAGTACTTTCGCAGGATTTCAACCACTTCGTCTCTTCCAAAATGATCCGGAAGATCTTCGCCCTCGGAAAGCATCTTGCGCAGCATGGTTCCGGAAAGAAGCACCCGATCTTCCTTACCATGTGGGCAGGTTCTGAGTGACGCCATACCGTCACATTTGTGACAATAGAATGTCCAGTCGATCTTTAAGGGTTGGCAAAGCAAATTTTTTCCAGGATCGTCAGAGGTCGGGATTTTGTCAAAGATGGTCTGGGCTTCGAACATGCCGTAGAAATCACCCACGCCGGCATGATCCCGGCCGATAATCATTCGGGAGCAGCCGTAATTCTGTCGGAAGGTGGCATGAAGCAGGCCTTCTCTGGGACCGGCATAGCGCATGTCAAGGGGATAACCGCCCTGGACCACATTTTTTTCTACAAAGTAGTTCTTTACCAGGGAGTCGATACATTTTACGCGAACTTCGGCAGGGATATCGCCGGGTTTAAGATTTCCCACCAAAGAATGAATATAGACACCGTCACAAACCTCTACGGCAATCTTGCAAAGATATTCATGGGATCTGTGCATGGGGTTTCTGAGCTGCAAGGCGGCAATTTCACTCCATCCTTTTTCTTCAAAAATTTTACGGGATTCTTCGGGCCTCATATAGACGCCGGCATATTTTTCGGGATACTCACCTTCGCTCAAGACTTTGACTGGGCCGGCAAGGTTGAATGGCTTCTGTTCCATGACCATCTGAACACCCGGATGATCTTCACCGGCAATTTTCCAAAATTCTTCAGCGGTCGGCGTGCCTTCTCCCATGTATATTTTTTCACACTCAAATTTTTTGTCGGCCTCGGTCAATTCATATTTTTCCGCGACTTTCATGGTTCCCATAATTTCATTGGTATCCGGATCACAGAGGGCGATTTCATCGCCGTCGCTGATGCTGTCGGCATCGGCTTTGTCCACGGAAAGGGTCACGGGAATGGGCCAGAAAGTTCCATCGGCCAGCTGAAAATTTTCACAAACACCTTTCCAGTCCGCTTTGGTCATAAAGCCTGTCAGCGGGCTGAATCCGCCGATACCCATCATAATAAGGTCTCCAACTTCTCGATGGGATACGGTGATTTTCTTTAGGCCTTCGGCCTTTTTCTTTTCTGCATCAAGCTCAGCGCCTTCAAGCAGGCAGCAGGTTAAACCTTTGCCGCCATGGGGTGGAATTAATTTTGACATGTGTTAACGTCTCCTTTCAATTTTATTATTAAAATAAATGGCTTTTTCAATACCATTTCAGTTTTCACAAAAGCGAATTATTAATAGGGATTAAATGATTTGTCAAGGGTAATCACTGAGACCTTTGAAAAACGCTTCTTTTTTCAATCCTATTTGCTACCCATAATGGTCACTTCAACGGATCGTGTTCTCGGGCGGTTGTCGTGATTGATGGCAACCACCTGTTGCCAGGTTCCCCGTCTGAGTTTTCCATTTCGAACGGGCAAAACAATGGACGGTCCAAGAAGTGCGGCCTGGACATGGCTGTGGCCATTGCCGTCGTGCCAGGCCTTTTCATGCTCATATTCCAGTCCGGGCGGCGCCAGTGAATTGATGGCCCTTTTCAAATCTTCCACCACCCCGGGTTCGAATTCTATGGTGGTAATCGACCCGGTAGATCCCACCATTGTGACGCAAAGGTTTCCGGTTTGGATCTTCGATTCGCTGATCAGGTTTTCAAGCTCCGTTGTAATATTGCACATATCCGGACCGGTTTTCAGTTCAATGTCGAGAGCGTCGGTAAATATTGTCACTGATTTCATCATCCTCCTCCTCTCAAATAGTGTCCATCTATAAATTGTCTTTTAGCCCAATCTCTGTGTTATGCTCAAAAAATAATCCTCGGAATATCAATTATATGCCTGCGGTTATTTTTATCACATGCCTTTTTATCCCGTTATTTTCAGCGGGGGGGCTTGAACAAAAATCTTCATTTATAGATGGACACTATATATATCGTAAGTGAAATTTCTTAATAGTTCCTTTCGGAGCTTGTTACAT
This sequence comes from uncultured delta proteobacterium, assembly GCA_963731025.1. GTDB lineage: Bacteria > Desulfobacterota > Desulfobacteria > Desulfobacterales > UBA11574 > UBA11574. The sequence goes on along the minus strand of CAVSVL010000009.1, from coordinate 23,939 downwards.
TTCCATTTCAAAATAGAACTTGACCTGGATATTTCACGTTTGAGAGGCGTTTATTTGCGAGGCATTCAAGGGCGAAGCCGTAGTAGACTACTGCAAGCCCTTGATAACGAAGCAAATGATCGTCTCGCACACGCCCGTAGGGTGAAATTTTTTGAGAAATCGAACCAGAAAATATTCTATATAAACTGTCAGTTTACAAATAGAAACAAAGTTGTAAATAACAATCTATTTTTAAAACTAATAGAAAGACCTCTCAAAAATTTTCATAAAATATTCAGGTTAAAGAAGTTCCAAATCCCAATTCCACAGCCCGGGTCTCTTTTTCAATGCCACATCTTTTGGAATCGGTTCCAAAAGATGCACAAACAGTTGATAGCCTGCCTTTTCCATAGATTTTCGTTGAATGCCTAAATCGAGTTTCCAGTTGGGATATACCCAATAGTTGGATTCGTATTTTTTAACCCAGGCGGATTCATTTTTTGGACTGGTAAAAGATGTTTCAGTTTCCAGGTCGTCCGATAGAGCGCGTGAAATACAAAGGGGCCAGTTGCCGGAAAGAACGATTCCCAGCGGCAAAGGGCTTTGCTTGGGAAGCGAGAAAAAATCTTTTTGACCCAGTTCAGGGGTAACGATGGCACCTTTATATCCCAGAGACGCCAGGGTCTGTATCGCCAGAACATTGGCAATATTACAAAAAGGGCCGGCCCAGAGGTTCATCCCTTTTAGATGAGTGAAAAGCGTTGTCTGCCACGGGGCGTTCAACACGAATATTTTTGCGCCATTATTCAGGACAGAATCGACGAGTTCTTTAAGTTTTTGCTCATCATCCGGCCAGATCACCGGTGGCAGCCACCACCAGATTCTATTCCAAATCTTTTTGGGAAGTGTCTTCACAGCTTGATCCGAAAGCCAGAGTCCCGATGCGCTATGGGGTTGGGTTTTGTCTATGTGACGGTAAACACGAAGATCTGAGATTGTTCCGCTTTTCTTTCCGGATATTTTGGGCTGTCCGGCGACAAAGGCGGATGCGTTGGATTTTATGAGCGGTGTTTCGGGCAGCTCTTTTTCGAGTTCGGACATCATATCCCCAAGATCCTTTTCCTGACGGTCGATCAAAAAAACCGGAATTTTCTTTTCAGGATTCTTTTTTAAAATCGGCTTTAGAAAGAGACGTCCGCCTTTTGGAACATATTTGCCCACCCTGATGGTGCCGTGCCACAACTCGTCTTCATATCCCAGGCGAAGGCGATCGCCCGGCAGCAGCTCTTCCCTGGGATTTAAAAAAGGTTTTTGTTTTGTCCCTTTTACGGCTCCTACCAAAAGACCGGACCCGGTTTGACTGTTAATACGGATTGGATTCTGGGGCCTTTGGGGTAAAAAATTATAATGGGTTCCTGACCTTCCCAGTGCATAAGACAGCATATGGAGCGCTTCTTTTTTCATTTTGGGATCGGTCCCCTGGTCTCTTAAGATCCGGTAAGCTTTAACCGTATAAAAAATGGTGTGCGGACCTTTTTTACGGCCTTCGATTTTCCAGGTTCGTATTTGTGGAATGGTACGCAGGACTTTTACCAGGACATCCAGACTAAGGTCCTGGCAGGAGAAAAATCGTTTATTTTGGTTGTTCTGTTTGTAAATGCGACGACAGGGCTGGACGCATCTTCCCCTGAGCCCGCTTTTTCCGCCGAAATAGCTGCTCCAATAACATCTTCCGGAAACACCATAGCAAAGTGCGCCGTGCACAAATACTTCAAGGTTCAGATTCTTTGGACAGGCCGCTGCCATGGCTTTGATCTCGTCGATATTCAGTTCCCTGGGAATAACGACCCTATGGACCCCAAGGCCTTTTTGAACCTGTTGAAGGGCTGCTGAAAAACTGACATTGGATAGGGTTGAGAGATGCAGCTCGCCTGAAAAGCCGGTTTGTTTGGCGAGTTGTACAAAGGCCAGATCCTGAATGATGATTCCATCCGGTTTTACGTGTCTCTTAAGCTGTTGAAGAAGTTCTCCAGCTGTATCCAGGTCGTTGGGTTTCAGTAAAGCGTTCAACGCCACATAGACTTTGACCCCTTTATTGTGGGCCAGCAGCGTCAGGGGTACAAGTTCTTCAATAGAAAAATTTTTGGCCTCCATGCGTGCTGAAAGTTGTTTCAGACCGCAGTATATTTCGTCGGCCCCTGCGGCAAGGGCGGCCAAAAAAGACGCTTTATTACCTGCCGGCGCCAGAATAGAGGGAGAGGAAGATTTTTCCGGTTCTTTGCTCATGTATTCAATATCATGCTTAAAAAGTTAAAGATAAGTAGCAGTTTAGCTTTTTGAAATATAAGGCGCTTTTACATCGATTGGTTATAAAAACCAAGATAATCTAAAAAAATATAAATTCCAAGCGGCATTATCAAGCTGAACGGCAAATAAATGCCCTTGCCCCGGCGATATACTGTGTTATATTTAACCTAAGCTGAGCGTTTCAAATTTTAAAAGGGGATAAAATATCTTTTATTTTTAATGAATTATCTTTATTTATATGTTTAAAATTTGAAACCCTTCGGGCATGCCGATTTTACCGAATCTGCTGTGTTGCAGGGTGTTTGCGGTAGAACACTACAGCTGCACACCCTGCGCCTTGCATCTCCCCGAAAGACGGGATCTTATGATCGGTAAACTCGACAATCGCTCAATTTAGGTTTAACAATATTCGAATACGAAAATTGATTTCAAATAAATGGGAGAGGAAATACTTATGAAAATTGCAGTCAGCGGCAAAGGGGGCGTCGGAAAAACAACGTTTTCAGCACTTTTGATACGAACATTGAATGAGCAGGGCAAACATGTGCTGGCCATTGATGCAGATCCGGATGCCAACCTTGCGGCAGCATTGGGCATTCCGGATGCCGACCGCATCGTTCCTATTGCCGAGATGAAAGAACTTATTTTTGAAAGAACTGAAGCAAAGCCGGGCAGCATGGGCGGTTTTTTCAAGCTCAACCCCAAAGTGGACGACCTTCCCGACGCGCTTTCGGCAAAACTGGATAACATTAAACTCATGCGCCTCGGGGGGGTTAAAAAAGGTGGGTCCGGATGCATCTGTCCGGAAAGTACTCTGTTAAGGGCACTGATGACCCACATTGTCCTGGCGAGGGACGAGGTGGTGGTCATGGATATGGAAGCCGGAATCGAACATTTGGGAAGGGCCACCGCTTCGGCCGTAGACCGGTTGATTGTGGTCGTGGAACCCGGCCGTCGAAGTATGGATACCGCCAATCATATTCGAAAGCTTGCATCCGAGATCGGCTTAAAAAATATTGTACTTGTGGGCAACAAAGTTCGTAGCCAAAAAGACGAGGCATTTTTAAAACAGCACCTGAAAGATTTTGAGTTCCTCGGCTTTATCCCCTATGATGAAGCGCTGATAGAGGCGGACCTGGATGGTGTTTCACCATTTGATGTGAATTCAAATGCAAAAGAAATTGTTAACGCGATGATTTCCAAGTTTTAATGAAGCATCCAAAACGACACTTTTATAGAGGAAAAAAAAGAACAGGCAGATTCGAACGGGGTCGCCAGCCTCCCAAAATCAAGGCCGGTGCGGATACCGGGCTCAAAAAAGTTTTTGCAGGTATTGGTGTACCGGCTCAGAAACCGTTTAAACCCGACCCTTTTCAGCTTCAGGCATTGTCGGCCGTAAAACGATCCGACTGCCTGGTGACCGTACCCACCGGCGCCGGTAAAACCTGGATTGCCGAACAGGCCATCGCCCGAATCCTTAAAAAAGGGGGTAGATCATGGTATGCTTCTCCCTTAAAAGCCTTGAGCAATACAAAATACAGTGAGTTTTCAAAAATATTCGGGCCGGAAAACGTCGGGATTTTGACCGGTGACAGAAAAGAAAAACCGGATGCGCCCGTTATTGTAGGGACTACCGAGATTCTCAGGAATCAGCTTTATGATGCCATGTATCAGGGGACCACACTTCTTGCCGATTTCGTGGTTCTTGACGAGGCACATTTTTTAGGAGATGAAGACAGGGGCGTTGTCTGGGAAGAGATCATGATATATCTTCCCTCCAGGATTCCGCTTCTTCTGCTCTCGGCGACCATCGGCAATGCAAAGGTTATTTCCCAATGGCTTTCGTCCATTCGCGGCAAAAAATGTATTGTTGTTGAAGAAACCAAAAGGCCCGTACCGCTGTATCCGCTCTTTTTTCACCCTTCAGGGACTTTGTATCCTTTGCTCGTGAGGGGAAGTCCGGGGAAGGGCAGATTGTCTAAAAAGGTGGCAGCTTATGTCAGCAGCAGTCGTCCACCTTATCTCTCGCCGCCCAATAAGCTGCCTCCTTTTGGGGATATTTTGCGTGTATTAAACAAATACCGCCTTCTTCCCGCCATTTTTTTTCTCAAATCCAGAGCCAATTGTGACAATGCCCTTGACTTGTGTGAAGAGGGTTTGAGATCTGACCGGATTAAAAAAGATAAACGCAGCCGGAGAATCGAAGAACTTGTGGCCCATAATGCCCATATTGCCAGGCACCGGCAATTGTGGCACCTTGAACACCTGGCTGTCGGCGCTCATCACAGCGGACAGCTCCCTGCATGGAAGCTGATTCTGGAAACCCTCATGACAGAAGGGCTGCTGGATGCCGTCTTTGCAACCTCTACCGTTGCCGCCGGTGTAAACTTTCCGGCCAGGACCATTGTTTTTCTAAACTCCGACCGGTTCAACGGCAGAGAATTTATGCCGCTTTCTTCCACTGACTTTCATCAGATGACCGGGCGGGCCGGGCGAAGGGGAATGGATCATATTGGATTTGCTGTGGCAATTCCGGGAAAGTACATGGATATCCGGCTTGCCGCAAAGCTGATGAAATCACCACCGTCTGATGTGTCCAGTCAAATAAAGATAAACTTTTCAATGGTTCTTAACCTGCTTTTGTCCCATACGCCGGAACAGATCGAAGATCTTCTGAAAAAATCCTTTGCAACGTATATGATCATTCATGCGAAAAAAAAAGAGGGCCTTCAAAAGCCTGTAGAAAATGATCTTAAGCAGCTATGGCAGGATTTTGTACGGCATCTCGATTTTTTGAAAGAAACCGGTTATGCCACCAAAAGCGGCAGACTGACTGCCGACGGCATATGGGCCTCTCAACTTCGGGTCGATCATCCGTTGATGATTGCAGAAGGATTTAGATGCGGAATTTTTCCTGACAATGATCCGGCGCTCCTTGCCGCTGTGACAGTGCTGTTTGTCAACGAACGCGAATCCGATGAAATAATAGACAAGGCATTTATGCCTAAAGCGCTGGTCGACACCTTTCTCGATGTCAAAAAAAGCCTTTCATCCTTTTCAGCACGGATGTCCAAAAAGGGTTTTGAAACCCGGCCGTTGATTTTGCAGCCGGCGGCGACCCTATATGCCTGGGCAGCCGGTTTGCCCTGGGAAAAGGTGCTTTCCATTGCCAAGATGGAAGAGGGGGACCTGGCCATGTTGATTCTCAGGACAGCGGATAACCTGAGGCACATCAGAGCCCTCAAGGATGTCTTCCCTGAAGCCGCTTCGGCCGCTGCGACGGCAATAGATCTTATTATGAGGTACCCGGTGGTGATGGATTATGAGTAACCTGAATTTTTTATAATAAATTTGATTCCAAATTATCATCAATGCAGATAGGGTAATCAATCCATCACTTGACCATTTGGTACTGAAATTTAGATATCACAAACATAAAACTCGCCTTCAAATCCAAAATAGATAGCAGCTGTATGCAATCAGAGCCAAGCTCGGATCTGTCAGACATATTAAAGGTTTTGGAGAGGAATGATATTTTCAGATTATTGAAAATATCTACAGGCTATTCAAAATACTTTGTGCATGCTCTGCACGTACGTATGACATCGGTCACAAAATCCTGCACAAATATATGTGCACTCATGCCCAGTTTTCTGTGCAACCTCATTTTTCTTCTTTTAGACCATCAGACAACAAACCCTCTTAAAGTTCATTAAATTCAACCATATAGAACTGTGATTTTCCGTTTTGCAGAAATGGCACGTTTATTGATTACCTAATCCATAGCAAAATTGAATAATGGGGTTATTTATATGGAAATATCGATATACGATTTTTTAAAAGCTGTTGATGAAAGCAACCGCGCCAATATAATGGCTTTGAGATGTGCTGTATCAATTTTAGAGGATTTCATAAATATATCTCCGGATGGTCGCGAGATGATGGCTGATACTTTGATGAATTTAATTTCGAAAAAAAAATGAAAAAGTCAGACGTTGAAAAATGCAAACTGAAATCATACAGATGGATAAAATCCGGCTTTTTGATCGATTAATTCCTTGCTTACCTTAAACCTTGACTATAAAAAGGACTTTATGGTAATGGTTTAAAATAATTAATAATGCTCTTAACTCAAATAATGAGGGAGCTATGATCAGGATATAAATAAACCCCGTTTCTCAGATAGAGAGGTGGGGTTTTGCTTTTGGCGGATACCGATTAGGTATTCCAACATCGGCAGAAGGCCATGTATTGGCAAGATATCTTCATACACGGCATAGCTTTCCCTTTCAATAAATCCTACCACATTGTGAAATGTTCCTTCTTGACTTGATTAATTCTATATTTATGTTGTTTTTATAGGTGGTAGTGAGGTGACCAGAGTTGGTTCCCCGAAAGGAAATCGCAGAAGAAGGAGGGTAGAGAATGGCCGAGCAACACTTCGGTAAAGCCTACGGTGGAAATCCACCGGCAAACTACGAGCGTTTCTTTGTTCCAGCGATTGGCGCGCCCTTGGCGACTGATCTCATTCGCCTCGCCGCGCTTCGTCCAGGCGAACGGGTGTTGGACGTTGCTTGTGGCACTGGTGTTGTCGCGCGGCTCGCCTCACAGCAGGTCGGCGCCACCGGGACCGTCGCTGGGTTGGACGTCAATCCCGGTATGCTGGCGGTTGCGCGCTCCGCAACGCCGCCGGGTATGCCCATCGAGTGGCACGAGGCGAGCGCCGAGGCCATGCCCCTCCCGGATGCGTCGTTCGACGTCGTGCTGTGCCAGATGGGCCTCCAGTTCATGCCGGACAAACGCGCGGCACTGCGCGAGATGCGGCGGGTTCTGGTGCGCGGCGGTCGCCTGATCCTCAATGTGCCTGGACCCACACCGCGACTCTTCACCATCATGGGAGAGGCGCTCGCGCGTCACATCGGCGCCGAGGCGGCGGGGTTCGTGAACCACGTTTTCTCGCTCCACGACACGGCAGAGATTCAGAACCTCGTTAGCGGCGCCGGCTTCCACGATGTCTCCGTTCAGTCCGACACCAAGCCGCTACGCCTCCCGGCACCGGAGGAGTTTCTTTGGCAGTATGTGCATAGCACCCCGCTCGCGGGCGCCGTGGCGCAGGTGGATGACGAACGTCGCGGCTCGCTGGAGCGCGACGTCGTTGCAAAGTGGCAGGAATTCGTGAAGGATCGCGCCCTGGTGCTTCAGGTGCGCATCGTAGTAGCGACTGCCCGGAAGTGAGAGCCAACCGCAAGCAGTTTGCCGCCTAACAACGGTATCCAACTGACGGCACTCCGTGCCGCAGTTGATGGGGCGACGTTAGGCTTCACAATTAGGTCTTTAACGGTCGCTCATTGCATTACAACACCACCAATCGAAAGGAAACAGAAACATGTCAACAAACACCATCCGGCTTCACCGCGTGTTCCGTTCAACGCCTGAGAGAGTATATCGGGCGTTCTTGGATGCCGACGCAATGGCCAAATGGCTTCCGCCAAATGGATTCACCGGCAAGGTCCACCACTTGGATGCCAAGGTCGGCGGCACTCACAAGATGTCGTTCACGAATTTCATTACAGGACAATGCCACTCCTTCGGTGGAAGGTATCTTGAACTGATACCACATGAACGCATTCGCTATACGGACAAATTCGATGACCCGAACTTGCCAGGAGAACTTCAAGTTACCGTAACCTTGAAGAAGGTATCCGTAGGAACCGAGCTAAACATCGAGCAGGAAGGGGTACCCGATGTCATTCCTCCCGAGGCTTGCTATCTCGGCTGGCAGCAATCACTCACTCTTCTGGCGAAACTTGTCGAGGCTTGGATTCCAGATTAGCGCCCAACCTGTTCTCGCATCGGATAGCAAAAAGCCGCGCCCGCTGGTCAGACGCGGCGTTGTTCGGCATCCGCCCGACATGGAGCAGCAGAGCTCTAAATCTGTTTCATAAGGAGGGTAGCAATATGACCGCTATTGATAAAGTGCTGGAAGAGAACCGGAAGTATGCAGAAAGATTTACTCAGGGAGGACTGCCAGGGAGGCCGACCCGTCTCAGGCTTGCGGTAGTTACTTGCATGGACTGTCGGCTCCACGTATCGAAACTACTGGGTATGGAATTGGGAGATGCTCACATTATTCGGAACGCGGGTGGCATTGTGACCGAAGATGTGCTCCGGTCGCTGATCGTCTCCTGCCATATTGCGGAGACCCAGGAGATTACGATCATCAACAACACAAAGTGCGGTATGCTCACCTTCAAGGACGAGGAACTGGCGGCGAGGCTGCAACAGGAGACAGGGAAAGTGCCCGTTGCCCCCACTCGCTTCTACGCCTTCACCGATTTGGAGGAGAACGTACGCCAACAGATGCGCAAGGTAAGGTCGCACCCATGGATACCGGAGAGCATCCTGGTGCGGGGCTTCATCTACGACGTAGATACGGGCCGGTTGGCGGAGGTTTCCGCTTGACAATGTATCAACTCAGAAGATGCCGCCCAACACCGCATTGCAGCCGACACGCTTTGCTACGCGTGCGGCTGAATGTCATCGTTATGGATACCTGCAATATATCGCAGGAATTTAAAGTCTCAAATCTTTACAGATATCATTTTTTTCAAAAGGGCAGATCCATTTTTTTTGGGTTTCCCTTTTTGCATTTCTGTAAGAAATAAGATATATGTAATCGGAATTGATCAACCTCAGGTTGCACTTTTGGCAAGAAACATGTAATTTATGAAGTGAGGAGCGGACCACAAGATATAGTATTCGCCTTGTTTTTTTCGATTGAGGAATATCGATTGGTGTCCAGTATAAATTTGGTATGAACCACCGTGATCTATGGCAAGAAGTCCGCGGTTATGATATTCTCAATTACCTTAAATGCCGGCAACAAGATACGAAAACGTTATATGGAAAATCACCATGTCCTGATATTTACAGTTCAAATTTGATATCTGTTAATTTAATTGATTTCTGATCGAGTTCGGTTACCTCAGATTTCAAAAGCATAATTTCAATGATTTATATTCTCATTTCATAGGTCTTGGTTGGTATGGTTCTTCCCTTGATAACCTCAATCAAATCTCCTAAAAAGAAATAACTTAACAGTCTATATTATTACATTACAAGTAGCGAGTTTGATCCATCTTCGGCTCCTCCGATTTTAACATTTGGGCCAAATTGCACCTATATATTTGTAAGATGAACACCGACAAGGTATTTAGACCTGTTCCTACCTAATTATCGGACAATATCCGATTTGCAGACCGTATTTTAATCCTTACTTTCTAATCAACGAAGTCATCGTCTGAGAAAGAAGTGCGTTCGTGGTGGATGCCTAAATTAATGGTTTGATGGCGCACTCAGGTATCTTTGAAAGTCAACATCGCCTTGGATTTAGCAGTGGCTGACAGTGGCGAGAGTGCTCTATAAGAAAGGATGGATATCATGCCAAATATTGCTGTTGATACTGATATCTTGATCGTTGGCGCGGGGCCAGTTGGACTATTCCTCGCGAATGAATGTGCTCGCCGTGGGCTGAGATGGCGACTCATCGAGGCAAAACCGTCACAGTCTGAGCACTCTAAAGCGCTCGCGATCTTTCCGCGAACGCTCGAGATCTTTGACATGGCCGGGGTCCTCGCTCCGTTTCTCGAAGCAGCGAACCGAGTCACGTCGGTTACTGTGGTCGCTCATGGCCGCACGCTCGCGCACATGCCGTTCGCACCCGAGGAGAGCCCATATCCATTCATCGCCATGGTTCCCCAGAACGTGACAGAGAAACTGCTGGTGGATCAGCTAAGGCGTAAGAACGGCGCCATTGAATATGAAACGTCATTCGCTTCAGCAGTCCAATACGACGATTTTGTAAGCGTAACGCTGGACCAGAAAGGTCAACGTCGAGATCTCACCGCCGCCATGGTCGTTGGTTGCGACGGCGCTCACAGTGCGGTTCGCCATTTATTGAACCTGCCGTTCAAGGGAGCGGAATACCACGACTTGTTCATGCTGGCTGACATCGAGACAAACGAAACCCTTCCTGTCGATCAGCTACAGCTTTGCCCCAATGAATTCGGCCCGTTGGCAATCTTCCCCATGAGCGCTACGCGCCGGCGAATTGTCGCAACAATCCCGAATGCGGAAGGAGACGCTCCGTCGATAGACCTTGTGAAGAAGATGCTGAGTCAACGCGCACCCAGTGGAATCGAGGCCCGCGGCTTGCAATGGAGCAGCTATTTTCATATCCATCACCGAAACGTCGCGCAGTTGCGCCAAGGACGTATCTTCATAGCTGGTGACGCTGCTCATATCCACAGCCCATTTGGCGCCCAAGGGATGAACACAGGATTGCATGACGTTTGGAATTTAGTCTGGAAGCTCGACCTTGTACTGAAGGGTCATGGCAACGAACAGTTGTTAGATAGTTACAGCATCGAACGTCTTCCCGTGATCAAGCATGTCATTGAGATCACGGATTTCCTGACCAAGGCGATGGCAACGCCGAACAAGTTTGCTCGGGCTCTGCGCGATGCCGTCATCCCTATGGTATCGCGTCTGGCGCCGTTTCAGCATGCATTCGTGCAGAGGCTTTCCGAACTGGGAATTGCCTATCGTGGAAGCCCGATTGTCGAAGGACCCGGCAAACGTTATATAGATGATTCGATGTGTGGTGGCAAAGGCATTCTCAGCCGCTTCCTCCTTTTCCTCGGTAACGATGCAGAGGCCTCGACTATGGAAGATGTGAGACAGCTCGCCGGATCTTTTCCGGAGATAGTTGAATTACGTTTGGCACGACATCAGGGCATGTCGCTTGTTCGGCCCGATGGCTATATCGCATACTCGACGCCTAAAGGCGATGGCCCCGCAGCATTGGGATCGGTGCGTTCGCTTCTAGAGCGCCAAACAAATTAGGCAGGGTGGGAGCCCGTAGCAGAGAGTACTGAAGAATGAACATACCGTGCAACATGTCAGTTCAGTGGTCAGCTAAACCGCCACGCGGATTCTAAGCCGATGGCTTGGCTAATATCTTATTATTTACTAAAAAAGGAGATAGACCCATGAGAATAGCCGTAATTGGACCAACGGGAGTTTTGGGGCGAGCATTGGTACCTATACTCATGCAGAAGGGTCATATCGTACGCGCTTTGGCGCGTTCAACTACAAAAGTACGCAAGATGTTTCCACAGCTTGGGGAAATAGTTGAATGCGATCTGATTTCAAACATAGCGGGAGATCTGCCGTCGATGCTGGATGGTTGTGATGCAGTTGTACATATCGCAACCTCTATCCCTCTTAATTTCACAGACGCCAATGCGATGAAGGCGAATACACGCTTGCGGACGGTTGGTACTAAAATACTGCTCGAGGCGTCTCTTAAAGTCGGGATCAGACGCTATATTCAACAGAGTATTACCATGGCTTATCCCGACCACGGTGACAACTGGATTACCGAAGATATGCCTCTTGATGCATCCCCGGGACGCACAGGGATTTGTGCCCCTGTGATTACCATGGAGCAAATGATACGGAACATCCCGCTTGAAGATCTGGAATGGTGTATCTTGCGTGGCGGCACCTTTGTGGGCGAGGGCACGTTTCAGGAGAATGCAATCGAAAGGTTGCGATCCGGCGAAGAAATTGTCCCTTGCGATGGCAGGAACTTTACTTCTCTAATCCACGTCGAGGATATGGCGGCCGCAATTGCTGCAGCTATCGAGACCGCTCCAGCTGGATCAATATTCAATGTGGTTGACGAACCCATACGACGAGGTGAATATCTTGACCGCCTGGCTGATTCCATAGGAGTAACCAGACCAGAGCGAGATGATACAGCTCCATGTCCACCGTCTTGGCGTTGCAGTAATCAGGCTGCTCGAACTGCGCTGAACTGGCAGCCGCTGCATAGCATAATCCCTTGAACAACAAGGGCTGATAATTCGTCGAGGAACTCGCTAAATCCTGCCGGATGGTCTATGCTGCGGATTTTGGCTATTGACCATGGCTGACCGTACTCGACAACATGCCGCATGTCCTCTCGCTTCAACGACAATGAGATTGGTTGGCGGAGGTTTCTCGACAAACTCACGGCGCTGGTCGAGCACCTTGGAATACGCACGACTCAGTACTCATGGGTTTGCGGGAACTGTGGCATTCGGCAGCGAGGTACCGGATGTAGAAATTCATCTCTTGAACGCCAGTCATTCCGCTCTTGACGAGGAAGCGGAACTAATCGCTGAATTGATCCACCGGTTTTTGAGCAAGAGGTATTTAGAGACATGCTAAGTGTTCATCATGGAGAGTGTGTTGCGTTCGCTGACACGGCTAATCAACAAATTTAGTGGAGGCAAAAAGACGAGCCGCTGATTTAATTGTTAGCCCTAAAAAGGAGATATGGTTTGGCAACGATGCAGGCAGTGATGCTGACGAAGAAGGGCGGCCCTGAAGTGCTCGAGACGGTGGAGTTGCCTTTGCCCGAGCCCGGCCCAGGTGAGGTCCGAGTGCAGGTGCGTGCGACAGGAGTGGGGGCGACTGATATCACGATGCGCCGTGGCTCCTATCCATACGCGCCGCCGATTCCTTTCGTGCCTGGCTACGAGTCGGTCGGCATCGTCGACGCTGTGGGCGCGGGCGTCACAACGCTGAAAGAGGGCGACCGCGTCTGCGCACTACTGGTGTACGGCGGCTACGCGACGCACGTGGTTCGAGGCGCGAAACATTGGGTTAAGGTGCCCGACGGCCTTGATGACGTGCAGACCGTATCGCTCATCCTCAACTACGTCACGGCATACCAGATGATCCACCGGAAAGCTTGGCTCCACCCTGGGCAGTGGGCGCTGGTGAACGCAGCGAACGGCGGAGTAGGTCAGGCGCTTCTCGACCTGTTGCGCGCCCATGGTGTCTCGGCTATCGGCGCGGCGGCCAAGGCGCGACATGACATTGTCACGTCGTACGGAGCGACTCCGATCGAAGGGCGATCCACCCCGTTAGACGTCGGCGTGCACGCAGTTCGGGCGGAGGGTGTCGATGCGGCGTTCGACGGTGTCGGTGGGGCACATACGGGACAGTGCGTATCGTCGACGCACAGGGGTGGCATCACCGTCTGGTACGGTTTCATGGGTGCACAGAGCCTTCCTGCGTTGGCGCGCTCAGCGCTGTCATTGTTCGTAGGCGCCCGGTTGCATAGCCGGCGCGGGTCCTTCTACGGGATCACAATGCTGTACCGAAAGAACCCCCAGCTCTTCCTCGAGGACCTGCCGAAGCTGTTTGACTTGCTCGCGCAAAGGAAGATTTCGCCTCGCATCGCTCAGACGTTCCCGTTACTGGATGCACGCAAGGCGAACGAACGGCTCGAAGCCGGCGGGATCGATGGGAAATTGGTGCTCGTCACGTTCGAGAACAATCCGGGGGCTAACCCTTCGTTACAACCGACAGTTTTCAGCCGCGGCTGAACTTAACTGTTAGGCGGACTCGGGAGCATTTTCTGCAAAGTAACGCGGATTAGTCAGCGAATATTTTTGATATTCAGTCCCCGTTACGTTTTTACAGGTAAAATGAAAAAGGATTTTGCTTTTGATAACAGCAGGTATATTCTGTAAAGATTGAAGGGGATTATTTTTTTTAGATTATCTTTGATATAAGGAGGAAACAATGGCTGAAGCTAACATTCGACAGCGAATAGAGAACTGGACGAAGGCGTTTCGCGCGAAGGACATCGACGCCATCATGTCCCTCTACTCGACTGTCAGCTTTCATATCAGATCCCAACACCACAATATCTGGTATAACCTTCCAAATAAAAAAGCGCGGACCTTTAACGTCAATCCACGCTTTTTGTTCTATAGGTCAAAGTGAACAATGATAGCCGAAGTCCTCGCTTTCAATCGGAAAGCGAGGACTTCGGCTATTAGTCCTCGCTCTTGTTAGCACGTTTTGACTGAAGACTATCGGAATAATTCTGCACTTTTTTATTATTGTGGCAAACACAATATGTTGGGGTGCACAGACATGCTCTAAAGTTGTGTTTACTGCTATGTATATGGAATCGGAAAACCCATATTGAAGGTTGTGATATCGCCCAGCAAAAATTGAACTGTCCAGGGGTGTATTGACCAGTTTACCTAAACCCGCCCAAGGACAGCTTTTAAGACCTGAGATAGCATCCTTTCTTGTGAAAATATCATCCACCTCCAAAACCTGTGATAAGTCTGACAGATCAGAGCTTGGGTCTGGTTGAATATGGTTTTTCTGAAAAATACGAAGCTGATTCAAAATCTTATTGTTTTACCCATAATTAAAACATACATCACCGGAACATCAAACTGAGACCTTATCTTTCTCGAAGTCTCAATCCCGTCAATCTTTGCATACAGATCCAGACCGATCACAACAACGTCAGGGTTTGTCTTTTCAATTTCTAAAAAGAGCCTTGCTTTTGAGTACACATAAAATTCAATCTTAAAGAAATCACAGATAAATCTGCATCTGATATTTTCATTATTCCCCTCATCAAGGAACATGACGTTCAATCCCGGCATGATGTTATTCCCTTCATTCATGATATTTACCGATTAATAATCCAAGATCCATGCCAGAATGTTTAATGGTTGATATAGAATTGTTATAAGGTTTTAAATTCAGAAGGTTAGAGGAAAATGGATGTATTCATGGAAGGAATAAACCCATTTTAAGAGGATAGAGTTTGCCCATTTTTCAGGGCATGGATGCACATATTATTGTGCAACTTAAGCAACTTTTTTATATCAGGCATATCCGTTTGATTTACCATGCCCCATATATTATAAAAATCATATTACGAAACCTTTAACTCACAAGAGGAGACAAATGGCACAAAAACTTGATCAAGATGAGCTGGTTAGGTTTAGAGAATTGTTGATTTCAAATACTATACAACTGGACACTGTTACCCGGGTACTTATTGAAAAAGGCATTATTACAGAGGAGGAGTTTTTTGCTAAACTGAAAGAAGTTCAGATGGAATACGAGAGTAAGGATAATGCTTAAGAAAATCATATCAGGCGGTCAAGTCGGTGCTGATCAGGCAGCCCTTGATGTTGCAATAAGTTTAGGTATTCCGCACGGTGGCTGGATTCCAAAAGGGCGAAGAACAGATACTGGAACATTGCCCAATAAATATAAGCTTAAGGAAATGTCTTCTTCCAGGTATCAAGAAAGCACTGAACAAAATGTCATTGATTCAGACGGTACTCTGGTCATTTCCCATGGAGAACTTACCGGAGAATCCTTACCAATTCTTAAATTTGCGGAACATCATAAAAAAAAGCTGCTCCATATCAACTTGGGAACAAATAGAGGCTTCAGAGCTGCTCAATTAGTTAAGTCATGGATTGTTTTGAACGATATCAAGGTGCTGAATGTATCTGGCCTCTGTGCAAATGAAGATCAAAATATTTATGAAGATACTGTTAGTTTATTAAAAGCTGTTCATTGTCTTTTCCATTTAGACTGCTGTTAATCATCTTTTATTTAAAGAATATTATGGTTTAAAGTTAAAAAGTGATAAAAGTTGGAAAAAACATTTAAGTTAAGAGCAGTAAAATGACAAAACCCCCTCAAGATAACATTTCTCAGATCGTTGATGGGATCATTTCTCAAATGCCTTTGGAAGAGAGGGTTTCCCTTGTAAATATGAAACAGAAAGATGTTGAAGTTCTCCAAGGTGTCTTTGATCTATAGATACGATGTAAAATTGATCTTGATGATGAAGACCATGAGCATATAATGCATGAACTATGGAAAAGAGTTCGAGAGACTCACTTGCTAAGAGTTGTTAAATGATGGCTTTCATATTTAGAATCTTTTTGTTTGCAGTAATCTTTTTTACCCTTACTATACCCAATGCCTTCTCTGATGGTAATGTCCATGTCGAAGGCCAAATCACATTCCCACTTTCATCGAAAAAAACCGCTAAAAAGATAAGAGTTTGGCAAGGCATGGTTGTTGGGATTAGTGACGGAGATACTATTACGGTATTACATGAAGGTAAGGGTGAAAAGATAAGGCTATACGGCATTGACACGCCTGAAGATCACCAGGCTTTTGGTAAAAGGGCAAAGTAATTCACATCTCAAATGGTATACGGAAAAACCGTTGAAGTTGAACCAAAAGATACAGATCGGTATGGCCGAACCGTTGCTCTAATATCTGTTGATGGTCAATCCTTAAACGAGGCCCTTCTTAAAAATGGATTTGCCTGGGTCTATCTCAAATATTGTCACGAGGCGTTTTGTGAGGATTGGCTTAACCTTGAAATCGTTGCCAGATACGGCAAAATCGGTCTATGGAGTGAACCTAATCCTATTCCGCCCTGGGGATTTCGGCAAAAGTAAAAGCTAATACTTTCTCAAGCATGCTGAAATCGATATCTATCATGGGAACGTGTAATCAAATACCATGTGAAGAGATTGACTTGACTATGCCATTAAACGATATTTGTAATTAGGGGGTTATAATGCAAAATTATATTAATCGTATTGTTCGTGCTGCCAAGCTCGACATAAATCTATACGAAGAGGTCGAGGCCGATAAAGGAGCAATGGGTCAAGCCATTGGAGTTGTTGTTCTTTCCAGTATAGCAGCCGGGATAGGGAGCATAGGAACGATAGGGGTAAAGGGAATCATTTTGGGAGGAATTACAGCTCTTATAGCATGGTATGTGTGGGCCTATATGACATATTTTATTGGAGCTAAAATCATTCCTGAGCCGCAAACCAAAGCGGATCATGGCGAATTGCTGCGAACCATCGGTTTTTCGAGCTCACCAGGTTTAATCCGAGTATTGGCTATTATACCTGGGATGTCCAGTATCGTTTTTATTATCGCTTCAATTTGGATGTTAACAGCTATGGTTATTGCGGTTAGACAAGCTCTTGACTATCAGAGTACATTACGTGCTGTAGGTGTTTGCATCATTGGCTGGGTCATTCAAGCAATAATCCTTATGATTTTGTTTTATGCTTTCGGGGTCGATGTTTCGAAACCCGTTTAATTTTGGCAGGAACGTACTTGACTCGATAGCTTTCAATTTTGATATCTGCATATCAATTGTTGCTGTGAATGGTTGCTATACTGGTAAGGTATATGTACCTTTAATCTCAAATCAAACCTCCCACTTTCTCCCTGTTAGATCCCCGGGTAGGGAATCAGTGTCATTCCTTTTCGGCTGAACACACCAATCCCGTAGGTTATTGAAAAAACTTCTTGACATCCTACATTGTGGTAGCTTATAAGTCCTTATAGGATATAAAAATGCCATTTATATCCCCGTTATTATCTCCTCTATCTGTGAAACCCCTGGTAAACCGCAACCAACTTCCAGGGGTTTCTTTTTTTCGAAAACCGGTCCTCTCTCCCTGTTAAAAAAACATCTTGACATAGAACAATGTGGTATAATATACAGCTAAAAAACGTTATGTTTTTTTAAATTTTCCAAATATTTATATAGGAGAAATGATATGTTATTTTATTTACCTTTAGGCATTGGATTTGTTTGTTTTGCCACGGTTAAAATCATTAAAAATGTGGAAAAGTCAGAATCATTGTAATAAGGTCTTAATCTGGAGAGCACAATGAAAGAAAGCTTACTCGGCAAAACGTATAAAGACGGCGAGATCATCTGCCGGGAGGAAGATTTAGGAGAGTGAATGTTTGTCGTACAGTCAGGCACCGTAGAGGTCTCAAAGAACCTCCCTGAGGGTGAAACGGTGTTACGAACAATGACAAAAGGTGAAATTTTTGGCGAAATTGCGTTATTTGATCCTATGTCACGTTCTGCAACGGTTAGAGCTTTAGGAGAAGCCGTTGTTCTGCGCGTCGATAAAAAAGGTTTTTTTGCAAAAACGCAATTAGATCCTACGCTGACATTCAACATAATTGAAGGAATGAGCAAAAGAATCAGGGATCTTACCTATGAGCTCTCTAAACACAAAAAAAACTAAGAGATGGTCTTATAAATTAATATAAATCGGAAATTTTCTGATAAAGGCAGGGGCATTTATTTGGTTCTGCCTTTTATTTATCCAACTTGTGAGTACTGCTATTAAAATGTAAATATCAGAGGTCAAAATTATTTGTGATATCGTTTTTTAAAAGGGCAAATCCTATTTAGGAGGGTTTGCCTTTTTGACTTTATGAGGCCATTATGCGATATATGTAATCGGAGTTGATCAACCTTGGGTTGCTCTTATGGCAGATAACATTCGTAAAGTTTACTCTCCGGTTTCCTTCAGGAGGTGCACATGCGTAAACTATCCTTACTCGGCATTTTGGCTGTAGTGCTATTGACCCTTTCCTGCGGCGGCGGGAGTGATCCGCAGCCTGTAATTGTGGCCGATATCTTTAGCGACCAGCCGACGGATGGAGATATCGCCTTTGATCCTGTTCTGCAATCCTTCACTATCACTAACGGGACAGGAACCCTGTTTTTTGGCATTGATGATCTTGGCCCAAATCTACCGGAATACCGTGCTTTCCTGGATTTTCCACTCGACGGTTCTACTGGGGGGGAAGTTATCCCTGCAAACGCTGGAATAGTTTCTGCAACCCTCGAAGTATTTATTAACGAAGTGAGTTTTGCTCCCATTGTCCCTACTTTGCTCGATCTTGTCTCTTATCCTATCACCGGGTTGAGGGTGGAAGATTTCGATTCTTCTCCATTATTGTCTCAATCGCTGGATTTCTTTGCTTCGGATCTGGGAACTATTGTGTCGATTGATGTTACGCCGTTGATGCGGGAGGCTCAGCGCCTCGGTTTAACGGATTTTCAGGTGCGGTTTATTCTCGATTTCGTGACTAACGTCGGGTTTGTAGGCATTGAGGATCTTCCTTCCGTCTTCGCCACGGCTCCGCTGCTAACAGTGAACTACGTGCTCTAATATTTTCATTCCTGAGCTTGCCTTATGCCTTTTTCTTAAATCATTCAAAAATTGAAGCCATAAAATCTTTTAGATTGCACCTTGAAAACATCAATCCAAAACCTGTTTTATTGCAATATCTGTCAGATTTTTAAGATCTTAAAATTATTGATATCGTTTTTTCGATAGGGCAAATCCTTTTTCGGGGATTTGCCTTTTTTGCAATTTTGTAGGAAATAAGATATATGTAATCAGAGTTGAACAACCTATGGTTGTATTTATGGTAAGAAATCTGTAATTTTGGGAATTGAAGGTTTAGGTACGAAGTCTGAACTTTTAACCGGTGAAGCCGAAGAGATCTCAGAGCTTATGAGTTTATTACCCGAGACAATTTACAATAACAGAAAAAACATCCAAAAATAGTTCGGTTAAGAGTACAAGAAAACAAATCTCAGATCTCACCTTCTGTTAATCTATTAAACTGTAAAAATCCACTCATTACCCAATCCATCAAGACCACAAGGCTTATATTGGTATGTTTTATACGTATTATACAGTATAATTAAGAGTGTTGACTTCTTGAAATAGTCTATTATATGAATTTAACTATAGGAAAGTTTGCCCATCTAATTTGGCGACTCCTGCCTATGCCTCCTTCAAGTATGGGAAGGGGTGGTTTTGCCGGAAACTACCCTTTCCCATAAACTTCAGGAGTATGATTATGAATATTTGTGAACCTTGCAAACAGCTTGAAAGCCTTTCAACTCAACGGAATTATACACATGGTTTTACTGACCCCCTGCCATACATAGGCGAAATGATTAAGAATCACAAGCATCTGTTTTTTGAAGAACGAAGAATGGATGTTGTAGATTGTTCAACCTTCTTACTTCGATGCCTGAAGTGCAATCAGTTCTGGAAACTCCTCACTTGGGAAGCTGTCGGACAGTTTGAACTTAAACCTCACTTTCCGAAACATCATCCATCAACTTAGAAGGCATTTTAAAACAAAAAATAATTGTCGGTGAAGAAAAAAACATAGCTAATGGTTGTGAAGGGTATATTTATACAGTCGTTTCTTTTGAATAATTTTTTTGACTCTTTGTTTTCAGTCCTATGGTCAAAAAGGTTTCTCTCTTTTAATTATTGAAATCTAACATGTTAGGAGATTGATTGTGAACATTTGTGAACCTTGCGAACAATTTGGAATCCGTGTAAAGCAATGGAATTACACACATGGTGCTATCGATCCCCTGCCATACATAGATGAAATGATTAAACCTCACAAACACCTAATTTTAGAAGGCCGAGGTCGAGATGGAGCAGGAGGCTCTGAACTCTTATTCCATTGTCTGAGGTGCAACAAATGGTGGATACTCTACGCTTGGACAGCGGTTGGACAACTTGATGCCTGGCCTCACTTACCGAAACATCATTCATCACCTTAAAAGGAATTTCTTTTTGCAAATAAAGGGGTTTCCAATGAAAGAGCGACGTCAATATGAAAGGTTTTCTTTTCCACTTCCTGTAAGACTTAAAGCTATGACGACAGGCAGAAAAACGGTTTTAGATCTTTATACCAGAGACCTGTCTGTTTCCGGAACATTCATTACTACACTAACGTCTTTTCCAGAAGAAACACGGTTTACTATGGATTTCACTATCCCGACTGACAGCATTAAAAAACTTAAGGACGTGAAGCGTTTGAAGGGCTACACGGGAAGCATGGTGCGTTCCACCCCTTACGGTATGGCAATTCACTTTGACAGAGAATATCAGATTGATAGTTTAAAAGCCTTGTGAAATGCAGTAGCGAAGATCCAATTCATCTGTATGTTCATTATGGTTTGGGGTAGAGGCAGCAATAGCACTGCTTTTTTTATTATCCACACTTTTGATTTCTGCTATGAACATGTAAATATCAGAGCTTCAATATTTTTGTGATATCGTTTTTTAGTATGGGCAAATCCTTTATCGGGGGTTTGCCTTTTTTGCGTTTTTATGGTTTTTACGATATATGTAATGTATTCGTAGCAGTCCTTGCTTGTGAATATGGTAAGATATCTGTAATCAATAACACCCTTCTTTCCTAACAAAAAATCCCAAGCATTAATGCAATAATTTAGTCTATCTAATAATATAATTGACAATAATAAGATATTGATTTAAAAAATATACATATTTTTTAGCTTGAAATCTGAACTCTATCTCGATTTGATTTCAATTTGGAACTTCTTTTATTCTGCTGACCTCATTCAAGATTAGGGAGTATGGTTTACTTTATTTTAACATAACAAGCCGAGTTGCCTAATGAAAGGTAGATTGGCTTTTTAATTGAAATAATGGATGCAAACTATTCACATGGACGATAAAGAATTTAAAAATTTTCGTACAAAGCTGAACAAAACACAACAACAAATGGCCCAACTTTTAGGTGTATCTATAAAAGCTGTTCACAGCTATGAGCAAGGTTGGCGAAACATACCGGCAAATGTTGAGCGGCAGATGTTGTTTCTTCTGTCAAGAATGGATGGAAATTCAAAAGTCAGTAGACCGTGCTGGGTTATAAAAAAATGCCATCCTTCAATTAAGGTACAATGCCCTGCCTGGGAATTTAATGCTGGGAAATTATGCTGGTTTGTTAACGGAAACATTTGCTGTGGTGACGTATGCAAGGACTGGAAAGAGAAAATGAAATGTTGCAGATCTTGTGAGGTTTTAAAATCCTTTCTCTAACCTCAAAAATATCTTCTCCTAAGGACAGATATCACAACACCTGTTAAATAATCCTATAGTTCACATATTGGTAAGGTATCTGCAATTTTGACAAGTCCGGATTTCATAAGATATTCTCAATGTATCAAAAGTTTGAAGGCTGAAAAGTGGAACACAACATATGGCGTCAGGGGATCTCAATTTTTTAGATACAGGAGGAGGATATGTATAAAAAGATACTGGTTCCTTTGGACGGCTCGAACGAGCTGAGGCGATATTGCCTCATGTGAAGAACCTCGCACTATGTTTCAAGGCTAAAGTAATTTTTTTTATCGTTATAGAACCGGGACATTTTATAGAACATGATGAAATTAGTTACACGTCGACATACGAGGAAAAACGCGATCATCAGATAAAAGAAACAGAGTCTTATCTTGCTTCTCTTTTAGAGCAATTTCGCGAAGAGGGTATCAAAGTCCAAACTCTCATCGGCGATGGTCCGGTTGTGAAAGCAATTCTCGATGCTGCAAAAAGTGAAAGTGCAGATTTACTGGCAATGGCCAGTCACGGCCGCAGCGGTTTGTCCAGGACATTTTATGGAAGTATCTCAGCAGGAGTGCTGCAGCGTATAGATCGCCCTCTGCTCCTCATCCGTTCTCGGAATGGCGAATAGGATAACCGACGCAACTTGAGGTGCTTTGGAGTCTGTTCCTGCAAGCCGACTCCGAGGGGCCAAACCCTCATTTCATGTGCAGTTACGCACACCTTATATTTTAAGTGCGCTCGTGGTGAACTAC
Organism: uncultured delta proteobacterium; assembly: GCA_963731025.1. Classification (GTDB taxonomy): domain Bacteria; phylum Desulfobacterota; class Desulfobacteria; order Desulfobacterales; family UBA11574; genus UBA11574. The sequence continues at coordinate 1,258 of CAVSVL010000009.1, read as the reverse complement.
TGCTATGAAAGCGTAAATATCAGAGCTTCAATATTTTTGTGATATCGTTTTTAAATAGGGCAAATCCTTTTTAGAGGGTTTGCCTTTTTGATTTTTTTTGGATTTTGGGATATATATTTTCGTCATAAGATAAGCCATGGTTATAAAAAATAATAAATTCAATGCCAAACTCGAAATAAAATCTAAAAGCGCCTTTAGAAATTGGGTTTGGGTGGTGGTTTTTGCCATTGCTTTTGCATGGGTTGAAAGCGCTGTTGTTGTATATCTCCGTGAAATTTACTTTGACGGAGGATTCAGCTTCCCTCTGGTAGTCAAGTGGGAGGACGGTAAACACATTATCGATCCTTTGGTTCGAATCGAGTTTGGCCAAATTGCCACAGTAATCATGCCGGTGGCAGTGGGCTGGGTTGCCGGAAGGAACAGATTTCGAAAGTTTTGCTTTTTTTATGATTGCATTTGGGATATGGGACATATTTTACTACATTTGGCTGTATGTCATGGTGAAGTGGCCCGAAAGCCTTATGACATGGGATCTTTTGTTTTATGTGCCGCTACCCTGGGTAGGCCCAATAATCACACCGGTATTGATTGCGCTTGCTATGGTGGTGGCGGGCTCTCTTGTTATTTATTATGATGAAAAAGGATATGATATCCAATGGCGGTGGTACGACATGGTTGTTGCGCTAAGCTGTGGTTTGCTCATGATTGTGGCATTTTGTTGGGATTGGAAAAATATTATTCAGATCCCCGGCGATATTGAAAGAACAGGGATTCCCAACCCTTTTGCATGGTGGCTTTACCTGCCGGCTTATCTGTTTTCCATTGCCTATTTTGCCTTGAGGTTGAGGCAAATCATTATTACCAACTACCCAATTCCGGCGGTTGAACGAAATCTTTAAGATTTCAAATATCCCAATGAACATGTAGCGAGTCCTGATTGCATGTTTCTGATAGTGTAAATATCAGAGGTCAAACTTATTTGTGATATCGTTTTTTAAAAGGGGCAAATTCATTTCATAGGGTTTGCCTTTTTTGCATTTTCGTAAGAAATAGGATATATGTATTTGAAATTGAAATGCTTGGACCTTTGGTTTTGGTAAGGTATCACAAGGTATCACAAAAATTGATTTCGATTCATATAGTTGTAGACTTCGCGGGTTATCGCTAAAATTGATAGGAGATAATTTTCAAGATAAGTTATTGCATAAAACCTCATACCCGTCATTAATTTTGATATAAAAATAACAGATGATTACGT
>CAVSVL010000008.1:0-8469 GCA_963731025.1 uncultured delta proteobacterium | reverse complement strand
GAGTCGAACCCGCGTCCGAAAACATTCCGCAAAGGCATCTACATACATAGCCTGAACTTTAGCTTTCGCCTTTTTAAGTCTCCTTCAGGCAGGATATTTAAAAGACTATCCTGTAAGAATATTCGCCAATCCGTTAACAGGATTTAGGGACCGGCTATCCTGCTTGTCGACGCCCTTACCGAATTAGCAGAAATGGTTCGGCAGAACGCTAGCCTTAAGCGGCTAGAGCGTAATTATAATCATCTGCGATTATGTTTATTTCCCACCATTTTTACAAGCCGGCAGGAGCTTGGCATGCAACCTTTGCTTCTTTATCCCCGTCGAAGCCGTTTCGCCCCCATAAGGATTATTAAATGTTTGGTTCTTAAATTTAAGTAAATATTGGCCATTTGTCAAGGACAATAATACCTGAACTCTTCAGGAAAGGGACATTTGAAATGTAAATTTACGGGTTTTTTCCTCTTTGGATCCGTCGCCATCCGGAACAAATGTCCTTTCCAGAAATGTGACACCCCCTTTCCTTTCGATGAAGATGATCGAAGACGAGCGCGTGCCATAAAATTCGCTGGTAATAAATAACGGAGAAAGAATCCGCTCCCATTCGAGATCCACACCGGTGTCAGGCAGCGTCCTGTCCGGCGGACGGTAACCATCTTTTAAAAGGTCGAATATTTTTTCGGGGTCTATATTTTCTTTCTCGTTCAACAGTTTCACGAGATCCGACTTTCCCTTTGTAATCTTGGGCCAGGGTGTATCCATCAGATGATTGCTCAAACCGTAAATGCCCGGTTTTAATTTTTTAACAGTGTTTCCGCGGTTTGAATAATAATAGAGTTCAGACCGGTCTCCAACAAGAAGATTATATCCGTTATATTGATGTCCAATGGATTTGACATGTTCGAGATAATTGTCAGGTGACGCTTTACCGGTTAAAAAATCTCGAACCAAAAACCCTCTGGATGGCGCATTGGATATATTCGAGCCCGGATCTCTGTAATTGGTGATGGCCGCAAATCGTCCGAACCGGGTGATACCCAACCACATCCCATGATGCTTAAGGTCTCGACCACCAAGAATATCAGGGAAATCATCATGGAAGGAGATGGGGGCTGTCGGACGGTTATAATATTCATCTCTGTTTGCCGCCAATACCATCCGGTATTTCGGATGCATGTCATATGACAGAAGGATCAGGCACATTTTTGTTACATTTACGATAGGGTAAATAAAACGATTCTATCAGTTTTTTTCTTTACTTGATTTTCCGTTATTGCTACATACGAACATCTTCATACCTGAACTGAGCGTTTCAAATAGTGACAGGGCTATAAAAAATTTAATATAGAAAGCAGTATTTTGCAAGCTCAACTTTGGCCGGAGTGAGGTATTCAAGTTCCGGGCCTTCCTTTTGATAATCATAAGTGTTTAAAGGAGATTGATTAAAGATGAACATCAGCAGAAGATTGGGAACTTTGGTGGTATTTGGTGTGCCGGCCGTCATCGGCGGCGGCATTGTTTATGCGTTATTTGGCAGTTATGTTTCTGTTTTTGCTTATGAAATCATTCTTTTGCTTGTTGCGGGCGGATTTGCAAGCAAATAGACCAGCGAATTGAAATGATCCGTTCCTAAATTTTACACGGTATCTTTCCTGATCACCGTCTCGACATTCCCGTTTGGGTGAAACGAAAAACCGAGTTCGCCTCGCTCACAATTGGAATGATGGAATATTGGAATTGTAGGTTCTGGATATTGCAATGTTGGATTAATGGCAAAACTTGTATTGAATTGGAGTTGCGATGCAAGACAAAACCTCCGGCAATATTATTTTATGGTTTTTTCTGGCGCTTTTTCTTATCTCAGCCTTCTTACTCGGGCGTCTCTTTTGGCCTTTTATCTCCGTTATTATTCTTGCTGCTGTTGTAACCAGTATTTTCAAACCGGTTTACGTGTTGTTAAATCGTAAAATAAGTCCACTTTTTTCATCCCTTTTGACCTGTGCTTTAATATTCTTTATCCTCTTTATCCCAACGGTCTTTTTCGTAGGCATATTGTCAAAAGAGGCATACGGTCTCTATCTCATGGGAAAGGGAGCGGTCATCAGCGACCAGATCAAACAAATTCTTGAAACCAGCGAGATTTTGGACAAAATAAACCTTATCCTTTCAAATTTTCATTTAAAAATTACCGGTGAGGAACTCAATAAAGGCATCTCTGAGCTGGGTAAGATGGTCGGTTTTTTCCTGTACCAGCAGGCAAGCTCTGTTGCTTCGGATATACTCAAATTTTTCGTATATTTCTTTTTTATGCTTATGATCATCTATTATCTTTTGATGGATGGCGATAAGCTGATTTCATTCATTATCGACCTTTCCCCGCTGCCTAAGGAACAGGATGAAAAACTCATTCAGAAATTTAAGGATATGGCCGGTGCGATTCTCATCGGCAATGGCTTGGGAGGTCTTATTCAGGGACTAGCGGGCGGGATTGTTTTCTCGATCTTCGGGTTTAAATCGTCATTTTTATGGGGGGTGATTATGGGATTTTTGGCATTTCTTCCCATCATCGGCGTCGGCGTGGTATTTATCCCCGCTGCAATTTATCTTTTTATTAAAGGCCGGATTGCAAGCGGCATATTTTTCATTGTTTTTTATCTCATCCTCTCGGTGAGTGTCGACAACCTGTTAAAGCCAAAACTGGTGGGCCAGCGTGTTAAAATGCACACCCTGCTTGTCTTTTTTTCCATCATTGGCGGATTAAATATCTTCGGTATTCTGGGCATTATTTACGGCCCGTTAATTACAACGGCTTTTTTAACCTTAACGGATATTTACTATACCAGCTATCAAGAGATGGTTGATCCCTTTAAACGGTGAAATTACCCATCATTCAAACAGTCATACGACATGAAAATTATAGATGAAGAACCCCTCTTGATCCTCGCTTCAAAGTCTCCACGACGCCGATACTTACTGGAGCAGGCAGGCCTTAAATTTTCTGTAATTCCAAGCAACATCGACGAAACGAGGATCCCCCTATCATCACCGGAAACCTATGTCAGAATCTTATCTGAAGCCAAAGCCGATGACATATCCAAAAAATATCCTGAAAAATGGGTGATCGGAGCGGATACCATTGTCCTTAATAATGGGAACATACTTGGAAAGCCGGGATCAAGGGATGACGCACGAACCATGTTAAAACAACTCAGCGGCCAAACCCACCAGGTCTTAACCGGGTATGCCATCTGTTGCAAAGCCAAAAACCGAATGTCCTCCGAAACCGTTAAAACAGATGTTCTTTTTAAACATCTGACCCATGAAGAGATAGAGTGGTACATCCATACCAAAGAGCCGTTTGACAAGGCAGGTTCATATGCCATACAAGGGCTTGGAACCTTTTTGGTTAAAAGTATCCATGGTTCCTACACAAATGTTGTGGGGCTTCCGGTTTGCGAAGTCATAGAATTTTTACTCAAGGAAGGCGTCATCGTTATTGCAAAGCACGAAAAACACCATCGCGATAGTACTCAACAAGGTGTTATTCGCTGTTGCAGAAGATAATTTGTTTTGCTTATTTGTAATTTTATAATTCGAACTTATGTTAAGCTTCAATGGATTTCAAAAAAAGACTGGAAAATGTGAAGGACCGCATCAACAAAGCGGCCTTCAAATGCGGCCGCGACCCTGAAAGCATCCATCTGGTTGCCGTCAGTAAAACCATTTCGACAAACAGGGTCAGGGAAGCCATCATGGCCGGTGTGACCACTTTGGGTGAAAATTATGTTCAGGAGGCCCGGAACAAGTTCAATGTTCTGGGCACCTTCCCGGTATCGTGGCATTTTATCGGGCACCTCCAGTCCAATAAGGCCAAATATGCTGTAAGGCTTTTTGATTTGATTCATTCCGTGGATACGCTCAAACTGGCCTATGGACTGAACAAGCAAGCGAGTAAAGTCAATAAAATCCAAGACGTACTCATACAAATCAATATCAGTAAAGAACCATCAAAATCAGGATCAGACATACAAAATGCGGCGAATCTGATCAAAGACATTGTTCTTTTAGAGAATTTATCCGTAAAAGGACTCATGGCAATGCCCCCTTTTTTCAACAATCCTGAAAAGGCTCGACCTTATTTCACAGCCCTTCGGGTCCTCAGAGATCAAATTCAAAAAGTCTTTCCAGGGGTTGTTCTGAATGAACTCTCCATGGGCATGACCGGTGATTTTGAAGTTGCCATTGAAGAAGGGGCAACCCTTGTACGGATCGGAACGGCAATTTTTGGAGAAAGAAGATGAAGATCCTTCTTCATACCTGTTGTGCACCATGCAGCATATACCCGGCAAGAGTTCTTCGAGATGAAGGATTTGATATTTTTGGTTTTTTCTACAGAAACAACATCCACCCCTACACAGAGTGCATCAAAAGACAGGAAGCCCTCGAGTCCTATGCGACCGACATCGATCTCAACGTCATTTATCAGGAAGGTTATGACATGGAAGATTTTATCCGAAATGTGGCGTTTAGGGAATCGAATCGCTGCGCTTTTTGCTATCATGAGCGCCTCCGGTCCACGGCCCTGATAGCAAAACGCGGAAAGTTCGACTGTTTTAGTACCACACTATTGTACAGCAAATTCCAAAAACATGATGAAATCAAATCCATTGGTGAAGCTGTGGGAAAATCCGTGGGAATAACGTTCCATTACAACGATTTTCGGGTTGGATGGAAGGAAGGGGTCGAAACGTCAAAACGCCTGGGGATGTACCGGCAGCAGTACTGCGGTTGTATTTACAGTGAAAAAGAACGATATTACAAGGGAAAAAAGAACCAAGGGCCCAAGGATTCCAAGGTTCAAGGCCCGCCCTGTCGCGACGCGGTGATTACTTAAGGGGTAAGGCTAAGCTTTATAATAATGATGGTTTATTGACAATATAGAAAGATTAATCGGTCTGGGCCAGGGGGTCGAGTGAAAAAGCTTTAAAAACAAATATTGAAAAAAACCTTATCTGTCAATATAATCGTTTAAATTCAGTTAATTAACTTCAATATCTTGAAATTATACATTGGCCTTATTGCCATAAAAGCTTGATATAAAACCTGTTAATAGATACTATGTTTAGTAATTTTATATACTTTATCGTCGTACTTCTCATATACAGTACGTACCAGCCTTCAGAAAATACAAACTTTACGGGTACTGAATCTATTTTTCTTTTTGTATGTTTGATTGTTATTTTTGCGGCACTCACCTGGATACAGTTTCACAGGGTTGAAAAACAGATTCTAAAACAACGCCCATTCCATCATGACCACAAGTTCAGGTCTACGTTAACCCGCCAATCCATAATGGCGATCTTACTCTTTTCAATTGACATTTATGGCCTAAATCTTTCATCGTTCCTGATGAACATACCGTTTTTAAACATCATTCCTACATTTCAGGCGCTTTTGTTTCTCATGCTCTTTACAGGTTACCTTGCCATCGTATGGGCATGTGCCTATAGTCCTTACCGGCGCCTTTATCCCACGGATCTGCCAAGAAAAACGTACGTTCTGTCTCAAATTTCATCCTCGATCCCCATCCTATTACCCTGGTTTCTGCTGTCAGGAATAGCAGATATCATCAATGTGCTACCATTTGACCTGCCGAAACGTTTCCTTTCCACCACCGCAGGAGAAATAACCTATTTTTTAGTTTTTCTGTTCGCCATTGCCATCGTGGGGCCGGTGATGATTCAGAAATTCTGGAGATGCAAGCCCCTTGAAATCGGATACTATAGAAGCCGGATCGAAGAACTCTGCCGAAAAGCCGGATTGGAATATGCCAACATTCTTTACTGGCCTATTTTCGGTGGTAAAATGATCACCGCCGCCGTGATGGGATTGATAAAAAAATTCCGCTACATCCTTGTCACTCAAGGGCTTCTTCAAATGCTTGAACCCGAAGAGATTGATGCGGTCATTGCCCACGAAATCGGTCACGTAAAAAAAAACCATCTCCTCTTTTATCTGTTATTTTTTGTCGGCTATATGATCATCTCATACGCCACCTTTAACCTGCTGATTTATTCGATTGTCTTCTCGGAAACCATATACAGATTCATCAACAGCACCGGCTTTGATCAAACAGCCGTAACTACATCGATTTTCAGTTTGGTTATTATCGTTATTTTTCTGATCTACTTTCGCTTTATTTTCGGCTATTTTATGCGCAATTTCGAGCGTCAGGCAGATACGTATGTTTATTCTCTTTTCGATAGTGCCAAACCGCTGATCTCAACATTTGAAAAAATTGCTGCAACCAGCGGAGAGCACCCGGATCGGCCCAACTGGCACCATTTCAGCATCACGAAACGGATCGAATATTTAAAAAAATGCGAGGCTGACAAGATATGGATTAAACGCCATGAAAACAAAATAAAGAAAAGCATTGCCGTTTATCTGGTAGGAATATTTTTGTTGTGCGGTGTGGGGTATAATCTAAATTTTGGTGAAACCAGCAAAAAGCTCAACAAACATTTTTTTCTAAAGATCATTCAAAGAGAGCTTAAAAAAACCCCTGACAATCCATTGCTCTACAGCACGCTGGGCGACCTTTACTTCAGCAACAACAACTATCCTGAGACAATCAAGGCTTACGAACAATCGCTCAGGATCGATCTTTATAACACCCATGCGTTAAACAACCTTGCATGGCTCTATGCAACGTGTAAAATCAAACGCTTTCGTAATCCGGAAAAAGCGCTGGAACTCGCCAAAAGAGCTGTTCAACTCGAAGAATCTCCCTATATTCTAGACACGCTCGCAGAAAGTTACTACGTTAACGGGTTGTTTGAACAGGCCATTATCGCAGAGCATCGGGCCCTTGAGATAACAACAAAAAATCGAGACTATTACAAAAAACAGCTCTTGAAATTTAAGCTTGCCATGAAAAAAAGTGTCTTGCTTTAAATTTTCTGTAATGACTCGCACGCATCTTATTTAGAAGTGGTTTCAAAAATCTCCCCTCAGGCCCAATTCCTGTGTCGGACCGTTGGATTCAATACTCGAAATATTAAATACGTACGTTGCAGCCGGAAAGCCGCGGAGAACACCGCTCGGCGGAAAAAGGGCTATTTATGAATGGACACTATTTAATTTGACAGACCCGCCGCCTTCATCTATAATTATATGAAATTAAATCTGAATTATACGATAAAGTTGGGCAAAAAAGTACAGAGCTTGCATGAATAGACAAATGAGATTAAGATTATTGCTGATCGTTGCGACCGTTTTCACGTTATCCCAACTTGGACGGGCTCAGGCTGCCACTTTAAAAGATGTGAGAACCGGTAAGCATGAAAAATTTACCCGGGTTGTGTTCGAATTCCAAGACAACGTTCTATTCGAAAGCCCCGAAATTAAGGGAAAGGGAAATTTTTCCGTGGTTTTTCTTGACAGTTCTACCACCCTTCCGCGTCTCACATTATTCAAGACAGGCCCTATACAACTTGTACACTCCATTGAATTTGTTCCGCAAAAATCCAATTTAATCGCCAATGTCCGGCTGTCTTTTCCCTATTTCATACTCAAAGCGTTTCCTCTTTCAGGTCCTGACCGTATTGTTGTCGATGCCTACCAGGTGTCTTCTTCGTCTGAAAAATCCGAACCAAAAGAATCTTTGCGTGAAAAACCTTCTGCTGAAACATCAGCAGCGCTTGAAAAAAAAGAATTGAAGAATGCCCCTCAAAAAGATTTGGAAAAAGAGGTCGGCAGCCAATCCTTACCCCCCGCGGATGTTGAAAAATCCGGATTGAAGGAAACCCAAGCATCTGAAAATGTCTTTTCCAACAAAGCGTCAAATCAAATATCCGAAAAGCACATTGGATCACCCTCTTCTGCGAATGGAGACGCCATGACACAGATATATCTCCTGGCCGTATTGAATGTCCTCACAAGTGTTATTGTAGCATTGATGGTTTTCACGCTATTGAAGAAAAGACACATGATCGATTTCGGCCATCTTTTTGAAATCATGGAGTTTATAAAAGCATCTGATGAAAATATTGAGGCCATAGATGCTCAATTAAAACAAGCGTTTAAAGAATATGATGAATATTGATTGCAGGGGATAACATGACTGAAAAAGTCTTGGAAGAAATCACCGTTGGTCTGTCGGACGCGGAAAAAGACGATCTTGAAGAAATGATAAAGGCGTTTAGAAAAATGCAGTCTGCCGCACCGGAAACGCTGTCTCCCGAAGATATACAAAAGCAAATATTGTCAACAAGTGAAAACCTTGCTCAATATGGCGATATTTTGTTGAAATTCGATACGAAATTAAAATTGTTATATGGAATTTTACGCCTTTCGGATCAAAAGAACAGGATCATGAACCAGCGTATCGACGCAGTCATTGAACTGCTAAAAGGGCAAAAGATTTTAACCGAAAAATAGGGCTTTCTGTTAAGGATTAACTGGAAGGTG
>CAVSVL010000007.1:0-36405 GCA_963731025.1 uncultured delta proteobacterium | reverse complement strand
TAACGCCAGCGAAAAACCACCGAAAATTACAACGAGCAACGTCCCGGCAACGAAAAGGTATATAAGTGCCGAAATAGGTTCTGACCTGTGCTTCCCACGGCCCACAGATAAGGAATAGAAAGAACGAAAACAACAAACCACGAAAAAATTAAACCCATTAATTTGGCAATAGCAACCTCAGCAGGACTGACAGGTGTGATTAATAAGTTTTTCAAGAGTTTCGCGTTCACGTTCTCCGGCAAATCCGTCACTGCCCCGGATGACAGCAATCAAGAGGACCAGCGCGATGATTATCGCCGACATCATATAGACCGCCTGGGCATTATCCAAAAGACTCAATTCCGTATTGCTTACCAGCAAAAGTGAAAAAACACTCAAAACTCCACACCCTGCCAGATAAAGTGCTGCGCCGCGAGACGAAGAAATTTCTTCTATGCACTCCTTCTTAATCAAAGGTTTAAAATGTCTCATCACTCTTTTCCTTGTGCCGTAAAATTTAAATACATGGACTCAAGTCCGCTATTAACCTGTATTGCTTCTGTAATCGGTATTCCCTTCTGAACCAATAAACTTAGAGCTTTATCCGGGTGAATGTCTTTTATCTCGCAGGTCACCCATGGTCCATTTTTTTCCTGACACGAAATGCCCGGAAAATTCCATGTGGAGGGAATACTTTTATCATCCGCCAAATGGAACCGATAGCGGATGGATCTTCCAACTGCCGGTGCAAAAAGAGGACCTTCATATTGAATCTTGGAATTATGCAAAATTGCGATACGATTACAAAGACGTTCCACATCATCCAGGATATGTGTAGAAATAACGATTGTCATCTCTTTTTCACGGTTGAGCTTAAGTAAAAGATCATGGATTTTTCTTCTTCCTTTGGGATCAAGACCATTGGTCGGTTCATCCAGAAAAAGGATTTCCGGATCATTAAGTAGTGAACGGGCAATCCCTAAGCGCTGTTTCATACCCCTGGAAAATGTTCGGATCGGTCGGCGATCGGCAGGGTCCAGCCCCACCTGCTCAAGATGCATTCGCCAATTCGCAGACGTAAGTTGCAATCCATACAATTGCCCAAAAAAGCGTAGATACTCTTCCGCCCGCATCCACCCGTAAAACCCGTGAGACTCCGGCAAGACATTTATACGTTGTCTCAATCGTTCTCCATCCAAAGAAGGGTCCATATTCAGGACAGCCACTTTTCCTCCATCAGGATATAGAATTCCTAATAATACCCGTAAGGTAGTCGTCTTGCCGGAACCGTTAGGACCTAGAAAGCCGTAAATGTCGCCATGGTATACCGTCATGGAGATTCCTCCCAGAACCTTCTTTCCGGCAAAAGACTTTTTCAAAGATTTAATTTCAACAACTTTCATCTTTTTTTTCCTAACAATATCTCCAATATTTAAGATTATACACCGGCTGCCTTCTATACATTGAAAAAGGCATGTGCAATTAACGAAATGATTTTGGAACCCCTTTCATCTTTTCGTTATGTTTAGATTATAAAGTGCCTTGGTGAAGAAATAGTGAAGAAAACGAATAGGAAAGAGGTTTTTCAGATTATTTTCTTAAGGGGGAACGGACTATCTTTGGCAGATGAATATTTACCCGGGCCCAGGCTTCGGGTTCGCTTTCGATGGTGATACTGCCCCGGTGAAGTTCGATAATCCGTTTGACAATGGTTAGGCCGAGTCCTGAGCCGCCATATTGAGAGGATCTCGATTTTTCCACTCTGTAGAACTGCTCAAACACCCGATCGATATCTTTTTCATAAATTCCACTGCCGGTGTTAAAAACAGACAGATAAACCTTATCGTTTTTTGCTTTGGCAGTTATGTCTATTTTGCCGCCGTCCAAGTTGTATTTAATGGCGTTGTCAACAAGATTAATCAGGACACGCTGCAGGGAATCTCTGCCTCCCACGATGCGAAGTCCCTCCGCAATATGAATGACTAAATCAATATGCCGAGCCTCCAACACGTCGACAAAATCTTCGCGAACCGATTTTGCCAGTTCAAACAAATCAAGTTCTTCAAAATCCATACTCTCTTTAATTTCCAGTGCCGAAAGATCAAGCAGATTTTTTACAAGACGCCTCATCCGTTGTAAAATATCATTTTGTCGAATCAGCCGAAGCCTGAATGTTTCCGGCAATTCTTTTAAATGGATGGCATCCTCCATAAACAGCGATAACAAAGTAATCGGACTTTTCAGCTCGTGGGAAGCATCGGCGATGAACTGTTTTTGCATGGCAAATGAATATTGCAAACGATCAAACATGTGGTTAAGAGATTCGGAAAGCTCATACAGTTCGTCTTTGCTTTTACCCAGCGGTATCCGCTGGTCTAAAGACCTGTCATTAATATTCCGGGCCATTCGGTTAATCGCGTTGATCGGTGTTAGAATCTTTCCCGCGATATAATAACTTATAACGATCAGAAATAGCGTAGTAGCGCTCAATCCTATTGCAATGTCTTGGGCCAAATCTGCGATTTCCTCTTCCAGTTTTTCCACGGGCTTGCCTATCAGAACCTTACAGGGCTGATCCCGAAACCTGTTATTGAACGTTTTTATTCGAAAAGCCACCTCGTTTTTACTATCCTGGTCCAGATCGATACGTTCTCGAGGAATAATTCTTTCTGCCATATATGGCTGATTTGTGTTATTAAACGGAAGATCTGTATACCGTGTCAGTTTTGACTGAAATAAAACATTCATGCGATCATCATATATCTTGACCCAGTATCGTCCTGTATCAAACGGAAAATCTTTTCGAGCGGAATCTTTTGATTGGGCTGTCGTCGTTTCAACAAGACGGACGACGGTTTCTGCCATGGTTTCCAAATCCTGATCGATTAATCTGTAGGGCTGTTCCGCCATTTCCCAGAAAACAAAGACAGAAAATACAAAGCTTGCCAGAACTCCGGCACCTGCAATCCACAAGGTTATTTTATAGCGGATCTTCATTCTGGTTCATCCTCTATGATAAACCCTATTCCGCGAATGGTCCGGATGATTTTTTTTTTGTCTGAATCGTCAATTTTTCGTCTCAAATTTTTAATATGAACGTCGATGAAATTTGACATGGTAAATGGATCGAATCCATCTCCCCAGACATGTTCTGCCAGGGTAAATCTGGAAATCACCCGGTTTTGGTTATATAAAAGAAATTCAAGAATTGAAAATTCCTTTGGCGTAAGCTCTAAACTTTTGCCGCTTTTAATTACCTGACGGGTCTTGGTGTTCAGGGTAATATCACGAACGGTTAGCAGCGGATCTCTGTGATCAGAAGCCCGCCTGAGCAGAGATCGAATCCTGGCCATAAGTTCCGCCATTGCAAACGGTTTTGCAAGATAATCATCAGCGCCGTAATCAAGCCCTTTAATTTTATCTTCCACAGCTCCTTTAGTCGTCAGCATAAGAACAGGGGTAGCGATGTTTGCCTTTCGGATTTCTCTTAAAATCGTAAATCCGTCAACAAAGGGAAGCATAATATCAAGAATAATGAGATCATAAATATTATCGAACAGTTTATCCAAAGCCGATTCTCCATCATCAGCCGTATCCACATCATACTTTTGGCTTGTGAGCGTTTCCCGAAGCTGTTCAAGCAAATCGGGCTCATCATCCACCACAAGAATTTTCATATCAGCCTCTTGGATACTAAAGTGTTAGTGAACAATTAATACTTTGCAAAAACAAAACCGTCTTTTGACATGATGTCGAATGTACTGTTAACATTGTTTTCCAAAAATAATGGTTTAGGAAGTTTTTCCTTCCAAAACTGGTAGTTGTGAAAATTTAGAACAGCGACGATTCGACCGGGATATTTATTAATCAGATTTTTAAACTGGTCAATGGTTAAAAGACGCTTTTTTGAATCGTCATATTGTAGTCCGTACATCAATTCTCCCCCTCCGGAAAACAAATACACATCATTTCTCTTATAAAACCAACAGACAGCCCGCACCTGATCTTCATCCGACACTAAAATAGTGTCCGGACTCACCAGATTTGAATATTGGAGCAGAAACTTCCCCGGGGTTTTATGCTGTAACGTCACGTCAGGCATAACAAAGGGTGTACTAAAAACTAAGAATATGGGAGAAACAGCATAAAGCACAATCTTTTTTTTGTATCCGGTCTTTCGGCATGCAGCAAGTAATGGGAATGCAAACGTTATCAGTCCGGCAAACGATAGTACCCACTTCCAGTTTTGCAAATAGGGCTTGAAACCTTTAAAACCGATAATCTGAACCCCTATTAAAACAATGGCAATTCCGGCGATAAGTAACGCCAGAGATTTACCGCCAACGTTGAACGCCTTTTTACCCCCTGTTTCAAAATATTGATCTAAACCGGTTGCTATAAGAATGGCCAGAGGAGGGAAACAAGGTAAGATGTAAGTTAGAAGTTTTCCATTAGACATCGAAAAAAACAAAAAAGGGAACAAGAACCAGCATACTGCATAACGGACCATTGAGTTTTTAAGACCTGTCCTTTTTAAACCTAAAATGACTGCCGGGAAGAGAAATGTCCAAGGCAAAACCGCCGCCGGTAAAACAAGAAAAAAATACATAAATGATTGGCTATGCTGGGCATTTTCAGACATAAATCTTTTAATATGTTCATTCCAGATAAAAAAATGCCAGAAATCAGGTTCCTTAAGGTGGATCAAAACGACCCATGGTAATGCCACCAGCACAGCACCAACAATCGGAATCCATGGTATGAAAAAAAGCTCCTTGAACCGGCGTTCCCAGATCATAAAAGGAACAATGACGAGCACAGGGACTACAAACGCCAAGAAACCTTTTGTAAGAAATGCCAGTCCGCAAAAAACACCGAACAGAAAAAGAAAACCTTGTTTGTTTTTGCTTGAGATGTCGGCAGTATAGGCAAAAAAGAATGACGTCATGGCAGCAGTCACGAACATGGCCAGCATACTGTCAAGAACATTAAAGGTGCCCACGCCATAAACTTCAAAACAGGTGAGGAAGATAAGTGCGGTGATGCTCCCCAGATAATTTCTATTTAAAAACCGGCGAACCAGCAAAAAAATAAGAAGGGCCGAAAGACCGGTGGCCACTGCCGACGGAAAACGAACGGCAAAGGCATTTTCACCAAACATTTTGATGGATATGGCATTGAGCCAATACCCCATTACCGGCTTTTCAAAATATCGAAGTCCGTCGAGATGAGGAACAATCCAATCTCCTGAAGCGATCATCTCACGGGGAATTTCGGCATAGCGCGATTCATCGGGAATAAAAATCGGCCGGAAACCTAAAGGAAGGATATAGAACAATAAAAAGAAGCCAAGCATCAATAATTTGAATTTTCTTGAAAATACGTTTTCCATGACTTAATAATGTCTCGTCAGAACATGGCTAATATTATGATAGAACGGATTTAACGTTAAAAATATCGTATTTTAACACCACCTTTATGAAGAATTTATGAAGGTGGGTCGGTGGTTTTACACGATGAAACTGCCATTCCGGCAGAGGAAAAATTACTAAAGTAGTGAAAACTAAATCAATTAAGTTAGATAGTGCCCATCCATAAATGAGGATTTTTGTTCAAGATCAAGGCATGCGAAACAAATAACCACCCCGTTGAAGTACCGGGACAAGCCGGCATATGTTTAATATTCCGAGGATTATTTTTTGAGCATAAGGCAGAGATTGGGCAAAAAGACCATTTATGGATGGACACTAGACAGGGGGATTATTATTATGACTCAGCGGCCGATGCACATCGAAACCAAACTGATTCATGCAGGTGAACCGGAACCCCGCATCGAAGGGGCGGTTACCCTGCCGATATTTCAATCGTCAACCTTTCAGTATGCAGGACAAGACCATTATGACAAGCTTAAATACATCCGCATGAACAACACCCCCAACCATGTTGCCCTGCATCAAAAGCTTGCGGCCCTGGAAAATGCAGACGCCGCTCTGGTTACTGCCAGCGGTATGGCCGCCATCACAACAACCTTTCTGGCCTTGTTGTCGCCGGGAGACCATTTTCTGGTCCAGGATTGCCTGTATGGCGGCACCCTCGATTTCATCAACTCGGACTTTAAAACGTTAGGGGTGTCCTTTGATTTTGTTAACGGCAAGGAACCCGATGCGTGGGCCGGGCAATTAAAGCCCAACACACGGGCCATTTATGTGGAAACCATCACCAACCCATTGATGGCGGTAGTGGATCTAGAAGCGGTGGTTGCGTTTGCCCGCAAACACGGATTGATTTCAATGATCGACAACACCTTTGCCAGCCCCATCAACTTCCGCCCGGCAGAATGGGGATTCGACCTGTCATTGCATAGCTGTACCAAATATCTCAACGGCCATTCTGATATTGTGGCAGGCGCCGTTATCGGGCGCAAAGATTTAATTCAAAAAATTGCCCACAAACTCATCCACTTGGGCGGATCCCTGGACCCGCACGCCTGTTTCCTTCTTCATCGAGGGCTTAAAACACTGGCGGTTCGAATGAAACACCAGAATGAAAGTGCGCTGGCTATCGCCAAATTTCTTTCAGCTCATCCTGCCGTGGAAACCGTCCATTATCCGGGACTGGATACCTGTACCGAACACCATCTGGCTCAAAAATTATTGGATGGTTTCAGCGGGATGCTCAGTTTCGAAATCAAGGGTGACGTATCAATTGCGGATGCGTTTATTTCACGGACACATCTTCCTATCAGTGCACCGAGTCTCGGCGGTGTCGAAACGCTGATCACCCGCCCGGTAACCACGTCTCATTCAGGCCTGTCTCCCACAGAATGTAAAGCCGCCGGCATCTCCGACCGTCTGATTCGACTTTCCGTGGGGCTGGAAACGACCGGGGATCTGATCGATGATTTCGATCAGGCGCTGACCTAAATTAGGGGCAATCATATTGACATTGACTTTTATGGTAGATGTAATGCATGCTTTTCAAAAACAGGAGAACCATTCGGCATGTTCGAACAATTTCATGAAAAAACATCAAAAACCCTCGAGCAACAACTTATGCAATCGGTTTGGCAGTGTGCGGCCATCTTTACTCTGGCAATTTTTCTCGGGTTTTCGGTCAATCAGTTTCGAAACAACCGGTTACCGCTGTTTGAGGACTGGTCCATGGAAGCCCGCCTGATGTCTCCCTCTGGTGAACGGCTGGACATATCTCTTGTCGAAGCAAAAGACCTGTTTTTCAAGCAAGTAGCCATTATGATGGATGCCCGCCCGAATGATGATTATGAAAAAGGTCATATCAGAAGTGCTCGCAGTCTTCCCTGGGAAGAAGTTGACCAGAGGTTTATGGAGGTTACGAAGGATATATCTGTCGGCACACCGATCATTACCTATTGTGACGGAGAAACCTGCGAGCTGAGTCATCATCTGGCAAATTTTCTACTCGATATGGGATTTACCAATGTCAGGATACTGGTAAACGGCTGGACAAAGTGGCAAAGCGCCGATCTTCCCATAGATAAAGAAGGTACTAATTGATTCTGATTTATTAAGCCATTGCCATAACTATAGAAAAAATCGATAATGAAAAAAAGAAACCATCTCTTTCGCTTTCTTTACCACGGTGCACGATTGATTCTTGGGGTGATATTTATTTACGCCAGTTACGACAAAATTTTGCACCCCAAAGCATTTGCCGAAGTCGTTTATAATTACCAGATTCTTCCGAACGGACTCATCAATGTAACCGCCATTTTTCTGCCGTGGCTTGAAATACTCATGGGCGTCTTTTTAATTGTCGGATTCTGGATGACGGGAGCGG
Source organism: uncultured delta proteobacterium (assembly GCA_963731025.1). Classification (GTDB taxonomy): domain Bacteria; phylum Desulfobacterota; class Desulfobacteria; order Desulfobacterales; family UBA11574; genus UBA11574. The sequence goes on along the minus strand of CAVSVL010000007.1, from coordinate 28,611 downwards.
TAATATGGTGCAATATCCTGTTTGTCACCTATATCGGAGCATTATGCTTTAATCTGGCGAGGGGGCTGAATATCAATTGCGGATGTTTTTCAACCACCAAAGGAAGTTCCATCAGCATCGAAACCATCTTGTGGGATGTTGCGTTTCTCGCACTGTCAGTCTATTTGTTCTTTTTTGTTTTTAGTTCAGGAATTATTGAATGGCCCGCTGCCTCAACAGATGATCGGCCAGGACAAGACTGACCATGGCTTCACAGACAACGTTGATACGCGGGATGGCCGAGATGTCATGACGTCCTTTGGTTGAAATGGTCGCCGGTCGGTTGACCTGGTCTATGGTCTGCTGTTCGATTGAAATCGAAGGAATCGGTTTAACGGCCACGCGAATCACAATATCATCCCCGTTGGATATCCCAGCCAAAATACCCCCTGCATTGTTGGTGGAGAAGCCCTGAGGGGTGATGGGATCATTGTTATCAGACGCCAATTTTTCCGCCGCTTGGAAACCGGACCCAATCTCGATTCCTTTGACGGCGCCGATACTCATCAGCGCCTTTGCCAGATCCGCATCAAGTTTATCAAATACCGGATCTCCCAACCCCTGCGGAACACCTTTTGCCCGTATCTCAACAATTCCACCCAATGAGTCACCCTGTTTTTTTACCTCCAAGACACGTGCCTTCATTTTTTCCGAAGCTGTTATGTCGGGACAATAGAACATATCCTTGTCGATGATATCGAAATCGAATATTTCGGCGCTCACACCGCCGAGTTTTAGGGTGTATGCGAGAATTTTGATGCTTTCGCGGTCAAGAAGCGCCTTGGCGACGGCGCCCGCCGCTACCCTTGCCACGGTCTCCCGGGCAGATGCCCGCCCTCCGCCCCGCCAGTCTCGTATCCCGTATTTGGCCATGTAAGTCATATCACCGTGACCGGGACGAAAAACATCTTTATACGGCGCATATGCTTTAGGATCCGCGTCTTTGTTGTATACCATGATCATAATGGGGGTACCGGTGGTCATATTCTCAAAAACTCCGGACATGATCACCGCCTGGTCCGGCTCTTTTCTTGACGTACTGGCAGGTGATTTTCCCGGCCGTCTACGGTTCAACATGGTCTGAATCATGGTTTCATCAAGGGATATTCCGGGTGGACAACCGTCAACAACTACGCCCACGCCTTTTCCATGGGACTCACCCCATGTGGTAATTTTAAACAGTGTTCCGAATGTGCTTCCCGGCATTGCTACTCCCTATTTAGTAATAGATTCAAGTTTCACACCCTTTATCTTCTGTATGATCGTATCACAAACCGCTTCTATGTCCATGGAATCCGTATCTACCAAAAAATCCATGGCCCTTTCATAATAAGGTTTTCGTGCAAGAAGTGTTTCCTGAATCTCTTCAACCGATCCTTTGGATGTCAGCGACGGCCGAAAATTCCGGGTCGTGTTATCTTCGATGATCCGCTTCTCGATGGTGTTGATATCAGCTCTTAACCAGACAAGCACACCGCTGTCTTTCATTCGTTTAACATTGTCTTCATCCAGAACAGCACCGCCTCCTGTGGCCACCACTTGATTGTCACGTTCACATGCGCGTTGAATCACCTGTTTTTCTATTTCACGAAAAGCGGACCATCCCCTTTGATTTACAATGTCAGATATGTTTACCCCCTGCTCTTTCACCAGTTCCAAATCCGTATCAAAGAAAAATCGTTCAAGGCGTTTTGCAAGAAACCGTCCCACAGTTGTCTTTCCGGTACATCGGTATCCAATCAAAAAAATGTTCATCTACGATACAGTCCTTCAAACACATTCCAAAAATTGGGAAACGACTTTTCAACACATTTTTCATCCCTGATGGCAATGCCCGGAACTTTTAGTCCGGCGAGGGCGAAACTCATGGCCATACGATGGTCCCCGTATGTATCGATTTCAGCGCCTTTCGGGCTTCCGCCTTTAATGATCATCCCCGTATCGCTACAGCTTGCTTCGATTCCCATCTTGGAAAGCTCATTGACGACAGAGCCCAAACGGTCACTCTCCTTTGCTTTAAGATGGCCCACATTTTTAATCACCGTTGTTCCGTCGGCAAATGCAGCAACCACTGCCAGCGTGGGCACCATATCCGGCATATCCGCCATATCGGCTGTTATGGCCGTTAGGGATTTGCCGGTGACTGAAATGCCGTCGGTTTCGTGATTGACGGTACACCCCATGTTTTCAAAAAGTTGAGTTAAACGGACATCGCCTTGCCGTGTTTTATGTGTTGTTCCCTTTACTTTAATCTTTGAACCGGTGATGGCGGCAACCGCCCAAAAATATCCCGCCTGAGAGCAGTCGGATTCCACTTTATATGATCCTGATTTGTATACCTGCCCTCCGGCAACACTGAATTGCTCGTAACCATTACGTTTGACGTCTACGCCAAGTGCTTCCATGACATCGACGGTCATATCCACATAAGGTTTTGATACCGGACCCTCGACGATGTTTATGTCTACCCCGTTTTGAGTGTAAGGTGCGATGAGAAGTAATGCAGAAAGAAACTGGCTGCTGACGCCGCATCTCAGTGCCACGCTGCCGCCTGCAACATTGCCGCCCTTGACTTCAACAGGAGGACATCCTGTTTTGTTTATCGAGCAGGCGGTCACTCCCATCTGAACGAGTCCATCCAAAAGGTCCTGGATCGGTCGCTCTTCCATCCGCTTTATTCCGGCAAGTGTGTAACACCCCTGCCCCAGAGATGCCACGGCAGTTAAAAGACGCATCGACGTCCCGGAATTTCCAAGGTACACCGGATCGTGACACGACTTCAACCTCCCCTTATTCCCGTGCACGACAATCCGGTCATCCCATACCTCGATGATAATGCCCATTTGTTTTAACGCACCCAAGGTAAGCGAGTGTATCTTCGCTTCTTAGACCGTTTGTGATGGTGCAAACCCCATCGGAAAGGGCTGCGGCAATAAGAATTCGATGGGTGTAACTCTTTGAACCCGGAACAACGACATCACTATCGTATATCTTCTGTGTTTTTATCTTAATCATAAAACTTGATCCCGTTGTCATTCCTTATTTTGAGACCTTTGAAAAACATCCCCTTTCGCACAATCCCTGTGTCAGGTTCAAATTTTAATCCTCAAAATACTCAATGTATTCTTCTGGTTAAAATTTTCACCTTCCTCGGCCTTGAGCAAAATTGAACATTTTTCAAAGGTCTCATTTTATAAGAGTATGTCATATGAAGAAAGCCGATTTCAAGCCAGCTTGAGGTGTGATTAAATTTTTCCCTGGAAATTGTTTGCTAAAGCTTTAAAAAAGTTACTTTATCTTTGGTTGTTCGTCGTTCTTTCCCAGGGCATTTAAAACCGCCTTTTTCATGACTTCGACAGGTGCTTTCATTCCGGTCCACAATTCCAGCTGAAAAACCCCTTGGTATACAAACATGGAAACGCCGTCTATGGTCTGGCACCCGATATTTTCAGCCGCTCTCAAAAGACGGGTCTTTAATGGATTGTAGACGACGTCCATAACCACCATGGCTTTATCCAGATCTTGTTTTCTAATCGGCATAGCGTCAATATCCGGAAACATCCCCACCGGTGTTGTATTGATTAAAATGTGACAGGCGGTTTGGTTCAACTTTGATATCGGTTGAAAATCTGCTCCCAGATCTTTTGCCAGTTTTTCGCCTTTGGCCAATGTACGGTTGATAACCGTCACCCGTCCGCCTTCGGAAATGATGGCGAACCCGATGGCCCGTGCAGCGCCGCCGGCCCCAAGAATAATCACATTTTTATCTTCAATCGTTGTCCTTTCAAAAAGGGCCTTGACAGCGCCAATACCGTCTGAGTTATATCCGGTTAAAATATCTTTTTTGTTTAAAATGGTATTCACGGCCCCGATTTTTTGTGCGGTATCATCCAATTCGTCAAGAAAATCCATTACGGGAACCTTGTGAGGAATCGTAATGCTGGCGCCTTTAATTCCAAGGGCTTTTATTCCGACAACGGCCTTGCCGATATCTTTTACCCGGAAAGCCAAATAAGCGCCGTTGTATCCCAGTTCTGAAAAGGCGGTGTTGTGCATCACCGGCCCCAAACTATGGGACACAGGATCTCCGAGTACTGCAAAAAGAATTGTGTCGGAATTTATATTCATGCAAGATTCAGGTTCTATTTTTCAGTGATAGACTCTTCTATCTTCATGCCGAAATGTCTGCCGCCCTCTTCCATAGCCACCAGAATCTTGTCGCCGGGCGACAGGTTCACCACAGACACCGGCTTGCCTTCAGGATCGGTCAGACGTATGGTTTCCGCATTTTGAACAATGGTTGTCATCTCTTTGTCACCGACAACAGCCTTCACCAGCATTAACGGGCGTTTCTCGATCTTCAAACGCCCTACAATTCCGGTGGCCGTATCTCCGTTAAAATCGACGATCAGCACCGGGTCTCCGGCTGAAAGCTCTGAAAGGTATCTTGTCTTTCCCCCTGGAACTCTGGTGTATGAGTGCACCGGTCCGGCATTCACCCGAAACGGCCTTGGAGAAACATACGGATTGGATATGCTTTCTGAATGAATTAAAAACAGTGCATTGCTGCTGTTTCCCACCAGCATCCCCTGCCCCATGCCCATGGATGTACAGGTATCCACACAGACTCTGTCCCCCATCCCCACGGGTTTGACTTTGATGACTTTAGCAGTCTGAAGCGCGATTCTATCGCTTTTTGAATGAAACCACGAGAGTACTTTCTTGAGTTCAATAATATCGTTTGCATGATAAACAACATGCCCAACGCCTTTTTCAAGAATACCGAAAGCCGTTTCCATCTCTTCAAGGTTCCGTACCTGGGCAATAACGTCCGCACCTTTTGCAATGAGATTCTCAAGGGGAATAATCGTCCAGTCACGACATTGAAGAATGACCTTTTTTTTCTGACTGAGTTTGACGATTTCTTCCTCATCCTCACCGCTTTTGATAGCAAAAATAACGACGTCTTTATCAAGTTTTAAATCACCGTCTTCAGAAATAGTCTGTATTCTCCCCAAAGCTTTCGCTTTTTCGGAAAACCCTTTTGGAAGCATGATGCCGTCTACACCGCCTTCGAGTGCAGTGGTCACGATTTTCTTGTCCCACGGATCCACTTTTACCCATATTTTTCGCATGACATTATTTCCTTTTATTTTAAAATCCCCAAGGCCTTTTCCACAGTTGCACTGTCGTGGACGATGGATGAAATTGCCTTGACCATGCGTGTGGGATCTTTGTGTTGAAAGACATTTCGACCGATGGAGACACCGGCTCCTCCGGCCTCAATAGAGCCTTTCACCATCTCGAGTATTTCCCGATCTGAATCCATTTTTGGGCCGCCGGCGATGACCACCGGAACCGCACACCCGGCCACCACTTCTTTAAATGTCTCCACAGAACCGGTGTACGACACTTTAACAATGTCCGCTCCCATCTCGTTGCCGACACGTGCGGCATGTTTTACTGCATTGACATCATATTCATCCTTAATCTTTTCGCCTCTGGGGTAAATCATGGCAAGCAGGGGAAGTCCCCAAATTCGGGCTTCATTACTGACCCGGCCAAAATCATGCAGCATCTCTTTTTCCTGACCATTTCCGAGATTGACGTGGATGGATACCGCATCGGCACCGAGCTTGATCGCCTCTTCAACGCTGCAAACCAGTGTTTTCACGTTGGGATACGGTGAAAGGCTTGTGGAAGCGGACAAATGAATGATCAATCCGATGTCTTTGCCTTCTCCGCGGTGCCCTTCACCCACAAGTCCTTTGTGTTCCACGATGGCATTTGCCCCCCCTTCCGCAACCTTCTGAATAGCATCCTTCATATTCTCCAGTCCGTCGATAGGACCCATTGAGATTCCGTGATCCATAGGAACAATGACCGTTCTGCGGGTGTTTCGATTGATAATTCGTTCCATACGGATTCGTTTACCTAAGTATGTCATATTGTCTGCCTCCTTTAACCACGAAAAAAGGCCGTGAAATTCTTCCACGGCCCTTAAAATGAAAAACCGTGGGATGTTCCGTCTACCCACGGTTTTTTTCGCTTTGCAAGTTGTTCTTGTATCAGCGCACCCCAGGCAGACCGCTGGTAAAAAAATACCAATAATAAAAATAATAACTGCCTGATGTTTTATGCACCATATATTTTCCTTGATTCAATTAATTTGGAAACCCTCTTAACTTATAGATTTTTTAATGTCAAGACTTTTTTCCCTGAATTTTGCACGAGTTGGAGACTTTCATATGCAGGATTCAGGTATGCGCTAAATCGGAACGGCTGCCTTGTATAAAACAGCATCTCCTATAATACTGTATTTTTTTACCACTGCCGGTATGAGTATCGACACACCCTTTTTAATTTCGACGCGCTTGTTTCCGGCGAGGTCGACAACGACGGCATCTCCATCCGTGCAAAGAAGTATTTCAACAGATTTTTTATCGAGGCTGTAATAATTCATATCCGTTTTTACCGTAATAACCGATAAAGCAAACTCTTGGGCATGACTTTCATATCGCTGTTCACATGGATTGATTGTCTCCATATTGAGAATGTTGATGTCGCGTTCTTCAAAGTTAAGGACATTCAACAGCTCTGCTACATCAACATGCTTTGGTGTCAGTCCACCCCGTAATACATTGTCCGAATTTGCCATTAATTCTATGCCGACACCATCCAGATAAGCGTGAAGTGTTCCGGCCGGAAGGAACATGGCCTGACCCGGTTCCAAACAAATCAGATTCAACATAATGGGAGATAACACGCCGATATCCAACGGATATTCTTCGTTCAGATCGATCACCCACTGATACGCATTGTTTTTGTCTTTCAACTGATTGGCATGTTTAACGGCATCGTTGACAATCTGCTTCTGTGTCGTACGATCCATCACCATCATCGCTTTAAAAAAATTTCTTAATCCTCTGGAATTCGGTTGTTGACGAAAGAGATCCAAGTCCTTTTTTAAACCCGGCGGACATATTTTGTCCATAAGGAAAATTATGTCGGAAATTTTTCGAAAACCGTTTAGCGCCCAGAAAGGGGTCAATGCACAGATACACTCGGGTTTGTGATTGTCATCTTTGTAATTTCTATCGGGCGCATCCAACGGAACCTTGAGCTTGTTTTCTCTTTCAAAACCTTCTCTGGCTTGACCTATGCTGGGATGGGCCTGGATAGAAAGCGGTTTCGCAGCAGCAAGCACTTTAAATAGATAGGGGAGCCTGTATTTAAACTTTCGATCCACTTTTTCCCCAAGAATGTCCTGGGATTTTTTTTCAATCAATTCCAACAGGGATAGCCACTTTCCGTTGCATTTTACCTTAGAAGGCGCCTTGGGGTGGGCACCCATCCAAAGTTCCGCCTGGGGGGTGTTGGCGGGAGAATCATTTCCCAGAAGTTCCGGAATGGCCGTATACGAACCCCAAGCATATTCCTGAATGGTATTTTTAAGCAAACATATTCCAGTCATGCTTCACCTATGTTATCACTAAATTTGATTTGAAACTCCACTTTTAAAATTCAGGTATAATTAAATTTTCTTAATACTCGTAAATAAGGGCTTGAAAGAACCGACACGGGCTCTTAATAAGATTTAGCTTAATAGAAGGTTCATCCTAACGTTAAATCACTTAAGGTCTTCAAAATGATCCTAATTCACTCAGACAGTTTCAGTAAAATTAATCGTTTTGAAGACCCTTCTGTTTGGCCGTCGGGTAACCCTCGTGCTAAAAACGAGTCGTTACTAAAGCGAAGATCAAACGAGCCCTTAATCAGGAGTTCTTGCAGAAAAAATTTAATTATACCTGAAGCGGTAATGTTTTCACAAAGCGAAAGTGTTATATTATTTTTAAAAATAACATTCATTTTTACTTAAACAAACTTTCAATGTTTCTACAAACGAAATGTTAAGGTTTACTTCTTAATTTTAGAATGGTATTAATATATTTATACAATAATTGATGATAGTTAAAGCGAATTGATGGGTCGAGGAGTTTTTATTGTAAACACCTATACGTCAACAAATAAAGACACGCCGACCCATGAGGAGTTGAATGTCTCTTATAGTCAACGAAATATTTTACAGCATACAAGGTGAATCCATATACAGCGGCCGTCCCTGCACATTCATCAGGCTAACCGGATGCAATTTAAGATGCTCATACTGCGACACTCAATATGCTTATGAAGAAGGGGAAGAGATGGAAATTTCCCAGATCATGAATCGGATTTTGACCTTCAATTGCGCTATAGTGGAAATTACCGGCGGCGAACCCTTGCTCCAAAACGAAACCCCTCTTTTGATTTCAAAGCTGCTTGAAAATGGGTATATGGTTATGATGGAAACCAACGGAAGCCTTGATATCAGTCGGGTTGACGAGAGGTGTATAAAAATTGTGGACATAAAATGTCCCTCGAGTAATGAATCCGAAAAAAATGATCTGAAAAACTTTAAAAGGCTCCACTCAAAAGATCAGATTAAATTTGTCGTTGGAAACCGTGAAGATTACATGTATGCCAAAAATATCATCACGTTACATTGCCCGGAATTTTTAGGAGATCACGTTCTCTTTTCTCCGGCATCCGGAATCATGTCACCCGCTGATCTTGCAGATTGGATACTTGAGGACAACCTGAACGTCAGGCTTCATCTCCAATTGCATACAATAATATGGCCGAACAGAAAAAGAGGAGTATGATTCGGATATGAATTCAGCCCGGAAAGCGGTCGTACTCTCCAGCGGGGGAATCGATTCCACCACTGCCATGGCAATAGCCAAATACGAAGGCTTTAAAATCTACAGTTTGAGTTTTTTCTATGGACAGCGCCACGCCTTTGAACTTGAAGCCGCCCAAAAAGTAGCCAACGCCATCGGTGTCACCAAGCACCTTGTCATCAACATTGATTTAAAACAAATAGGCGGTTCATCTCTTACGGATGATATTGATGTGCCAAAAGACAGGGATGAGCAGGAGATGACCCGGGAAATACCCGTTACTTATGTTCCGGCAAGAAATACGATTTTCCTTTCCTTTGCTCTGGCATGGGCCGAGGTTCTCAAATCGTCCGATATTTTTATCGGCGTAAACGCCATTGACTACAGCGGATATCCGGATTGCAGGCCCGAATATATCGACGCATTTGAACGAATGGCCAACCTTGCCACAAAAGCGGGTGTGGAGGGCGACACAAAAATCAGGATAAGAACGCCCCTCATCCGATTGACCAAAGCAGAAATTATTCAAAAGGGGATTGAATTGGGGATTGACTATGCATTAACCCACAGCTGCTATGATCCTTTCCCTCAAGGTCAGGCTTGCGGTCGGTGCGACAGTTGTCAATTAAGGAAAAAAGGGTTTAAAGAAGCCGGTGTTTCAGATCCGACCCAATATATTTAAACTAAATTTTAGAAAAAAACATCATTCACCCATCTTCTCGGCCTTGAAATATCCGAGTTCGAAAGCCTTTAAGTTTAATTCTACAAAGGCTTTTTTCGTTTTTGTCCGGATGGCTTCTTGGACGGTTTCTTTGTTCAAAGGGATCTTGCCGGTCTGAATCAAGGCACCCAGTAGAACCATATTAACGGCCAGGACATTCCCGGCTTCCCGTGCGAGAACCTCTGCATTAAAGGCGATAAGGTTCGCTGTCTTGGCGCGAATCAATGCCTGCAAGTTTTTCAGGTCTGGATAAACCCCGCTTCCAACAGTAACCGTAAACGGCGACAGCCGTGCCAGATTGGAAATGACCACTGTGCTGGAATTGCACTTGTTCAGGGCTCGAAGCGTTTCCGAAGGCTCAAATCCGACCAGGACATCGGCTTCTCCATCTGAAATAATGGTACTTTTAGCATCTCCGAACACGATACTGGATTCAACAACCCCCCCTCTTTGGGCCATGCCGTGTATTTCACTCATACGAACCGGAACATCTGCCAGCAGTGCGGATTCTCCGATAACCTTTGAAGACAAAAGATTCCCCTGCCCTCCTACAGCCACTAAAATGAGTCTTGTTGGTTTCATGTTATTTCCATTTGTTTTTTATACAATTTCAAATAGGTTACACATCCTAAAATATCGGGTCACACTGCGATGTTAAAATTCATATCGCCTTTTTGAAAATATATGGTGATGAGTCGTCTTCATCGAAATTCAAATTTTATCCCTTAAAGGCAATATTGCATGTTCCGGGCAAATCTGAGCACAGACACTACAGCCTGAACACAGCACCGGATCGATGTTAACCCTGTTTTTTTTGATAAAAAAGGCGGGACATGCCAGGTCGTTGATGCAATCTCTGTGTCCTTTACATTTTTCACTGACAAAAAAGGGTTTTCCTCGTGGTTTTTTCAGGGCTTTGGCAAACAATGTGCATGGTTCTTGGGAAATAATCACCGAAACCCCTTTATACATCAGGGCGTCTTTGATGGCATGGATGCTCTTTTTAACCCGGTACGGCCGGATGGTAGAAACATGTTTTACACCGACAGCCTTAACAATGTCTTCAATGGATACCCTGGCATATCCTTCAAAGTTCAGCGCTTTCATGTCAACCCCTGGATGGGGTTGATGGCCGGTCATGGCCGTGATGCCATTGTCAAGAATAACCAGGGTGAAATTGTGATTGTTAAAGACCGCGTTGATCAAACCGGGTATTCCGGTATGAAAGAACGTGGAATCCCCGATAAAAGAGATGACTTTTTTGTTGGTAACCTTTGAAAACCCGCAGGATGTGCCCACGGAAGATCCCATGCATATCAGAAAATCTCCGGTGGAGAGCGGCGGCATAAACCCCAAGGTATAGCAGCCGATGTCTGTGGGACAAATCGTTTCCATCCCTTTTGCTGCTTTTTGAACCGCATAAAACGTGGCTCTGTGGGAACACCCTGCACACAAGCTAGGGGGGCGCTGTGGAATTTCGGGGATATCAGAAAGATCGACACCGGCACGAGGTGTATGGCTCACACCGAAATATGCGGCGAGACATTCGCGGACAAGTGCTGGATTGTATTCATAAAGGCGCGAAAAAAGATTGTCCTCCTTTCCCTTGATGGAAAGCGTCAGTCCTTTTTCCTGGGCAAATGCTTTGACCGTTTCTTCCATAAAAGGTTCGCCCTCTTCTACGATCAGCACCTTTTGACATGTTTTTAAAAAATCTTGGATCAAAACCCGAGGCAGTGGGTGTGAAAATCCGATGCGCAATATTCTAACGCTGTTTTCGATATCCAGATCCTTTACGGCATCAAAAACATAGTTGCAGCTCACACCATTACATATAATTCCCCATTCACCCTCTCCGTGTATGATATTGTATTTTGAATTTTCAGATATTTTTTCGGCTTTATCGAGTTTTTCAAGGAGCTTGGCATGCAAATTTCTTGAAACCGCAGGTACGGTAACATAACTGAACGGATCTTTTTTAAAATCACCTTTTGTCTGCGGTTCCCTGATATCTCCCAAGGATACGATTTCGGTGGAATGGTTGATCCTCGTGGTCGTTCTGAAAATAACAGGCAACTGTAGCTGCTCGGAAAGGTCGAACGCATCAACCATCATATCTTTTGCTTCCTGACCCGAAGACGGCTCCATCATGGGGAGACCGGATAGTTTGCTGTAATAACGGTTGTCCTGTTCGTTCTGGCTGGAAAACATAAACGGGTCATCGGCAGTAACAATCACCAAGCCTCCCTTAACCCCGACATACGCCAGCGTCAACAGGGCATCTGCAGCGACATTCATTCCAACATGCTTCATCACGCACATGCTGCGAACGCCGGAATTCGCAGCAGCCGCCGCCACCTCAAGAGCGACTTTTTCATTGGTACTGTATTCAAAATAAAGTTCGCTTTCTTGAGATATTTGGAAAAAGTTTAACGAAATTTCCGAAGATGGGGTCCCGGGATACGTAGTGGCCACCGCCACTCCGGCCTCAAGACCACCGCGAGCGATGGCTTCGTTACCTAAAAGCAGCATCTTTAAACCGGATTGTTTGGTCAGCAGTTTATGCATCGTCTTTTCCTTGGCCTTTGTCTCTTCGTAAATGATAGGTTTTGAAACGGCATCGAACCATAATCGCCATCTTTTAATATTTGGCATGCAAAATCAAGCTAATATATCACCATCGTCGATCGTGTAAAGAATTTTCTGGAATCCGACAAACAATTGAAAAAACTTTACAAATATCCGACCATGATTTATAGTATCATATTTATTAAATTTTTTTGACATGAATGTGAGGTTTGAATGGGACACCCGATAATTCTGGTTATTGCAACTCGTAATAAAGGAAAAACACTTGAAATCAAGGCGCTTTTAAAAGGATTTCCAGTCGAAATTAAAAATCTCGATGATTTTGGTCCAATTCCCCATTTGGAAGAGGATGGGGACACCTTTGATGAGAATGCCTATAAAAAAGCAAGTTTTGCAGCCAGGATCCTGGGACTACCGGCACTGGCTGATGATTCAGGGCTGACAGTGGAAGCCTTAGACGGTGCACCCGGAATCCATTCCGCACGTTATGCCGGCGAAAATGCAACAGATGAACAAAGATATTTACAGCTGCTCGACGAGATGGAAGGGAAATCAAACCGAAAGGCCGCCTTTGAATGTGTCATCTCCATCGCTGCCCCAACAGGCCCTGCCCTGACTTACGAAGCCCGATGCGAAGGCCTCATCACCACGGAACCTGCCGGCTCAAATGGATTTGGTTATGATCCGGTTTTCTTTTATCCACCGTATAACAAAACTTTTGCACAAATAACCAGAGAAGAAAAAAACAGTATCAGCCACCGAGGGAAAGCGCTTGCCGAACTCAGATCGGAATTTGATAAAGTTTTGATCTGGATCCGTCAACATATGCCTGTTGAAATAAAACACGACTGATGTCTTATTGTTGTTATCTATTAAAGTTCCACACCCTTATGTCCGTAAATACCTATAGAGTGTATCAGGATGAGAAATTTTTATAAAGGTAATGGTTATAATTTAGTCCTTTAAAACAAATTGATTTTAAAGGAGCTTCAGGTATGATTTAATTTTTGACTGGAAGCTGTCTGAGTGAATTAGGGATCGTTTTGAAAGAACCATAGGCGATTTGACGTTATGGATGAAATCTCTGGTTAAAACAGAGACCTTTATCAATAGCCTGGGCGGGTTCTTTCATTACGAGCCCTTATTCATGAGTTCTTTCAGCAAAAGTTTAATTTTACCTGAAGCGGTAATGTTTTCAAAAAGTTAAAGTGTTTTGATACATAAGGGAAAACCGTTTTATGATCGCAGACTTAATAAAAAAAAATAGAAGTTTCCGCAGATTTTACCAGGATCAAGTCTTAAACCTGGAAACCTTAACAGGTCTGGTTGATCTTGCACGACTATCAGCCTCAGCAGCGAATTTACAACCATTAAGATACATCCTTTCCGTTGATTCCCAAAAAAATTCTCAAATTTTTTCATGTCTGAGCTGGGCTGGATATCTTAAGGACTGGAAAGGCCCGAAGAAAGGGGAAAGACCTTCGGGGTATATTATCATTCTCAGTGATTCCGAAAAAGCCAATGATTATGTGGGATACGACTGTGGTATTGCCAGTCAGAGTATTCTCTTGGGCGCCAGAGAAAAAGAACTTGCCGGATGCATGATCGCATCCATAAAGCGCCAACAGCTTCGAAGCCTGCTCAACATTGACGTTCGGTTTAAAATACTTCTTGTCATCGCAATCGGAACACCCAAAGAAGACGTTGTGATTGAAACCGTCGATAGTGATAACAGTATCCGGTACTGGCGGGACAGCGCAAACGTCCACCATGTACCCAAGAGAAAGTTGGAGGATATCATTATTGATTCATATTAGCCGGAATTATCCTGAAAAACTATCGGACAATAGATCAAAATAAGGAGAATACGAATGTTCCAAAAAAAGAAAGGGATTGATATTGCCGTTGAAGTTGGAGGCATTAAAACGTTAAAAGAAGCCACGCAACTTTTTGAGAACAAATTAGATGCAACAAGTCTATCGAGGATACAAAAAATTACCCACCCGGAAGTGGTCATTAAAATCGCAAATTCCATCGCCATGTGTAAACCCGATGCCGTTTTTATCAATACCGGATCCGAGTCCGATAAAAACCATATCAGGGAATTGGCATTGCGCAATGGAGAAGAGGCCGAACTTCCAATGGAAAACCATACCATTCATTTTGATCTCAAAGACGAACAGGGACGGATTATCGATCGTACGTTTTATATCGCAAATGAAGGAGAACATATCAGTTCTCTTGCCAATAAAATGGATCGGTCAAAAGCACTGATAGATATCAGGGACAAAATGACCGGTATCATGCAGGGCAAAACCATGATTGTGGGATTCTATTCCCGGGGTCCTGTGGGTTCACCGGCATCAAACCCGGCTCTTGAGATTACAAGTTCGGCATATGTAACCCATAGTGCTGAAATTCTATACCGAAATGCATTTTCTGCTTTCGATAATGAGGTGGATCGATTGGGCCACTTTTACACCAACATTCACAGTGAAGGCCGAAACAGACCTGAAGATCTGCCCAATGCGCGTGTATATATGGATCGAAGTTTTCAAACCACATACGCCTTTAATTGTACTTATGCAGGGAATACGTTGCTCATGAAAAAAGGCAATCATCGATTTTCCGTTGATAAAGCCGTATATGAAAACAGGGGCCATGAACTATCGGAACATATGTTTATTACCGGTATAGACGGGACCGGGGGCCGTATTACCTGGTGTGCCGGCGCCGCACCCAGCGGTTGCGGCAAAACCACAACAGCCATGGCAGGCAACCATTTCGTGGGCGACGACCTTGCGCAGATGTGGATCGACGAAAACGGCAGCATCCGGTCGATCAACCCTGAATGCGGTATCTTCGGTATTGTCGAAGATGTTAACTGGGAAGGCGATCCTTTTCTTATGAAACTTCTCAGAGAACCGGGTACGGAAGTGATCTGGTCCAATGTTCTCATTGATGAAAACGGTGTTCCCCAATGGACCGGAAACGGTGAAGATCCTCCACTTAGAGGGAAGAATTTTCAAGGCCACTGGGAAAAAGGAATGACCGATAAAGATGGCAAAGAGATACCCATGTCACACCCCAACTCAAGATGCACCCTAACTTCTTCCGCTCTGCCAAATTATTCGGAACTAGCCGAGGACCCGAACGGTGTCGAAACAAGAGTGGTGACCTACAGCGGCCGGGATAGTGATACCATGCCTCCCGTTTGGGCGGCGAAAAACCCGGACCACGGCGTTGCCATCGGCGCCTGCATCGTGTCCGCTGCAACAGCAACGGAAGTCGGTGCCACCGGGGTCAAACGGTCTCCATGGGCCAATGCCCCCTTCATCCCCGGCTCTCTGACTGATTATCTGGATGCTCAATTTGATTTTTTCGGAAACAATAAAATTGCAGAAGACAAAAAGCCGGTGATGGCCGGATTGAATTATTTTTTGACACATGAAGCCAGAGGCGGAACTTCCAAAAAACTTATTGGGGAAAAAAGAGATGTCAAGGTCTGGTTGGCCTGGCTGGAAAGACTGGTCAACAATGAAGTAAATGCCATCGAATCCCCCATAGGGTATCTTCCGAAGTTCGATGATCTTTACAATCTGTTTCGATCAATCATCGACAAGGATTATACGCAAGAGCTTTATATCAAGCAGTTTTCTTTATATATTGACAATATCGTTGCCAGAATAGACATGCAGAAAGAAGCATATGGTAAAGAACCCGGTATTTCCGGCAAACTGTTAGATATTTTAAAAGAACAAAAGGAAGGTCTGTTGGTGCTGAAAAAAACCTATGGTTCGGTTGTAACGCCGTCGCAACTCGAGGAATTATAATATCAGATCCATAATCAACGTTATTTGCAGCGGCCGCATGCTGGTCGCCCTCTTGATGGGTTTTTCCTGCGGTCTGCCGCTTCTTCTGACCATCACCGTACTTCAGGCATGGATGCAAGAAGAAGGTGTGGATCTGACCGTTATCGGCATGATGGCTCTTGTGGGTCTGCCTTATACGCTAAAATTCCTCTGGGCCCCTGTTCTGGACCGGTTTACACTGCCGTTTTTGGGTAGAAGAAGAGGATGGCTTCTCGTCGCTCAAGTGGCCTTGATGTTATCCATCTCAGGATTGGGATTTACAAATCCGGGAAAAAGCCCCTGGATGATGGCTTTTATCGCTTTTCTGGTAACTTTCTTCAGCGCTTCACAGGATATTGTTGTTGATGCATACCGGAGAGAAGATCTTCCGGATGAAGAGCTCGGACTGGGCGCTTCATTGTATGTCAATGGATACCGGGTGGGGATGCTTCTGGCTTCCGGCGGCGGTCTGATCATGGCCGACCACATGCCGTTTTTCATGGTTTATCAGGTGATGGCGGCCTGTATGCTTCCGGGAGTTCTAACCACACTTTTGGCACCGGAACCCGATATTCATGATAGCGCTCCGAAAACCATAAAAGACGCCGTCGTGCTGCCCTTGGTTGAATATTTCAACCGGCAGGGTGCCTTTTGGATACTGGCGTTTATTCTTTTATATAAGCTCGGCGACACCATGGCCAGTGCCATAACGATACCGTTTTATCTCGATATCGGTTTTTCCAAAACTCAAATAGGCACCGTGGTAAAACTGTTCGGATTCTGGGCCACCGTGGCAGGAACTATCGTCGGCGGCGTGATGATGCTTCGGCTTAAAATCAATCGCAGCCTCTGGATTTTCGGTTTTCTTCAGGCGATTTCCACCGCAGGCTTTGCGATATTGGCACGAATCGGCAACAGCCTTTTTGCACTATCGGCCGTCATTACATTTGAGAACTTCAGCAGCGGAATGGGAACTGCCGCTTTTGTGGCATTTATGGCGAGTATTACCGATAAAAGGTTTACCGCCACTCAATATGCACTGCTCAGCAGTCTCATGGGTGTTCCGAGGGTGATTGCCTCGGCACCCACCGGATTTATGGTTAAACATCTGGGCTGGGAAACCTTCTTTATCCTTTGTACCATAATTGCGGTTCCCGGCTTACTGCTGCTTTTAAAATTTGCACCCTGGAGTCCGCAGACATAGGTGATCCGGTTTTATATGAAAACGGGGTTTGATTTTCGCTTCTTCTGAGATATATTAATAGAAGCAACATCACATGACTTATAATAGGTTAGCCCTTTAAAACAAATCGATTTCAAAGGAGCTTCAGGTATGATTAAATTTTTGACTGGAAGCTGTCTGAGTGAATTAGGGATCGTTTTGAAAGAACCATCGGCGATTTAACTTTATGAATGAACCTCTTCTGTTAAAGCAGAGACCTTTATGAATTGTCCGGGCAGGTTCTTTCATTACGAGACCTTATTCACGAGTTCTTTCAGTAAAAATTTAATTATACCTGAAGCGATAATGCTTCAAAAAGTCTAAACCATTACCATGGTTTTTCTTGGGGCTAAACGACCAATGGATGAAAAAATTGAACATAAAAAAATTATTGCCCGAATAGAAAATCTGGCAAAGCAAAGAAAACAACTTCTATCTCTGCCCCCTGAAGAGATGCTTAACTCTATTTTAAACTCGAACCAATCCACCGCCCTTGTCCATTCATTTTCAGAAGAGGATTTTTATTTTTTAATTCACAACATTGGAATTGAAGATTCCCATCCACTTTTATATCTGGCATCCAACAAACAGTGGGAATATATTATTGATCTTGAAGTTTGGGAAAAGGATCGAATTGAAATTACATCCATAACAAGATGGTTTGACCTTTTATTTAAAGTCGATCCGAATCGTTTCATGAAATGGTCTCTGGATAAAAAAACCGAATTCATGGAATTCTATTTATCCAAAAATATTGAAGTTAAAATCAGAGAACACGATCAGGATCCATCCGAACTTGGCGATGCATTTATTACCTTGGACGATATGTTCTATGTAAGGTTTCTCGACGAGCCGACAGCTATCGAATCAGATGGGGATGAATCCTATGAAACCGATAAAAAGATTCGCGATGCATTTCTCTTAAAATATCTCAAAACGCTCGCAGACAATGACCACATTACATACCAAAAAGTGCTGCTGGAGTCTTCCGGCATCATACCTGCCGAGTCCGAAGAGGAAGCGTACAGGTTGAGAAATGTAAGACTGGCTGAAAAAGGATTTCTGCCCCATGAAGAAGCCATTGGCATTTACCAGCCGATGAAAGTTCGCGATTTTAAAAGACAGGACAATAAATTCATTACTCAAGACCCGGATCGAAGACTTTTTTTTCCTGTTCCGCTATATCATACAGGGGTTATAGAAGAAGAAAATCATTTCACTGTCGCTTTGAAAAATATTCAAGCAGATGATGTTTTGGAGCAGATCCAAATCGAATTTGCCGGTCTTTGCAATCGGATTATATCCGCGGATCAAAAAACCATCCGGGAAAAAGACGAACTTAAACAAATGGTTAAAAAGGCCTGTGGTTATTTGAGTATCGGGCTTGAGAAACTGATTGAAGATGACGATAAACATGATATGGGGCATTTCACCGCACTCATACAAAACTATCCGCTTCCGAGTATTTTCAGACTGGGATTCGGACTTGCCCTGGAACTGAAATGGCGGGCCGAAAGATGGCTGAAAACGAGCTGGTTTAACAGCAAAGGCCTACTCCTGGGCTTCTGGGGAGAAGAATGGATGGGGGTGCTGGGAGGACTTCTCATTAAAAAACCGTTGTTTTACGACAATTATAAAACAGGCGAACTATACAGAGAATTTATTTCCATTGATGACATTAAAAACACAGAAACGATGCTCAACGAACTTATCGCTTTTGATGAGCTTTTTTCCTTAATTTCAGTAGAACCCGATCCGGCAACGAAGGGTTATCTGACATATAAAAATTTTATATTGACCCTCTGGGCCAGGCATGTCTTAGGGTTTTCGGAAAAACTTATCCCCTTGACCACTGATGAATTTCAGAGGTTTTTTTGATGGTATTTGGTCGGATAAAGAACAACCGCGTAAAACGAGTCTGTCCCTAAAAGAATCGTTTTTAGACTGGGTATCAAGCAAGACAGGACTCGTGCAATACGAAATTTCCCAGAGACTGGGGCAATCTTTTGAAAATCTTTTCAAAGAAATTGAAAGCGAATACGGAAACGTATCCCGTAACGATCTCGATCCCAGATATATCCATCTTTTTTTGATAACTATCAAAAAAAGCGAGAATTAAGATGAATAACGAACCATCAAATGTTGAAATCTCTGTCAATGAGCTAAAGCTGCTCGTTAACACATTATCAAAATCGGTTGCGCTGTCACTTAAAAAACGATTTGCCTGGCTTTGGCTGCTTGCAGGTTTATTGATCGGTGTCAGTGTCACGCTTTTGATCATCAGCCTGGCCTGGGAAAAAACAGATAAAATGCCTGTGATATCGGAAACGCTTCTGGAAAAAACGGATAAAATTTCCGTGACGTCGGAAACACTTCTGAATAAAACGGACGTCGTGATGTCTGATCTGCAAAAGATAAACTCGGACCTTACAAAATTAACTGAAACAGTAAATTCTTTAAAGGAAAAAACCAAGATCGGTGACACGCCACCTTCGTCTTCTAAGATAGAGCCGACCGGATCAAATGAACCTCAAGACATGATACAACATAATAAGTACACAGTATATCTGCATTATTCGGATATAGAAAATAAAAAGTTGATTGAAGATTTTTCTGCCTTTCTAGAAAAAAACGGGTTCGAGGTCTCAGGGATCCAACAGGTTAACTATAAGAATCAAGATATTCGTTTCTTTCATGATCAGGACAGAAAAGGTGCGCTTCTTTTAAAGAAACATTTAACCACATTTTTTCAATCTGTTAAGAATCTTAATGCAAGCAAGATCAAAGTCATTAACTTAAGTCGCAAATATCCAGGGGCAGAAAAAGGTCTGCTTGAAGTTTGGGTGGATTTCTAATATAAGCTTAGCGCCACAATATAGCAAAAAAGCTTTTTATGGGGCAGGCCAAAATAAACTTTTTATGGAAGAATGGAATTTTGGAATGCTGGAATTGACATCTTATTCAGGCACTTTTATAATCCTGGTATTGGGCGTCATGGTAATATCCGGAACACTGGCAGGTTTAACGAACTATTTCTTCAGCGAAAATCACAAGCCACCGGTATTACGGGCGATCCTCGGTCGCTGTTTGCTGGGAATTGTCGCAGCGTTAACCGTTCCCCTCTTTCTGAATATCATCTCCAGCAATCTGCTGTCCACCGCACAAAAAAATCCGATGAATCTGCTGGTCTTTAACGGCATCTGTCTTATTTTCGCTTTTGTCTTATTTAGATTTAAAGAGATTGTATTCGTTAAACCCTCACAAAAAACCGAAAAAGATAAAAAAGATAATACCATTATCATTCCCATTAAAACAGAATATGGTTTTGAAACGTCTCAACGGGAATTTTTAAAAGACAACAAGCGTCGGCCTGGAATGTCCGAAAGTGAACTCAAAATACTGGGATCGATTGCCGACAAAAAACATACGCACACCAGTCTTGTGGATTTATTAAAAGATCCCGAATTGATCAACGAAAAAGTCAATGAAACACTCTCTTCACTGATGGCAAAAGGCTTTGTTGAACAAAGATTAAGTAAAGAAAACAGGTTGTTTTTATATTTGACGCCCAAAGGACATCGAATTCTTGCAAAGGCTCTTGGCGAATCCCGTGTTTATAGACACAACACTCCATAATACCTGAAGCGGTGATGTTTTCAAAGTGCTAAAATGTTATCGAATTTTCAACCCGTTTTGTGAACTGCAACAAAGATGCTGATGAATCAATTAAAAAGAGCACTTCGGTTCTATTTTATTACCGAACAAGATGTTCCCGGTTTCCCTCCGATACAGCAGGTGAAGAGCGCTATCCGTGCCGGAGCAACCATGATACAATACCGCAACAAATCTTTTTCTTCGCGGTTTTTCGAAGAGGTTGCCGCCATAAGAAATATCTGTAAATGCAATGCTGTTCCCTTTATTATCAATGACAATATCCTTCTTGCCAAGGCGGTTTCAGCCGATGGAGTTCACCTTGGCCAGGAAGATGAAGACCCGGCCCTGGCCAGACGTATTTTAGGACCGCAGTCCATCGTTGGAATATCCGTATCCAACATGGATGAGCTCCATCATACGGATCTGTCAGGTTGTGACTACATCGGTGCAGGCCCTGTTTTTTCAACCCAGACCAAAAAAGATGCAAAAGAAGTTATTGGTCTTTCGGGTCTAAGAGCTGTGGTAACGGCATCACCGGTCCCTGTCGTTGCCATTGGGGGTATTGATGAAACCACCGCTGCATCCTGTATCGAGCAAGGTGCTGCGGGCGTTGCGGTCATCAGTGTTATTACCCTGGCAAAGGAGCCTTTGCAAAAGGCTTTGCAAGTCTCATCTGCCTGTGGATGCGTTCCCCCTTCAACGATTGTCTCACCGTGGAACGATGAGTTCGCATTGATCAAGAAACTGATTAAAGATATGCCGTCAGACCCATTTCTTGACGTCGCTCCCGGTGATGATGCCTGTCTTTTAAAATCATTGGATCGTCCTGTCATCACAACAGACACGCAAAAAGAAGGGGTTCATTTCAGATTTGACTGGCAGACCCCTCAGGAGGTGGGCAGCAAAGCCGTTGAAGTTACGCTCAGCGACCTGGCAGCTTCTTATGCAACACCTGTAAGTCTCTTTGTCAATCTTGGACTTCCGGACCATATCCCGGACCAAATTGTAGAGACCATCTACAAGGGTATTAAAAAATCCCTTGCAAAACACAACTGCACACTGGGTGGCGGCAATATTTCCCTTGGGCTTGAAGTGACATTAGATCTTTTTGCCGTTGGTCTTGGACGTGACGACATATTTCCAAAACGTTCTGCAGCGCTTCCCGGCTACGGACTCTATTGCACAGGGTCGCTGGGCCTTGCTCGTGCCGGTTTATTTTCACTGATCCGAAGAGACCATACATTTAAAAAACTGACAGAGAAATTCAAATCCCCTTCTGCCCGATTCGATGCTGCTCATATACTGGCAGAAAACCAGGTGGCCTGTGTCATTGATGTCAGTGACGGTCTTGCCGGTGATGCAAAAAGGGTTGCGGAAGCTTCCGAAGTTTCGATAGAACTCGATTTAAGACCGAGTGTGTTCCACCCGGCACTTGTTTCATTTTGTGAAAAGTACCACTTAAAACCCGAAGAAATGATCCTGGCCGGAGGAGAAGATTACGAATTGTTGTTTGCATGCCCGGATGATGGTTTTGAAAATGTTAAAAAAAAGCTGCCTGAAGCCTATTACGTTGGCCGCTGCCTTGAATTTCAAGGAACGCATATGGTAAATCTTCCTGAAAATATTTCATCCTTTCAGCATGGAAATAAATAAATGAGGGGTCGGGGAGTTTTTCTAAACGCTCGCTCCATGGATAATCTTTTTTTAAACCGCATGAACTCGCGGCAAGGGATCATAAAGTAAAAACAGGAAACTATCTTTTAAATATCAATAGGTTCTCTGAATCATTTTAAAATTCTCTTAAAGCAACAATTTCAGTATGCGCCTGTTTTTTCTAACGATCCCTAAGCCACCCTGCCCGCTCGTGCCTTACGTGGCAGGCGGGTCAAACAGCATCCGATTTAAAAAAAGATTATCCATTCCGCTATATTCAAGGAGTTAGGAGAAAAACTCCCCGACCCCTCAAATAAGTGAAGACTGTAAAACTTGAGTAATATGTTGAAAAAAATCGAGTCGCTGTTACCAAAAGCCCTGATTGCAGACAGACACAAAATTGGCCGTGAAATAGCCCGTATTAAAAAACCATGGAAAACGCAAACACCCCCCAATGAAAAGATTAACAAAAAGATAATTCTTCTTGAGAAAAAGCTTCAAAGATCCATTAAAAAAAGATCGTGGCGCAACATCAACCGGCCCAAACTGGTCTATAACGACGCCCTCCCGATTCTTTCCAAAAAAGATGAAATCATAAATTCTATCTCAAACCATCCGGTGGTCATCATATCCGGTGAGACCGGTTCCGGAAAGACCACACAGATACCGAAGTTCTGTATCGCCGCAGGTTGCGGAATCGACGGGAAGATCGGTTGCACCCAGCCCAGACGAATTGCCGCAATGACGGTCTCGAAAAGGATTGCCGAGGAACTCGGAGAGTCGTTGGGTAAGTCGGTCGGCTACAAAATCAGATTCAAGGATAAAACGAGCCCCAATGCATTTATCAAGATCATGACCGATGGTATCCTGCTGGCTGAAACTCAAAATGACCCGTATTTGAATGAATATGATACCATCATTGTTGATGAAGCCCATGAAAGAAGCCTGAACATCGATTTTATCCTGGGCATTTTAAAGACCCTTTTAAAAAAAAGAAACGACCTAAAAGTTGTTATCACCTCTGCAACCATCGATACCGAAAAATTCTCAAAAGCCTTTGACCATGCGCCGGTCATCGAAGTATCCGGTCGCATGTTCCCTGTAGACGTCCGCTATGTGCCCATGGACTCAACAGTTGAAAACGATGACGATCAGACCCATGTTGATATGGCTGTCCATACTGTGGATCGCCTGTTCAAAGAAACCGTTTCCGGAGACCTGCTTGTTTTCATGCCCACAGAACAGGATATTCGTGAAACCTGTAACCTTATCAGGGAAAAGAATGATAAAAACGTAGCTGTCTTACCCCTGTTTGCAAGGCTTTCAGCTTCGGAGCAGTCTCGAGTTTTCTCACGGGGCTTGGGCAGAAAGGTCATCGTCGCCACCAACATCGCTGAAACCTCCATCACCATACCCGGAATTAAATATGTCATCGATACCGGACTTGCACGGATTTCCCGATACACGCCAAGATCAAGAACCACCTCTCTTCCGGTGACCGCCATATCAAAAAGCAGCGCTGATCAGCGAAAAGGACGATGCGGACGCGTAGAAAACGGGGTCTGCATCCGCCTATACTCTGAAGAGGACTTCGAAAACCGACCCCTTTTTACGTCGCCTGAGATTTTAAGAGCCAATCTCGCCGAGGTCATTCTGAGAATGATTTCCCTAAAACTCGGTGATATATCGAATTTCCCTTTCATCGACAAACCCGCTTTAAAAAGCATTCAAGACGGATTCGATCTTCTCTACGAACTGGGCGCCATCGTTTTGGAATCAAACCAAAAGAAAAGAGAGAAACAGCGTTTTTCTCTGACTAAAAAGGGACGACTCATGGCGAAGATGCCGGTTGACCCCAGGTTGTCTCGAATGCTCATTGAAGCTCAGACCGAAGGATGTCTTGAAGCGCTTATTGTGATTGCTTCTGCTTTGAGTATTCAGGACCCAAGGGAACGGCCTGCTGAAAAAGCACAAGAAGCGGATCAGGCACAAAAAATATTCTGTGACCCTTTTTCCGATTTTATCACCCTGCTCAACATCTGGAATAAATATCACGAGGTATTAAAAAGAGAAAAAACAACCGGACGCATAAAAAAATTCTGTAAGACCCACTATCTCTCTTTCAAAAGAATGAGAGAATGGCGTGATATCCATGGGCAGCTTTCTGAGACACTTAAAGAGTATGGTCCGGATGACAAAAACAAAACAGTCAAAAAGAGCCGGACCGCAAAACGCGATTTGCCCAGGCAGCAAACAGGAAAAAACACCCTTTCGAACACCGAATTCAGTGATCGTTACACCGCCATTCACAAATCGCTGTTAAGCGGTTTATTGTCGAACATCGCGATGAAAAAAGAAAAGAACATCTTTTTTGCGACAAAAGGAAAAGAGGTGATGATTTTTCCGGGATCATCATTGTTCAACTCGGCAAAGCAATGGATTGTAGCCGCCGAACTGGTTGAGACATCACGGCTGTTCGCCAGAACATGCGCAAATATCGACAATACATGGTTGGAAAAACTGGGGGGGAACCTGTGTAAATATACCTATCTTCATCCACACTGGGAGAGAACGAGAGGCCAGGTGGTGGCATATGAACAGGTCACCCTTTTTGGTCTTATTATTATCCCCAAACGGAAGGTATCTTTTGGCAGAATTAACCCCGAGCAGGCAACGGAGATTTTCATTCAAAGTGCGCTGGTTGAAGGTGATGTCAAAGAAAAATTTGACTTTATGCTTCACAACCGGAACTTAATTGACAACGTTAAAAATATGGAAGACCGGATTCGAAGAAAAGATATTCTGGTTGGCGAAGCGGATCTGTTTGACTTTTACATCAAACGACTCAAAAGATGTTATGATATCCGAACATTAAGAACCTATTTAAAACAACATGAAAATGACCATTTCCTTCGGATGAAGCCTGAAGACATCACCCGATATGCCCCGGATGAAAAAGAGTTGTCTCTTTTCCCGGACCGCATCGATTTAGGAAGTCTTAGCCTTGACTGCACCTATCGATTTCAACCCGGAAGCAAAGATGACGGTGTCACCGTCAACATTCCCGCCCCCATGACGGCATTGGTTCCTTCTGAATCTCTCGAATGGCTGGTACCCGGTCTTTACAGGGAAAAAATAACCACGCTCATCAAGGGTCTTCCCAAAAACTTTCGAAAAGAACTGGTCCCTGTGGCAAATACAGTGGATATCATTATTCGTGAAATGCCAAAAACCAAAACTTCTTTGATTACGGCGCTTGGCAATTTTATTTTCGCCCGTTTTGGCATCGATATCCCAGCATCCGCATGGCCGGACGATCTTTTGCCGGATCATTTAAAAATGCGGATATCCATCACAGACCCTAAAGGCAAAGAACTCTTTTCCAACAGAGATCCGAACATATTGAGCCGTCATGTTTCAAATAAGCCCGGACCCATAGAATCCGCTGAAATGAGTGCTGCAAAAATAAAATGGGAACGGACCCATATAACCCGTTGGGATTTTCCGGATTTACCTGAATACATTGATCTAAAAGAAAACAATATAGCCCAGTGGCTGGTTTATCCAGGACTGCAAAAAGCCTCCCCAAAGGAAAAAAGCGTCAATCTGCGCCTCTTTCAAAGCAGTGAAACGGCCATAGAATCTCACAAAGAAGGGGTTGCCCTCCTTTTTACCCTCCATTTTTCAAAAGATCTGAAATTTTTAAAAAAGACGCTGAAACTGCCAAAGGAAATTGAAAAAAAATCCAATTATTTCGGAGGACCGGCACTTTTTGAAAAACGGATGTATGAAAGTATTATCAAAAAGCTGTTCTTTAAAAACATCCGATCCAAAGATGAATTTTTTGCCTATGCAGAATCTATCGCCCAATCCATCCTTTCTAAAGGCAGAGAATTATTAAATCAAAGCCTGTTGGTTCTCGAAGCCTACCATGAGACACGAACCACAATCTATGCCCTTGAAACCGCTCACAACACCAACAGATCCGTTCTGCAATTTTTAAAGGGTTTAAGAGCTGAACTTGCCAAACTGGTGCCTGATACTTTTGTGGATCTTTATGATGCCGACCGGATAATTCATCTGGAAAGATATATGAAGGCCCTGGAAATCCGGGCCCAGAGGGCTGTGGTTGATTTCGAAAAAGACCGGGCAAAATCCCATGATATTCAGATGTTTACCGAAAGCCTGAATCAACTCCTGAAAGAACTTTCTCCAAGTACTTCAAAAGAAAAAAAGGCCGCCATTGAAGCGTATTTCTGGCAGATCGAAGAGTATAAAGTGTCTGTTTTTGCTCAGGAGCTAAAAACATCGGTTCCGGTTTCGAGAAAACGGCTTAAAGAGCAATTAAGGGAGATCGAAAGGATGAAATAAAAGACAGGTGATGGGTGATAGGTTATGGGTTATGGGTTAAAATTTTGTGATCGTGCTTTTATCAAACTTCCAAGCATTTTGCCTATTATTTGACTACTATCGTACAATTCTCTCATATTTTTTTCGCTCAAATAACCTATTTCAAACGCTATTTCTATTTGGGTTTGAAGTTCTGCCAAGGATCCTTTGGCGATATAAAAAAATCTTACAGCATCTTTATTGGAACCTCGTTCATCTCCTTCTGCAATATTGCTCGGTATACTGACAGCCGCCCGCCTGATTTGATCCTTAAAACCGAAATCACGACTGAATACACTTTCTTGAGTTATTCTGTAGATATTTACAGCCAATTCCTTTGAATTCTGCCAGACTTTTAATTCTCTAAAACCACTCATGCTTTGCCTCCCATCCCCATCGCTTATAACCCATCACCCATTACCCATTACCCATTACCTAATATTTATTTGACAACGATGTGTAATAATTAGCTTCATCCGTACGTCCCCGCTTTCGGCATCCGGCTGCATAAATATCACATTTTTTTTTGAGCGTTTTAACTGCCGCCCGGCGTTGATCCTCTGACAGAAGTCCGCTCTTGATGATTTTTTTGATGGCTTTGATTCGAAACTTGTCGAGACCCGTCCCTTTGGACAGCTGATCTTCATGTCCGCCCCGTTTGATAATCAGCGGCGCATCAATAAGGTGAATCGAAAACCTGCAACTGATTCTTAGCCATAAATCATAGTCCTCACAGGCCGGCAGCGTTTCATCGAATTCCCCTACCCTGTCGAACAGACTTCGTCGGATCATCACCGCCGACGGGCTGATAAGACATAGTTTTAGGGAAGGTTTAAAAATCATCCCCGAAGGTTTTTTATGCCGCTTTTTAGGATTGACTCTGAGTCCGTTTCTGATCCAAATTTCTTCAGTCTGGCAAATCAACGCATCCGGCGTTTGATTAAAAAATTCAATCTGAACGGTAAGTTTTTGAGGCAGCCAGAGATCATCTGAATCAAGAAAAGCGATAAATTTTCCGGATGCTTCTGCAATCCCCCGGTTGCGGGCGGCACTCACCCCCTTATTTTTCTGGCAAAGAACCTTAATATCGTTTCTGTAGGCATTTAAAACATCAGATGTTTGATCTGTAGAACCGTCGTCCACGACAATCAACTCAAATTCTGTATAATCCTGTGCCAGAACGGAATCGATGGCCTCTTCTATGATCCAGGCACGGTTGTACGTCGGAATGATAACACTCACTTGCGGTTTTATGTCTATTTTATTCGTCTTTTCCATCTTCAACTTATTTAAATGAAGTATTTAAATTATGCAATCCCCTGACCTTTTAAACATCACCAGTAATAAACATTTTATATTTAAATCTTGACTTACCTTGATTTTACGTGATTAATTGAATGTTATTCATTAGATGTCCCAACTCCTCAATAGCACCTAAATTGCATGAGCTATTATCGATTAATTTAACAGTAAGTTTATTATTTATTTTATAAAATAAAAAGAAAGGGGGAGATAACAATTTGTAAAAGAACAGGTTTTTTTACCAACCCGTAACCGTATATTGAGTAAGGAGGTTCAAATGAAAAAAGTTTTAATTATCGGCATTGCGCTTGTCTTTGGATTTGCCGTTTTTATGGGAGGAGCGCCGACACCCGTACAGGCCAAAACAACCTTTGTAACTATCGGTACCGGCGGTATTACCGGCGTTTATTATCCCACCGGTGGCGCCATCGCGAAAATGGTCAATAAAAAGCGAAAAGAATATGGCATCCG
>CAVSVL010000006.1:0-68750 GCA_963731025.1 uncultured delta proteobacterium | reverse complement strand
AATGGGTGATCCGGTTTTTATTGGCCCAGAGAAATACGCTCTGCTCTCACTAACGGACCCCAGATAAACAGAAAAACCCAGAGATGTTTAACGGGGTAAAAATTTCTCGATCTAAAGCTTTATATAGCTCCGCCCTTTGGGTTACAGGGAAGACCTTTACCAAAAAAACAATAAGCAGCCTTTGAAGGTGAAAATTATGCAAGAAGCATGCAAGGTTTTAGATGGGATTTAAAAAAGAATGTTTGGATAAAATTACAGACGGTTAAATTGGACAAACGAATTGTTGCTCATGAGTTTTATGTAATGGCTGTCAATAAATTGTCATAACTTCAGTTCGGCCACTAAGACACAAAGGCACTAAGACACAAAAAATTAAATTGTAAAATTTATTAGACAGCCCTGATAAATGCGCTACGCTGTCTTTTCCAAGAATTAAACAGGGTAAAGATTTACCCCGGTTAAATTCGCTTCGCTTGTTTTCTGCGAAAAATTTAACGGGGCTCCGATAACGGAATCTTCGCTTCGCTTCGACAGGCAAGATTGGCTGGATTTCTTTATCAGTTTCCAGAAGAAACTGATAAAACTCAACCGCCTTCGGCGTTAATTTACGATGTGCATACAACGGTACGAAATTAACATGTTACATCAACTCCTGCCGATTTAAAATTTACTAATTTTCTCTCAGATTTATTGAAATTTCGTCAATCAGTTGTTGCGAAAAGCGAATGCCGTTTTCCTTCATTTTTAATGCTGGTTCTTTAAAAGATGGAATCAAGCCTTTTCGCTTTGCCTCCACCAACACGCCCAGCGTTCCTTTTACCTGTAGACCAAGATATTCAGCAATATTCCTGGCAATTCTATCATCGATCAAAACCAAATCTGGTTGTAATTTTAAAGCGTTTAATACGACCTGTTGCTCTCCATAATCAAGCTGAAATAATAAGCGATTTTCAATATTCGCTATATTCGGAATAATTTCGACCCAATCGAACAAAGTGAGATCTGGCACATTGATCCTTCCGCCCTCACTGACTTCCTCAATAATGGCCCGTGGTACAATTATTGAGGAATAAATTTCTTTTAAAAGCTGTATCTGGCCGATGGATGATAAAGCAATAAAAGGCGTCGTATCGCAAATAACTTTCATTCTATGACATTTCTCTCCTCACCTCATCTTTCCCGTAAGGAAGCCACTCTATGTTTTGCTGCCCGGCTTTAAGCAAAAACTGAACTCTTGGCATTCCCGCCAATTTGGCTGCTGTACCACCGGAAAGGCGACCTTCGGAATAAAGCTTATAGGCAAGTGCCTCTCGTATTTCCTTTACGAGCTGATTCTCGGAGATGCTTGCTGATAAAAATACATCCTCAGGAAGCTCGATTTTTATTTCTCGAACAGATGATTTCATATAATCTACCTCCATTTATTATAACCTGAATTTTTCACAGACAATAAGGTTACCTGTTATTTTAAGAGTAGAGGATTATCATGTTTTTTAAATTAAAGAATCTCACCAATCTGTGTTCTTCTGTGTCCAACACACAACATCCCTATCTTTTATAAAAACTCACTTTTGATCATTCGGCTCAGACCTTCGGCCAAGGTATAAGATGGGACAAAACCGGTTTTTTGTAGTTTATCGGTATTAATAACGGTATCTGCACAGAACTTTTTGATGCGAATTGAGCTGATCGGATATGTTTTGCCGGTTATTTTAGCCAATATATCATAACCGTATCCACCCATGAGGCCGATGGCGTAAGGAATTTTAAAATTAATTCTTATGATTTTTCCCGATTGTGTTATGAAAGATATCAATGAGTTCATTCATACATAAATCCGGTTTATCTGCGTAATTATATACGAATTGTCCGGGCTCAGATTTTAAAAGAGTGGTTAAAAAGCTTGTTAGATTAAGAACATAGGCCATGGATTTTCTGTTGATGCCTTTTCCAACCTTTATAAATTTACCTGATGAAAGCTGGTTAAGAAGATTATACACATTTCCTCGATTTTTTTCCCCGAAAATTACAGTGGGTCGAACTGTGATAAGGCAATTTGTATTGTCGGAATCCGCCCATTTGTTGAAAATAGTTTCAGCCTCGTATTTGCTTTTACCGTAATCATTGAAGGGTTTGACAGGGCTGTCTTCATTGGGCGTTCCTGAGTTGAGACCATACACGGCAACCGTGCTGGTAAAAATCAACCGATTTACATTATTTTTCTTAAGGGCATAGACCATGTTTTCTGCACCACCCACGTTGACCTCATAATAGAGCGAGGTGGGCTGAACATCATCGCGATGTTCGGCAGCCAAATGATACACCGCGTCAACTCCACGCATAGAATCGGGTCAGTTTTTCCTTGTCTCGAACATCAGCGACAATACAAAGGTCGGGATATGTTTCGCTTTTCTGCTTATCGTATATTGTGACGTTGTGGCCTTCTTTGAGAAGGTCTGTCACAAGATTTGTTCCGATAAAGCCGCTGCCGCCGGTTACTAAAATATTCATTATGTAATAGAATTTTGAATTGTTAATGTTAGTTTTGAATTAAATAATTTAGGAGATCTTTGGAATAAAAAAGTTTGAATTTTTAATTTTGAATTAATTCCCTTCTTGAGAAGTCTTGACGATAGAGGTGAGTATTTTGATTATTTCTTCAGATTCATTGATCAAATTTGTATAGTCGATACCTTCACAAAGTTGGCTATCTCTTAAAAGCCTTAACCAATAATTGGTTTCTCGAGCTTCTTTGGATGAAATCGCCATTTTTGAAATAAAATCTTTCCTGCTTTGACCGGCCAAAGCTTCTTCCAAGTTCGCGCCGATGCTGGTCCCGGATCGAATAACCTGTTTTGAAAGAATAAATTCATTTTGTTTCAGCATTTCTTTGTATAAGATAATAATATCTAAAGCGAATTGGTACGTTTTTTCTTTAATTATATTTCGTTTTTTCTTCAGAATCTCTTTCCCAAATTCAAAATTTAAAATTAAAAATTATTAATGTCACGTTAATACCGGCTGGTGTGGAATGGTACTGTGGGAAATACTGTGATTCTGACACTTACCCTGTTCTCATCATAGTCGTTTGTATCAATTGTCGAATCAACAGACCGGAATCGATAATTAAGCCCGATGTTCATCCATTCTAAAGCCCGCCATGTTAACCCCAAACCGGCGGTCGGTCTTTTGTCTTCTCGATCAGACTGGTCTTTATATTTAGTATCTCTATAGGAGCCAAAAATATTACCATTAAGATGTTTGGCAAGCTGGTGACTCAAAGAAATGCTGACTTCATAATACTCCCCATACCCATTTGTTTCAGCACCATACAAATCATAATCATACCCGCCCAACAGCGCTAAATTTAATTTTCCGTGTTCAAATCGTTTAATAAGGCGAAGATCTCCGATGGCATTGGATGTGTTCTCTCTACGTTCAGAGTCAGTATAAAAATAACCGGCATCGGCAATTAAAGATATATCCTTTTCGATGTCATACTTAAATCCGATGGTGGGAATATATGTTGTATCATCTCCTGATTCTCATCATATTTAACCAACAATTGTGAATACCGGATATATCCTATAAAATGCTTGTCCGAACCTTTTGAGCAAGCTTACGCTGCCTTGATACTCATTCACATTATCCGAAACCTCGAATTCACCGCGCGTATATGATCCATTGACATCAAAACCCCATTTGGGGCCAAACCAGTACGTCAACCCTGCCGAAGGGTTGTGATTTTGTTTGTCTTCATATACAGGATCATCGTTGCTAAGAAGACAGTGAGCTATAACCCAGCCTGAATGAATGATACTCTCCAAACTGATGATTTAGACCGACACTGGCATAATTTCTCGTGTATATTCTTCTCGTCTTTCTTTCTGAAGTATCAATGGGAAGTGTAGGATCTTCGGTTCTGATTTCTGCAATATTATCATATCTAATGGGGTCTTCTGTGTACAAAAAATTATCTCTGACGTCCAAACGGGTGTTTTTGGTCATGTCATGTACATCCCGGAAAATCTCGCCCGGTGACGCCAGCCATTGAATTCATCGAATTGATCATAGAACGCATAAGACGGGTCATATGAAATCTTTGCGTCGCCTTTTTTCCCGATTAATTCAGCGGTAAAGCCGGGAGATATGGTTGTAATATAATCATCTTGTATTGCGTCTATCGTTTCTCTGACAACAAAACATTGTCGGTATATTCGCCCTTCACTGAAAGCCTGGGGGTGAAGGTGGCCTTGTATCCGAAGCTGATGGATGTGGTTAGAAAAAAGGTGCAGATTGCGGCGAGAATTATTCTTGATTTCATTATGACCTCCAAGTTGAGACCTTTGAAAAACATCCCCTTTTGCACAATTCCTGCGTCAGACTCAAATTTCAATCCTCGAAATACTCAATGTATGTCTGTGGTTAAAATTTTCGCCTTCCTTGGCCTTGAATAAAATTAAACATTTTTCAAAGGTCTCAGGTTATAAAACCACCCCAATACCATCAAAATGAGCTACAGGGCAGGCAGACTCTCACAGATTATTATTTTCTTCTATATCTAAAAGGAGTTACATGGATTTGATGGATATTTTTCCGCCAATGGTGCGTCTTTAACGCTAATACAAGATACAAATTGAAAAATCAAGCTTAAATATACGTCTTGGAATTTCAACAATTAGTTTAAATTCTAAATTATTTAAATATAATTAAATCTGTGTTCATCTAGTGTTTATCTGTGTCCTAAACTAAGGAACAATAATGGTGTCGTCGGTCTTTATGCTGATATTCTGACTGAAATCCTTATCATTTACGATCTTTTTATAGTTGATGTTATACACCTTTTCTTTTCCATTCTCATATCGAAGCAATATAATTTCTTTTTTTGACGCCCAATCCGTAAACCCCCCTGCAATGGCAAATGCCTGCAAAACAGTCAGACCTTTTATCAAGAGGGTATTCCCCGGTTTTTTTTACCTCTCCCAAAATATAAAACTTTTGACTTAGCAGGATTTTTAACCGTAACCGTGACAATGGGGTTTTCAACATAATCCTTTAATCCTGTTTCGATGTCTTTTTGAATCTCCAAGAGGTGATCGCCCTGCTGCCTGAACATCACCCAGCAGAGGGAAACTAATCCTGCCATCAATTCTGACCAAAACTTCTTGTCTTGAAAAATCCGGTTCCTTCCAGGTCACGATTTCCAGGATATCACCACTTCCGATCTTATATGCATCAGCAGATATCCAGCTTGACCATTTTTTGCCGGATTCAGCCGGCTGATTTTTAGATGAAGCTGGCGTTTTTTCAGCACCCGAACATATTTGTTGTGAATTGAACACTAAAATGAATGATAGACAAAAACTACAAATTAATAGAAATCTTTTCATGATTCATTTTCTCCCTCGAATATTGCGTTTATTGAGTTTGTTGGGTTTATTGGGTTTGTTGAGTTTATTGGGTTTTATTGAGTTTGCTTGAGTTACTTGGGTTCTTTGGGTTCATTGAGTTCGTTGCCCCAGTTAAATGGCCTTCAGATTTAATGGGGTAAAGGTTTGTTGGAAAATGATCTTGAGACTTTGAAGGGTGTTCAATTTTTTCAAGACTTTAGCATCACATTATAACCGATCTCAATAAGATTAGGGTTCAGAGCAAGGCGCGAAATGGTGATAAAGCGGAGCATACACGTAGTATGTGAGCATTTTGAGCTGTTTCGCAACGCTGAATGGGCACTTAGATTGCTTTTGAGATTAGTTCTATCGTGCCGATGCCCATGTATTTAAATCCCAAGCTCCTTCATCTCTTTGGGGTCATAAATATTTCGTCCATCGATGATAATCGGGTTTTTCAGAAGTATTTTTACCGCCCGCATATCAAGATTCCTGAATTCATTCCATTCGGTGGCAACGATCAATGCATCACAATCGCGAATTGTTTCGTAAGGATTTTGAAAAAACTTGACATTGTTTAAAACATTTTTTGCGTTTTCAATTGCAATCGGATCACATGCATGAACTTTTGCACCCATATTCTGTAGTTCTTCGATAATCTTTAATGAAGGAGCTTCTCTGATATCGTCTGTTTTCGGCTTAAACGAAATTCCCCAAACCGCTATGGTAGTATCTTTAACATCTAATATTGATTTTAGTTTGCTTACAACAATGCTTTTCTGCTTCTCATTGATTCTGTGTACCGCTTCAAACAGATCTGCATCACAATCATTTTGTTTTAACGTGGAAATTAGCGCCTTAACGTCCTTTGGGAAGCAGCTTCCCCCATACCCGATGCCGGCTTGTAAAAATCGTGGTCCGATCCTGTCATCAAGCCCAATGCCTTTTGAAATTTGCTTGATATCGGCTCCTGTTTTTTCACACAAATAAGACAGCTGGTTCATAAAGCTGATGCGGGTTGCCAGCATGGCATTGCTTGCATATTTAATAATCTCTGCACTCTTTATGTCTGTGATCATTATGGGCCTGTCGGTTCTTGCTCTTGAACGATATAACGACGTCATTATTTCTTCAGCTTTTTTGCTATCGGAACCGATGATAATCCTGTCCGGATTTTCAAAATCTTTTACCGCAGCCCCTTCCCTTAAAAATTCAGGGTTGGAAACAACATCAAATTCAATATTTTTTATTCTGATTTTCTTTTATGATGTTTTTTACAAGATCGGCAGTTCCCACAGGCACCGTACTTTTATTGACGACGATTTTATATTCATTTATATGCTGACCGATTGCTTTTGCAACCGCTTCTACTGCGGTTAGATCGGCTTCCTGATGTTCATTGGTGGGTGTATTGACGCATATAAAAATAATTTCAGATTCCTGGATCGCTTTTTGCGTATCTGATGTAAACTTGAGTCTTCCGGCTTCGACATTTCTTTTATAGATCTCCTCAAGACCGGGTTCATATATCGGTATGACACCGTTTTTCAGCGAATCTATTTTTTCTCTGTCAATATCAAAGCAAAGGACATCGTTACCCAGGTTTGCAAACCCGGTTCCGGTGACGAGACCGACGTAGCCGGTTCCTGCGATTGTTAATTTCATTTATTTGAGTCTCCTTTAAAAAATTATTTGCCAGTTTAGCCCGTTGACACCAAATATTAAATATAATTGGGCTTTTAAGCCGTTTTTCAGCTAAGATTTGCCACGCTAATTTTTCTTTAAATATCTAATTAAACCATCAATTATCTTGCGAACCTTTTCACAATGCTTATAGGTACTACTAAACTCTTTTCTGAGAATATAATTTTGATCCAAAGCTAATGTACAAACAATTCTGCACTTCCGAACAAGACCTTCTTGAGTAGGTCAAAAATCTGACAAACTCATTATTTGACAATCTTGAATCAAAACCTTCGCTTATGTTGTTCATTATTGATATTGGATACCCCTGAGATCTGACACAGATAGTCTAAAATCTTTGGCAAAATCGGGTCGTTTTATATACGTATATGCGCATCTACAATGTTCTTGGTTAACTTTCTTGCTTCTTGCCAGCGACTCTAATTCCTCGAATCTTTTAATTCTCACGTATAATATTTCTCAATTGTTATTTATCGCCGACATTTAAACCGGCAAACTGGCTCAACGGACTAATACAGGCTATAACCATTTGTCTTCAAAACTTCAGTGGTCATATAAAAGTTTTTTAACATAAAATGGCAAAATATTTACTGACGAACACCTAATTATACCCATAATACTCTTTAAACCACTCAATAAAACGTTTGATTCCGGTCTCGATGGGAGTGCCGGGTTTAAAACCAACATCTTTAATCAAGTCATCAACATCAGCGTATGTTGCAGGGACATCTCCCGGTTGAAGGTCAAGGAATTCTTTTTTTGCCTCTTTGCCAAGCACTTTCTCGATAACTGTTATAAATTCCATTAATTCAACCGGATGATTGTTTCCGATGTTGTAAATTCTATAATCTGGCATAGGATGTTCCGGGATCCGGATGATCTCCGCTCCAGTTTGGATTCGGTTCCGGAAGCCTGCCCATCACCCTCACGACGCCTTCTATGATATCGTCGATATATGTAAAATCTCTTTGCATTCTTCCGTGATTGAAGACTTTGATGGGTTTTTCTTCAAGAATGGCTTTGGTAAAAAGAAAAAGCGCCATGTCCGGACGTCCCCACGGTCCGTAGACGGTGAAGAACCTGAGACCCGTGCAGGAAAGCCCATACAAATGGCTGTATGTATGTGCCATCAGCTCATTTGCCTTTTTGGATGCCGCATAAAGTGATACTGGATGATCGACGTTATGATGAACTGAAAAAGGCATTTTTGTGTTTGCACCATACACCGAGCTGGATGAAGCAAACACCAAATGTTTAACACCGTTGTGTCTGCAGCATTCAAGAATATTAACAAAACCGACAATATTCGCATCGACATAGGCTTGGGGATTTTCTAGTGAATACCTGACACCGGCCTGTGCAGCAAGGTTTACCACCACATCAAAATGATCATCTTTAAATATCTTCTCCATAGCCTCTTTGTTGGAGATGTCTTCCTTAAAAAAAGAAAAATTCTCAAAAGGTTTAAGTTTTTCAAGGCGGGCTTCTTTGAGGCTGACATCATAGTATGAATTCAGATTGTCTATTCCTGTAACACTGCAACCATTTTCCAAAAGACGTTTGGAGAGGTGATAACCGATAAAACCGGCAGCACCGGTGACTAAGACGTTATTAAACTCTAATTTCATAAACAATCTCCTAAATATTTTTAAACCGCAAATGGACACAAATAAACACTAATTTTAAATAAAGTTTACTTCACCTTCGGTGAATATGACTCTTTTCCATTCGAGTTTCGAATGTTTGAAGTTTAAAATCAAACCCAAAGAGCATCCTGAAATCTTTAAATAATTAATGACCTGTCCAATATGTTCGTCACAGATATTTTCTACAACTTTAATCTCTACTATAATCTCATCATTCACCAGTATATCGGGGATATAATCATCGATATGTACATTTTTATAAAAAATCCGATAAATTTTTTGTTGGGAGCAGAGAATATTGTTTCTTTTGAACTCAACAATTAAAGCTTTTTCGTAAGTTTTCTCCCTTAACCCATGTCCAAGTTCGTTGATAACCTCCATTGCACAGCCAACAACTTGATATATTAGATCATTAATTTTATTATCTAACGGCACTTTTTAAAGAATCACATATAGAAGCAATACATTTAAGCCGCAAATGAACCATAATGAATATGTAAATTAATATTCGTGTCTATTTGTGTTCATCCGTGGTTTATCTTTAAATTTGTTCTTATTTTTGTTCATTCGTGGTTAAATAATATTCAAAGGTTTCTTTTAGGCCTTTTTCAAATGAGTACTCAGGTTCAAATCCAAGAACTTTTCTGGCGTGGTCAATATTTGCAACAGACTCACGGATATCGCCTGGCCTCTCTTTTTCATATTTAGGTTTAATGTTTTGGCCGGCCAGTTGACAGATCATCTCCCAGAGTTCGTTTACACGTACATATCTGCCGGTGCCGATATTGAATATTTTTCCTTTTGCTTCACTACCATTTGCCGCTAATAGATTCGCCTTAACCACATCCTTTACAAATATGAAATCCCTGTATTGATTCCCATCACCGTAAATCACAGGCGTATTTCTATCAGAAGCTTTGGTCATAAAAATTGATATAACGCCTGAATAAGGTGACGATGGATCCTGTCTGGGTCCGTAAACATTAAAATAACGCAGACAAACCGTTTCCAAGCCATAGAGTTCAAAATAGAGGCGTGCATAAAATTCTCCGGTAAGCTTCTGAACCGCATACGGGCTTTGTGGTTTTGGGTTCATATTTTCGCTGCTTTGGGAGATCCGGATCATCACCATATATTGCACATGAACTGGCAAGAACAACTCTCTTAACATTGTTTTTCCTGGCAGCTTCAAGAACATAAAGCGTCCCCATATCGTTTACCATGGCTGAATCAACAGGATTGTCCACAGTCTGGGGAACAGAAACCACGGCAGCCTGGTGAAATATGATATCGCAATCTTTAGATGCTTTAATGAGAATTTCCTGATCCCGTATATCGCCTTCATAAAATGTGATACGATTTTCGATATGCTTTAGATTGGAAAGATGTCCTGTTGAAAGATTGTCAAGCACCGTTACATCACAGTCCGCTGCTACCAATGCATCCACAAGGTGAGACCCGATAAAACCCGCTCCGCCGGTGACGAGAACTTTTTTTGAGTTCATTGGGTTTGTTGGGTTATTTGGGCTATTTGGGTTATTTGGGTTCATTGGGTTTGTTGGGTTTGTTGAGCTTGCTGGGCTTGTTGAATTGGGATCTAAGATATTTGATAAATCCTGAATTCAGTTTTGAAACAACCTCGACTTGGTCGTATATTTGCTGAAATGTTTCTTTGGTTATATAGTTCTGATCTAAAGCCACATACAGCTGGCTTTGAACTTCCGCAGCAGAACTTTTTGATATGAATAGAAACTGGGCAAACTCCTTGTTGCTTTTACGTGAAAATCCCTCAGCGATATTACTCATCACTGATACCGAAGCTCCTTGTATTTGATTAACAAGTCGATAATCCTTTTGGAATTTCTCACTGGCATTAATGGCTGTATACACAAGTTTAACAAGCTTGCGCGATTCTTTCCAAGCTTCAATATCTTCAAAACGAGTAATTTTCAAAGTTACAGTCTTATTGTCTTTATACAGCTCCGCCTTGTCAATCACATTCCATAATGTAATTAACTCATTGTTATTTATATTTAATTTTTTAAATCTTATGTTTCAAATGAAATAGGACACAGATTTTCTCAGATTTACACAGATAATATTCTATTTTAAATTTAAAGATCTTAAACCTTTCGTTTACCTTCCTCTTCTGCTTCACATGGCAGGCGGGCCTGTGTCCAAAAAAGGAAATACTTTTATTATCTGTGTAAATCTGTGTAAATCTGTGTCCCAAAATTTTTATCTTGCGCCTTTGCCGAAAAGAACGATCTTTATGGTACGCAAAATGATCATCAAGTCCATAAAGGACGACATATTCTTGATATAGAATAGGTCGTAGTTCACTTTTTCAACAGCATCATCCACAGATGCCCCATAACCATAGCACACCTGCGCCCAACCCGAAATTCCGGGTTTCACCGAAAAGCGTTCTCTATAATAGGGGATTATTTCCTCCAGTTTTTTTACGAAGAATTCTCGTTCGGGACGTGGCCCCACAAAGCTCATATCTCCTTTTACCACATTCCATAGTTGTGGCATTTCATCGATACGCCATTTTCGAATAACGCTTCCAACCCGTGTTACTCTTTTGTCATTATCTGAAGCCCATACAGGACCACTTTGTTTTTCTGCGTCTTCAACCATTGAGCGGAATTTATACACCATGTAAGGTTTTTTATTCTTTCCAACTCTTTCTTGAGAAAAAAGAACAGGCCCTGCTGAATCTATTTTAATCAAAATGGCGGTAACTATAATTAATGGCGAAAAGAGGACAAGCATGGATAGGGATATTATCAGGTCCATGCTGCGTTTAATAAAACGCCTTGTACGTGATTTATAGAACCCATCGGAAAAGATAATCCAGGCAGGATTTATTTGATCCACAATAAGTTTTCCTGCGAGCATTTCGTAGAAGCTTGTTCCCTCAATGACATCTATTCCTTTTACTCGGCACTTAACAAGTTCTTTTAAAGGGAATGCCCCCCTTCTTTCTTTTATAGCGACAACAACCTTTTTTATATCCAACTGATCTGCCAGTTCGCATAGACCGTCATAGTCTTTCTTACAAATTGTTTCTGTCTGTATTTGTTGACAAGAGAAATCCAAATCTTCCGAAGAATCCTGAACATTAACTGCAATCGTATACCCGCTGTCTTTTCGAGTTTTTATTTCATTAAATATGTTTTGAGCCAAACTACCTGAACCTAATAGTATGATTTTTTGATTAAATAGGCCGTGATTAAGAATAAGCGCATAGAAAAAACGCCAGGATACGATAAGGATGATCACAAAGACGATGCTTACGGCAAAAATACCACTCCCGACAATTGTTTTTGGAAAAACAAGATAAATAACGGCGAGTATAATAGCAGCAGTACCTAAAGCCTGAAGTAAACGTATGCCAAGTTCCCAAAAAGTGTCCGTAACCTTTAAATCATAAAGATCATTATAATACAGGCATGTCTGGCAAACTAAGGAGATCAACAAGATTTTGAGACATAGCCATCGATCAAACCCGAACAATCCAACATTAAGGAGCAACCAGCTTGCCACCATAACAGAAACAAATATAACGATGCCTTCCCCGATAAAAAAAAAGATGTTTCGTATGGGGTAATATTGTTTGAATATGCGTAACATAACTTAAAGCGGTTCAGGGTTCCTCGTTCAACGTTCAAGGTTGTAAAAAAACTAACCGCCCCAGTACGATTTGCCGAACCTACGGGGCAAGCGAATAGACACAAATGAACACTAATATTTTATTTTTTAAATTGGACACAGATTTTCACAGATGAACACAGATTATTATTTTCTAAAATTATCAAATATTTTACGCTTAATCTCTGCTTAGGCCCAAAATTCAGTAAAAGACCGACTCTTTATCTGTAGCTTTAAGATAATTTAGAATCTTTATAATCTGTGTTCATCTGTGTCCATTTGATGTTCATTCGTGGTTAAATAAAATTAATACTTTTGATAATATTTGCTATATGTTTTGTATTTACCTAAACCATAATAGTCTGCAAATCGCATATCGAGTTTATTGAATACGACTCCGATGATTTTCTCTTTGCCTATCGTATCAACAAGATCTAAAACCATCTCACGGGATGTACGTCCGTATTCGATAACCAAAATAACACCGTCAACCTGTCGGGATAAGGCACTTGTTTCGGCGGTAAGTTTTGGCGGCGGAGAATCTATAACGATAAAGCGGTCGCTGTACCGATATTTTACTTCTTGAAGAAGTCTGGACATCTTTTGAGAAGACACCAGTTCCGATGGATTGTGACGGAGGGTTCCCCCGGGCAGAATACTCAACTTACTTACTTTTGTTTTAAGAAGCAAGAGAAGACACCGGTATGCCCCTCGACAGGTGATCACTCAATCCCGGTACATCACCAAAACCGAATTGCGTATGAATGCAAGGCCTGCGAATATCGCAGTCAATGAGTAAAACGTGCTCTTGAAT
Organism: uncultured delta proteobacterium; assembly: GCA_963731025.1. GTDB lineage: Bacteria > Desulfobacterota > Desulfobacteria > Desulfobacterales > UBA11574 > UBA11574. The sequence continues at coordinate 55,539 of CAVSVL010000006.1, read as the reverse complement.
GCTCTGAGCAATGCTTACGGAAAGGTTTGCGGCGATTAGAGATTTTCCTTCATCAGGCACAGTACTGGTGACCATTATGGTTCGGGGCGACTTTCCTGAAGACGGAAACAGCAGGTTTGTCCTTAAGATTTTAAACTGTTCGGCTTCAAATGATTGCGGCTTTAACAGCGTCACCATATTTTTATCAATATGATTATCGTCATATAATACATCAGTTTTCACAATAGATGCAGCCTTGTCTGCCTGCTTAAGGTTTTCAACCGTTTTAAGGGGATTTTCTGAAACACCTGGAGCTTTCACATCCCGATATAAGGATAAAGGCTTTCTAGTATCATCCGTCCTATTGGCCTTAGCGCTTACAGCCGCATCATGCGTTTCATGAAATGCAGCGGATGCATTATGTTTTTCCTTTGACTTTTCTAAAGCATCATAAATTTTACCCAATTTATTCACCTCATGTGGTCATGATTTGATTTAAAAGTTCTATGGTTTGATCAACCCCGACAAAAGATAACACGGCAAAGGCTGATAGAAGAATAAAAGAGAGCATAATTGAAGCGACACTGAAAACCTGATTCATTCTTTGTCTTCTTTTATATTTTTGATCAAAAATTACTGGAATGGTGGCCAGCACAGGAAAGCCTATATAAGATTCAATATCTTTTGGGCTTCTAAAAGATGTATCCAAATACTCCAGCAAAAAAATCAACCCGAGTCCGATATTCGGTCCGGCGACCAAAGTCAATAGAAACAGTATTTTCATATTCGGAAATACGGGCTTTTCCGGAACCCTGGCAGGATCGAGGATTTGAAATTTCTCCCCTTTTTGCTTTTTTTCCATGTTCACAGAAACTTCTGCTTCAAGCTTTTTGTTCAACATCATATCATATGATGCCCTGATATTGTTATAATCTCTTTCTAAGGATTTCAATTCCTGCTCTCTTCTGGGTGTATTTTCAATTCGCCTCTCATAAACACGTATTTGTGACTTTAATTTGGCAATATCTGTTGTTAATGTATTGATATTTACTTTAATTCGTTCAACTTCCATCTTTGCATTGGCGGGAATATATTGTGATCATCGGGCGTGTCTTTATTATTTTGTTTGTTTTTCTCCAAGTCTGATATGATCTTTTTGATTCGGATAATATCCGGATGCTTTTGAGTGTATCGGGTTTCGAGATACGAAAGCATTGCTCTGGCCTGATCCAGGCTTATGGATTGTCCAAAATCAGACACAATTCTGCCGTCACCCGTCACCGTGGCACCCTGACCGAATAACAAAGCACCTTCATTGATCTGATCCATAATCATTGCCAGTTTATTCTGTGCATCTAAGAGGCTCGTTTGTTTTACCTTTAATTGTTCCTCAATCCTGGTGAGCATATTTAAGTTGGAACCCAGCTGTTCAGGGAGTTCACCCATATATTTTTCACGATATTCTTTGAGTACTTTTTCTTTTGCCACAAGGTCTTCGCGGATGGGATTCAGCTCTTCATCAAGGAAACTACTGGTTCCGATGGCCTCGGTTTCCCTGAACCGGATGTTTTCATCGATAAAGTAAGACTGCCAGGGCGTTCGTCACTTTCATGACCTTTTCAGGTTCTTTGCCCTTAAATGAGATTGAAAATGCATATGCACTTGCCAATGCCTCTATATCTTCCTGGCATCTCCCGTCTCATTAGATTAACAGAAATTCGTTCGCGCATATCGGCGATTTTATCTTCCACGAAAAACAAACCATACTTTGGTTCCGTATACATATTGAAATCTTTCATAATTCTTTCAAGATTCGAACGGCTCAAAATCTGTCGCGAAAAAGCCTCTAACCTTGAATCGATATCCGTAGTTACAACAGACTGGACATAATTGGCGGCAACTTTAGGAGGCTGTATCAATACTAAGGTCTCCGCTTGATAATATTTGGGAAGCGTAAACGCCAGAATAATCCCGATAATTATACACAAACAAAACGGAAGTATGATCCACCAGCGGCGCCTTAAAATAATTTCAATGATATCTTCTGGTTTGATTTCTTTTTTTTGCATGGATTATTTTTCCTTTTATGGCCACAAAGTCACCAAGTCACGAAGAAAAGAATATTAAATATACGTCTCGGAAATTCTACAATTGGTCGAAATTAAAAATCTTTTAATAGCTTCTATCCTAATGCCACTTCCGTGGAATGTTGGAATCTTGGAATAATGGAACGCTGACTTGAAGGAACAATATTGATATAATTCATTCAGTTACCCATTATTCCAGTATTCCATTGTTCCAGTATTCCAATTGTGAGCAAAGCGAACTAATTTGATCCTTTGTGTCTTCGTGTCTTTGTGGCAAAAATAATATTTCCAGTTTATCTTTTTTCACGTCAGATTGTAAGCTTTAATTTTGTTCAACAGGGATTTATAACTTATATCGAGCAGAATCGAAGCCTTTTTCCGGTTCCAGTTTGTTTTCGCAAGGACTTCTTTCATTATTTTTTTTTCTGTTCTTGTTATAAACTCCTTTTGTATATCTTTCAGAGAAATCTTATCTGTGTCCCTTAAATATCTTTTTATATAAGATAAATTTGAAGTGACCGAATCCTGTTTGTAATCTGTATAACTTAGAGATTCATCTTGCTGGTTATTCTCATTAAATTTAGTAGATATGTTATCTTTATCGGCAGGTAAAACCATATTCTTGATAACATTTTTAAGTTCTCTAACATTTCCTGGCCAATGATAATGTGAAAGGATATCTTTGGTTTTCTGAGCTATGTCAAAATAACCCCCGCCACGTTCACCACAAAACCTGTCATTAAAGAAATCAGCCAGCAAAGGGATGTCTTCAACTCGATTTTTAAGGGGTGGAATTTTGATGCTGATAACATTTAAACGATAAAAAAGATCTTTACGAAAATCCTTTTTGTTAATAAGCAAATTTAGATTTTCCCTGGAAGCCGCAATAATTCTTACATCGACTTTATTTATAATCTCATCTCCGGGTCCCAATGAACCTTTTCCGTCTAAAACCTGAAGCATTTTGGTTTGAAAAGAGACAGGCGCCTTTTCGATCCTGTCTAAAAATATTGTGCCTGTATTTGCAGGCTCAAATATTCCCTTTTTATTCTGATGCACCCTTCCCAAATCATTTTCTTCATGTCCAAACCATTCATTTGAAAGACCGGTAACTTTAACTTTGACAAAAGGATTATTCCTCCGATTTGACAAATAGTGTATTGCCCTTGCAACCAGCTCTTTTCCTGTTCCAGTCTCTCCTTGAATAAGAACCGCATCTTTGGAATCTCTTAATTTGGAAATCATTTTTTTTATCTTTACCATTCCAGGACTATTTCCGACGATTAATGGATACCCCTGGACTGAGCTGTTCCTCAAGTTGTTATTCTGAATCTTATTTATCGCTCTTTTTATTTCATTCGGTTCAATGGATGGCCGCAGAAGCACTACATCGTCAAATCCATTGATATTTAAAAATTTCTGAACCGCATGCTCATCCGATATCACTAATATACGAATACCATTATTTCCCATCTTAAGTGTATTGACAAATCTGAAGGTTCTTTCTGAAGAAAGTGAACCTAAGATTACCAGATAGGGATTTAACAGTGGCAGATTATCGAGACAGATCGTCTCCCTGTCAAAACTGATTGGGGCATATCCCAATTGCGATAGTATTGATCTTAGATAATCTCTGCGTGTTGAATCTGTTTCGAGTATAACGACATTATTGTTATTTGATGGATTCATAAAATTAGACGTCTCGGAAATTATTTATATTATTGATTTCACAAGTCTTTTAATGGCAATTTTCTCATGCCGCCGGTATGGAAGAATGGAGTGGTGGAATGTTGGAAGTTTGGTTTTTAAAAGGGTCTTATCCACTTTTAATTTTATCCTCCACACAAATTTACCATTAAACCAAAATTATATTATCCCAGAATCCATTATTCTAATATTCCAGCATTCTATCATTCCAATTGGGCCCGCCCGCTCGTGCCTTGCAATGGCAGGCGGGGCTGAGCCCCTAACTTGTAATTCGCTTTGGAAATGCAAATAGCATGCCGTTTGAACAGGATTTTTAATAAAAAAAAACAATTAAGAGAAATGTATACTCAATATTGTGAAAATTAATGCCATTTTAAGGAATAAAATTATATTTTATGTTTTCAATATTCATTATCACATCATTCTTTTAGATTATTTTCAACTTGACAAAGCAATAATATGAATCTAAATTCACAATTATAGGTAATTTATTTCCTATGTGTGAATTTAGGTTCACAATTGTGGAATCTTTTTTATAGGACAAACCAGATAAAAAAATTGCCACGAAGGCACAAAGACACAAAGAATATTTGTTATTATTTTTTCTTGGTGTCTTGGTGACTTGGTGGTAAAAAGAAAAAGGTTGGCCCGCATAGCACACAATTGAAATTTAAGAAAACAGCTTGCTAAAATGAGAAAAATATGTAATAGATGCCTCAACTAAATTAGATATGATGATATAAAATGAAAAAGACTTTTAAACTGCTTATCATTGACGACAACAAAGAAATTTTGGACGCGCTTTGTGAATTTTTAAGCAAGAAAAAATATGATATTACCTCGGCCAATAATGGTTTGGAGGGATTGAAATATCTTGAGAAAGAAAAACAAGCATTTGACGTCGTGATAACAGATCTCATTATGCCTGACATCAGCGGTGTCGCCCTTATCTCAATTATTAAAAAGAGATTTCCAGATATCCTGGTTATTGCTATAACCGGATGGGGAGAGCATCCTGAAGCCTTGGCCACGGAGGCTGAAGCTGATCATGTAATGGAAAAGCCATTTGAACTCTCTGAACTTGAAAAATCACTTAAAAAACTACTTTCTTCGAAATTTGATATTTAAAGAATATTTACTGAACAAAACCTGCCACAAAGGCACTAAGACACGAAAGTTAAATCGGACACGGATTTTCGCAGATATACATAGATAATATTGTTATTCTGCATTTTAAAAATCTTGATAATCTGTGTTTATCTGTGTCCAAAAAAGGAAATTTCTATACTTTAAATTATAACTAATCACTTTTTTCAAAATGCAAAACCAACTCAAATTTCGGCAATGAATATGACACCACCGTTAATCGGATCAAGCGCAAGTATTGAGAGGATCAGGGATCTAATTGAACACACTGCAGACACGGGATTAAATGTCTTAATCACCGGGGAAAGCGGTGTGGGCAAAGAGGTTGTTGCTCAGAACCTTTATTATAAATCTCAAAGAAAAAACAAACCCTTCATAAAAATTAACTGCGCAGCATTGCCGGAAGGTCTACTTGAGAGCGAACTTTTTGGGTATGAAAGGGGAGCGTTTACTGGAGCCGAACGAAAAAAGCGAGGGAAATTTGAACTCGCCCATAAAGGTGTTTTGTTTCTAGACGAAATCGGAGATATGCCCCTTGCACTTCAGGCCAAACTTCTTCGTGTTCTGCAAAGTGGTGAGTTTGCCCCGCTGGGTTCTGAAAAAGAAGTCACAGCAGATGCCTGGGTTATCGCTTCAACCAATCAAAATCTTGGTGAAAACGTCAAAAAAGGACTTTTTAGAGAAGATTTGTATTATCGACTCAATATTATAAAAATATATATACCTCCTCTTCGAGAAAGGCCTCAAGACATCTCACTTTTAATTGACCATTACTTAACAAAATATACATCACAGTTCGGTAAGATAAGACTAACGAGACCCAGCAATAATATTGTAGAAAGGCTGATATCCTACAATTGGCCGGGAAATGTAAGAGAGCTTCAGAACGTGCTTAAAAGTTGCATTGTTGTGGGCAACTGGGAAGAAGTTGTCGATGATCTTTCTATCAAAGATAAACCTGAGATTCATTCAACGTCAGACCAAAAAGAGCTGGATAAAGCTCTAGTTGTTGATACCCTTCTTGATCTTAAAAATGAAAATTCACCCGGACATGCATCATTTTCTCTTAAAAAAATTAGAAAAGAGACGATGAACATCATCGAAAAAGAGGTCATTTCACACGTACTTAATCAAACAGGCTGGAATCGTACCAAGGCCAGCAAAATCTTAAAAATCAGTTATAAAACCCTTCTCTATAAAATCAGCGATCTGGATATAATGCCACCAAAATAAAATCGTGTAACGATTTTATCAAACTCCCACCCCGTTGGGCGGGAGTTAATATTTAAATTCATTTCTAATCTTTCTTAAAGAATTTTTTCCTTCCAACTCCTGCAAGGCCTACCAAACCAGCTCCAAGCAATATAAGTGTGGCGGGCTCGGGTACCGCGTTAGCACCAGGATCCTACAGTGTCTGAAGCAGTACTGGCAACTGATGTTGGAGCTGTTGAAGTAAGGCTTGTTCCGTTTACCGGATTATCAGACGAGTTTTCAGGGCAGCCTACAATTCCAAAAAACATAATTACAACACATAAAACCAAAAATAACTTCTTCATTTTAAACCTCCTTATTATTATATTGTAAAAAAACATACTTTTTATAAATCTTGACTTAGGCTTAATGCAAGGGAGGTGCCAAAATAAAAACAAATACGGCTAAAATTTTACGACAAAATTTCTTTTAAAAATATTAGCTTGTTATAGATAGATAATCGAATAAAATGCTTACAATCGCTATTTACAATTTAAAAAGAATCAGAATATTTATGTAAATTAGGTTACAATTATCTGTGGAATTATGTATTCATTTTCACAATTTTTACAAAATTCCTATAATCACAATAAAATCATGTAACGATTTTATGAAACTCCCGCAGGCAAAGCCTCTGGAGGCGGGTAAACCTTAGGAATCTTATCTTTTATTTGAATTTACATCGTGCATTAATCAGCGGGGAATTGAAGCCTCCCTGCCCTAAAGGGCGGGGCTTCCCGGTAAGGATCTTAGTTTATTTAATATAGCTCCCCTTGACCCCATCCTAAAGGACGGGGTCAAGGGGAGCATGCCGGTCAAATTTAAAAATACATTGGAAAGAAATCGCTTTAATGATAAGGTTGTGCTTCGGTACATGTTCACGGGGTATGCCTCCCTGCGAACATGTACGTCTTTCGAGTTAGTAACATTCAAAATCTTCGGGGAGGTCAAATAATGGACCGTGTAAAAGTTTTCCTTCTAATGTTTCTATTTGTTTTTGCTACGATTTTCGGTTGTTCATCCGATGAAGAAAAGAAGGTTACTTTTCTTGAAAAAGGCAACGCCTATTTCGAAAAAGGGGAATACAAAAGCGCTGAGCTCGAGTTCAAAAATGCGATTCAGATAGATTCAAAATACATTGCGGCCCATACAAAACTGGGTGAAACCCAACTTAAGTTGGGAAATCCTCAAGGGGCCTTCAAATCCTATTCCATAGTTGCGCGGCTTGATCCGGACAACACAAACGCCCAGCTCAAGCTGGCCACATTCTATTTGCTGGGCAACAAATTAAAAGAATCCCGTAAAAAAGTTGATGCAATTTTAAGCAAGGAACCGAATAATATAGAAGCGCTGTTTCTTCTTGCCGGAATTATGGAACGGAAAAATAGCCTTGATGAAGCCGCATCGATATTACAAAAAATTTTAAACATCGATGACAGGCAGACCCGTGCCTACTTGGGTATATTTCGACTGCTGACACGCCAAGGAAAATCTGTTGAAGCTGAAAAAATTTTAAAACATGCGATTGCTAAAAATCCTGAGGACATAAACCTTCATCTTGCCCTTTTCAGATTTTACACCCAAAACAAAGCGTACGATCTGGCGGAAGCTGAAATTAAAAAGACCATAGACCTGAATCCGAAAAACTCAAATCTGTATATTGCTCTTGGTAATTTTTACTTTAGAAAGAACAACAGCGATAAAGCGGAAACAGCCTATCTCAAGGCGATTGAGTCCGATCCCAATAATATAAAGCCTTATATGGTAATGGCCGGGTTTTACAATTTTATTGGCAATCAAGCCAAAACATTATCCATGTATCAAAAGGCCCTGGAGCTTCAGCCGAAGGATATCCGAATCATGGATTCCATTGCCAGATTTTATGTTAAAAATAATAAAAATCGAAGACGCTGAAAAATATATCACCCAGATTTTAAATCAAAGCCCCAATTATTTTCCAGCTCGTATGCTAAAGGGAGAAATTTTTATTTCAAAGCATAAATTTGACGAGGCCATCACCATATTCAGCCAACTCATAAATGAAGAACCAAGGTCTGACCGAGCCCATTACTATAAAGGTGTTGCCTACCTGGGCAAGGGTGAAACCAGAATGGCGAAACCCGCGCTTTCCACAGCTGTTGAATTAAACCCAAGATTCACAAAAGCAAAGCTTCTGTTGGCTGAAATATACCTCCGCGAAAATGATTTTGATATGGCTCGGAAAGAAAGCCAGGAAGTCCTTAAAATTGAACCTGAAAATTACCAGGCAAAATTGGTTTTAGGCAAAGTCTATATGTATCAGAAAAAAGTTAAGGAAGCTCAAGAAGTTTTTGAATCATTGATCAAACTTGCACCTGAAAACCCTGAAGGTTATTTTCGCCTTGGTCTTTTATTCCGTTCATTAAAAAAATATGACCTTGCCCTGACAAACTTGAATAAAGCCATGTCCATCAATCCCAAGCTCATGGATGTGTTTACCAATATTATTCTTGTTCATGCTGCCAAAAAGGAGTTTAAAACAGCATTGTTATTGTGTGACGATCAGCTTAAAAATGTTCAGGATGAACCTGCACTTAAATCGATTCTCCACAATTTAAAAGGAGAGCTTTACCTGGCACAACTCAAAATAACAGACGCCGAAAAATCATTCAAGGCAGCTTTAAAAGAAAACCCGAATTTTCCGCAGCCGTATTACGCATTGGCCAAAATTTACCTTATGGAAAAACAGGTAGATAAAGCCATCGATCAGTACAAGGCCATTCTAGAAAAAAATCCAAATCAGGCAGGTCCACACATGCTGCTGGGCACTATTTACGATGCTCAAAAACGATTTGATCTTGCAGAAAAACATTATAGCACGGCACTTGATATTAACCCTGACTTTTCTCCGGCAGCCAATAACCTCGCTTATTTACTTGCAAAGCAAGATAAAGATATGAATAAAGCGCTAAGCCTTGCCCAAAAAGCAAAAGAGACGCTTCCGGGAGATCCTAAAATCATGGATACGCTTGGCTTTATTTACTATAAAAAAGGTTTGTACGACAGTGCCATTGCTGAATTTACAGACAGCCTCAAAAAGATTCCTGATAATGCAATGGTACGTTTTCATCTGGGGCTGACCTATTATAAAAAAGGGGACAAGGATCGCGCCAAAACAGAATTGAAAAAGGCTCTTGATCTGGATCAAAAATTCGACAAGGCTGATGAGGCCCGGCAGTTGCTTAAAGGGCTTTAACCCAAATTTCCAAATTTAGGGGCTCAGCCCCGCCTGCCATTGCATGGCACGAGCGGGCGGGCCCAATTGGAATGATGGAATAATGGAACAATGGGTTCTTGGATAATGCAATTTAGGGTTAAGGGTAACATTTGTATTGAAGATAAAATTAAAAATGGATAATATCCTTTTAAAAACCAAACTTCCAGCATTCCACCCTTCCAGTATTCCTTGTTCGAGGCAAGCGTTCAAGCCTAAGCAAATATTCTATATTTTTAATTAACGTGTTGAAATTCCGAGACGTTTATTTATAGGACGTGGTTTTGAAATTTCTTTCTTTAAGAATACTGATTTTATGCATCCTTTTACCGCCGGTTCTTTATATATTTTCAGTGCAGTCCATTGAGAGACATCTCAAAAGCCGGTATACAAACGAAATTGAAGATATCTATCTGAAGGACACCCGTCCTTTATTTGAAGGCAGTATCCGATTAAAAGATGCCATAAATAGGAATATCAATCGATATCTTCAAAGCAAGGCCTTGATAGCATTGGGAGTAAAGGTCGCCATAACTGTTACATCAAAACAAAACACGATTTTATATCCAGCAGTTGTTGATGCCAAGGAAGCCTCTCTCCTTCCGAACGATCCCATGCAAATCGCCTCGGACAATTACAAACTCATGAATGAAGGCCTGAAAGTAAATGTTGACTTGGGTCTTGAACACAACACTTTATTAACAAATGCAATACTTGGCTTTTATATTTTTGCATCTATACTGGTATTATCTTTTTATTACTGGACAGGTGTAAAAAAGGCCCGCCAAGAAGAGATGGAAAAAAATAGTGAACTTTACAGACTCAAGGAGGTAGAACTAAATCATGCCGACAATCTGAAAGATTTAATGAAGGATAAAAAAACCCTTATTTCTGAAATCAAAAAAATAAAAAAGCAACTTAAAAAAGAAAATATCAAAGCCAGAAAAAACGAAGATGAAATGATCAAAGAGATTGTTGCGCTTGAAGAAAAAATTCATAATAAAATCTATTTGTTAAATGAAAGACAGGAAGAAATTGATGCTTTAAAAGAAAAAATAAAACTGTTTGAAAAAGAAGCGCGAAAAGAGAGCAAACAAAAAGCAAAAGTCTATAATTCTGTCCGCAAGAGATTCAAAACACTCTATAAAAACATTTCGATTGAAAAAAAGGCAATCATCGGTTTTCTCGATCTAACGGAAGATATGAAAATAAAAAGTGAGGAGATTATCCACAAGCTCAATGAAAACCCTAAAATTGTACCCATCAAAAGGAAAGTGTTCAGTAAAAAAAGCCGGGCAACTGTCCAAGAAGTCATCTTCGCCTATAATGGACGCCTTTATTTCCGAGCGTCAAAGAACAGCCGGATCGAAATCCTGACAATCGGCACTAAGAACACACAAACCAGGGATCTGGAGTATCTTGATGGGATTTAGTGTCCCTCCATAAATGGCATCTTTCGGCCCATGACAGCGTTCTCGTCTTTTTGCAATCCTCGACGTAGCGCTTCTACGCCTGTGGTTGCAAAAAGACTGCGGCCTTGCCCTGATCCGAAATCAACCATTTATGGAGGGACACGATTTAATTTCTTATCTGTGTTAATGTGCGTTTATTTGTGGTTTTATTTTTGATTATTATTTATTGACATTGCATTTTTTTTATCTTAACTTGTTAAATTTTTATTACCTGAATCTTGCATGAAAATTCAGGTACTACATCACCCCTTGCTCTGTTTTTACAGGGCTTTATATCCAAAAGGAGGTTATATGAGAAGATACGAAACAATATTTATTGTCGACAACGACCTTTCCGAAGAAGACCGCTCCCCCATATTTGACAAATTAAAAGATCTCATCCAGCAACACAGTGGATTGTTGGTTATGGTTGACGAATGGGGGGGCAAAAAACTTGCCTATGAAATAAAGAAAAAGGCGCGCGGCTATTATGTTCGTTTGGATTACTGCGGTTCAGGTATTCTCGTGAATGAAATTGAACGCTTTTTCAGAATCGACGATCGTATTTTGAAGTACATGACCGTCGTGCTTGATAAGGATGTTGACATTGAAACGGTCAAAGAAGAAATAGCCCGGATTGAAGACGCCCAGACCGATGAGACAGCATCATCTGATGAAAACTCTGATGTCGAGCCTGGTGTAGAGCCTGATGTTGAATCCAATGCTGCAGATGAACCGGAACCTGTAATATTAGAAAACAACCCAAGCTGAACGTTTCAATTTTTAAAAGAGGATACATTATTTTTAATGAATTATGTTGATTTTTATTTTTAAAATTTGAAACCCTTCGGGATTGCCGATCTTACCGCATCTACTGCGTCAAATGAGGTTTCGCATAGTTGACTATAGCGGAACGACATTTTCCTTATATCTGCGGCAACCTCGACAATCGCTCAATTTATGTAAAAATAACATATAGGAGTTATTAAATGGCTGCAAATTTTGTTTCCCGAAAAAAAAGAATCGGTACCAGAAGAAAAAAAAGAGTATTTCATCGGCGTAAAGTATGTCGTTTCTGTGCCGACGCCACTCTTATTATAGATTACAAAGATACCAAATCGTTACGATATTTTACAACAGAACGTGGAAAGATCATTCCAAGACGTATATCCGGAACATGCGCAAAACATCAGCGAGCCCTGACACATGCAATTAAACGTGCCCGTACGATTGCCCTTCTGCCGTTTGTGGGGACGACAGACTATAATTAGGCGCTTATTTCGCTAATTTGTGCCCGAAGGAGAAAAAGGGTAGTGCTTCAAACCATTTCAAGGGATATCTCAAAAGATATCATAAGCGGCATTGCTGTCACAAGCCTCATATTTGTAATATCGCTTTATATCCCGATAATTGGGTTTTTCTGTGCTCTGTTTATACCGTTACCAACGCTTATCTATCGTTCAAAACTAGGCAGAACAACAGGAACGATTATCCCGATCATCGCCACCATAATAATGGGCGTTATTCTCGGCGGCATATCCATCGACATTCTGTTTTTTTTTGAACTGCTTCTGCTTGGCTTTGTCTTGAGTGAACTGTTAGAGCTGAATCTTTCCATCGAAAAAACGATATTATATGCGTGCGGGTCCGTGATCATTACAGGGATTATCTGTTTACTCTTTTACAGTAATATATCCAACAAAGAAATATATGCGCTTGTTTCGGAATATGTGAGTAAAAATCTAGAGCTTACCTTATCTCTTTATAAAAACATGGGAATGAAACAAGAGAGTATTCAAATGATATCAAATTCATTAGAAAATATTAAGTATGTTTTTATCAGGATCATTCCCGCGCTTGTGGTGGCTTCGACGTTGTTTATATCATGGGTTAATCTGCTCCTCTCAAAATCCATATTTAAAAACTGGAACCTTTTTTATCCTGATTTTGGATCTCTCAAACTATGGAAAGCGCCTGAACATCTTGTCTGGATTATTATAGGATGCGCCATTTTACTTCTTTTCCCAAACAAAACGTTTAAAATTTTAGGCTTAAACGGTCTGTTAATTTTATTCACCGTATATTTTTTCCAGGGGATTGCCATCGTATCATTTTATTTTGAAAAAAAGAAATTGCCTCGCCTTCTAAGATTTTTTTTATATAGTCTTATCGCTTTGCAACAGATCGTCCTTCTTTGTGTTATCGGTCTTGGTTTTTTTGATGTGTGGCTGAATATTAGAAAATTGGAGACGAATAAGAAAAGTGACTAAAGTGAACTAAAGTTTGAAGTGCCTAAAGTTAAGGTGTCGCTTCGCTCCATCCATTCATATAAATTTGTTAGAATTCCATAATTTTAGGCATTTTAGATCACTTCACACTTTTTTCGAGTTTAGATTTTTTTCCACAAAAACACTAAATTCACAATTGAGAAATGAAACAATTAATCCATTTTAGTGGAGGGTTACAATGAAAATAATTTTAAAAGAAACCATTGAATCATTAGGAATAATTGGTAGTGAAGTAACTGTAGCGGACGGCTATGCACGAAACTATCTTTTACCCCAAAACAAAGCTGTTCGGGCAACTCCCCAAAATCGAAAGATGATGGAGCAGGAAAGAGCCAAATTTGATATCCAGATCGCCAAGGAAAAAGGCTTGGCAGAAGAGATGGCCAAAAGGCTAGAAGGTGTGGTATGCAAGATTTCAGCCAAGGTCAGCGAAGAGGACCGCCTGTATGGTTCGGTTTCAACCCGCAATATTGCAGATGCCCTTGCAAGCCAGGACATTGACGTCGAGAAAAATATGATTTTACTCAATGAACCCATCAAAAATATCGGTACTTACAAGATTCCTATTCGCGTTTATAAGGACGTTGAACCTGAAATTGTCGTTGAAGTCACAGCGGAATAAGGTGAGTTCTTATGTCTGAAAACCCTCTTAAAATGGGAAAAGACCCATCTTTTTATCATGTTCCACCCCAGAGCCTTGAAGCAGAAGAGTCTATTTTAAGTGCAATTCTGGTAGATAACGATACATTGCCTGAAATTCTTGAGATACTATCTCCTCAGGACTTTTACAGATCTTCGCATCAAAAAATGTTCACTGCGATAACTGAACTTTTTTCCAAAGATGAGCCTGTAGATCTGGTGACGTTGACCAATATATTAAGGGAACGAGGCTGGTTGGAAGGGATTGGAGGCGCCGCATATCTTGCAAACCTCGTCGATACGGTCCCACTTGCTGTAAATGCCCAATACTATGCCAAAATCATTCACGAAAAAGCCTGTTTAAGAAAACTTATTGAAAAAACAACTGCCATAACCAAAAGATGCTTCGAGGATCGAGGTGATGTTGAGAGTGTCATCGATTTTGCTGAAAGTTCTATTTTTGAGATATCAGAGAATAAGATCAAGCCGGCATTTTACCCGATTGGCAAAATTATCGAGGTCAACATTGATGCCCTTGAAGAGCGTCAGGGGAACAAGGCTCTTGTAACCGGTGTTCCCACAGGATTTACTAAACTTGACGAATTAACCGCCGGTTTACAAAAATCTGACCTTGTTATCCTCGCCGGTCGTCCTGGAATGGGAAAAACAGCGTTTGCTTTGAACATTGCAAAGAATTCGGCAGTAGATGCCAATATACCTGTCGCCATATTCTCCCTGGAAATGTCCAAGGAACAGTTGTCATTTCGAATGCTCAGCAGTGAGGCTAGAGTTGATTCATCACGTCTGAGAAGGGGATTCATCACCCAAGATGATTGGATAAAGATTACTGATGCCGCCGGATTTTTATCTCAGGCGCCGATTTTTATTGATGACTCTCCAAATATCACCGTGCTGGAAATCAGGGCAAAATCACGCAGATTAAAAATGGAGAGCGATATCGGCCTTATTATCATCGATTATCTTCAGCTCATGAAAGGCCGTGCATCAGCAGAACGCAGGGATCTTGAAATTTCGGAAATCTCACGATCCCTAAAAGCCCTTGCCAAAGAACTTGATATTCCCGTTTTGGCACTCTCTCAGTTGAACAGAAAATTGGAAGAACGTAGTGACAAACGGCCACAGCTTGCGGATTTGAGAGAATCCGGAGCCCTTGAACAGGATGCTGATGTCGTCGCTTTTATTTACAGAGACGAATTATATAACAAGGATGAAAACAACCCCAATAAAGGAAAAGCAGAATTAATACTTGCCAAACAGCGAAACGGACCGACCGGATTCGCTAACCTGACATTTTTGAATACGTATACCCGATTTGAAAATTACAGCCCGAGAGAATAAATGAAAAAACTTTTCGGGAATATCGGCGGGCTTAAAGCCAGCCATATCCGCAAGCTTGGAAATCTCTATCGTCGCCGCCTTCCACCCCAATTCCTTATTACATTCGAACTTGCTCGTGATATCATCAGGCTGTCCCATGACATTCGTCGTCAAATAGGCCTTCTCATAAATCGTCAAGGCAAAATACCCTACGTTATTGTGGGAGATCATCAAAAAATAGTGATCCCCGATATCAGCGATTATCGCGTCGCTCCGGGCCGTCTGAGAGGGCTCAGGTGCATACACACCCATCTCGACAATGAACCTCTCACAACAGACGATCTCACTGACCTTGCTCTTTTGAGGCTCGACATCATGGCTGCAATTACCATGACCGAAACAGGCTATTTTCATAAAGCCCATGTTGGATATATCTTGCCCAAAAGCCCTTATGGGAAACCGTTCCAGATCTTAAATCCTTTGAACCCCGGCGATCTCAATATCGAATGCCTTGAACTGATCCGGTCCCTTGAGGCGGAACTTGCCCAAGTAACGTCTTTACACAAAGGAGATGCAGGCAAAGAAAGGGCGCTTCTTGTCAGTGTCACGACAGCATACCGAAAAACTGCCATGTCATCTATGGAAGAGTTGGAAGATCTTGCAATATCCAATAATATTGAAATTGTGGAAAAAATGCTCCAGCTCCGCCGGAAAGTAAATTCGAAATTCCTGATGGGCCCCGGAAAGCTTCAGGAGTTGATTATTTTGGCGCTTCAGAAAGGCGCAACCTTAATCATCTTTGATCAGGAATTAAATCCTTCGCAAATACGCTCAATTACCGATCAGATAGATTTGAAGGTTATCGACAGAACACAATTGATACTCGATATTTTTGCCCAACGTGCTCAAACAAAAGAAGGTAAACTCCAAGTCGAGCTTGCACAACTTAAGTATCTGCTTCCGCGTCTTGTTGTCAAAAACACGGCCATGTCGCGCTTGACCGGTGGTATCGGTGGTCGTGGACCCGGAGAAACCAAACTGGAAATAAATCGAAGGCGCGTGCGCGACAGAATAAAACGCCTGGAAAATGACCTGGAGCTGGTACGAAAACAGCGAAAACAGCAAAAATCGAAACGCAATAAAAAAGACCTTCCTGTTATATCAATTATCGGTTATACAAATGCCGGGAAATCAACCCTGCTCAACACCCTCACAAAGAGTCATGTTCGAACTGAAAACAGGCTCTTTGCAACCCTGGACCCATCGAGCAGAAGGCTTAAGTTTCCAAAAGATATTGAAGTCATTATTACAGATACCGTTGGATTTATAAAAAATCTTCCCAAAGATCTTATCGTTGCTTTTCGTGCAACCTTGGAAGAACTTGAGGGTGCGAACCTTTTGCTGCATATCATAGACATCAGCAATCCTCGATTCAAAGACCAGATTAAATCAGTTGAAAAAATATTATTTGATCTTAACTTAGATGATATCCCCTTGATTCGAGTTCTGAACAAAAAGGATCTGGTGGATAAAAAAACGACCCAAAAATTGAGCCGGGATTTTGATGCAACAGCTATCTCAGCCAAGGAAAAATCGACCATGATGCCACTAATTAAGAAAATGAAGCACTCAATACATCGACACAAAGACAATCCAATAGGGTTAAGTTAATTCGCTTTGCTCACAATTGGAATGTTGGAATACTGGAATATAGTATGGGTTTTGGGGAAATGGGCATGTGGGCTATTGATAAAATCAGTCATGATGGGCAGCAAAGTAAATATCCGGGTCCAGAGGGCCCGGCTTTGGGTTACCCCTGAAAGGGAACATTTTACTTAAAACCGTATAAGTTAAAAGTGTCTAAAGTGATCTAAAGTGCCTATTTATCCCGTATTAAACGGGGAAGTTATGGTGTCGCTTCGCTCCGATGTTTTTATATAATTGACAGAATTCCTTAACTTTAGCTCACTTTAAACCCTGGCCCAGACCGATAACCATAACTCTTTACTCAAAAGGTATGTTTGCAATGGTACATAGGTCAGATCAATATATTAACGATTCGCACCAGGGCAGGCTTTAGTTCACTTCAAACTCTTGCAGCGACTCTTCAGGCAGAGCCAAAGAACTCTGACTCCCGCAATGCGGGACAGGCAAGGCCCATTGAGAATTCCGCTAAGCGGAGAAGGACCAGGTTTTTCAGGACAAAATAAACCAACATTCCATTATTCCAATATTCCCTATATGAGTCAAAAAGATTATTTCTCTATAAATTGCTTAATTTATATTTTTCATTCTTCAATCCCCAACAGTTTGTGGTTGACATATAAATAAAAATAAATATAAAAGTTCATTCGTCTCTGTTCACGAAGTAATTGAGTTGGCAAAAATTTCAAATAACAAATCCCAAAAAACAAATAAATTCCAATGACCAAAATTCAAAATCCCAAACAAAAAAACAATCATTTTTGAATCGGTTTAGAATTTGGAGTTTGAGATTTGAGATTTGTTTGAAATTTGGTGCTTGAGATTTGGGATTTAGTTGTAAGTTGGTAACCGTAATCTGGAATTTTAAAAATCCGTAACCTGTTTAATTCACTTTCTATGGATTTAGAGCTTATCAAAAGAATTGGCATCGCGGCCGCTTATAAAGGCGGCGGAGTGCTTATGTCATACTACGGCAAAGCTTTTAGAATTGACAAAAAAGGGGTTATTGATCTTGTCACAGAGGCTGATACCGAATCTGAAAGCGTTATTATCGAAACCATTCAGAAAGCGTTTAACAATCATTCGATCCTGGCAGAAGAAAGCGGATTGAGCACAGGCGATTCGGATCATCAGTGGATCATCGACCCTTTAGACGGCACAACGAATTTTGCGCATCAGATTGGTTTGTTCTCGATTTCTATCGCTTTCGCACTAAAAGGTGAAACTGTTTTTGGCCTTGTCTTAAATCCTTTGACAAGAGAACTTTTTACTGCTGTCAAAGGAAAAGGTGCATCACTCAATGGCCGGCAGATTGAGGTTTCAACGTCGATGACAGTCTCTGAGAGTTTTCTTGTCACCGGATTTCCGTATAATTTAAGGGACCATCTTGACCCATTGATGACACGTTTTTCAAAGTGCCTGAAAGCCTCTCAAGGTGTTCGAAGGCTCGGATCAGCGGCGATTGACCTTTGTTTTATTGCCTGTGGACGCTTCGATGGATTCTGGGAGCAGAACCTAAAGCCATGGGATACCGCAGCAGGAGACCTGATTGCCAGGGAAGCAGGTGCAATCGTAACCGACTTTTCAAACAAACCATTTACAATAAATCAGCAGGAAATTCTAGTGACTAACGGAAGAATTCATAAAGAAATGCTTTCATTACTTGCGATAGAGGATACGGTATGAAAAAAGAGTTGAGGAATCAAATATCTATAGATGATCATCTTGGCTGTCTCGGCAACTTCAATATTGAAGATCCATTATGCAAAAAGCTCTGTATCTTAAACCTGCGCTGTGCCATAGACCGCGATAAGAATGTTCGGTTGGAGCTTTTGGAAGATTTGTTGTCCTATAATGATGTATTTATCAAAATTCAGTAACTTTAGTTTTTCATAAAGTAAATATAAAACATCAATGCTTAAAAGCCATTTCAAGTTACTCATCTTATTCGTTCATCTTTTCTGAAAAACTACACATCCGGAAAAATTTTCCCGGGATTTAATATCCCATTTGGATCAAAGATTTTCTTTATTTTCTTCATAAGGTTTAGTTCCACAGAACCGATCTCCTTGGCGATATAAGGTGCTTTAGTAATACCAACGCCATGCTCACCTGAAATTGTCCCCCCCAGTTCAAGGGTATATTCAAATAAATCATCTATGGCCGCTTCGGCTTTTTTGAGTTGATCCAGATTTCTTTTGTCGAGCATGATATTAAAATGGATATTTCCGTCACCGGCATGTCCAAAACTCACCATGGTCAGTCCGGTTTTTTCCTTTAGAGCCTCTATCTTTTTTACCATATCCGGAATCTTACTTCTTGGAACAACAATATCCTCGTTAATCTTATCAGGACCATATTGAAAAAGTGCCGGAGATATCGCTTTTCGGGCTTTCCAGAGCTCTGCGATTTCTTCCTTTTTACCGGCTATTTTCGTATTTTTGGCCCCTTGAGATACGCACAATGTTCTTAACTGTTCGATAAGCATACCCACCTCTTCAGTTTTTCCATCCACCTCTATGAGCAATAAAGCTCCGGCTTCAACGGGCAGGTTCATTTTGAGGTGACGTTCAACACAACAGATCGAAGCATTATCCATAAATTCGATGGTCCGTGGAATGATGCCGCGTCTAATAATTTCTGAAACGGTTTCCGCTGCTGTTTCAATATGATCAAAGACGGCGGTCATGGCCCTTACTGCTTCAGGTAGAGGTAACAGTTTTAATGTTATGCTGGTAATTATACCAAGGGTTCCTTCGGATCCGATGAGAAGTCTGGTCAGATCATATCCCACAACACCTTTAGCGGTCTTTACACCGGAATGGATGATTTCACCCGTTGGGAGAACAGCCTCCAATCCCAACACATAATCCCTGGTAACACCATATTTCACCGCTCTGGGGCCCCCTGCACATTCTGCCAGATTCCCACCCAGCGTTGAAAAGTCGGAGCTCGAAGGATCCGGAGGATAAAAAAGTCCTTCTGATTCGACCGCCCGGTGAAAATGGCCGGTCACAACACCGGGTTCCGCATGGGCGATAAGGTTGTCCTTGTCTATTTCAAGGATACGGTTCAGTCGATTCATCGCAAGAACGATGCCGCCTTCCACCGGAAGAGAACCGCCCGTCATCCCTGTACCGGCGCCCCTTGGAACCACATTGAAACGATCTGAGTTGGCGAGATGCAATATGGCGGATATTTCTCCGGCATCCCTTGGAAACAGGACAGCACTGGGGAGATAACTGCGAGCTGTTGCATCGTATGCATAGCAGATTAGTTCCTCTTTTTTCTGAGTGCAATGCTGTTTTCCCACGATGCTTTCTAATTTTTTGAACGTCTTATCTGTTATTGTCATTTGATGCCTTCAAAAGGGTAAATATCCGGGTTCAGAGGGCCCGGCTTTGGGTTACCCCTGAAAGGGGATATTTCACTGAAAACCGTATAAATAAAATGTTACAAATATTTTTAAATCGTATCAAATTTATTGAGTAAATCAAGACATGATTCTGGGTGGGAAATTCAAATTTAATATTTACCGGATTCGAGCTTTTGACAGAAAAGTTCCACCTGTTTTTGAATCGGACCATTTTGTTTTAATATCTGTTCAACCGTATTGATGGAATGAAGGGCAGTGGCATGGTACCTGTTGAAACTTTTCCCTATTGCCTGGAGGGGGGCATCGGTATATCTTCGCGATAGATATATTGCGATCTGTCGCGGTCGAACGATGGATTGTTTGCGAGAACTTGAAACAATTTCTTTGACGGAAATAGAATAATATTTGCAAACGAGCTTTTTGATAGCGTCTATTGTGATAGCCTTTCTACTGCGTACGATGTTCTTAACAACACTTTCAGCCAGTCCAAGGTTAACTGGCATCCCTAACAAAGATGACTTTGCGGTAACCCCGATAAGGCCACTTTCAAGCTGTCTCACATCCTCTGTGAGTTCGCCGGCCAAGTAATGGATAACGTCTTCGGGTATGTGACATCTGTTAAGATTCGCTTTTTTCTTCAGTATCCTGACTCTCGTCCTGAATTCGGGTGGCTCAATGTTTGAAATAAGTGAACATGACAGTCGTGACCTCAATTTATCATTGAGTTTCGGAATATCCGCCGGCAGATAACAACTTGAGAAAATTATTTTCTTGTTGGACTCAAACAACGTATCAAGCGTTAACGCAAGCTCGATCTGGGTTCTTTCTTTGCCGCTCAGGTGATGAACATCCTCGAGGAGTAAAACGTCACATTGATTTCTATATTTTCCCTTAAAAGAATTGATTGAATCATGGCGATACGCATGCACCATTTCATTGCTAAAATCCTCGGCAGTCGTATAATATACACGATCCGTAGGATGTTCGGACAGTATGTGATTCCCGACGGCCTGTGAAAGATGGCTTTTCCCCATTCCGGTCCGTGACAACAAAAACAACGTATTCTGGAGACCATTTTTTCTCGAAGCCAAAGAAAGGGAAGCTGAGTACGCAAAGTCATTACTACCACCCACCACAAAATGATCGAAGGTAAAATCCTTTCGTAAAAACCTACCGGTATGCGGACGTAAATTCATATTGGGTAATGGAAGCTGAACATCATCTTTTGCTTTATTTTTTGGAAGGGCTTTTGTTGCCGAGACCTCGAATAAACATCGACAAGACCTTCCTGCAACCCTGCTGAGTTCAGTCGCTATCAGATCTCCATAATGATCCATGACCCGTTTTTTTGAAAAAAAGTTGTGAGAAGCGAGAGTAATACAGCTATTATCGAACTTTGATAGTCTCAGCGGCTCAATCCACATCCTGAAACAGTGGCTGGGAACACGTAATTTAATAGCAGCTTTTGCCTCTTTCCAGATCGCTTTCATACGTATTAAAATCTCAATTAGGTAATTAGAACTGACTTGTTGTTTCAGGTAAAACTATTGATAAAATACCGATATTAATCTTTTTGGGAGTGTTATCTCAGATTACAAAGAAGTCACTATGTAAGTTATGGCTGACTGTAAAGCATCATCTATTCTATGTCAATCCCGATAAATCCAGTTTAGCATCTATTTGTCAACAAGTTATTAACAACACATATCTAATTGTATTTAATGATATATTTCTTGCTAAAAATTTAAATCCTTTTAAATACAAACTTTTTTAAATGACATTTTTCCATAAGCATTTTAAGCATATCCATGGTTATCAACAGAATATCTACAATAATGTTTTTTGATAATATCTTCATATTTCTTTCATTTTCTCCTATTTTTATAATTTTTTCTACACCCTATTTATATAAAAATAAGTTACTGAAAAAACTGTAACCATAATTTTTTGAAATTTATTTGAAAAATACTTATATTTTCTATAGTATAATTAATCTTTTTTCATAGCATTGTTTAGAACAATAAACCAGGAGTAGGCAAGATGCCTGACTATCGCCCGATTATTGGGATTACTATGGGAGACCCCGTCGGGGTCGGTCCGGAAATTATTCTTTTATCACTTTGCAAACCTTCAATCTACAATGTTTGCAGACCACTTGTGATTGGAGATATCCAAATTTTGGACGCTGTGAAAAAATGTGTCCGCAGCAAGCTTCACATTAAGTCTGTCAAAGATCCTGAAGAAGGCATATATAAATTTGGATCTATCGACTTGCTGAATCTTTCAGAAATCGTTCCGGATAAAGTGTTATGGGGCAACCCCACGGTTGAAACAGGGAGGGCTATGATACGCTATATCAAAGCTGCCGCTGATTTGGCAACCAAAGGGCGAATCGCAGCAATGGTCACCTGCCCCATAAACAAAGCAGCAATTCGGATGGCCGGATATCACTATAACGGACACACCGAACTCTTGGCTGAACGAACCAGATCTAAATTTTTTGCAATGATGCTTGCCGGGAACAGGCTTCGTGTCGTCCTTGTAACCATCCATGTTCCATTTAAAGAAGTTCCCTCATTACTTTCGGAAGAAAAAGTATTGTTGACGATAAAATTAACATGGCAAACGCTCCAGGAACGGTTTGGTTTAAAAACACCCCGTATTGCTGTGGCTGGGCTGAATCCTCATGCCGGCGAAGGTGGAATGTTTGGGGACGAAGAAAAAACGATTATCACACCGGCAATTCATGCTGCCAGAAACCAAGGGTTTGATGTTACCGGGACATTACCGCCTGATACTGTATTTTATCAAGCAGCAAATGGGCGCTATGATGCTGTCGTCTCCATGTATCACGACCAGGGACTGATCCCGTTTAAGCTCATACACTTCAACGACGGTGTAAATATTACTTTGGGGCTGCCAATCATCAGAACATCCGTTGACCACGGCACAGCCTATGATATTGCCGGAACAGGTACTGCTAATCCGGGAAGTTTGATCGCGGCAATAACCATGGCGGCGCAACAGGCGATTTATGCTAAAAAAAGTAAAGAGTAATGAGTTTGAAAGACCCGATTTTGGTTTGCCCCAGAGAGGATTTGCTTTGTTGAAGGTTTATTGAATTATTGAAATTCAAAATATCAAATCACAAATATCAAATAATTTCCAATGACCGAAATTCAAAAATCTAAACAATGTTAAGCCCTGGAAGTTTTGGTCATTGAATATTGGAATTTGTGATTTATTTGTAATTTGGTGCTTGAAATTTGTGATTTTAGCTTCGGAACTCAAGGCAGAGCCATTTATCTCTGACCTCTGCAATGCCCATAGGACAAAGTTTTTAGTTATGAAAACTGAAAAAATAATCATACGCGGTGCAAGACACCATAACCTAAAAAACATTGATGTTGAATTGCCCCGGAACCAACTCATCGTGATTACCGGCCTTTCGGGGTCTGGAAAGTCAACTCTCGCTTTTGACACCCTGTATGCTGAAGGACAGCGAAGGTACGTTGAATCCCTGTCCGCTTACGCTCGCCAGTTCCTCGAACGTATGGAGAAGCCTGATGTGGACACCATCGAAGGACTGTCACCGGCAATCGCAATTGAACAAAAAACCGCCAGTCATAATCCCCGATCAACGGTAGGAACGGTAACGGAAATTTATGATTATCTTCGCCTCCTCTTTGCAAGAACCGGCACCCCTCATTGTTATTTGTGCGGAGAACCGATTACCGCTCAAACACTCGATCAGATTGTAGACAGAGTGATGTCACTGAACCAAGGCACCAGGATTCTGATTCTGGCACCCCTTGTCTCAGGTCAGAAGGGTTCCCACGAAAAACTTTTTAAACAGCTAAAAAAGGAAGGCTTTGCCCGGGTTCGTATCAATGGAAAAACTCTGGAAATTGAAGCAATCGGTAAGCTGGACAAAAACAAAAAGCATACCATCGACGTGGTTGTGGACCGCTTGATCGTAAAAGAAAAAATCCGTAATCGGCTTGCGGATTCCATAGAACTTGCCATTTCCCTGTCAAACGGTCTTATTACGGTGGACATCCCTGATGAAAAGCCAATATTATTTAGTGAAAAATCAGCGTGTATCACCTGCGGGATAAGCTATCCGGATTTTACGCCGGCCAGTTTTTCTTTCAACTCTCCCCAAGGTGCCTGTCCAAAATGTGACGGCTTGGGTTCAATAACTGAATTTGACCCTGGCCTGATCATTCCAAATCACGAACTCTCCTTGAGACAAGGGGCAGTTGCTTTGTGGGCCAATAGAAACACCGTTCACTTTATTGAATTTCTAGATGCACTGACCTCACATTATGGTGTAGATATTTATACCCCTTACAAAGATCTTCCGGATTTATTTAAAAGCGTCCTTTTATATGGCTCGGGAACTGAACGAATTACATTCTATTTTGAACGAAACAACCGTCGGTTTACCTATAAAAAACCATTTGAAGGTATTATACCAAAGCTTAAACGACGATACCTGGAAACAGAATCCTACCAGTCCAGAGAAGAAATTAAGCTGTACATGAATTTTCGATCCTGCCCTGAATGCAATGGCGCCAAATTGAACAAGGCCAGCAGGTCGGTTCGAGTGGAAGATCTCAATATTTTCGAAATAACCCAATTTTCAGTAAAAACAGCCCGTACTTTTTTTCAAAAACTAAAAATGACCGGCAAAAAAAAGATTATTGCATCAAGGATTCTAAGAGAAATCAATGAACGGCTCGGCTTTTTAGAAAATGTCGGACTCGGATACCTTACCATCGACAGGTCAGCATCCACACTTTCCGGTGGGGAAAGCCAGCGAATACGGCTTGCGACACAGATTGGCTCAAAGCTGACCGGCGTTCTTTATGTTCTTGACGAACCGAGCATCGGTCTCCACCAGAGAGACAACCAGCGTCTTCGCAAAACCCTCTTTCAAATGCGCGATCTCGGCAATACCGTTCTTGTGGTCGAGCACGATGAAGAAACCATACGTGCTTCGAATCATGTTGTCGATATGGGTCCCGGCGCAGGAATAAACGGTGGACATGTTGTTTTTTCCGGGCCACCGAATGAACTTTTAAAAGAGGAAAAATCATTGACCGGACAGTATCTTTCAGGTCGAAAAAGTGTCCCGATACCCCTTACTCGACGATCCGGTCTTCGTAAAAAAATAATTGTCCAAGACGCATCTCAAAATAACCTTAAACATATCAATGTAGAATTCCCTTTGGGATGCTTTATCTGCGTCACCGGTGTATCCGGCTCCGGGAAATCGACACTTGTTCTGGAAACCCTCTATCGTGCCATGGCTCAGAGACTTTATCATGCCAGGATGCCGGCAGGTACGTTCGGCAATATACTGGGCATTGAGTATGTTGACAAAGTCATCCATATCGACCAGTCACCCATTGGCAGAACACCCCGTTCCAATCCTGGAACATACACCGGTGTTTTTACGTATATCAGAGAACTTTTTTCCAGGACACCTGAAGCACGCTTGAGAGGTTACAAACCTGGAAGATTCAGCTTTAACGTTAAAGGAGGAAGATGTGAAGCCTGTCGCGGAGATGGCATCATCAAAATAGAAATGCATTTTCTGCCGGATGTTTATGTGACCTGTGATGTTTGCCACGGAAAAAGATACAACCGAGAGACCCTTGAAATCAGATATAAAGGAAAAAACATTGCAGATATACTTGGTATGACCGTCAATCAGTCCTTCAGGTTTTTTAATAGAGTCAGCAATATTAAAAACAAATTGCAGACCCTGATCGATGTCGGCCTGGGATATATTCATATCGGCCAACCGGCGACAACACTGTCCGGCGGGGAAGCTCAAAGGATCAAACTGTCTCGGGAGCTTGGGAAAAAAGCGACAGGAAGAACCGTTTATATCCTTGATGAACCGACAACAGGACTTCATACCGATGACATTCGCAAACTGCTTGATGTATTATCAAGACTTGTGGACGGGGGGAATACGGTCATTGTGATTGAACACAATTTGGATGTCATTAAAACCGCGGATCATATCATCGACCTCGGACCCGAAGGTGGCGATGAAGGGGGGAATGTCGTCGGAATCGGGACACCGGAAGAAATCTCAATATTAAATGGCTCTTATACCGGGGAATTTTTAAGAAAGGTTTTAGCACCTAAACTCTAATTTTTTTAAAGTCAAAAAATCAAATGACAAACAATTGGTTTTAGGTCTTGTTTAGAATTTTGGGCTTTTATTTTGGAATTTATTTGAGATTTGATGCTTGTGATTTGTTATTTCTTTCCGAGTCGTAGGATCTAAAAGCCGGAGGCCGGTTTATGCGGGTTGGGTTTCAAGTAAAACAGGGCTGTGCCATTATATGGCACAGCCCTGTTTTATTTAAAAAATGTGTCTTTGTTTTTAGTGACCAGCGCCAAACAGCGCGGCAATTGTCGCTGCCTGAGGATGGGCATAGATAAGAATCAACGCAACAACCAGTGCATAAATACACAGTGATTCAATCATTGCAAGGCCGATCAGCATGGTAACCGTAACCTTACCGGATGATTCGGGATTTCTGGCAATACCTTCAACAGCGCCTTTAACACCAAGTCCCTGTCCAATACCGCAACCAAAGGCTGCAATCCCGACTCCGAAACCAGCTGCAGTAACGCAGGCAATAAAAAATTGTAATGCTTCTGCACCCATAATCTACTCTACCTCCTTTATTAAGGTTTTTTATGCTTCTTCCATTTTCCCATTAAAATTTAAAAGCATATTATTATTGTTTTCTCTTATTATTATACATTCAAATTAATGTGCATGCTCAATTGCACCGGTAAAATACATGACCGAAAGCAAATAAAAAACAAACGCCTGTACCAGTGCAACGAAAATGCCAAGAACCATTATCGGCAGCGGGGCAAAAAACAATCCCGCCAGCATGAAAAGAATCCCCAAAACGAGTTCATGGCCCATCATATTCCCGAAAAGACGAAAAGTAAGAGACAAAATACGTGCCAGGTGGCCTATGACTTCAATCGGAAAAATAAGCGGAATCATCCACCATACAGGTCCGAGAAAGTGTTTAATATATTTTGCACCATGATATTTAATGCCGATAACGTGCGTAAACAGCACAACAACAAGCGCACATGAAAGGGTTGTGTTCAGGTTGGCGGTCGGTGGAAAAAATCCAGGTAAAAGTCCCATAATGTTACAGGCAAAAATATAGATAAACACCGTGGCAAGAAGCGGAAAAAGCCAGCGCCCTTCTTCTCCGGTAATATCAATGGTGAATTCTTCGATTCCTGAAATGATAATCTCCAACACATTTTGTATTTTCGAAGGAACCAGAGTTACACTCTTTGCCCCGACGATTCCAAGTACAATCAACAAGATCATCACCACCCAGGAATAAATGATATGGGGATACGTATGGGCAAAATGTCCCAGACCGAACATTTCAAACAACTTTACAAAAAATAGATAGGGATGTTCCACCTTAAGTTGCCTCCTTGAAAATATATTTGGTTAATTCACGTACAGTGGCAAGCGTAATACTGGCCACCACCACCGAAAGTCCGATAAAAAGACCCAAAGGATCAACAAAATGCTCTGATATGAGGATAAATATTATTAGGCCGCTGATAATGAACCGGATGTAATATTTGGCCAATATTACCCTGGTTGAAGCCAGGTGAGGAGGTCTAAACGCTTTTTTAAGCGTCCGGTTGAGCAAATGGAAATTGATCGTGACAATCAGGCCCCCACAAATGATCCCCGCTGTAAAATCAGACGGCATAAGAAAAAGTCCCATCAGGCTGAAAAAAGAGAACAGGATCCAATTCGTGTAGTTTACAAATTTATAAAGACGTTGTTGAATTTCCACCTTAAAAATATCCGTTAGAGCTTTCTGCTTTTTTTTATTGCAATTCCGATGTTCCTAAATCCCGCAGCAATTCCCAGCCCGAGACAAATCAGTGTAAACCATGGGGTTGTATTAAATACTTTTCTGTCAAGGTATACGCCTAGGGCCAGCCCGATAAAGATTGAAAGCGCTACGGATAAGCCGATGCTACTATAATATGCAACATCTTTGATGGCTCGTATGGTTTCTCTTTTCATGAAAAAGAACACCTTGAAACCTTTGCAAAACACCCCTTTTTATCCAATTTCTGTGTCAAACTCAAATCTTAATCCTCAAAATACTCAATGTATTCCTGTGGTTAAAATTTTCGTCTTCCTTGAACTCGAACAAAAATGAACATTTTTCAAAGGTCTCATCTTCGGGCAATAAGAATCCTCATATAAAATGAGATCTATTAAGGACGTTGTGCATCTAACATATGAATTTTCACAAGTCAATGCAAAATGTGCTAAATTTTAATAATGCCGGCATCAAATACCGGACCATCCAGACAGGCATGTAAGTAATCTTTTTCCGGTCCTATTTTTTCAACGGCACACCCAAGGCAAGCTCCCATACCGCAAGCCATGGCCGTTTCAATGGAAACCTGGCACGGCACGCGATACTTCTTGGCAATATCCAATACACACGCTAACATCTCCAAAGGACCGCAGGCGTAAATAACATCGGGGCGACCTTCTTTGGAAGCAACCTCCAAAGGATGGGTAATAAAACACTGGTCTCCTTCACTTCCATCATCTGTAGTCACCTGTAGTTTCATCCCAATATCCAGAAATTCATCCCTGCATAACAGATCATCCTTTGATCTTCCACCTAAAAAAACCTCACAGTTTGCAGTATCTATCCCTTTTTTCCGCAAATATGTCGCCAAAAAAACCAGCGGTGCCACACCAATACCGCCTGCAACAATATAAACGGTTTTATAATGATGAGAAAAAACGAATCCATTGCCTAGTGGGCCAAGAATGTCAACAATGTCATCGACTTGGATCATAGAGAGTTTTTTTGTGCCCTCCCCCACCACCTTATAAAGGAGTTCAATCCCAATGGTCTGGTTATTGTCGGATATCAACTTATGAATGGAAAAGGGACGACGCAAAAAAGGGGTGATCTGGCCTGGAAATCGCAGCATGACAAATTGGCCGGGACTGGCATCTTTATATCCATGATGACACGTTAAACCGATTCGGTAATATTCCGGCCCGACTTTTTGGTTCCACAAAACCTTAACTTTTTCTTGATACATATTATCCTTTTTGGGTGTCGGTTATTTCAGGGATCGGGGTTTTCTTTGTTAAATCGCTCCATGGGTCATTTGTTTGAGGCCTATCAAGACTGCAAACCTTCCGGTAGTCCCTTCTTTGCGAAAGGAAAAAAATCGGTTTGAATCACATTTTGTACACATCCGACTTAAATCCACATTTTCAAACAAGACACCTGCTTCACATAACTGGTCGCGGCTGATAGACCAGAAATCAAAATGATGGGCATCGTTTTTGTATTTCCAAAATGCCTCTGGGATCTCTTGTTTGTAATTTACGAATTCGGCACAACATGGGCCTAGAGATGGGCCAATTCCTGCAACAATATCATGAGAACGGCAACCGAAGTTTTTTTCCATCACCTTTAATGTACAACCGATAATATTGTTTATGCTGCCGCGCCACCCTGAATGAACATTGGCAACCACCTCCTGAACCGGATCATAAATTAATACAGATTGGCAGTCCGCCACTTGAATGACGAGAAACTTTCCCGGGATATCCGTCACTATTGCGTCCGCTTCAAATCTGCGTTCAGAGTCAATGCCAAATGTATCGGCATGACCACCCAAAATTTCCGAATATTCACCTTTAAAGCAATCAGCCGTATCAAACACTCGGCAAAAATGATGTTCCTTTGAAAATACAATGATTCGAGTGCCGTGAACCTGATCTAAAAAAACAAGGCCTTTCTCATTGATACATCGAGCAATGATGGTTCTGTTTTCTAAAACAGTACGGTCATTGTCTCCAACACCGAAGCTGACATTCAGACTTTGAAAAGGCCCTTTGCTTTTTCCGTTTTTTCTTGTGAAAACGCCATGCAGGATACCGGAAAGTCCTGCAAATTTTGGAAACTCAAAAAAGGAGACGCCATTTTTCTGGTTTGCGATCATAATCAAGTCTCTTTTGGACAAGGAAAACCACGGATGAACACGAATAAACACAAATATTTTGAAAAGAAAAATAAAAAAGTTAAAAGTTAGAAGCGTAAGAAGATGGGAAAGTGGGAAAGTAAGAAAGTTGGCATGTATAGGAACCCCCGACCTTCTGATTTTCTAACCTTCTTATCTTCTAATTATATTTTCGTCCTTTTGCGGTTATCTAATTTCTCTTTTCTCTTTCCTCTTTCCTATTTCTGGCTTAAATGTTTTGGCCGCCGGGACGGGTAATTCAAATTTAAAAAAACTGCGGTTACTATTACCGCCCATAAAGTTCAAGAATCCTTTGTATAATTCCGGATGTTGAAATGCCGGGAACAATTTCAATTCTAACCACACTGCCCCCATATGATCTTACAACATCAGATCCAATGATCTCCGCTTCCTCCCAGTCAGCACCTTTTATAAGAACATCCGGTTTTATGGTTTGTATAAGCGCTAACGGATCAGGCTCATCGAAGATCGTTATATAATCCACACACGCCAAACCCGCCAAAACTTCAGCCCTTTGATCCTGACTCACGATAGGCCTGTTATCGGGTTTTATCGATTTTACGGATGCATCGGAATTCAACCCCAAAACCAGTGCGTCCCCTTTTGACCGGGCAGCAGTAAGATACCGCACATGGCCCACGTGCAGGATATCAAAGCATCCATTTGTAAAAACAATTCGTTTTCCGGCTTTTCGCAAGCCTTCTATAACTTGCAACAAATCTGATAATTTTAAAATTTTAGATCTCATGTCTCTGTCATTTGATATTGATGAATTCTTGAAAAAACAAATTTCGACGGCAAATTAAAAAGCTTCGTAATAGCTAAACTCTTTGAAACAAATCGATATCAATGAGCGGTAATGTTTTCGTGCGACCGACCTTCAATCATCAAATCACATGGCCCTTGCCAGAGTAAGCACATCAACACGCGCTGCCCCTGCTCTCATTAGAACTTTTGCACACTCATTTGCAGTTGCGCCAGTTGTATAGACGTCATCCACAAGCAGTATGTTTTTCCTTTTAACTTTCGACGAATCACTCACGTCAAATGCATTTTTAATGTTTTGCAAACGCTCCTTACGCCCGAGGCCTGTTTGGGATTCTGTCCATCTTTTTCTTACCAGAATATCTACGGCAACCGGGATAGCCGGCAACGTACTATTTAGTGATTTGGCAATCAGTGCCCATTCCTTGACAAGAAAAAATGACGGGTTGAAGCCTCGACTGCTAAGTTTTCTCTTATGAAGAGGAACCGGCACGATTAGATTTATATTTGCCTTATTCCAATAACGACAAAAGGCCATAAACAAAAGCACTCCCAGCGGTCTGGCTAATTGAATTTTCTCTTTATATTTCAAACAATGTATCGCAGCCATAAGCACGTTGTCGTACACTCCCGCCGATCGAGCCATTCTAAATCTCTTGGGAGCATTGAGACATTCTCCACAGTGGTGGTCTTCCCCTTCCCTGCTGTTAAAGACAGCACCGCATGTTGAGCATATGGGTGATTCAACCGCCAAATACGTTCCGGAACAATTCGCACATATAAATGGCGACATAAGTGCCATAAAAGTTTTTGCTCCCGTGCCCAAACATTTTTCAGCATGTTCCTTTTTTAAATCAGATTGTTGAAAAAATTCTTCTAAACCGAAAGAACCCTGCTCCCAGCTGTTTAAAATCTGGATAAACGTTTTTAGACTTCTATTTTTCTTTCGACTGTTTCGGAAAAAAGATCCGCACACCAGGCACCGTGTTGGAAAGAACGCTTCTTTCATTGCTTCTGTGAAACGGAACCACATACTGCTAGGCCTAAGTAAAAATCCTGGCCCAGATGACCAGGCTCTGTTTATCCCTGAGGGGAATTTGCTTGGTTGGAAGTTCATTTTAGAAAATAGTAATCTGATAACCGTCTCTGTCTAAAAGCCTCATACATCACCACCGCTCCTGCTGCAGATGCATTAAGAGAATCTAAAGGACCGGTTTGGGGAATAGAAAGCAACATATCGCAATGCTTTTTTACGAGCGGACGGACACCTTTTCCCTCCCCTCCGATGATGATAGCATTGAATCCTTTCATATCACTGGTAAATATCGATTCAGTTGAAATCCTATCCATTCCGGCAAGCCACAAGCCGCGTTTCTTAAGCATCTTGATCGTGTTGACCATGTTTGTTACTCGTGAGAGACAAATATGCTCCAAAGCGCCTGCAGATGCCTTGGACACTGTCGGAGTAGGCTGAGCCGATCTGTCCTTGGGAATAATGACACCGTTCACACCGACACAGAGTGCTGTCCGAATTAAAGCACCGAGGTTATGAGGATCCATAATATTGTCAAGCAGCAGTAAAAAAGGATTTGATTTGCCGCCCTGAATACTGTCGAGCATATCTGAAATTTTAACAAAAGGATACGGTCCTGTTTGAACCCCAACGCCCTGATGATGTTCAGTACCTGAAATAGATTTTAAATATAAAGGGTTTGACGTTTCCACAGATATTTTCAAGGAATCAGCGAGCGTTAAGATCCGCTCAAGACGTTTTGAGATTTTTTCTTTTGTGATGTAGACTTTAAAAATATCTCTACGGCCCGCCCTGAGGGCTTCATAAACCGGATTGATGCCAAACAGTATTTCTTTTTTCACCATAACCTTTCAGGCGATAATTGTGCGTCTCGTAATGTTTACAACCAAATAAAAATATAGAACATTTTATGAGGATTGAACGCTTGCCTCGAATATGGAATAATGGAATGGTGGAATACTGGGAGGTTGGTTTTTAAAAGAATATTATCCATTTTTAATTTTATCTTCAACACAAAATTTACCATTATTGCAAAATTGAATCATCATAGATCCCATTATTCCAATATTCCATCATTCCATTATTCCAATTGGGGCGAAGCCACAAATTTGTTCATTGACGGTATTTTTTAAAAATAGCACTAAGTTCTTTAATTGCCTCGGAAAGTACATCATTAACAATAATATGACGATACATCTTTTTTTGGGTCATCTCCTTTCTTGCATTCAATAGGCGTTTTTCGATCACCGCCTGACTATCAGAACCCCGCATTTCCAATCGTTTTCTAAGTGCGTTCATTGACGGGGGCAGAATGAAAATGGTCACACTGTCAGGATAATGTTTGAGGATTTGAAGCGTGCCCTGAACATCGATATCAAGAAGGATATCACAGCCGGATGAGAGACTCTTTTCTATAAATTCGACCGAAGTCCCGTAATAATTTCCATACACCTCCGCCCATTCCGCCCAACGGTCTTTATGTATGCCTTTCTTAAAATCTTGTTTCGAAATAAAATGATAATCAATGCCATCCCGCTCCTCGACGCGTGGTTTTCTTGTTGTATACGAAATTGAATAGCGCATATCCCTAAACTGCTGGAGCACGGCTTTGACAAGTGTTGTTTTCCCGGCTCCTGACGGTGCTGAAATGATAAAAAGATGTCCACGTTTAGGTTTCATCTCTTTCGAAATCATAACGGATTATGTTGATTCTTTTAGGGTTGTGTAACGCTGGGATATGGTTTCCGCTTGTATCGCAGATAGCACGATATGGTTGCTGTCCATTACAATAATAGACCGGGTTCTGCGACCGTGTGTGGCATCGATCAGCCGTTTCTCATCCTTAGCCTCGTCTTTGAGACGTTTCATGGGGGCTGAATTAGGGGAAACAATGGCAATCACCCGTTCCGCCGCTACTGTATTTCCAAAACCGATACTCAAGAGATTCTGATCCATGACTGTCACCCCTATCTTATATGAATACATCCGAATTGCCAAATGGCAGCCTATTCCACATTCTGCAACTGTTCTCTTATTTTTTCAAGCTCAGACTTCACCTCCACGATGGTGTGAGATACATGTGCTTTTTCTGTTTTAGACCCCATGGTGTTGAATTCGCGATGAAGCTCCTGTAATAAAAAATTGAGTTTTCGGCCGGCAGGTTCCTCTGAATTCATAATTGTACGAAATTGTTTTATGTGGCTTGTCACCCTAACAATTTCTTCAGATATATCGCTTTTGTCAGCCAGAAAGGCAGCTTCCTGTGTAATTCTTTCAGGGTCTATCTCCACCATGCCTCTGGTTAAAGCTGCGATTCTTTCTTTAAGACGCTGTTGATAATGAAATAAAAGATCGCTCGATTCTTTTTCGATCAGATGAACACTTTCTTCAATCCGGTTTATCCGACCGGAAATATCCAAAGCAATAAACTCTCCTTCCTTTTTTCGCATCTCAACAAGATTGTTCAATGCCTCATCCACACAATCTCTCACAACAGGCCACACAGCGTCCATATCCCGGTCAATTTCCACTGACCGAATCACGCCACCCTCTCTGATCAAAAGGTCAACGGCGATTTCTGAATGAAGGCCCAGCTGGTCTTTTAATTGAACAAGGCGATCATAATATGCTTTAGCCTTGGGAATATTGATTTCAAAGTTATATGCCTCATCGGAACCATCATTGATCTGCAAACTCATCTCAATGCGGCCTCTTGCAATTTTCTCGATGATCAAGGCTTTTATCTTTTCCTCCAAAACATTGAATCCATGTATGATTCTCAGGGAAACATCAAGATATCTGCTGTTGTAGGATCGGATTTCCGTTGAGACATTTATTTCATCGGCCGTTTTCTCTGTTCTGGCATAAGCAGTCATACTTTTCATCATGATATGTATTCCATCTCACTCTTTATAAAACCTAAATCGATCACATATTTCTTTCGCACCTGTTTAAGAAAAGTCTTTATATTTTCTGAAGCATAATCGGGATAGGTCCATGGTAACGGCTCAAACTCTCCCTTGGTATACATCAGGGTGAGATCAGCATAAATTCCCTTTCCAATATGAATCCGGTGGCTGAAATTTTTTCCGGTTGCCAAAACAAATCGTTCATGGAGCAGATATCCGGGATCTATATTAACCACCCGTTTTCCGTTAATTGAATGTTCATGCTCAAGATCATTGGTAAACAGTTTTATATCTGCAAGAGACATCTGATGTATTAACTGTTTAAATGCAACCAGGCGTCTAAAAAGGGGGGTGCCCATTTCATCATTATAATAGATCGTAAAGTTAAAAGGAAGCCATGAACTTGCCATGTCAACAGCACCATATCTATCAACAAGCGCCTTTACCACATGAATTCCTAACCCCTTTTCTTTTAAAAAAAAACCTATCACAAGTTTGGCAGGCTTTGGAGGTCGAGGTCGGCTCATGATTTTAATGATATGTTACTGAATCAACTGTCGATGGGTTTGGCTTCGTCAATCAGCATAATCGGGATATCATCCCTAATTTCATATAAAAGCTTACAATTTTCGCAAATCAGACCATTTTTTGTGTCATTTAAATATATATCTCCCTTGCACTTCGGGCAGGCAAGGATATCAAGGAGCTCTTTACTTAATGCCATTATTTCCTCCTTTACTGTCACTTATTATCCATCCATAAATGATCTTTTTCCCGCTGGACTTCGTTCTCCGCGGTTCCCGGCTACGGCGTACTTCGTGTACGCCTCGCCTAAAACCCTTGTGCGGCCTTGACCAGCAAAAAAAATCTTCATTTATGAATTGGACAATTAAACATGTTTTCCCCTATCGTGGATGGACATTACCTAAGCTGATGGTTTCAATTTTCAAATGGATCAAATATTTTTATCTTTGACAATGAACATTCAACCTGTTGTCAAAATCTCGTCAAAATAAGTAATTGTTCTTTTCAGTCCCTCTTCAAGTTCAACTCCAGGCTCCCATTCAAGAATCTTACGGGCTTGTGAAATGTCAGGCCGTCGCTGTTTTGGATCATCGGCAGGAAGTTTCTTGAAAACCACTTCAGACGTTGAGTTGCTCAATTCAATGACCTTTTCCGCCAGTTCGAGTATCGTAAATTCACCGGGCTTTCCCAGGTTGATCGGACCTGTCACATGGTCATCGCTGTCCATTAATCGTACCAACCCTTCTATAAGATCGTCCACATAACAAAAAGACCTTGTCTGAGTTCCGTCGCCAAAGATGGTTAGCGGTGTTCCTTGAAGTGCCTGTACGATGAAGTTAGAGACGACCCGGCCGTCATTGAGATGCATTCTGGGACCGTAAGTGTTGAAAATTCGCGCCACCTTGATTTTAAGTTTGTGCTGGCGAAAATAATCAAAAAAGAGTGTCTCCGCACAGCGTTTCCCTTCATCATAGCAAGAACGGGGACCGATACAGTTTACGTTTCCATGATAAGTTTCGGGCTGGGGATGAACTGTGGGATCGCCATATACCTCTGAGGTAGATGCCTGAAGGATCCTGGCTTTTATCCGTTTGGCCAGGCCGAGCATGTTGATGGAACCATGAACATTAACCTTCGTAGTCTGAACCGGATCGTTCTGGTAATGAATGGGGGATGCCGGACATGCTAAATTGTAGATCTCGTCCACCTCAACGTATAACGGAAAAGTAATATCATGCCGCAGTAATTCGAAGTAAGGATGACCTATTAAAAATTTAATGTTTCGCTTGCTGCCGGTATAGAAATTGTCCGCACATATAACATCGCAGCCCTTACTTAGCAGTCGTTCACATAAATGTGAGCCAAGAAATCCGGCGCCACCCGTAACCAGAATCCGTTTTCGTAAATGCATATCTGCCTCCTTTGACTTTTTGATTGCTGTATTTTATGGCGTTTAAAGATCGCTCATTTTTACAACTCAGCGTTAGGTTCAAATACTAACCGATTTCACACGAACTAAATTTGATGACTTCGAAAAAATCCAACTTATGCGTTGTGCTGTAATTGTTAAAGATTATTCGAATATTCGCTTATTTTTTCGTGGTTGTCAACCATCACCTGAACCAAACAATTGGGTGATATAAGAATTTCGGCTAATTATCTTCTAAGTTTTGCAATAACAGCCACGCTCATTCCAGAGTATAGTTTAGCAATCAACCGGGCAAAAAGGCTTATTATTGGAATGCGTTTTAAATTTTCTTTGACAACGTCTGAGTGATAATCTTTATGTTTTATAACTGTAAATCCATGGTGACTCAGCAACTGCTTCAAACTCTTGGATGTAAAGTGCCAATAATGGTACGGCAGAGACCAGTCATCCCATTCGCGCCAAATTTTACGCGCATCTGTTCCTTCATAGTTGGGGACGTCGATGACCAGTATCCATCCTTTTTTAACCATGATTTTGCTCTTTGCAACGCCATGTGTGGATCAGGGGTATGCTCCAAGGAATGCCACATCGTTATAATGTCAAAATTTTGGGAGGGAAAATGAACATCGCCGATTTTTCCGATGGTCATAGAAAGGCCTAGTTTCTCAACGGCATATTGGGCTGCCCATTCGGAAACATCAAGCCCATGTACTTTATATCCTTCACGCCGGCTGGCATCGAGAAAATAACCATATCCGCATCCGATATCGAGAAGATGTCCCGAACGTTTTATGGATTTAATAAATTTCGTACGGTGCCGTTCGCCACTTAGTCGTTTTTTATATTGGGGCGAATCCGGATCAATTCCGCCATCGTATCGTTCAGAGAAATAATCGCTGCGGTAAAGACTTTCGATCTCACTTTCGGACGGGCGAGGATCAAGAAAACCAAGACCACATGTTGGGCATCGATGGACTGTCCAACCATCTTTTTCGATCAAGAGTTCTCTTTCTGAAGTTTGGCATAAAATACATGTCTCAGGCGCGCTTTCCATTCGCTATTTCCTCTTATTTATAGCTCATGATACAATCCTATTTTTTTGCTGCCCCAATATTTTTTGTATCAGTTTATACTTTTCCAGTTTAGCGAGAGTTTTTTCTTTATTTCCTGAGAAAGGGAGCGTCAAGCTCAAAGTGAAGATCCTCCAATAGGCTTGTAGGAGATTTGACCGCTCAATGGCCCGAACAGCATTACTTGAATAGTGTTTTCTGTAAAAGCCAAACTCCGCTTTAATCTTTTTTTCCCAAACCTCCACCGGCAGGTTACCCCGCTCGCTTTGTCCTTCCCAGTGAATCACTTCTGCTTCAGGAATGTGCCCGATGCAGCCATCCGGCCCTGCGGATTCTCAAACAAAGATCTAAATCTTCTCCATAAAGAAAAAAATGCTCATCAAACCCTTCCAAAGTTCTAATAAGGGCCTGCCGGACAATCATGCTGGCCCCTAATACCCAAGCAATATCCCCTTTTAAACCCTTTGAGTTCATTTTTTGTATACCGCTGGCCCGGATATCGATTTTCGACCGACGGCTGTAAAGATCCATCCGGGTAAATTAAGCGTGTACCGGCCAATCCCACTTCTGGATGTGAATCCATGAAATCGACCATTTTCCTGAAAGCATTCGGCTGAACCTTAGTATCGGGATTGAGGTAATAGACATATCTCCCTTTGCAGATCTTTAATGCCTGGTTATTGGCCTGGGAAAAACCAAAGTTGCGATCATTGGCGATTAGTTTTACCCATGGAAACTTCTTTCTCAGAAAATCAGGGCTGCCATCCTGCGAACAATTATCTACGACAATGACTTCCCAAGTGACATTGGATTGGGAAGCAACAGAATTTAAACATCTGCCCAAAAAATCGACGGTATTGTAACTAACAATAATAACCGAGAGGTCAAGTCGAGAATCGGGCTTCAAGTAATTTTCCTTTCTCATGTTTCATACCCTTGCTTTTCAGAGGCTCTCAAGTAAAGCACTACAAACCATGAAAATTTTTTGAAGGGCGGCCACTATCGACTACAATTTTTTGTAAATTCGAATAATGTCGTCCTGAACATCGAATTCATGGTAGGGAAGTCTGGCTTTTACTAAAAGTCCGCAGGGATTCTATAGTGGGGTAATCATTTTGGCCTGTAAATTCGCGTGCATCATCGATCAAGATTACATGATTTTTGACGGAATGAGCACAAATTTGTTTAAACTCCTCCATAATAGGTGTTTCTTTTTCTCCTTTTGCGGTATTTCCACCCGAATACTGTATTTTTAAATTTTGGTAAGTTCAAAAATACCACAACCATACTTGCACGAAAAATTGTTTTCGATCTTATTTGGATGTAACGAAATGTCTTTAAACAAATCTCCTTCATCGTTAACATATGAAAAAGAATTTATTCGGTATTTGTCTTGAATAAGCTCGATAAGATATTTAACCGAAAAAATCCTGTGAGCGTTAAACTCAATTCTTTGTGGACCGATGGGTACTGAAAAATAAAACTTTCCATCTTTCTTTAACATTTCATAAATATTCTTCAGCCCTTTCAGGTGGCCATTATAGTCCAATTTATCACCGTATCTACCGAGACCGAAATGTTCAATGGCATGTAATGAAGAAACCGAATCACAATAGTTTCTCAAGTGAAAATTGCTGTTCATGAGATCCAGCTGTTTAAAGACTATATTTGGGATAATATTATTTAATGGCCGAATATCGAAAACCTCAATCTCCCTAAACGAAGCCACGTGAGAAACAAACCCGTCTATTCTTGATCCGATATCCACATGTCGTTGGGGTCTGTTTTGAAAGATCCGGCTGGCAACCAGCAAATCCTGATGAAAATAATGCCCGGAAGCAGAACCGCTGTCCATCTTGCGCTCATCCAAGCAAGGATAAAATTTACCAAAAGGAAAATACATTCCAGATGCTTTGGCCTGTCGTTTAAATCTCAAATAATCTTTATAAAAAATAAACCGCTTTAATATGCGCATTACGATTCCTGTAACAAAACTTTTTTACAAATTTCAAAAATATCATCCGACCCAAATCGATATCCGTTCAATTCTATATTTACTGACCATGAAACAAAATAATCACAGAAATAATTTTTTGTAAATGGAGTATAAATGCCGTCGAATCCATGAAGGTTTACTCTCCGGAAAATACCGTGCATATTTGGGTAGAACCTGCATCTTTTGCGGGTTTATATCTATGCCATGCCACAGCAACTTAAGATTCCCCTTCCAGACGATGGTTCCGTCGAATAACTGGAACACATGTGTTATATATTGTTGGTCACAGTTGATAATTTCCGGAGAATTATCCGGTATCTGAAACAGGGAAAAATACTTCGGCGTCAACAAAAAAAGCATTAAAATCCGTAACAGCTAACAATTCATAGCCTTTTTGTTTTGAAAGTCTGTCTAATGCCAGAAGGGAGCATCCCTGATTTACTGAATAATCCGGATCTTGAACAAATTCTATGTTATTGGGAATCGTGTTGTTGAATTCAATAATTACCAACTTTGGCTTGAAGAATTCTACTGATTTCCAAACATGAAAATCATTGCCATCGATGTCTATTGACAAAAGATCAAAATTTTTTGGAATAGATGTTTGGGATAATATGTTGTCCAAAACATTCTGGCCGTCAAATGTGACCATTTTATTGATACAGTTAACCTGGTTATTTCCGGAATAAGTTTGACATAAGGCCTTGAATTTATGTTGATCGGCCTCAATCAGAACCCCTGAATAATCTCTTTGAGACAAAAGGAAATGCGTGTTGCTCAGATGCTTGCCATCCCAGGCTCCAAACTCGACACACCATCCGCAAATATTCGGTAAAATTGAGAATATCTTCTCAATAATCCCATCTTCTCCAAACTGTGAAAAAATGTTTTTCTTATATTTTAAAAGCCAGTTGCCAGTAGTTGAATGCTGATTTATCTGTATCTATATTCTCTGTTTTCATATATCCGCCATGAGACTGAGTTTCAGTATAGGTTTTATTTTCCTTCATATTAAACCCATCAGATTAAATATTTTTTCAAACCGCATCTCCCAGCTATGTTCATTTAATGCACGTTGTCTCCCTTTTTCTCTTATTACCTCCGCCTTTTCGGGATTAGAAAGAAGGTGTTGAATTTTTTCCACCAGATCGTCAAAATCCGTATACGTAACAATTTCCTTATCCAATTCGTAAAATCTTTCCAATTCAGGATGACGTTCAGTCAGATAAAGACCTCCGCTCATGGGAATTTCAAAATCCCTGCCTTTCAAACAATAAGTGTTCGTATACCCTACGACCCCACCGAACCCGAGATTAATTTTGCTTCGGGAATACATCTTCACCATTTCTTCGGTTGAAAGCGGAGCCTTTGGGCCAGCCATAACCATAGGCTTCGACATGAATTCCACAATCATTAAGCTTTCGAATGATCTCAGGTCGATTCCCATAACATTGGCCCACAAAAGAAACGTCAATTGTTTTTTCTAGATCATACGGTTTATGAATTTCAGGGTTTGCGCCTTCGGGAAGGTAGATCGGAAGAGCTCCCTCTACACAATACTTTTTAAGAGCATCCTCCGTGCTGGTCCAGCAAAGGCCAAAAAAACGCGAAATATCCCTTGCTCCCATAGCCAGGCCATTTTTAACCTTACCAACAAAAGCCTCCTTGTCATTTAGACACATATTAACAATGGGCACGCCTGTTTGAGCGATATTTTTTACAGCACTCGGAGCTATCAACCCACCAGATAAACAGGTAAAAATAACATCCGTAGAATCTTCTCTGATCCATAATTTTACCCGTCTGATAAGCTCGTCATTCATTTTCGACTTGATGGATCTATGCCATGCTTTTTCATGGTGATTGAATTCTTCACACCAATCGTAGTGTCGAACAGTCCCGAATTTCTCGAGTGAAGGTTTCAGTGACTCATTTTCCCAGTTATAATGATGATAGATTGCGAGAATCTGTAGATCGCCTTTGGATTTAGGTTTCAGGTTCGGGAATTTAGATTTAATCGTTTGTCGAATAGAAGCTGTATCAGGTATGGTCATACCGTTAGATTTAAATATTGAACCGTAATGATTTAATTCACTTTCCAGGCGGCGATTATTTTTCCATATTCTAAATCTCTTTCGATATTTTTTAAAAGGATCGTTCATGGGCATTTCTTTCCAATTGCACCGAGTTTGATTACCGTGTTTCTCTAATTGTATAAAGTCTTGCCCCTTCTGATTTTTCCTCCCGGCCATTCATCATGTTCAATACATGCCCTGCATCAACGGCAGGAACAGAAAACTCGTATGCGACATCCACACATACCAGTAAGGAGCCGATACCTGCCCCCACCAAACAAAGATCCAAATCCGGTGGTATCTGTTTTAATATCCTTTCTTTAATAGAAGACCACTGTGTTGCAACGTAGTGTTCAGGAATCTTTGTGAAATGAATGTTCGGATAGCTGGAACAACGGCTAAACCATTTACGGCAAAAATCTTCACTATATTCCGAACCAATAATGCAAAGCGATTTTCCATCCATTTTTTTACAAAATTCATCCGACGTCAAATAGGCATATACAACATAAAAGGGCATATAGTTGCTTCGAGTTAATTCGATCTTGTTGTTAAATAAAAAATCTATGAATCTTAATGCAGTGTCATTAACATTCGATTTTTTAAAAAAAGAAAAAAAGGACTTTCTTTTATGCTGAACATTCCCTGGAAAAATTAAGGGCGCCAACTTGCCAGACCGACTCAAAATGCTCAAGGCTTCAATATGGGTCGGCATGATATCTTTTATGGCTTGAACAGATTCCGCCTGTTGATAAAGACCGTTGCATTCAAGGCTGAATGCATAAAAAGCATATTCACCATCAGCGATTCGGACCACCGGTGCCGGCTTTTTATTCAACATTCCTTCATGAATAAAATTTTGTAATATTTCAAAATACTCATCACCACACGATATATCCCGATGAAAAAGACTCATTTCTTGATCCGCTATTTGTGATCCGTGGGTCTTTTTCACCAGTGTGTTATCAATACCTGCCAGCTTAAGTCGATCAAAACGAAATTCCCGGCTTTTTATTAATTGATTAAGATAGTAGGTTTCTCTCATAATATATTTTCGCTTTTCAATCCGGGCAAGTCGGATAAAAAATATAAAAGTTTTAAACAAGATTAGAACAAACGATTATCTATCGATTCTTTTTTTTTACACGCATTTTTCAGCAAAGTAGTCATTGCTCACTGGTCTAAGGAAAACACGTCTCAGGTCAGCTTATCAATTCTTCATTTAGCCGCCACACAATAGTTATCATTGATAATATCGTAAAAAAAACAGTATCCTGCAAATGGCTAAACGACGGCTCAAAGATTCCTATAATGAAAAATCCAACAAAGGCAGATACAATACAACGTCCCCAGCTTTTTATAAAATAGTCTTTCCCCTCTTTAATACTCTTCACACACATTTTTCCGAAAACGAATAAAACATATAAAAATAGTACAAAACCCACCAAACCCAGCCTTACGACAATACTGAACAGCATATTATGCGGATCTGTTAACAAAGGATGCGGTATGGATTTGATGTTGGGCGGGATTTTTTTTTGGTAGTCTTTCAGGTCAATATTCGTCCCATATGTTTCATTCCCAAAACCTATTCCCATGATCGGATAGTTTTTTATTACTTCAAACATAATATAATAATTAGGAATCCGCTCGTTATGTAATATGTTCTCAAGAGAAAAACGTTTTCTTAAAGGTGTTGAAACAAAAATAATCAAAAAAATCAGCGTAAAAATAAATATGCTTTTTTTATTTTTAATCAACATTATACCGCCTGCTATAAACAGGGCGACAAAGGAACTGCGTGTCTGGGTCAATAATGTTGCAGCTGATAATGAAAAAAGGCAGATAATAAGAAATACTCTGCGGTATAAATGGTTGTCTGT
Source organism: uncultured delta proteobacterium (assembly GCA_963731025.1). Classification (GTDB taxonomy): domain Bacteria; phylum Desulfobacterota; class Desulfobacteria; order Desulfobacterales; family UBA11574; genus UBA11574. Next base: position 11,522 of record CAVSVL010000006.1, on the reverse strand, counting down.
AAAAATATTGTGAAGAGTTAATATGATGGCAAACACGGTTATAAAACCAACAAAATTTGTTGGAATATGTGTGAAACTCGAGGCAAACCTTGCGGATAGGCTGTTGGTTAATATGAAATAATAGTAAATTAATCCTCCAACCGAAAAAGCAGTACTCGAAATAATGATCACCCATGAAAGGCATACGAGACCTTTTTTAGAATTGAAAAAATTGACTATGATAAAATATAATATGATATATCTAATCAAATGGGAGTAAACGTCATGGATACTGTTTTCTACATTAAGCGCCCAAAAAATACTCAAAAAGGACCAAAAAACGAAAAGCCCAAAAGGAACCAACAGGGGTGTTTTTAATGAAAATTCCGTGCTTTTAAAAAGAACCAATACCACGACGATGACAGCGGAAAGATAAAAAGATATTTCTTTAAAAGCAGTTGTGTGAGGAAAAGGGTTAAAAAAAATAAATATCCCTATTAATACAGGGACACTCTGATTTAAAAAATTAAAGATTTTAAAAACATTATTGGGTTTTGTGAATTGTGTTTTGATAAGGTTAACCATTTGTATTCAATCTAAACTCAAATTTAAATTAACCATTTATTATTTTATCGATTTTACGTTTCGCCACGGATATGACGTCTTCCACTGTCAATTCATCCAGGCAACGGCTGATTCCAAGGCCCTCACAGCCTTTAAGGTCACAGGGCACACATGAAAGTTTCTCATTATAAACAATGGCGTGCTGTTTGCCTCTCGGCGCCCAGGCAGAAGGCGAGGCCGGCCCAAAAATACTCACTGTGGGTGTTCCGACTGCTGCCGCAATGTGGATGCCGGCACTATCACCCCCGATGAATAATTTGCATGACTTTAATACAGCTGCAAACATTCCGATTGAGGTTTTTCCTGCAAAATTATATACATTCGATCCACTCATTCTTTTTAACTCATCGGCTCTGGCGCTCTCCTCGGGAGAACCGGCGACAATCACCGGGAATCCGTATTCCGAAACGATCCAGCGTATCAAACCAGCATATTTCTCTACACCCCATTCTTTATATCTCCATAAAGAAAAAGGTTGTATAGCGATCACCGGATGATCCAATGGAATATTTTCCTTTTGGAAAAGTGCTGCAACTTTTTTAAGTTTTTCATCAGGAATGTTCATCTCGGGCCAAATGTATTCTGTTTTTAGATTATAGGTTGTCAACAGTCTAAGATAATACGCGGCCATATGCTGCCCCGGCTTGCCCCTAAGATCCGCCAGGTGAGTAAACATCCTGTTACGCCACAGTTTGCCGTCCGGTGCATAGAATCCTATTCTCTGACGAGCACCGGATAAAAATGTCAGGATCGCTCCTCGGGTCCCGGTTCTCAAGTCGATCGCTATGTCAAAATTAAATCTTTTTAGCCGCAAAAAGAAATTTTTTTGATAGATAACTTCTTGATACCATTTTCTTTCATCTTGATTGATGGATATCACACCGTCGGTCCAGGGACAGTCCTGGATCAATTCTGCGGCCTTTTGCCTGACCCCAACTATCAAATTGGCCTGTGGAAAATTTTCACGCAAAGCCCTGATGCAAGGAAAAGATAGAACTACATCTCCGATATCACCCAGCTGTATCAGTAAGATATTTCTTATATCTCTTCGTGATAATTTGTTTCCTTTAACCAGCATAAATCAATAAATAGAATCCAAACGATTAAAAGGTGCAAGTAATGCGTGCCTAAATGCCTCACGGTTACACGATAGCGCATATTCAAGCGCCGAATTGTGAAATTGCTCCCTATCAGACCGGGATAACGACATTGCCTGGCTCATACTTTTTCCGAGTGCTTTAGTATTACCCGATGAAAAAAGCAACCCGAGTTTATGCTCAAGTACACGCCTCCCGACAAGTCCATCATCCGATGCGATAACCATTTTCCCTGCCCCTGCCGCCAAAGAAAGAACGCCACTGGATCCAAAATGGCTAATATAGGGGAGTAGCACCGCATCAGCGGCACAAAAGCATAATGCTTCTTCAACATCAGAAACATAGCGATTCAAAACTTTGGCATGTCCTAAAGTTTCAAGCTTATCAAGACCGCTGCGTATGGTATTGTTTCTTGAAATTTGACCGGCGCACAAAAGAAATAATCGAGATTCATGCGAGGCTTCGAGCATTGCTTGGATCACAAGGTGCAGGCCTTTTCTCTTATCACCAATCCCATAATTAAGAAAAACGAATTTATCCAAAGGAATTTTCAGTATTTCTCTGGCCTGGTCCATCGGTTGGGAAAAATCTCCGGACCACGGATCGGGCAAAAAATGAAAAGACTGATCTGTCGGTCGATCTTGAACTCTAGAGAATAAATATTCGTCCATCAGATAGATATTTTTAAACCAGTGTTTTTTGATAAGACGGGTAAAACCGATGGTTTTGATTAAATTACCTGACGGCCAGACAGGATTCAGCAAAAATCGGGGACGAAAATAGACGCCACTTACCCGCCCTTGTAAGATTTTAGGTGGAAATATTCCAACAGACGATAGTCTTAAGCAGTGTGAAACAATATCATCGAGATTGTTAACAAAAACTTCCTGAGCCCCGCTTTCAGAAAAACAGTCGCCAAGAGCTTTCAGTTTGCTTCCTTTTCGCAGTTTACCGGCTTTATTATAAATGGATAGTATTTTGACCTTTTCTATTAAGTTCGAGAGCTCATTATCGATCAGTTTCCTGGACTCCGGTCTCCAATCCACTCCCAATGTCAGCTTAAAACCGGCAGTAATAAAATCCTCTGTTATATACCGCAACCATTTTAAATGATGGCCTTTTATTCTAGGTTCAAAAATCAGTATATGGGGTTGTGAGGATGAGGTCATTTATATACGTTTTTATGTAACAGATTGGTATTTCTTAACAAACCAATGACACGAAGGCTTTATATTTTTAATAATAGTCTAGTCTTTTGAAACAAATCGATTTCAAAAGAGCTTCAGGTGTGATTAAATTTTTGCCTGGAAGCTGTTTGAGTGAATTAGGGATCGTTTTGAAAGAACCATCGGCGATTTAACGTTATGGATAAAACCCCCTGTTAAAACAAAAACCTTTATGAATAGCCCGGACCGGTTCTTTCATTACGAGCCCTTATTCACGAGTTCTTTCAGCAAAAATTTAATTATACCTGAAGCGGTAATGTCTTCAAGAGGCCAAAAGTGTTACCTTTTTTATTATTTTCAGCTTCTCGATATGTTCACTTCTTCCGGGTTATAACAGAACATCTGAATTTTTTGCAAGACACTTTGTAATTTTGATTCAATTGCTTAAAAATGGTTAAAACCCAACAAAACATGCTGTTCTTTAAACAAAAATTATGACGAATGGAATTCATTTGTGCGTACTTGACATCTAAACGCGTCATATATAATTAAAAGAAATGACATCAAATTTAAAAAAGATCGCTGTGGTTGTACCCAAGTATGGTCTTGTCGGCGGAGGTGAGCGTTTTGTATTTGAGTTAACCGAGCGCCTTGCGAACATCCCTGGCTATGAAATTCATGTTTTTTCAAACAAGTGGCGTTCAGCGTCTGATCATATTACCTTTCACAAAATCCCCATCATTACTTTTCCAAAATGGCTGACATCCATTAGTTTCGCTTATCTTGCAAACAGGAAAATAGCCAAAATGGATTTCGACTTGATTCATAGCCATGACCGGATCTTTAAGGCCAATGTCGTTACATTACACAGCATCCCCCACCGAACTTGGGTCAGAGACATCAGGAAGAAAAAACGATCGAGTCTTTTTGATCACGGAACATTCTGGACTGAAAAAAAAATGTACACGTGTTCTGGCTGTCAGATATTTTTGCCGGTATCCAATTTGGTTAAGATAAAGGTGCTGGAAGCTTTTCAGATCGATGAACGGAAAATCAGAGTCATTCATCCAGGAGTCGATATGGAAAGGTTCCAATCTGTTAATCCAAACGATAGAAAAGAGATTAGACAAGCGTTCGGCATATCTGAATCGGATTTTCTCATTTTATTTGTTGGAATGAATTTCGAAGTTAAAGGACTCGACTCACTTCTATCAGGCATAGCGCTTTTAAAATCAGCATACGATAATAATCAAGTAAAAGTGCTGGTCGTCGGCAAGGGGAACACTAAGAAATATAAGGCGCTTGCTCAGAAGCTTGGAATTGGGGAGCAGTTAATTTTTTCCGGGGTTCGAAATGATATAGAGAAGATATATCCAGCCGGTGATATTCTCGTCATGTTATCCAAATTTGACACATTCGGGATGGTGGTTACTGAAGCCATGGCAGCCTCATTACCGGTTATTATCAGTGATAACGTCGGAGCAAAAGATCTGGTGATACAAGGAGAGAATGGATTTGTCGTCGACAGAGAGGATATCGAGATGATCAGCTCAAAAATTAATTTTATGCTAAATAAAGAAAAACGGCTTGAAATGGGAAAGAAAGCCCATCATACCGCTCTCAACAATACTTGGGAAAAGATGACGTTAAAAGTCTTAAATGTTTATGAGGCGCTTTTAGTGTGATGATATAAATAACACTAATCCCCTAATATCTTTTGCACGCCGTTTAAAACCTGATCCATGGAGATCTGATACATACAGTCCGTTGTTTCGCATCGCCGTTTAAAGCAGGGACTGCATTCCAATCCAGCCGTTATAATCTGGTGGCCTGTCCCGTAAGGACCGGTCCGCCATGGAGCAGTCGGACCGAAAAGGGCCACCACAGGCGTTCCCATTGCAGCGGCCAAATGCATAGGCCCGGTATCTGTGGATATCACCAACGCTGCTTTTTCATACAAAGCAGCCAGTTCCGTTAAAGTGGTTTTACCGGCAAAATTTATTGCTTTACCTTTCATAGAAGACGTAATCATTTGAATTATCGAACAATCTTTAATTCCGCCGGTAAATACAATCTTTATATCGTATCGGTCAATAAGCGCATCAGCCAATTCAGCGAATTTTTTATTCGGCCAGAGTTTTGTTTCCCACTTGGCAACGGGGTTGATGGCGATAAAAGACTTTATGCCATTTATACCGTGCTGTTCCATAAGTTCATCGATCTTTTTGCGATCGTGATTGGAAATCGGCAGGTTGTATTCGATCTTGTTAGTGGGTATACCCACTGCATGAAGAAGCATCATCCCTCTTGAAAGCGCATGAATTTCCATATCTACTGCCGGGATACGTTCGTTTAAAAAAATATAGCTATGCTCCATGTGTTCGAGACCTTTACCGAACCCGATTTTTCGCTGACCTCTGGCATGGGCGATGAGAATACCGCTTTTCAACAATGCCTGAAAATCGAGGATCATATCATAACGGGTATCTCGCAATGCCTTGATAAAGCCATAGACTTCCTTAATCGTGTTCAAAAAGGATACGCTTCGTAATGCCTTCAACCAACGCTTTCGTTTGGAAACCAACACACGGTCCAAGGCTTTATGGCCTTGAACAAGGGGGGCAGCGTCCTCCTCCACCAGCCATGTGATAGATGCATGCGGATAAAACTTTCTGATGGCATTCAAAGCAGGCAATGTGTGGATGACATCCCCAATGGCACTCAGCTTTACAATGAGGATATTCACAACATGTCCTTTACGACGTTAAACACCATCTCAACACTGATTTGATCCATGCAGTTTAGGTGTCCTTTGGGACATTCCGGTCGAAGGCATGGACTGCATTCCAAAGGAACTTGCACAATTTTGCTGTTCTGACTCAAAGGGCCTGTGGTGATGGAATTGGTGGAGCCGAACACCGCAATAAGGGGAACATCGAGAGCCGCGGCGACGTGCATGAGACCGGAATCATTGGTGATAAAAAGGTCGCACCTTTCTATTAATGCCATGGCTTCACCCAAGCTGGTTTTGCCGGAAAGATCAATGGGACGATGCTGCATTCTTTGCGAAATATTCCCCCCAAGGTTTCTGTCATTGGGCCCCCCAAAAATGATAATTCGGCCCCCTGTAAACGCCTGTATCTTATCGGCCAGATGTGCGTAGCGATCAAGTGGCCATTGTTTGGCAGGTCCATAGGTCGCACCGGGATTAATTCCAACTATTTTATCATCCAGCGATAGATGCTGTTCTAACAAAATTTTTTCTGCTCGGAATCGATCCTTTTGATTTAATCTCAGATAAAGCTCCCGGTTGTCTTCTTTCATACCGAGTCCACGAATAATGTTCAAATAGTAGTCGGTTTGATGTTTTTTTTTGATCTCATTCGTACAAGACACAGCATGGGTGAGTAATAATTGTCGTACATCCGTGTTATATCCGATCCGAAGCGGTATCCTGGCAAGAAATGTAATGAGTGCTGCCTCAAAAGCATTTTGCAAAAGTATGGCTGCATCAAAATTATATTTTTTCAGATCCCTTGCCAGGCGAAATTTGCCGAAAATGCCTTTATGACGTCCTTTGTCGTCATAAATTAATAGTCGATCTATATGCTCGCTGTTCTCAAAAACAGGCACCACCCAAGGTTTGGCCAAAAGGCTGACATAGGAGTTTGGAAAGCGCTTCCGAATTGCCCGTATCGCCGGCGTGGTCATGACAGCATCTCCAATCCAGTTTGTAGAACGGATGAGAAGCCGTTGAATATGTTCCGGTTTGATTGGTTTTATAGCCATTTTATTCAAAGAACACGGAATCTATTAAATCACAAATCCCAAGCATCAAATTCCAATTAAATTCCAAACATTAATGACCTAAACTATCTTGATTTTTTCAGTATTGATGAAAATATTTTTTAAAATCATTTGCCTCTTGTATCAAATTTTAGGCATCTGGTTTGCTATTTGGAGCTTTGGTCATTGGTATTTGTTTGTCATTTGAGATTTGTTATTTGGATTTTCCACAAACTCAGTTTCTCCGGGAATAAATACTTTTGTTCCAGTTTTGGAAAAGCCTCTAATTTCATGATCCGTGGAAATCCGTAAAATCCGTGTCATCTGTGTTCTATCCGTCTATTTTTCCGGGCCAGGCCTGATACGGTTTTGTCTTCCAGCGCTGGTGAACCCAGAACCATTGATCCGGATAACGACGGATAAAACTTTCGATCACTCTGTTATATTCCTGTGTGTTAATCTCAATATCTTTCTGCTTGTCCCCTGTTTTAACGGTAAAGATTTCCGGCCCGAATTCAGCCCTAAATCCCGACTTTTCGCGAACCATAAAGACCGGAATCACCGGTGCTCCTGTCTTAAGGGCTAAAAGCGCCAATCCTTTGCTGGTACAGGCCCGATGGCCCATAAAATCGATAAAAACACCTTCATACCAGTCCACATTCTGATCCATCAATAAAAGCACCAGTTCCCCGCGATCAAGGCTTCTGATGATGGTACGAATCGATCGTTGTTTGGGAATGATTTTTGCACCAAAGCGGGTTCTCAAGTTAGAAATAAAATGGTCCAAGGGTTTAAAATCCAGTGGACGAACCACAATACTGAGAGGGAATTTAATCATTCCGCCAACAACCGATAACAATTCCCAGTTGCCGAAATGGGCGGCCAGTACCAAAACACCCTTACCCTTTTCATAGGCGTTTTTTATATGATGGTAGCCGTCAATTTTAAAATGTTTGGATAGATGTCTTTCATCCGAGTTCAAAGACCACCCGATTTCAAAAATGATCTTTACCAGGTTGATAAACACCTGCCGTGCAATTTTTTCTATCTCTTCAGGCGGTTTTTCATGACCAAAGGCGTATGTCAGGTTGTCCATCGCGATACCGCGATGTTTTTTGTCCACACAAAACAGCATTCCGCCCAAAAAATCAGCAATTCTCACAGCCCATTTTTTTGAGAAAAGACCAAGAAACTTTAATAGGGTCTCAAAAATACCCACTGCAATTTTTTCGGAATAACGCATCATCCAGTTTGTCTAAGCATTCCGTTCCCATCTTTTGGCATGTTTTAAAAACACATACCACGATGAATTCATCGCAATAATCAATCCCGGCACGCCATCAAGAATACCAAGTTTCCAAACATAACACTCTAAAATTTTAACAAAGGCATGTCCCACGCCGGCAAGGACAAATCCGCTGCCTGCCGGAGTGCGCTCTTTAGCATAAACGTCGGAGAATCGATTAATGGTGTTTACATGATCTGAAATTTCCCGATAAACGTGGTGAAGGATTGGTTTTGAAAGCTGTCTAACTTTCCCTTCTACATGAAGCTTTTCATGTAAAGCATCATCACTCCACCTGCTGCGTCCCTTTCGAACAAGACGTATTTTATAATCAGGGTACCACCCGCCGTGTCTTATCCATCGTCCGAGATATTTTGACAATCTGGGCATGGAAAAACCATTCATCTGGGAATCAGCGTTGCGGACTGCCTCGATTATTTCTTCGGCCAATTCTACTGAAACTTCCTCATCCGCATCAAGATTTAGAATCCAATCAGATCGGATCTGATCCATCGCAAACTGCTTTTGTGGACCAAATCCCGGCCACTCATTAAATACAACCTTTGCGCCCATTTTCCGGCAAAGATCCTGAGTTCCATCGGTACTTCCTGAATCGACCACCAGTATTTCATTTGCAAAATCAACACTTTTTAGCAGACGCCCGATTCGATCCACTTCGTTTTTTGCGATAACTGCGATACCGATGGTTGAATTTTCCATGTTCATGAATCCCTTCCTGTACCGAAATTTAGGGCTTTACTCCAATTGGCCTCCGACCCGTGAGGCTTCGCCCCGGATGGAATAATAGACTGTGATTTCATTAAGTTGTATAATTTTTGAAACGCCAAATCGCTGACGTTTTAATCCGATTTATACCAATTTTTAATCCAGGCCTCAATGAAGGAGTTAAATTGTTTTTTATCCTCCCCAAAATCAATTTCAATTCCAATGACAAATAGATCACCCGGCCAATCGATTTTGTGAGCGATCCGGACATAATCCTTTTCAGTAGTGATGATGCAATCCGACATACTCTTTTTAGAAGTCGACAATATTTCGTCAAGATCCCTTTCTGAATACGGATGATGATCCGAAAATTCCAGAAAGCCAGACACATTGCATTTAAAACTTTTGAGGGTCCGCAAAAAATTATGATTATCCGCCAAGCCGGAAAAGGCAAAAACAGAGCGTCCTTTTATGCAATCTGAGTTTTGTCTAAATGCCTCTTGAATATTTTTTTCAAATATTTTTTTCTCTGTGTTAATGATTTTGTAAACAAACGGATGATGAAAAGATCGATAGACCGGTTTTTTTCTTTCATAGGGGCAATGCTTTTTTGGTGACGTTGATGTTTCGTTATTGTTCATTGTATCGGATTTTGTCAATATGATTACATCAGCACACAAAAGCGCTGAAACCGGCTCTCTCATAACACCCCTGGGTAACAGGTGTCCATTTCCGAAGGGCCTATGATAATCGAGCAGAACCATGTCGAGGTCCCGTTGAAGCATTAAATGCTGAAATCCATCATCGAGCACAATGACATCCGGATTAAATTTCTCAATCGCCAACCTGCCTGCATTGAACCGGTTTTTCCCCACTATTACCGGCACATCTTTTAATCTATTAGCCATCATATAAGGTTCATCGCCGGCAATTTCGGGCGTCATCAACAATCCCTTTCCATCACTCACGATGCCGCCGATCTTTTCGGCCTTACCTTTATACCCGCGGCTGATAATCGCCACTTTATATCCCAAATTTTTTACAACTTGGGCAACATAAATTGTCATGGGCGTCTTTCCGGTGCCGCCAACGGTAATGTTCCCGATAGAAATTATGGGACAAGAGAGTCTTTTTGATATTAAAATACCATTTTTATAAAAAATACGCCTTAGCTTTACGGCACCGCCATAAACTTTTGACGCCATGGACAACAAAAGCACAAACCCATCGTATCCATTTTTGCTGTCACCCGTTATAACTCTTTCGATCTTTTTTTTAATATAAATCACGGTGCGTTTCGGCTTTTAGTTATCTGTTATTCGTTTTCCGTTAAAGATAATTGTAATAGTTGAGTCTTTCGAAATAAATCGCTTTCAAGAGCTTCAGGTATGATTTTAAAAGGTTAAAAAATTACAGATGATCTTTGATCACCTGTATCGTCTTTTCAACAGCCCCCTTATTGGCGGTTAAAACCCCTAAGGCGTTCCTCCCCATCTCTGAGGCGCTTTTGTCATTTTCCAAAAGTAAAATCAAGGCATTATATAGATCTTTTGCATCCTTGACACGAACGGCGCCTCCAGCATCCAAAAGCATCCTTGATATGTCAGCAAAATCGCTCATATCATGTCCAAATATAATCGGTTTTGAAAATGCTGCGGGTTCAAGAGGATTGTGTCCACCACAATTAACCAGACTCCCGCCAATAAATGTGATATCGGCGATAGCATAAAGCTTTTTAAGAAGACCGATGGTATCAATGATGATGACATCCAATCTTTTGCCGGATGATATCTTATTAAGTTCTTTCATAAGGCCCACTGAAAATCCGGCAGAATCAAACATACGAGATACTGAACCAGCACGTTCCGGATTGCGGGGTGCCACAATAAGTAATAAATCGTCCTCGTGATTTTTTATTTTTGAAAATGCATCCAACAGCATCGACTCTTCTCCTGGATGCGTGCTTCCTGCCAGAAATACCTTCCGGGCATTCTGTATGTGCAAGAATTGCCTTAAGCGATCTGGTTCTTGAGATCCCCGGATTTGATGTGTACCATCAAATTTAACGTTCCCGGTTATCGTTATTCGATCGTTTGGTACACCAAGTTCTTGAAAACGCGCGGCATCTTCCAAAGATTGAGTACAGATATGAAAAAAATTCAAAAATACCTGCTTTGCGAAAAAACCAAGACGTTTGTATCCAATAAAAGATTTTTTAGACAGCCTTGCATTAACTAGAATAACAGGCACCTGACGTTTTTTCATCTCAAATAGAAAATTGGGCCATATATCTGTCTCAACGATGACAACGACCGCAGAGTCTATTCTCTGAACAATATGTTTTACCGAAAAGATCAAATCATAAGGAAAATAAAAAACAGAGTGAACAGCGCCTGTTAAATTCTTCTTGGCGATATCAAAGCCTGTTTTGGTAGAAGCAGAAAAGACAATATTTCTTGCATCTGAATACTCCGTCAACCCTTTAACGAGAGGGATTGCAGAAATCACCTCTCCCACCGAAAGCGCATGTATCCATACGCGCTTTTTATCAAACGTATCGGGTCTTTTGCGTATCAACTTTCTTGGTAATCGCACGATCCCCAATCGCTGAAGAACTGTTTTCCGTCGTTTGTCGGATATCAAGACCATGGGGATTATCAGGGGAATTCCCAAAATCATCACGATAAAGAACAACATATTATATAAAAATATCACACACAGTTCCTTTGTTCCGAAAGAAAACGGCTGGCCCAAAGTATTTTCATTCGTTACGTGTCATTCGTTACTCGTCATTTGTCACTTGTCATTCGTCACGCCTTACTTATTATCTGAATGTTTCACGAGTTGAAGGTTTTCTTA
>CAVSVL010000005.1:0-32585 GCA_963731025.1 uncultured delta proteobacterium | reverse complement strand
TAGAAAGAGCTGAGAAGACTCTCACAGTATCCGTCACCAACCAGACGCTGGGCATTAAAAGGGTGATCATACAGAGCGGTCTTTTCTGGATTTTAGGCCTGATTTTCTTTGGAATCGGCATTGTTGTCTTTCTGATGAAACCATATCACGAAGAAGCCGGGCTTTTCTTTTAATGGCTCTGATCATGGGATTATTCATCACCTATTCAGCGCCCAGTTATTTTTATCAAACCCCTTTGGTTAGAAAGCACCTTGATTTTGTTACTACCATTTTTCCCGCTTCCATCATGCACCTACGGTGTTTCCCCAAAAGAGAGGTCTTTCCTAGCCAAAAGAAATGGTCGGTCATTGTCCCATATCTTTTTCGTTGATACTGGCAGTCTTTGCGAGATCTTTCGCTTTTCTATTTTAGAGTAATGCCCCTGTTTTTTGTTGAATATTATCTATTTATACCTCTTTCCATCATCTTATCTTTCTTGGGATCTACGATTTTCAGTTATATAAAGTACGACTTCGCGGCAGTCAGGCTTCAATCGATCGGTTATCTTTACCGGGATAATACGTGGCACTTTTCATCCCATGATTGAATTGTTGTCCAACCTGTTTTTTAAGATTTCATTTTTCCAAACCCCATCTTTTTCTATCTGTTCTTTCTGATTTTCTTTCCGCTGTCCATTGGTTATGCCATCGTACGGCATGACTTGTTTGAAATCGATATGATTGTCAGACGCACCTATGGATATATCCTCACGACCGGTTCAATTGCAGGGATGTACGGAATTTTTGTGCTGTTTTCAAATGTGGCGTTTGGAAAATTTGAAATTACAAAATCCCCGATGTTCCCGCTTGTTTTTGTTTTAGCCATGGTATTTTTATTTAACCCCATCAGAAATAGAGCACAAAAATTAATTGACCGTGTATTTTACCGCCTCGAATACGACTATCAGGAGATTGTCCAGAAGATCAGCGAGACCATGCGGTCTTTACTGAATATGGACCAAATAGGAAAAAGTATCATGGATACAGCGTTAGGTGCCATGTTCATAGATTCTGGCTGTGTTATGCTCCTGAATACGGAAAATAAAGTATATGAATGTCTCACTTATGCCGGTGAAAGAGAAATACGTCGCGAGTCAAATCAATTTGGAAAGAACATTGCCGTCCGGAAAAAAACCGATTATCAGCGAGCCCGAAATAAACAACCAAGCCACGCTTAATAATGAATCATCAGAAAACTCGTGGGTACAAAGTCATAGACTCACGAAAATTGAATTTGAGTCTGCAGGCTGATGAACCCTTTATTAAAAAAATAGCGGAGAAAAAAAAAGAAGTAACTATGTATGACATTCAGGCAGACCCTTTCTTTGAGGATCTGAGAACATCGTGTAAAGATACGTTTGATCAACTCCAGGCAACCCTTATCGTTCCGTTGATCTACGAAGATCGCTTGACCGGTCTGATTTCCCTTGGGGATAAAAAATCCGGCAAGTTTTACCGGCAGGAAGATATCAACCTGCTCAACACCTTGGCCAACCAGGGAGCGGTGGCCATTGAAAACGCCCGGATGATCGAAGAGGTCATTGAAAAAGAACGTATGGAAGAGGAACTCTCCATTGCGAGGGACCTTCAGACGAGCATGCTGCCGGCGAAATGTCCAACTATCAAAGGGTTTGAGATTGCGGCCTATTCTCTTTCTGCAAGGGAAGTGGGGGGCGATTTTTACGATTTTATTGAAATGGGAGAAGACAAAGTCGGCATGGTCATTGGTGATGTGACCGGCAAAAGTGTTTCCGGCGCTTTGGTTATGTCCGCATCAAGGAGCGTGTTCCGCATGCTTTCGGAAGAAGACCTGGGCGTCGGAGAAATCATGGTCCGTGCAAACCGCAGAATCAAAAAGGACATCAAGTCCGGCATGTTTGTTGCCCTGTTGTATGCGGTTTTAGATCCAAAAGACAGAACATTGAGTTTGTGTAGCGCCGGCCAGACACAGCCCATACACTGGTCTTCAGAAACAAAAGAATCCCGACTGGTAGAAACACGAGGGGATACGTTTCCTCTTGGGATTTTGGAAGATGTCGGGTATGAGGAGACTTGTTTAGATCTGGCACCCGGTGATAAGATTGTACTTTACACCGATGGGATTGTAGAAGCAATGAACCATAAAGAGGAAATCTTCGGGTTCGAGCGACTTCTGGAAATCGTTCAGGAAGCATCTTCTATGGATGCTGATTCGCTCTTAAAAGAAATTTTAGACAGCGTTAACGCATTTGCCGGAGGAGCTGCTCAGCACGATGATTTGACAGTAATAATAATTAGTGCTGATCGTTAAAAAAAGACAAGATTCACTATACTAAAAGCTTTTAAACCGTTGCTTTTTAATAGCATGCATGGTAGGCTGTTTTTAACTTTATTAGGTAATTCCGCTCACACTCGAGTGAAACAATAGGAGCCCTGTAACGTCATGCTTGAAGAGAGAAAATTTGATCAGAATGCTGAATGAAAATACCATTGAAGTCAGTCTGCCCAATAAGCTCGGTTATGAGCGGATTGCCATGGCGTGTTCTGCTTCCTTTGCCAAAATCGTGGGATTTTTACCTGAACGCATTGAAGATTTGAAAACCGCCGTGTCCGAAGCCTGCCTCAATGCCATGGAGCACGGCAACAAAGAACATCCCGACAAACGCGTGCTCATCACCATGAATTACAAGGACCATGTCTTCAGCGTCTCCGTGATGGACCAGGGAGAAGGCATGAATGATTCTCTTGAAATACCGAAAAAGCCGGATATCGATAAAAAAATTGAGATGCTGGAACCGCACAGAGGACTGGGTATGTTTTTGATCGAACAGCTGGTGGATCAGGTAGAATTTAATCAGGTAAGTAAAGATGGACATATGGTGAGAATGGTACTCAAACTGACCGGTTAAAAGTGAATAGTGAAAGGTGAAAAGTGTTGCACGTTGCGGGTTTCGGGTTGCGGGTTACGGGTTGCGGGTTGCGGGTTGCGGGTTGATTGAGGAGATGATGGCCAGTTATAGGGATTTGGAAATTTACAAGCTGTCATATGAACTTCATAAATGATACACATGTGTTTGATAGTGAGGAAGTGAAGTCCCTTTTGATGACTATGATGAGTTAGCGTTTTAGAAAAAGGAGCATAATATGAATATCGCTGATATAAAAAAAATGAGCAAATCTGAGCGACTTCAAGCCATGGAGGCGCTTTGGGATTCTCTTCTCTATGAAGATGGAGAAATTGACACCCCAAAATGGCATGAAAAAATACTTGAAGAGAGGAAAAATAAGATCATAAACGGCACAGCAAAATTTATCGCCCTTGCTGAACTTAAGGCGAATCGCGGACAATGCAAGTAAAAGATGTCTATGTCATGGAGGAAGCTGTTGAAGATTTGGATGAGGGCAGATCCTTTTATGACCTTCAAGAAATAGGTGTTGGAGACTATTTTTGGGATTGTTTAATTGCAGATATAGAATCATTGATTATATACGCTGGTATTCATCGTAAAAAGATGGACTTTTATCAAATGTTCGCTAAACGCTTTCCCTATGCCATATACTATGAAATTGTGACTGAAATTGCGTATGTTGTTGCCGTCTTACCCATGCGCAGAGATCCAGCATGGATTTCAGATAAATTGAAAGGAAGACGCTAACATGGCGCTTCAACAGTCAGCCAGAGCCGTGGCAATTTCGACAGGACGAATTAACTTAAAAATGGAAATAACAAACAACGAGCAACTCGTAACGCGTAACCCGTATCCAAGGAAAAGGTAGGTCAAGTATGAATCATGAAATAGAAATCAATCTTGAAAAACAAGACGATGTTACCATTTTTGACATACAAGGGGATGTGACTGCCTTTTCCGAGCCCTTTTTTAGTGAAGCCTACCAGAAGGCAAACGAACAGGACACGAGCAAGATACTTTTAAAGTTCTACGAAAGTGCCTACATCAACAGCGGCGGAATCGCGGTTCTCATCCAGCTATTGGCTGAAACAAAACGAAACAACCAGAAGATATTCATCACCGGGCTTTCCGGTCATTTTCAAAAAATCTTTAATATGGTGGGGATTACAAAATTTGCCAGAATCTACAACACAGTGGAGGAGGCTATATCTGATATGGGAAGTTAAGGGGTGCGCGTTACGGGTTACGCGTCGCGAGTTGCGGGTTGCGGGTTGATAATTGATATCGTGATATAATGGGAAGTTATAGAGATCTGGAAATTTACAAGCTGTCATATGACCTGGCGATCAAAATTCACAAAATTTCATTGGAACTGCCTAAGTATGAAATGTACGAAGAAGGTAGCCAGATTAGAAGATCCTCAAAAGGAATTACTTCATGTATTGTTGAAGGATATGGCAGGAAAAAATACAAAGCAGAGTTTGTTAAGTTTCTAATCTATGCCCACGCTTCGTGTGACGAGACCATTTTACATTTGAATTTTATAAATGATACACATGTGGTTAATGGTAAAGAAGTGAAGTCCCTTCTCGATGAATATGATGAGTTAGGAAGAAAAATAAATAAATTCACCAAATACGTCGAGAATGAATGGAAATAAACAACAACCAGCAACGCGCAACCTGTAACCCGTACCGCGCAACACGTAACTCGTAACTCGTAACCCGTACCGCGCAACAGTAACTCGTAACTCGCAACCCGTAACCCGTAACCCGAAACGCGCAACCCGTAACTCGTAACCCGTACCGCGAAACACGGAGATGTTTCATGCAGTTACTGTCTTCATGCTACCTTTTCAAGGGACTATCTGAGTCCCAACTGCTTAGCCTGTC
This sequence comes from uncultured delta proteobacterium, assembly GCA_963731025.1. Lineage (GTDB taxonomy): Bacteria > Desulfobacterota > Desulfobacteria > Desulfobacterales > UBA11574 > UBA11574. The sequence goes on along the minus strand of CAVSVL010000005.1, from coordinate 27,767 downwards.
AGAAATCACAAAACAGGAGCAGATGGAAAAGGGACATTTTCTTATGCATGAAGGCCGAACGGCTGAAAACTTGTTTGTCCTCAAAACAGGGGCTATTGAGCTGCTGACGACAGTTAACGACGACTTTGAGCTGCCCATTTCCATCTTACGAAATCCCGGAGAGTGTACCGGAACCTCCTCTCTTGTTCCTCCCTATGAATACAGTCTATCTGCACGATGCTCAGAAGCAGCTAACATATTGATTATAAAACAGTCCAATCTAAAAGAATTAATGGTAGAAGACCATGAGCTGGGCTGTATAATTATGAAAAATCTTGCACAGCACTTTCTCGAGCGACTCAAAGAAACCCGACAGGAAGTGAGAATCCATTTCAAAACCATTTTTAAATCAATACATCATTAGTTAAAAGTGAAAGGTGAAGGGTGAAAAGTGAATGGTAAAGAGCCACTAAAATAATAGTACCTTAGCTTTTCACGTTTAACTTTTCGCTTTTCACACATTAATTTTATGGATACACGGCCGCACAGAAAATTGGATGTCTGGAAGAAATCAATGGATTTCGTAAAGCATGTTTATCAAGTCACAGAAACATTTCCAAAGTCTGAAATATATGGTCTCAGCTCTCAAATGCGTAGAGCTGCCGTTTCCATCCCAAGCAACTTAGCAGAAGGTGCTGCTCGAAAAGGGAAAAAAGAATTTAACCAATATCTGAATATTTCTCAAGGCTCGGTCAGCGAGATCGACACACAAATAGAATTGTCTTTTATTTTGAACTTTATAGATAAAAATTTATATAACGACCTTATGGATGAACTTAACACAATTTCAAAAATGTTATTTGGTCTCTCAAGATCTTTACGGTAAAAAGTAAAACGTAAAAGGTAAAAGGTTAATACAAGTTAATCAAGGTTTTTTAACTATCCGTTTATTAACTCTTTACGTTTCACTTTTCACACAATATATTTGGAATGTTGTTCAACCTTTGCTTTTAACCTTTCACTTTTCACATTTCACACATTAATTATGGGCTTAGAAAAAGAACTCGAACAACTCAGAACTTCCCTCCAGCAGGCGGAACGCATCCAGACAGAACTGGACCGACGCGTTTATTATATGAAAACCCTGTATGATGTGAGTAAAGACATATTTGGCAGTGTTGAATTCGAAACAATCCTGAAGAACTTCCTTTTGATGACCATGGGTAATTTCGGCGTGGCCGAGGGTTTTATCCTGACAGTGGATGTTTCTACCAGAGAGATAAACGGTTTTGTGTCCATAGGATTTCAGGGTGACGATATCTCTATATTAAGGACCGGCGGCAGTGAAATCTTGCTTTCTGATGATCTTGTGAAATCCATGCAAAGAGAAACAGACCTCAAAACCTGCGGTCTTTTTCCTTCGGCAATGATCTGCGCGTTTCCTTTTGTCGTGGATACGGATTGTACAGGAATTATGGGCCTTGGCGCCAAACTCATCGGAGAACCTTACAACAAGGATGATGAAGAACTGCTGGACACTCTTGTCAACAATCTGGTGGTTGCCCTGAAAAACGCCAGATCCTTCGAGGAGATCAAAAGTCTCAACGAGGACTTGCATGAAAAAAATATCCAGCTTGAAACAGCCCTGGATCAATTAAAGGCGTCCATGCGAAAGGTTGAGATTTTGGAGAGTATCAAAGACAATCTGAGCAAGTTTGTTCCCGTCACGGTCTCCAGGATGATCGAAAAATCGCCGACCAATGCCATTCCTGAAAGTAAAAAACAGGATCTCTCTGTTCTTTTTGTCGATATTGAAGGATACACCAAACTTTGTGAAAAGCTTGGCAGCAGCGAAACCAATGAAGTTATTGAAAAGCATTTTTCCGCATTTATGGATGCCATTTATGCCAACAACGGCGATGTAAATGAAACTGCCGGGGACGGCCTGATGGTGCTTTTTTTGAACGAAGACGAGCGAACCAATGCTATGGAAGCCGTTCGGACTGCTTTGGACATACGAGAAAAGTCTGCCGGGATATTCAAAGAATGCGCAGCACTCTCTCGACCCCTGGATATAAATATGGGGATCAATTCAGGCCAGGCATTGGTTGGCGCTGCAAAATTCGAAACCTATTCCGGTTCGCGCTGGACGTATACCGCACGGGGAAACCTCACGAATATTGCTGCACGGATCGGCGCGCAGGCATCCGGGGGGAGTATATATCTTTCGAAATCCACATCAGAAAGGGTAAAAGGACATTTTACTCCTAAACCAAAGGGTAAATTTAAGTTGAAGAATGTGACGGAGGAAATAGAGATTTTTGAAATTTGATCAAAGAACGAGTTGCGAGTTACGGGTTGCGCGGTGCTGGTTGAGAATAAAAAACTTGAGCTAAAAGGAATTATTTCATGTATTAAAAATTAGCAGACAACGAATGGAAATAACCAACAACGTGAAACGCGTAACCCGTAACGCGTAACCCGAAACCCGTAACTCGAAACCCGTAACGCGCAACCTGCAACTCGTAACCAGAAACTAAAGAGGTTTATCAATGCAAAAAGATAGAATAAAAAACGATGTTAACATGAGTCTGGTACAAATGGTTGAATCGCGCAATGTGGAAGAGCAATGTTCCGTCATTACAGATTGGCTGAAACAGCACTACAATTTAGATGTAATTGGATTTTTTTTCAAGGAACCTAATGCAACCCGTTCTCACTTTTTCACGGAAAACGTTCCTATGAATATTGTACATAGCCTGGAGGACATGTTTCTCAAACAAAACCAGTTTGAGGAAACACTTAATTCTGTTTTGCTTTTTGCACTAAAAGAGGGGAAACTGACAACGTTTGGTGTCATGGAACATTCAGAAACACTGAAACCCATGGGAGTTGCCATCCCCCTGCGCTTTCCGGGAAGCCTTGTCGGAACGCTGGCTCTGGTTGCAGATCCGCAAACGATTCGATATTTTACCACTGAAACACTGGAAAACGTCTCATTTGTTTCGCTAATATCCGCCCTTCTGAACAATGCCCATCTCCACGAGATGAATGACAGAAAGATACGAATGCTCAACCTGTATCAGACCGTCAGCTCATCACTGGCGTATATCGGTGATTTACAGGAACTTCTGACCACCATCACCGGGATTGTTACATCGGAACTCCTTTGCGAAGAAAGTTCAATACTCTTCTACGATGAAGACACCAATGAATTGGAGTTTTATACAGCCTTCGGAGAAACCGGTATGGGATTGGTGTCAAAACGGTTTCCCGCTGACAGAGGAATCGCCGGCCGGGCCCTGAGAGAAATGAAAACACAGCTGGTCAACGATTGTAAAAGCGATCCGGATTTTTATTGCGCAATCGATGAAGAAAATGAATTTCAGACCAAAACCATCATTTCAGCGCCATTGATTTCCGGAGACGAAAAAGTCGGGGTCATTAATGCCATCAATAAAATGGAAACCAGTTTCTTTGATAAAGAAGACGACCAGGTCCTGTCGGCCATTGCCGACGAAGTAGCTTTGGCGGTCAAGAATGCAAGGCTTTTCGAGTTCGTCATTGACAGTTACTGCAAAATCAGACAAGGGATCAACAGTTGCAAAGGCTGCAAACGTCCCTTAAAATCGTGGACGCCTTGTGTAAGGCAGATGGAAATGTCCGGAGTTTGAAAACGCCATCCCTAAAAGGTTCTTTTAAAATTTATTCACCGCAGAGCCGCAGAGATCGCAGAGTTTGTCATTTTTTATCCAATCGTTGAGAGGACGATTGGATAAAACCTCTATCCCTTCGGGTAATAAAATGCCCATATTAGCACCTTGTAATCAAAGAATTGATGACTTATGTCGTTTTCGCAGCGCAAGCTGCTGAGGGTTTTCCTATCGCCGCCCTCTCAGCGGCGATAGGAAAGATATACATCTCCGTGACCTCTGTGCCTCAAATGAGCGAAGCGAACCCCGCTTTAAGCGGGACAAGTGCGCGGTGAGAAACATATACTCATTTATCTGCATGGCAAAGCTGGAATCTTCAACTTAACTGAAAGTTTAATAGATCAATTATGAAGGCTGAAGTCAGATGAAAGTTAAATTCTATGGTGTCAGAGGATCGGTCCCCACACCTGATCCGGATTATTCCGAATTTGGCGGAAACACCTCGTGCATTCAAATAACGTTTAGCACCGGCAGGATTGCTATTTTGGATGCCGGCACCGGAATTCGAAATTTGGGAAATGATCTGATAAAAAATTCTCACGAACAATACGACAATATCAATATTATACTATCCCATACCCATTGGGACCACATTCAGGGTTTTCCATATTTCGAGCCGGCTTATGATCCTCGACGGAATATCACCATATCCATCTGCGGGAAAGAAAGGATGGGGAAAGATCTTGAAAGCCTTTTTGCCACACAGATGCAGAATGATTTCTTTCCCGTGCCCTTGGAAAAGATGGGTGCGAATTTTACGTTCCTGCAACCGGACATAACCACCTATGAACATCCCAGAGGTATTAAACTTGTGGCTACCAAGTACAGCCATCGTGGTGATGCATATGGTTATCGTGTTGAAGAAAAAGAAAAATCGTTAGTATATTGTACGGATGTTGAGCATAAAGATGGAATAGATCCCAACGTAGTGGCACTTTCCAGAAACGCCGATCTCCTCATTCATGATGCCCAATATACCCCTGAAGAATTAAAGAAGAAAAGAGGATGGGGGCACAGCAGTTGGGAGCAAGCCATAGAGGTGGCAAAACAAGCCAGGGTGAAAAAGCTGGCCCTTTTTCATCACGACCCGGAACATAACGACACCTTTCTATCGAATATGGAAAAAGAATGCCGGAAGCATTTTCCAAACGCTTTTCTTGCCAGAGAAAACAATCAAGTCGAATTATAAAAATAAAATCGTGTAACGATTTTATGAAACTCCCGCCCCGCTGAAAGCGAGACGGGATCTAAGTAGCATGAGGCTAATATTCCTATCCCCGCAGCCCCGAGAGTCTTGATTTCCGCCAAACGACAAAGGCGGACAAGTCCGTTACACTCCAACAAACAGCACAGAATTCAAATTTAAAAAATGATCTAACCCATCTTTTTTAACTCGGCTTCAATCACCTGATAGATTCCGGGCAGACTTCTAACCTTCAAGGCTTTGCCGTTTATATATATTGTGGGCGTTCCACGAACCCCGATCTGTCTACCGTTGCTCACGTCTCTTGCAATTAAACTCTGAATAGTTGGTGATTGCATGTCTTTATTAAACTTCTCCATATCAAGGCCGAGTTCTTTGGCAATCTCTTGAATTTTGGCGTCATTAATAACTTTATAATTTTTGAATAATTGACTATGAAACTCCCAGAATTTTCCCTGGACGTTTGCGGCCAAGGCTGCTGTGGCCGCCTTACGAGCAAATTTATGACTGGGAAGTGGAAAATTTTTAACGACGAACTTGACATTATTAGGATACTTGTCCAGCACCTGCTGGAAGAATGGCTCTAAACGAGCACAGTACGGTCACTGGTAGTCATCAAAGACGGCTATTGTGACGGCAGCGTTAGCCGGTCCTTTAAAAGGCAGGCCATCAAGCGCAATGTGATATATAAAATCCACCTGGAGAATCTTGAGTTTTTTAGACGAACTGCTCGTTAGGATTAAGACATTGTTTTTGTCCGCATAGGTCAATTTGTCGAAGTCTTTATCTATAGGAATCCTATTGGAAACCTTGCCTTCATCAATAGAATAAACCAGAATCTCTCCCTGGGCTAAAACGTAAATCATTTTCCCATCGACCGAGGCGGCAACATCTAATGGTTGTACATCAAGATTTGTTTGCTTGATCAACGTCGTGTCGATTTCAGCATAACTGAATTGGGGAACCAATATCCAACTTATTATGATGAATAAAACGATACCAAATTTTCGTGCGGCGTTTTTCATAATAATATTCCTTTGTTTTAAATTTCTGTTAACCGGAAATCAGGGTGATACCCTGAAATTTCAGAATTGGAAGGCTACTTAAACGACATACTTACTATACGCTTTGTTTTTATAATATCAATATGAATTTTTTTTAAATTTACGATAGATGCAACCGGAGTTGATCAACCTTAGGTTGCCTTTATCAAGATATCTTCACGGATGTCACTCTTACTCACTTAGTTAAAACAAGGACTTCATATGTGTCACCTGCGTCAAGACCATGCGATTAATTGGTATATTTTATACGTATTATATATTATAATTTTGAGTATTGACCTCTTGAAATAGTCTATTATATGATTTTAACTAGAGGAAAGTTTGTCCATCTAATTTGGCAACTCCTGCCTATACCTCCTCGTTATATGGGAAAGGGTGGTTTTGCCTGAAACCGCCCTTTCTCATAAACGTATATTACACCCAAAACCACCGATTAATTTCGACGGTGAGAAAAAAATGAAAGGGGGTAATATGACTCGAAGTTGCAAAAAATGTGGTTTCTTCTTTAGCAGCCCTATTTCATCTACGAAAGATATTGGTTACTGTCTATTTTTCAAGTTGGGAAGTATTGAAAGAAAGGATTCCCGAAGAAAACAAAAAATAATTGACGGTGAAGAAAACAAGTTAGCTAATGATTGTGAAGAGTATATCAATACTGTCGATTATTTTAAATAAATTCTTTTTGACGTATTCTTTTCAATTCTATGATCAAAAAAAGGAACTCCGATTATAACGATCACAATTGACTCAAAATCAAAGGAGAACGATTATGAATAATTGTGAACCTTGCGAACAATTCAAAAACCGCATAAAGGAATGGAACTACTGGAGTGGTGCTGTTGATCCCCTACCTTATATAGATAATGTGATTAAACCTCACAAACACCTGATGTTTGAAGGGAGAAGACCCGATGGAGCAGGAGCTCACGTGCATGTATTGCACTGCCTAAAGTGCGACCAGTGGTGGGAACTCTCCGCTTGGCCGGTATTCGGGTGCCTTGAAGTTTTGCCTTATTTACCGAAAGATCATTCATCACTTTAGAGTTTAAAAGCCTTGTAAAATGCTGTAGCATAGATCAAATTCATCTGTTTATCAAACGAGTGATTTCTCTCCAACATATCATTTGGTTAAACCTGCGTTCACGGCTATTAATCTCTATCCCTTGAATATTGATGTCAATCAACCGCCGGCCGGCAACCGAACTTCAAATACGGCACCGGGGCCATTGCTCTTTTGATGTTTTAACGTACCCCCATGTTTTACGATAATCTCATGGCAGATATAAAGCCCGAGACCGGTGCCCTTGCCCGCCGCCTTGGTGGTAAAAAAGGGTTTGAAAATATCCTCCCGGATATCCTCTGGAATACCGGGCCCGTTATCTTTGCACAAAAATACCACCTGTCTTGTCTTCACATCATAATGAGTCGAAAGAAAGATGGTTCCGTTCGTGTCCACGACCGCCTGAATGGCATTTTGAATGATATTCAGAACCACCTGACCTAAATTTGCAAAATTACCCCTGATATCCGGCAAGTCTTGGGCATAGGTTTCATCGATGTTCAAGTCGCAATGTTTGTATTGATTGTACAGAATTTTTAATGCATCTTTGACCACCGAATTGATGTCCACCGCTTCCGAGTAGGTTTGGGTTTGCCTGGAAAGCCCTAAAAGACTTGAAACGATCGACCTTGCCCTGTCAAGTTCCTTGTCTGCAAATTTAAGATCATCGATCATGTCTGCATCCAAGGAATTTTCTGAATCCAGTCGTTCGATGTCTTCGATGGTGGCCTGGACCAGGCTGGTCACCGTTGTCAATGGATTGTTCAGCTCATGAGCAACGCCGGCAACCAGCTGGCCGATGGCAGCCAGGCTTTCCGAACGGATGAGCTGCTCTTGGGTCCGCTCCTTTTCAGCCAGGGCTTCTTTTAAAGCCCGGGTCCTTTCTTCAACTTTTTTTTCAAGGTCCTTGTTCAGATCTGCGATAATTTTATAGGAACGCGCGTTTTCAAAGGCGAGCGCGCTTTGACTGGAAAGTGTTTCGAGAAGATCCATATCGTCTTGTGTAAACAGATCACCTGACCGTTTCTCACCCAGAATAATGAATCCATATAACTGCTCTTTAAATAACAAAGGAAGCGCTATTTCAGCGTTTAAAATCTCTAGATCCGAAAGCACATCTTTTTTATCGGCCGATAGAACCCGCTTTGCAATCTTTCTTTTCATAATAGGTTGACGATGGGTTTTCATAAATTCGACCAGGGCGGATTCTTTACGCCATTTAACCGGGTGGTCAAGATTCACCGGTTTCGCGTTTACTGAAAAATTGACGAAATCATGCTTTGATGGTTCTGACAAAAAAACAGAACAATACTCCACGAGCATCGTGTCAACCACCGTATCCGTCAAAAGTTTTGCAATGGCATCATCATCGAGTACGGAAACGATCATTCGACTCACATGTTTGATGGTTTTCTGATAATCATATTTGCCTTTGTAAAAAATTCGATCCACAAAGTCCTGCACCCTTGACTTTAGCGGCCCGAAAACCAGTGCTATCAGAATAAAAAAGAATACCGGAAAATAAATCGAATCTGATAAATGAGCGTCCTTAAAAACAGCGTTGACCACAATGATGAGCAAGGCATATAAACAGGTTAAAAATGCGGTCAGAAGAGAATAGATGAGGCTCTTTTTAATAAATATCCCCATATCCATCAAATCGTGTTTGAAAAGACCGACGGCAAAGAGTGTAAGCGGAATAAAGCTCAGATTTCCCGGAGGATACAGGGAATATCCGTTGATGGTAAACACATTCAGCCCGTTCATCAATCCCATGATTCCAAATCCGGCAAATAGATATTTGAGCCTGTTTTTACGGGAATTGCTCGTTTCGAAACGTATGGCCTGATAGAGTTGTATCAAAACATAGAAGGTCACCACCAGGCCGGCCAGGCCGAAAAAAGGATAAAGAACGCCTCCCCTGGCAAAATATCCGAAATAATGTTTCTGCATGGAAGCAATATAAAGCGGTGTGGGGGTGAAGCACATGAGAATGAACGCATAGGCATATGCGGCTTTGATCAGCCATTTTCGTTTGGAGATGTTGAGATAGGCATGAAAAAAATGAAGATACACCGGGAAAAGGTACACAATAAAAAAATGATCCGTTCGGCTGATGCGAAGCGCCATGGCTTTGGACTGAGTGTTGAACGCAAAAAGAATGTCAAAGTAAAGAAAAGATCCGAGAATGCAGATGGTCAAAAAAAGGAAGTTGGTTTGGGTTTTAGGACCTCTGAAAATCGCCAAAGCAGCAAGTGCGAGAAAGCAGATGAGCGTTAAGAGTGGTGGAATGCTGTAAACTGTCATGGTATCTTAATGCTGTAATTTGTAAATCCCATAACGTACCTTAAACAGGGCAGTTAAATAAATCATCTCCCAAAGAGATAGTCGATTGATAAGGGTCCAAGGATCCAAGGATTCAAGGGTTCGAGTGAAAAAGCTTTAAAAACAAATACTACAAAGTGTCCGTCAAGAAATGGTAGATTTAGGTTCCCCGATAAAGACTTCGGGATCTTCGACAGGTCAAGGCCGCAGTAATTTTGCAACCGCAGTCGTAGCAATGCTACGTCGAGGATTGCAAAAGAGCGAGAACGCCGGCCTGGAGCGAAAGATGCCTTTTATTGATGGACACTTTTTAGCATTTCCCGTGCATGATCGAGCGTGGCCTGAGTTATTTTTTCACCCCCCAGCATCCGGGCAATTTCATTGATGCGTTCCGGGATACTTAAACAATTGATAGAGGTTTTTGTTCTGCCATCGGAAACATGCTTTGAAATGATGAAATGATGATCGCCGAATTTTGCAATCTGGGGCAAATGGGTAATGCAGATAATCTGGTGACGTTTGGCAAGCGCCGCAAGTTTTTTGCCCACAACCTCCGCCACCCCCCCTCCGATACCGGCGTCAACCTCATCAAATACGATGGTCTCCACCGCTTCTGTTTGGGCAAGTATTGCCTTTAACGCCAGTACAACCCGTGAAAGTTCACCGCCTGAAACAATATTGGACAGCGGTTTAAGAGGTTCGCCGACATTCGGTGCAATCAAAAAGACGGCCTGGTCGATTCCGGTTTCATAGGCAACATTTGTTTCTACGGTAAGGTATGAGTCGTTGCTGATGTCCGCCGGGACGGTTCTAAAGGAGACCTGAAATTTTGTCTGAGGCATCTTTAAGGACGCCAGTTCTTTTTCAACGCTTTCGGCCAGTATTTTTGCTGTTTTTTTCCTTTTTTGGGAAAGTGTCGTCGTCAGTTCGACCAGCCTGTTATGCAGGATGGAAAGTCGTTTTTCAGCACCGGAAATATCCTCTGCTAAACTTTCCAGGTTCAAGAGTTCCTGTTCCATGGATTCGAGGCGCAAAAATACGGCATCCAGCGAACCGCCGTATTTCCGATTCAGTTTGTTTATAACATCCAGACGATCTTCAACATCCCCGAGACGGCTTTCATCCATCTCTATTTTTTTCAGATAAGTTCTCAGTTCTTCAGCGATATCTTCAACGTTAAAAGCCATTTCTGAAATCCGCTTTGCCGACGAACCAAGCAAAGGGTCTATCAACGCCGCTTTTTCAAGATTTGTTTTTACCAGCGAAAGTTGTTCGACAACAGCCCCTTGTGAATCATACAGCATTTCAATGCTGTCCCGGGCGGTTTGAAAAAGCGCTTCACTGTTTTTCAGTCGTATCCGTTCCTGTTCCAATGCAGCATCTTCTCCGGGGGTTAATCCTGCATCCAGGATCTCTTTTTTCTGGAATTCAAGTAGCTGGATATGTTCCGTCTGTCGATCCTTTTTGGCTTTCAGATCATTTAAGTCTCGCATCAATGGGACAATCTCATGAAAACATTGGTAGACCGAATTGCGTTCAGGTGTCAATCCCCCAAATTGATCGATGATGGCGAGTTGTTGCTCCTCTTTCAGCAGTCCCTGATGAACATGCTGACCGGAAATGCTGGCCAAATTTTCGGTGATAAGATTCAGCAGGCCAATGGTGGCAAGACGTCCATTAATATAAATCCGGTGTCGGTCTTTTCGGGAAATAATCCTTCGGATCAACAACCCTTCTGCCGGATCATACCCATTTTTTTTCATGATCTGGACGATTCCGGGCTGGTCTTTGATGTGAAATAATGCTTCGAGCTCGGCGGTCTCTTGGCCGGAACGGATGAGCGTTGCCGTGGCCCGGCTGCCCAGCAGAAGATTGACGGCATTGATGATAATGGATTTTCCGGCACCGGTCTCTCCGCTCAAAATGGTAAAACCGCCTGAAAAGGATATCCGAAGGTCGTCGATGATGGCAAAGTTGCTAATGGAAAGCTCTTGAAGCATAAAAGTTTTATTGCATAATACTCAGTGATTGTAAAGATGCTTGTTTTTTAAATAAGGCTGCTATTTTAAAGAGATGCTTTAATCTCAGGGCAAACGCATTTGACTTCAATGCAGCGGAGCGACGGCGTAAATCTCTTGACAGCTCAGACCGATAAGACTATTTTTTGGAATATGTCAAATAGTTCTGACAGAACTTAACTATTGTCCATCCATAAATGGTCTTTTAGCCCAATCTCTGCGTTATGCTCGAAAATTAATCCGCGGAATATCAAATATATGCCTGTGGTTAGTTTTCTCGCATGCCTTGATCTTGAACAAAAATCCTCATTTCTGGATGAACACTAACTAAAAAGGATTTCCCTTATGTCTGAAAAAGGAATCGTGTTCTTTCCGGAAAGCCATCTCGAAGCCACCCCCAAAGATTACCGCCTGGATGATTATGAAGATGTGTTTTTCCCGGCCAAAGACGGTACCCGCCTGCACGGCTGGTTTGTCCAGGGACCGGATGAACGGGCGGTATTGCTCTGGTTCCACGGCAATGCCGGCAATATCAGCCATCGCCTTCACAATCTTAAAAAATTGCACGATGCCCTTCAGATTCCCGTCTTCATATTTGATTACCGTGAATACGGTATGAGTGAAGGCGAAATCTCAAAAGCCGGTACGTTCTCGGACGCCCATGGTGCTTTTCGGTATCTCATCGATGAAAAGAAATTCAAGACATCTTCCGTGTTATTGTTCGGACGATCTTTGGGAACTGCTCTGGCCGTTGACATTGCCAGTAAAGAACGATGTTTGGGAGTCATTTTGGAAGCAGCATTTACATCCACGGATGACATGATGCAGCGCTATTTTCCTTTCTTTACCCCGCCCCCAATATCAAACGTTAAATATGACAGCCTGTCTTTGATCGATGAGATACAATCACCCATCCTGTTCGTCCACGGACAGTTTGACCAGACCATCCCTGTCTCCATGGCCCGTCGCCTTTTCGAAAAAGCCCGCTCTCAAAAAGAATTCTATGAAATTCCAGGAGCCGATCACAATGATACCTATCTGGTTGGGGGCCATGAGTATTTTGCCGTATGGCAAAAATTTTTAATCAAGTGTCTGAATAATCAATAACATTAAAATATTTTTTCATGACCCAAAGAGCCACCCATAATCAACTGACCCATATCTGTGCCGAGGCCATTATCAAGGCTTTTAAAGAATACCAGGCCAAATTCAAGGTCATTACCCGACGGGCCAAAATGCGCTTTGAGAACCGGGATTGGCATGGGATGAGAGCCGATTCAGACGAAAGGCTGGATCTCTATAAGAAAATCGTGGATCAGATTGTTGTTGAAATTATATATTTGTTGAACGATCGAATCAACGATAAAGAGATATGGATAAACATCAAGACCGAGTACTTTGGTTTGAGTAGTAAAATAGACATTTGGGAACTGGCAGAAACTTTCTTCAATTCGATTACCCGAAAAATATTTGCCACGGTTGGTGTAGATCCTCAAATTGAATTTGTCGACACTTGTACTCGGACCCAGCCCTTACAGATTTCTACCCCTCCGTATCGAACTTACTCCGGAACTCAGTCAACCCAACACTTAATTGAAATCATCCTTGACGACTTCAAGCATCAAACGGCATACGAAGATATGCATCGAGATGCACAATTGGCGTCAGAAAAAATTGATGACCACCTCAAAAGCAGTAACAATTCGCCATTCATCGATCGAGCGGAAATGTTGACCTCCATCCACTATCGAGGAAAGGGCGCTTATCTGGTCGGTCGGATTTTCAATGGTTCGGATGTCTTCCCTCTTGTGCTGGCGTTGCTCAATACTCCGGGGGGAATCATCGTGGATGCGGTAATTCTGAGTGAGGATGAAGTGAGCGTTTTGTTTAGTTTTACGCGTTCCTATTTCCATGTCGACATCAAAAGACCTAATGAACTGGTGAGTTTCTTGAAGAGCATCATGCCTCGAAAAAGAATTGCCGAACTCTACATTTCTATCGGGCATAACAAGCACGGCAAGTCTGAGTTGTACTGTGATTTACTGCATCATTTGAGCCGTTCCGACAAAAAGTTCGAACTTGCTCAAGGAGAAAGGGGCATGGTCATGGAGGTATACACCATGTCTGACTACGATCTGGTTTTTAAGGTAATCAAGGATCACTTCGCCTACCCCAAGAATACCACCCGCAATGCGGTTATGGCCAAGTATGAGCTCGTGTTCAAGCATGATCGTGCGGGTCGGCTTGTGGATGCTCAGGAATTCGAACACCTGCAATTTAATCGCAATCGTTTTTCAAACGAGTTGTTAGACAGTCTGAAGCAAAATGCCGCTCAAAGTGTCACCATCAATGAGGATACCGTTATTGTCAAGCATGCTTATGTGGAACGCCGAGTGACCCCTTTGAATATCTATCTTCGCGAAGTCGATGAGGCAAAAGCACTAAGGGCTGTTGTGGATTACGGTAATGCCATTAAAGACCTGGCAGCCTCAAACATCTTTCCCGGAGATCTCTTGCTCAAGAATTTCGGAGTAACCCGCCACGGCCGTATTGTCTTTTACGACTATGACGAACTTTGTTTGTTGTCTATCTGCAATTTCAGAGTAATGCCCCGGCCCAGAAGCTATGATGAAGAACTCTCTGCCGAGCCCTGGTTCGGCGTTGGCGAGAATGATGTTTTCCCCGAAGAACTTCGAAATTTTCTAGGGTTGCAGGGAGTGCTGAAAGAGGTTTTTCTAGAACATCATGATGACCTATTCGATGTACATTTTTGGCAGCAGGTCCAGTCTCGCATCAGTCGTGGAGAAATAATAGATATCTTCCCCTATGGACAAAACAAGCGGCTGGCTCATGGCAGGATCGGTTGATTTGAGTCCTTTGAAAAACCCTTTTTTTTGTCCAATCCGCCGGAGGCGGACAAGTCTCTGCGCCTGCCCTGTGAATTACGGAACCTATTTCCTCTTTCCTCTTTCCTATTTCCTCTTTCCTATTTCCTCTTTCCTCTTTCCTATCTCCTCTTTCCTATCTTCCTCTTTCCTCCTCTTTCCTCTTTCCTATTTCCTTTTCCTCTTTCCTATCTCCTCTTTCCTATTTCCTCTTTTCTCTTTCCTATTTTTCCTCTTTCCTATTTCCTATTCACTGTTCACTATCCTTCAAACTGTTCTTCTTCAGTGGAACCTGCTAAGGCAGCAGTAGCCGTCTCGCCGCCGCTGATAACCATTTGAACTTCGTCGTAGTATCCCGCCCCAACAAAAGATTGGTGCTTCACCGCACTGTAGCCCAATTCACGCTCCATCTTGAATTCATGCTCCTGAAACTGTGAATAAGCTGCCATACCCTTTGCTTTATAAGCATGGGCCAATTCAAACATTGAGGCATTTAAAGCATGAAAACCGGCCAAGGTGACAAACTGAAACTTATAACCCATAGTTCCCAGTTCCTCCTGAAATTTTTGGAGCGTGGCATGATCCATATGCATTTTCCAGTTAAACGAGGGGGAGCAATTGTAGGCCAGCAATTTATTCGGAAATTTCTCCAGAACTGCCTGGGCAAATTCCCGGGCTTCCCCCAGATCCGGCGTCGAAGTTTCACACCAGATCACATCTGCATAAGGCGCATAAGACAGGGCTCTGGTAATGGCAAGTTCCAGACCGCCTTTTACCTCGAAATAACCCTCCACGGTCCTCTTTCCGGTCAAAAAGGGCTGGTCGATGGGGTCTATGTCGCTTCGGGTTAAACGGGCACCTTTGGCATCGGTTCTCGCAACCATAAGCGTGGGCACCCCCATAACATCGGCGGCAAGCCGGGCAGCCGCAAATTTGCGCAAATATTCAGAGGAGGGAGCCAGGACCTTCCCGCCCATATGACCGCACTTTTTCAGTGAGGATATTTGATCTTCCAGATGAACCGCCGCCACACCGGCGTTGATGCATGCTTTAGTCACTTCGAAAGTGTTGAGGGGCCCGCCGAAACCGGCCTCGATATCTGCGACAATGGGGGCAAGCCAATAAATGTTTCCTCTGTCATGAAGGTGTTGAAGCTGATCTGCACGAAGCAACGCGTTATTTATTTTCCTGACCACCGCCGGGACACTGTCGACAGGGTAAAGACTCTGATCCGGATAAGTCTGTTCAGCCGTATTTGCATCAGCCGCAACCTGCCAGCCGCTGAGATAAATTGCCTTTAACCCCGCCAACACTTGTTCAACGGCCTGATTACCCGTCAAGGCCCCCAAAGCCTGAATATAGGGTTCTGAGTTCATCAGATTCCACAGCCGATCAGACCCCAGTTGGGCAATGGTATATTCTATCTGAAATGAGCTACGAAGTCTCACCACTTGCTCTGCCGTGTAGGGTCGATCAACTCCCTGCCATCGTGGTTCACTTTCCCATGATTTTGCGAGTGCCTTGGCTTGCTGTTGCCTATCCATAAAATATCCTCCATTGGTTTAACCTAAATTGAGCGATTTATTACTCGATCTGCACCGATTTCTTGCGCATAAAGGCTTTGCAAAATTCCTCGACATATCCACGGGTATGCCTGCGGTTTGTGCAAATCTTTCTGCATCAAGACCTCGGCACATATCTTCGCAAAAATCGCTCAACTTAGGTTTAAGTTTATTTATTTTCGAAATAGGATAAAGTTACGAATCAATCCGCCCAAAATCAAGACAATCGGAAAAATAAGATGTTATTTTATCACGGAACATTTGACCCATACTTTGAACTGTGATTTTCACATTATCAAATGTAAGAACAAATTGTCAAATTATAGAATTGGCGGGTGGTGATGAAAGGCGTTTTATTTGTATTTTATTTTTTTGAAAGGGCGGGATTCAGGGTTATTTCATTGCCGACTATCTGGAGATAAAATGCCGGAGATTCGGTCCAGGCCCCGGTGTTCATATATCTGATGCCATTGTAAACCCTGTCCTCCGGATAATGCGTATGACCGCAAACGACCGCCTCATATCCATTTTCCAGGGCACAATTCACTGCATTCTTCATCACATTATCTCTTAAGACCTTATATAATAACTCAAATTGCTTGGCATAATTGGCCACATGAACAGGGCTTGATCCGAATTTAATCATTATATCGTGAATCATTTTAAAAGATTTGATAAAAACCTGACTTCGGGGCATGATTTCGTCAAAGTCGTATCCATGATTTATCAATAGTCTGTTTTCGATGGTGTAATATGTTTTAAAATGTATATGCTTAAACCCATTGCAAGCATAGCCATTGTCATGATTTCCCCGCACCCAAATGACCTTTTGGCGGCGTGAGACCTGCTCAATAAGATGCAGAACCCGTTTATGAGGCGGCTGTAATTTTTTATTGGGATCGTCGATGATATCGCCATTTAGAATCAGTTCGCAATCTTCAGGGATATTGCTAAGAAAGTTCTCGAAGTCATGATGCAAAAAAAATCGGGATCCTATATGTAGATCGCTAACAACGATGGCATTCATTTTTAAGTTAGTTCGCTCCGCTCATAATTGGAATGCTGGAATAGTGGATTAATGGAATAATGGGAACTGAGACAATGCAATCTTGAGTTAATTGCAGAATCTGGGTTTAAGATAAAACAAAAAATGAATGATATCCTTTTTCAAACAACCTTCCAGTATTCCATCGTTCCATTATTCCATTGGGATTTTTTGCAAACTCTTTATTATCCATTCTTCAAACTTTAGCTCACTTTGCTCGACCGATTACCACTCAGCTCGTTCGATATATTCGGTTAGCCGTTTACTTTCATTCAGCAAAACCTCCAATATTTGATTGGCTTGGTCCATATTTTGGCTTCGTCCAATCTCTTCCAGCGACTTTGCAGCAGAAGAAACCCCATATGCACTCAGATTGGCTGCTGCGCCTTTGAGCTTGTGGGCCTGTTCGGTCAGTGCCACCGCATCGGTACCGGAAACGGCAACTTTTAATGATTCAATCTGGTCCGGAAGCTCCTGAACAAACCCTCCAAGAAGCATTTTAAGAAAATCCTTGTCCCCCATAGCCCTCTCCAGGGCCACCTCAAAGTCTAAAGGTTGTGTTTCTTCCGATGTTTCAGATTGCACGCGTTCGTTTTGAACCCCAGCCTCCGGGTTGGAAGCATTGTGTTCGGCACGGGTCCACTTTTCGATCTTTTCCAATAGTTCTTCCGGATTAATGGGCTTAGGCGTGTAATCATCCATACCCGCCGCAATACATTTTTCACGGTCACCTTTCATGGCATGGGCCGTCATGGCAATAATAGGTATTCTCCCCGATCGTGCGAAAAGCTGAATCTTAGAGTCCGAAAGGTCTTCGGAGTCATTTTTATTGAGTTTTACCTGTTGAGCCTTGAGTTCCAATTCGCGTATTCGACGCGTGGCCTCATACCCGTCCATCACCGGCATCTGTATATCCATCAACACAACATCGTAAGGAATCTCTTCCAGCGCCTCTAATACTTCCTGACCGTTTCCTGCCGCATCAGCCCGATAACCGAACTTTTTAAGGATATGTAACGCCACTTTCTGGTTGGTGGCATCGTCTTCAGCCAACAAAATGCGAACCCCTTGTTTTTTATTATCAGCCAGGGAGTGACGTGTAACGATGGTCGCATCTTGCGGCGGTTTTTTTTCTTTCCATATTTTCGCTGTTGTAGCGAGACAGTCGTACAACTGAGATTGTTTGATCGGTTTGGTCAAATAAGCGCCAAAACCAATCTTCTTTAATCGTGCCACATCCCCGCGCGCCCCCATTGAGCTGACCATAATGAGAGTGGTGTCTGCCAGTTCCGTGTCTTGTTTGATACTACGGCCCAATTCCTCCCCGTCCATGTCCGGCATCTGCATGTCAATAATTGCTATTTCAAAAGGATCTTTCGTTTTCCGGGCACGCCGCAGTTCATCTAGTGCCTGGGTTCCGCTGGAAGCTTCACCATAACGACATCCCCAGGACTTGAGCTGCTCCCTGTAAACCTGCCGGTTGATAGCATTATCATCTACAAACAGGATTCGTTTCTTGCGGATATCCTCGGAAATCATCAAAGTCTCACAACCATCGGGCTGTTTTTCGAGTGCCACTGTAAACCAAAACGTGCTGCCCTGGCCCTCTTTACTGTCGACACCGATACGACCTTCCATCAATTCCGTAAGCTGTTTGGATATGGCCAGTCCCAGACCGGTACCACCGTAATTGCGAGATGTGGAACCGTCCACTTGTGAGAATGACTTGAACAATCGGTCCATGCTCTCTTCCGATATGCCGATACCCGTATCGCTTACACTGAAACGAATCACGACCCGATGGGCGTCCTCTTCTTCAACGATAGCCTTTAGCGTCACCTCGCCCGAATCTGTAAACTTAATGGCATTACCCATCAGATTGATCAGGATCTGCCTCAGCCGTCCAGGATCTCCACATAGCAGGGAAGGAACCTCATGATGAACGATAGAAGCGAAATCCAGGCCTTTTTCATAAGCTTTAAGACTCATGAGTTCGCTCACTTCTTCAAGAGTCACTCTTAAATCAAAATCGATGCCCTCCAGCTCGAGTTTGCCGGCTTCGATTTTTGAAAAATCGAGAATATCGTTAATGACCGTCATCAGGGAATCGGCGCTCTTTTGGATGGTCTCGGTAAACTGGCGCTGCTCAAGGTTAAGATCGGTATCCATCAGCAAATTTGTCATACCGATAACCCCGTTCATGGGCGTGCGGATTTCATGGCTCATATTGGCCAAGAACTCGCTTTTTGCAACACTTCCCGCCTCGGCAGCCTCTTTAGCCTTTTTAAGTTCGACCTCGGTGCGCTTGCGATCGGTAATATCCACAGCAGTTCCGGTATACCGCGTTCCCGTGTCTGAAAAAACAGGGGAAGAACGAAGGTGAATCCAGCGTTCGTCTCCTTTTGTCGTAATGATCCTACAGTCTTTAGAAAACGCCTTCAGGTTTGTTAATGTCTGTGCCCATTGTTCAGATACGGAGTCCCTGTCATCAGGGTGCAAAAATGTTCTCCAGTCACTTATAAGGCTTTCAATGAGAGATAGGCCGAAAATTTCCTGCCAACTTGAGTTGGTGTACAGGCATTCGCTCTTTGCATCTGTTTCAAATATTCCCACCGGCAATGTCTCAGAAATCAGGCGAAACCGATCTTCGCTTTCATTCTGTGTATCACTCGATTTAGTGGATTCGGCGACCTTCTCTTCCAACTCTTTAATTCGCTGTTCCAATTCTTCATATGAAGGTCTATCATTACTCATGAAATATTTTCTCTCCAAGGTTTATCCTACCTAGTGTCCATCCATAAATGGTCTTTTTGCCCAATCTCTGCGTTATGCTCAAAAAATAATCCTCGGAATATCAAACATATGCCTGTGGTTATTTTTTTCGCATGCCTTTTTATCCCGGTATTTCCAACGGGAGATCTTGAACAAAAATCCTCATTTATGGATGGACACTACCTAATATGAGAACAAATCCATATCACCGATTATCGTCACTTCCAGCCAAAATCTTTAGCACGAATTTCGAAAAAAATTGGGCGATTAAGAGACAAAGCCCTTGATTCGATGAAAAAATTATGTCATTTTTTTAGCATCTCAAACACAAACAAGTCTATTCACTTCGCTCACAATTGGAATGATGGAACTATGGAATACTGGAATATTGGGTTTTTTATATCGCATTGAAAAAAAATATGTCTTATGAGATAAACCCATCGTGGATCGAAAAAACATCAATAATTGAATCTCTTCAAAAAAAGCAAAAAGATAAAATTTGGGGAGATAACTTTCAAACCAAATGAAGTAGTGAAAATTGATCCCATAAACCTTGATCCGAACACTGAAGCTATACGTTTTTAACACATTATTCCACTATTCCATTATTCCAGCATTCCATGGAAGTGGGACCAATCAGGAGCTATTAAAAAATATTTGATTTCAACCAGTTGTAGAATTTAAGAGACATTTAAATATAGATCACCTTAAGGATCATATTGATGGCTGGAGCTGAAAAAATTCAAGGCAAAAATCTGGTTCGTCTTATGGAGCAAGTACGAGGTGAAAAAATTATGCTTTCCATGAGACTTGTGGGACAAGACTATGAAAGACTTACGATGGTCACCCGCATTCCAAAAAACGAAAAAGCGTCTTTTTTTGCCATTGATCCACCCAGAGATTTCAGGAACACGGTTTCAAAACTGGACACATGGGAAATCCACTTCAACTTCACTGGCCCGGACAATCTCGAATACATTTTCACCACATCCGGAGGAAAATTTTACGAAAATGAAATACAAATAAATTTTCCGGATTATATTGAGCGTTTGCAACGTAGAAGGTATTTTCGATTGTCAGTCCCAACAGGTACAAAGCTTTTTTTTGAATCAGATCGGGTCCAACGGAAAATTAATCTGATAAATATCAGCATGCGGGGAACCCTTGGCCTTTTGAAAACGTTTAACGAAAAAGATCAAAAAAAACCGATTTTTAAAACAGACGATTATCTCAAAAACATAGAAATTGTATTTCCGTCTGACACAAAAAACAACGAACAAAAATTAAGGATAAAGAAAGCCATTATTAGGCGTGCCGAACACGACCCCCAAAAAAATATGGATCTTTACGCATTTGAATTTGTAAGTTTTGACAAAGATCAAGAAAAGATGCTGATCCAAATCATTTACAATATACAAAGGTCGTTTCTACAAAAAAAATGAAAAACAAACTCAAAATATTATTCGTTTTTTTAATTCTCATTGGTTGTGCGACTCCATATCAGGAGGCTGGTTCAGACGGTGGATACAGTGATACACAGAAATATAACCCAAAAGCGACATCCGAAAAGCACCTCGAAACGAGTTCAGGAGAAAAAATAAAGGCGGCTCGTCGGCAACAGGACATTTTTGACCAAGCAGGCCGTTTGAGATCATTTTTATTTTTGTATTGCCGGGCATATGAAAGCAAGGATCTTGACAAATTTTCCGCTTTTTTCGCTCCTGATGCCACTGAAAACAACAGGGCTTTTCATGAATTTTTGCCAAGATATCGCAGAAACTTTGAAAGGATAAAAACATTTACCTACCGAATTGATTTAGATTCTTATACGTTAGATACCGACACAGGCAATATTAAGGTTAAGGGAAAATATTTCATCCAGTACCTATTGAATGGCGGAACCTGGAAGGAAAATAGCGGAATCATTTCAATGGAGCTCATCGAGAACGGCGATTCATATCTGGTGAAGCGGCTTAATTATTCTTATCTATCTTTAGAATAAAATCGTTAACGATTTTATTTGAATTAATTTACAATACTATGTAAATAATGTAATAATTTTTATGTCATTTATTTCATTATTACTCAATTTTTTATATGATTTTGAATGACTATCTTCTGATTATAATAAATATAAGAATTTAATATTGTTTATTATTTTTCAATAAAGGTGTGACCGATCGAATTTGCATTATTCTTGCATGCAATAATCGATAGTGTTCATCATTGATTAGTTATTTATACCTAAGTTGAGCGATTTTTGCGAAGATATGTGCCGAGGTCTTGATGCAGAAAGATTTGCACAAACCTCAGGCATACCCGTGGATATGTCGAGGATTTTTGCAAAGCCTTTATGCGCAAGAGATCGGTGCAGATCGAGTAAAAAATCGCTCAATTTAGGTTATAGTAGATTCTTACAAAAGAGGAGTTATTTGTGAAAGAGCGACGTCTATATAAAAGACATACGGCTAGGTTCCCCTCAAAAATAGAAGCCATAATTCCGTCAGGCAAAAAAAAGATTTATGATCTTGAAACCAAAGACATTTCTATTGGCGGAGCATTCTTTTATACCAAAGATTGGTATTCCTTTCCGGAAGGAACACAGTTTATTTTAGACATCACCATCCCGAATGACAGCATTAAAGAATTAATGACCGTTAAAAGTTTGATGGAATGTACCGGAACCTTGGTGCGTTCAACATCAGAAGGTATAGCGATTCGGTGTGGAGAATGTGAGATTATTTAAAACCCCAAATTATATCCATTTTGTTTTGAAATCTTCCAACCAGCAGCTTTGATCATTGCAATCTCAACAAACATTAAATCTTAATTAACCAGAGGCATATTTTTGATATTCCGAGGATTAATTTTAAGTATAACGAAGATACTGGCCCAAATAGCCATTTATGGATAAAAACTACCTAATATGAAGTAAATACCACAATTTTATGTAATAAATGTAACAATTTTTTATTGCCGTTTTGACATTCTTTTTATAACCCCTTAATATTATATCAAATCGTCTTATCTGTTATTTTTGAAAAATTGTGCATAATTTTTGCATAAGTTCTTAGTAACTTTTCGGGCTAACTCTGTCTACCAATAGGGTGATTGCAAAATGCAAAATAAATAAAGTGGCATGTGCGGATGCCGCATCGTTCGCGTATCGCCACTTTTTTATTGCCCGGTAGAATTTTTAAGGGTGGAAGTATATTGCAGAACCTACTTTCCTATTGATTATCAAAAAGAAGGTGATTCACTGTATTTCTTATTATAAATAACTAAGTAGAGGAGGTGATTCTATGAGGAAATTGTTTTTAGCAGTAATGTTATGTAGTGCATTTTTATTAATGGGAACAACAGCATCGGCGATCCCAAATCTCGGCGTTGCTCCCGGCGCTCCGGGAGATCTAGGTTTAGATACTGCCTCTTACGATGGATTTCCAATGCCGACCAGTGGTGGAAGTCTCACAATATGGTACGGTAACAATAGCGGCGGCTCACTTGATTTAAGCTCTGACATTTGGCTTTTAACTACTTCAGCAAATGGGAATGATTTTTCATTCAATGGAGCTGATTTTGGTCCAAAAGACGCATTCGCAAACGCCAGTTATCAGACACCTATATATGGAGTTAATTTAGGGAATGCAAATTCTTGGACTCCTTTCAGTAGTCCTAATACTACATTTTATAGTTACGAGTTTGGAGGAAAAAATTTTCGGTATCTAAACGGCAATTTAGATACAGGCCTCTTGGGAGCTGAGATTGGTGACTGGATGTATGCTGTTCTTGACAACGGTGGGAAGATCCTCGGCGGGGAATTTTCGCCAAAAACAACCAGTAGTAATGCCGTCCCTGAACCCACAACAATGCTTCTCTTAGGTGCTGGTTTGGTAGGATTGGCCGGGTTTGGAAGAAAAAAGTTCAAAAAGTAAGCATTACTAATCATTTATAATAAAAAGGCAGAGTCATTTGGCTCTGCCTTTTTATTATTATCCGACCTTTGATCATTTTTCAACTTCTACAGACATATCCTTTACAACTCTAAAGATATAGAGTTTTTTATCAACCTCCCCGTTGGTTTTGAAGGATGTTAGCCCGGTCACTCATCCAGACCTCCTTTGTTTGATCTCAGTTCTTACCATAATTCTAACTTGTGTCCATCCGCGAATCGTGGAGGTACCATTAAGTGTCCAATTCAGGGGCAAAAATTTGACATTACTCGTCAATAATTTTTCATATTTTCTCATAATTTTACAATTGATTTTATAAAAAATTTAAATATATATAGAAGCCATCTCAAAATAAAGATTTTGGTTCAAGATCCCCCGCTAAAACCCAGCGGGACAAAAAGGCGGTGCCGGGTTTTAACCCGCCCCGTTGTCTACGGGATCTTCGACACGCATACTCAAGTATGTCGAGGACTTAAAACGAGGCTCCAACGCCGAGGCTTGTCCGCCTCACCGAAAGCGGCATCTTCGACTGGCGGGTTGGGCCAAAAGATTATTTTGAGATAGTTCTAATCAGTGCTCATCCACGAATCGTAGAGGTGCGATTGCGTGTCCAATTCAGAAATGCGCAATTTTTTCGTCAAGCAAGGCCGCACAAGGGTTTGCGGCGAGACGTACTCAACGTACGTCGCAGCCGGAAACCCGCGGAGAACGCCGCTCGGCGGGAAAAGGGCCATTTATGGATGGACACTAATTAATATTAATTACATCATTGGCAAGGTATTTGCATTGATCATTTTTGTTTTATTCTCACAGCTTCTAAACACAAGTAGGCTGTTCGTTATAAAAAATCAAATTACCATAAACTTCGTCAAAGGAGGGCGAGATGTTAAAAATTAGTAATCGTTCGCTTATAACAATCTTTCTATTAATTGGATGCTTAGCTTTTTTTGCTAATTCCGCTAATGCAGAAGAACCAAAGTTTTACGTCGGCTTAGGTGCCAGCCATCAAGGGATCAATTTTGATGATGATGCTGTAGATTGGGATAACAGTACATGGGGTATAAATGCAAAATTTGGTTATCGTTTAACACCTATAGTGTCTTTTCAGTTTGATGTTGATTGGATCCCTGAGGTCGACGGAGAATTAAAATCTGCCCCGTCTCTTGATAATGAAGTAGAAGTTCATACTGGTATTTTTTCTTTAAAAGGTTACTTTCCTACGTCTAAACCTGTAAAGCCTTTTATAATAGTCGGGGCCGGCATTATGCATTATCATTTTGATCCTAATCCTGGAGCGCAATCTCTCGGTGAAGGAGGAAGTGATGATGAAACCGATTTATGTCTTAAAATTGGTGGAGGCGTGGATGTCTTCATTAATCAGAGCTTCTCCATCGGACTGGAAGGAAACTATACGGCTGGGAGGGAAAAGGTAGATGGCATCGAGTACTGGAACTTTATCTTAGGTGCCGCTTATTATTTTTGATTTGATCATTAGTAAAACGTTTGGGGAGTCATAAGGGATAGTAGATGAATCAAAATAGCTATGTGGATTATTATGAAGACTTGCAGGTAAGTCCCAATGCTGATCTGGAGACCATCGAACGAGTTTATCGACTATTGGCCAAACGGTATCACCCTGATAATATTGTCACTGGAAATAGTGATAAATTCAGGATTATCACATCAGCATATAAAGTTATTTCAGATGCGGAACAGCGGGCGGCATTTGATGCAAAATATGAGAATTCTCGAAATCAAAAATTAAAGACCTTATCAAAAGAATTTTCGTCCGAGGGATTTGAAAACGACCAACAAATACGAGATGCAATTCTCTCAATACTATATATTGATAGAAGGCAGAATCCATCTGATTCCGGAGTGGGTTCATGGCGCTTGGAAAAATTGTTGGAATGGCCGGAAAAGATTTTAGAATTTCATATTTGGTTTCTAAAAGAAAAGGGTTGGATTCAGCGAGTAGACACTGGAGGGTACGCAATTACCGCCAGTGGTGTAGAGATTGTCGAAGAAAATGGTTCTATCTTAGGAAAATATCGCTTATTGACCGATCAAAGAAAATCATCTAAAAAAGGCAACGAATCAGAAGAAACTTAAAAAAAGATTGTCATTACTGTACCGAGTAAAATTGCTGGATTTGGACGAAAGAAGTTACAAAGTAAGCATTACTAATCATTCATAATAAAACGGCAGAGCCATTTGGCTCTGCCGTTTTATTAATTTTCAACTTCTACAAACTTATCCTTTACAATTCTAAAGAGATAGAGTTTTTTGTCAACCTCCCCATTGCTCTTGAAAGATGTCAGCCCGGTCACTCCGTCGTAATTGCGAATGGTTTGCAGACGATCTCTTAATTCTTTTCGGGACTTAATTTCAGGCTGGCTGACCGTTTTAAAGAGTATCATCGCTGTGTCGTAAGCAACCGCCTCAATAAACTTAGGCTTTTCCTGAAATTCGTTTTCATAACGGCCAATAAAATCAACAACCTGCTCTTTTTGGCTATCCAAATAAAAGGCATCCGGTACAAGCGCCCCCTGAACATATTTACGAGCCATCTCGATCAGACGCTCAAAATGCCACAAATTAGTACCCAAAAGAAGCACATTCTCTACGTTGTAAAAGAGCAACTGAGGTGCAATAAGCCCTACCGTGCTATACATATCAGGTATGAATACCGCATCAATATCTACGATGGCCTCTTCTTGCCGAGGGTGGGTCTCTTTTTCGCTTTCTTCCGCATCATTTCCAACCGGTCCGGAATGATTTATGAGTTCTTTTATGGACTCGCCAAAATCCGTCTGACCTGGTGTATAAGCCTCAGCAATGACAACTTGTTCCCCATATGCAGACACCTTATCCTGAAAGAGCGTCATAAATGTCTCACCATACGTATCTTCGGGATACAGTATAACAAAACGGCGCGCACCCAGTTTCTCGATGGCGTAGGGTACAATTGTATCAATCTGCATTTGGGGGGTAAGGAAGTTTCTAAAAACATAATCCCCTAAATCAGGAATACCATCTTTCTGACTCAATACGATGATGGGGACCTTTTGTGTTTGCGCCTCTTTGACGGCTAATTCACAGGCTGACATCGGTCCTATAATGGCGGATACATTTTTTTTGTTGAGAGATTGTACCCCTTTGACTGCATTTTGTTCATCAGACTGAGAATCCTGCACAATAAGATTAAAGTCTATCCCACCATGAAGAGAATGATACGTGTTCAGCGCCAGTTTAATACCTCGTAATGCGCGCTGCCCATAAGCAGCATGGGATCCGCTAAGGGGAAGCAGACAACCGATGTCATATCGGTTAAAGGCAAAGCGCTGGTTAATCATTGCGATAAACTCCCTGGCCTGATCCTGATTTTCATGTCCTGGAAATTTATTTATATATTCGGTAAAAACCTTTAATGCCTCTTCCGGTTGATCCGCTTCGAATTTGCGAAGCCCCAGCTGATATAATAGGTAACCCCGGGGCAGTTTATCGTCCATTCGCATCAAAAGAGACAGGATGTCTTCTGTTTTAAGCTGGCTTATGGCGGATTTTAGTTTTTCACGAATATGTTCTTTTTCCTCTAACGGTGCTTTATTATAAGCAATATTGATAAAATATAAGGCATCCATGGGCGCCCCCATGGCCATATAAGTGTCTGCCAGATAAACATAAGTCTGAAATATATGTTGCTTTGGAATCCGTCTTTTCGAGGATGTCGGCTGCCTGCAATAATGACCGCTTTGAACCGGCCCTTATTATAATAGGTAGAAAGAATCTCCAGCATAGCATCGGAAACAAACCGGCTTTCCGGATAATCCTTCACAAGCCTTTGGTAGGCCTTTAGTTCTGCTTCATCACGACCCAATGCAGCATAAATCCTCCCCATTTTCATCAAAGCTTCATCCGCTAAAGGTTGATCAGGGTATTTGGCCAAATATTCGTCATAGACCTTTAGGGCTTCCTCGTAAGCTTTGGCTTTAAAAAGTTTTTCAGCCTGTTCATGAAGTGCCCTGCCCTTTTCTGTTTTGTCAGCTCCGTTAGGCCCCTTTATCGTTGGCGCACAGGCAAACAACCCGAGCAAAACTGTCATTACCAGCAAATGGTATTTAAGTTTCATTCCATAAATTCCTATAGTTACCAATCCAAATAATATTATACTTTAATTAATCGTT
>CAVSVL010000004.1:0-11692 GCA_963731025.1 uncultured delta proteobacterium | reverse complement strand
AGAAAGCACGCCGGTCAAAATATCATACCAGTTGAATATTTAATATTCACGATGTTGTTATTTTTCTACAACAAAGAAGCGTCGTAAACCCAATCAGAAACAGAAACAGCAGCGTAGGTACCCCGCCAGAATGCAGCAACAACCAGCTAAGACCGAATAAAGGAATAAGGCTGTATCGCACCATCGCCCTTAGGGTATCGTGGCCGGCAATAAAGTCAGCCATAGGTGGCGAGTACCTGTAATAGGCGTTCACAAAAGTACGGCCAATTCTATTGGGCATAAGATAACGATCCCTGAATCGACGAAGCAGCTGAACATGTTTTTCAATTTTTGATCCAAAAGCCGCGGTCGCGATAAAACACCCCCCGCCTCCGCCAATGCCACCAAGGTCTACACTGCTGTCCGTGTAAATGCTCCCGCTCCCTCCGGATGCTATCCCGCCCGGATCTACGATAACGCCATTGGCCAAACCGTCACTGTCTCCATAGCCACCGTCCTTGAGTTCCAGAGTCACCGATTGTCCGTCATCATTAAAGGTGGTGTGCTCCGAATAGTCATACCAGCCATTGATGGTGTCATATTTATAAAAGACGTCAGACGCAAAAATGCCTCCTGAGAAATAAATTCTGATTGTTGCCGTATCGCCGGGAGTGGTGACACGGAGTCGATAGCCAACTAGACCAAAAATGAGATCTGCCGGTCTGTTCACCGTATCGGAAATGGTATCCGGATCAATTACTTCCAGAGATTCAATTTCTTCTACGGAACTCGAAGCTCTTTCGATTCCAATAGATACCGAACCATCGGATGCTTGAATACATTTGATGATCTGTGGTTGATCGTTGTCCGGAATACCGTCGAGGTTGAAATCAACACTATCATCCACCTCGTCAGCATCAGGAATGCCGTTGCCATTAAGGTCCACAATAAAGAAAGCGGTTGTGAACTCAACAGTACCGGACCAATTCGAAGATGCGGAATAGACATCAAAGAATCTGACACGAACATAGTATTTATGGTTTGATTTAAGTACCGTATGGGGCACGGGAAACGTCGTCAGATAATTATCACTGGTAATATCGACAACACGTGTGGAGAAATTGCTTTGTTCACTGATTTGCCACTGACTTTGAATGTGAGCATCATTGTTGGGATCTGAAAAAGCTGCCGTTGTGATTTCCAGAGGGACTTCGACTTCGCCGGTGTAATTTTCAGGATACACGATGATTGGCGTATTGGGCACAAAGTTTGATGGCGGTACGTCGATGACAGTCACCATTTTTGTTGCTGTTTTCGTCACCCCGCCGATGGTGTAGGTGGCCTGGATGGTCACCGTTGTATCTTCTGTTACTTCTGAGGCAGTGAGCACACCGCTGCTGTTGATGCTGGCATACCCGGAATTTTCGCTCCAGGTGACGTTGCCGGTGACGGTTTTGGCGGTGGCATCACTGAATGCTGCCGTGGCCACGAAATTAGAGCTATTATCCTCACTGACAAAATCGTTTCCGCTGATGGACAGACTGCTGAGGGTTGGTGCTGTTGCTGGTTGATAGGATACTTCATTTGAGAATAGGCTTTCATTACCTTCGGTGTCGTATGCAGTGAGCACCAAATAGGTCGTTTCAGTATCACTCAGATCGTGCAGGGTATATTCCGGGGTTGAAGAATCGGCAAATAATTCTGAAATCTTGATGGGCGAGTCTACCTTCTTTTACGCCTGTGCCGTTATAAGGTCTCGCCTGAAGTACCGGTTTTATAATAAATATAGTACCCGGCAAGATCTCGACTCGGTATTTTCGGTCCATGCCAGGGTCATGTCTGCCGCATATACTGAAGGCTGTGGATATAGGGTTAAAACACATATAATAAATGTGAAAGCACAAAATATTATATTGAATAAACAGGGATTATTTTTTCTCTTAATTCGTTCGTTCGCAATAACCACCTGCCCAAGTGCTATCCCACCGTCATTGGGAGGCACTCGTTGCTGAGTAAAGACCTTGAAATTGTTTTTGTTGAGCAAAACATATGTATTTTCCAAAAGAAGACGGTTCTGAAAAACACCGCCACTCAAAGCGACCCTATCCAATCCGCTTGTTTTCCGTATTTTAATACACATGTTTAGGATAATTTTTGCAATGGTATTGTGGAATTTGGAAGAAATTGATTCAACCCCGACACCTCGTTCAAGATCTGAGACAATCCCCCTAAACATTGGCTCTATTACGGCCTTCTCACCCCCTGGAAGCGGTATGTATTCCAGATGTCCCACCCTTTCAAATCTACCATAATCACAGATTAAAAATTCTCCTCCCCAGATTCTTCCATCTGTGCCGTAACCGGTTCCGTCAAAGGACACCCCTATCACCTCGCCGTCAATCTCGTTGTCTATCATGCAACTTACGATGTGGGCGTGGTGATGCTGAACCCCTATTTTGGGGATATCTTGCACTGACAGGGCGTACTTCGTAGCCAAATACTCAGGGTCAAGGTCATAGGCGATTAATGTGGGTTCAATATTAAAAATTCGCTTGAAATGTTCTATGCCTTCCTCAAAAGAGGTCAGTGTCTCCAAATTTTCCAGATCGCCGATATGGTGACTCATAAAAACAAAATTGTCCCTGGCAAGATTATACACAAAAGGACGAAACCCGACGCCCTGCACAACGCCTCTAATATCGATTTTCATACTACAGTTCATGGTTCCCCAAGAAATTTTAGCTTATTTTCCGCGTTTTAAATCCAGGGATGCAGAAATTTTATTGAGATTCGGAAGGGACCCAAGAATTGGAAGCTCAAGGTATTGCGCAACCTGGCGTTCGGATTTAAAGGATGGATCAGACCATTCAAGCACTGCCAAAACCAATAAAACACCGATCAGTGAAATGAAGGAAATCAGCACCAAAGGAACAAAACGTTCAGATCGCCACAAGCTGCGATGCTCATTAATCTCCATGTTTCCCATCAAAGCCGGAATCTTGAAACCGGATCCTTTATGCTTGCTTCGAAGGAGCCCTTCTTGACCCTTTTGAATGAAGCGCTCCGAATAATAACTTACCAAAGTTCGGCCAATTGCTCTGTCCTCACCGTAAAAAGTTATTACCGCAATGTTTTCAGACGGTATTTTAATGGACATGCTATTTTTGATCATCTCCAATAAATTTCGAAACTGACCATCAGCCCGATATACGGCCGTACCCACATAGAGCTCGGTGTACAATTTTCTGACAGCATAATTATTCAGAAAAAAATCATCCGGGTGGATAACCATTTCTTGTATCTGCTTAAGTCCGGCAGGACCCGAAGCCAATGCCACCGGTAAATCTTTTGATATAGAAATATTCTGCCTAATGGAAAAACGATCCGTATTACTTGCAGACACAAAAATATAGAACACTGGAGGAAAAAGAATAAGCAATAGCCAGAACCTGCGTTTTGATATTCCGTAAAAATACCTTTTAATGTTAAAATACATTATATCCTCCCAATTAAAACAATGGGTTCTTCCACTGATTGACAACCACACCAACAACATGAGCTCCGGCGGTTTCGAGTAACATCCGGGCGTGCTTTATTTTTTGTCGTGGCGTCACATTAGCCAAGGCAACCAATACTACGCCGTCAGCATCCGTTGAGATGGCAACCGGGTCCATCATGTCGCGATTGACCGGAAATATAGAAGACGAATCGATAATGACAATATCATATGCTTCACGTGCTTTAGTGACGATATCTTTTCCCTGCTGACTCAAGTCTTCGTGCCGATTAACATCATTATGACTGGCTGAACCGGCTGTCAAAATGTCCAGATTCTTCAAATGTGTCGATTGCACCGAATCCAGAATTGATTTTCCCCGATCAAGGTCATTAGCGTCAAATGTCTGGGCCAATCCAAACCACTCGTGCAGAGCAGGTTTATGCCAGCTGAAATCAACTGCCAGAACACGCAGGTCACGCTGCTCAGCTGCGATTGCAGCAAGCCCTGAAGCTATGGTTGTTTTACCTTCATCAGGAAGGCCGCTTGTAACCACCAGGCATACAGAGTCGTTTTCAAAAAGGGAATTTTCAATTACTGAATAGATCCGCTTCATCTCGCTAATCTCAGAGAGAAAATCTAAATGCTTTGTTGTTAAAGTGTTCATGATTGATCTCATCTTTGTTGTTTAAATCTGAATTATGCGGCACTTTTCCCAAAACCCTGTTCCGCATGCCCGTTTGGCAATTTTAGACGAACCGTCGACCGCTTACACTAAACTGGAAAATTTCATGCCGAGTATACTCCAGGTTCGGACAATGATTGTTGAGTTCACTTTGATAAATTGGGTTGCTATACTCAAAATATATTTAGCCATGCAAAATCTGTGCAAAACCAAATGATTAATCATGGGTAAACCCCCGGCTTTGCCGAAAATTGCTGGCTTCAAATTGTTAACAAGTCCGGCCGCTATGTAACTTTTGGTAAAAACCAATAATAAAGGGAGTCGTCGCTATGGAGCATTTTCCATAGATTTTTAGAATCGTTCAATTATCTTCAACACTTCGTTATGGAAAAAGGGTTTCGTGGTAACATGCCGATCCAAAATGGTTTTGAAACCAGTCATGAACATCAAAAAAATCGGCAATCGAAAATCGCCAATCTTCATGCAGTACATTTTGTTGATTAAAAAAAGAAATGGAATGATGGAAGGGGGCCAGTCTATAATGCGGTAGTGTATGGTATGCACATTAAAAAATTTAAAGGATCAACTCTGCTTTTGACTCATCTCAACAATCACTTCATTTTTATAATCTACAAACCAAATTTCATCTTGCCACGATGTGCATTCAGACCAGATCAATTTTCGGCTTAGATTGAAAACGGTATCCCTCAAATACAAAAAATGGGCCAAACGCAATATTTTGAGGTCTTACGGTATCCCGCCACATACCAGATATGTTGCCAGTCTATCAACCTGAATCAACTCTAACTTTTTTACATATATCATCAAAACGTAAAGAGCAAACCCCGTGAAATGGATTTGCCCTTCTTGGAAAACGATATCACAAAAATATTGAAGCTCTGATATTTACATTTTAATTGCAGAAAACACAAGATTAGCTCAGGTTGTGATATCGTATTATGGTATCACAGAAATATCATTCACTTGATATTTGGACATAATAAACTGAATAAACAAAAATGTTATTAAAAGATCAAATATATCCTGTATCATTTATAACCCTTAATTTATCTTTTAGATGAATTTATGTTGACAATCTCATTCTTAATGGATCGGCTAATTTCGCAAAGTTTTTTAATCATCAGAACGCCCATTCTGAGAGTCTCTTTCGGTGTTAAAAATAATTCGCTTTTAATAAAGATGGAAACACAAAACCCCATATCTATGAGAGAAATGGGGTCTTGATATTCAGTCCATGGCAACCTCTATATACAAATATGCGGTCGTATACGCCGAAGGCTGATGTCTGGGAATAGATGCCCCGTCCGCACCATGCAGACGAGGTACGGCCGAACGCTATTGTTAAACTGGAGCCAATAAGGCTAGCTGCTTTTTATCCATGGCTTACCAACGGGCAGATTGATACCGGCCTCTTCAAAAACAACATGGGCCATCAGATACCAGGCCAGCAGTGCACATACGATGAGATCCCAAGCAGCGATCGTACCCAGAAGTTTGTTCCCGGCTAGCTCTTTGAAATCAAGCCCGATAAACCCTAAAAGCAGGGTGAGAAATATCCAGGCAAGCGTTGAATGATGCTTCATTGAGGCAATGAATAAAATAAAGGTAAAGAAGGTCCACATGAGTAGGAAAATACCTAATCCATGGCCTGTCAATTTCAGGACAGGGTAAGCTTTTATGAGTTCTGCATTTGTTCCGAAAATAAGATAAAAACATAAAGAGATCCAGAATGCACCGTATCCGGTAAACGCGCAAAAACCGAAGTTGTTGCCTGTTTTAAATTCCAGTAAGCCTGCAATCAATTGGGCGCTGCCTCCGAATATAATCCCCAGCCACAGCACGGGGCCAATGCCTACCCAGCCAAGGTTGTGAAACTGTAAAATTAATGTGGTCATACCAAATCCGCCAAGACCTACAACAGCAGGATTGCCTATTTTTTCTTCGTTCATTTGAGAGCCTCCTTTTGAGAATCTGGTTGATTGAAAATCTACGAGCTAAGATCATATTGATCTGTGACATGATGAAAAATCAAACGTCAGGGAGATCGGCATTTTTGAAAATGTGAATAGAACATTTTCTCCACAGGACGATTTTGCCCTGTCTCATTGTCAACTTATTGTTCGGATATATCATTTCTTAAAATCCATTGATGTCTAACTATATTTATAAACATAACAGTAACCGATTGAAAGTAGAGTTCATCCGATTTTTTTGTAGGACTATTCACCTATATTTTGTCGGTATTTGTCCTGCAAATTTCATCAATTAAAATTAAAAAGGTTGGATTCGATCAATATTATTCATTCAAAAAATAAAGCGGATACCATACGCTGGATTCCGCTTGTTAACCTTAAAACTTTTTATATATGATTGGCTTATTACCTTTTCAGTGTTTGTCCTACAAAGGAGGGAACGTGGTTCTAACGTGTATATTGAGGTCGACTTGTTGAGTCGTTGATACTTGCTTTCATGCCTGTAGCTTCATAGAATAGAAGAATAATGAAAGTTTTGAACCTAAATCATAAAAAGTACAGCTTGCCATTATTTGGACTACAAACAATTTAGCAAACGTTTTGATATCTGATCGGTTCAATGCAAAAACAAAACCCCAGCTCTATGAGAAATGGGGTCCTAATATTCAGTCCATGGCAACCTCTCGGTTACGGGTTATTTTTTTTGCCTCCTTTACCGACTTCGGAAGCTTTCTAAGACACTTTTTATCTTTACGGACAATCGCACAGATTTTCCGGTTATCAATCTCTTTGCAGTTCCTGTGATTAAACAAAGGGCATTCTGGATGTTGTTTTGACATCTCTATTTCTTGGATTTCTTTTACAATTTGTTTTAATTCTTTAACCTAATGAAAGACTTTGTGCTTATCCGTAATTTTAAAACCTAACGCTAAAAGAATTTTTCGTTTTGTTTTTATATTGCAAGGATTACCTTCTTCTATTCGTGTGATGGTGAGGGATGAAATGTTGGCTCTTCTGGAAAGTTCGGCCTTGCTCATCATCAGAGATTCTCTTATTTTTCTTAAGGAATTTTTTTCTATACTCTTAACCATAATAACAGCTTAGTTTTATCTCATTTCTCTTTTTAATTATCGATTATAGATAACTTGACCATAGAATACCCTGTATACTGATCATGTGGAATTTTTGAAGTTATTAGAGTTTTAAAAGTTTTGCTTTCACCCAGTGATTCAGGCCGATTGTATTTCATGTCTAATAAATCACCAACTTTCAATTCGTTGAACACGGAGGAATCTTGTTTAACAAGAACATATGCCCCATTTGAGTTATTATATCGTAATCTGAATAAGTGGGACAGACCACTTCCATTTAAAAAGAACTGTACACTGTGGTATTCGCCTAAAATGAATTTTGCTTTAAGTCTATGCTCGGCCATGTCAATTACGTTGTTATTTTTTGTCTCGATGAACTCAAACATTTGTATGTTATCCTTATGAAACTTTTAATTTTATATAGAAAATTAATTTTAATCATGTGTCTGTTGCAAAAATTGTGCAAAATCAAATTCTTGCAATGCAATTTAATTTAAATTGTAATGTTATTAAATGGTTATATTAATTAAAGGGTGTGATTAGCGATACCGGATAAATACAGAAGCATTTGAAACCATGAGGTATAATCCATAATATTTATGAAAAGTTTTACATAATTTTAACCCACGGGATAGGCAACCGGAGCCAAAAAAGAATGAGTTAAATATAAACTTTAGGTGAAACAGAAATCATGAAAATGGAGGGTGTATACTCAGCAATTTGGCACATCCGACGCTTTCAAGCTATCGTATAGTTCTTTTCATTTATGCCAACCTATAGCCTGCCTATTTAAAAATATTCACAATATTTATGTAATTTACTTCATGATTTAGAAGATATTTGTTTGTCGCGACCCTCTTGGTTTCAAAAAGCAATTAAATAACTATCTGTATAGATTATATAAAAAATATTCAACCTGGTTTGTACGATTTTTGCATCTGAAGTCTGGAGCCATCGGCAATCAAACAAAATATTTTGAAGGCATGGTAAGAGCCAATAGATTACCCGGGGTGGATAGCAATTCATCTTTAGAAAGGAAATAGGGCACTTCGGCTTTATTTTCCGGAAGAATTTAAATAATATTTGACTATGAAGTGGCTTGAAACCAATAAATACTGCCCTTGTCGTAAAGGCGAAGATTGCGTTAACGGCCTTAAATGCAGTGAGAAAAACTGCTTTCTACTTAGAGTTGATAAGGCCGAAACAGGCGAGACATATTTATACAGGTAGTGTGTCTTCAAATACCATATGACATTAAAAATTTCCCCTGCCTGCTATGCTCAATTTAGGTATAACCTAAGCTGAGCGTTTCAAATTTTTGAAATGGTTAATTTGACAATATTTCTAAGGTATTCTGACATTTTGAATTTCAATAATTTGAAACCCTGTGGGATTTCCAATTTCACCGCATCTACTGTGTCAGATGACGTTCCACATAGACGACTATAGCAAAACAACATCTTTCTTGTATCTGCGGCAAACTTGAAAATCGCTCAACTTAGGTATAAGTATTACCCCTATTTCTTGCTACAATATATTGTAGTATTTTTTCCTTGACACACAATATGGTTTATAATATGGTGTGTTAAATTAAGATCTTTTTCACATCTTAACCTTTAACCTGGTGGATATCATGATGAAAGAGGTCCTTAAATATCCATTTAAAGCCTCCATAGGGATTCAACGTCCTTTTGGGGGCTTTTTTGATAGCATAAATGATATTTAAGAAAAAGGAGGAAATGATGAGGGTTATTTCGATTGCCAACCAAAAAGGGGGATGTGGCAAGACAACGTCCGCTATTAACCTGTCTGCATGCTTGGCACATAAAGGCCGAAAGGTACTTCTCATCGATATGGACCCACAGGGACATTCTGCGATAGGTTTAAATATCCATACCAGCAATTTGGAACGGACAGTTTGCAACGCACTTTACGATTCGAATGGCTCGAAAGCAGGTCTCAATGACGTGACGATTGAAGTTGATGACAACTTCGATATCGCCCCATCAAATATTTCCTTAAGCACATTAGAGCAACATCTTTCCAAGGTGCAGGGCAGGGAGACCAAATTAAAGGAGGCAATTGACGGTTTACATCAAACTTATGATTACATCATCATAGACTGTCCGCCGAGCCTCGGACTGCTGACATTTAATTCTCTCATGGCTTCGACGGAGGTGATCGTTCCTATTGAGATGAGTTTATTTTCGCTGCATGGGATTAGCAAACTGTTAAAGATCGTAGACCTGGTCCGGGAAAAAACAGGGCATGAAGTTCGGATAAAAGTTGTTGCGACGATGTATGACAGGCGGACAAGAATCTCCAAAGAAGTTTTGGAAGATATACGAAAACATTTTCAGGAATCCATGTTTATAACGGTTATCAATACAAATGTTACGTTGAAGGAATCTGTGAGCTTTGGCAAATCCATAGTGGATTACGATCAAAAAGCCGCCGGTTTCAGAGACTATATGGCCCTTACAAAAGAAGTGATTGCAGAGGAGAATATTCTCGGTAAACGGCCCGTTAAGCAAAAAAAGCCTTTTCCATTAGCGACGATGGTAGAAAAGCAATTTATCTACAATGCTCCAAAGGCAAGTTGTGTCAAAATAGCCGGAACTTTCAACAATTGGAGCACGTCCGAAGAGTCTCTCATGGAGCGTGGAAGAGATGGGACATGGTCAAAATGTGTCTCTCTTGTACCGGGCACACACCAATACAGGTTTCTTATTGATGATGAATGGGTTGCAGATCAAAACAATTCCCACCAGGTCAACAATCCATTTGGAGGGAAAAACTCCGTAATCAAGATTTAGGAGAAAAATGGGAAAAAAGAGCCTTGGTCGGGGACTCAATGACATTTCAGACATATTTTTATCAACCCGAAAAGATAAAAACATGCTTAATGGATTCTCTTCAAAAAAGTTAAGAGATGCAACTTGTGAATTTTGTGCCAACATTGTTTGGGATGCCAATAACGCATCGAGATGCAAAATTTTCACTTTTAACAATGAAAAATATGGTGTTCGTTATATGGACACGATATCGCTAAGAAGTGGAAGCTATTGCAAGTATTTTGAGCCGGTTTTTCGAGAAAAGGCGGACAACAGTTTTGTGGCCAGCGAAACATCGGCAGATCATACATATCAAGTGTGATATCGAAGAAAATGTGATTGTCCGCAAAAATATCACATATCCAGATACGCCGAGGGCTCAGCAAGATATTATAAAATCCCTTTCCAGACATCTTGAAAAGAATTACAGCGTAAAGAGCATCGAATTGGGAAAAACGGATAGGATCTCCCAGCCGGGAATTCAAAAATGCACAACAGAAATCGTCACCATTTTCATTAATGGAGACGTTAATGACCCATGAATGCCAAAAAAGGAATTTTGGAAAAAAGTTTTATAAACGTTACCGCCCAAAAAGGTCCACTATCGAAAACAATTAAAAATGGAGAAGTAGATAATGGAAACCTCTATTAATATTGATAAAAAATACCATGAGAAAATGCCTTTAGAAAAAAAGACGGAGTTCTTATTTGAGTTTAAAAACAAATCATATGCCGATAATTTGGATGATAAGTACCATACATTAAAGCGGGATATAGGTTTCGCATGGTTTGACAGGATGTTGGAAGATTGCCGAAACGAAAACTGTCCGGGCTATTTTTCTGATGATATCTTTTATGCTTTGACGGATATATCGCTCGAAGGATACGTTCTACAAAAAGCCTATTATTTTTCGGGGATCGAGGTTGGAATGGATGATAAAGAAAGATATTTTAAAGCTCTTGGAAGAATCAATAATGTATTGGGCTGCAAAAAGAAAACAAAACTAAACATCAATTTTTTCAACCATGATTCACGGCAGATTTATTACAAGACAGAAAAAAAATCAACATTCTACCAATCTGCCAGACTTCGAAAAGCCTATTGGAGTTATTTAAAGAATTGTCCGAACAATCATCAAATAGAAGACTATTTTTCAACATGTGAATTCATAGACAATCTCCATCGGATTTATAACAAAAAAAAATGTACCTCAGAAGACTTTGAAACGTATAAAGACATATTGTCTGAAAATCATCATATTGCAAATCCGCTAATTTTGTACCGGTTTTGTGTTGTTAGAAAAAAGCACGCATAAACGGATGGGTGCGTATTCATGAGGAAGCTCACCCCGCGAATACGCACAACGGATGGTTTGTGACTATAGATCAATCCACATATCGGCTTCGCTACCGCAATGGGTGCATACGGCATGCCCTTTGGTTTTGCTTTTTTTTGCGGGAGCCGTGGATGGTTCCACATGTTCTTTTGCGTGTTCTTTCGCGTGTTCCTCCAGGGAACAGGTGATCATCATTTCAGCCTCATTGCCGCAGTTTTCACATTTACAGACCTGCTTAAATTTTTTTTCAGACATGTTATTCTCCTTATAGTTTCG
>CAVSVL010000003.1:0-15716 GCA_963731025.1 uncultured delta proteobacterium | reverse complement strand
GGGGCGCCGTTGAACGTGTCCTGCGATTTTTCGCTCCGCATACCCCATCATGATGGCATTGAGAAAAAGGAATGAAATGATGATGATGACGGCGATCACCATCCGGATCAGTTCAGGGGGTAGAATTGAAATCGTGTCCATAAGCTGTTTTCTATAAGCGCTTTATTGTAGAATTCTTTAAATATTAAATGTCTTTTCGTTACATCTTCTACCGGTCGATTTCCGGTATCACCAGATCGAAGCTTCCCAAAATGGATACCAAATCGGGCAATAAGATCCCGCGTCCCAACTCCGGGAGACAACTTAAGTTGGAATAGGATGGGACCCTAACTTTCAATCTGTAGGGCGTGCTCGTTCCATCTCCCACCAAATAATATGAAAGCTCCCCTCTTGCGGCTTCCACGGCAAAATTGCAATCACCGGGCGTCAACTTTATATTTTTTGATACCTTGGCTCGAATCGGCCCGTCCGGCAGCTGGTCCAGGGCCTGCTCAATAATCCGGAGGCTTTGCTCGATCTCTTTGACACGAACCATGTATCGATCCAGGCAATCCCCTTGCTCTCCCACCGGGATCTCAAAATCAAATTCAGGATAAACCGAATAGGGTTCATTCTTTCGAACATCATAAGCGATACCCGATCCCCTCAGGTTCGGACCGGTCATTCCATATCGAAGTGCCATATCCGGTGACACAATCCCGATATTTTCAGTACGTTTGATGAAAATAATGTTTTTGGTGACCAACTTCTCATAAATCGAGTATCTTTTGCGCAGTCGTTTAACAAAGGCACGGGTCGCCGCTATAAACGTGTCGTCGATATCCTGGTAAACACCGCCAAAACGGTAATAGCAGTAAGTGAGTCTGGAACCGGTAATGCTCTCCAGAATATCCAGGATATGTTCACGATCATCAAAACCGTAAAGAATGGGGGTGAATGCGCCAAGATCGAGAAGATAGGCGCCAAGCCATAGCAGATGACTGGCGATCCGGTTCAGTTCCGATGTAATGACCCGGATATACTCCGCTCTTTTCGGAACCTCGATTTCCGCTTTCCGCTCAATAAGAGAAACGTATCCATGGTTGTACGGAAGCGCACAAACATAATCCATCCTGGCGGTATTGGGCATAAAGCTCTGGCACGGCCTGGACTCTCCCATTTTTTCGTGCATGCGGTGGATAAACCCGAGTACCGGTTGGGGATCGAGGACGTATTCACCTTCCATCTCCAGCACAATGAGAAGCACACCGTGGGTGCTGGGATGCTGGGGCCCCATATTTAAAAAAAACCGGTTATGTTCCTGATATTCTGATTCGAGCATGATGAATTTGTCTTTTTTTCGTCGGTTATAATATCGTACTATCGGCCGGTTTCGGGCTCGGCTTCTCCTTTTGCAGCCCCCGGAATCTCTGACGGCCATGATACCTCATCAAGAGATTTCAGCTTTTCTTCTTCCTTTAACAGCGGATGAAAGTCCGGATCTTCTTCAGCAAGCAGAAGAGGTTTCATGTTGGGATGACCGTCAAAAACAACACCATAAAAATCGCGGGTTTCTCTTTCATGCCAGTCAGCGCCCTGATAGATATCTGATATGCTGGGAATCTTATGGGTATTGGGCACGCAAACGCATCCCTTAATTCGATACAGTTGGTCATACCGTGAAAATTGATAAACCACCTCCAGGCCGGAGTTCCCCTTATCCTGCTCTTCGTCCGGCCGAACATGAAGCCCCGCAACAAATACGATATAGAAACCGAGGTCATAGGCTGTTTGGGCAAACTTTCGAACCTGATTCACATTCAGCGCAACTTCCAGATGGTATCCCCGCCGGTTGTAGTCCGTCCTGTTGGCATCAAATCCTTGATGCAGAAAATCTTCTTTATAATCTTTAGGTTTCTTAGCCATTACTTCACCCTCAATCCTTTTACCTTTTTTAAAGGGGATTTGGGATGACGATTCTGGGGAATCGGATGACGAATACCGGTAATCTTTTCCTGAACTTTAAGAATCCCTTCGATAAGACCTTCCGGCCGGGGGGGACAACCGGGGACATAGACATCCACAGGGATCAGTTTGTCGGCGCCCTCGATGATATTGTAATTTTCCTTGACCTTGAAGGGTCCCCCTGAGATGGCGCAGTTGCCCAGGGCAATGACCCACTTGGGAGACGGCATTTGTTCGTAAAGCGTCAAAAGGACCGGAGCAAGTTTTTTGTTCACCGTTCCGGCCACGATCATTAGGTCCGATTGTCTGGGAGACGGTCTGAAAACTTCAGATCCATATCTGGAGATGTCGAATCGGGCCATGCCGGTTCCCATCATCTCTATTGCGCAGCAAGCAATACCGAACGTCATAGGCCACAGTGAATTCGCCTGGCACAGTTTCATAATGGTGTCGGCCAACTTCATGCGCAACAGAGGCCCTTGGCCATATTCTCTGCCTTGTTCGATAACCGGTCGGCAGGATTCAGACTTTAAATGTGCGGCATATGCATCTAAGTCGGGTGTTATCTGCGAACGTTTATTTTCCTCTCCCACGTAAAGACTCCTTTAACCCAGACATAAACAATGGCCAGGATCAGAATTCCAAAAAAGATGAAAAACTCCACAATTCCACGAATACCGGATACCTTGTCAAAAGCCGTTGCAACCGGAAACAGATACACGATATCGACAGCAAATACGAGATAGATGAGTGCGTAAAGATAATAGGCAACGCCATAGCGGTAATCCCAAGCTTTACCGTAGATATCCATCCCGCATTCATATGTATCCAGAGATTTTTTTTGATGTGTTCTTTTGGGGCGAATAAACCAGTTGAGGATAAACGGTGCAAATCCTCCGATAAAACCCACAGTGAGGAAAAGAAAGATGTACATGTAGTCTAAAAGGGCGGTTTCCGTCATTTCCACGATCCTAAAAAGCCGGTTATTTTAGCGCAAAAAAAATGCCTGTTGAGGCATTTCAATTGAACATCTTTTGCCAAAGAAAATCTTTTAATTTCTAAAATCAAAATTGTCAAGAGTTGTTTTTGTTGTTTTTTGCAACATGGTGCTGCAAAATTACACACTACCTACGGACTATAATAACATGTCGGATTTAAAATTAAGTGGAAACACATATGGGTTGATGAATTTTAAGACGAAAGAAATGCATTGTGGTGATAAGATTAACAGCAGCTTTTACTTGGGTCTTTGCCAGGTTCATTCTTGGTCTCGATGACACAGCAACAGGATCCTTCTCTACCCAGCGCTGAATTGATAACAGCCGCGGCACAGCCGACACCGGCCTGAACCGTGAGCGCTTTTGTGGGACAATTCATTGCGCAAGCCCCGCACTCCATGCAGGCATCCCTGTTTTCAATGTGAATTTTCCTGTTTTTCATGCCAAGAACCGCGTGAGGGCATACAACAACGCACATCCCGCAACCCGAGCAATTTTTTTCGTTTAACTGAAGCGTTACAACATCTTTCAAATAGATCATCTTTTCCATTTTCATCGGCTTTTAAGAGACAAATCGCGATCCTATCCAGAGGATCAATCCAGCCGCTCCACCAACAATTTCAAGGGGGACCGCCCATCGCATCTCTTTTCTGACACCGGAAAGAGACGTGTAGGTCGAAGCACCGGTAAAATTCATGGCAAGATAGGCCGACAACGCCGGGGTCAAAAAGAACCAGGCTAAAATATTCATATAATCCTTTCGAATGTCAAGATAAAACACTCCGAAACAAGTGATAAACAGTGTCGTTATCAGGCCCATGATCAAGCCTTTATGAGAAAAGGCTCGACCTGGAAGCCACGGCAAAAGAATGGGGGTTAAAACGGCCCCGGCCAACACCGCACCCAGTAGATTGAGCACGGCAAAGAGTCCATCGTTCAATACGCCCTGCCAAAATCCGGATGGTGCGCCCAGCCCTCCCAATAAGAAAAAGGCCGGCAAAATCAGTAATGCCCATTTTAAAGCGCTTACCAGTTCAACAGGTATTAAAACCACCCTTTCGTACATGGT
The DNA here is from genome assembly GCA_963731025.1 of uncultured delta proteobacterium. Lineage (GTDB taxonomy): Bacteria > Desulfobacterota > Desulfobacteria > Desulfobacterales > UBA11574 > UBA11574. The sequence goes on along the minus strand of CAVSVL010000003.1, from coordinate 11,705 downwards.
AAATGTCTTTCGCCTCATGTTGGGAGTTGCCTTCATACCGGCATCCAGAAAAGCCGGCAAATCGGCGGCTTGAATAGGGCCGTATAACACGTTGAAACCAGTTCGTTTTTTTACCTTGTGGGCGGCAACACCGGGCCCTGCCAATTGCGGTAGAATCAACTCCGTATGGGATACCACACGGTTCAATTGGCTAAATTCGATACGCCGAACCAGTTCATCCGTCCCAAATGTCCCTTTCCCGGCCGCACACCACACATTGATACCATTGGTGTCCAGAACCAACATCCATGCATGACGATTGGAAAGCACTTCACGCAGCCGGTCAAAACTCATTTTGTAATTGGCGGTAACCAGAACAGGCGATCGTTCATTCGGTTCTCCTAAAGCATAAAGACCGGGATCCACCGTATAGTTCATTCGGCCCACATCCCAGCGTGCCTTAATGCTTCCCCAGTGGTCCGGCCAGTTCAAGTCGGAAGAAATCTTGGGAACGCCCCCCCTGTCGGTGTTTGAACCGAACCAATGATAAACGGTTGATTCATACCCGGACGGCTCAACTGAGCCTTTTGTTGCTGAGGTCAGCAACTGTTATCCGTCAATGGCGGTTCTTGGTCTTGAACGGGTCTATTTTTTAATCGATCAACAGCGTTTAAAGCCATGCTTGGTTCCACTTTCTCTGCTCGCAAATCCAGCTTAAGCTGCCGGATAATTAATCTCTTTAAGCGTTTCTTTGATTTGTTCAAGTGTGGCAGGGGATTCAAATTCAACCGTTATGCTTTTATTTTCAGGATCACCTTCCACGATTTTGATGCCGTCCAGTTCATTCAATTCATTTTTGATCGACATCACACAATGGCCACAGGAAATATTGGGTATGGAAAGGGTTTCTTTTGCCATTTTATGGTTCCTCCTTTGGTTTCTTTCCAAAAAATAATGCTACAATTGGTTGTGTCAACCTGATAAATTCGTAACGCTTTAGATTTTCAAAACATTACCGTTTCAGTCATACCATCCTTTAAAAGCCTTTCTGAATATTAATAGGGTGAAACTTTAGTTAGTGTCCATCCATGAATTCAAAATGAACACAATGGGTGTCCAATTCAGAAATGAGCAATTGTTGTTCTGATCAAGGCCGCACAAGGGGTTGCGGCCCCCGCAAAGCGGGACAGGAAGGCGTACGTTTGTACGCCGCAGCTGGAAACCCGCGGAGAACACAGACCAGGACAAAAAAAGCCATTTATGGATGGGCACGATTAAGACCACAACTCTATACGATGCCCCTCAGGATCAAAGAGGTAAAACGCTCGCGCGCCCCATATGGATTTGATTGGACCGACTTTTATGCCGATATCACGTAACTGGCGATGAGCGACATCAACGGTTTCAACTTGAAAAGAGAGCGTAATTCCATCGCCATTTGCGCTTTGAATTGATGTGCTGGCAGCATTGGCGATACTTAAATAAGTGTTGTCAACCAATTGAAATTCCACCAACCATTCTGTTTCGTAATTGACCCTGAGTTTCAACACTTCTCGGTAAAACTTAACCGTGGTTTGCCAATCACGACAATACAAAATCGTATTGATTCGTTTAAAACTGCCTGCAAGCATTGGGTCTCCTTCAGTACGTTTACATTGATTCAGTTTGGTAAAGCTGCAAGAAGAGAAGATGAATATTCCTATCTTTCATACCGACAAAATGAATCAACCGTCATCAAAAATCTTTTGGTTTCAACAATTTGTAGAATTTTCGAGACGTTTGATTATATTTTTCTTGACAAAAAATACCACTCTGTGTCACGAAATGCAATGTGAATTTATCGTTTCGATGAAGTTCGAATAAAGGTTTTATCGGTTTATCGCTATGTTGCTGGACAAATTTATCAAAGCGGGTCAAGACTTTTTAGGGTGCAAGTTTCCCATCATGTGCGGTGCCATGACCTGGGTCAGTGATTACAAACTCATCGGTGCTCTTGGCAATGCAGGAGGGTTCGGTCTGCTGGCCGGCGGCAATGCACCGGTGGACGTGCTCGAAAAGGAAATCATAGCAACCCGTGAATATACGGATGCCCCTTTCGGTGTCAATCTGATTACCATTGCACCGGTTTACAAAGATCAGTTGCAGCTGGTTTGCGACATGCACTGTAAACTAGTGATGTTTGCCGGTTCTATCCCTAAAGATACGGAGATACAACAGGTCAAAGATATCGGAGCCAAGGTGATCTGTTTTGCTCCAACCGCTCCCCTTGCACACAGGCTGATCAAAATAGGAGCCGATGCCCTCATGATTGAAGGGGCGGAGGCCGGCGGCCATATTGGACCGGTTTCCCTGTCGGTCCTCCTCCAACAAATCCTCTTTGAGATCGACAACACTCCGGTTTTTGTGGCCGGCGGTATTGCCACCGGCCGTATGATGGCCCATCTGTTGATGATGGGTGCGGCGGGGATACAGATGGGAACCCGTTTTGTCATGTCGGAAGAATGCAAAGCGCATCCCAAATTTAAAGCGGTATTCAAAAAAGCAAACGCCCGGGATGCGGTCGCAACACCTCAGTTTGACAGTCGACTGCCCGTCATCCCTGTCAGGGCTTTGAAAAATAAAGGCAGCATAGAATTTTCGAAACTTCAGATTGAACTCATGTATAAACTCGAGAAAAAACTCATAGATCAGCAGCAGGCACAATATGAAGTCGAAAATTTCTGGGTGGGCGCTTTGCGTGATGCGGTCATCGACGGAAACGTTCAAAGAGGATCTCTCATGGCCGGTCAGTCGGTAGGTCTGGTTGACAAAATCAAACCGATTCAAGGGATCATCGACGAAATGGTGGACGATGCCGAATCTGAACTGCAACGGTTAAATAAAATATTTATGGGAACATGACTTTGCGTCCGTATGTATGCAACCACAAATTACCACTATGTAGCACTTTTCTCTTGACAATCCCTGCTCCGGGATGATAGTTTAGAACATGATCCAAAATCCTCCTCTTTCTGACTTGAGGCGGTTCATCTTAAAGATGAACCGCCTTTTTTCTTCTCACTTAATTCTTTCTCGATGAAGGATTTCACTTTAAAAAACACTTGACATAAATACCACATAGTAATACTGTCAATCACAAATTATGTTCATTTTCTTTAACCTTTTTTTTGGCACAACAAAAGACTTAGCAGCCAAGGACTCGGCATGACCAGTAAAGAATTTAAAACGTTTAGAAAAAAATTAGAAAAAACACAGCGCCAGATGGCACAGCTCCTTGGTGTCTCTATCAAAGCCGTTCACAGCTATGAACAGGGATGGCGATCCGTACCGGTTCATGTGGAACGTCAGATTTTTTTTCTGGTTTCAAGGTTAAAGAAAAATATCCATGACAAACTGCCCTGCTGGGATAGGAAAGCGTGTCCTACTGAGAAGAAAAAACAGTGTCCGGCCTGGGAGTTTCAGGCCGGTGATCTTTGCTGGTTTATCAGTGGTACAATTTGCGACGGCAATGTGTATAAAACCTGGAAAGAAAAAATGAAGTTTTGCCGGTCTTGCGACGTTATGAAAGCCATGTTTTAGCGTCAAAACATCAAAAATTCCGAAACAGGTAATTAATGATGAAATCGTTCAAAATCAAACAGTTCGATTTCCTTATCAATCGTCTTATCCGCCCGTTTGACCTTAATCTTGACGGTACTTCCAATCTTGCCGTAAAACAAAGCAATTTTTAGGTCTGCCAGTGATTGTATAGGGCGTTCTGCAAACATCTCGATAACGTCACCTTTTTGAAGCCCTGCTTTCTTTGCAGGACCGCTTTGAATCACACCCTTAATCACCAGACGCTTATCTTTTTCTTCGACCATTACACCCAGTTTGGGCGATGCTTGACCGGTGAGTTCTGTGGTTAAAAGAACATAATCTGCAACACCGTCTTCAATTTCTTCATCCTGAACAACAACGGTGAAGGGTTCATGGTTGCGCCGATAGAGTCGATCCGGAATTCCATATTTATACCGGACATGACCATTGCCCGCCAGAATGACCATTTTATGCTCGGGATGGTTTACCAAAAACCCATACGCGGACTCGGCCATGCCTTCATCCCAAACCATTTGAGCCTGTAAAAAATAGTTGAAGTTCTGCAGGTCTTCTTGTTTATTGTGCACAACAAAGACCTGTTTCAAATTCTTCCGGTACGTTTCATTTGAAAAATTCATGTCAGAAGGCAGCTGTTTTTTTTGCTTGTCAGACAGATCGTACATCCCTTCCCGAGCAACGTTGCGGGTGAGATCTCCATTAATATTTAAGGCAACAAGCGGAATGTGCTGTTGTTTGAGATAATCGACAATCGGTTTATACAAATTGTAATCGTACCGCCACCTGCTGAAATATTCGGTCTTTTTTAAAAAGGAAGGCTCATCGATCCGGCCGGCCAGATAGTCATCCACCACTTGTTGATAAGGCTTTTGGAACATTTCCATACCCACAGCCAGTTTATATCCGGCATCGTGGATTTTTTTGATCACCTTCAACTGGTTCATGTGGTGGGCAAATTGGTCGTGAATCTCTCCGACATAAATAACACGCGAAAGCGTAAGCTGAGGGATAATATCGTCTATTGTTGCAAGCGCATCAGGCTTTAGCGCCAGGGCTTCCGGACGGGATAACATCCGAATGCCGTTTTCTGATTCGGCAATTTCCTTAAAGGTGTTGCGGCCGTCTTTAAAGGCAAGCTCGGTATATTTCCCATAATGCGATAGTTTATACTGAACCGCCTGTGCCTGTTGTTTGTCTTCGGCATTTAACAATAGAACACGTTCCGATGTATTATACGGGTTTTTATATACTTTTATATGCAATCTGTCTTCTACAATCGTCTGTTTGCCAAAAAGCATGTTCACAACCCGATTGTCATAGCCGGCAATGAGTAAGGAATTTTTCTGAATCTGATCGAATGTAATATTATCCGGTGTTGCATACGTAATCGTTTTAACCCCCAGAGCATCAATCAGCGGTTGGTATGTTGAACGTTTCATGGATGAGATCACGGCAATCAGCTTGTCTTTGCCCATAATGCCAGCCAAAACAGGGGGCGTTTCTTCAGGAGCCAAGTGCCGCATCAGATCGTAATTTTCGTCCAGAACGACTTTATTGGGCGGTTCATCAAGGGACAGCGACACGTTTTCTTTTGACTTTTTCACCTCAACCCACTTTTTACGTTTGTGTTTACCGGCATAAAACGTAATAGGGATGTTCAGAGGATAGGGCTCACCCTGCTGTAAAAGTTCAAAATCCAGCTTTAGTTTACCCTGCGCCACATACAACCTGGTATTTTTCACATCAAGACGAGGAATATTTTTTCGGGTCAGCCAATCCCCGAAATAGGTATACAGCTTTTCCTTGGTCGCTCTTTCAAACGCGTGTTGGATGTCAAGCCAGCAAGCCTGGCGGAAACGATTCTGTCGAATAAAATCTTTAAGCGCCGCATAAAAGGTTTCATCACCGTAACGCCGATGCAGCCCGTGAAACAGCATGGCGCCTTTCCCATAGCCGATAACACTTTGGGCCTTGTTGTTTCGGCTTATAAAATCGCCCAATGGCATGGCATTGTCCAAATGGACATAAGCATCGTAATCCACCAGAATCTGTTTTCGATAGACAGCGCCTTTCCCTTCCAGAGCCGCATAGTAATGATCGGAAAGATAGGTGGTTAGCCCTTCCGCCCAGTTGCCGGACACAAAATCGATGTAGACGGAATTTCCGAACCATTGATGTAAAATTTCATGTCCTAAAGAGGTTTTGACAATAAACGGCAACCGCACCACCTGGTTGCCCAGCAACGTAAACGTGGGCATGGAGTTTCCGGTGGGCAATATATTTTCTACAATGGCAAAACGCCGATACGGGTATGGGGTGAGCATCTTCTCGTACATGGCCAGATAATTTTTTGTATGGGCAAGATAAGCATCTGCAAGATGGGCGTCCTCTTTAAAGAAATACGCTTCAATATCGATGTTTTTATATCGATCTTTTTTTTGGACATAACGGCTCGAAGCGGCCAGATGCAGACTGTCCAGAGGATGATTGAACTCAAACATAAAGGTTTTTGCGCTGCCTTGTTTTTTAATGGTTGTATGTTCAGATTCAGATATGGCCATAAAATTATTCGGCAAGGTCACGTTAAGCGCATACTCAACCAAATCATCGGGCTGTGGATACCAGCCGGATGTTAAAAAGACGTAATCTTTATCGATAAAATTCATCCGGTTTTTGTGAATCAAGGCTTCATAGCGAATATTGATTTCCTTGCCGCTTTGTAATGAAACGTGAAGGATATCACCGGTTGCATCGGCAATGCCGTTGCCGTCAATGTTCAATACCTTCAAATTCTCAACGGAAAGATTAAGCTTGATATCGGCATCCGCTTTCAAGCGGGCAATGCCGGTGATTGTTTGCTCGGCCGTGTTTATTTGCACATCAAGCATGTATGTCATATTTGCACTCCAGGCCGTCACAGGCATAAAAATCATTAAGACAAAGAGCAATTTTTTCATTATGAAATCATCCTATTATAATTATTCAAAACAAGTAAGCCCGTTACTGGGGTTTCATACCGGTTTTTAATTTTTCAACCAAATCTTTGATGGGCTGTCCGGTTGGCGATGTTGCAGCAGGATTTCTTTTGACAAGCGCTTCCCATGCATCAATGGCACCTTCAAGATCATTTAAATCATGCATGAGCACGATCCCTTTATTAAATAATGCCGTCTCTTGTTTGGGATCGATTTTCGCTGCTTTATCAAATGCCTCAACGGCTTTTTTGGGTTCACCGATTCGGCGGTACATAACGCCAAGGTCGGTCATCACGTTGGCGTTGTTCGGGTTAAGGGCCAGTGCTTTTGTATATGCCGTGATGGCTTTTCGATAGTTGCCGGTATCAAAATACAGATTCCCAAGGGTTGTCCATGCCGCAACATCATTGGGGTTCTCTTTTGTCGTTTTTTCGAGTTTAAAAATTTGGGCAGCGTTTTCAACTGAAACACCCTGCTCTTTTTCAGCCGGCTGGGAAAGCATCGATTCTTGCACCGATGTTCCTGTTCCTGACTTATAAACGCCGAAAACGACACCTCCTAAAAAACCAACCACCAAGGCAATGGAAGCGACCAGCCACATGGTCTCCCTTTTGACCGTTTTGTTATCTGGTTTAATTCTTTTCTCCATATAACTCCCCTAAATTAAATAGTATCCTTGTTCTGAAACTCCGCAAACAGACTTTAAAATCACCTTAATACGACAGTTCAGCACTCTTATGGCACGTTGTGGCACATCCGTCAATGTTTATGTAAAATCGTCCATAGGTAAGACCATTTTGTCTACCTCGGGTGGGGTAATCAACTATCACACACGATTTTTCACAATAACCCGATATTTAAGATGTGTTGTGCTTTATACGAATTGGCGGTTACGGCTTGATCAAGAATTCGGTTTTGCGCAGCCGGTCGCATAAAACCTGGATGACATCCCGGGCAAAGGGAGCGCTGGTCTTAAGAAGATCCTCAAAAATATCATTGGTTAGGATCAAAAGAATCGAATCGGTGGCGGTTATGGCGGTTGCCGTTCGGCTTTCCTGCAAGAGGTAGGCCATTTCACCAAAAACACGCCCTTCTTGAATGGTAGCGATTTTGTGATCGCGGTCTTCGACTTTACGGAAAATATCAACATCCCCACGATCCACAAAAAAGATGTCCGTGCTGTTTTCGCCCTCCCGAAAAAGGATTTCTCCTGGTTTGTATCGTCGGGCGTATTTTTCGATAATGCGGGCGGGATGACTAAACAGAAATTTTTCGATTTTTTTCCCTTTGGTGTCCTGCTGGCCACGAAAGAGATACATGCGTTCCAGCACCAGCACTTCCAGTTTGTCGGCAACAAAGGTATATTCGGCAAAGAAAAAGAAAAGTACAAAAGAAAAATAAACCCAGAGCACCATCAGAATCAAAGATCCCAGGACGCCGTAGATCACGCTGTACCGGGTGACCGTAAAAAACTTGGAAAACAGAATATGAACCAGAAAAATTGAAGCGGTGCAGCCCAAGGCGCCAATCAGACTTGAAGATGTTTTGGGCCTTTTGGCCGGCACAAAGCGATACGCCAAAAAAATCAGCGGAACAATAATAAAAAACGGCAAAGAATGTCTAATTACAGGCAGCAGGGATTGGAAAAAAGTTTGGATAATGACATTGTCGGACAACAGGTTTTGAACGAAATTAAGACCGATACTGATGAAAGTAATTAGAACCGAAACCAGAAAAAGAAGGGACAGGATGATAAGTGAAATGATGTTCGTTACCATGGGGGCCCGGATTTTATCGGCAGGGAAGACAACCCCTATGCCCCGCTGTATTGCGGTTAAAATGGCACGGCCGGCCCACAGCAGATTAAGCAGCCCTAAAATGCCTATGGCCGTGGTCTTCACGTTGAGCAATCCGATTTTTACCAAGAAATCCTTATCCAGATTTTCGTGGATACTTTTCATGAATTCGAAGAAAATAGCCGAAGCCCCGGCGTAAGAAGACATGTAACGGTCAAAGGCGATAAGCAGTAGAAGAAAAAACGGCGGTATCGATAAAAGAAAAAAGAAAGCTGCGGCACCGGCATGATTGAAAAGTTCGTTCTTGATAAATAAATCGACAGACAGGCTGATCTTTTGCAAAAAAACCTGAGAGTGTCTCCAGATTAAGTCAAAGAAACTTTCGTTGTCCTTTATCGCCATGTATTCCTTATTATAGCCGTAAAAAGCGTGTGATGAATTCGAAGGCGTCAATAACAGGACTTGCAAGTGGTGACGATTTGTATGCGCCATTGCCAATAACAAGAGCAACTCTGCGTTCTTTGGCTGATACAGCGATATTTGAAGTTAATAATACCAATGAACAAGCTATCAACAACAGAGATACTATTGATAGGTTACATCTGTTGGTACTCATATCCATATCCACTGCTTATTGAGGGTTGATGAGGTATATATTTCAATTTAGAAAATTTATAAAATAATATCGATTGCTTGTCAATATTTGTGATAATTAGTGTTTTATCCATAGTCCTGCATCGATAAATACACACTTAAAATCCTGTTGCCAATAGAGCCAAAAAACTATAATCTTTAGCTTATCTACTGCGGGACTATGGATAAAACACTAATTTGATATGAGATACCTTCTGAAATCCTTCAGTTGTACGAAATCAATTAATATTTTTGTTGAATATTCAATTGGGTATGCTATTGGAAAGGGTGAGGTTATTACGCGGTCTTAATAAATGCTGCATATCTTGCTTGCATTCATTTTTTTATAAAAGCTGTAGTTCTTTCGCAGCGAATCAATATCTAATGTTATGTGACCATTAAAACTAAGAAATGCAGTAATTAATCCATAAATTTAAATATAAAGGAGTTAAAAATGGCAGAAGCAAAAGGATTGATGAAACCGGTAAAGCTGAAAAATGAGCTGGCAGAGTTTCTGGGAGCAACAGAACTTCCCAGGACAGAGATCACCAAAAAACTATGGGACTATGTTAAAGCGAATAAACTTCAGACAAAGACTGAAAATGGAAAGCCTGAGAACGCAGGCAAGTTCATTGTGGCTGATGCGAGTTTGCTCCCGATCTTTAAAAACACAAAATCCAAAAGCAAATCAGGCAAGGTTACTGACCTTACAAATCTGAAAGAAGGCCAGACGATCCACATGATGCAGATGGCCGCTGTTGTCGGCGCAAACATAGAATAAGTTTAAAGTGTCGGGCCTGTATCGTTTAAAAAAAGGCAAATCCATTTCATGGGGTTTGCCTTTTTTGCATTTCTGTAAGAAATAAGATGTATGTACTGGGAATCGAGATGCTTGGACCTGTCATTATGGCAAGATATGCCAACTGTTATTCATTCTGAAAAAAGAAAACGGGAAGGCTTTATAAAAAAACTGTGCTACCTCGATGATCAGATACGCAGGGGCATCAATCGCGCTAATGTTGGCCCTAATCCATAGTGTTCAATATTATAATATTCGATTGCCAGAAACTTTCTGCAGCAACCAGCCTGAGTCCAGAGAGGGTCAAGAAAGCGTTGGCGGTTGGATATAGAGCGGCTTGAATCAAATCGTAGTGCTTGACATTTTTTTTGTAAGCGAGTAAAGTTTGTCTGTTCGTTGGGGGTGTCCATAGCGACTGAGAACCCGCAAGGGAACCCTTTGAACCTGATCAGGATAATGCCTGCGGAGGGAAACGAATTCTCCAACTTCATTTATTAAAGAGGGTCGTTTTCCCAGTGCAAAGAGACGTCCTTTTCGTTTTTTTGCAGCCACTTCCGAAACGCTCAGCAATATCCTGCAGAATCGCTCTTCCCTCGACGATGCCGTGCTTACCGAATCCTTGAAAACAGCGAAAGAGGAGTGAAGAAAATGAAGATTAAGTTTATCGTTATTTTCATTGGTATTGTCTTTTTCCTTGTCCTGATTGTCCAGCCGGTCCGGGCAGGTCAAGGCGATACCTCTTGGCAGGTTCTTACCAATATCGACAAGGTGCTGGATGAAAATCCGCTTCCACCGGAAAAAGACTCTCAGCTCATCAAGATCGCCGAAGATGATACCGTCAGCATGTTCGTCGTTCGGATGATGCCCGGCGCCAAGCTCGGTCCCCATTTTCACAAAGGACACGACGAGATCGAGTACGTGATTCGTGGAAAAGCGGAGCTCTTTGTAGACGGTAAGTGGGTGGAGTTCAAGGCAGGAAACATCCACTTCAATCCCATAGGGAAGATACACGCGGCCCGCAACCGAGGAGATGAGCCGCTCATCGTGCTGATTGCTTTTACTCCTGGCATGCGGGAGACAGACCGGCACTTCGTAAAATAGACATATGTAAGCAGCGACGCTGAAAAAACTGCGGTGTAAGGAGAGAAAACAGTCAAAACGAGATCCTTCTTGTCCAGAAGGTACTAACAAAATAAAGATGCCGAGGGAAACCGTTTTTCGAGCATTGCCCTTGCTGGAAAGAACCGGGTCGTCTTTGCCTCTCTGAAAAGCTCTTGTCAACACTCAGGTTCTAAAAAATGAGAAAGGGCTTGAAGGTTAAGTAGCGCAGGAGAGTTTCACCCCCGCGCTCTCCAAAAACCGTACGTGACAGTCTCCTGTCATACGGCTCCTACTGTCCAGCCGGCGGCCGAAAAGCCTTGGATGTCTATATCGATCACCCAATCATCCCACCAACACCTCTTGCGAACCGTTCCTACAGCATCCAGGGCCGATTTGCCGGAGATGTAACCATAAGAATCCCTATGGAACATCGGCTCCACTGTTGGTTCCAGGTACATTTTGACCACCATTTGCGCCACACGATCCGATACAGCCGGTATACCCAGCCTCCTGGATCGCCCATCACTCTTGGGAATATCTACCGTGCGAACCGGCGGCGGAAAATAGCTCCCCGAGGACATCCGATTCCAGATCTTATACAGGTTATCCTTAAGATTAACCTCAAAATCTCTGATCGATTGACCATCGACTCAGGCTGCACCTTGGTTCGCCTTTACTCGACGATAGCTCTCCCAAACGACCTGCTTGGAAATACTGAACGGCTTTGTTTTAGTCAAAGGCTCCTCCCATCTCTGGTTGACCAAATCACTAAAACCAGACAGCACAACCCCTTCGCTCCATTTGTATTACACAGACTTCATCACT
>CAVSVL010000002.1:0-39976 GCA_963731025.1 uncultured delta proteobacterium | reverse complement strand
GGGAAAGTTCCGGGTCATTCAGCGTGGTCCACCAATGAGATAGCTTTTCGGAATTCAACTTTTCCGCTCTTAAGCCGTTCTGCAGTTCGGCATGCCATTTTTCCGGCACCTTGGGCTCTACCTGGGTATAATTCGGTCCAACGGCTGCGCACCCAGCCAAGGCCAGAAACAGGATTATCGACAAACTCCTTTTTGTTAGCCCGCCGAGTCATATTCTTCATTCGTTTGTCCTTTTGTACATGCATCATCTTTACCTTTTTACCCTATTCCTCAACCTGTTTGTCTCTTTTTTTTGCCAGCCAGGCATGGCCCTTTTCGCGACCGGTTTGAAAAATATAGTAAAGGGCCGGAATCAGAAAAATACCCAGCAGGGTTGCCGCCAACATACCGGAAAAAACCGTGGTACCGATGGCCCGGCGGCTGTTAGCTCCCGCACCTGTGGCGATTACCAAAGGCGCCACTCCGAGAATAAACGTAAATGCGGTCATTAAAACCGGGCGAAAACGGATTTTCGCCCCCTCAATGGCAGCCTTTTCTACGGAATACCCCTGCTCTCTGCGCTCTTTGGCGAATTCCACGATGAGGATAGCGTTCTTTGCGGCCAACCCCACCAGCATAACCAAACCGATTTGGGCGTAAATACTGAAGTTGAGTCCAGTGATCCACAAACCGGCAAGTGCTCCCAGGCTGGCCACCGGAATCGATAAGATGATGGAAAGGGGAATATTCCAGCTTTCGTATTGCCCCACCAAGAACAGATAGCCGAAAAGCAGGGCCAAAGCAAACAGGATTGAAACTTTTCCGCCGGCCTTGCGTTCCTGAAAAGATATTGATGACCAGTCGAAAGCATAGCCGGATGGAAGCGTCTTGGCAGCCAGACGCTCCATGGCTGCTATGGCTTCTCCCGAGGAAAATCCCGGTGCTGCATTGCCGTTAATCTGTACACTGGTCGACTGATTATATCGGTAAACGATTTGCGGCGCCAGAACCGTGCTCAGAGTGATGAGGCTTTTCATTGGCACCATTTTATCATCGTTGCTGCGAACATATAGCCGGCTGATGTCATCCATTGTATCCCGATATCGGGCCTCGGCTTGAACTTTGACCTGATAGGTCCGGCCGTAAAGGTTGAAATCGTTGACGTAACTTGAACCGAGATTTGCATGCAAGGTGTCAAACACCCGGTTGATCGGCACCTTGAGCGTCTCGGCTCGCGTGCGGTCGAGGTTCACGAAGATCTGGGGTGTGTTGGCCGTGTAGGTGGAAAAAACCCGTTTTAAGGCCGGGTCTTGATTGGCAGCAATGACCAGAGATTGGGTTACTGCGGCGATTTCCCGGGGTTGCTGATCTTCAAGGGCCTGGAGACGGAAGTCAAAGCCACCGGTGGTACCCAATCCAATGATGGGAGGCGGCGCAAATGCAAAACTATTGGCCGAGGAAATAGCGGCCAGTCTGGCCTGTACCTTGCCTAATATGGCCTCCAATTGCTGATCAGAACGGGTTCGTTCGTCCCATGGTTTCAGGACCACCAGACCGAATCCCACATTTTCCGCCGTACCGCTGAGCAGGCTGAACCCGCTGACGCCCAGAACGTCGCTGACACCATCAATATCCTTTAGCGCCAAAGTTGCCTGTTCCATCACCTTGTTGGTACGAGCCAGTGATGCACCTTCGGGCAGTTGTGTATTAATAAAAAAAACACCCTGATCTTCCTGGGGTAAAAAGCTGGCAGGGCTGTGGTTGAATAAAAACCAGGCGCTGCCAACTACACCGACAAAAAGCAGCAAGGCGACGCCAAGCTTGCGAATCAGCCAGGCGGAACCGGCAACATACATGTTGCGTGATGTTTCCAACGTCTTGTTAAACCAGGCAAGGGGACCGTGTTTGGGAATTTTCGGAGCCTTCAGCAAAACAGCGCAAAGGGCAGGGCTCAAGGTTAAGGCATTGATGGCAGAGATCACCACTGCTGTGCAAATCGTTACGGCGAATTGTTTATAAAGTTGGCCGGTAATGCCGGGCATGAACCCCACCGGTACGAACACGGCCAAAAGCACCAGGGTGGTGGCGACGATGGGCCCCGTGACCTGGCTCATAGCGTGGATGGTTGCGGCTTTGGCATTTAGTTTGCGTTTATCCATAACCCGGTAGACGTTTTCCACCACCACGATGGCATCGTCCACCACAAGGCCTATGGCCATAATCAGAGCAAACAGCGAGATGGTGTTGGCACTATACCCCAGAGCCAGTAAAACGGCAAAAGTACCGATCAGCGAAACCGGAATGGTCACCGTGGGTACCAGGGTGGCCCGCCAGTCCTGTAAAAAAAGGTAGTTCACGAACAAGACCAGAAAGAAGGTAATGATAAGGGTCAACTCTATTTCGTGAATGGCTGCCGACACATATTTTGTGGTGTCGTAAAAGACATCGTACTGTATATCGCTGGGCGCCCGCTCGGCGAGGTGTGCGAGTTCGGCTCGTACAGCTTTCATGGTATCCAAAGCGTTGGCATTTGATGACCGGTAAATACCGATGGCTAAAGACGCCTGTCCGTTAAAAATCGACCGGGAGAGGTAGGATCTGGCGCCAAGTTCCACCCGGGCCACATCGTTAACCCGTACCAACCCCCCTTGATCATTGCTGCGCACGATAATATTTTCGAACTCTTCCGGTTTATCAAGCCGCCCCTTTGACCGCAAAGTATACTGAAGTTGCTGTTCCCTACCTGCGGGTGATGTCCCGACAGACCCGACAGCCGCCTGGATATTTTGCCTACGGACAGCCGCAATCACATCATCGGCGGTAAGCCCCAGGGCGGTTAGTTTCTCCGGATTCATCCAGATGCGCATGCTGTATTCGAACTCACCAAAAATATGAACGTCACTGACACCATTGATGCGCACCAAAGCATCTTTTATATTTCTGCTGACGTAGTTGCTTAAAAAAAGTTTGTCTCGGGTATTTTTAGGAGAAAAGAATTCCACAGCGCCCAATATGTCGGTGGATCTTCTGCGTACATCTATGCCCTGACCAACCACCGCCTGGGGTAGTTTGGAGGTGGCCAGTTGTATCCGGTTCTGAAGGTTTACCTGGTCGATGTCAGGATCAGTGCCCACCTCAAAAGTGACGGACAGTGTGTATCTTCCGTCATTGGAGCAAGAAGAAGCCATGTAGAGCATATTTTCCACACCATTAACTTCTTTCTCCATGGGCGCGGCCACATTGTCGGCAACAACCTGAGCATTGGCGCCAGGGTAGGTGGCGGTGACCCGAATCTCCGGCGGGGTAATCTGCGGATATTGGGACACGGGTATGTTGAACAGTGCAATCAATCCGGCCAGGGTGAGCACAATGGACACCACCATAGCCAGCCGCGGACGTTTGATGAAAATCTGTGAAAACATGCGTTACCTCCCCTGGTGTCCATCAGTGCCGGAGGTTTTCACGACCTGACCGGGCCGAACTTTCTGAACGCCCTCGACGATGACTCTTTCATTTACAGCCAGACCCGACTTAACAGCCCAGTTAACGCCGACCAAAGGTCCGGTTTTAACCCGCCGCACGGCAACCTTGTTCTGATCATCCACCAGCAGGACATAACGTCCTTCGTGGTCTTCCAGAACCGCCGCCTGGGGCACAACCGGCATGGGTTTAGGCTCTTTTCGTGCAACCAGAACGGTGACGTACTGCCCTGGAATCAAAGTGCCTTCAGCATTGCTAAACAGGGCGCGGACCGCGATGGTTCCTGTAGAAGCATCCACAGTATTGTCCACAAAATCCACATGTCCCTTTGTTTTGAAAATTTGACCGCCGGCCAGTTTGATTTGCGGCAGCAGTATGGGGTAATTTTTTCCTCTATCAGCATCCTTAATGGCTATATTAAAGGCATCGAGGTCGTTTTCGCTAATGGAATAGACCACTCGAATCGGATCTAACTGGACAATTCGAGCCAAAGTCCCTGAATCCAGCCCAACCAAATTACCTCGGGTAAAAGTAGTGCGCCCGATGCGACCGCTGATGGGTGATTTAATAGAGGTGTATCCCAGATTGATTTGCGAGAGTTGAAGATCGGCCTTAGCCTGCTCAAGCTGTGCTTTTGCACGGAGTTCTTCGGCCACAGCATTGTCCAGATCCGTTGCAGATATGCCTCCGGAACGAACGGTTTGTGCCCGATGGAGGTACTGGCGGGCTTTGGTGAGCATTGCTTGAGCCTGGGCCAGCGAGGCCTTGGCCGCATCAACTTTGGCCTGATAAGGTGCCGGTTCTATAACATAGAGAAGATCGCCGGCGTTGACATCGCTTCCCTCTTTAAAGTTGACCTTTTCCAGAAACCCTTCTACCCTGGCCCGCAAGTCAACACTCTGAATGGCCTCCACGTGGCCCACATATTCCGCCGGCGGATTGACATCCTTCTCGATAACCGTGACTACCGTCACCAGCGGCGGCGGTCCGGCTACCAAAGCGGAAGGCGCGGCGTTCACACCAAAAGACAATGTCAATATTAAGAGCATGCTCAACAGCAGGACTATAGATCCGTTAAAGCAACCCGAAACGTCTGTTTTGAAAAGCCTCTGTTTAGAATATTTATTGCTAAAAATTATAGCGGCTACCGCTTGAGGGCAATTGAAGCTAAGTTTCGTTCTCATTTTTTAGGATCCTCCAATCCAATCAAAGCGTAAATAATGTCGAACCGGTCTTTGCAATAAAAGCATTTGACAATTTTAAATGTTTATTTTAAATTTTTATTTAATATAATCCATTGGCCAATTCAAGTAAAAACTTTAAGTCGTCATTTGATTTATTTGGCTTCAGTACTTATAAAAAAGCTTAAGGAGGGTACCATGGCCCAAAGAGAAGACGGCAAGGTAACCCGAAATCGATTGCTAAATGCCGCCTGTGAAGTGTTTGCTGAAAAAGGATATCGCAATGCAAGGGTGGCGGAGATTTGTCGCCGAGCCGGCGCCAATGTGGCAGCTGTCAACTATTATTTTGGCGATAAGGCCTCCCTTTACTCCGAAGCATGGCGGCATGCTTTCAATGAACATGCCATGCCTGAATTGTCCCTTCCGGTGCAAGCCAATCCTGAGGATCAGTTGAGGAACCACATTCATTCCCTTATTCAGAATTTTATGGAGAAAGGTATTCAGGGGTATTTTACGCGCCTGTACTTGATGGAACTGGCCAATCCTACCGGGTTGATACAAGACTCCTGGCACGATATGATTAAACTTCGTCGACAAAAATTAATTGAAATTATTCGAAAAATATTGGACGTCGAAACGGCCGATGAAACGGTCCTGTTTTGTGAACTGAGTATTATCAGCCAGTGTCGTGTTCTTTTAACCATCAATCGCGATGACCTGGAATACCTGTTGGGTCAGCCCCTCTCTCCGAATTTAATCAAACGCCTGGCCGACCACATTGTAAATTTTTCCCTGGCAGGCATTGGAGCTGTCAGTAAATCCAAGATCTGATAAGGGAGAAATCCTATAAAGAAAAACTTTCGCGTCGCAGATATTTTTTATTGTATTGGGACTTAAATGCGTTTCCTCTGAATTGGATTCCCTTACGAGTTGACAAACATGGGTCTATGGAATACCTTTTTAGTCTGATAGAATCTTTTCCCTCGGATACCCATTTTAATGTTATTTACTTCATAAAAATGATGTGGTCATGGGCAGCGCAAAGTTTATCAAAAAGATTGAACACCTCTTGTCGTTAGCCGATGTTCAAATTAACGGCGACCGTTCATGGGATATACAAGTTTATAATGAAAAGCTATATCAACGAGTTCTGGCTCAAGGTTCGCTGGGTCTTGGCGAAGCCTATATGGATGGATGGTGGGACTGTGAAAAACTTGACGAATTTATTTGCAGGATTTTTAAAGCAAATCTTGACACCAAAATCAACCCTTGGATCAGACAGTATATTTTTCCAAATTCCGTTTTGCCTTCAGCAAAACAAATTAACGACGTTATTGAAAATATATTCGTTCTAGAAGATTGGCACAATTTCGGGCCGGATTACGATAAAACACTCATGCACCGGTTTCAAAATTTTCACAACAGTTGGCATGATCTCAAAGAACAATATGATGAGCGTTTCTATCGAATGTGGAAATATTATCTTTTGGCCAGCGCCGGCACCTTTCGTTCAAGGGTTAATCAGTTGTGGCAAATCGTTCTCTCTCCCAAAGGGGTTCCAGGTGGATATTGCTCACCACGCTGAACCGAATAACTCTTGTGTTTTAATTTAATTGTTAAAGATTTAGAATAATTTTAGTTGTAATGGGCCGATTTTGGTTCTTTTTCCCGAATTTGCGGCGTCATACCTCAATATGTTCTTTTCAATTTGCCGGACAAAGGATGACAATGTTCGTTTTCTCGATTTTGCCGAATCTTTTTCTTTTCTTTGCAAAGGTGATATAGAGCCGTTTCTTGGCTCTCGTCATGGCAACATAAAAAAGCCGCCGTTCCTCTTCAATATCAGACACATCGCCATCCAATGATCGAAACGGCAACAGTCCGTTTTCGCATCCGGCAACAAAAATGACGGGAAATTCAAGTCCTTTGGCTGCATGTATGGTCATTAATGCAACACTTTCGGATTGAGGGTTGTATATGTCGGTGTCTGTTTCCAGGGCAGCTGTTTTAAGAATGTTTGTGGTACCAGAATTAAAATTTTTACAAACATCGATAATGTGTTTTAGGGTATTATTTGTTTTTTGACTCCAATCACCGGATGCTGAAATCTTGGTGTTTTCCGATAAAAATAAAAGGGCTTGTTCCATGGACATTTTTTTTGTCTTTTGTCTTATTTCCAAAATTTTGTTTAAAATATCGCCAAGCTTTATTTGGTTCGCTTTTCCGATATCGTTAATGGGAAATCTGCGTGCATTTATCAGCGCTGATTCTAGTGAAAAACGGTTTTCATAACCCCAATTTTTAAAGATTTGAATACCTTTATTGTTAATGGTTGGCGTTAATATTTTTAAACTTCTCTCAAAATCTGCATAACCACCCGTACCTTCGACAACTTTTAATAATGAAATCAACTCGATGATATGTTTTGTGTTAAATACGTTCTCTCGGCTAACGATTTGATATGGAATTCCTGCATTGTCGAACATTTCTGATAAAACCTTGTTTTGCTCTGAGGTGCGGTATAACACGGCAAAATCTGAAAAACTTACGTTGTTGTCTTGTTGCTGACCATCCACAAAACCAAAATCGATGGAGTGAAAACCGATTCCTCCGATTAACTTTTCAATGGTTTTTCCGATGGTCACAGCCTCTGCTTTTTCAGATTCTGTTTCAAAAACACAAATTGTTTTCGGACCGTCAATTTTTGAATAAATACGCTCTTTGAATGGATCTTTGTGTTGAGGTTTAATCACCTGATAAGAACCATCGAGAATGGTTTGGGTTGATCTGTAATTTTGTGTCAGCCTTATAACGTTAGCATCAGGATAGTCTTTGATAAACCGTTTAAAATATTTAACACTTGACCCCCTAAAGCCAAAGATCGACTGGTTCGGATCACCTACCACACAAATATTTCTATCAACACCAGGTGGGGCAAGGGATTTGATAATCCTGTATTGGCCATGATTTAAATCTTGATATTCATCCACAAAAATATTTTGAAAACGTGTCCGGTAAGACACGGTAACGTGATTTTTTGTCTCGAGTATCCGAACGGTTTTAAAAATCAAATCTTCATAGTCGTAAAACTGCTGTATCTCCAATAAGTTTTGATACGATTGATATACGGCTTGAAAAAAATTATTTTTTGTTGAAAGCGATGTGTCCAACCCTTCTTCGGGATCGAGTATGTTTTGTTTGGCGGATATAATCCATTCTAACAATTTTTTGGGTGTTGTTTTTACCTGGATGCCTGCTCCTTCAACACGCTTGATGGCATCTAAAAGCAACAGCTCCCGGTCTTTTTCATCAATGATCGTATAAGATTTTTTTTCATAATCATTTAAAAAATTAAAACAAAAGCTGTGAAATGTCCCGATAAAAGGTTGATTTTTCGATTTTTCGAAAATGGTTTCAAGTCGTTGGCGCATTTCCTGAGAAGCTTTGTTGGTAAAGGTCACCGCGAGGATGTTCTGTGGTGAAACCTTCTTTTTTTGAATAAGATATGCGATTTTTTGGGTCAATGTCCGGGTTTTTCCGGTTCCGGGTCCGGCAATAATGATTAATGCTCCGCCATCATGTTCTACAGCTCGACGTTGTTCTCTATTTAATTCAACTGTTTTAAATGTATTTCCCGTGGTTTTATCCGGTTTATCTTTTATCATCACAATAGAAGATCTACAGGGTTTTGACTGTTGGTGACGCTTTTTTCTTTTCTTTGATGATGAATCCGTAGAATGGGTCATAAAAAGAGATTTTTGCCCCTGAAGTTTTTTTCGTTCATCTTTTCTAAAAATTTTTATTTGGCCAAATTCTCCATCATATCCTGGTAAAAGAACGATGTTATTTTGGCGCACCCTGGTGATCGCTTCACCCAGCAAGGGCAGTCCGGCAGCATCGATAACATCTTTTTTTAGCGTCGTTAAAATGTCAAATTCAGGTCCCAGTTTTTCAAGTAAATCTCTATAATTTCCCATTACTTTTTTTGAGTTCGGACCTACCTTTAGAACTTCCGACAAGATTTCCACAAGGGGAATGATATTGTGGTAAGGATGATATCTTTTCGGTTTCGCACCTTCCGGTCGATCTGCAAGCTCCTCTACCCGATACAAAACACCCAAGGTCAGCGGTTTTTCACAAACCGGGCATATTCCGCCCTGCTCCCTTGTTTTTTGGGGCCAAGATCGAACATCACAATTTCTATGTCCATCAAGATGATATTTCCCTTCTTCCGGAAAAAACTCTAACGTGCCTAAAAACCTTTCAGGGTCACCACTTTTGATTGCAGACTTTATGGCTGAATATGACATGTCCGTATCAAATAGATTTGCCTCCCTTCCCAGTTTTAATGGTGAATGTGCATCAGAATTTGACACCAGTGTAAGACCGTCCAATGCAGATACCCGCCAGTTCATCGCCGGATCTGATGAAAGACCTGTCTCAACTGCAAATATAAAAGGGGTTAGATCCTCAAAACATTCATCGATAGAATCGAAACCTGATTTTGAACCAAATAGTGAAAACCACGGTGTCCAGATGTGAGCCGGAATAAGAAATGCCTGATCAGATGTCTCGAGAAGAATTTCTAAAAGATCCCGGGCATCAAGACCCAGTATGGGCCTTCCGTCGGATTTTATATTTCCAATCTTATCTAATTTTGAATTAAAGTTCTCAGCCTGATTTAAATCGGATAGAAACACAAGATTGTGATTTTTACGGGTTTTATTGTTTTTTTTATATATATTGCTTATTTCCGAAACCAACATAAAGCGCACTTTTCTACGGCATAACTTTGGTACTTCTTGATCGCATAACTTTGAAATTTCATCTTTTAACTTAAACAAACCAGGTTCTGCCGGTATGAGCTTTTCTTTTATTTCAGCAAACCATCCCGGGTGGGTAAAATCACCGGTTCCGATAACCGATAATCCTTTAAGTTGAGCTGAAATATATAAGTTTTCAAAATCCAAATTCTTTGCCGTTGCTCTGGAAAAACGGGAATGAACATGAAAATCAGCGATAAATTTCATAATTATCTCTTTGCTATTCGTTTATTGGTAAATACACCGTAAAAACACTTGTAACATTCTTATAAACGGTATATATACTTATATCAAATAAAAATAAACACTATATATAGTATTTTTAGACGTTTTACATGGTTTTTAAAACACGCATTGTAACAACCGCTTTTTATATTGATATTCTCTCAATAAATAACTACTTATTAACAACAAATTTTATTCTTTTTATAATCTATTATTCTTTAAACTTTTTTTTAACAATTTTATTACATTTTTTTTCTGTTATTTAAGTTAATTATAAAATTATTATCGTTATGAACAACAGTTTATTATTATTTTATATTTATATAAAAAATAAGGAATAGATGATGAGGTTTAAAATTAACAAAAGCGATATACTTGACGTACTTTCTAAAGTACAAGGGATAACCGGTCGAAAAAGCAACTTGGCTATTACATCAAATATCCTGATAAAGACAACAGATAAAGGGATAGCACTGGTTGTAACAGATCTTGAAACAGGTTTCGAAGGCTTATATCCGGCAAGCATAGAAAATCAGGGGATATTAACGATAAATTCAAGAAAATTTTATGAAATCGTTAGAGAGTTCCCAAATGAAGAGATACAAATTAGTGAATCTGACAACCATTGGATTAAAATAGGTAATAATAATGTAGAATATAATATCGTCGGATTAAATCCAGATGATTTTCCAGAAACGCCAATAATAGAAGATATCGACTTTTTTACTATCGATTCTGAAGTTTTTAGAAAAATGATTGAAAAAACGGTCATTATTACCGGTGCTCCTGATGAGAAAAGAACCCATATCACCGGAATATATTTTGAAATTATTCATCAAGAGGATAAAAGCGTTGTGAGAATGGTTTCAACGGATGGCAACCGGCTTTCAAAAGTAGATTGTGTTTATGAAAAAGATATACAACTACCTAAGGATCTCAGTGTAATTATCCCTAAAAAAGGAATGAATGAAGTTATAAAATTTTTAGATTCTTCAGGAACCGTTCAGATCGGTGTTAAAAATAATAATTTTATTATTAAAAAAGATTATGAAACCGTCATTATAAGACTTCTTGAAGGAAATTTTCCTGAATATGGCGATATTATACAAAGAGGATCTTCCCATGCGATCCATTTGGATAAAAAAAAGTTTTTAATGATGTTAAAAAGAATGTCTATTTTATCTTCTGAAGATTACAAAGGCGTTATTTTTGATTTTAAAGACAACAATATTTCTATTACCACGACAAATCCGGACCTGGGTGAATCAAAAGAAGATATGGTTATCGACTATAAAGGCGATCCCATTGAAGTTGCATTTAATCCCAGATACATTATAGAAATATTAAGTGTAATTGATACTGAAAAGGTTGTTGTTAATATACTCGATAAGGAAAAGCCGTGTTTAATCGAAGGGGAAAAAGATGATACATATTTAAGTGTCATCATGCCGATGAGAATATGAAAACAGAAGAAAACATATATAACGCTGATCAAATAAAAGTTCTCGAAGGGCTTGAAGCGGTTAGAAAAAGACCGTCTATGTATATCGGGAACGTTAGTATCGAGGGACTTCACCATCTGGTCTACGAAGTCGTAGATAACAGTATTGATGAAGCCATGGCAGGTTATTGTGACTTGATAAAGGTTATCATTCATACAGATAACAGTGTCAGTGTTGAAGATAATGGAAGGGGAATACCGGTCGGTATCCAAAAATCAGAAAATGTGCCGGCAGTTGAAGTTGTTATGACAAAACTTCATTCAGGCGGAAAATTTGATAATCACTCGTATAAGGTTTCTGGTGGACTTCATGGTGTGGGAGTTTCAGTGGTCAATGCGCTTTCAAAATTCATGGAAGTCGAAATTTATTGCGAAAACAAAATTTACCATCAGACGTATGAAAAAGGTAAAAAAATTAGAGAACTGACGGTTATCGGTAAAACAAAAAAAAGAGGCACAAAAATACATTTTGTGCCTGATACCGAAATTTTAGAAACAGACGACTTTAATTATGAAATTTTGATTCGAAGGTTAAGAGAACTCGCTTTTCTAAATAAAGGGGTCAAATTAACCATAGAAGATGAACGTTCAGATAAAAAAGATGCGTTTTTTTATAAGGGCGGCATTGTGTCGTTTGTGGAATATTTAAATAAAATGAATACACCGCTTCACAAGCCCATATTCATGGAAGGCACAAAAAACGATGTTCAAATAGAAGTTGCCGTTCAATATAATAATACATTCAAGGAAAAAATATTTTCTTTTGCAAACAATATCAATACGATTGAAGGGGGATTTCATCTTATCGGCTTTAAGGCGGCATTAACACGTACCATCAATCAATATTCAACAAATGGAAGCCTTCCAAAAAATCTAAAAGCCAAAATCAGCGGAGACGATATTCGGGAAGGTTTAACAGCTGTGATCAGTATTCGAATAAAATCCCCACAGTTTGAAGGTCAAACAAAAACAAAACTTGGCAACAGTGAAGTTAAAGGGCTTGTAGAGTCTTTGATCAACGAGAAGTTAAGTATATTTTTAGAGGAAAATCCATCCACAGCCAGAAAAATAATTGGTAAAGCCGTAGATGCATCGCGGGCTAGAGATGCAGCCAAACGTGCCAGAGACCTCGCTAGAAAACAGGGGGCTCTTGTCGATTCAACACTTCCAGGCAAGCTTGCCGATTGCCAGGTTTCGGATCCATCAGAAAGAGAGCTTTTTATTGTTGAAGGCGACTCTGCCGGAGGCAGTGCAAAACAGGGACGCGACAGGAAATTTCAAGCTATTTTACCTTTAAAAGGAAAAATTTTAAATGTTGAGAAAGCTCGATTTGATAAAATTTTGCGAAGTGAAGAAATTAAAAATATAATTACCGCACTTGGGACCGGTGTCGGTCAGGAAGAATATAACATCGAAAAAATAAGGTATCATAAAACCATTATTATGACAGATGCTGATGTTGATGGATCTCATATCAGGACACTTCTTTTGACGTTTTTTTACAGGCATATGCCCGAGATGATAGATAACGGATACCTTTACATCGCCCAACCCCCATTATTTAAGGTTGGGAAAGGAAAAAAATCGACGTATCTAAAAAATGAAAAAGAGCTGAATGATCAAATTTTAAAAAGGATATGTGATAAAAAAAATGTTAAATTCGGTGAAAAAGAAGAAATTTTGTCGGATCACAAGCTTTATATATTTATGGCAAATTTGTCGGAGTATTTTACTATCATGTCGAGATTTAAAGAAAGAGGAATTATCAGTGATTTAATTGAAACACTCTTTAAAGAAGGCGTTGAAAATAAAGATTTTCTGCAAGACAAACAAAAAATGTTGGCGCTTAATAACACGCTGAGTAAAAATAATTATAATGTCAGTGAAATTATATTCAATAATGAAAGAGATATTTATGAAATGACCGTTGCGCCGTCTTTTGAAAAACAGAATGAACTCAAGGTCGTAGATTTGTCGCGGAATATCAAACCGTTAAAAATCAGCAGGAATTTTGTTTATTCAAACGATTTTCAAAAAGGTCTGATATTAAGTAAAAGTATATTGAAAAACGATAAACCGCCATTTTTTATTTTCAACAAAGAAGATGAAAAAGACGCTGTGCAAATTGATGATAAAGAGCAATTACTTACCTATTTTATTAATGAAGGGAAAAAGGGGCTTGGCATTCAACGATATAAAGGTCTTGGTGAAATGAATCCGGACCAACTGTGGGAAACCACTATGAATCCGGACAAAAGGACGCTGTTACAGGTAAGGGTTGAAGATGCCGTTGAAACCGATGAAATTTTTACCGTTCTCATGGGAGAGCAGGTCGAGCCCCGAAGAGAATTTATTAACAACAATGCCCTTGAAGTGAGTATGTTGGATATATAAATGTATATTCATAAGATTCAAGCAAGAGATTTACCAGACCTTTGGTTTCAGGCCGTTCATGATATACTCGACCATGGCCGGAAATTTAAAATAGATCGCGGAAGTTATGCAGGGCAGGAGAGGCTCGAATATGATTTTTTTACCGGACACATAAAACACCCGGGTACCCAGCCACTTTTGCCTGACATACCGCCATCCTGTGGTATTCCCAACCCGGTGGAAGAAGCGTATATATACGGCGGAGAGGGCTATAAAAGGTCGTACATCGAATATATCATGACCGGACAGAAAGAGCCGGGGGAATCCTATACCTATGGAGAACGATTAACCCGTGCGCCGATTTCAGAGGAAAAGTTTAAATGGTGGGAAGAAGGAAACACGGAGATTATAGACAAAAGAGGTTTGGACGGAAAAGCCGTTTTTGAAGAAAACGGCCAACTGTATTTGAATCAAATCGAATGGATCATTCAAACGTATCAAAATTACGGGAGCAGAAACAACCAGATGGTGCTTCAAGTGGCGCACCCTTCCGACCTAACCTTATTAGACCCGCCGTGTTTACGCGCCATAGACACAAGAATTCAGCATGATACGCTTCATTTCTTTGTATATTTTCGCTCCTGGGATCTTTGGGGAGGAATGCCGGCAAACCTGGCGGGTATTCAAAATCTCAAAGAATATATGGCTGGCGAGATTGGCGTAAAAGATGGTGAAATGATTGTTGAAAGCAAAGGGCTTCACCTTTACGGCTATGCAGAAGAGCTGGCAAAGCTGAGATGTATGAAGGTATAGGTATAAAAGAATCGTTAAAAATCTATACTATTGGGTGTTCTTGGAAAAGGAATAACGTCCCGGATGTTGCTGATACCGGTTATCAACATGAGCAGACGTTCGAATCCAAGACCAAAGCCGCTGTGTTCAACAGATCCGAAACGCCTTGAATCCAAATACCACCAGTAATTCTCTTTCGGCATATCCATTTCATCCATCCGGTTTTCAAGCACATCAAGGCGTTCTTCGCGCTGGCTTCCGCCAATAATTTCTCCAATTCGAGGCACAAGAACATCCATGGCTGCTACGGTTTGATGATCTTCATTTAATCGCATATAAAAAGGCTTTATTGTTTTGGGGTAGTCAAATACAATTAACGGTTTTTTAAAGTAATGCTCTGATAAATAGCGTTCATGTTCGGTTTGAAGGTCTCTTCCAAAATCGACATCATATTCAAATTTTTGGTTTGATCTGTTTAATATGTCTACGGCCGAGGTGTAGGTAAGACGTTCAAAATCGGATGACGCTACATTGTCGAGAGTTTTTATCAAGGTTTTATCCACATATTTTGCAAAGAGTTCAATGTCATCGTGACATTCATCGAGAATAAATATAGTTAAATATTTTATCATTTCTTCAGCAAGATCCATATTTCCTTTAAGATCACAGAATGCCATTTCCGGTTCAACCATCCAAAATTCTGCGACATGTCTACTGGTGTTGGAGTTTTCAGCTCGAAACGTTGGTCCGAAGGTATAAACATCTCCAAGGGAAAGAGCAAACATTTCAGCAGACAACTGTCCGGATACGGTTAAGTTTGCCTCTTTGCCAAAAAAATCTTCGGTGAAGTCAGTTTTACCGTCTTTAAAAGGCAAATTATCCAGCGCCATTGTGGTTACGCGAAACAGCTCCCCCGCCCCTTCACAATCTGAGCCGGTGATGACAGGTGAATGGATATACTTAAACCCTTTTTCTCTAAAAAATTTGTGAATAGAGTATGATAACTCTGATCTGATTCGAAATGTGGCCCCGTATTTATTGGTTCGAGGTCTTAAATGAGCGATGGTTCTTAAAAATTCGTCTGTGTGACGTTTTTTTTGAAGCGGGTAGGTTTCGGGGGCAACACTTATAATATCAACGGTTTCCGCGATAACCTCCCATTTTTGACCGGAACCTTTAGATTCTGAAAGTATACCGGAAACAGAAACCGCAGATCCGGTGGAGAGTCCGGTAATGGCATTGTAATTACTCAAAGTATTGTTTGCAATAATCTGAATGTTTTTGAGACAGGATCCGTCGTTGACTTCAATAAATGAAAAGCTTTTTGAATCACGCCGGGTTCGAACCCAGCCCTTTATAAGAACAAGGTCGATGGGGGTTTTTGATTGAAGCAAGTTTACGATTTTTGTACGTTTCATCATAAGTCTCCATACCGGCACGTCAATATTTATAATTTAACCGTAATGTTATAAAGCTGATCTTGGCGCTGTAAAACGATAATCAAAGACTTTTTTTTACGGTATTTAACCATCGCCTTTTTAAAATCATTTATGTTTTTTATTGTTAATTCATCCATCTGTCGAACAACATCCCCGGACCGGGCACCGATACGGGCGAGATATGAATTACGATTGATTTCTGTAATCACCACCCCTTCTTGTGTATGTGTCTTGTAAAGATAACGATTTTTCTTGGAAAGATTTTTTACCGTGATTCCGAGGATGTTGTTGGCCAGGTCCAAAGCAAGCTCTATTGGGAAGGATGAAGATTTCACGGAAACCTCTTTTGTTTTGCCGTCCCTCCAAATGTTTATATTAATGGCTTCTCCGGCAGAAATGTTGCTCATTGCTGTATTAAAGTCGCTTTGAGAAAGAATTTTTCGAGATCCAACAGATTGTATAATATCTCCCACATGAATGCCGGCTTTAAAGGCAGGACCGGATGTTTCTGTTTTTTTAACCAAAACACCTTTAACCGTCGTTGCTTTTAGATATTGGGCAAGTTCTGCATCTAAATCTTGTACGGTAACACCGATCCATGCCGGTATAACCTCCCCGTATTTGATAAGGTCTGTAACAATCCTTCTGGCTTTGTTAATAGGTATGGCAAAACCGATTCCTTGGGCTTTGGCATATATGGCGGTATTAATACCGATGAGCTCACCATATATGTTCAATAGTGGTCCCCCGCTGTTTCCCGGATTAATGGAAGCGTCCGTCTGAATAAAATCATGGTAGAATAAATTGTCGGCCCGTATACTCCGATTGGTGGCGCTGATAACACCTGTTGTTACGGTGTTTGAGAAACCAAAAGGATTTCCAATGGCGATCACCGTTTCACCAATCATAAGATTGTTGGAATTACCCATTTCAATTGCCGGGAGATCGTCTTTGGGAGAAATACGCAATACTGCGAGATCGGAATCAGGATCTGCACCTATAACTAGTGCTTTAAACTCACGCCCGTCTTTTAACGCAACGGTAATGGTTGAACTTTTTACAATTACATGTTTGTTGGTAAGAATAAATCCTCGTTTGCCGTCAATAATGACTCCGGATCCCAGACTGGTTCGCTTATATTTTTGTTCGAAACCGGGGTCAAAAAAGTCTCTGAAAAAAGATTCGAAGTTAGGATCCATTTCAAACCCGTAAAATGGATTTGCACGCCTGCTAACCTCAAACTCCGAGCTAATGTTAACCACCGCGGGACTCACTTTTCGAATGGCTTTCACCACCGCACTTTCGCGCAAATTTTCAGCGTTGAGGAGGGCCGGTTTAATAAGATAAAACGGGTTTAAAAAAACAAGAAGGAAAACCACTGAAATTATAAGTGTATTGTTTTGCGATTTTATTTCTGGCATTTTGAGCTCCGGTATAATACGATCAAGAGTAACCAGTTTTCACCCATGGATTTCTTTCAGCAATTTAATCGGTGTGATTTTTGAGAAAATATATATCATGAGTATAAAAAGCATTCAAGATATCTTACCCCTGATCGAGCAACCCAGCCGATATTTAGGTTCTGAAATCAACACCATTAAAAAAGATCACAGCAAGATAGACCTATGTTTTGCACTGGCTTTTCCGGATCTATATGAGATTGGAACATCTCATTTCGGACTTCAGATACTGTATCATATCCTTAACCGCCACCCGAAGATTGCTGCTGAAAGGGTTTTTGCACCGGCACCCGACATGGAGGAATATCTCAGATCATCGGGGCTCTCGATTGCTTCGCTGGAATCAAAAAAACCGCTAAACGAGTTTGATATCATCGGTTTTAGCCTTCTTTATGAGCTTAATTATACGAATATACTCAGCATATTGGACATGGCCGGCATTCCTTTTCTGGCGCGACAGCGGGACGATTCATTCCCACTTGTCATTGCTGGCGGTCCTTGTGCATGTAATCCGGAACCGGTGGCAGATTTTTTTGATGCCATCGTAATCGGAGATGGTGAAAAAGTCATCATAAAAATGTGTCGGGCCTGGCTTGAATGGAAGGCAGAGAAACATCACGATAAAGAGACCCTTTTGAGACAATGGTCTCACCTTGAAGGTGTGTATATCCCGGCGTTTTTTAACCCGGAATTTGATCACGATGATTTTCAGACGCTTACACCAAGATATCCGGATTATGTTAACATTAAAAAATCGGTGGTTAGCGATCTTAATAAAGTGCCCTTTCCCGACACACCGATTATTCCATACGGCAAACCGGTTCATGATCGCTTAAGACTCGAAATATCGAGAGGATGCACCAGAGGATGCCGATTCTGCCAGGCCGGGATGATATACCGACCGGTCCGTGAAAGATCTTTAAAGAAGCTGCTTTCCCTGTCCGATGCTTCCGTTGCGGCAACCGGTTATGAAGACATATCACTTTTATCTTTAAGTACAGGGGATTATAGTTGTATTTTACCATTAATGGAAAATATGATGTCAAGGTATGCGAATCACCGTATTGCAATATCCCTTCCTTCTCTAAGGGCGGGCACATTAACCCCCAGGCTGATGAATCTTATCAAAAAGGTCAGAAAAACCGGCTTTACAATTGCGCCGGAAGCGGGAAGTCAGCGGCTTAGAGACGTGATTAATAAAGATATAACGGAAAAAGACATCATGGACACGGTAAACGATGCGTTTTTACTGGGGTGGCAGGTTGTGAAGCTCTATTTTATGATCGGTCTTCCCACAGAAACGGACGACGACTTAGAAGCGATTGTCGATCTTGTGAAAAGACTCAAAACCGTTCGCCGTGAAAATAAACGAAAGGGCCAAATCAACGTCAGTATAACAACGTTTATTCCAAAGCCTCACAC
This sequence comes from uncultured delta proteobacterium, assembly GCA_963731025.1. Lineage (GTDB taxonomy): Bacteria > Desulfobacterota > Desulfobacteria > Desulfobacterales > UBA11574 > UBA11574. The sequence continues at coordinate 21,301 of CAVSVL010000002.1, read as the reverse complement.
CCCATTTCAGTGGTCGTCTCAAATTTCATTGGACGAATCGAAACATAAAATTACCTGGTTGAAGAAAAAACTGAACCTGCCAGGCGTTCGATTTAAGTGGCAGAACCCCGAAGTCAGTATAACTGAAGGACTTTGGGCACGGGGGGATCGGCGTCTTAATCGTTTGCTGGTGGCTGCATATAACAAAGGATGTAAATTTGACGGCTGGAGCGATAAGTTTAGGTATCGGTCGTGGGAAGCGTCTTTTTTAGATGAAAACGTTGATATTGATTTTTTTACAACACGGGTTAGAAATACGATGGAACCATTACCGTGGGATCATATTGATACCATGGTGTCAAAAGATTATTTAATTAGTGAGTGGGAAAAATCCTTAGAAGGTGTGCACACGATTGATTGTCGAAACGGCAATTGTAACCAATGTGGGGTGTGTGATTTTGAAGTTATTGAACCCAAAGTGTTTGATGACCGTAAAGAAGACACGGTTAAAAATTTTACGAAAAGGCACCATAAACAAAAAGATTATAAAAAATTAAAGATATCATTTTCTAAACAGGGTCAGGCAAAATTTTTTGGGCATCTTGAAATGATTAAAATATTTTTTCGCGCGATCCGACGTGCCGGCATACTTGTTAAATATTCAGAAGGATTTCACCCGAAGCCACTGATATCCTTTGAAGATGCGCTTCCCATCGGCTTGGAGAGTTTAAATGAGATTTTTTATTTATCTGTACATGACCATGTAAAACCGCAAACCATCATAAACGGATTAAACCGTCATCTTCCAAAGGGAATCCGCATTCTAAGCTGCCATCTTGTCCCGACAATTTCTTCGAATAAATCATTTGAACCCGTTAGTTATATGGTAACCTACAAAAACGGTTTTTTCGATGAAAAAAAAATGAACCATTTTAACGAGATGTCAGAGTTCATCGTTACACGATTCAACCGAAAAGGGAAAACCAAAAAAATAAACTTAAAAGAGATGGTGATAAACCTGACCTTGCTCGCGCCCAAGCAGTTGAGGATGACCCTCAGTTCGAAACCAGGACAAACAGTGAGACCTTTTGAGGTTCTTGATAAGGTTTTCGGATTATCCTGGGCAGAGGTAAAACAGACAGAGGTTGTTAAACTATAATTTAAAAACCAGGGAAGAGTATGTATAAAAAAATTGTCATCAATGTTGCTGATCATGAAACCAGAGTGGCGCTTCTTGAGGACGGAAACATTGCTGAACTTTTCATAGAACGGGGAGATGCTTCAGATATTGCCGGAAATATTTACAAGGGAAAAGTACAGCGGGTTCTTCCAGGAATGCAGGCCGCTTTTGTAGATATCGGGTTAAAGCAGGCGGCCTTTATCTATGTAGACGATGTTATTGGTGATAATTATAGCCCTATTGAAGATTTCTTGAATAACAACGGCAGCACAGAAGAAGGTATTTCTTATAATTCTTATCTTACCTCGATCCGTCGTGACAGGCACATTGAAGAACTTATCACTGAAGGACAAGAAATGATGGTTCAAGCCGCCAAGGCTCCCATAGGCTCAAAGGGAGCGCGACTGACAACACACATATCCCTTCCCGGTCGATTTCTAGTGCTTATGCCGACATCAGACCATATTGGGATATCCAGGCGAATAGAAGACGATACAGAACGGAATCGTTTAAAAGCGATTGTTGAATCTATCCGTGATAATCATTTCGGATATATTGTTCGAACTGCAGCAGAAAGTGTTCAGGAAGAGAAGCTTAAATATGAGATGGGGTTTCTTAATAATTTGTGGGAGAGTATTCAACAGAAATACCAAACAGCTCCGGCACCGTATCTTTTGCATAAGGAGGTGGCCATCAGTCTTCGTGCTGTTCGGGATCTTTTGTTACATGAAGCTGAAAATCTAATCATAGATTCTCGTTCGGGATATGAATCTATTTTAAAATTTCTTGATGAATTCATGCCGAGTCTTAAAGATTCCGTGGAGTTTTATGAAGGCTTGGAGCCGATTTTTGATTCATTTAATTTAGAAGCGGATATTTCACGGGCATTAAAAAATAAGGTGTGGCTGAAGTCCGGCGGATATATCGTGATTGAACATACAGAGGCGCTGGTGGCCATTGATGTCAACACCGGACGATATGTCGGTAAATATAATCTGGAGGAAACGATTCTAAAAACCAACCTTGAAGCGGTTAAAGAAATCGCCTATCAAATCCGTCTTCGGGATATCGGAGGTATTATCATTATCGATTTTATCGATATGGAAAAAAAGTCGAATCAGGAAAAAGTCTATAATACACTAAAAGAGGCGCTTAAAAAAGATAGAAGTAAAACCCATGTACTGCCCATATCAGAGTTGGGGTTGATACAAATGACCCGAAAGCGGATTCGAAAACCATTGACCAGGATACTTTGCGAACCGTGTTTTTATTGTGACGGAGAAGGATATCTTATCTCCAAACAGACAATATGTTATAATATTTATAGGGAAATTCTTCGTGAATCACGAGACATGATAGGGGTTAAGGTCAGCTTGAGAGTAAACCCTGAAATTGCCGAACTCCTCTATGGTGAAGAAAGGTACATTATCGTTGCTGTTGAGCGAATTATCGGGAGGCAAATTGTCATATATCCGGACGCCAAACTTCATATGGAAGAGTTTGATATTTATGAAATTATCAATGAATAACGGTCGGTTGAGCATTTTTTATTACGTTTGTAAGAGGTACGTCATATTACCATCGAAATTTTGGTTGAGTTTGAAGCTTGACAACTTGGTCATCTTGTGATTTATAAATCCGGTTAATTTATAAATAATACGGGAATAGAAAACACATTAGTGTCTGAATAAGGATTATAAGTTATGAAACGAACATATCAACCCAGCAGAATTAAGCGGGCAAGAACACACGGGTTTCTGAAAAGAATGTCGACAAAGCAAGGCAGAAGGATTATTAACAGACGCAGAGCAAAAGGCAGAGCCCGTTTAACGGTATAAAACGTGTTGCTCGATAAAATAAATTAAGAGATGTAATGGGTTAAACAGAGGAGTCTCTTTTGCGCTTTTGTTTTACCAAGGCGGACAGAATATTAAAACGCTCTGAGTTTCTTGAATTGTCTCTTTTGGGGAAGAAAACACAAAACAGATATTTTATTGCAATATTCTCTCCAGGTCGACTTCAAAGAACCCGCCTTGGTCTCACTGTATCGAAAAAAGTAGGAAATGCCCCTACAAGAAACAGGATTAAAAGATTCTCTCGCGAATACTTTCGGTTAAACAGGCACATTATTACAGGTCATTGGGATATCAATATTATCGCTAAAAAGAAGGCCGCGGATCTATCATCGGAGCAGGCCTTTCTATCCCTGAAAGACGTTTTCAGAAATATTTCCAGGAGTTTAGAGCATTAATAGAATATTCGTGATACCGGCTCTGATATTAATAAGAGCCTATCAATTCGTATTGTCTCCAATACTGGCTCCTGCATGCCGTTTTTATCCAACCTGTTCTGAGTATGCCTATCAGTCTATTTTGCGTTATGGACTTCTTAAGGGATTTCTGCTTGCTTTGAAAAGAATTTTAAGGTGCCATCCCTTTCATCCGGGAGGAATCGACTCTGTTCCATAAAACAGTGCATATGATGCCGCTTGGGGACAGGTTCCAAATAAAGGATGCCGATTCAGGAGGGAAAATTATTTGCCCGCCTTTTCACAATCCTACATAGATTTTGCTCCTCTGAACCCGAAAACACCGATAATTCAATTTATTTGAACAAAACTTTTTATATATTGTATTGAACTTTGGAGAGGATAACGGATAATGGAACACGTGCGATTATTTATTGCAATAGGCCTGTCTTTGCTGGTCTTTATTGTTTGGAATGTTTTATTTGTTGATAAAGAAAAGGGAAAGCTTCCCCAACAGGCCATTCAAACGGAACAACAGTCAAATAAAACGTCTGGGATAACAGAAAAGCAAAAGACAACAAAAGAAGCTCCTCCCTTAAAAGCTCAAACACCTTCAAAAGAAATTGCTTCAGAGCCGATTAAACCTTCTCGAACAATTACCGTAAATTTACCCTTGTATACAGCAAAGATTTCAGAAAGAGGAGCGGTGTTCAAGAGCGTTGTTCTAAAAAAATATCGAGAAACCGTTGATCCCAATTCCCCTTTTTATGAAATGATAAATCCTGATTTGTCCCAAGGAACCGTACGGATCGGATTTGCCGAGAATAGTCTTAAAGGAATCGATGATGCGATGTTTTCAGTTAATCTTGAGAAGGATTCTGTAGATATCAAAAATAAAGCCAAAAAGATATCTTTTTCATGGACATCTCCCAAGGGAGTTGTCGTTGAAAAGACCTATTTATTTTCACCTGAAACCTATGTGATTTCTCTTAACGTTGCCATTAAAAATGGTTCCGATCAAACCATTAAAGACAATTTGACATTATCTTTATTAGAAAAAGCTCCGGAAAACGTGAGCAGGTATGGCTTTGAAGGGCCGAGCGCCTTGATAAATAACAAACTAGAACAAATTAAGATTAAGAAAATCAAAAAGAAAGATGTATATCCCGGGAAATTAAGATGGATTGCGGTTCAGGATCGGTATTTCATATCTGCGATCATGCCTGACGAGGCCGTGGATGCCAGTATGCATCTTAGCATTAATGACGATAAAATCCTAAAGAATACATATATTCAACCGGAGCAGGTGATTCAGCCTGACGATCAGCATGTTTTTAAATACGAACTGTTTTTCGGGCCAAAAAGTATGAAAGTTTTAAAATCCGTGAATTATGACATGATCAAAGCCGTCAATTTCGGTATGTTTGACGTACTTGCCAAACCATGTGTCTGGATAATGAATTTTATATATGGCTATATCCCCAACTATGGTGTTGCTATTATCATTTTAACGATACTCAGCAAAATCCTTCTGTGGCCCCTGGGAAATAAAAGCTATAAATCAATGGCTGCAATGAAAAAGATTCAACCGTTGATGGCGGAAATTAAAGAGAAATATAAAGACGACAAGAAAAAAATGAATGAAGAGATGATGGGGTTGTATAAAACGTATAAGGTCAATCCCCTGGGCGGATGCCTTCCAATGGTGGTGCAGATTCCCGTTTTTTTTGCGCTTTATAGAATGTTATATGAAGCCATAGAATTAAGACATGCGCCGTTTTTCGGATGGATCAATGATCTGTCAGCACCGGATCGTCTTTTTCGGTTCGATTTTTCCGTACCTTTTATGCAACCGCCATACGGCATACCTGTTTTAACCATCATTATGGGAGTGACCATGTTTATTCAGCAAAAAATGTCGCCACCAGCAGGGGATCCGACCCAAGCCAAAATGATGATGATGATGCCGATTGTTTTTACGGTGATTTTTATCAATTTTTCTTCGGGGCTTGTTCTGTACTGGCTTGTAAACAATATCATTTCCGTGGCCCAACAGTATTATGTCACGAAGAAAAACGCTTAATAACGGAGGTTTACTAATGTCGCCCAGCTTGGAGTTTGAGGACAAAAATGTTGAAATGGCAGTAAAAAAAGCCTGTGAAGAACTAGACATACCCAAGGAAAAGCTCAAGCATGATGTTATTTCCTACGGGTCAACTGGAATTTTTGGATTGGTGGGCACCAAAAAAGCGCGTATTCGTGTTACCCTACCGAAAACATCTCAGGAATTTAAAATTGAAGATTCAAAGACCAAAAAACAGAGGACCGATTCTTTGGGTCAAACCGAAACGCATGAAGACTTTCAAATGGATGACTCAATTGATGATATAGAACATGTTCCTTCAGAGGATGATCCAAAAGAAATTGGCAGACAGGCCCTGCAACGCATTCTTGATTTAATTACTACAGACGCGACAATCTCGATAACAGAAAAATCAAATCGATATTTTTTCCATGTAAAGGGTGGCAACTCTGCCGTTCTTATCGGAAAGCGCGGGCAAACCCTTGAAGCAATGCAATATATCGTTGAAAAAATTGTTAACAAGAAAAGAAGAGAACGTGTTGGAATTCAGGTGGATGTTGAAGGATATCTGGAAAAACGGCGCGTTAGTTTGGAAAAAACGGCATTTAGACTCGCTGAGAAGGTTAAACGGACTGGAAAACCGGCGACAATGGGTCAAATGAATTCTCACGATCGACGGATCGTACATATTGCCTTAAAAGATGAAACCATGGTGAGAACCCAGAGTATGGGGGAAGGAATTTTAAGAAAACTTGTCATATTTCCAAAGAAAAATTCACCCCGAAAGAAAAATTATTAACCGAAGCTTTCAATCCGATGTGTCGTATGAAGTTGGTATTTCAAAGGTCTCTATTTGTTTGAAAGTGTTGAAACCAGCTATACATGTTATAAAAAATGGAATATGATACTATCGCCGCCATTGCAACACCCACCGGTAGCGGCGGTATCGGGATTATAAAAATCTCCGGCAAAGACGCTTTTTTAATAGCTGAAACAATTTTTAAAAGCTCTCACGCGTCGAAGGGAGAAGGTTGCCCTGAAGGTGGCGTCCGCTCTTTTCCCTTAAAATCCCACCGCATTTATCACGGGCATATTGTGAATCCTGACACAGGAAAGATGCTGGATGAAGTTCTTCTGTCGGCCATGAAAGCCCCTTTGACATACACCAGAGAGGATATTATCGAAATAAACACCCATTCGGGTTATATTGTAATGGCTTCGATCTTAGATTTGGTATTACAAAAAGGTGCCAGGATAGCCGAACCCGGCGAATTCACAAAAAGAGCCTATCTTAGCGGTCGTATTGATCTTACCCAGGCGGAGGCGGTTATTGACATTATCAATTCCAGAACTTTAAAATCGCTTGAAATTGCCACTTCTCAGATAAGAGGGGAATTGAAAAACCGAATTGGGTGCATACGACATTCACTGATTGATATTTTAACACAAGTGGAGGCGGCTATAGATTTTCCGGAAGATGTAGGGGATGTTATCGATGTGAAATCCATTCATCAAATTTTGGACAAGGCGGTTATCGATGAGTTATCAGGCCTGGTCGCGCAATATGAAAATGCGCATTTTTTAAGAGACGGCCTTAAAATGATTGTGGTCGGCAGGCCCAATGTGGGCAAATCAAGCCTTATGAACCGGCTGATACAAGATGATCGCGTAATTGTTACACCCATTCCCGGAACAACGAGAGATTTAATTGAAGAAACATTGAATATTCACGGTATACCGGTTATTATTGCCGATAGCGCGGGCCTTCACGAGACAAAAGATCCGGTTGAAGTTCTTGGTATTGAAAAAACCAAAGCATATATTCACGATTCGGATTTGATACTTTTCATGATCGATGCAAGTGATCCGTTCACTAAAGAGGATCAAAAAATATATCAGACAATCGATGACAAACGGATGATATTGGTGATAAATAAAATCGATTTGGTTGACGATGACGTTAACGCTGAAATTTTCCAAGCATGGAATAAAATACCAAACGTTAAAATTTCAGCGTTGTATGGAACCGGGTTGAGCTCGCTCAAGGATTTAATCGCAAAACTTGCCATCGGAGACCACCACCTTGACATTCAAAATACCATTATTCCAAATTTAAGGCATAAAATAGCCCTTGAAAAGAGTTTGGGGTTTGCCGTTTCCGCCGGTAAAGAAATAGTAAAAGGAACTTCGTTTGAGTTGATTGCTATCGATATCAAGGAAACATTAGACAGCCTGGGTGAAATTATCGGCGCCGTTGCCAAAGACGATGTCATCGATCAAATTTTTAACCGATTCTGTATCGGGAAATAGTGTTTCACGTGAAACATTATTTCCCCTTGGTTTAGATGTTTGTGCTTTTTAATAAAAAATTTAAAATGTTAGGAGTTAAACAATGAAAATAGATTTTACGCCATATTTTGAAAAATATAAGGCACTTTCAGCGAAAGCCGATGAATTGTTTGCAAAAGTACAAAAAGAGTTTCCGGAATGCGTAACATGTGAAATTAAATGTGCAGACTGCTGTCATGCATTGTTCGATCTGACATTGATCGAAGCGATGTATATCAATCATCGGTTTAATGAAATGTTTGAAGGCAACAAAAAACAGGTAATTATTGAAAAATCGAACCGTGCGGATCGAAAAACTTACATGGTTAAAAGAAAAGCATATAAGGACAAAGAAGCTGGAAAGAACGAGGTTGAAATACTTATGGAAATTGCTGCTGAACGGGTCAGATGTCCACTTCTTAACGAAGATGATGTGTGTGATTTATATGAATATCGACCCATTACCTGCCGACTTTATGGTATTCCAACATCTACAGGGGGTATCGGGCATACCTGTGGGAAGTCGGCTTTTGTTGAAGGCAAACCGTATCCCACGGCCAACCTGGATATTATTCAAAAAAAGCTTTACGAAATTTCTGCTGAATTTGTCGGCCAAATCAGAACCCGGTATGTTAAGATGGGAGATTTGCTTGTTCCGTTATCCATGGCGATTCTCACCGATTATAACGAAGACTATCTTGGGTTGGTGGACGAAAATGAAACCTCAAATCAGCAAGGGAAGTAAAATGACAAAAATATCCCCGGAAGAAGAGGAAAAACGAAAAAAAGCCATTTTTGATAGTATGTCCCCTAGACGCCAGAAACATATCTTAAAAAAAGGATATGAAAAATGGGAGCCCTTCCAGGAACCCAAAGATCCCATAGATATCAGAAAAGATAAAACCAAGCGAACGACGCAAATGCTGGTCCGGGAATTTTTACAAACGAGAAGTTTTCAGGAATACAGTAATGCATACGGAGGCGGCGTGTTTGAAATTTGCCTTGGAATTATCAACGATGACGACAGGTGCAAGGGGATGTACGATTTTTCCGTCTGGTATCATGAATTGTTAAAGCGGGAGGGGCATGAATGATTATTATCCTAACGTTTTAAACCGCTTTTTTATTGTGTTTTGCTCAAGATGGCGCTGACCTCAAAGAACAATCATAAAACTCCACAAGATACCCGCACAGATTGCAGATCCAATAACACCGGAAGAGTTGCAGGCCATGGCATGCATGAGCAGGAAATTTTCAGGATCTTCAGACTGACCTACCAGATGAACCTCTCGGGCTGAACCGGGAACAGCGGATACACCGGCTGCGCCCAAGCAATGGATTGATCTTTTCTTTCAGAAAAAGGTTCATAATTTTGGCAAAGATGACCCCGGAGGCGGTTGCGATGCTAAACGCAACGGCACCGAGGAAAAAAATACCCACAGATTTTGGCGTTAAAAACACATCCCCCTGGGTGCTGGCACCCACCGTTAACCCCAACAGTATTGTTGCGATATCGATGATTGCCGTACGGGCGGTCTGAGCCAGGCGTTCGGTGACACCGCATTCTTTTAAGAGATTTCCAAAAAAGAATGTTCCAAGAAGCGGTATGGAAGCCGGTGCAAGGAAACAGCACAAGATAACAGCTATGCCGGGGAAGATGATGCGTTCTTTCTTGGTCACTTCTCGGAGTTCCGGCATACGGATGAGTCTTTCCTTGCGGCTGGTTAAAAGTCTCATGATGGGCGGCTGAATAACGGGGATCAATGCCATATAGGAATAGGCAGCGATGGCAATGGGTCCGATGAGATGGGGCGCCAGTTTGGCGGTGAGAAAGATGGATGTCGGTCCGTCGGCGCCGCCGATAATGGCAATGGATGCGGCTTCCTTGGGCAAAAACCCGAGGCCAAGGGCTCCCAGAAGCGTAAAAAATATTCCCATTTGAGCGGCTGCCCCCAAAAGCATGAGACTCGGCCGTGCCAGTAAAGAAGAAAAGTCGGTCATTGCCCCGAGGCCCAGAAAAATGATCGAAGGATAGAGACCCGTGGTCACACCGAAATACAAATAGTGAAGCACACTGTTGTTTTCATATATACCAAGCCCGAATCCCTTGAAAAAGGGGATATTCCCCACCAGAATACCAAAGCCGATGGGAACAAGAAGAAGCGGCTCGTATTTTTTTGCGGTTCCAAGATATAAAAATACCGTACCGACCACGATCATGATAACATTGCGATAGTCGGCCAGATAGTAGCCGGTATTTGATAAAAATTGAAAAAGCAGATGCATGGATTAACCTTTATTCGTTTTCGTTAACTGTATTTTCTTTAGGTGGGGTCCAGCTGAACACGCCATCACCGTAAGGGATTAATATTTTGGCATCACGAAAGGCGGTAAATGTTATATGCGGGTGTGGATAATGTTTTTCCCTGGCAAGTTTATATAGATCGGAAAGATAAAAAGTTTCTCCGATTTCTTCGAGCAAAGGTTGATACAGACGGGCTATTTCATCAAGCTCCGCGGGAAATATTTTTGGTAAAGCCGATTCCGGTTGTTCTTCAGGTTCATCGTTTTCCTGTATTTTATGGTTGTTTCTAAAACCGGCAAATTTTGTTTCAAAGAACAGCAGTATCTTGTGAATTTGAGAAATTGCGGTGGACAGAACCACCAGTCCGGAAAAGACGATTAGAGCACCGGCAAGGGCCATTGCCCAGCCGTTATGAGTTGATATTGCATGAAAGCCGTACAATTGATATCTCCATAGTTCTAAAAAAGATGTGTTAAACCAGTGTCCATCCATAAATGGTCTTTTTGACCAATCTCTGCGTTATGCTCAAAAAATAATCCTCGGAATATCAAACATATGCCGGCTTGTCCCGATATCTCAACGGGGTGGTTATTTTTTTTCGCATGCCTTGATCTTGAACAAAAATTCTCATTTATGGATGGACACTAAACTAATTCACAGAGCCAAAAGGTGTGCACTGCTTCTGATGCGTTACTGCCTGCATGAAATAAAAACAATTCTTTTTTCGATCATACATCTTGAAAAAAGTCAACACTAAAGCGCTGTTTATTCAATCATTGCTTAAAACAGACCAAAGCGTGACAGGGTGACGAACATTGATCAAGAGGAAATGAACAAATGGGTTAGAAAAGAGATGGCGTTGAATAAAAGGCGAACTTTTAATAGTGATCAATAGCCATAAATAAAAACCGATCAACTTAGGTTCGAGTCATTTCTTTATCAGTAATTAAACATCCGGAACCCGGAGCGTTTCTTTACATCCCGGGTTCCGGACGTTATCGCTATTTTTTCATCTGTTGGTTGAAGATGGCTTCTGCTTTATTGGCCATGTCTTCAGCCTTTTGTGCCGAGGCAGCAGCAGCGTCCGCTGCTTTTTCAGCACGTACGGCGGATGCATCTGCCTGTTGGGCCTGCTGAGAGCTATCTTGGGCCATTGCTTTGGCGTCCTTGGCATCTTGGCTGGCCTGTTGAACCTGTTTTTCCAGCATTTTCATTTGATCTGTGGTTGCACAGCTCATCAGCGAAAAAGCCAGGACGAGTGATAATACAAGCCCCATCACCATCCACACGTTTTTCCGTATATCCATTGAATTGCCTCCTCCTGTTTAGAGTTAAAAACGGATGTCATTCATGATTTGACGTCTTAACGGCGAGTGTATCATCACCTCCCTTCTTAAGAAAACCCACACGAACCGGAAGTCCGCTTTGTTTCTCAAGCGCATCTTTGACCAATGAAACTGAAACACTGGTCAAAAGATCCCGCTCATGTAATCGACGCAAGGTCTGTGCCTGCACATCGGGGATTCTGTTGTAAATATCCGGATGGACTTCTATGAATATATTTTGATTTTGGAAGCCGATTTTTACGGGTTCATAAACGATTTCAACAGGCGTGTTGACATTTACCTTTTTAAAAAGCAAGGCAATATGTTCCGGATACAGGCGGATGCATCCGTGACTGACCAGTTTGCCGATACCCCATGGAGAATTTGTACCGTGAATACCGTATCCGGGAAGCGAGAGGCCGAGCCAGTATTTTCCCAAAGGATTGTTCGGCCCGGGAGGCATCGTTACGGCGCCGTATTTGGCCCTTAAAGACTCTGGGATCAACCATGTGGGGTCGACCTTACGGTAAACGACATGACCTACGGCCACCGGAGTTTCCCATCCGACATCGCCAATTCCCACCGGATATGTGGTCACCATCCCGGTTTTCGGGATAAAATGATAGAGTCTCATTTCCGGCAAATTGATAACCAGCCCAAACAAATTGGTAGAGGGTAAGATCCATCGGGTGGGAATGACAAGATTTTGTCCGGAAGTGGGCATCCATGGGTCCAACTTTGGGTAAAGGAGTGAAAGTTCATTAAACCCCAATCCGAAATTTCGGACAATGTCCAACAGGGTCTCTTTGGGTGCGACAATGTGGTGCTGTACGGATCCCACAACGGTATTGTTCTTACCATAGCTGAAACTACCGGCCATTGCTTTTGGGGTGCCGATGATAAAGAAGATGCTCAGCAAAAAAAAGCTAATTTTTTTGATATGGACGGGTTTGATCATTGGAGCTGCGACTTTTGGCGTGTCAAATACGCGTTTACACCTGTGTAACGAAAATAAACAGCCGGATATGAATGAAATTTTATGCTTAATCCCTAATATCACAAGTGAAAAAGAAAGGCAAATGCTCAATATGTTTTTAAACGGTTCTTTACTCAGACAAATTTTGTTCCGACGGTGTTAAGTGCCCATGAGCAAATTCCCATCGCTTATCGAGAAAATAAAGGATCGGAACGGTCATCCTTGAGAAAAAGAGGGAAGCAACTTCTCCTGCCATAAGGGATATGGCAAGGCCCTGAAAAATGGGATCGAAGAGAATGACCGACGCACCGACAACTACAGCTGCGGCGGTCAACATCATGGGCCGAAATCGAACGGCTCCGGCGTCAATGACCGCAAGATCCAGCGGCATTCCTTCTTTTAGACGCAATTCTATAAAATCGACCAGGATGATGGAGTTTCTCACAACAATTCCGGCTCCTGCGATAAATCCGATCATGGAGGTCGCGGTAAAAAAAGCGCCAAGAGCCCAATGCGCTGGAAGGATGCCGATGAGAGAAAAAGGAATGGCGGCCATAATGACCAGTGGTGTGCTAAACGATTGAAACCATCCCACAACCAGCACAAATATCAGCACCAGAACCACGGCAAAAGCAATCCCAAGATCCCGGAAAACTTCATAGGTGATCTGCCATTCTCCGTCCCATTTCATTTCATACTTCCGGTCACTGGAAGGAATGTGGGCCAGATGTTGAACGATATTGTACCCTTCGGGCAATTGGATGGCGTCAATTTTATCCTTCATTGCCAAAATCGCATATACCGGACTTTCCGTAACCCCGGCGACATCCCCGAGAACATATACCACGGGCATTAAATTTTTATGATAAATACTCTGATCCACGGCGATTTTATGAACGTTGATCAGCGCGGAAATCGGCACCAGATGTCCGTCGGCTGCTAAAAGTTTCAATATTTTAAGACGTTGGATCCCGGCACGGTCGGACATCGGAAGTCGCATGACAATCGCAACATCCTCTTTTTCCCTGGGCTGATGAAGCAGTCCTGCCTCTTGCCCTTTGAGAGCCAGTTCAAGCGTTCGATTAATCCGGTCCACACGGATCCCGTGAAGAGCGGCTCTTTCCTTGTCAACTTCAATCTTATAACGGGGTTGATTTCCCTCTATGTACCAGTCCACATCAACGACACCGGGAGTTTTCTTAAATATATCAATTATATCGGCAGCGATCTGTATTTGACGCTGGTAATGGGGACCGTAAATTTCAGCCACCAGAGTGGATAAAACCGGCGGACCCGGCGGAACCTCGGCCACTATAACCCGCGCATGGTATTTGTCTGCAATGGTTTTTAGAACCGGACGAACACGCTTGGCGATATCATGGCTCTGCTGCTTTCGATGCCCTTTATCTGCCAGGTTGACCTGAATACCTGCCTGGTAAGCATTTTTTCGCAGGTAATAATGGCGCACCAATCCGTTAAAATTAAACGGCGCCGAGGTTCCCACATAGAGTTCATAGTCGGTGACTTCATTGACGGTTTTAAGATAATCACCCATTTCCATTGCAGCGGCGGATGTTTCTTCCAATGTGGCGGCATCAGGCATGTTGAGAATGATTTCAAATTCACTCTTGTTGTCAAAGGGAAGCATTTTGACCCGAACCAGTCCAATGCCCACCATTGCGCAAGAGAGGAGAAGAAGCACGACGACGCCGACAAGAAAAATCCATCTCCAGAATCGATTTTCTATAAGAGGGGTCATAATTCGTCGATATAGGCGTGTGCTCCAGTCTTCTGTTTCATGGACATCGGTTTCCGTTGTTTTTTCGTGCCTTAACAGTCGGATAGAAGCCCAGGGGGTAACAATAAACGCCACGGCAAGCGAAATGATCATCGCAGCCGAAGACCCCACGGGAATGGGCCTCATGTACGGTCCCATCAGTCCGCCGACGAAGGCCATGGGTAAAATGGCGCTGATGACGGTTAATGTGGCCAAAATGGTGGGATTGCCGACTTCGTCCACTGCTTCGATGGCCACTTCGGTCCTCGAACGGTTTCGATTTTTCGGAAGGTGAAAATGACGGACGATATTTTCGACCACTACAATGGCGTCATCTACCAGGATGCCGATGGAGAATATCAGTGCAAAAAGGGTAATCCGGTTCAAGGTATACCCGTACAGAAAAAAAACTGCCATGGTCAGAGCGAGCGTTACGGGAATGGCAATGGCAACGACGCCGGATTCACGGTGTCCCAAGACAAACCATATCAAAATGGTAACGGAAACAATGGCGATCATCATGTGAAAGAGCAATTCATTCGATTTTTCTTTGGCGGTGTTCCCATAGTTCCGGGTGACGGTCATATGGATATTGTCAGGGATGACGCTGCCGGTTGCTTTGCGAATGCGTTCAAGGACGTTATTGGCCACTGTCACGGCATTGGACCCTTTCCGCTTGGCCACGGTAAGCGTAACGGCAGGATACACCCCTTTCGGAGAGGGCTGGCCGGAAATGTGTTTTTCTTTTGCAGCCGGCCCCGTGCCGAAAAACACGTATTGAGATGGTTCTTCAGGACCATCTATTACCTCGGAAACATCTCGAAGATAAACAGGTTTTCCGTTGTGTACGCCCACCACCACGCTTTTGACATCTTCTTTTGTTTTTAAAAATCCGCCGGTATGAACAAGGACCCGGCCTTTAGCGGACGGGTAATTACCGGTTTCAGATTCCTGGTTTGAAGCGGTCACGGAAGCCGCCACACGCTCAAGATCAAGGCCGTAAGCGGACAACCGGACCGGATCGAAATGCACTTGAACCTGTCGCCGTTCGCCGCCGATAAGGGTCGTCATGCCGACATTGTTTACACGTTTGGCGATATTTTCGACTTCTGCCGCCACACGACGCAAGGCATAATGATCGTAACCTTCTCCCCAGAAAGTCAGCGCCAGAACCGGAACATCGTCAATATATCGTGGTTTAATGAGCGGAGGTGACACCGACCAGGGGATAAGATCATAATTTGCCATGAGCTTTGACTGAAGGCGGACAATGGATTTTTCCTCATCCTGACCCACGTAAAAACGGACCACCGCCATAGACATGCCCGAACTGGATGTTGAATACACATATTCTACGCCCGGAATTTCCCACAACAGTTTTTCCATAGGGTTTGTGACCCGTTCTTCCACTTCTTTTGCGCTGGCGCCGGGCATTTTTACAAAGATGTCGATCATGGGAACGATGATCTGGGGTTCTTCTTCCCTGGGAAGAGCGATGACCGATGCAATACCCAGTAAGACGGCTGCGATAATAAACAGAGGGGTCAGTTTGGAATTTATAAAAAACTGTGCAATTTTGCCGGCGGCACCTGTTTTTTGTGTCATGAATCCATCTCCACTGTCATGCCGTCGATTAGAGTTGGTGGAGGAGTGGTAACATAGCGTTCCCCTTGCTTAAGGCCTGATAAGACTTCCAGGGAATCGCCGAATGTTTTGCCGGTTCGAATGAGTCTAAATTTGGCGGTTTGCGTGTCATCCACGATATAAATACCGGTCAGTTGCCCGGAATGTATGACAGCCGTTGCCGGAATTAACATTAAACCGGCTTTGCCGATAGGAATTGAGACCCGAGCGAACATACCGGACCGCAGCGCCTTATCCGCCGGTATTTTAACCTTGACTAAAAATGAACGACTTTTTACATCGGCGGCAGGAAAAATTTCCTGTACGTTTCCTGTAAATGCTTTGTTGTTGAGTGAGGAAACAGTGACCGTCACTTGTTGGTCTAAGACAACGGTATTGATATACTGTTCGGGGAGCAACAGCTCCACGATGTAGTTCCCTGTTGTTTCTATAGTGAGAAGCGGTTTGCCCGGTGTGGCAAGATCCCCCACATCAATCATTTTCGCCCGGATGGTTCCGTCATAGGGTGCCAATATAACCGCATCTTTTGAAGAGACAACCGTCGAAAACAAGGCGGCTTCAGCCTGTTTGACACGCTGTTTTGCGGTCGCCAATCCGGCTTGGGCCTGTTGGTATCTTGATTTAATCTCATCAAACTCCTGAGGACTGGTGGACTCATCTTTCATCAGGTTCTGATATCGTAAGTAGGTGGTGCTTGCAAGTTCTGCGCCTGCGCTGGCCGCAGTTTCTGCGCGTCGGGCTTCAGCAAGCGCGGCTTTTGCTTGACGAAACATTGCACTCACCTGACGATCATCGATGTTTGCAAGCCGATCTCCCCTGCTGACATGGTCTCCTTCCCGGACTAAAACGTCTCTTACAGATCCCATGAGTTTGCTGGAAATGGTGCTGACAGTTTTGGCGCTGACCGTTCCAACGGATTCGTAAAAAAATGGTTGGCTGATAATTTTAGCTGAAACAACCGGTGCTTTTACATGCTCTTTTTTCGAAGGGTTGACATTGCCCGGCTCTATTTTTTCCCCGCACCCTGTCAAGAGAAAGACAGCAAATAAAATGATGACATAAAATCGTTTGTTTCCTAGCATGATGGACTCCATGTTGATATTTTATTGAAAATTCGTGTCAAGAGTTCCTGCAGCCAGCTCCAGCTCGACGCGAGCGACCTTGTAATCGTGAAGTGCCTTAAAATAGTTGGTGTGAGCCTGCTGGCGAGCCAGCTCTGCATCAAGAAGGCCGACAATGGTTAATAATCCATTGTTATATCTATTTTTTACAATTCGCAATCCTTCTTCAGCCTGATCTACTGCGGTTTTCGCCACCCCTATCCTTTTTCGAGCGCTTTCTGCCTTTAGAAAAGCTTCCCGAACTTGGACTTTTATTCCCAGCTCTACACTTTTTTGTATTTCCTGAATCCGGCTCAGCAAAGATTTTGCGGCCTTGGTTTCTTCAGAGATACGGTTTCCGCTAAAAATGTTGACCCGCATCACGGCTCCGATGGTGTAATTGTCCGCCGAATCACTGAAATCTTCCGAGTTAATTTCGTAATTTCCAATAAGGTTTACGTCCGGGTAATGACCGGCTCGTGATTTTTCCACCTCTTTTTCAGCAATTTCTTTCTTAAGACGAAGATTTTCAATTTCGGGGCGTTTGGACAAGGCAGTGTCGATCCACGTGTCGATGGTTCCGCTAATTTCTGAACCGATGATTAGCGGTGTCACCGGGTTCAAGGGATCGGCTTCTCCGGAACCCATGGACGCGTTCAACATCGCCTCATTTATTTTGAACCGGCTTTCTGCTAAAAGTTGTTGCTGTTCTAAATCTGCGATATGAACCATGGCTCTTAAAAGATCGCTTTTTACCACAAAACCGGTGTTATAACGGGATTGTATCATATTAAGGTTGGCATTCGAGGTGTCAAGCGCTTGTTTTGTAACCATGATATTTTTCTGAGCAAGTACAAGGCCGACATATGCCTTGGCGGTTTGGACGATCACGTTTTGTCGGGTACGTTCGAGGGTTAATGACGCAATGGACAGATTCTGTTTGGCCTGTTCCCAGCCGAGTTTGGTCCGGCCGCCTTCAAAGACGGACCAAGAGGCAGAAAAATTGGATGTAAAGTTGTTAATGGGATCCGGGTCATTCAGCCTGGCGGGATCGAAGTCCCCTTGCGTAATGGCAGCCTGATTCAATTTGGTGCCAAAGGCCCACATGGGATTGGTGGTTCGGTTGAACGATTGCGCAAAATTAAGCTGGGGATAGAAACCGGACAGGGCTTTGACTGAGTTGGATTTTACAGCATCCACCTGAAATTGTGCCGCTTTTATTTCCGGATTTTGCTTTACGGCAATCTGAATCGCTTCGGTCATGGATAACGGTTCGGGCAACGGGGTATTTTGGTCGGCGACGGCATCGGAAACTATCAAAGGAAAAAAAGATACTGCAAAAAATAAAAATGCCAAGAAATAAATACGATTGGTTTTCATAGGATTTCTCCGGTATGTTGGCATGGGTTTATTATTAAAATACGTTCCAATAGTATCAATTCGGGAAATTTTACTGTTTTTCAAGCTGAAGAGCGTCGCATTTAAATATAATAGTATTTGATATATGCTCGTTATCCGAAAAAATCAAGTGATAGGGATGTATTCGAGGTGGTAGGCTTATGTTTTTGGGATAAAAAATGTTTTGATTGAGAAACCATGCGAGCAATTACAGCTATATAAAATCAAGATTAATCTCGGATATGTCAGACTTATCACCGGTTTTTGAAGTGAGCGATATTTTCATCTTTTGGACGGCTATCTAATAAGTGTTTTATCCATAGTCCCGCAATAGATAGACTATAGATTATCGTTTTTTGGTTCTGTTGGCAACAGGCTTTTGAATGGTGATTTATTGGAGCGGGATTATTGATAAAACGAAGATGTACGAAGCCGATTCGCGGACGAGCTTGCACGATTTTTCTATATGGGTATTGTATTCATGCCTGTTATTAAAAATCGTTCGCCAAAATGTATTTTGTAGATTTTTACAGAAGCGATTTGAGATAAACTGTATTACTCTTATTCCCATTAGAGTATCCTTTTCTGTATAGCTGGTATCTTTCAAGGGTATTTTCTTAGATCAAGGCGCACCTCTCCTCTGTTTTTTAAAGACCCACTAAAAATATCAGGCTAAGTGGCTAACCTGCCGCACGATCCAAGTGGTTTGGCGGTCTCGCACGGTATTTGGGTATTTGTGCAAAAAATTGCATCTTGCCGTTACTGCAGCAGGGACAGATTGTTATGTCTATTCCCGTAAGCTTTTGCATCATTTCTTCAAGCGAAGCCATTTCCTTTTCCGGTGGGGCGGATAATCCCATCAAACACCGTATGGTGTTTAAATTTTCACTACGGTTACGGTTGGCCAAATATCCATAGTGCCGGATTCTGACAAAGCCCTTGGGCAGGCTGTGTAAGAGGAACCTTCGGATAAACTTCACTGCGGTGATGGTGACCGATTCCGTCTTGTTTTTCTTTCGATTTTTGGCAGTAAAGGTCACCGTACCCTCTTTAATGGCTTTGATGCGACTGTTTGCAATGGCCACCCGGTGCGTGTAGCGCGCCAGATATTCCAAAACGTGTTCCGGGTTTTTTACGGGATTACGCACATCGACAACCCACCTTTTTGCATACAGCTTATTTTCGAGCTTTTTGTATTCATTGCCGGACAACTTGACTTTTTGACACTGTCGAGAATGGTTCATGTAGTGCATGAACTTGCCGCGAAAGACCATAGACAATGCTTTCTTATTAAAAAGATACTTGCCTTTGCAGGATGTCCAACGCGCACCGTCTTTCGAGACGGCACCCCCGGCAATCAAGCAGTGAAGATGAAAGTGAGCCTTTAGTTTTTGATCCCAGGTGTGTAAAGTGGCAATAAAGCCGAGTTTGCCGCCAAGCTCATTTTTGCCAAAGGTCAAGAGGGTTTGAGAAGCAGCTTTAAAAAGAATGTTGAGCATTACCTTTTTATTGTTTAAAATGATGGTATTGAGTTCATGCGGCAGGGTGAAGACCACATGAAAGTAGCTGACCGGTAAAATTTCGTCTTTTCTTTTCTCAAGCCATCTTTCCCGTGGCATATGCTGGCATCTTGGACAATGGCGATTACGGCATGAATGATATGTAATGCGAACCGTACCGCAGGTGTTGCAGCATTCGACATATCCGCCAAGATGAGCGGTGCGGCAGTTTAAAAGGTCAGATACAATTTTACGATGTTCCGACCATAAGGGGTACTGGCTTTGATAGTCTCCGATATGCTTTCGGAGGATATCAGCCACCCCCGGGCGGTTCTTTTTAGACGATATGATCTGGGCCATCGTTTCTGTCCTCCTTTTTTGCATGTTCGGTGTCAATAAGGTCCAAAGGACTTGGGACTTTTGACAGAGTTTCGCAGCTCACATGCAGATAGATAATAGTGGTGGACAGTCTCGCATGGCCCATCAAAACCTGTATTTTACGGATATCGTATCCGGCTTCCAGAAGATGCGTTGCAAAGCTGTGCCTCAAGGTGTGAAGACCCGCGCCTTTTTTAACACCGGCACTTTTTCGGGCCTTTTCGTAGATGCTCCGAACAGTTTCGTACGATAATGGTTTATCTTTCCTTTTCCCAAAGGACGAAGGGAACAGGTAGGTTTGGGGGCGGTATTTTTTGTAATAGCGGCGCAGCTCGTCAAGAAGCTTTACCGAAAGCATGGTATAGCGATCTTTTTTGCCTTTGCCGTCTTTGACTTTAATCAGCATCCTTTCGCTTTCGATATGTTTAGGTTTTAAAGCAATGACTTCACTTGCTCGAAGTCCTGCGGCGTACGTGGTCATCAGGATGAGGCGGTGTTTGAGATTTTCAGATGCACAGATGATCTTCCATACCTGTTCCTTTGTAAGTACGGTGGGGAGTTTCCGTGGGATTTTTCTAACACTGTAACCGATGGAGATTTCCTTTTTCATTACATTTTTATAGAAAAAACGGAGTCCGGTTAAAACGCTGCCGCAGCTGTTAGGAGAGTTGCCTTTCTCATTTTTAAGATACAAAAGATAATCCTCGATCATCTTATTTGTGATCTTATTGGGGGATCGTCGATAGTGCCTGGCAATGCCTGTGACGGCGGCAAGGTAGGCTCTTTGAGAGTGGTTGGAAAGATTTCTAAGTTCCATTGCTCTGATCATTTTTTGGCGTAATTGTGTCATGTCATACCTCCTTTGTTTGGGTTATTAACGATTTGGAGGTATTTTATACGATCGGGGTAAAAAGAAACGGTTCATTGGAGGGATGCTGGATGGTTGAAACGAAATTCTGGTTTTTATAAAAGATAGAGCGAAGCGATTCCTTTTATTTGAATCATTGTGATTGAGTGAGTATGATAAGTGTTCTGAAATGAGAAAAAACGCGGAGAAAAACTACAGCGAAGCGGTTTCGTA
>CAVSVL010000001.1:0-41858 GCA_963731025.1 uncultured delta proteobacterium | reverse complement strand
GTTATCTTGTCCCGTGCATTGAGAATCATGTTACTTTCTCGCTCAACGTGGTTGTCATCATCCCAAGAACGAAGACCACGGCAGAAAAAGCCATGCCAACATCTGTTGGAGCGCGTTCCAAACAGCAGCCGTTACAAAGTCAAATTAAGAAGCTGTACGCGGTTTCTAGTCCCTTCCTGGTGCAAGGCTTCCAGCTCCGGAACGACAGCATTTAGGGCAAAGCGAATCTGTTCGGGCGAACGGCTGCAATTGACAAAAAAGCGCAAACGGGCGGAGTTATCAGGAACTGCCGGATAGACCATGGGCAGGACATCGATCCCTTGTCGGAGGAGGGCTTGAGAGAGTTTGATCGCCTTCAAGGAATCTCCTACGATCACCGGAATAACAGGGGAATCGTTGCTGTCGGCGCCGTTATTCAGGCCCTTTTCCCGGGCGAGAAGGTGAAAAAGCCCGGAGATCTCATGGAGACGCGTCACCCGTTGCGGCTCCTTCCTCAACAATCGAATGGCGGCCAGGGATGCAGCGACATTCGGCGGAGACATTCCTACGCTGTAAACAAAACCCGGCGCAGTGTATTTCAGGTATTCTATGAGGGCTCGGGATCCGGCGATGTAGCCTCCGCAACTGGCAAAGGATTTGCTCAAAGTGCCCATCCAAAGTTCCACATCGGCAGGATTGATTCCAAAGTGTTCGCCAATCCCTCCGCCCCTTTTCCCCAATACGCCGATGGAATGGGCCTCGTCCACCATAAGAAAGGCTCCGTGTCGTTTTTTTATCTTAATGAATTCAGGCAGATCCGGGATATCGCCATCCATGCTGTAAAGGCCTTCGATAACGACGAGGGCCCGTCGGAAAGGGGGTCGCGACTCCCTGAGAATCATGTCCAGGGCTTGCCAGTTGTTGTGGGGAAAAGAAAGGTACGTTGCCTGGGAAAGTCGGCACCCCTGGAGAACACTGTTGTGGATCAGGGCATCATGAACGATGAGGTCGGATTTGCCGAAGAGATGGCCGATAGTGGTCACGTTGGTGGCATGCCCGCTCACAAAGACAATGCTGTCCTCTGTTCCAATCAAGTCGGCGATTTCTTGCTCAAGCTCACGATGCAGCGGTCTTTCGCCTGAAGCAAGACGGCTTGCCGAAACAGACGTGCCGTAGCGGTCGATGGCATCTTTGGCGGCTTGCGATACGACCCGATCTCCGGACATACCCAGGTAATTGTACCTGGAAAATGAGATTAACTCTCGACCTGCTTCAGTGGCGCAATTGGAGTCGGCCCCTTCGTGCACCCTGAAGTAAGGATTGTCGATACCTCGCGCATTCATTCCCAGGATGATCCGCTGCAGATTCCGGTATTCGGGGTAGTCCACAAACGGCAGGTATTCCGGTTGTATCTCAGGAGCCTTTCTACGGGCACCGACGACCCTTTCCGCCGGCTCCCAAGACTGACAGTCGGATAACAGCAGCTTTCCCAAAGGTCCGTCTTTGGCTTCAAGTCCTCTTCCCGACGTCTTTTGCCAGAGAACATGCGCTGTCAAATCGGAAATGCCGGCCCCCAGAAAGAGCGCCTCGACGGGAAACTCGATTCCCATGTCTTCTTCAATGGCCGTTTTCAGCTCCATCGCCATCAAAGAATCGATGCCCAGCGTATTCAAGGGACGGTGCATATCCACCTTGGAGAACGAGATCTTCAGAATATCCGACACCTTTTTTGCAAGGGAAGACTCAATGACACGGATGAGCTCCGACGCGTCTTCCGTCACAATGTCATCAGATTCCAACCCGCCGACTTTGAGCGTGCAGGCCTTCAGAAGACTTGCAGCCGACGTGTCCGACCTCATGCGGCCCGGTCGGCATTCTTCCCCTGCCTGGAGGGGTATCCCCGGCTCAACTTCCTGGGAAGACCCCAGGCACTCGGCAACAACATTCAAGCTGCCCTGGATAAAATGTTCGCGGCAAAGGTGGCGTTGGACCTTTCCACTGGTCGTTTTGGGAAGACTGGAGGTCTTGATAAGCACAACAGCGTAAGCCCGGATTCCATGCTCTCGTGATATATTTTGGCGAATGGCTCCGATCACCGCCTCGGCGTCAAGTTTTCTGATGTATCGTCGCTCGATCTCTTGCACCACCACAAGCCGTTCCTCATCCCCGACTTCAACGGCAAACGCCACCCCGCAGCCTGGCCGCAAGGCTTCATGGCTACCCTCCACGGTCCTCTCGATGTCTTGAGGATAGTAATTGAGGCCCCGTATGATGATAAGATCCTTCAGGCGACCAGTGACAAAGAGCTGGCCGGCATGGATGAACCCGAGGTCTCCCGTGCGCAGAAAGGGACCTTCGCCCTTATCGGCAAGCCTTGCCCGGAAGGTCTGCTCCGAATCTTCGAGTCGATTCCAATATCCTTGTGCAACGCTTGGCCCTGAGATCCATATTTCTCCTATCTTATCGCACTTGCAGGGAGTTTGCTTCTCCGAATCGACGATGACAATCTCATGGCCCGGCGGCACTCCCCCATTTCCAACCAGCTTGAAGTCGTGCTCCCTATCTTCTGACGCCAGGACAAGGCGGCCGGCTTTCAACGCGTGCGCGTCCGCCTGCAGGAAAATCGGTTCGGAGCTTTTGTTGCATCCGGTGGCGATAAGGGTTGTTTCCGAGAGACCATAACAGGGCAGAAATGCTTTTTGCCGAAAACCGCAGGATTCAAAAGCCGCCGCAAAACGTTGGAGCGTCTCCGCCCTGACAGGCTCGGCGCCGTTGAAAGCGACTTCCCAACTGCTCAGATCAAGTCCTGACTTCTGCTTTGACGTGATCTTTTGGACACAAAGATCGTAGGCGAAATTCGGCCCGCCACTTGTCGTAGCCGTATAGCGTGAGATGGCCATAAGCCAGCGGAGCGGTTTTTGGATGAAGTGAACAGGCGATATCAGGATCGTATCCATACCTGCGTAGACGGTCCCTACGATCCCACCGATCAACCCCATGTCGTGGTATGGCGGCAGCCAGATTACGCCTCGCATACTCGGTGAATTCCCAAAAACTGCGTGGATGACGGATGAATTGTGGAGCAGGTTTCCATGGCTGACCATTATGCCCTTGGGACTTCCTGTGGAACCGGATGTGTATTGGAGGACAGCGAGGGAATCAGCATCAAGGGGAGGTTCTTGCCAGGCATTTGCCAGGTCGTCGGGAATGGTGTCGATTGGTATCCATTTGAGAGCCTTCAGACACGGAGTCTGATCTATTTGGCGCCTGTACTCTTCCAGGGTAGCAGCCGTGGTGAGAGCGACTGCGGGGCCTGCGTCGGATACCGTTGCTGCGAGGCTTGCCAGGAACCGGTTGGAATATGGGAGATAGGTCGGCACGGCGACCATGCCCGCACACAGGCACCCGAAGAATGCCGTGGGAAACTCGGTGCCCGGAGGAAAGAGCAAAAGGACTCTTTCTCCCGGAGCGAGGTGAGATTGGAGATGGGCCGCAATGGCGAGCGTCCTTCGTTCCAGTTCACAATATGTCAGTCGAGTTTCCTGTGATTCTCCATCCTTGAGATAGGTGTAGACGGTTTTCTCTCTATGCTCTTGAACCCTCCGGCGTAGCAGGTGGATCAGGTTTGGTAGTCCTTGCCTGCAAATCGTTGAGCCCGGGCCGGGCTGATTAGCATTGCTCAAATCATCTTTCATGCTGTAGTTCATTTCTTCCTTTTTGCTCGAAGAAGTCTGTGGTCATCAAAGGCAGCTCCGAGTCTTTCAATGGTCAATGCGCAAATGTAAGATCATCACTAACATCTAATTTTCTCAAAGCGTCCAAAATTTGTCAACTATAGATCTTCAGAAAGGCTCTTTATGCCTTTCAAGTTGTTGGGTTGTCCCGATGCGAGTATTGAAGCCCATAAAACGGTCATATATGACAATTTGGGCAAATATGACCTTTTTATATGGCGTTAATGACTGCCCTGAAAGTGCTTTTTAGACAAATTATTCTAATAAATCAAAAGGATAGACGAGGCGACCCTGAGTGTTGGAAACCTGGCACAAAAATTGAATTTATAAAAAAGAATGGAGTGAACCCTTCCGATTGCACAATAATTAGTTGAGTGTTAAGAGAGGGTCACTGCCCCCCGAAAGGGGACGAAAGGACCCTGTCATGAAACGAAGACGGTTCACTCAAGATTTTAAAAGATCTGTTGTTGAGCAACTGCTCAGTGAAACTACCGGCCCCGCAGAGCTTTGCCGACGTTACAACATCGCTTCCGGCCAGCTTTACACCTGGAAAAAGCAATATGCCAACGGTAAGCTGGACCCGGAGCCATCTAAAGAGGCCGAACTGGAAGCTCAAGTCCGGGAACTTGAGAGGCTATTGGGCAAAGTAACGCTGGAAAATAGTGACAAATTTCGAGGCGAACGAAAATTCAAGATAACAAAACAATCCTTACAAAAGCCTGTCGTAAAATCCTTAGAAATTTTTATGTTTTACTAATCGGTAAACAATTTACACCCTTCAGATAAATGTAAGTTTCTATTTGGAATGATCTGATCCCCGGTATTGTGGCTGGGGAAATTGAGGGGACGATGGGCAACCATGAAAAATTTAGACCATGAAAGGATCTGAACATGTTTAAATATTTGAACAATCGGATTCCGGATTTCAATCTTGTACAATTTATGGGTTTTATGTAAGGCTTACTCTTTGTTTCATGATACCATGGGATATTATTAAAATATTGAGTGAACGCTTTTTTAATCGGAAGAGGGCATTTCAACAAAATGTTTCAATTTTTTCGCTTTTAGCGTGATTGAAAAATGACCGGATTCTTACTGATGCTTTAAAAAGAAATCTTTTCCATAAAGTTGTAATACTATTTTATTTAAAGGAGATAAATATGTTTGATGAAAAAGAACTCAATACTCTTGACCTGTCGGTAAAGCAAGACAGCCTTTATCTGGAAGAGTCTTTCAGCGATCTCGACATGGGTTCTATCCGCCGTCTGACACCGGTCAAACCCAATGGTTTAAAAGATAAAAGCCGCAAACAGATTTTTGTGGGGCATCTCAATATAATGACCCCCCAAGGGCCGATTCCCATTCAGGCACCGATTGATGCCAGAAATTTAAAGGAAGCCATGGAAATGTACCCGGGAGCCATGAAAGTTGCACTGAAAAAGATGAAGGAACAAGTCGAAAAATTGAACAAAGAACAGGAATCGCGGATCATTGTTCCCGGGAGTTAATCGGATTTTTTCATTAAAAGTAGTATTGAGACGAACCTTTTTAAAAAAATATGCGGTGTTAGATACGCAACTAGTTGATTTAACTATAAAATACAATTTTTTAAAGGGTAGCCGCATAATCAGCTTGACTTTTTTAAAGAATATCTTATAATTTATCCAATCAATAAAGGCCCGTCCTTAATTGGCGGGACAGTTTCGTTCTGAAGGAAATATCCATTTGTCAAAGTGGCAACCTGCAGTTTGGAACTATGAGAATTTTTTGAAAGGAGGGTGTCCTAATGACGAATGGAATCGTAAAATGGTTTAACAGCAGCAAAGGCTATGGATTCATCGAACAGGAAGACGGTCCGGATGTATTTGTTCATCATTCGGGAATCAATGCAACAGGTTTCAAAACTCTTGATGAAGGCGACCGGGTAACCTTTGATATAGAGCAGGGTCCAAAAGGTCCTGCTGCAACCAATGTTACTGTGGTATAGCTAAAAGCTTTAATTAGAAAAAAAGGACATTCCCCAAAATATGAGGGAGTGTCCTTAATTTTTTGTGAGGATATTTTTTAATGTTTTATGAAGCGATTTTTCAACCGTCGAAAAAGATGAATTACACAACCGAGGCCAAAAAACTCGCAGGTAAGAAAATTGCAGTACAAGATGGATGGATAATTGAAGATGGACCTTTCAAAGGGCAAAATTGTTTTTATATTCCAAACTCTACAGTAGGTTGGATTCCTCAATGCGATCTAATAGGGTTAAAACCGATATCCCTTGTCAAATGGAAGGAAATTGATAAAAGTTTAGGCGTCAACAATTAATTCCAAAGCAGATTCAGACCTGACGACCGGACATAATTTATCATCCTATAAATATCAATTTTTCCTAATTTTACACCTCCCATACGTCTAAGTGGTTGCTTTTTTAAATGCCCTCGATACCTATCCCACCAGGGAATTGCTTAAAAATAACCGTAGTGATAAATTTTATTTGTGGATTTAAGCAGAGCGCCTTATACAGGTTTGACAAAAAACTCCCTATTGAGTATTAAGAAAACTTTCAACTAAACTGAGCGTTTCAAATTAGCATCGGTCTGTTTTAGACCCTCGTATAATTTAACGGCAGTTTGTTCATGTATTATTTTAGAATTAAGGACGATTTATGAAAAGCAGTGGATTTAAAAAGATGACCGGCATCGCCGGCATTCTAGAAAAAACGGAAATCAAAGAGTATTTCGATACCCTTTTTATATTGATTGGGGGTATTGAATTCGTCATATTCATCGCCCATTTTATCGGCTCCATGGGCGCGGAGAAAGGGCCGTTTCCCTGGAAGCAATATTTTTTCGTATCTTTTATGGCGCCGGTTGTACTGATGTTTATTATCGGTCTTATTGTTATCGGGTTTAACTATTATCTATACGGCAGTCAACAGTCCGCTTTTGATCTTGAAGAGAGTCCCTTTGTGGGGGCCAAAATAAAACGGTTCGGACATAGCTTCAAGTTTCTGTTTTCCATCATTCAGCAGGTGCCGGTTCTTGTCGGCTTGTTTATCTTAGGGATCGGTTCTGTTGTTTTGTTTAAACTTGATGTGATTTTAAAGGTGTTGGGACATATTGGTGAAAAAGCGGCATTTTATCTTTTTATTCTTCTCTGTGTACTGATATCCGGGGCGTTGATTTTTTTAATTTTCTGGCTTTACTGGCAATTCAAACTCCAAAAGTTCAACATACAAAGAGAGTGGGAATATAAACAAAGGGTCATCGAAACATCCGGCCTCATTATTCTTGATGATCATACGGTATTCAATAAAGAAGGGGAGGTCATTGCCCATGATAAAGCCATGGAGGTGCTTGAGGATAAAAAAAACCATGGACCTCAACTTCCCAAGAAATTGCTTTTGAAATGAAACACGCCGGCCGGAGTTGCTGTAACCTAAACGGAGCGCTCAGTTTCGGTGAAAATTAAGGCTTCCAAACTTGAATTTTAGGTCTTGGTTTTGAGCAGACATTGGTATACTCGGGTCAGCTTGATAAATGAGTCGTGGTTTCCGCCCTTGTCCGGATGAAGCTTTTGAATCCGTTTTCGGTACAGGCGCACCAGGTCTTTGCGGGTCATTTTTTTCAACTCTTCCGACGTTTCTTTGAACAAGGTGCCGGCCTCCTCCAGAATTGCCTTCTGAGATGTAAAAGGTGGATGGTAATCCCTTCGACTGTTGATGAAATTTCGAATATATTCTTCAATAAATGATTTTGGGGCAAAGTCGTAATCGAAATACATGACAGCATAACGAACAAGATATTCATTGAGACTGTCACCGGTTTCTATGCCTTCCCAGAATGCCAGGTCGTTGTTCAGACGACACATTTCCTCCACAAAGTGCTCATCCACCGCCTTTTGGTCCAGCAATTTGGGTGCGGTTTGGGCGAACCATTGGGTGAAGAAATCCTGAAGGTTAAAAATGACATATGCGTAGGTTTTATATTCCCGAACTGTCAGGATTTTTTCCATCTGAATGAACATCTGTTCGATTTCGTCTCTGGATTTATTCGTTAAAACCTGAAACAGCTTACGCGGCACGCAGGCCATATTTTGCTGATTCGTCCGACCGCATCGTAAGTAAAGGATTCGACGTTGATCGAAGATGTGGAATTTTGATGCTGCTTGTGTATCTCTTGCTTTTCGGACTTTTCGACGTTTTAAGTTGTTTTGACGGTTTCGAAAGGTTTCCAGGGCTCTTCTAATGGCCGGATCCAGAAAATGCCAGAAGATATCCTCCAGTTCATCGTCTTTGGGGTAGACATCCAGATCATTCAGTTGTTCTTCTATGGATTCGTGGATGTAAAAGGAATTTCCACCCGGGTAAACGATGTATTGGTCGGGATCGGTTCCTAAATCAAAAAGATTCCGGCTCAAAAACCGGTTTTCATGCAAATAGGATTCACGAATAGAATAGTGGGTTTGACCGTTAACGGTTGTTTGTGCCAGATACAAAATTCGGTTCCTTTTCAGGATAATATATTACAAGATATTTATTGCCGAGTCTTATGTGTTTCCAACATAAATTCGTTTAATTCGACTGGATACGCCACAGGTCAACTCATAGGGTATGGTTCCGACGCTTTGGGCAACATCCAAAGTTTGGATAACACCCTGGGGTTCTTCACCCCATATGAGGACCGGGTCTCCGGGACTGATGGGGTCATTGCCGACATCGATCATAATGTGATCCATGGTGACCCGGCCCACCAGCGGGTAGCGTTTCCCTTTAATCAGAACTTCTCCATTATTGGACAAACTTCGCTGAATGCCATCGGCATAGCCGATGGGTAGAACGGCGATGGTTGTCGGTTTTTCCGATGTCCACTGCCTGCCGTAGCTTACCGGAAAATTGGCCGGAATTTTTCTGGTATGCGCCACAAATGTTTTCAGGGCCATGACCTGTCTTATTTTTATTGAGCGAGAGATTTCTGATGACGGATAATGACCGTATAATAGAATACCGGGTCGAACCGCATCAAACGTGCTTTCAGGCAAATCCAGAATTGCCCCGCTATTGGCCATGTGAATGATGGCCGGTGATACGCCTTTTTCTTTCAATTGAAAAAGAATGTTCTGAAATCTGGACAACTGAAGGTTTGCGTAAGTTTTGTCTGTTTCATCTGAAGTGGAAAAGTGCGAATAGAGTCCCTCCCAGACACAGTGTTTAGATGCCAAAAGCCTGTCAAAAAAGTCGGGTTCCCGATCAAAAAGGACACCAATTCTCCCCATGCCGGTTTCCACATTCACATGCACATTCGCCGGTTGTTCCTGTCCGGCCTTTTCAATCCAGCGGATGTCTTCTATCCCGAACAGACTGATTCTGAAGCCGGCGTTTATGGCCTCTGAAATTTCATCAGGGAACAGTCGCCCAAAAATCAATATCGGATGCGATATCCCGCTGTCGCGCAATTCCATGGCTTCTTGAAACTGTGCAACGGCAAATCGGGTAAAACCTTCATTAACAAGGCATTTGGTTACGGCAACGGCACCGTGGCCATAGGCATTGGCTTTTACCACCGGGATGATTTCAGATGGAGCGACTTTTTCTTTGATGGCGTTTATGTTGTAAACCAGATTGTTCAGATTAATTTCAGCAAATGTTTTTGGACTCATTGATTCACCCTTTGGGTCATGATTCGATTGTTAAGACGGGTGAGGGGTTCAATATCATGTTGTCGATCAGGCGAGCTTTCCCGACTTTTACGGCGAGGGCCATCAGAGCCGGTCTGTCGACGGATGTCATATCATCAAGAGTTTCCGGATCGCAGATGGTGATATAATCGATTTCGGTTTCCGGGTGGGATCGGATCAATTTTGCTGCTGTATCGATAATTTTAGCGGCATCCTGAAGACCATTTTCAACAAGCGCTTGCGCTTTTTTCAAGGATTCGTTTAATGACAGAGCACTAATCCGTTGCTCCGGTGTCAGGTAAGTATTGCGTGAACTCATGGCAAGCCCGTCTGATTCTCTGACCGTTGGCGCTCCGACAACTTTGATATCTAAATTAAGATCATGCACCATTTGGCGTATGACCGTGAGTTGCTGATAATCCTTCTGGCCAAAAATCGTTACGTGGGGTTTAACAATGTTAAACAGTTTTGTCACAACGGTTGCAACACCCCTAAAAAATACAGGTCTCGAAAGACCACAAAGATGATTCGGAAGTTTTTCAAGTTTAATATAGGTCTGAAAATTTTCTCCATAAATTTCAAGCCGATCCGGAGCGAACACTGTGCTGACACTTTCTTTTCGGAGCAGCTCGAGATCTCTTTCAAAATCCCTTGGATAGGTTTCTAAATCTTCACCGGGGCCGAACTGTGTTGGATTTACGAAAATGCTGACAACGATATCATCGCCGTATTTCTTACCTTCTCTCACCAGAGATAGATGCCCTTTATGAAGAAATCCCATGGTGGGGACAAAAACAATCGTTTTGCCCTGGCAGCGCATCTTATCAGAACGCGCTTGCATCTTTTTGACAGTGGTTATAATTTCGATGGCATTCACCTTAGTTGACAAATAGAACAGATATATCCTTTGCCAGATTGAAAACTTTTTGAGAGATACTTCCCAATAAAAAATCTTTAATTCCGGATACGCCCCTTTTTCCCATGACAATAATATGATAATCGGATTGGGCTTCTTTTATAATATCTCTTGCAACGCCATGTTTTTTGAGTTCCGCTTTGATGGTGATATTTTGTTCTTCAAACCCGGCATCCATAAGTATGGTTTTGCTTTGTTGTAAAGCTTGAGTAACCAGTTCTTTCTTTTTTTCTTCAAGCAGACAAAAAGAGCTTTGTTGAGATGTAAAATAGGGCGTTAGCTCCGGACTGTTCATTTCGCACATGGTTGCGGTGTCTTGAACAACGTTAAATAAAGTGATCCGGTTATCCGTGGTAAACGTATTCGCCACAAATTCAACCGCGCGTGTCGCATTTTCTGAATCATCAATCGCCACCAATATTTTTTTAGTCATCAATTAAATCCTCCTTCATATAAATACCAGTTTGGGTTCACATTACGTATGCCAGCTTGTGTTGATAACTTCAAGGGAATTTCATTTTTAGGGTAAAATTTTTAATAGGAAGATAGAATTATCTAGAAGCCATCTCAAAATAAAGATTTTGGTTCAAGATCAAGGCGAAGCCGAGTTTTAACCCGCAGGCATACTCAAGTATGTCGAGGACTTAAAACGAGGCTTCAACGCCGAGGTTGGGCCAAAAGATTATTGTGAGATAGCTTCTATAATTTTATAATCCTGACAATTGGATGGGCAGCGGTTGATGTGAATCCATAGGTTGTTCGGGCAGTTTAACGTCTTGCCCGGGACCAAAGACTGCAGCCGTTGCTGCAATGAGCAACTCTGGGTATCGTAAAACGCTTCATAGGGTTCACCTCCTGTTGTTCTATCATTATGATGACGGTGTTTATATTGTGATATTTCCTAGTTTATCGCCAATCGACGGAGAAATTGAGTAGTATGTTTCCGTGCCGGCCGGTGATACGGGCTCATCTGCAATCGATTCTTGTAAATGTTTATGCCGGCAACGCGAACAGGTCCAATATTCCCAATGTTCATTGCTGGCATGGTCCAAACAATTTCTATAATAGGGACAAAAGACATTTCTATATCCCCTGGACTGAACAGGTTTTCTGCATTCTTTCATTACTGAACCCCTCATTTCAGATCAGTATTTGCTGACATATAGGAGCATAGATCAAAAATAATGCCACAATGTGGTTATGTCAACCGGTTTTTGAGACTTTAAATGGTTGTATAATTAAATTTTCCGGTAGAATCGTCATGGTTGACTTCAACCGCTTATTCCTTTTTTTTGATTACAGTTCTTCCATATCGAACTCTTTGAAATCGAACCAATATCCAGTATTTGTAATGTAGTCCAGTTCAGCCTGAACCGCGGCAATATGGTTTTCTTCAATTTCCAGAAACCGGGAAAACATCTTTTGACCTTCATCGGTCATTTCATTCACCATTTTTTCGTAAAAATTACTGGTGTTAACTTCCGCTTGTAAGGCTCTGCTGAGAATGACTTTTACGCTGCTAAGATCTTTTGTTGACATATGATCCCTGATTTTATCGGTTTCTTTTTGAATGATTTCCTTTGAAGGAACAGCGGATTTCAGCTTTTCGGCTGACAGCTTCCCTGATTCTCGCCACAACCGAAGTCTCTCCATCAAATAATTGAGGTGATATTGTTCGTCATCTCCCATCATTTTAAAAAATCTTTTGCCTTCCGGATCATGAACGTTTTTGGCGGCATCCCGATAAATATCACGTATTTTTGTTTCATAATCGATGGCTGTCTGAATGGCTTTTTCCATTTCCATGATTTTTCTCCTGATTTAAGAAGACATATGGTTTTAAAATGAAAGGTGCGAAATAAGAATATTAATGTATGTAATCAAATTTCATGCCATATGTGAGAATAACATTTCTAAGCTTTTATACATGAATGTTATCAACAGGTTGGATAATTTTATAAATGCAGATGTGCATTAAATATGCGAAATGAACACTTTTTTGAGACAGTGTGTCTCATGTTTTGTATCGGAAGAGATGAATTATATTGTAGAACGTATCATAAAAAAGGGGATCAGACGGCGTTACTTACAATCAAGTTCTGTGCGGTCATTTCTTTGGGTATATCCAAGCCAAGCAGAAACAAAACCGTCGGTGCGATATCAGACAGTTTTCCACGGTCAATAAGCTGCTTTTCTTTGGCATTGTTAGCAAGGTAAATGACGTCAACAGGGTTCAGGGTATGGCTGGTCTTGGTCATGCCGGTCTGATCATCGAGCATTTGTTCGGAGTTGCCGTGATCCGATGTAATGAGAATATGGGCATCCATTTCGAGAAGACGGTCGACAATTTTGCCGATACAATCGTCCACCACCTCGATGGCTTTTGTGGCGGCCTCCAAGTTGCCGGTGTGACCCACCATATCTCCGTTGGCAAAATTTACGGCAATAAATTGATAAGGATTGTTCCGGAGTCTTTTAAGGAGTTCATCGGTGACATTGTAAGCCTCCATCTCCGGATGACTACCAAAAGTAGCCGGATCGAACCGGCTTGGAACATCGACCTGATCCTCTTTTGGGTACGGGGTGGTTGCTTTTCCGTTAAAAAAACTTGTAACATGACGAAATTTTTGTGTTTCTGCAATTCGCAACTGGCGAAAACCTGCATGGGAAATCACCTCACCAAGGAGGTGTTTCATACTTCCGCCTGCGTCCATAGCACCCAACATGTAGTTCGTAAATTCATCCCAGTACCGTGTAAGACCAACATATGTTGTTTTTCGAATGGTTTTCAGTTTTCCTGGATAGTTCGGATCAACAAAGGCCATGGAGAGTTGGATTGCTCGATCCTGCCGGTAGTTGGTGTGCAATATACAATCATTATCCCTGACGCCGTCATAGTTGCCGATCACGTAAGGGGGAATATATTCATCAAACATTTCAACATTATCCGGAGTCCTGTCCTTTTCATATGATTCATGAACCGCGGTTTCAGCATTTGGGGCCCGACGGCCTTCGCAGGCAACAATGCAGTGATAGGCAATATCAGTCAAATTCCAGTTTCTGGAACGGTCCATTCCGTAATAGCGACCCATTATCGTTCCAATTGCGCATCCGCCGACCTCGTCCATCACCTGATTGAGCTTTGCCAGGTATTCAAGACAACTTCGCGGAGGGGTGTCGCGACCGTCTAAAAAGGGATGGATGATAATGGGACCATCGGGATATTCGACCCTTGCCCGCCGCATGATCTTAAAAAGATGTTCCTGATGTGCGTGAACACCCTCATCCTGGAGCAAACCGAACAAATGAAGACGGCTTTGGTGTTCCTTCCAGTTGTTCACCAGCTCTTTCCACTTTTTTACCCTAAAAAGTTCGCCCGTGCTTAATCCGTCGTCAATGCGTTTGAGTTCCTGAATGACGATTCTGCCGGCACCCATGTTAAGGTGTCCCACTTCCGATGATCCCTGATATCCATCTGGAAGGCCGACAGGTTCTCCGGCACAGTCCAAAAGTGTCCATGGATAGGTGGTTTTGTACAGGTCGGTATTGGGTGTTTTGGCAGCAAGTACCGCATTGCCTCGCACAATTTCGCTATATCCCCATCCGTCACGAATGATCAAGCATACAGGCCGCATGGCTGCTCCTTTCAAATGTTTTAATCAAAATTTTTTAACGCCTATATTAATTTGGTTTTAGGAGAACCCGGTATTTTTTTACAAAGTCGACAGGATGATACGATAATTTTGCCTTGCGAAGTCCTTCATCACCGAGATCCTGTTCACGATTTACGAAATCGAATTGTTCGCCGTTATGTTCAAGAAACATTTGGTTAATTGCCTGATACGCGCCTTTATAATCCGGGTTTCCTTTTTCGAAATGGATCACGATCGTATCTTGCGACAATTGTTCGGCAATGGTGTAGGCAACCATTTCTTGGCCGACCAAAAGCGCGCCGCCGGTTAGGCCATAAATCGTTTGCCAGTTGTGGAGAATTTTTGAAATTGCTCGGTTTTCAGCGGACAGCGCTTCGGAGGACTCGCAATCTCGCCAAGTGCACCAATCTTCCTGCATGGCCAAGGCCATATCGATCATCTTTGCATCAAAAGAAACGTATTGATAATCATATTTTTTTTTGAACTGGTTTACCAGATTCTTTTTTTTATGAAAGCGATTGCCTTTTAGTTCGATCAGTTCTTTGACATCGTAAATGTAATCCCAGTGGGCTCTTTCATCCTCACGGCGAATACGGTCTTTGATATTTTTCTCCCATACCCGAAGCAATCCTTCAGGGATACGAAAAAAGGTGATCGGTTGGTGGAAATATTTGTTAAAACATCCGCTCCAGTCCATGTCCGGCCATGACCCTATGGGCGCCCAAAATTCTTCATTTGGGATCGTCTGCTTTATCCAGACCACATCATCCGACCATGCCCAATAAAGTTCATACTCATCCGACCATCCCCACAAATTAACAAAGCTATAATCGGAAGACTTATGGGTGCATCGGTTAAATATATCCAAATATTCGTTTTGCTTATCCAGACGGATCTTTTCAAAGTTTAGTGTCATTTGACGATTCCTTGTAAATAATGTTTGACCTTGGATTTATACATTTTATAAACATAAAGCAAGCTTTAAGCAGATAAATGTTCTGAGTATGACGTGCGGAATCTCCGGCATGACGATTGATTTTCATCTGTCTATTTCAGTGGATGGGTGTATTATAATTTCGAGGAGCTGTTTTGGCAAAACATCTTTTATTGGTCGGTGGCGGCCATGCGCATATGGTCACACTTGCAAATCTTCGAGTATTCATCGAAAACGGCCACAAGGTCACCGTTGTCGGTCCGTCACCCTACCACTATTACTCCGGCATGGGGCCCGGTATGCTCGGGAAAACCTATGCCCCGGATGACATCCGCTTTTTTACACAGCAGATAGTGGAAAAACAGGGCGGGGATTTTATTTTGGGAAAGGCCGCCCGCATCGATCCAGAGGGAAGAGAACTGATTCTTGAATCCGGTGAAACGGTGCCTTATGATGTTCTTTCATTTAACGTTGGAAGTTATGTTCCGGAAACCCTTATTATGGGCACTGCCAGAGATGTTTTTGCTGTTAAGCCGATTGAAAAACTCATTGATGCTCAGGCACGAATTTTAGAACTTGCTTTTCGTAAAAAAATTGTCATTGGCATTGTCGGGGGCGGACCGTCCGCTGCTGAAATCGCTGGCAACGTCTGGCGGCTGGCACAAGATTATGGCCAAAAAAAACCCGGGATCCGAATTTTTGCCGGAAAGGATTTTATGTCGCGATTCCCGGTTGGTGTTAGAAAAAGGATTTCCAGATCGCTCAAAAGACGCGGCATCGAAATTTTCGAATCCGGATATGTCAAGAAAATCAAAACCAATGAGATTATCCTTGATTCAGGTGAAAGTTACAATACCGACATTATTTTTCTGGCGGTCGGTGTTAAGCCGTCACCGATAATCAAAGCATCGGAGTTGCCCATGGGACCGGACGGCGGATTGTTGGTCAATCAATACCTTCAATGTACGGAATATCCCGAGATTTTTGGAGGAGGCGACTGTATTTATTTTAAAAACCAACCGCTCGACAAAGTGGGTGTCTATGCTGTACGGGAAAATCCGGTTCTATATCAAAACCTAATGGCACAAATAGAGGGAAGGGCGCTTCAATCCTTTGATCCTGGCCTGGATTACCTGTTGGTATTCAATATGGGGGACGGTACGGGAGTTTTGCATAAAAGGTGGATGACCTTTGGTGGAAGACTCGCCTTTAAAATTAAAGATTATATTGATCGAAAATTTATGAATACATTTCAACAAATTGAAAAAAAGTAACGGTTAAGCTTTTCGAATAATATTAGCTGAATGATTGTTTTTTTAATATGCACAGCGATCGCTCAACATTTATCTAACTTTATATAATAATTAAGAATAATTGTGGAATTTATAAAAATTCTTGCTATTGCAGTGGCGCTTGCCATGGATGCTTTTGCGGTTTCTATATCGACCGGCATAAGTTTAAAAAATGTCAGTTCGCGACAACTGTTCCGTTTGTCCTGGCATTTCGGACTATTTCAGGCCCTCATGCCGATCATCGGTTGGAGTGCGGGATTGTCCATACGGAGCCAAATTGAACATTATGATCATTGGATCTCTTTCGGCCTGCTGACATTCGTAGGTGTCCACATGATTAAAGAGGCTTTTCAGGATGGTAAATCCGAAAAGCCGATTAAAGATTATACCAAAGGAATGACATTGGTGATGCTTTCGGTGGCAACCAGTATTGACGCTCTTGCTGTGGGCTTCAGTCTATCTTTGCTGAAGATATCGATTTGGATGCCGGCTTTGATTATTGGTATCGTGGCAGGTATATTTACCCTCATTGGAATGCGGATTGGCGAACGGATCGGCGCTGCCAAGCGGTTGAGTGTTTATGCAGAAACCATCGGTGGCGTTGTTCTGATCTCTATCGGGTTGAATATTTTATTCGAGCATGGTGCCTTATCCGCTTTTCTTAACTAAATGAGGGGTCGGGGAGTTTTTCAAAATCGTCACTCCATGGATAATTTTTTAAAAATTATTTTTTGAAGATAAAGATTAATCTTCTGTGATAATCAGTATTCTTTTAAGATCTTCGGGTTGGAATTCTTCGATGATTTTACCTTTTTCTATAAATGATGCGATATGATGATATGCGTTTTCATAGGTGGTCATCACGGATTCTAATTTTTGATAAATCGTGTCTTCTACACCAAACATCTCCCTGGTACTGCTTAATAGTTTTTCACCCTCTTCCAAATGTTTGGCGATTTCATTGAGCATCTTTTTGCGTTTTTCGTGCTTTTCCCGTTCTTTGGCGATAATCGGCAAGAGTCTTTGAACGGAAAGTTCCACCAGCGCATCCCGAGGGGCGTTAAAATTTTTCGATACGTTTTCTAAAGATAAGAGAGATCGTCTGCTAATGACAAATGTTTTTTGGACGCGATCTTGTTTGGTTAATTTTATGTCCTGAAATTCACGGGCAATGGATGTTAAGAATCGGGCGTCTTCAACCAACTGATCAAAAAGAGATTTCTGTTTGATCCCTAAATGGGCAGCGACAATGCTGATGGCCTCGATGCATCCTTCGGACAGCTTGAATGTCGCACGAACGGATTGCCTTCCCTTTAAATCCGATGTGAATGTTTTAGGTAATGACATCCCTTTTGCCTGGTCATTTTTGTCATTCTGGTTCATATTTCCTCCCGATAGATATGTTGAGCATTTCATTACTTTATTCTAATTATTTTGAAAAATAATTCAATATATTTTTAAAATTATTATTTTTATATTGTACGCAAACGGTGAAAATCAATCGTCGTATAACCGATTGAAATTCAAAACTAAAAAAAGGACGTTTGTCCTGTCAAGCTTCTAGCTGCTTTCCTCCAATCATGTCAGTTTGGCCCCTATAAAAATCCATAAACATTACTTTTTCTATTAAAAACATAAAAGTAATTAAATTAAATTGACATGATCGATATAATGTTTATTTTTTTGGCAAGAAAAAATAAATTCACACCAAGGAGGTAGGGTTATGGAACTTATGAGATGGAATCCAATGAGAGATGTGTTCGGTTTTGGGCATCCGATGAATCATCTTTTTGATGACGTTTTTAGACCCGTTGCTCGGGAGGATGGCGGGTTGTCCATGTGGAACGGATATCCGACAGTCGATATTTACGACAATGACGAGAACATTGTTATAACAGCCGAACTGCCCGGTATCGACAAGACAGATATCGTCATCGATGTAAAAGACGGAGTTCTTACCTTAAAAGGTGAACGATCTTTCGATAACGAGGTTAAAGAAGAAAAGTATTATTGCAGGGAAAGAACGTTTGGAAAATTTCAAAGAGCCTTCAGGCTTCCTGCTGATGTCGATCCTGAAAAAATAAATGCCGATTACAAAGACGGTATTTTGAAGATCGATATTCCAAAACCAGAGGAACAAAAGCCAAAAAAGATAACCGTACATTAATATTGAGTGTCAAAGACGAACAATAAAACCAAGGGGCGGTTCATCACAAACCGCCCCCAATTTAAATATTGAGGTGAATAAAATGAGTAAAATAATCGGAATCGATTTGGGCACCACTAATTCATGCGTCTCAATCATGGAGGCGGGAGAGCCCAAAGTCATCACCAATGTCGAAGGCGGCCGGACAACGCCTTCTATCGTTGCTGTTACCGACCGGGGTGAAAGGCTGGTGGGGCAGATTGCCAAAAGGCAGGCCATAACCAATCCTGAAAATACGGTGTTCGGTATAAAACGGCTCATCGGCCGCAAGTATGATTCAGTTGAAGTGCAAGATGACATAAATATTTTGCCTTACAAGATTGAAAAAGCGGCCAACGGTGATGTGCTGATCAATATAAAGGGGAAACATTACAGTCCGGCAGAAATTTCTTCTTATATTCTGACCAATATCAAAAAATCGGCTGAAGAATATCTGGGTGAAAAGGTGACGGATGCCGTGATTACCGTGCCGGCCTATTTCAATGACAGCCAGAGACAAGCGACAAAGGATGCCGGAAAAATTGCGGGCCTCAATGTCTTGAGAATTATCAATGAACCGACGGCAGCCTCTCTTGCCTATGGATTGGATAAAAACAATGAAGGTACGATTGTGGTATTCGATCTGGGCGGTGGAACGTTTGATGTTTCCATCCTCGAAGTGGGTGAGGGTGTTTTTGAAGTTAAAGCCACCCATGGAGATACACACTTGGGGGGTGAAGATTTTGATCTGAGGATGGTCGATTATCTGGCCGATGAATTTAAAAAAGACCAGGGGATTGATTTGAGAAAAGACACCATGGCCTTGCAGCGGTTGAAAGAAGCGGCTGAAAAGGCCAAGATGGAATTGTCTTCCTCCATGGAGACGGATGTAAACTTACCGTTTATTACGGCTGATGCCGGCGGTCCGAAACACCTGAACATTAGAATCACCCGAGCCAAACTTGAAGCTCTGGTCAGTGATTTGTTGGATAAGCTTGAAGGACCCTGTAAAACGGCAATGGACGACGCGGGCATAACGATAGGAGATGTTGATGAAGTGATTCTTGTCGGGGGTATGACCCGCATGCCGGCGGTCCAGGAGCGCGTCAAGAAAATATTTGGTAAAGCCCCCGGCAAAGGCGTAAATCCGGATGAAGTGGTTGCCCTGGGTGCGGCGATTCAGGGAGCTGTATTGAAAGGCGATGTAAAAGATGTTCTACTCCTTGATGTAACACCTCTGTCCCTGGGTATCGAGACGCTGGGGGGTGTCATGACAAAGCTCATCGAAAAAAACACCACCATTCCGGCCAAAAAGAGTCAGGTTTTTTCAACTGCGGAAGACAACCAACCGGCGGTTTCGATTCATGTGCTCCAGGGCGAGCGTGAGATGGCCTCCGGGAACAAAACCTTGGGACGTTTCGAGTTGGCGGGAATTCCTCCGGCGCCAAGAGGCATGCCGCAGATTGAAGTCGCCTTTGATATCGACGCCAACGGTATCGTGGATGTTTCAGCAAAAGACATGGCCACAGGAAAACAGCAGTCCATAAGGATTACCGCTTCTTCCGGTTTGACCAAAGAAGAGATCGATCGTCTGGTGCAAGATGCAAAGCTTCATGCTGAATCTGATAGAAATAAAAAGGATCTTGTGGACGCACGAAATACTGCCGATGCTCTCATTTATACCACTGAAAAATCGCTGAGTGAATTGACAGATAAAATTGATGAAGGAACCCGAACCGAGATTGAAGATGCGGTTAAGAATCTGAAACAGACGATAAAAGGTGAAGATACGGATGAGATCAAGCGGTTGACCGAAGTGTTGACCCAGGTTTCTCATAAGATGGCGGCGTCTGTTTATGGCAAAAATTCCGGCTCTCAAGATCCCCAGCATGGATATGCTGATGAAAACAATTGGCAAAACGCCGCTTCCGGATCGGATGATGATGTGGTTGATGCAGACTATCAGGAAGTAGCTTAATAATTATGGTTAAAGATGTATTGGGAGATGATGATAACGCCGAACCGATTTTGAAACGGTTCGGCGTTGTCCGTTATTGAAGTGTTATTTCGAACCTTCAGTTGGCATAGAAATTGCTTTTTCAAGTAGAAAAGCATACAAAAACCTCGGTAAGTCTTAAATAGAAAATGGCTGTTGCCGGATTTTATTTTGTCTGCGTCGGGAGGAAACGATGAATCAAGATATCTATGACATTATTATTTTGGGTACCGGACCTGCCGGGCTTCAAGCGGCCATCCATGCTGCCCGGACCAAAGTTTCGGTTTTGGTCATGGGACGCGAGCACAAATCGAGTCTTTTTAGAGCCCATGTGGAAAATTACTGTTGCATTACGGGAATTTCAGGGGGAGAACTTCTCCAGCAGGGTGTCAAGCAGGCACTCGATTCCGGAGTCCGTTTTTTACATGAGGACGTTATTAAAACATCAAAGGACAATGACGGGTTTATCGTTATCACGGAAAGTGACCAAACCCTAAAGACACGAACCCTTATTATGGCCATGGGGGTTTCCCGGAATCGTCTGGGCGTTCCCGGTGAAAAAAAATATCTCGGACAGGGCGTCAGTTACTGTGTTGACTGCGATGGAAATTTTTACAAAGGCAGCAGGGTGGCCGTGGTTGGCAATGAATCGGCCGCAGTTTCAGGGGCATTAACGTTGTTGTTTTACGCAGACAAAGTCCATCTCGTTTCTGATGAACTTCAGGTTTCCGAACGTCTCAACTTTCAGATTCAGGAATCGGACGTTAATATTCATCTCGGACGTAAGATTACAGAGATCATTGGTGATGATACGGTTAAAGGTTTGATTATGGACAACAATCAAAAGTTGGATGTGGATGGCGTATTCATCGAAACAGGTGCCAAAGGAGCGGTGGGGTTGGCCGCGACCTTAGGCGTTGCCTTGGATGCTGAAAAATTTCAATATATTGTCACGGATAAGCAGCAGCAGACCAATATCAAAGGCATTTATGCCGCAGGAGATATATGCGGCCCGCCTTGGCAGATGGCCAAAGCGGTAGGAGAAGGCTGTGTCGCAGGTCTTGCAGCGGCCAAATATGCAAAAAAAATGAAAAGACGATCAATGGAAGGATGAATCAGGACCGCTTTTGTCCACGGATACATGATGTTCCCGGTCCTGGATAGCCTTTACAAATCCAAGGCCTGACAGGATAGATTCTACAGAGCGTATTTTCCATATTGTATTTCAGAAAGGGACAAGGTGCTGCGTTATGTTCGGTATGTTCGATCTTTCCTGAATATTCGTTTCTGACAAAACCATATAAATCAATAAAATCCTCAACGTTTATGTTCAGATAATCCGCAGCAAGACGAGGATCCAATTCAGACCATGGAATGCCAATCTTTTTGCAGCAACTTCCGCATCTTTTGCAGTTGAGGTCCATGGGCTGTCCCGCACCTTTTAATCACTATTTAAAAATTAACAACTACTTATATTAACTGACTTTTTATTCACTTTTGATGAAATTTGTCAATGAAAATCTGAAAAAGACATTTGCCGGCAACCGTATTTTATACAATTATTGAAAATTGACATGGTTATAAAATCGTACTATTAATCGGCATGACGTTATAACGGATTATCGTATTGATATCCTAAAAATAGGGGCAATATATTATGGAAAAACCGTCTGTTTTTAAAGAAACGTATCAAAATTACCTGGATCAGATTGGCGAAATCGATCTCGATTCAATCGCCGAAAAATTAGGGGGGCGTGTTGAAAAAGATGAGATGGTTCTTTCCTTTTTCGGTCAACCTTACAGGATATCAAACCGGGGGATAACAGATCCGTTTGGTAAACAGCCGCCTATGGGAATCAGCGTTGTCCTTTGTAAATACTTACTTTTATGTCCGGATCTACCTTCTCTGGACAAGGAATGGGTCTCCTATAGAGACTTTAAAAATAGCGCTCCTTTGGTTCATAGCTTTATAAATCATACGGAACGACCGATTGTTCAAAATTATTCGAATCGTCTAAAAGATTTGGCAGCAGCATGTGAAAAGCTTGGTGGGAAGGATCCGGGTTTGGATCTTAATTATCAACTTATCACGATACTCTATCCGCTGCCGAAAGTGCCTGTACTGTTGCTTTTTGATGATGTGGATGAAGAATTTCCGGCACAATGCAAGGTTCTTTTCGAAAGACGTGCGGAACATTATCTGGATCCCGAGTGTTTGGCGATCATAGGAAGGCTTCTTAATGACTTTCTAAAAAATTAAATTCGGCTTACTACCTGATACGTTATCATTTCTACTGTATCAAGATTGTCTGTGCAAGATTCAGGTACTAAATCCCATACCTGTCCCGCAGTC
Source organism: uncultured delta proteobacterium (assembly GCA_963731025.1). Taxonomy (GTDB): domain Bacteria; phylum Desulfobacterota; class Desulfobacteria; order Desulfobacterales; family UBA11574; genus UBA11574. The sequence continues at coordinate 19,146 of CAVSVL010000001.1, read as the reverse complement.
GGTGTGACAATTCCTGCACAACTTCAAACGCCTTTTCAACGGTCTTTTCTCCGTCCGGGTTGACCAGACAGCAGGTTGCCGGAGATAAAAGACTCCTCGATATTAAAAACGCTTTATCGATGCCTTTATCATCCAAAAAATCCCACAATGCCGACAGCCTTGCTTCCAGCGAACCGATATCTTCAGCTTCAAAAGGTTCAAAATTTGTGGGTACAATCCCCCACACAATGACCCCGCCGCGGTCAAGAAATTGTTTTATCGATCTAAAATACGATGAAAACACTTCTCCATTTTGGTATATATCCAGAGAAAGGATGTCAAGATCGAGCTTCAAAAGGAAATCCCAATCCGGATTTCCGCACAAATGGATGCCGCGAGGTCTTTGCACCATAGAGAAAAAGTGCTCCAGATCGTCTTTGGCCTTTATATTGTCATAACCCGAAAGCGCACTGAATAAAAATTGCAGTCCCGGTTCATCAACAAACATAAAGGCATTCGGATTCATTTTTTGAAGCCGTTGCAGCTGGACATTGATGCGCTTTGCCATAAATTCGAGCATAAACGGGCGTATGGTGTCTTCAAAGAGAATCGGTCTGTCATCCTGGTCAAGAATATTTAAGCCAAAACTGACGGGTCCTTCCAATTGCCCTCTTATGGCAGGTCGGTCGAAAAGGTTCATTTCGAGAAATTTATGATAAACCACCGAATATGCTTTGCTGATGTCAAAGTATTCAGGGTCGTCAAAATGGGCCATGGTCTCTTCAAATTCATTGATAAACTTATCCATGGAAAAACGAAGGGTTCGTTTTTCCATGTCCAGAAGAATACCGGGGAAATGTTCGGCGGCCTGAACATACATGTCTTCATAGTAACTCACGTGCGGTAGCTGAGGCCAGAATGGAATGTCCATGGATAGGGCGAATTTGAGTGCCCTGTCCGCATCTTTATGGGGCATGACGGCCATGGCGGTGGTATTCAGATTTCCGGGAATTGTCATAACCTTACTCGTTTTAAAATGTTTGTTTAAAAAAAGATTTTTGTTAATTCTTTCTCAGTAAGAATCTTTTCCTCTCGTACAACTTCAATAACGGTTTTGCCTGTTTCATGGGCCTTATTTGCAATGGTGGCTGCCTTGTCGTATCCGACATGGGGCACCAGATAGGTTGCCATGGCCAGGCTTTTTTCGATGTTGGCGGCACATGTTTGTCGATTGGCGCGAATCCCGCTGATACATTTTTCAGCTAATAGTTTGGTTCCGGAAGAAAGAATATCTATGGATTGCAGAAGGTTATAGGCAATCACCGGCAGCATCACATTGAGCTCAAAATTGCCCGCCTGTCCGCTTATGGTAATTGTGGTGTCGTTTCCCATGACCTGAGCGCAAACCTGAATGACGGCTTCGGGAATCACCGGATTAACCTTTCCGGGCATAATAGAAGACCCGGGCTGAAGAGAAGGAATCGATATTTCACCCAGTCCGCACCTGGGGCCGGATGCAAGCCATCGAATGTCATTGCAAATTTTCACCAGACTGCCGGCCACGGTTTTTAAGGTGCCGCTGGTTTCCACCGCAGCGTCCTGTGCGCCCTGGGCTTCAAAATGGTTTTCTGCTTCTCTAAAGCTCAATTTTGAATGTTTCGAGATCAAAAGGATAACTTTTTTTGCAAAATCAGGATGTGTATTCAGGCCGTTTCCAACAGCGGTTCCGCCCAGGGCAAGTTCTGCGAGATGGTCTTGGGCGGTCTCAATTCTTTTTATGGCAAGTGCTATTTGTCTTTCATATCCAGAGAACGCCTGACCCAAAAATATGGGCACGGCATCCTGTAGATGGGTTCTTCCGATTTTTTTAACATCCTTAAATTCAACGGCTTTATCTGAAAGGCTTTTTTTGAGACGAACCAATGAAGGAATAAAGCTCGTTTTGATAAGGGTTAATGCAGAGATATGGATGGCGGATGGGATGACGTCATTGCTTGACTGTCCGAGGTTGACATGATCATTGGGGTGAACCGGAAATTTGCCTCCTTTTTCCCCTGTCATAATTTCGTTCGCCCTTGATGCAATGACCTCGTTCACGTTCATGTTCGTTGAAGTGCCCGATCCGGTTTGAAATACATCCACCACAAACTGGTCTTCCAATTTTCCCTGCATAACTTCCGCAGCGGATGTGACAATGGGCTCTGATATCTTTTTGTCAAGAAGACCCAGTTCAAGGTTCACCATTGCAGCGCATTGTTTTATCAGGGCAAGGGAATGAATAAATGACGTGTGAAATCTAAGACTGCTGACAGGAAAATTGTTAACCGCCCTCTGGGTACTTGCTCCAAAATACACATCTGCCGGAACGTCTATGGTTCCCAATGAATCTTTTTCTTTTCGGTATTTCATAATAAGCTTATTCCTTGTTTAATAAATTTTGCTACGTTAAATTAAGACCGTACCTTCACCCGGATAAATGCTACGATCCTTTATCGGTGTTGCCTTTTGGACTTCCGGATAAGAATTCTCATTAATTTTCATGCAAGAGGTAATAAACACTCACCAACTCAATAAACACGGCGTACAATAACTGTGCCATCATAGTGAACAAACCTTGTGAAATATTTGGCATGAGCATTGCATTTAAATCAAGATAAATTTGCTATTTAATTTATTTCTTGGATCGTTATCTATATCATCATAACCTTCAACGCATCAATATATGAACTGTTTCTGTAATATATCATACCAACATTTTTATAAACCCATTCATAGGAGGTGAAACATGGCGTCCAAACGGTATAAAATTGAAACATCCTGTCCTCAGTGCGGATGCAGTGCTGTTACACATCTGTCTGCCGAAGAAATCAAAAAAAGATACGGAGATGTGACAAATGTTGAAATGGATTGTGGCGAATGCATGATCAAGTATGAGACGGATATAAAAACTGCATGCCCTGAATGGGATAAAGACTGCAAGATAAAAGAATAATTAGAGTTGTCGAAAGGCATGAAAAAATGATTTATGATTTTACTGCAGACGACGTGTTTGAGATGGCTGAACAACTTGAAAGAAATGGTTGCCCTAAAAAATCAATAAGGATCTTGTTTCATAATACAAATGTGTATCAATATTTAATATGAGACAGTTTTTAAGTCTTTTCACATGTTTTAACATGGTTTCGTTGACATGTTTTTGTCAGCGTTTCGAAATTTTTTATTTTTTGTACCGGCTGCCTGGACGCCGGTGTATTCGGATCAATGGCCGGGTCAAAATCTCGCAAAAAACCTGCCACAGAGCTGGAGAAACCTAACAAAGATTAAATAAAATCTTGATAGCTTATGGAGACCCTGATACATGAAACCCTGCAATCATAATATAAAAAAAACATTGAATCTTGTAGATGAAATGATCAGAATCGCAGATATGGGTGACATTGAGCGAGAAGATAACGGCTGTGGCATTCTTTACGGTGTATTGCGTGATTCGGCCTATAAAGTGAAAAAACTGGCGGAACAGGAAAAAGAAAAACACATCGAAAAAGGATGGTGGATAGAAGAGCCCGACAGCTAAAAATGGTGGGTGGTGTGTTTCATACAAGATTGGGGAAAAAGACCATTTATGGATGGACACCAGATAATATTTAAATAACAGACACAAGGAGGTTTTTACATGACGTTGAAAGGGACCCAAACAGAGAAAAATCTTTTAACTGCATTTGCAGGAGAGTCGCAGGCAAGAAATCGTTACACATATTTTGCAAGTAAGGCCAAAAAGGAAGGCTATGAACAAATATCAGATATATTTACAGAAACAGCAAACCAGGAGAAGGAGCATGCCAAGCGGCTTTTTAAATTTTTAGAAGGTGGAGAAGTTGAGATTACCGGCGCGTTTCCCGCCGGAGTTATCGGCAATACTTCAGAAAATCTAAAGGCTGCTGCCGAAGGAGAACATTACGAATACAACGAGATGTATCCCGATTTTGCCAAAGTTGCCCGAGAAGAAGGGTATGAAGCCATTGCCGATGTATTTGAAGCCATTGCCGTCGCTGAAAAACAACACGAGAAACGGTATGTTGATCTTGCAGCCAACATAGATATCGGAAAGGTGTTTAAAAGGGATGAATCCGTAACTTGGCGATGCCGCAACTGTGGTTACCTCCATGAAGGGGAGGAGGCTCCGGAAGAATGTCCGGCATGTGCCCATCCTCAGGCTCACTTTGAATTACTTGGGGAAAACTGGTAGTGCTGGTTTAAACGGGTTGGCTCTATGCCTGTTAACCGGCAACGCTTATTCAAGAAAGGATGTGATAAGATTTAACATGTTTGATTTTAACTTTCATTGTAAATCATCGAAAAATTTTATTTTAAAAGGAGGAAAGAGAAATGGCGGAAAAACTTGAGGTCTATAAATGTGAAATTTGTGGAAATATCGTAGAAGTTCTTCATGGTGGTGCAGGGGAGCTGGTATGCTGCGGGCAACCCATGGTTCAGATGGTTGAAAATACGGTTGATGCTGCCAAAGAGAAACATGTACCGGTTGTTGAAAAAGTTTCGGGCGGTATTAAAGTTAAAGTTGGCGATGTCGCACATCCTATGGAAGAAAAACATTATATTGAATGGGTTGAAATTATTGCAGACGGCAAGGCTTACAGACAGTTTCTCAATCCCGGGGAGGCACCGGAAGCAACATTTGATGTTAAAGCCGATCAGGTTACAGCACGTGAATACTGCAACATCCATGGTTTGTGGAAAGGATAATCTCGATGCTATCGGATAGAATGCAAAAAGCACTCAATGGGCAGGTGAATGCCGAACTTTATTCTTCTTACCTGTATTTGTCGATGAATGCCTATTTCAAATCTGTTAATCTTGACGGGTTCGCCAACTGGATGAATGCACAGGCTCAGGAAGAACTCATGCATGCCATGAAATTTTATGAATTCATCAATCAACGTGGCGGGAGAGCCCTTCTGGCGGCAATTGACGCACCTCCCGCCCAATGGGATTCTCCCCTGGCGGTTTTTGAGGACACGTTAAAACATGAACAGAAGGTGACCGGACTCATCAATGGTCTGGTTGACATTGCCATGGAAGAACGTGACCATGCAACACAGATATTTCTCCAATGGTTTGTGACCGAACAGGTAGAAGAAGAAGAAAGTGTCGGCAATGTGCTGGAGCAACTCAAACTGCTAGGGGATGCCAAACAAGGTCTTTTTATGATGAATCGAGAACTGGCAGCACGACAGGCTCCGGATATGTCCATTGAATCAGAATAAAGCGCACGACACGACATTTACTTGAAAAGGGGGTGATTTTATGACTAGCTGGAGGTGTTCAAAATGCGGATATGCACTCGAGGCCAATACGCCGCCGGACCAATGTCCTTCCTGTAAAGAAAAATGTGAATTTCTTGACAATTCCTGTTATACACCGGATTGTGAATTTGAGGGCACTGACAAACGAATAAAATAGGGTGGCATTCGCACCTAAGGAGAAAATATAATGGCTAAAGTACTCATCGTTTGTGCCACACGAACCGGAGAGACACTAAAAATCGGCGAACTCATCGCCGAAGGCATTCGACTTTCCGGTCATGAAGCAAACGTGATGAACGTCAATGCAATTAAAAAAGAAGCCGATCTTCAGGGTTATGATGGCCTTGCATTTGGATCAGCCACATATCACGGCGGCATGATTCAGGGGATGAAGACCATGCTTTTTCTTGCCGAAAAAGCCGGCCTTGAAGGCAAAGTAGGCGGCGCTTTTGGTGCATTTGGATGGAGTGGAGAAGCTCCGGATCGTATTTATGATACCATGAAAAATATTTTTAAAATGAATATGGTTGGCGGTCCGTTGAGGCTCAAGGCAAGTTCTCTGGGCGGAGGGGTTCAGATGGCCCAGGACTATGGCCGTGAAATTGCCGAAAAGTTATGAAGTTGGGAGCTTCGCCCCAATTGGAATAATGGCCCCGGTGAAATAGAAAAAAAGTTTTACTGGGTAAAAATGATGGGTTTAATGGATTTTATTTAAACTATATTACGATATTTGAACAGGAGAATATTATGTCTACACCACAACATTGCCCGGGATTTCAAAATTTTAAAACCTTAACATCGTTTACATGCAAATGTCCAAATTGTGGAAAAGAAGTGGAAATTTTCTCAGATGAATTTGACAGAACCCATGTGTGCGAGGGCTGCAACGAGCAGATAGACTTTACCCAGTGCAAGCTGGAAGGGACCGCATAACTTACCGGCCCTGATTTCAGCAGTCCATGACGTTTTCAGAAACGGATCATTCCCAAACAGATAAAGATATTATCTCAAGTTTCACATCTAAATATTTCAGAACGTTAATACAGCAAGGCCTGTATTTAAAAATGTCTTTTAAGCCTGTTGCATCGAATGTTTTTAAGTAATATCCGGTGTGAAACTTGAGAATATTTTTGTATGCTGTATTCAAAAAGGAGATACTCATGGATGTGGTATTGCTTTCGCGTCTACAGTTTGCGGCCGCCACCATGTTTCACTTTTTATTTGTTCCCTTTACCCTCGGTTTATCCTTTTTGGTGGCTTACATGGAAACCAAATACGTCAAAACCGGGGATGAAACCTACCTGCGCATGACAAAATTCTGGGGGAAGCTGTTCCTCATTAATTTTGCGGTGGGGGTGGTGACCGGGATTACCCTTGAATTTCAGTTTGGGACCAACTGGTCCCGATACTCTGCTTATGTGGGCGATATTTTCGGCCCGCTTTTGGCCATTGAGGCCACCGCCTCTTTTTTTCTGGAATCGACGCTCATTGGTGTCTGGATTTTCGGTTGGAAAAAGCTGTCCAAAAAGGCCCATGCCACGGTCATGTGGCTGGTGGCGTTTGCCTCAAGCCTTTCCGCGATTTGGATTCTCATTGCCAATGCCTGGATGCAAAGCCCGGTTGGTTTTACTATTCGAGACGGAAGGGCGGAGCTGGTGGACTTTGCCGCTGTATTGTTTCAAAAGTACGCTGTCTTTAAGTTTTTACATACGATCAGCGCAGCATATGTCCTTAGCGCCTTTTTTGTTATGGGGGTCAGTGCCTACCATTTACTTAAAAAAGAGAACATCGAATTTTTTACACGATCATTCAGGATCGCTCTGGGTTTCGGAACCATTTTTTCTCTCATCGTTGTCGTCATAGGAGATATCAACGGCGTTATCGTTGCTGAAAAACAGCCCGCCAAACTGGCAGCCATGGAATCTTTGTGGGAAACCACCACCCAGGCGCCGGTCTACCTTTTTGCCTTACCAGATGAAAAGAACGAAAAAAATAAAATTGAAATCGGTGCCATACCCGGCATGCTCAGTTTTCTGGTCCGCCACGATATCAATGCGGAGGTCAGGGGCTTAAAAGACTTTCCCAAAGATGAACGGCCTCCGGTGTTGATCACGTCTTTTGCCTTTAAAGGGATGATCGGTCTGGGGTGTTATTTTGTTCTCGCCACCCTCTTTGGATGGTGGAAACGAAAACGATTGGTAGATCACCCAAGATATCTGAAACTCATGCTGTTGTCCATTCCCCTGCCGTATGTGGCCTGTGAACTGGGTTGGATTGTGGCCGAAGTGGGTCGTCAGCCTTGGATTGTGTATGGTCTGATGAAAACGTCTGATGCCGTCTCTCCCATCGCCGTATCTCAGGTGTTGACCACGCTGATTGCGTTTATTGTGGTGTATGGTTTGTTAGGTGTCACCGGATTTTATTTGATTGCTAAAAACGCTTTAAAAGGCCCGGAGCTTGCCACCGACAACTAGCGATTCGAAACACCCGGCGACATAAAAATACTGGAGGAGAAAATGGTTTTACAAACGATATGGTTTTTTTTATGGGGTCTTTTATGGGCGGTATTCTTCATGACGGACGGATTCGATTTTGGAATCGGAACGCTCTATCCATTTTTAGGCAAAACCGATCAGGACAAACGGATGATGATTAATGCACTGGGACCCTTGTGGGACGGTAATGAAGTGTGGCTGATTACCGCCGGCGGGGTTACTTTTGCCGCCTTTCCCTTGGTCTATTCTGTGATGTTTTCATCGCTTTATTCAGCATTGATGCTGATATTATTCGCCCTTATTCTTCGGGGGGTTTCCTTTGAATTTCGCGGCAAAGTGGATGATCCTCGCTGGAGAAAAATCTGGGACACCTGCATTTTTATTGGAAGCTTTGTGCCGGCGCTTCTTTTTGGCGTTGCCTTTGCCAATATTTTTCAGGGAATTCCCATCGATCACAATGGGATTTACCATGGAACACTCTTTACACTCTTAAATCCATATGGTCTTTTGGGGGGCATTCTTTTTGTTTTCCTTTTTATGATGCACGGTGCTTTGTGGATTTGCATAAAATCAGAAGGGGATCTCCAAAAAAGGGCCGCTTCCACTGCCAATAAACTCTGGCCGGTTCTTCTGGGAGTGGCGGTTGTTTTTTTAGTCGCCAGCAAGTTCTCCACCCGTTTGTATGACAACTATATTGAACATCCCGCCTTTTTTATCGTCATACTGATAACGGTTCTCGCGCTTTTGAGTGTCAGATTCTTTCTGGCCAAAAAAACGTTTTTCAAAGCCTGGTTTGCTTCGGCACTGACCATTGTGGGCGCGACGTTTTTCGGCGTGATCGGGCTTTACCCGAACTTGTTTCCTTCCAGTTTGAACCCCAGGTACAGCCTTTCCGCATACAATGCCTCTTCAAGTCCTTTAACATTGAAAATTATGCTCGTTGTCGTTATAATCTTTATCCCTATTGTCATCGGCTATCAAATTTGGGCATACACCCTTTTTAAGGGCAAAGTGACCCAAGCGGATCTTGCCCATGATGAAGCCTATTAGGTATTCGCAGTTTAATTTTTATAAAAGTTGTGCTTATGAAATCAAAAATTGTTATGTTATGTGCTGTGTTCGCACTTGTTTATGGCGGCGTCATCGCTGCCGGTATTGATGAGAAAAAAGGCCCTGAACAAATAACCCTTGACGGCGGCCAAAGAGGCGTGGTTGGTTTCCCTCATCGGCAACATCAAACGACGCTGGGTGACTGCAACATCTGTCATCATCTCTTTCCCCAAAAACTGGGTGTTATCAAGGAGTTAAAAAATCAGGGCGAACTGGCGAAAAAACGGGTTATGAATCATTGTAGGGGGTGCCACCGTAAATTGCTCAAACAGGGTTTAAAAGCCGGTCCGACCTCCTGCCGGAAATGTCATTCAAAATAAAAGAGGTACAGCTGATGATGATTCTTGGATTTCAAGGAAGTCCCCGAATAAAAGGCAACACCAACTATCTTTTGTCCGTCTTCATGGATGAGGCTGAGACGTTAGGTGCTCAAACCCGTATCATCGAAGTGGCTAAAAAAAATATTGTGCCATGCATTGGCTGCGGTCATTGTGAAAAAAAAGGTTTCTGTATCACTAAAGATGATGATATGACCCATCAAATCTACCCGCTGCTTCGGGAAGCGGATGTTATTGTTTTGGCAGCACCCATATATTTTTATAACGTTCCCGCCCAGCTAAAGGCCCCTATCGATCGCACTCAGACACTGTGGTCCAGAAAATATAAGCTGAACCTGACCGATCCGGCGAGACATTACCGGCGCGGCTTTCTCCTTGCCCAGGGAGCGACAAAAGGGAAGAATCTTTTTGAAGGCGTCGAACTTACGGCAAAATATTTTTTTGATGCAGTGGGAGCGGCGTTCAATGGTAGTCTTACCTACCGGCATATTGAAAATATCGGGGATATGAAAAAGCATCCTTTGGTTCACAAAGATGTGACAGCTTCCGTGAAGAAACTTCTGGCCCCTCTTTTAGCCAGAAAAAAAATATTATTCGCCTGCCGGGAAAATGCCTGTCGCAGCCAGATGGCCGCAGCATTTGCGCAACATCTGGCCGGTGAAAAGATTGAAGTTGCTTCAGCCGGCAGCGAGCCTGCGGAAAAAATTAATTCGGATATGGTGAAAGCCATGGCGGAAAAAGGGATCGATATGGGATTTCGCAAAACTCGATTCCTGGATGAGGCTGCATCGGAATTGCAGCCCGACATGATCGTTACCATGGGCTGTGGTGAAGCATGTCCTTTTATTCCGGGTATGCAGCGGCTGGACTGGGATTTGCCGGATCCTGCCGGAAAATCGATGGAGGTTATGCGCGATGTCCGTGACGAAATTGAAAAAAAAGTTAAAGCTCTTGTCAACAACACCTTGAGCTAAAAATAAAAAATGTGTTAAAGGAGAAAATACCATGCCCGTCCAGTTGAAAGTCAAAGAAATGATGATTCCCATAGAGGATTATGCGGTAACCACTGTCGAGAAATCTCTGAAAGAAGCCGTTCCCGAACTGATGAAAATCTATTGTCAGGTGGAAACCGGAAAATGTACGGAGGCGGGACACAGAGCCAGCCTTGTCCTTGATGCTCAGGGCGAACTTGTGGGAATTCTCGATTTTAAAAGCATCTTGAAAGTGCTGATACCGGAAATTGCAGGAGGGATCAGCGGGAAATTGCGTGCACTGGGTGTTTCAATCGCTTTTGCAGAAGCCGATGCCCATGACATGGACCATGCAAAACACGGATTCAGATCCAGGGTCAGGCAAAATGCGCAAACCCATGTTAACGATGTGATGCTTAAAATAAGAGGGACCATAGATGCCGACGCCGGATTTCTGGATGCCCTTAAAATGATCCACCGTAACAAAATTACCATTTTACCCGTGTACGAAGGAGGAAAACTGGTGGGGGTTCTGCGGGATTCAGATCTGTTTCTGGCTGCTGCAAATGTTCTTATAGAATAGAAGTGGTTTCAAAACCTCCCCTCAGGCCCAATTTCTGTGTTGGGCCGAGGAATTCAATACTCGAAATATTAAATATATTCCTGCGGTTGAATCCCTCGGTCCGCCTTTTTATCCCGCTTGGTTTTAGCGAGGGACTTTGAACCTGATTGAAAGTTTTGAAACCACTTCTAATGAATTTTAAAATGATGCCAAAGGAGGAATTAATGGCCGAACCCGAAGAGATGTATCAATGCCAGACCGTAAATTGTGGATATATTTATAACCCTGACAAAGGGGATCGGAAAGGAAAAATTCCCAAAGGTACCCAGTTTGACGATTTGCCGGACGACTGGAAATGTCCGGTGTGCGGTGCTGGAAAGAAAATGTTCAAGCCCCTTGCCGGGCCCGGTTCAGTTGCAGCCGGTGATTAGAATTAATCCTTGATTATATCTCGGGCAAACTGTAAAAAGAATTACTTTGCAAATAACTTACCAAAATCAAATGGAGTAAATTTTATAAGTTCGTAACCCTTTCCCGCTTCAGGTATAATAAAATTTTTGGCTGGAAGAACTCGTGAGTAAGGGCTCGTAATGAAAGAACCTGCCCAGGCTATTTATAAAGATCTCTGCTTTAAAAGGGGGTGCATCCATAACGTTAAATCACTTATGGTTCTTTCAAAACGATCCCTAATTCACTCAGACAGCTTCCAGTCAAAAATTTAATCATACCTGAAGCTCTTTCTTGTTGGGCGTCTTGTCCCGTCGTAGCTCGAAAAACGAAGTCGGAAGCTGAAAACGAAAACCAATGAAATCGATTTCAAAGGACTATACTATTACATCAATTCAATAAAAAAGGAGGATTCAAATGGACAAGTATGTATGTACGGTTTGCGGTTATGTTTATGATCCGGAACAAGGTGATCCTGATAACGGTGTAGAACCAGGCACAAAATGGGAAGATGTGCCGAGTGATTGGGAATGTCCGGTGTGCGGTGCATCCAAAGATGATTTTGAAAAAGAGTAATGACAGGACAGGAGGAAGATGAGACCGGTAGAAATAACAAAGGGAATTTATGATGTTGGCGTTATCGATTGGAACATAAGGGATTTCCATGGATATTCGACGTATCGAGGTACCAGTTATAACGCATTTTTAATCGTCGATGAAAAAATTGCGCTCATCGACACCGTCAAGAAGAATTATTCGGATCAACTTCTTGACAATATATCAAAAATAATCGATCCGAAAAAAATTGACTATGTCATTAGCAATCATACGGAAATGGACCATTCCGGCGGATTACCGCGGGTGATGCACAAGGTTGGTGAAGATAAGCCGCTGTATTGTTCAAAAATGGGCGCCAAAAATTTGGCCCGACATTTTTCCCAAAAATGGAATTATCATCCGGTTGGTACGGGCGAGGAGTTGAGTATAGGAAACCGAACCCTGACATTTCTTGAAACCCGAATGGTTCACTGGCCGGACAGCATGTTTACCTATTTGAAGGAAGACAAAATTCTCTTTTCCAGTGACGGTTTCGGACAGCATTATGCAGGACATGAAAGATTCGATGACCAGGTCGGAGACGATATCATGCATCATGCAAAAAAGTACTATGCCAATATTTTGCTTCTGTATTCGCCGTTGATTCTAAAGCTTTTGGATACGGTTGCACAATTGGGCCTTGAAATCGATATGATCTGTCCGGATCACGGAATCATATGGCGAAAAGATCCGGACAAGATTGTCAACGCATATGCAAAATGGGCCAAACAGGAGCAAGAGAAAAAAGCGGTTGTGATCTACGACACCATGTGGCACAGTACTGAAGCCATGGCCGATGAGATCTCGGCGGGAATCGCCGATGAGGGTGTATCGGTAAGACCGATACATATACGAAGCTCCCATCGCAGTGAGATCATGACGGAAGTCCTCGATGCCGCAGCTGTTGTCGTAGGATCGCCGACACTTAACAACCAGTTGTTTCCCACGGTCAGTGATTTTCTGGTTTATATGAAAGGGCTCAAACCTTTAAACAAAATCGGTGCTGCTTTTGGTTCTTACGGGTGGAGCGGTGAAGCGGTCAAGCTGATCAATAAAGAACTCGAAGCCATGAAATTCGACATCATCGATCCCGGTATCAAAATTCAGTATGTTCCGGAAAAGAAGGGATTAGGGGCTTGTTTTGAACTGGGTCAAAAAATCGGAAAAGCGATTAACGATAAACAATGAAAATACCGGTTGTTGATTTGAGTCGGTGCAGTGTGTGCGGTGCTTGTATTGAGGTCTGCCCCTTTGTTTTCAGGCTGAATGATGTCGGATATATTGAAATCATCGAGATGACCTCTTATCCGGAGACGGAAGTCGATGAGGCAATAAAGTACTGCCCTGAAGATTGTATCTACTGGGAAGAGGAATAGGGTTAATAAAACCAAATCATTGTGAGTTTGATATGAAGAAGATGGCGTTGTTTGTGTTTAAAGGTGACTCGATGTGTTTTATTCATGTCCTTTTAAATCGATTTGTTTCAAAGGACTAACCTATTACATAGGATCTTTATCGCCCGGAATTTCGCGGGGCAAATAAATGGGCAGCAGGCAGCTCAAGAAAATACTTTTGGCACTTTTAAAAGATGAAGCATTTGAAAAGAGCCTTGAAGAGATCTGTCTCATACCGGCTCGAAGGGTCGTCAGTCCCCTTCTTTCCTTTTTTTACAATACGGACGAATTGATCAAATGGCGTGCAGTTACGGCAATGGGTGTTGTCGTCGTGCGTCTTGCCCGTGAAGATCTTGAGCCTGCCCGCATCGTCATGCGGCGCCTGATGTGGAATTTAAACGACGAATCCGGAGGGATCGGCTGGGGATCTCCGGAGGCCATGGGAGAAATCATGGCCCGTCATGACAGGTTGGCCAAGGAGTACGCCTGTATCCTGGTATCTTACATTAACGAGGCAGGTAACTTTCTCGAACACGAGATGCTGCAACGGGGGGTGCTCTGGGGATTGGGCAGACTTGCCCATACCCGTCCTGAGCTTGTCCGGGATGCAGCAGCTTATCTTCCTTTGTTTATGCGATCAAAAGATGCCGTCCATCGTGGACTGGCAGCCTGGGTGGCTGGGGCGATACCTTCAGAAATGACAGTTTCCTTGCTCAAAAGTTTAGTTGCCGATGAAGCAAGAATAAACATCTTCATCAGCATGAATCTGGTGGAACGTACCGTGGGTCAACTGGCTGTTGAGGCGCTTTCTCGAACTGTTTCTTGATTAATTTTCATCATTGATCCGACTTCAAGCCATCTCAAAAATGCAGATTAGGTACAAGGACAAGGCGCGAACCGATGAAAAAGCGGAGCATACATGGGAGTATGTGAGCATTTTGAAGCGGCTCGTTGCAAATCCCGTCATACGGGGCAACGCCGTAATTGAGCGTTAGATGTATTTTTGAGATAGCTTGTATTGAGTTTCGCTGATAAATGCAGCTGATGAATTGTCATGATACCTATTCGCGACACAATAGCTTCCAAAAATTATCCAGTTGCAAACTATACAATTATCGGTATCAACGTTGTCCTTTTTCTGTTTGAGTTGTCCCAAGGGGCCAATTTAGATCGTTTTCTTTATATTTACGGCCTGGTTCCCGCCAGATACTCAATGCCGCAAATTTCATCTTATTTTACCACCGGTCAGCAGCTTTTGTCTTTGCTCTCTTTCATGTTTCTTCACGGCGGGTTCTGGCATCTTCTGGGCAACATGTGGTTTCTTTACATATTCGGTGATAACGTCGAAGATCGTCTGGGGCCTTTTCGGTACCTTGTTTTTTATCTGCTGTGCGGAATTACATCGGGCCTTTCCCATCTTCTTTTAAATCTTCATTCCAATATGCCCACTATCGGGGCCAGCGGGGCCATTGCCGGTGTCATGGGGGCTTATTTGGTTCTTCATCCCCATTCCAAAATATTAACCCTGATTCCCATTATTTTTATCCCCTGGTTTATTGAAATCCCGGCGTTTTTCTTTCTGGGCTTTTGGTTTGTTCTTCAGTTTCTAAATGCAGCAGGCAGCCATGGCAATATCGGTGGAATTGCATGGTGGGCCCATATCGGAGGATTTGTTTTTGGAATCGTTTTTTTAAAGATTTTTCTGGCGCTACCCGAAACCGGAGTCAGCGGTAAGATGCGTCGTGTCACTGCCAAAAGAAAAACGCACCGCCTTCAGGTGGTTCGACCCGGTGGCATTGGTAAAGAGCCTCACCTTTATGGAACCATTGACATTACGTCATTCGAAGCGCTTACAGGAACACAAAAGCTGATCAATATCCCGAAAGGATTTCAAAAACGGATCGTCAAAGTGATTGTTCCTTCCGGCGTGAAAGAAGGGAGTAAGCTTCGTTTGAAAGGTTTGGGTAAAACAACCCCCGACGGCCAACGGGGAGATTTGTATCTTAAGGTGATGATAGCATCTTAACTAAAATGAATGAAAATACCAAATCAGAACCTTCTCTCCAAAGAAAACATACGACATGGCACCAATGGAAAGAAATGGGCCGAATGGAATGGCGAATTTCAGATTTTTCCCCTTTAGCAACATCACAATCATTCCCACCAAAGTTCCTGTAAGCGATGCGGCAAAAATGGTAAAGATAACCCCTTTCCAGCCGACAAAGGCGCCAATCATCCCTAAAAGTTTGATGTCTCCACCCCCCATACCTTCTTTGCGGGTGATGAGACTGTATGTCCATGCCACCAGCAAAAGACTGCCCCCGCCTGCCAGCAAGCCCAGCAGAGAGGATGTAAACGTCATGGCAGGTAAAACAAATGAAGCCGCAAGGCCGATGGGAATCCCGGGAAGAGAGATAATATCCGGGATGATTTTATGATCAATATCAATAAAGGTAATGACCAGCAGCGATGACATAAAAACAAAGTATACGACACCTTCCAAAGTCAGACCAAACTTGAAAAGAATGGCGATGGCAAGAGTTCCGGTCATCAACTCAACCAAAGGATAGCGAAATGAAATGGGTGCCTTGCAGTTCCGGCACCGGCCTTTGAGCCATAAGTAACTTAAAACAGGAATGTTGTCATAAAATTGTATGGCACTGTTGCACTGCGGGCAGAATGAGCGGGAAGGATTTATAATGGATGTTGAAGACGGCAACCGATAGATGCAGACGTTTAAAAAACTTCCAATGCACAGGCCGAACATGAAAACCAGGCTGACGAATAAAACGTTAATCATGTTTTATGCGATGTCCTCTTGAATTTCTGACAAGATAATAGTAAGTGCACACTTTAGGGTGAATGTTCTCGTTTATATATGGAGTTTCGTCTCGTGTCAAAGCAACTTTTAATACCTACGGGAGAAAGGGGTCAATACTATGAGTATGAATGTGGTGGAAAGAATAGATGATTTCGTCAAGGTCAGACATGTCCTTGCAAGTGTTTTTGACAAAAGCGGTTTGGAAACGTTCATACCGGAACTTATCCGGATAAATCCTGAGGTAAAAATTTTTTCAACCGGCGGCACGTACAAAAAAATCAAGGAAATTCTCGGAGACACGGCGGATTCCTGCCTGACACCGGTTTCGGAATACACGGGTCAGCCGGAGACTCAGGGTGGTCTTGTGAAGACGCTGGATTTTAAAATATATCTCGGACTGCTCACCGAAACCTACAATGATGCCCACAATGAGGACATCCGGCGAACAGGTTCCGTTCACATTGATATGACCCTTTGCAATTTATATCCTTTTAAAGACACCATTTCAAAAGAAGGGGTGACGGTTGAAATGGCTCGCGGTAATATAGATATTGGCGGGCCGTGCATGATAAGAGCATCTGCAAAAAATTATATAAGGGTTGCATCGGTGGTCGATCCATCGGACTATACAACGATTTTATCAGAAATGGATTCAAATAACGGCGCTATATCGCTGGGTCTTCGCTACCGTCTTGCCCAAAAGGCATTTGATCACACCGCGGTCTACGACCGGACGATCGCAGACTTTTTGGGTTCCAGAACAGTTGATGATGTGGCTGGGTGTTATACTTTATAGACGGATATCGTATCATATTTTTTTTAACCACGACCGCTTCAGATATAATAAAATTTTTTGCTGAAAGATCACGCCGAGGGCGGATAAAACTCGTGAATAAGGGCTCGTTTGGTCTTCGCTTTCAGCTACGACCCAACAAGAATGAAAGAACCTTTCCGGACTATGAACAAATGTTTTGCTTTAATTGGAAATTTAATTCATAAAGTTAGACTGGCGATGGTTCTTTCAAGACGGTCCCTTGCCACGAGTCTTGTCCGCCTCACCGCCAGCGGCATCTTCGACTGGCGTGATCACGCGTTTTAAAAAAAGATTATCCATGGAGCGGCGATTTAGAAAAACTCCCTGCCCCCTCAGCAAACTATTACGAAAATTTTAATAGCCTAAAAAAAAGGAGAAAAAAATGGCTGAAGATTTAAAGAAAATGTATCGGACAATAATGGACGATCACTTTCCACCCGAGATGGAGATTAGTTTTGTGGATCGGGATAACAGACAAACCCTTTTTTATGAAAAAGTGGCCTGGACCATCGATAACATCCAAAAAGGGCTCAGATACGGTGAAAATCCAGGCCAGGAAGCCGCCCTTTACAAACTGATCAACGGCAATCTGGTTTTAGGGGAAACCAAATCGATCCAGCCGGGTCAATATCTGGCATCAGACATCGAGTTGTTGCAATCCGGTAAGCATCCCGGCAAAACCAATCTGACCGATGCAGACAACTCTTTAAACATTTTAAGATATTTTGTGGATAAACCCACCGTTGTCATTGTCAAGCACAACAATCCTTGTGGCGTTGCCCGGGCTGATACCTTGGTCGATGCGTATCAAAAGGCAAACATGGCAGACAGGGTGGCGGCATTCGGAGGATGTATTGCCGTAAACAGGGCGGTTGATCGGGCAGCGGCGGAAGCAATCACCGAACAATACGCTGAAGTGGTTGTTGCTCCCGATTTTGAAGACGGTGTCATGGATATTTTTGCAAAGAAAAAAAACCTCAGAGTGATACGCATAGATAATATCAACCGGCTTCAAAACTTTGTGGGACAAAGATGTGTGGAATTCAAGAGTCTGATTGACGGTGGTATCATCGCCCAATGGTCTTTTGTGCCGGCAGCCCGGACAAAGGCAGATCTAAAACTTGCCGCATGCGAATATAAAGAAAAGCAGTATCAGGTCAACCGTGAACCCACGGAACAGGAATATAACGATCTGCTGTTCGGGTGGCTTGTTGAATCCGGCATTACATCCAATTCCGTCATTTATGTCAAAGACGAAGTCACCGTCGGCATCGGCACCGGTGAACAAGACCGGGTGGGTGTTGCCGAAATTGCAAGGGACAAGGCCTACCGAAAGCTGGCAGACCGTTACTGCTTTGAAATGCATAATATGCCCTATAATGATTTAAAAGACGAGGATAAAAGGTCGGAAATTGATGCTAAAGTGGCGGGTGAAAAAGGGGGACTGATCGGCTCCGCCATGGTCAGTGACGCCTTTTTCCCTTTTAGAGACGGTATTGATGTCGGCTTGAAAGAAGGTGTTACTTCCGTGATTCATCCGGGTGGATCTGAAAATGACTACCAGTCCATTGAGGCTTGTAACGAGGTGGGTGCGACCATGGTCTATACTGGGCAGAGAAGTTTCAAACACTAATTTGTTTCCATCCATTTTTTCCGGACCAGGCTCCAGGCATTTCGCTGTATACTTCCGGATGTGTTGATAATAAAAGACATTATTTTAAAGGGGTTAGCTACCATTTTGGCTAACCCCTTTTTGTTTAAATCGGTAACGATTATTTTGAGGTCATTTGAAAACTTGACGGCCATCACTTATCTTCCTCGGTTCCTCTTCACCCGTTCCTGTTTATCCCATGGGGGTAGTATTATGAAAAAATTTCCATAAAATTATGGAGTATATTTCATAATTCAGATGTTTTGATTTGAATTAACACTGTCGATCAGAATTTTCAAATTATATAATCATCTGATTTTATAACAATATAAATTGCAGTGTGTCGCAAAAAGCAAATTTAGCATGGTTTTTGCACTGTCTATGGTCGGTAGTTAAGAAATGGCTTCTCTTATGCACGTGCATCTTAGTTCTCGGTTAGATATATAAAATTTATATCACTTGACAAATATCGAGCTAATAACGGCATTTAAAGAAGTTGATTCAATTAGGGGTTTTAATAGCCGCTTCCCCTGGACTACCAACCCCCACAGTAGCCCCTGGTCAAACGGATGCCTAGGGGCTTTTTTTTGCCATAATACCTTTAGTGATTGTTTCTCTTAATAGTATCTCAAAATATTTTGAAGCC